>NZ_CP025581.1:1280267-2560534 GCF_002865585.1 Nocardioides houyundeii | reverse complement strand
GGAATCGGGACTGGAGATCTCGGTGCGGGGCGAGGGCGCCGCCGACGTCCCCCAGGACGAGAGCCACCTCGTGGTGCGCGCCATGCGGAGCGCGTTCCAGGCGATGTGCGCCCAGCCGCCGGGGCTGCGATTGGTCTGCGACAACCGGATCCCGCACGCCCGGGGCCTGGGGTCGTCCTCCGCGGCGATCGTCGGAGGCCTGGTGCTGGCCCGAGCGCTGGTGGCCGGGGGAGCGCTGCTCCTGGATGACGACGCCCTGCTGGCCCTGGCCTCGGACCTGGAGGGGCATCCGGACAACGTCGCTCCGGCCCTGCTGGGCGGCTTCACGATCGCCGGGCGGGCGGACGAGCACTGGTACGCCGTCAAGAGTGCCGTGGACCCCCGGGTCACGGCGGTCGCGTTCGTGCCCGACGTACCCGTGGCGACGTCGCTCGCACGGGGCCTGCTCCCCGATACGGTGCCGCACGCCCGGGCAGCGGCGAACGCCGGTCGCGCGGCCCTGCTGGTCGCCGCGCTGGCGGACCGGCCCGAGTGCCTGATGGCGGCCACCGAGGACTTCCTGCACCAGGACTACCGGGAGCCGGTGATGCCCGACTCCCTGGCCCTGGTGCGCCGGCTGCGCGAGTCGGGGGTGCCGACGGTGGTCTCCGGAGCCGGTCCCACCGTCCTGGCCCTCACCGACCACGCCTCGGTGGGCGGGCTGCTGAGCCGCTGCCCGTCGGGCTGGCAGGCCCGGCACCTCGAGGTCGACCAGGACGGCGCCACGGTGCACTGACGACGCGGGCACTGACGACGCGGGGGAGGCCGCACCGCCGCCCGCCGCCCGCTCCCGATCCGGGGGCGCCGGGAGTGGTAGCGTGACCGGCGCGCCACCCGCGCGCGACCACCGGTGACTGCGAAGAGCACCCCCCGGTGTGCCTCATCCCCCTTCCGACGTGTCCGCACCGGCGCCTCGCATCCGCGAGCGACGAGGTCGGGGAGACTCATCAACGGATGCCCGGCGGTTCTCACCGCCCCGCACTGGACGTGGCAAGGACTTCACGTGACCGAAACCCCCGGCTCGACCGGTTCCGAGGCGACGCAGGCGCCCGACACGACTGCGCCGACGCAGCGCAAGCGCGCCACCAGCCTCAACACCATGCTGCTCGCGGATCTCAAGGCGATGGCGGGCGCGCTGGCCATCCCCGGTGCCGGCTCGATGAAGAAGGCGCAGCTCGTCGAGGCGATCCGCGGCGTGCAGTCCCCGCCCCGAGCCGCAGCCGCCGACGCGGCCCCCAGCACGGCCCCGAGGGCCAGCCTGCCGTTGCCCGGTCCACCGAGCGGGTCGCGGCGCGATCGGCTGGCAAGAGGGCCGGCGGCGCGCCCGTCCAGTCCGGGACCGGGGCAGGCGAGTCCGGCAGCCAGGACGCCGCCGGCACCCCGAGCGGGCCCGCCGATGAGTCCAGGACGCCGGACGCGCCGGCCCGCGCCACCCGCCGTCGTAGTCGGGGCGAGGCTGCTGCGGCTGGCTCGAGCGAGCCCGCGATCGAGGCCCAGGGTGGGCACACCGTGACCAGCCAGACCCGGGAGGCGCGGCGCGAGGCGTCGACGGAGCTTCGCGAGGAGCGCGCCCGGGACAACGAGCAGGACGCCCAGCGCGAGAACGAGGCCAACACCCCGAAGCGGCAGCGCCGCCAGCAGGGCAACCGCGATCAGCAGGGCAACCGCGATCAGCAGGGCAACCGCGATCAGCAGGGCAACCGGGACCAGCAGGGCAACCGGGACCAGCAGGGCAACCGGGACCAGCAGGGCAACCGGGACCAGCAGGGCAACCGGGACCAGCAGGGCAACCGGGACCAGCAGGGCAACCGGGACCAGCAGGGCAACCGGGACCAGCAGGGCAACCGGGACCAGCAGGGCAACCGGGACCAGGACGACCTGGACGACGACGCCGGCAGCAGGCGGAACCGCCGTCGCCGGGGACGCGAGCGGACCACGCCGCGCGCCGGCGGCCGCAACGAGCCCGACACCTCGATCCTCGAGGACGACATCCTGGTGCCGGCCGCCGGCATCCTGGACGTTCTCGACAACTACGCGTTCGTCCGGACGACCGGCTACCTGCCCGGCGCCGACGACGTCTACGTCTCGCTGTCGATGGTGCGCAAGTACGGGCTGCGGCGCGGCGACGCCATCGTCGGCCAGGTCCGCCAGCCCCGCGAGGGCGAGCGGCGCGAGAAGTTCAACCCCATGGTGCGCATCGACTCGGTCAACGGCGGCGACCCCGAGGCGGCCAAGGACCGGCCGGAGTTCGCCTCGTTCACGCCGGTGCACCCGAGCGAGCGGCTGCGCCTGGAGACCGGTGGCCAGGACCTGATCGGTCGGATCATCGACGTCGCGGCGCCGATCGGCAAGGGGCAGCGGGGCCTCATCGTGTCCCCGCCCAAGGCCGGCAAGACGAGGGTGCTGCAGTCCATCGCGAACTCGATCAGCACCAACAACCCCGAGTGCCACCTGATGGTCGTGCTGATCGACGAGCGCCCCGAGGAGGTGACCGACTTCCAGCGGACCATCAAGGGAGAGGTCATCGCCTCCACGTTCGACAGGCCCGCCACGGACCACACGATGCTGGCCGAGCTGGCCATCGAGCGCGCGCAGCGGCTCGTCGAGCTGGGCCACGACGTGGTGGTCCTCCTCGACTCCATCACCCGGCTGGCCCGCGCCTACAACCTGGCCGCCCCGGCCAGCGGCCGGATCCTGTCCGGGGGAGTGGACTCCAGCGCGCTGCACCCGCCGAAGCAGTTCTTCGGCGCCGCGCGCAACGTCGAGGACGGCGGATCGCTGACGATCCTGGCCACCGCGCTGGTGGAGACCGGATCGAAGATGGACGAGGTGATCTTCGAGGACTTCACCGGCACCGCGAACATGGAGCTGCGACTGCGGTCCGAGCTCGCGGACAGGCGCTTGTTCCCGCGATCGACGCGGTCGCCTCGGGCACCCGCCGCGAGGAGCTGCTGCTGAGCCCGGAGGAGGTCGCGATCGTCTGGAAGCTCCGCAAGGCGCTGGGCGACCTGGAGATCGAGCAGGCCCTGGAGCTGCTGCTGGCGCGGTTGCGCGGCTCGCACAGCAACATCGACTTCCTCACCCAGGTGCAGCGCAGCACGCCGTCGGTGGCCGAGCTCGCCTAGCGCGCACCGCACCTACCCCTGTTGGGGTAAACACAAGAGATCACGCGCCGGAGCGTTCGGCCGCGGCCACCATGGAGTTGACCTAGTCTGTGGGTCACATCGAACGGAAGGTCCTTCAGGACAATGGCAAGGATTCTGGTCGCGGACGACGACGTCGACATCAGGGAGCTCGTCGAGTTCAAGCTCTCCACCCTCGGGCACGACGTGGTGGCTGTTGCTGACGGCGCCTCCGCGGTGGACGAGGTGCAGCGCCAGCGCCCCGACCTCGCGGTGCTCGACGTGATGATGCCGGGGATGTCTGGGCTGGACGCGGTGCGGGTCATCCGCAACGATCCCGCCCTCGCAGACCTCCCTGTCATCCTGCTGACCGCCCGGGCGCAGGAGTCCGACGTGGAGACCGGCTTCGACTCCGGCGCCGACGACTACATCACCAAGCCGTTCAGCCCCCGTGAGCTTGCCTCCCGAGTCCAGGCGCTGCTGACCCGAGCACGATGACCGTAGAGCGGTTCGCGTGGTACGCGGCCGTTGCTTGTGGTCTGGCCTGTCTCGTCGTCGTGCTCGCCCTGGTGGTGATCAGGGTCCTGCGGGACCACTCGGAGGGAAGGCGGCGCAACGTGCGTGCGCCGATCTGGCAGCAGGTCCTGCTCCTCACCGCCGGTGACGACGAGGAGGTCGAGCTCGCCACCCTGGCGCTGCTGCGCACCGGTCGCAAGGAGCGGCGCGCGGTGTACGACGACGCGTTCGCCCTGGTGCCCAAGCTGCGCGGCGGGGCCCGCGAGCGCCTGCAGGCGCTGATGCGCGACTGGGGCTCGCTCCACGAGTCCCGGCGCCTGGCCCGGAGCCGTTCGGTGGTGCGCCGCTGCCGCGGCATGCACCAGCTGGGGATCCTCGCCGCCCCGAGAGCCTCGACCGGCTGCTCGAGGGGCTGGTCGACCGCGAGTTCGCCGTACGGCGGACCGCCACGCTCGCGCTGGCGTCGTACTCGGGCGACGAGGTGGTCCAGGCCGTCCTCGACGCCGCTGCCAACGAGGTGCGGCTGCGGCACGACTTCCTGGCCACCGTCGACCGGATCGGCCCCTCGGCCGTGCCGGTGCTCGCGCGCGCCCTGGCGGCCCCGCAGGACGCCTCGCCCGTCGCACTGCGGCGCCAGTTCCTGGCTGCCGAGGTACTGGGCCTCGTCGGAGGTCACAGGTCCGTGCCGACCCTGGAGGCCGCGCTCGAGTCCGACGCGACGGAGCTGGTCATCGCCTGCGTCAACGCCCTGGGCGACCTGGGGGCACCCACCTCGGTGATGTCGCTGGCCGGGCTGCTGGACCACGCCTCCATGGAGGTGCGACGCACGTCTGCGGTCGCGCTGGGCAAGATCGGCGGCCCCGGGTCGGTCGCGTTCCTCGCCGCCGCCCTGAGGGACGAGAACATCGAGGTCGCCCGCGCGGCGGCCCAGGCACTGGAGCGTTGCGGCCTCGCCGGGAGACGGACCCTGGAGGCCAGCGCCGCGCACCCGGTGGTGCGCGAGGCCCTCGCGCTGGCGCGACTGGCGGTGCCCAGTGCCTGAGCTGATCCACGCCCTGGGTCCGCTGGTGCACTGGACGACCATCGTCTTCGCCGTCTACTCGGTGCTGATCAACGCCAGCTTCGCGCTGCTCACCCTGCTGGCGGTCGCCGATCTCGCCTCCTACCGGCGTCGACTCGCCTTCGCGGGCTACGACGAGTGGTTCCTGGACCCCCACGCGCGCGGGGTCTCGGTGCTGATGCCCGCGTTCAACGAGGCCGCGACGATCCTCACCTCGGTCCAGGCGATGACGTCGCTGCGCTACCCCGACTTCGAGGTGGTGGTGATCGACGACGGCTCCACCGACGACACCTCGGCGCTGCTGATCGCGGAGTTCGACATGCAGGAGGTCCCGCTGGTGGCTGCGGGCTCGATCCCGACTCAGGGCGAGATCGTCTCCACCTGGGTGAGCAGGCGGGGAGCCCGCAACCTGGCGCTGGTGGTGAAGACCAACGGCGGCAAGGCGGACTCCCTCAACGCCGGCATCAACTACTCCCGCAAGGAGCTGGTGTGCATGGTCGACGCGGACTCGCTGCTGGATCCCGACGCCCTGCTCAACGTCGCCAGGCCGTTCGCCGACGACCCCGGCAACGTCGTCGCGGCCGGGGGAGTGGTGCGCGTCGCCAACGGCTCCAAGGTCGACCGGGGACGGGTGGTGGACGTCAAGATGCCGCGACGATGGATCGCCCGGATCCAGGTGGTGGAGTATCTGCGCGCCTTCCTGGTGGGCCGTTCGGGGTGGAGCCGGGCGGGCGGGCTGCTGGTCATCTCGGGCGCCTTCGGGGTGTTCCGCAAGGACGTGCTGTTCGAGGTCGACGGGCTGGCGACCGACTGCATCGGCGAGGACGCGGAGCTGGTGGTGCGTCTGCACCGCCACCTCGGCGAGACCGACCGCAAGGCGGGCGTGGTCTTCGTGCCGGAGCCGGTGGCCTGGACCGAGGTGCCCAACAGCCGCGCGGTGCTGCGCATGCAGCGGCGGCGCTGGCACCGGGGCCTGGCCGAGATCCTGTGGCGACACAAGCGGATGCTGTTCCGCCCCCGGTACGGCGTGGCCGGCATGGTGGCGATGCCCTGGTTCGTCGCCTTCGAGCTGCTGGCGCCGGTGGTCGAGGTCGCTGGGCTGGTGCTGATGGTCTTCCTGCTGTGCTCCCTGGCGGTGGAGACGTGGCTGATCCCGGGGTGGGACGTGGTGAACCCGCCACTGGTGATCATCCTGCTCACTGCCTCGGTGCTGTTCGCCGTGCTCGTCACCCTGATCGCGCTGCTGGCCGAGGAGGTGAGCTTCCGGCGCTACCGAGGGGTCCCCGACCTGCTCCGGGCGATCGGCGCGGCCGTGGAGGAGAACGTGGGCTACCGCCAGATGAACGCGTTCTGGCGGCTGCAGGGCATCGTCGAGGCACTCCGGGGGACCACCCGCGACTGGGGCACCATGGAACGGCAGGGGTTCAGTGACCTGGACCATGCCCGCCGGGCCGAAGCTCGCCTGGTCATCGGGGAATCTACCGATTAGCACGCTTGTTGGGCACGGTGGCACACTTGTGCGTCGGTTCCGGTTCACGTCTCCGCAGCAGGCGGAGCGACCCGGCGGCCCCGAAAGGACTGACATGAAGAAGGACATCCACCCCGACTACGTCGAGACCCAGGTGACCTGCACCTGTGGCGCGTCGTTCACCACCCACAGCACTGCCCCGTCCGGCAAGCTTCACGCCGACGTCTGCTCGCAGTGCCACCCGTTCTACACCGGCAAGCAGAAGATCCTCGACACCGGTGGCCGCGTGGCCCGCTTCGAGGCCCGCTACGCCAAGGCTGCCCAGAAGTAGCTCCGACCCGGACGCCGGTCCCCACCTCCATGTGGGTGACCGGCGTTCGGCATTTCGTCCGTGCGCCTGTCGTTCGTGCGCCTGTCGCCAGGCGCTGCGCCCAGGCGCCCGCGCCGCGGAGGTGGCGTGTCCTGCAGGTCCGTGCAAGCAGTTTGTGGAGGTGACCGCCCGTGTTCGAGGCCGTCGAGGGAATGGTCGACGAGCACGCCATGCTCGAGCAGCGGCTGGCCGAGCCGGAGACCCACGCGGACCAGCGGCTGGCCAAGCAGCTCAACCAGCGTTACGCCGAGCTCTCCGCGGTGATCGCCACCTGGCGCGAGTGGCAGGAGCTGGCCGAGGACATCGAGGCCGCCCGCGAGCTGGCCGCCGAGGACCCTGACTTCGCGACGGAGGTCGAGAGCCTGGTCAAGCGGCACGCCGGTGCCGAGGAGCGGCTGCGGCACCTCCTGGTGCCGCGGGACCCGACCGAGGCCAAGGACGCCATCCTCGAGGTCAAGTCAGGCGAGGGCGGCGAGGAGTCGGCGCTGTTCGCCGCCGACCTGCTGCGGATGTACACCCGCTTCGCCGAGACCAAGGGCTGGAGCACCGAGGTGCTGGACGCCACCGAGTCGGACCTGGGGGGCTACAAGTCCGTCACGGTGGCGGTCAAGGCCAAGGGCACGCCCCAGCCCGGGGAGGCGCCCTACGGGCTGCTCCGGTTCGAGGCCGGCGTGCACCGGGTGCAGCGAGTCCCGGTCACCGAGTCGCAAGGCCGGGTGCACACCTCTGCCGCCGGCGTGCTGGTGCTCCCCGAGGCCGAGCAGGTCGACGTGGTCGTCGACGACAACGACCTGCGCATCGACGTCTTCCGCAGCTCCGGGCCGGGTGGCCAGAGCGTGAACACGACCGACTCCGCGGTGCGGATCACCCACCTGCCGTCGGGGATCGTGGTGAGCTGCCAGAACGAGAAGTCGCAGCTGCAGAACAAGGAGCAGGCGATGCGGATCCTGCGTGCCCGGCTGCTGGCCGCGGCCCAGGAAGAGGCGAACGCCGAGGCCAGCCAGGCCCGGCGCTCACAGGTGCGGACGGTGGACAGGTCGGAGCGCATCCGCACCTACAACTATCCCGAGAACCGGATCAGCGACCACCGGACCGGCTACAAGTCGCACAACCTCGACCAGGTGCTGGACGGTGACCTCGGGCCGATCATCGACAGCTGTGTGGCCATGGACCTGGCTGCCCGTCTGCAGTCCCTCGAGCAGTGAGCCACGCTCGGGCTGCTCGTCGCCTCGCCGCCCAGCGGCTGCGCGAGGCGGGGGTGGCCAGTCCGGACCGGGATGCGGACGAGCTGCTCGCGCACGTGCTCGGGGTGTCCCTGGGGGGCCTGGTACAGGTCGAGGAGCTGTCGCTGGGTGACGCGCAGGCCTACGACGCCCTGGTGGCGCGGCGCGCCACCCGCGAGCCGCTCCAGCACATCCTGGGCTCCGCGGCCTTCCGCTACCTCGAGCTAGAGGTGGGGCCGGGCGTGTTCGTGCCGCGGCCGGAGACCGAGCTGCTGGCCGGGTGGGCCGTCGAGGCCGCGCTCGAGGTCGAGCGCGCCACCGGCCGTGGTGCCGTGGTCGTCGACCTGTGCACCGGGTCGGGGGCGATCGCCGCGTCAGTGGCCCACGAGGCGCCCTCCGCGCAGGTGCATGCCGTCGAGCTGGACGAGGCCGCCCACGGCTGGGCCTTGCGCAACCTCACCGGGACGGGGGTGGACCTGCGCCAGGGGGACATGGCCACGGCCTTCCCGGAGCTGGCCGGCACGGTGGACGTGGTGGTGTGCAACCCGCCGTACATCCCTCTGGAGGCGTGGGAGTCGGTGGCCGCGGAGGCCCGTGACCACGACCCGCACCTGGCGCTGTTCTCCGGCGACGACGGCCTCGACGCGATCCGGGTCCTGGAGGAGCGGGCAGCGCTCCTGCTGCGCCGCGGGGGTGTCGTGGGTGCCGAGCACGCCGACGCCCAGGGGGAGAGCGCGCCGGCGGTGTTCGCCACCTCCGGGCGCTGGGCGGAGGTCCGCGACCACGCTGACCTGGCCGGGCGCGCGAGATTCCTGACGGCGCGACTGGCACGATGACCTTCATGCGACACGCGACCGCCACGGAGCACGAACGCGAGGAAGCCGTCGAGGCAGCCAGTCTGGCTCTGCGCCGCGGGGAGCTGGCCGTGCTGCCCACCGACACCGTCTACGGGATCGCGGCCGACGCGTTCGACGCCGTCGCGGTCCGCGCGCTGCTGGAGGCCAAGGGCCGGGGCCGAGACATGCCGCCTCCCGTGCTGGTCAGCAGCGCGACCACCCTGGACGCCCTGGCGACCCGGGTCCCGGGATTCGCCCGCGCCCTGGTCGAGCGCTTCTGGCCCGGCCCGCTGACGCTGGTCTGCCACCAGCAGGACTCTCTGCAGTGGGACCTGGGGGAGACCCATGGCACCGTGGCGGTCCGGATGCCCGACGAGCCGATCATCCTGTCCGTGCTGGAGCGCACCGGCCCACTCGCGGTCAGCTCGGCCAACCTCACCGGCCAGCCCGCGGCCACCGATGCCGACGAGGCCGAGCGGATGCTGGGGGACCGGGTGGAGGTGATCGTCGACGGCGGTCCCAGCGCCGGCGCCGTGGCGTCGACCATCGTGGACGTGACCGGGCCGGGGTGCCGCGTGCTGCGGCTGGGCGCGATCGACCTGGACCAGCTGGCCGAGGTGCTCACCCCGTTGGGGATCGAGCTCACCGACGAGTCAGGCGGTGCCGGCCCCACCGACACCCCGGGTCAGGGCTGATGCGCGAGTACCTGCTGGTCTTCCTGGTCGCCGCCGCGACGACGTACCTCCTCACGGTCATCGCGCGGGAGATCGCGCTGCGCACGGGGGCGGTGGCGGCGGTTCGGGACCGCGACGTGCACGCCAAGCCGATCCCCTACCTCGGGGGACTGGCGATGCTGGGTGGGCTCGTCGCGGCCTACCTGGTGGCTCGGGAGCTGCCCTTCCTCTCCACCAGCGGCACCTGGGTCTTCCGGGACGCCGGGGTGGTGCTGGCCGCGGGCGCACTGATCTGCGCGGTGGGAGTGCTCGACGACATCTTCGACATCGATGCCCTCACCAAGCTCGGCGGCCAGGTGCTGGCCGCGGGGCTGCTGGCCTACTACGGCGTCAAGTTCTACTTCTTCCCCAACAGCGAGGGGGTCCAGCTGGCACTGGATCCCACACAGGGGACGCTGCTGACCGTGGTGGTGGTGGTCGCGACGGTCAACGCGGTCAACTTCGTGGACGGCCTGGACGGCCTCGCCTCGGGAGTCGTGGGGATCGGCGCCCTGGCCCTCTTCCTCTTCTGCTATCAGCTCTCCAACCTCAACCACGTCACCCTCGCGACCACGGGGGCGCTGCTCAGCGCCGCGCTCGCGGGGGCGTGCGCGGGCTTCCTGCCACACAACTTCCATCCCGCGCGCCTGTTCATGGGCGACTCCGGGTCGATGCTGATCGGGCTCGTGCTCTCCGCCAGCGCGCTGACCGTGACCGGCCAGTTCGACGGTGCCCAGACCTCCTTCGGCCGGGACGGCTCGGGGGCCGGCATCCTGGTGCTCCTCCCGCTGCTGCTCCCGGTCTCCCTGCTGCTGGTGCCGATGGCGGACCTGGTGCTGGCCGTGGTCCGGCGGACCCGCGCGGGCCGGTCGCCGTTCGCTCCCGACAAGCAGCACCTGCACCACCGGCTCTTGGAGATCGGCCACTCCCAGCGGCGCGCGGTCTTCATCATGTGGACCTGGGCCGGGCTGGTGGGCTTCGGGGCCGTGGTGGTGAGTCTCTACTCCGGCCCCATGGTCTGGGCCGCCCTGGCGCTCGGCAGCCTGCTGACCCTGGTGGTCACCTTCGTGCTGCCACGGGTGCACAGCCCCCTGCTGCTCGATGCGGGGGAGACCGAGGAGGCGTGAGCCGATTCGGCGGCCCGGGAGGCTTGTGATAGTTTTCACGAGCGCTCCGAGACACCCGGGCGCCACCTGAGACCATGCCCGAGACCCCCACAGGACGGCCTCCAGACATGCCCCGTACGTCGCAACGCCAGCCCGGTGATCCGGGCCTCGGTGTGCTTCTGGGAGCCGTGCTGGCCGCCGTCGGAGCGGGCATCGCAGTGGTCGCTCTGGCGGCCCTGACCGGTGGGCGCCCGAGCGCCCTGGGCGCGGCGATCGGGGCCGGTCTGGTGATCACCGTCCTGGCGCTGGGCTCCTTCGTGGTCCACGTCGTGGCGGCCGCGATGCCCTCGGCCTCCCTCCTCGTCGCGTTGCTGACCTACGGTCTCCAGCTCGCGGTCCTGATCGCCGTCTTCGCGGCGCTGGACCGCTCCGGGGACCTGGGCACGGTCGTGTCCCGGGGCTGGCTGGCAGCCGGCGTCATCGTCGGCACGGGTGTCTGGATCGCTGCGCAGACCTGGCTCAGCACCAAGGCGCGCATCCCGCTCTACGACCTGGCCGACCCGGCTGCGTCCGAGCGGGAGGAGGCGGGCGCGCGATGACCTTTCACGACTGCTATTGTCCGGTTCGCGATGGCTCTGAAGAACTCACGGTCAAGCCACGCCGAGGAACCCCGCGGACAGCAGGACCCTTGGCGTGCGTTCAGCTACGTGATCACCGGTGTCCTGGTCTACGGACTGGGCGGCTGGGGACTCGACCGCTGGCTGGGAACGACGTTCCTGGTGGGCATCGGCATCGTGTTCGGCGCAGTCCTGGGTCTCTACCTGACCTGGCGGGCGTTCGGCACGCCCCCGGCCTCCGGAACGAACAAGAACTCGAATCAGTAGTGCGGCAGACACAGGAGACAGCGTGAGTGCGATCGGGATGACCGCGATCCGGGCTGAGGGATTCACCCCCCCGGGCCCGGCCGACTTCAACCTGCCCCGATCGGGCCGGACAAGACGTTCGAGTTCCTCGGCGAGACGATGTACCTCGGCGTCACCAAGCCGATGATCCAGCTGGTCGTGGCGGCCGGAGTGGTCTTCGCCTTCCTCTACTACGCCAGCCGCAAGCGCGCCATGGTGCCGGGCAAGCTCCAGTACGTCGGCGAGGCCGGCTACGGGTTCGTCCGCAACTCCCTGGGTCGCGACATCATCGGTAGCCGGGACTTCACCCCGTTCATCCCATACCTGGTGACCCTCTTCTTCTTCCTCCTGGTCAACAACGTGATGGCGGCCATCCCGTTCATCCAGTTCCCGACCTTCGGCCGCGCCGGCACCGCCTACGCGCTGGCGCTGCTCAGCTGGGTGGTCTACAACGCCGTCGGGATCAAGCGCCACGGGTTCTTCGGCTACTTCAAGCACCAGACGGTGCCCGCGGGCATCAAGGGACCGGTGCTCCTGCTCCTGGTGCCGCTGGAGTTCTTCTCCAACATCCTGGTCCGCCCGGTCACGCTGGCGCTGCGTCTGTTCGCCAACATGTTCGCCGGCCACCTGCTGCTCATCCTGTTCGCGCTCGGCGGTGAGTACCTCCTGCTGCACGGTGAGGGCTTCACCAAGCTCGCCGGTCCCGTCGCGTTCCTGATGTTCGGCCTCATCAGCCTCCTCGAGCTCCTGGTCCAGGTGCTCCAGGCCTACGTCTTCGTCCTGCTGACGTCGATGTACATCTCCGGCGCCGTCGCCGAAGAGCACTGAGTTCACCCCCAACACCCTCCTGCGCCCAACCAACACTCCTAGCAGGAACAACGAAAGGAAGAAGCCGTGGATGGCTCTCTCAACATGCTCGGGTACGGCCTCGCGACCGTGGGTCCGGGTCTCGCCGTCGGTCTGATCTTCGCCGCGTACATCAACGGTGTCGCCCGCCAGCCCGAGGCGCAGGGCCGCCTGCAGCCGATCGCCATCCTGGGCTTCGCCCTGGCTGAGGCGCTTGCCATCATCGGCATCGCCCTCGCGTTCGTGCTCTGACCCCCTGACCAAGCACTGACGAAGGACCGAAGTCCATGAACTCGATCACCCTCGCGGCTGAGGAGCTCAATCCCCTCATCCCGCACCCGGTGGAGATCGTCCTTTCCCTGGTCGTCTTCGGGCTGCTCTTCCTCGCCGTCAAGAAGTGGGTCGTCCCCAACTTCGAGACAACGTTCGCCGAGCGCACCAAGGCGATCGAGGGCGGGCTGGCTGCAGCCGAGACCAAGCAGGCCGAGGCCGACGCCAAGCTGGCGGAGCTGGAGAAGCAGCTCGCCGACGCACGGCACGAGGCCGCGCGCATCCGAGAGGAAGCGCGTGAGCAGGGTGCCCAGATCGTGGCCGAGATGAGGGACCAGGCTCAGACCGAGTCCGCCCGCATCGTCGAGCACGGCAAGACGCAGATCGAGGCCGAGCGCCAGCAGGCGGTCACCTCGCTGCGAGCAGAGGTGGGCGCACTCGCGACCGGCCTGGCTGGGAGGATCGTGGGCGAGAGCCTCGACGACGAGGTCCGGCAGAGCCGGGTCGTCGAGCGCTTCCTGGCTGACATCGAGTCCGGTCAGGTTCAGGGCGGGGTCAACTGATGGCCTTCCGTGGAGCATCCGTCGACGCTGTCGCCTCCCTGTCGGACTACCTGCAGGGGGAGCTCCCGGGCTCCGACGGCGTGCTGGTCGGCAGCGACCTCTTCTCCTTGGCATCCGTGCTGAGCAGCGAGGCCGGTCTGCGTCGGGTGGCCACGGACGTCTCCCTCGCCCCCGAGGCGAAGTCCGGGCTGGTCCGCCAGCTCTTCGGCGGCAAGGCCTCCGAGCTCGCGGTCCGGCTCCTCGAACGGGCGGTGACCATGCGCTGGGCAGCCACGCGCCACCTCCCTGACGCGCTCGAGCGCCTCGGCGTCATCGCCGTGGTGCACTCCGCTGGGCAGAAGGGGGCGTCGGGGCAGCTGACCGACGAGCTCTTCTCGTTCGCGCAGACGGTCAAGGACTCCTCCGAGCTCCGCGACGCCCTGTCGGATCCGGCGCGTTCCCAGGCCGACAAGCGCACGCTGGTCTCCTCCCTCCTGGAGGGTCGGGCCCTGCCCGAGACCGTCGTGCTCGCCGACCAGGCACTGGCCGGCACTCACCGCACCGTCGCGGTCGCCCTCGCGGAGTACCAGAAGATCGCCGCCGAGGTCCACGGCCAGTACGTCGCCACGGCGCGGGTGGCCCAGCCGCTCACGGACAGCGCCCGGCAGCGACTCGCGGCAGCCCTGACCCGCCGCTACGGCCGACCGGTCTCGGTCAACGTGGTCGTGGAACCGTCGCTGATCGGCGGGATCCGCGTCGAGATCGGTGACGAGGTCATCGACGGCACCGTGGTCAGCAGGCTGGACGACGTACGACGCAGGCTCGCCGGATGAGCCGGTCGGTCACCAACTCCCCTTTCGAGCAGACGAACAGTAAGGAAGACAAATGACGGAGCTCAACATCCGTCCGGACGAGATCCGTAACGCGCTGCAGCGCTTCGTGTCGGACTACAAGCCCGAGACCGCCAGTCGTGAAGAGGTCGGCCGCGTGGCCGAGGCCGGAGACGGCATCGCGCGCGTCTCGGGTCTGCCCTCGTGCATGGCCAACGAGCTGCTCGAGTTCGAGGACGGCACCAAGGGCCTGGCCCAGAACCTCGACACCCGCGAGATCGGTGTCGTCATCCTGGGTGACTTCGCGGGCATCGAGGAGGGCCAGACCGTGCGCCGCACGGGCGAGGTCCTCTCGGTCGCTGTCGGTGACGGCTACCTGGGCCGGGTCGTGGACCCGCTCGGCACCCCGATCGACGGGCTCGGCGAGCTGGAGACCACCGGGCGTCGTGCCCTGGAGCTCCAGGCTCCGGGCGTGATGGTGCGCAAGTCGGTGCACGAGCCGCTCGCCACCGGCATCAAGGCGATCGACGCCCTGACCCCGGTCGGCCGCGGTCAGCGTCAGCTGATCATCGGTGACCGCGCGACCGGCAAGACCACGATCGCGATCGACACGATCATCAACCAGAAGAAGAACTGGGAGTCGGGCGACCCCGACAAGCAGGTTCGCTGCATCTACGTCGCCATCGGCCAGAAGGGCTCGACCATCGCGTCGGTCCGGGGCGCGCTGGAGGAGGCGGGTGCGCTGGAGTACACCACCATCGTGGCCTCCCCGGCCTCCGACTCCGCGGGCTTCAAGTACCTGGCTCCCTACACCGGCTCGGCCATCGGCCAGCACTGGATGTACGAGGGCAAGCACGTCCTCATCGTGTTCGACGACCTCACCAAGCAGGCCGAGGCCTACCGCGCGGTGTCGCTGTTGCTGCGTCGCCCGCCGGGCCGTGAGGCCTACCCGGGTGATGTCTTCTACCTGCACTCCCGTCTGCTCGAGCGCTGCGCCAAGCTCTCCGACGAGATGGGCAAGGGGTCGATGACGGGCCTGCCCATCATCGAGACCAAGGCCAACGACGTCTCGGCCTTCATCCCGACCAACGTCATCTCCATCACCGACGGCCAGATCTTCCTGCAGTCGGACCTGTTCGCAGCCAACCAGCGCCCCGCCATCGACGTGGGTGTCTCGGTCTCGCGGGTGGGTGGCTCGGCCATGACCAAGGCGATGAAGACGGTCACGGGCTCGCTCAAGGTCGACCTGGCGCAGTTCCGTGCCATGGAGGCGTTCGCGATGTTCGCCTCGGACCTGGACGCGGCCTCGCGTCAGCAGCTCGACCGCGGGCAGCGCCTGATGGCTCTGCTGAAGCAGCCGGCCTACTCGCCGTACCCGGTCGAGGAGATGACCGTGTCGCTGTGGACCGGAACGTCGGGCCGCCTCGACAAGGTGCCCACCGACGACGTGCTCCGCTTCGAGCAGGAGTTCCTGGACTACCTGCGTCTCTCGCACGAGGGCATCCTTGCGGGTATCCGCGAGTCCGGTAAGTTCGAGGACTCGACGGCCGACCAGCTCGCCGTGGCCTACGAGACCTTCCTGGACCAGTTCGAGACCTCGGACGGGCACTCCATCAAGGCTGGTCGTGAGGTGCACGAGGCACTCGAGGACGCCGACGTCGACCAGGAGCAGATCGTCAAGCAGAAGCGGGGCTGAGGAGATGGCTCTCTCGGTACGTGAGTACCGCGCGAGGATCAAGTCGACGGAGTCGATGAAGAAGATCACGCGCGCCATGGAGCTCATTGCCGCGTCCCGCATCGTCAAGGCCCAGCAGCGGGCGCAGGGCGCAGCGCCCTACGCCCGGGAGCTGACCCGCGCAGTGTCGGCGCTCGCGACGCACTCGCGGGTCAACCACCCGTTGACGACCGACCCGGAGAACCCGCGTCGTGCGGCGGTCCTGGTCGTGACCAGCGACCGTGGTCTGGCCGGTGCGTACTCCTCGAGCGTGCTCAAGGAGGCCGAGCGGCTGGTCCAGCGACTCAAGCAGGACGGCAAGGAGGTCGACCTCTACGTCACGGGGCGCAAGGCGGAGGCGTACTACAAGTTCCGCCAGCGCCCGGTCGCGCAGGCTTGGACGGGCTTCTCCGACCAGCCGACGTACGACGCGGCGGCCGAGATCGGCCGGACCCTCATCGACGCGTTCCTCGGGGACGTCGACGAGGAGGCCGAGGAGGGCCGCCCGCCCGCCGTCGACGAGGTGCACGTGGTCTTCACCCGCTTCCGGTCGATGCTGGTCCAGGAGCCGACGGCCACGCGCATGCTGCCGCTGGAGGTCATCGAGGGCACCGACGTGCCCGAGAAGCACGACCTGCTGCCGCTGTACGAGTTCGAGCCCTCCGCCGAGGAGGTGCTCGACGCACTGCTCCCCAAGTACGTCCAGAGCCGGATCTTCTTCTGTCTTCTGCAGGCTGCCGCTTCCGAGCTCGCAGCCCGCCAGAAGGCGATGAAGGCGGCGACCGACAACGCCGACGAGCTGATCAAGAAGTACAAGCGAATTGCCAACCAGGCCCGCCAGGCCGGCATTACCCAGGAAATCAGCGAGATCGTCGGTGGCGTCAACGCCCTTGCCGACGCCAACGCCGGGAATGAGTGAGAGAGACATGACTGCCACTGTTGAAGAGACGAACACGGCGGGTGGCCAGGCCGGCACCGGCCGGATCTCCCGCGTCATCGGTCCTGTCGTGGACATCGAGTTCCCGACCGACCAGATGCCCGAGATCTACAACGCCCTGAAGATCACCTTCGAGCTCAACGGCGAGACCCAGACGATCACCGCCGAGGTTGCTCAGCACATCGGTGACGGCATGGTGCGCGCGATCTCCATGAAGCCGACCGACGGGCTGGTCCGCGGGGGCCAGGTCATCGACACCGGCGGGCCGATCACCGTGCCCGTGGGTGACGTGACCCTGGGCCGGGTGTTCAACACCACCGGCGACTGCCTCAACCTCGCCGAGGGCGAGAAGCTCGAGATCAACGAGCGCTGGGGCATCCACCGCAAGGCGCCGGCGTTCGACCAGCTGGAGTCCAAGACCCAGATGTTCGAGACCGGCATCAAGGTCATCGACCTGCTCACCCCCTACGTGCAGGGCGGCAAGATCGGCCTGTTCGGTGGTGCCGGGGTGGGCAAGACGGTGCTGATCCAGGAGATGATCGCCCGGGTCGCCAAGGACCACGGTGGTGTCTCGGTGTTCGCCGGCGTCGGCGAGCGCACCCGTGAGGGCAACGACCTGATCGTGGAGATGGAGGAGGCCGGCGTCATCGGCCAGACCGCCCTCGTCTTCGGCCAGATGGACGAGCCGCCGGGCACCCGCCTGCGGGTCGCGCTGTCGGCGCTGACCATGGCGGAGTACTTCCGCGACGTGCAGAAGCAGGACGTGCTGCTCTTCATCGACAACATTTTCCGGTTCACCCAGGCCGGCTCCGAGGTCTCCACGCTGCTGGGCCGCATGCCCTCCGCGGTGGGCTACCAGCCCAACCTGGCCGACGAGATGGGTCAGCTGCAGGAGCGCATCACCTCCACGCGTGGTCACTCGATCACCTCGATGCAGGCGATCTACGTGCCGGCCGACGACTACACCGACCCGGCACCGGCGACAACCTTCGCGCACCTGGACGCCACCACCGAGCTCTCCCGGGAGATCGCCTCGCTGGGTATCTACCCGGCCGTGGACCCGCTGACCTCGACCTCGCGGATCCTGGACCCGCAGTACATCGGTCAGGACCACTACAACGCGGCCATCCGGGTGAAGGCGATCCTGCAGCGCAACAAGGAGCTGCAGGACATCATCGCGATCCTCGGTGTGGACGAGCTGTCCGAGGAGGACAAGGTCATCGTGTCCCGCGCGCGCCGCATCCAGCGGTTCCTGTCGCAGAACACCTACGTGGCCAAGCAGTTCACCGGCATCGAGGGCTCGACGGTCCCCGTGGCCGACACCATCGAGGCGTTCAACAAGATCGCCAACGGTGAGTACGACCACGTGGCCGAGCAGGCCTTCTTCATGTGCGGTGGGCTCGACGACGTCGAGCGCCAGTGGGCAGCGATCCAGAAGTCCCTGTGATGTCTGACGCGCTGCTTCACGTGGAGCTCGTCGCCGCCGACCGCCTGGTGTGGTCGGGGGAGGCGAAGCTGGTGATCGCTCGGACCATCGGTGGCGACGTCGGCATCCTGCCGAACCACGCGCCGATGCTGTCGGTGGTCATCGAGGGTGTCGTGGACGTCCAGACCGCGGATGGCGAGACCTGGGTGGCCGCGGTGGACGCCGGCTTCCTGTCGGTGGCCGAGAACCGGGTGTCCATCCTGTCCGAGCGGGCGGAGATGTCGCACGAGATCGACCTGGAGAAGGCACGCAAGGACCTCGAGCGGGCCCATGCCGCTGGAGAGTTCGACGACCAGGCCGCCGAGGCCGTGCGCCGGGCCGAGGCCCGGATCCGCGCGGTGGAGCTGGCGTCCTGATCGGCTGCTGAGACGCACCAGTAGGGTGAGCACACGCATGCCGTGTGCTCACCTTGCTGCATTTACCGCACGGGGTCGTGACCGAGGAGGTTTGGTTGGAGTTCTGGATCGTCCTGCTCGACGTGCTGGGCGCGCTCCTGGTCTCTGTGCTCCTCTACGGGGTCGCGCTGATCGTGCGCCGGCGCGTCCTGGCCCGCAACGGCGGCACGTTCGAGCTGAGCGTTCGGGCGCGGACCGGCAAGCCCGGACGCGGCTGGCTGCTCGGGGTCGGCCGCTACAGCGGCGACTCCCTGGAGTGGTTCCGGGTCTTCTCCCTCTCGCCGTCCCCGAAGTACGTGTGGCGGCGGGACGACATCAGCTTCTCGGGCAAGCGGACGCCCTCGGGACCCGAGCGGACCGCGTTGTACGCCGATCACGTCGTGGTGGCCTGCAGCACCACCGGCGGCAGCGTCGAGCTGGCGATGAGCTCCTCGTCGCTCACCGGGTTCCAGGCGTGGCTCGAGGCCGGGCCGCCCGGGACCAACTGGGACCTGAAGCCACTGCGCTGAGCCGCCTCAGCGTTCGCCGCCAGGGACCCAGAGCACGTCGCCGCGCTCGGCGTTGGCGTGCCGGGCCAGGATGAAGAGCAGGTCCGAGAGCCGGTTGAGGTACTTGATGGCCAGGACGTTCATCGTCTCCTCGTGCTCCGCCCACGCCGCCCACGCGGACCGCTCGGCCCGTCGTACGACCGTGCGCGCGACGTGCAGGTGCGCGGCGCCTGGGGTCCCTCCGTTGAGGATGAAGGAGCGGAGGTTGGGGAGCTCGGCGTTGTACTGGTCGCACCAGTCCTCGAGGCGGTCGATGTAGTCCTGCTCGATGCGCAGCGGGGGATACTCCGGGACGGCGACCACCGGGGTGCAGAAGTCGGCGCCCACGTCGAACAGGTCGTTCTGGACGCGGGTGAGCACCCGCTGCACGTCGTCGGCGAGCCCGCCGAGGGCCAGTGCCACGCCCAGACTGGCGTTGGCCTCGTCCACGTCGGCGTACGCGGCGAGACGGGAGTCGGTCTTCGACGTCTCGCTCATGTCGCCGAGTCGGGTGGTGCCGGCATCGCCGGTGCGGGTGTAGATGCGGGTGAGGTTGACCATGATCGCGAGCCTATCGCCGTACGCAGGGTCCGGAATCGCCGCCAGCCTCCGTCGAACAGGCAAGTCACAGATGTAACATGAGTCACATTACCGAATGGTCGTGTAACTGCGTGTCCGATTATCGTCGCCGGCGTCGACCCGCCAGGAAAAGCGCTGGCGGCGGCGCAACCTTTTCGGGTACGAACAACGTCATAGCGATCGAGTCCACCTCGCATCGGGGCGAGGTGACCGATCGGTGGAGGCCTCGGGGGAGGCCTCCAACACACCGGCGTCCGGGCGTCGGAGGGGAGCGGGACATGGAGATCGTCACGAAGGGATCGACCCTCGAGCTCAGCGGGGACTTCGACGTCCGCAGCACGTGGCAGGTGCGCGAGGCCCTCTACCAGCACCTCGGGCAGCACCCCGAGGACGTCGTGGTCGACCTGAGCGACGTCGGCGCCGTCGACGTGACCGCCCTCAGGCTGCTCGCCGTCGCGACCCGTCGTGCGGCGCGCCAAGGCCATCACCTGACCCTGCGCGGCTGCAGTCCCGCGGTCCGCCGGATGCTGCACATCTCGCGGCTCGTCCGGGTCGTCGAGGTGGAGCGGCACGCCGCGACCGCATGAGTGCTGTTTCCCACAGCGAGACCACGCGTGCGCAGGACGAGCGGGGCCTAACATCACCCCTATGACTGACCCCCAGCACTCCAAGGACCGTCCCTGGGTGATGCGCACGTACGCCGGCCACTCCACCGCCGCCGCGTCCAACGCGCTCTACCGCAAGAACCTGGCCAAGGGCCAGACGGGACTGTCGGTCGCGTTCGACCTGCCCACCCAGACCGGCTACGACCCCGACTCCCCGCTGAGTCGTGGCGAGGTCGGCAAGGTGGGTGTCCCGGTCCCGCACCTGGGCGAGATGCGGCGGCTGTTCGAGGACATCCCGCTCACCGCGATGAACACCTCGATGACGATCAACGCCACCGCGATGTGGCTGCTGGCGATGTACCAGGTGGTCGCCGAGGAGCAGAACCCCGAGCTCGACCCCACCGAGGTCGCCGCGCAGCTGGCCGGCACCACCCAGAACGACATCATCAAGGAGTACCTCTCCCGGGGCACCTACGTGTTCGGCCCGGAGCACTCGCTGCGGCTGACCGCGGACACGATCGCGTACACGGTCAACCAGATCCCTCGCTGGAACCCGATCAACATCTGCAGCTACCACCTGCAGGAGGCCGGTGCCACGCCCGCGCAGGAGCTCGCCTACGCCCTCTGCACGGCCATCGCCGTGCTCGACCAGGTCAAGGCGTCGGGGCAGGTCTCCGAGGAGGACTTCGAGCGCGTCGTGGGCCGGATCTCCTTCTTCGTCAACGCCGGGGTGCGCTTCGTCGAGGAGACCTGCAAGATGCGCGCGTTCGTGCAGCTGTGGGAGGAGATCACCCGGGTCCGGTACGGCGTGACGGACCCCAAGATGCGACGGTTCCGCTACGGCGTGCAGGTGAACTCACTGGGCCTGACCGAGGCGCAGCCGGAGAACAACGTGCAGCGCATCGTGCTGGAGATGCTCGGCGTGACGCTGTCGAAGAACGCCCGGGCGCGCGCCGTGCAGCTCCCCGCGTGGAACGAGGCGCTGGGTCTGCCCCGCCCGTGGGACCAGCAGTGGTCCCTGCGGCTGCAGCAGGTGCTGGCCTTCGAGTCCGACCTGCTCGAGTACGAGGACATCTTCGAGGGCAGCCACGTCATCGAGGCCAAGGTGGCCGAGCTGGTGGCGGGCGCCAAGGAGGAGATGGACCGCGTCCAGTCCATGGGCGGGGCGATCGCGGCCGTGGAGTCGGGCTACATGAAGTCCGCGCTCGTCTCGGCCCACGCCGCACGCCGGGGCCGGATCGAGGCCGGCGAGGAGATCATCGTCGGGGTCAACAAGTTCGAGACCACCGAGCCGTCCCCGCTCACCGCCGACCTGGACGGTGCCATCATGGCGGCCGACCCGCAGGCCGAACGGTCCGCCCTGGACAGCCTCAGCGCCTGGAAGGCCGAGCGTGACGAGGACGAGGTGAAGTCGGCCCTGGAGCGGTTGGCCGCGGACGCCAAGACCGAGGTCAACCTGATGGACGCCACGCTGGCCGCCGTCCGAGCCGGCGCGACCACCGGGGAGTGGGCCGGCACGCTGCGCGAGGTCTTCGGCGAGTTCCGCGCCCCCACCGGTGTCTCCGGCGCCGTGGGCGCGGCCGAGGCCGGCGCCGAGCTGACGGCGGTCCGGGACCGCGTCAAGGAGACCGGCGAGCAGCTGGGCGGCCGGCTCAGGCTGCTGGTGGGCAAGCCGGGCCTGGACGGTCACAGCAACGGTGCCGAGCAGGTCGCGGTCCGCGCTCGGGACGCCGGCTTCGAGGTCATCTACCAGGGGATCCGGCTGACCCCGGAGCAGATCGTGGCGGCGGCGGTGGCCGAGGACGTGCACTGTGTCGGGCTCTCGATCCTCTCCGGCTCCCACATGGAGCTGGTGCCCTCGGTCCTGACCGGCCTGCGCGAGGCCGGCCTGGACGACGTGCCGGTGATCGTCGGCGGCATCATCCCCGACTCCGACGGCCGCGCGCTGATCGAGCAGGGAGTGGCCGCGGTCTACACCCCCAAGGACTTCGGCCTGACCGAGATCATGGACGGGATCGTCGACGTGATCCGTCGGGCCAACGACCTGGACGAGACGCAGGACTGAGCTTGCGTCGCCGGCGCGCCGCTGAGCCTCAGGCGGCGTCGCCGGCGACGTTGACCATCCAGCCGATCCCGAACCGGTCGGTGAGCATGCCGAACTCGTCGCCCCACATCTGCTTCTCCAGCGGCACCGTGACGGTGCCGCCGTCCCCGAGCGCCGCGAAGTAGCCGCGCAGCGCCTCGGCGTCGTCCCCACTGAGACTGATCTGGATGTTGGTGCCCACCGAGTGGGTCTCTCCCGGCGGCAGGTCGGCCACCATCAGGGTGAAGCCGTCGGGCGTCTCGAGCTGGCCGTGCATGACCAGGTCCGCCCCCGGTGCCGCGGGGTCGCCGTACTCCCCGAAGGTGCTCAGGTGCAGCTCGCCGCCCAGCACGCCCCGGTAGAAGTCCAGTGCCTCGCGGGCCCGGCCGTCGAAGTTGAGGTAGGGGTTGAGCCTGGAGGTCATCGCGTCTCCCGTGGGTGCGCCGAGTGGGGGTCACGACGCTAGCCCTCTCGACGGCGCCCTGCCAGGGGCGCGGGGAAGACCCGGCAGGGGGCTCAGAAGAGCCGGTGCTCGCTGTCGTCCATCCCCCGCAGGGAGTCGTAGTCCACCACCGCACAGGCGATGCCGCGGTCGGTGGCGAGCACGCGTGCCTGGGGCTTGATCTCCTGGGCCGCGAAGATGCCGCGCACCGGCCGCAGCAGGGGATCGCGGTTGAGCAGCTCCAGGTAGCGGGTGAGCTGCTCCACGCCGTCGATCTCGCCGCGCCGCTTGATCTCCACGGCCACGCTGGCGCCGTTGGCGTCGCGGCACATCAGGTCCACCGGGCCGATGGCGGTCGGGTACTCGCGCCGCACCAGGGTCAGTCCGTCGGACAGGGTGGCGGGGTGCTCGGCGAGCAGCTCCTGCAGGTGCTTCTCCACCCCGTCCTTGCGCAGACCGGGGTCGACGCCTAGCTCGTGGGAGGAGTCGTGGTGGATCTCCTCGATGAGGATTCGCAGGGTGTCGTCGCCCTTGCTGGTGACCGTCCACTCGACCCGTTCGGTGCCGTCGACCTCGACGACCCCCTCGCGGACCGTGCACGGGGGCGACATCCAGTTCAGCGGCTTGTAGGAGCCGCCGTCGCTGTGCACCAGGACCGATCCGTCGGCCTTGATCATCAGCACCCGGGTAGCCATCGGCAGGTGGGCCGTCAGTCGTCCGGCGTAGTCGACCTGGCAGGTGGCAACGACGAGTCTCACGGGCAGGGAATCTACCTCCTGGGGGCGGTTGGTCGGCCATTGTGGTCCGGATCTCGTGGTCCAGCGGCTGAACGGACGCTACTGACCGGTAGGGACGTGTCATCATGCGGCCATGACGCAGACCCCCTCCCCGGCACAGATCAGCCGCACCCTCGTCCTGCCCTACCTCAACCACGCGATCGGCATGTACGCCGAGGGCTACGCCTCGCGCGCCGACATCGACGCCGCCATGCGCTTCGGCTGCGGCTACCCCGTCGGTCCGCTGACCACCGTCGAGCAGGACGGGCTGGAGCCGGTGCGCGACGAGCTGGCCGCGATGTTCGCCGAGACCGGCGACGAGCTCCACGACCCGGCCGACCTGCTCCAGCGCCTGGTCAGCTCAGGCGCCCGGACGATCGAGGGTGCCGAGGGCGCGGCGGGCGGTTCCGTCGAGCCGCAGCTGCGCCACGACATCGCCTCGGTGGGCGTGGTCGGCACCGGCACCATGGCCTCGGGCATCGTGGAGGTCTTCGCCAAGAGCGGCTACGACGTGGTGTTCGTGGGTCGCAGCCAGGAGAAGCTGGACGGCGTGACCGCGGCCATCACCAGGTCGCTGGACAAGGCGATCTCGCGGGGCAAGCTCGACGAGGCGACCAAGAGCGAGGTCCTGGGTCGGCTCACCGGCGGCACCTCACGCGAGGACCTGGCGTCCGTGGACCTGGTGGTCGAGGCCATCGCCGAGGACCTGGCGGTCAAGACCCAGCTGTTCTCCGACCTGGACCGCATCTGCAAGCCGGGCGCGATCCTGGCCACCACCACCTCCTCCCTGCCGATCTCGCAGTGCGCCGCGGCCACCGCGCGTCCTGAGTCGGTCATCGGCATGCACTTCTTCAACCCCGCCCCGGTGATGAAGCTCGTCGAGGTGGTCACCACCGAGCTCACCGACGCCGCTGTCGACGAGACGGTGCGCGCGTTGTGCGCGAAGGTCGGGAAGGTGGCCGTCTCCTGCGGTGACCGGGCCGGCTTCATCGTCAACGCGCTGCTCTTCCCCTACCTCAACGACGCGGTGAAGATGCTGGAGACCGGGGTCGCGGAGACCAGCGAGATCGACGCGGCCGTCAAGGAGCACGCCGGCTTCCCGATGGGCCCCTTCGAGCTGCTCGACGTGGTGGGCAACGACGTCTCGCTGGCCATCCAGCAGGAGCTGTTCGCGGAGTTCAAGCACGCCGGCTTCGCGCCCGCGCCGCTGCTGGCGCAGCTCGTGGACCAGGGCCACCTGGGTCGCAAGACCAAGCAGGGCTTCCACAGCTACTGAGCCGGTGTGCGGAGTCGCCGCTCGTCCTGTCCCAGGTGACTAGGACGAGCGGTGCCCGCTCAGCGCAGGTCGACCACCATGGCGGCCAGCCGGGCGCGCGTGTTGATGTCGAGCTTGCGGTAGATGTGGCTCAGGTGCGTGTCGACGGTGCGGGGGGAGACGAACAGCTCCTCGGCGATCTGCCGGCTGGTGAGGCCGTCCGCGACCCGCTCGGCGACCTCCCGCTCGGCCCTGGTGAGGGCGTCCAGGGGGGAGTCGGTCGGCGGGGACCACGGGGCGAAGATCCTGCTCACCTCCCGCAGGCCGTCGTCGCTGAGGTTGCCGCGGCGCACCCAGCCCGCGGGGCACGCACGTCCAGCAACCGGCCGACGTCGAGCGGCGAGTCCCCAGGGCAGCGCCTGACGACGCCGGCGGATCTCGGCGGCGGCGCCGGAGAGGAGCCGGGCGTCGCGCTGCTCGCGGGCCTGCGCGACGAGCGCGAGGCCGTCCAGGGCGTCCGCGGCCCGCAGCGGCATCGGCATCGAGGCGGCCCGGTCCAGAGCGGCGAGGAAGGTGCTGGCGGCCTGGTCGGTCTCGCCCAGGGACAGCAGGGCGTGAGCCAGCACCAGCCGCGCCTCGACCGCGTCCCGCCCCAGCCGGCTGCTGTCCGCCAGCACCACCACGTCGGCCGCCAGCCCGGCGCCCTCGTCGGGGTGCCCGCTCTCGAGCAGGTCCCGGGCGTCCTGGGCGAGCACGGGCAGCCGGACCGCCCAGGGCAGCCCGTCCCGCTCGCTGGTGGTGACCGGCCCCGACGGGTCGACCTGGCGCAGCAGCGTCTCGGCGAGCAGCCGGACCCGGTCCTCGGCGAGGCGGCGTGACTCCGCCACGGTCGCCCGGGCCGCAGCCTCGGCCTCGGCCAGGCGGCCCTGCTCCAGGGCGACGCGACCCAGCAGGGTGCGCGCCGACAGGCTGATCCAGCGCTCGTCGTTGGCGTCGTGGGTGGGGATGATGCGCTCCGCGCAGGAGACGGCGGCCATGAAGTCACCCCGGGCGACCCGGACGTCGACCAGGGTCCTGGTCGCCTGCCGGGCGATCGAGCGTCCGGTCGGGTCCAGCGACATCGCGCGGTTGGCCTCCTGCTCGGCCAGGTCGAACGCCCCGGCGTCCAGGTGCATCTCGGCCCTGATGGAAGCCGTCCTGGCCATCTCCAGTCCCGGCTCCCTGGCGAGCGCGGCGTGCTCGTCGGCCCGGTCCAGCAGCCACAGTCCCTCGTAGGTGCCGCGGACCTCCGAGGCGGCGATGCCGGCCCGGCGGGCGACCTGGGCCCCGATCACCCCGGGGCCGTCGCCGCTGACCAGGACACCCTCGAGGATCTCCACGGCCTCACGCGCCCTCATGGAGGTGTACAGGGCGGAGAAGATGCGGTTGGCCAGCGCGTAGCCCAGGTCCCGGGTGGTGGGGTCGGCACAGGCCGCCGAGATGGCCGCGCGCATCACCGGCAGGTCAGGCAGCCACGCGGCGTCTCCCGCCCCGACGTTGTCGTGGTCCGGCGCCACCGAGTCGGCCCAGGCGATGAGCGCTGCGCGCGTGCGTGCGGAGTCCTGGGTGGACGCGGTCAGGAAGGCGCCGTGCCGGCGGATGGGGGAGAGCATGTCGAACCGACCGTCGGGCAGCACCTCGACCAGGCTACGGCGCGCCAGGCCGATGCCGAGCCGGCTGGCCTCGGCGCGGTCCACCTCGGTGATGGCGGCCAGCACCGCGATGCTCACCGGGGTCTGCATCTGCGCCAGCCGGCGGAAGCACCGCTGGTGGTTCTCGTCCAGCAGGTCGTAGGAGGCCTGCACAGCCATCGCCAGGCTGGCGGCGGGCTCCACGTTCGCCACCCCGGTGAGCGCGCTCTGCACCGCCAGCTGCTCGATCAGCAGGGGGAGCCCGCCCGTGGCTCGCAGCAGCCGCCGTACGTCTGCGTCGTGGGCGGTGAGGTCCAGCGGGAACCCGCCGGCGGCCTGTGCCCGCCGCGCGAACAGCTCCACGGCGGGGCCGGTGAGCGGATCGAGGGAGCCGGGGACCGGCAGGGGGCCGACCCGGACGACGTGCTCGCCAGGCTGTCCTGCCATCTCACGGGTGGTGATCGTCAGGCGGGCGCCCGAGGTGGCGTCGAGCACCTGCTGGAGCGTGGTGCCCAGATCCTCCTCGAGCGTCTCCAGGCCGTCGATCACCAGGATGGTGTCGGTCCCGTCCAGGGCCCGGCGCAGCACGCCTTCGGCACTGTCCCCGGGGGCCGGCTGGGTGTTGAGCGCGTCCAGGCAGGCCGACAGCACCTCCTGGGTGCAGCGCAGGCCGGTCGCGTTGACCCAGACCCGGTCGGGCAGGTGCTCGGTGGCGTGGCGGACCAGCAGCGTCTTGCCACATCCCGGGGGACCCACCACGGTGACCCACCGGGAGGTGGACATGGCGACGGCGAGCAGGTCCTGCACCTGCTCGCGTCCCACGCAAGGAGTCAGCACAGCGGCAATCTATCGCGAGCGCCGGGGCAATTACGTAGGACTACCGATGCCGAGCGCTGCCTGGCCGGGAGAGAGTGAGCAGCACGCTCCTCGCGGCGGCCCGATCGGGGGACGGGCCGGCGAGCAGGACGGAGCGGTCAGGTGGCCGCGAGCACCGGGGGGTTGCTCGTGGCCGCCTCGTTTCGTGCCGCTTTGTACAGTGGCGTCATGGAGCTCGTCCTGCTGGTGCTGGTCCTCGTCGCGGCGCTGGGCGCCGTGGTGGTCGGCTCGCGCGCCGGTCAGCGCCGCCGGGCGGCGCAGGCGGAGGCGGAGCTCGCGCCGGTACGCCGGCTGGTCGAGGAGGACGTCACCGCCCTGGGGGTGGAGCTTCAGGAGCTCGACACGGACCTCGCCGGACAGCCGCTGGGAGCCGGGGAGAACGCCGACTACCAGCGTGCTCTCGACGCCTACGAGGCAGCGAAGACCGCTGCGGACGCGCTCACCGCCCCCGACCAGGTGCGTCACGTGACCGAGATCCTGGATGACGGCAGGTATGCCATGTCGTGCGTCCGCGCCCGGGTCGCCGGTCAGCCGCTGCCCACCCGCCGTCCGCCCTGCTTCTTCGATCCCCGGCACGGCCTCTCGGTGACCGACGTCGCCTACGTCCCGCCCGGCGGTGTCCAGCGCGACGTGCCCGCCTGCGCGCTGGACGCCGAGCGGGTGCGGGTCGGTGCCGAGCCTGACGTGCGCAAGGTGATGGTGGGTTCGCAGCGCGTGCCCTACTGGCAGGGTGGACGGGCCTACGAGCCCTACGCCCAGGGCTACTACGGCGCCTTCGGTCCGATGCAGTGGATGTTCATGGGGATGATGTTCAGCGGTGGCCTGGACGGCCTGGGCGAGGGCCTCGGCGCGGTGGGCGAAGGGGTCGGGGACATGCTCGGCGGCATCGGGGAAGGTCTCGGGGACATGTTCGACGGGTTCGACTTCTGAGCGCGCTGGTGCCGGACGACACCACGCTGCACACCACGTCGTTCGGTGACCACGGCTCGCCCGTGGTGTTCTGCCACGGTCTCTTCGGCCAGGGCCGCAACTGGACGCAAATCGCCAAGGCGCTGCCAGACCACCGCGTCCTGCTGGTCGACCTGCCCAACCACGGGCGCTCGGCCTGGACCGAGGACCTGGACCTGATCGAGGACGCACACCGGCTCGCGGACGTGCTGGGACCGGAGCCGGTGACCCTGGTGGGGCACTCCATGGGCGGCAAGGTCGCGATGCTCACGGCCCTGCTCCACCCCGAGCGGGTGAGCCGCCTGTGCGTGGTCGACGTGTCTCCGGTCAGCTACCGCCACACCAGCGAGTTCGCCGCCTACATCGCGGCGATGCAGGCCATCGACCTCACGCTGCTCGAGCGGCGTGACGATGCGGACCGCCAGCTGCGCGAGGCGGTGCCCAACCCGACGGTGCGCGGCTTCCTGCTGCAGAACCTGCGCCGTGAGGACGACGGGTGGCGGTGGCAGATCAACCTCGCGACCCTGGGGGAGCAGCTCGCCGAGATCGGCGGCTGGCCCGAGGAGGGGCTGGCCGGCGTCGCCCCGTACGACGGGCCCGTGCTGTGGATCGCCGGTGCCGACTCCGCCTACGTGCTCGACGAGTACGCCCCGGCCATGGAGAGCCTCTTCCCCCGGGTACGACGGGTGACGATCAAGAACGCCGGGCACTGGGTCCACTCCGAGCAGCCGGAGACGTTCATCGCCGTGCTGAAGCGGTTCCTCACCTAGGCGAGCCTCCTGCGGTCAGCCGCAGGCAAGGCCGGGGCGCCGGCCGATCGCCCCGACGTGCACGCGCAACGACCCGGCAGCCCGCGCGGGGCTGCCGGGTCGTTGCACCCGGACACGGGGGTGTGGGATCAGTCCTCGTCCTCGGTGAAGCTGGCCACCACGTCGCGCAGGGCACCCAGCTGCGCGGTGATCGCGTCGCGCCGCTTGGCCATCCGCTCCACCTCGGACCTGATGGTCGCCAGCTGGCGCTCGGACTCGGCGTGGCCGCTGGTCGCGACGGACTCGGCCTGGGTCTTGGCGGAGGTGACGATCTGCTGCGCCTCTCGACGGGCCCTGGACAGCAGGGCGTCGGCCTCCTTCTTGGCCTGCTGGCGCATCGTGTTGGCCTGGGTCGTGGCCTCGCGGGCGCGCTGCTCGGCGGCGTTGGCCCGCTGCTCCGCCTCGGTGACCAGCCGTGCGGTCTCGGCCGTGGCGTTGGTGTGGTGGTCGGTCGCCTCGCGAGCGAGCCGCTCCTTCTCCACCGCCAGCGTGCGACGGGCCTCCTGCACCTCGCGGTCCGCAGCGGCGCGCATCTGCTCGGCCTCGCGGGTGGCCGTCACCCTCAGGTCGTTGGTCTCCTGCTGGGCCGCCAGGCGGAGCTGCTCGGACTCCCGACGCGCCGAGGCGCGCAGGTCCTCGGCCTCGCTGAGCGCCAGGGTGCGCTCCTGCTCGGCATCCGCCAGCACCCGCTCGCGGCTGTCCTCGAGCTCCTTGAGCTGCACGATCCGCATGTCCTCGGCCTCGCGGGCCGCCTCGGCCCGGATCGCCTTGCCGTCCCGGTGGGCCTGGTCCCGGATCTCCTGGGCGTCCCGCTGAGCCTCGGCACGCACGTCCGCCGCCTCGTCCTCGGCGAGCCGCAGCATGGAGGCCGCCCGTCCGCCGAGGCCGGCGTACGTCGGGTTCTCCGCCTCGGAGGCCTGGGCGCGCAGCTGGTCGATCTCGGTCTCCAGCGCCTTGCTGCGCGCCTCCGCCTCGGCCAGGCGGCTGGTGAGCCTGGCGCTCTCCTCGGCCAGCTGCGCCAGCCTGCGGTCCACGGCCTCCTTGTCGTACCCCCCACGACGCACCAGGGGCAGCGACTCGGCGGGCTGGCCCACCGGCGCCGACACCGGCGTCCGCGCAGCGGAGCTGGCAGCGCTGGTCGTGGAGCCTGCCGACCGCGGGGCGGCGGCGGCGGCGGCGTTGACGCGTCTGGGCGGCACCGCCGGCTGCACCTGGGTCCGATCCGCGGCAGGGGCGACGCTCTTGGGCCTCTCACGCGCCGGGTCGACCTCGAGACGCTGGGTCGGCTGGTCGTCGGTCAGATCGCTCTGCTCGTCGAAGATGGAAAGGCCCTCGTCGCGGCTCATGGTGGTGGGGCACCCCTTCTGGGATCTCGGTGCGGTGTGCGGTGCCCTCCAGTGTTACTGATGCCCGGCAACTAACACACCCCGGCTCGCGGACTCCGGGATGGAAGTCACGCGAACCGGGGCGTGTCGGTGAGCGGGGTGAGGCAGCGCGGTGGCTCAGACGCCGCGGAAGCGGTTGATCTTGTCCACGTGCTGGGCGCGCATCTCGTCGTTGCGCACGCCCAGGCCCTCCTGGGGTGCCAGGCAGAGCACGCCCACCTTGCCCTGGTGGGCGTTGTTGTGGACGTCCAGAGCGGCCTGGCCGACCTCGTCGAGGGTGTAGGTCCGCGAGACCGTGGGGTGGATCTTGCCTTGGGCGATGAGGCGGTTGGCCTCCCACGACTCGCGGTAGTTGGCGAAGTGCGAGGAGACGATGCGCTTGAGGTTCATCCACAGGTACCGGTTGTCGTACTCGTGCATGTAGCCCGAGGTCGAGGCGCAGGTGGTGATGGTGCCCCCCTTGCGGGTGACGTAGACCGAAGCCCCGAAGGTCTCCCGACCGGGGTGCTCGAAGACGATGTCGATGTCCTCACCACCGGTGAGCTCGCGGATCTTGGCGCCGAGGCGCTTCCACTCCTTGGGGTCCTGGGTGTGCTCGTCCTTCCAGAACTTGAAGTCCTCCTCGGAGCGGTTGATGATCAGCTCCGCACCCATGGAGCGCGCGATGTTCGCCTTCTCCTCGTTGGAGACCACGCAGATCGGGGTGGCGCCACCGTTGAGGGCGTACTGGGTGGCGAACCCGCCGAGACCGCCGGAGGCGCCCCAGACCAGGACGTTGTCGCCCTGCTTCATGGCGCCACCGTTCTTGGAGACCAGCTGGCGGTAGGCGGTGGAGTTGACCAGGCCCGGCGAGGCGGCCTCCTCCCAGGTGAGGTGCTTCGGCTTCGGCATCAGCTGGTTGGCCTTGACCAGGGCGACGTGGGCGAGCCCACCGAAGTTCGTCTCGAAGCCCCAGATCCGCTGCTCGGGGTCCATCATCGTGTCGTCGTGACCCTCGGGACCCTCCAGCTCCACCGAGAGGCAGTGCGCCACGACCTCGGTGCCCGGCTTCCACTTCGTCACGCCCGGGCCCGTCCGGAGGACGACGCCGGACAGGTCGGAGCCGACCACGTGGTAGGGCAGGTCGTGGCGCTTGGTCAGCTCCGAGAGGCGCCCGTAGCGCTCCAGGAAGCCGAAGGTGGAGACCGGCTCGAAGATCGAGGTCCACACGGTGTTGTAGTTGATCGCGGAGGCCATCACCGCCACGAGGGCCTCGCCCGGGCCGAGCTCGGGCAGGGCCACGTCCTCGACGTGGAGCGACTTGCGGGGGTCCTTGTCGCGGGTCGCGATGCCCTCGAACATGTCGACCTCGTCCTTGTGCACCGTCGCGGCGCGGTAGGACTCGGGCAGCGGGAGGTTGGCGAAGTCCTCCGCCGCCGTGTCACCGGCGAGGATGGCATCGAGGATGTTCTGCACTGGATCGTCTCCTAGGGGGTCAGGGTGCTGAGGCGAAGATTACCCACGGGTAACACTATGCGAACCGAATGTGCGTGAGGTCATAGTCACAGCGGCGCGTCGCCGGGTGGCTCAGTGGCCGCCCGAGGCGGCCGGCTCGACCAGCTCGACCAGCACGCCGCCGGCATCCTTGGGGTGCACGAAGTTGATCCGCGAGCTGGCGGTGCCGCGCTTGGGGGCGTCGTAGAGCAGGCGGACGCCGCGGCTGCGCAGGATCTCGCAGACCGCGTCGACGTCGGTGACCCGGTAGGCCAGCTGCTGCAGTCCGGGACCGGAGCGGGTGAGGAACTTCGCGATCGTGGACTCCTCGTTGAGAGGAGCCAGCAGCTGGATCATCGAGCCGGAGTCGCCGACGGCGATCATCGCCTCGCGCACGCCCTGCTCCTCGTTGGTCTCCTGGTGGGCCACCTTCATGCCGAAGGTGTCGCGGTAGAACGCGATGGCCTCGTCGAGGTCGGGGACGGCGATGCCGACGTGGTCGATCGCGGTGAACAGGTGGTCGGGGATTTCCAGCGGTGCGCTCATGGCCACATGGTGGCTGGTGCGCCCGGCTCCGTGTGCACCGGTCCACATCAGGGACAGGAGGGGGGTGTCCCGCTCCTCGGGCTAGGCTCGGCGGCATCCACCATGCCAGCACAGGAGGCACCCGCATGTCAGGCACCACTTCCGTCATCGTCGCTGGGGCTCGCACCCCGATCGGCCGTCTCCTCGGCGGACTCAAGGACCAGTCCGCGGCCGACCTGGGCGGGGTCGCCATCAAGGGCGCTCTCGACAAGGCCGGCGTCTCGGGCGACCAGGTCGAGTACGTCATCATGGGCCACGTGATCCAGGCCGGCGCCGGCCAGATCACCGCCCGCCAGGCGGCCGTCAACGGCGGGGTGCCGATGAACGTGCCGGCCCTGACCATCAACAAGGTCTGCCTCTCCGGCATCAACGCCATCGCGCTGGCCGACCAGCTGATCCGCGCCGGCGAGCACGAGATCGTGGTGGCCGGCGGCATGGAGTCGATGACCCAGGCGCCGCACCTGCTCCCGAAGTCCCGTGAGGGCTTCAAGTACGGCGACACCGCGCTGGTGGACTCGATGGCCTACGACGCGCTCTACGACCAGTTCACCAAGCAGGCGATGGGGCTGCTGACCGAGGAGTGCAACGCGGCGGCCGCGAACCTCACCCGCGAGGAGCAGGACATCTTCGCCGCGCGCAGCCACCGCCTGGCGGTGGAGGCCCAGAAGAACGGCGCCTTCGACGAGGAGATCGTCCCGGTCACCATCAGCTCGCGCCGCGGTGACACCGTGGTGTCGGTGGACGAGGGGGTCCGTGCCGAGACCACGGCCGAGACCCTGGCCAAGCTGCGCCCCGCCTTCTCCAAGGAGGGCACGATCACCGCCGGCACCGCCTCCCAGATCTCCGACGGCGCCTGCGCCGTGGTGGTCATGAGCAAGGCCAAGGCCGAGGAGCTGGGCCTGACCTGGCTGGCCGAGATCGGTGCCAGCGGCCAGGTGGCGGGCCCCGACTCCACGCTGCAGCTGCAGCCCGCGGCGGCCATCGCCAAGGCGGTCGAGAAGGAGGGCATCGCGGTCACCGACATCGACCTCTTCGAGATCAACGAGGCCTTCGCCGCGGTCGGCATCTCCTCGGCGCGCGAGCTCGGGTTGGACGAGGACAAGGTGAACGTCAACGGCGGTGCCATCGCACTGGGGCACCCGGTCGGGATGTCGGGGGCCCGCATCGTGCTGCACCTGGCGCTGGAGCTCAAGCGTCGCGGGGGCGGCGTGGGCGCTGCCGCCCTGTGTGGTGGCGGCGGTCAGGGTGACGCACTGATCATCCGGGTCCCGCAGGCGTGACCCCGCAGTCCGGGGACCGGCGCCGTTTAGCGGCGTCGGTCCCCGAACTCGTCTCCCGGGCCCGCGAGGGCGACCCGCGAGCCGTGGCGCGCCTCATCTCGCTGGTGGAGGACGAGTCGCCGCAGCTGCGCGAGGTGATGGCCGCGCTGGCCCCCCATGCCGGCCAGGCGCACGTGGTGGGCATCACCGGGTCCCCGGGGGTGGGCAAGTCCACCTCGACCAGCGCCTTGGTGACACAGCTGCGCAAGGCGGGCAAGCGGGTCGGCGTGCTGGCCGTGGACCCGTCCTCGCCCTTCTCCGGCGGAGCGCTGCTGGGGGACCGGGTGCGTATGTCGGACCATGCTCTCGACCCCGGGGTCTTCATCCGGTCCATGGCCTCACGCGGACATCTGGGTGGCCTCGCCTGGACGACGCCCCAGGCGCTGCGCGTGCTGGACGCCGCCGGCTACGACATCGTGCTCGTCGAGACGGTCGGCGTCGGCCAGAGCGAGGTCGAGGTCGCGGGGCTGGCCGACACCACGCTGGTGCTGCTCGCCCCCGGGATGGGCGACGGGATCCAGGCCGCCAAGGCCGGGATCCTGGAGATCGGCGACATCTACGTCATCAACAAGGCTGATCGCGACGGCGCCGACCAGGTACGCCGGGACCTGCGCACCATGCTCACCCTGGGCGACCGCCCGGCGGGGGCCTGGAAGCCGCCCATCGTCAAGACGGTGGCCCGCATGGGGCAAGGGCTCGACGAGGTCGCCACGGAGATCGCCCGTCACCACCAGTGGCTCGCCTCCAGCGAGGCGCTGGCGGTGCGCCGGACCCGGCGGGCCCGGGACGAGATCGAGGCGATCGCCGTGGCCACGCTGCGCGCCCGGTGGGCAGCCGTGCACGGGCACGCCTCGCTGGACGCGCTGGCGGCCGACGTGGTCGCTGGCCACGTCGACCCCTATGCCGCAGCCGACCGGCTGGTCGCCGCGGTCGCGGCTGCTCAGTGACCGCCGCTGTCGTCAGGGCCGCCACCTGCAGCGACTGACCGCATCGTGGCGCGCCTGCGGAGCAGGGGCTTGAGAACCTGCTAGTAATAGGCGTCCTGTGGCCTGACGTGGATGGAGTTCTCGGACGTGAAAGCCAAGAAACTGATCCTGGTGCTGGTCGTGGTGTTCCTCGGCTTCTGGATGTTCACCGACCCCAGTGGACTCGCCGAGGCTGCGAAGTCGGGCGCCGGCCAGGCGTGGGAACTGACCACCGAGCTCTTCCGGGCCCTGATCAACTTCTTCGGGGCGCTCAGGTGACCCAGCCTCGCGCTGGCGCTGCGACGGACCGGGCATGGGCCTGACCTCGTGGTTCACCGACCCTGACATCGGGCAGCACCTGCTGCGCGAGGAGGGCGAGGTCGTCGTCGACGAGGTCCGGCACCACTGGGCGGCGTACGTCCGGGCCTCGCTGGAGCTCGCGGGCGCCGGCGCGCTGCTGGTGGGCATGCTGTTCTCCGATCCCGACATCGCCTGGCTGCCGTTCGTGCTCGGGGCCGCCCTGGGGCTGCACGGCACCTGGTTGGCGATGCGCGAGCACATGGACCGCTTCGTCATCACCAACATGCGGGTCTTCCGCGTGCACGGGGTGTTCTCCCGGCAGCAGGCGACCATGCCGCTGTCGCGGATCCTCGACATCACGGTGAGCAAGCCGTTCCTGGGGCGGGTGCTGGGGTACGGGCACTTCTGCTTCGAGTCCGCAGCCCAGGAGCAGGGGCTTCGCGACATCAAGTTCGTCGGGCGGCCCAACGAGCGCGACCACTCCATCCAGCGGGTCGTCCAGCGGGCCGGCCTCCGGGGACCGAGAGTCGTCAACTGATGTCCCTGCCCTTCGACCCCATCGATGAGGCGGCCCGGCAGTGGGAGGCCCGTTGGGAGGGTGTCACCGCGATGCACGCGGTCACCTCGTTGATGCGCGCCCAGCAGATCGTGCTGTCCCGTCTCGACGGGCTGCTGCGCCCGCACGGGCTCACGTTCGCCCGCTACGAGGCACTGGTGCTGCTGGTCTTCTCCTCACGCGGCTCGCTGCCGCTGGGCAAGATGGGGGAGCGTCTCCAGGTGCACCCCACCTCCGTCACCTCGATCGTGCGGCGCCTCGAGGTGGCCGGGCTGGTGGCGCGCCGGCCCCATCCTGAGGACGGCCGGACGGTGCTGGCGGAGATCACCGACGCCGGACGCCAGCTCGTGGTGGCCGCGACGGACGACCTGGTCTCAGCCGACTTCGGGCTTGGGGTGCTCAGCCGGGACCAGCTCCGCGAGGTCAGCGCGCTGCTGCGCCCGGTCCGCGAGGACGCCGGCGACTTCTGAGCCGCTCGCCTGCGCCTCAGCGCGTGGCGTCGGTGCGGATCGTCTGGCCGGTGACTGCCGCGGCTCCGCCGCTGGACAGGAACAGGATGACCGAGGCGATCTGCTCCGCCGTGACACCGGAGGCGGTCCGCGGGCGGGTGAGGAGAGCACTGTCCCCGGTGGTGGCGTAGGAGGAGAAGTGCCCCCGCTGCTGGTGCGGCACGCTGAACCGCGGGGGAGGCAGCACCATGTTGACCCGGGAGCCGAGGCGCTGCCAGGCGCGTCCGGTGCGCGACGTCTGGGCCACCAGCTCCGCCTCGGCGTCAGCCGGGGTCTGGGTCAGCTCCAGCCACTTGGCGGTGGAGCCGGCGTGGATGACGGCACCGCCGCCCGGCGCGCGCGAGGCGCACAGTCGCGGTCTCAGCTGCTGGGTCAGCCGCAGGGGGCCGACGAACCCGAGGCGGGCGGAGTGGCAGAGGAACTCCCGCTCGTGCTCGGCAAGGTCGGTGGAGAGGCGCGCGCCGGCGGTGTTGACGAGCACGTCGAGGGCACCGATGCGCTCCACGAACGACTCGATCGCGTCACTGCTTGCCAGGCGCAGCTGGTGGTACTCGAAGCGGCTGAGATCGGCGTCGTAGAGGGACGGCAGGATCTTGGTCCCGGTGATGGACACCCGGGCCCCTGCGTCCAGGAAGGCCTGCGCCACGGCCAGGCCGAGGCCACGCGTCCCTCCGGTGACCAGCACGTGCCGGCCGGTGAAGTCGAATCCGACGTCGATCACACGACATCCCCTCCAGGAAGTCCCTCGCGCCGGTTGCTCAGGCCTGCGCGGAAAACGGGTGACCCACGTGCGCGGCAGCGAATGTGGGTGAGAGGTTTCTATCAGGAATCCGAGTCGCTGTGAAGGTGTGGTACAGACCTGGTGCAATGGTCTCGTGACCCTGACGAACGTGCTCTCCACCCTGCCCGCCGACCCCCGCATCGTGGTGAGCGGGAACCATGCGACGCCCTGGCACGTGCTGGGGCTGGTCGATACCGAGCTGGACTCCTACCGGCTGTGGGCGCTCAACGGCCAGCACGGTCTGCCCGACCGGCCCGGAGTGGAGCTGGAGACCTCCTTCGTGGGGCCAGGGCAGCGCCGCAGCGCCCGGCTGCGGTACGTCCCGTGCCGGCTCTCCATGGTCCCGAGCCTGTTCCACAGCACCCAGCCGCCGGACCTGGTCCTGGTGCACACCACCGAGCCGCGCAACGGCTACGTCTCCCTGGGGGTCGAGGTCAACGTGATCCCGGCGGCCATCGAGGCCGCACGGGCCCGTGGGGGACAGGTGGTGGCCCAGGTTAACCGGCAGATGCCGTGGACCGGGGGGGCGGCGCTCGTCCGGGTGGACCAGATCGACCTGATGATCCCGGCCGACGGTCCGCTGCCTACCGCTCCTCCGGGCGGGATCGACGACGACTACGCGCTCATCGGTGCCCGAGTGGCGGACCGGGTCTCGGACGGCTCGTGCCTCCAGGCCGGCATCGGCGCGGTTCCGGACGCCAGCATGAGGGGCCTGGTGGGGCGCAGAGGGCTGCAGATCTGGACCGAGATGTTCTCCGACAGCGTGCTGGCCCTGGAGCTGGCCGGGGCGTTGGACCAGGCAGTCCCGATCCGCTCGTCCTTCCTCTTCGGCTCGGCCGAGCTGCTGGAGTGGGTGGACGGCAACGAGCGGATCGAGATGCTGCGGACCGAGGTGTCCAACGACCCTGCCCGGATCGCCGCCAACCCGCAGATGACCAGCATCAACACGGCACTGCAGGTCGACCTGTTCGGCCAGGCGAACGCGTCTCGGATCAGCGCCCGCATCCACTCCGGCTTCGGGGGCCAGACCGACTTCATCGTCGGCGCGCTGCACAGCCAGGGCGGACAGGCGCTGATCGCCCTCAAGTCCTGGCACCCGAAGGCGGACTGCTCCACGATCGTCCCGCTCGTCGACGAGCCGGTCACCTCGTTCCAGATGAGCGCGGTGGTGACCGAGCACGGGGTGGCCCAGGTCTTCGGCCACGACCAGCGCGAGCAGGCGCGCGCCCTGATCGAGCAGGCGGCCCACCCCTCGGTGCGCGAAGAGCTGTGGGAGGAGGCGGCGGGACTCGGCCTGGCCTGAGGCGAGACGGGTCCGACGTGGTCCGCCCGCCAGGGGCCGGGATGCGTGGTGTGGAGCGATCCGCGACAATGTGCCCATGACGCAGCGTCCGTTCTCCCGTCCCGGAGCCATCGACCTCTCCGCCCTCAAGCGACCCGCCCCGACCACCGCCGCCGGGGCCGGCTCGACGCCTCAGCCCGACGCCGGCTCCAGTGCCTACGCGGTCGACGTGACGGAGCAGAACTTCCAGCAGGTGCTGGAGTCCTCCATGACGGCCCCGGTGCTGCTGGTCTTCTACTCCCACACCCGGATGCCCGAGAGCGGGCAGCTCGCCGACGACCTCCGCGCGCTGTCGGGCGAGTTCGAGGGCAGGTTCCTGGTGGGTCTGGTGGACATCGACGCCGCGCCGCAGATCGCCCAGGCCATGCAGATCCCCTCGATCCCGCTCGTGGTCGCGGTGATCGAGGGTCGCCCGATGCCGCTCTTCCAGGACGTGCTGCCCCGGGAGGAGCTGCGCGCCGCCCTCACCCAGGTGGTCCAGCAGCTCACCACCCAGGGCATCGTCGAACGGCACCAGCCGCGGGACGCCGCCGCCGTGCAGGGTGTCGACCTCGACGAGGTGGACCCCCGGTACGCCGCGGCGCAGGACGCACTGGGGGAGGGGGACGTGGACCGGGCGGTCGCGGAGTACCAGAAGCTGATCGACGCCAACCCCGCGGACCTCGAGGCCGCCGCCGGCCTGGCGATGGCCAGGGTCCTGCAGCGCACGGCCGGGGTCGACCTCAACTCGGCGCGGGCTGCGGCTGCGCAGGCGCCGGACGACGTCGACGCCCAGACCCTGGTCGCGGACCTCGACATGCTCGGCGGTCACGTCGAGGACGCGTTCACCCGGCTGGTCGAGCTGGTCCGCCGTACGGCCGGGGACGATCGCACCCGCGCCCGCGACCACCTGCTCGGGCTCTTCGCTGCTGTGGGCAACGACGACCCCCGGGTGCTGCGGGGTCGGCAGAACCTCGCCTCTGCCCTGTTCTGAGCCCCCGGGCGTTCAGCCCAGCGCGGAGCGACCGGCCTCGAGGCGGGCCACCGGCACCCGGAACGGCGAGCAGGAGACGTAGTCCAGGCCGGTGCGGTCGAAGAAGTGGATCGAGACCGGGTCCCCACCGTGCTCCCCGCAGACGCCCACCTTGAGGTCGGGCTTGGTCTGGCGACCCTTCTCGGTGCCCATCGCGACCATGCCGCCCACGCCGAGCTGGTCCAGGGACTCGAACGGGGAGACGTCGAAGATCCCGTGGTCGAAGTACTTGGAGAAGAACGCCGACTCCACGTCGTCGCGGGAGAAGCCCCAGGCCATCTGGGTCAGGTCGTTGGTGCCGAAGGAGAAGAAGTCTGCCGACTTCGCGATCCGGTCGGCCAGGAACGCAGCCCGTGGCAGCTCGATCATCGTGCCCAGCTTGAACTCCACCCGCACTCCGCGCTCGGCCTGGACCTCCTCGGCGACCGCGAGGATGTCGCGCTTGACCACGTCGAACTCCCGCACGCTGGCCACCAGCGGCACCATGATCTCCGGGAGCGGGTGACCGCCGGCCTCGACCCGGTCCGCAGCAGCGTGGAGGATCGCGCGAGCCTGCATCAGGAACAGGTCGGGGATCTGGATGCCCAGCCGGACGCCCCGCAGGCCCAGCATGGGGTTCTGCTCGTGCAGCCTGCGGACGTGGTCGAGCAGCACCCGGTCGTGCTCGTCTACCTCGCCGCGGGACTCGGCCAGCGCGACCTTCACCGACAGCTCGGTGTAGTCGGGCAGGAACTCGTGCAGCGGTGGGTCGATCAGCCGGATCGTCACCGGCAGCCCGTCCATCGCCTCCAGGATGCCGTTGAAGTCCTCGCGCTGGAGCGGGAGCAGGGCGTCGAGCGCCTCCAGCTGGGTGGCCCGGTCCTCGGCCACGATCAGGCGCTCGACCAGGGTGCGTCGCTCGCCCAGGAACATGTGCTCGGTGCGGCACAGCCCGATGCCCTCGGCGCCGAACCTGCGCGCGCGTGCGGCGTCCTCGGGAGTGTCCGCGTTGGCGCGGACCCGCAGCCGGCGCCGGGAGTCCGCCTGCTTCATCACGTTGGCGACGGCGGCCACCACGTGCTCGGCGACCTCCTCACCCTCGAAGTGCCGCACCACGTGGGAGGGCGAGACCGGGACCGCCCCGAGGAAGACCTCACCGGTCGCGCCGTCGATCGAGATGGTGTCGCCCTCGCTGATGACCCCGCCGTCGCGGATGCGCGCCTGCTTCGCCTCGACGTCCACGTCGAGGCTCTCCGCTCCGCACACGCAGGTGCGGCCCATGCCCCGGGCCACCACGGCCGCGTGGCTGGTCTTGCCGCCGCGACTGGTGAGGATGCCCTCGGCGACCACCATCCCGGACAGGTCGTCGGGGTTGGTCTCCTTGCGCACCAGGATCACCGGCTCGCCCCGCCCGGCCCACTCCACGGCGGCGGCCGAGTCGAAGACGACCCGGCCGACGGCCGCGCCGGGGGAGGCGTTCATCCCGCGAGCGATCAGCTCACGCTCGGCGGAGGCGTCGAACCGGGGGAACATCAGGCTGGCGAGCTGGTCGCCGGTGACCCGGCGCAGCTGCTCGTCGGCGTCGATCATGCCCTCGTCCACCATGTGCTGGGAGATGCGGAACGCCGCCTCCGGGGTGCGCTTGCCGACCCGGGTCTGCAGCATCCAGAGCTTGCCCTCCTCCACGGTGAACTCGATGTCGCACATGTCGCGGTAGTGGCGCTCCAGGGTGGCCATGATCTCCAGCAGCTCGTCGTGCGAGCGACGGTCGATCTCGGCGAAGTCGGCCAGCGAGACGGTGTTCCGGATGCCGGCCACCACGTCCTCGCCCTGGGCGTTCTGCAGGTAGTCGCCGTACACGCCCTGGTTGCCGGAGGCGGGATCGCGGGTGAACGCCACCCCCGACCCGGAGTCCATGCCGAAGTTGCCGAAGACCATGGTCTGCACGTTGACGGCCGTGCCGAGGTCCTCGGGGATCCGCTCCTGGCGACGGTAGAGGCGCGCCCGGTCGGTGTTCCAGGAGTCGAAGACGGCGTGGATGGCCAGGTCCAGCTGCTCGCGGGGGTCCTGGGGGAAGTCGGACCCGGTCTGCTCGGTGATGATCGCCTTGAACCTCGCCACCAGGTCGGTCATGTCCGCGGCGTCGAGGTCGAGGTCCGCGGTGGTGCCCTTGGCCGACTTCGCCTCGTCCAGGGCACGGGCGAAGTGCTTGGAGTCCACGTGCAGCACCGTGGACCCGAACATCTGCAGCAGCCGGCGGTAGGAGTCCTGCGCGAACCGCTCGTTGCCGCTGCGCTCGGCCAGGCCACGCACCGAGTCGTCGTTGAGACCGATGTTGAGGACGGTCTCCATCATCCCGGGCATCGAGAACTTCGCCCCCGACCGCACGCTCACCAGGAGCGGGTCGTCGGCGTCGCCCAGGGTGCGGCCCATGGTGCGCTCCAGGACCCGCAGGTGCTGGGTCACCTCCTCGACCAGCCCCTCGGGGTCGCCGCCCTCACCCAGGTAGGCCCGGCAGGCCTGGGTGGAGATGGTGAACCCCGGCGGCACCGGCAGCCCCAGGTTCGTCATCTCCGCGAGGTTGGCGCCCTTGCCCCCCAGCAGGTCCTTCTGCTCCTTGCTGCCCTGACCGAAGTTCGTCACCCATGCCATGGGTCCATCCAACACCCATCCGCCCCCCGGCGCAGGGAGGGCGCGGCCGCCTCTAGCGTCCCGACTCGGTGTACGCCGGCCCGCCGCCGAGGTTGGCGAGTGCGGCCTCGACGCGACGAGCGGTGAAGTCGGCGGCGCGCGCGCGGACCTCCTCGACGGTGCAGAACCGGACGGCGGCGATCTCGCGCTCCTGGCGGACCACCCGGGCCAGCGCGTCGGCGGGCAGCACGCCGCCGTCGAAGACCAGGCACAGCGCGTCGTCCCAGCCGCCCCACGGCGGCAGCCAGTCGGTGAGCAGCAGCGGGCCCGCGGGCAGGTCGAGGGAGAGCTCCTCCTCGACCTCCCGGCACACCGCGACCTGGGGGGACTCCCCGACCTCGACCACGCCTCCGGGCAGGTCCCAGTCGCTCTTGTAGGTGAGCTGGCAGAGCAGGACCCGGTCGGACTCGTCCCGGATGAGCATCTGGCTGATCGCCCGCTTGCGGGGCAGGAAGGAGTTGAGCAGGGCCCGGAACCCGCCCGGCTCACCGACCGGCTGGTCGGTGGCGAGACGGGCGTAGACGATGCGGTCACCGGACCGCCCGTCGGCCTCCACGCCGCGCCGGACTCCCTCGCGGTGCATCCCCGACCAGGTCGCGGTGCGCTGCGCGGACTGGTCCTCGGGGTCGACCAGCACCTCCACCCGGGAGTGCGCGAGCAGCGCGGACGCCACCTCGCGGCGTACCTCGTCGACCGTGTGGTCGGGCGTCCACGCCAGGCGTGCCACGCCGGGCGCGACGATGGTCACGCTGATCGGATCGGTCACGGCGCCAACCCTACCGACGACGCACCAGCCGGCCGCCGAGCCGCAACTGCCTGCACTGCCCCGCGCGTCCTAGGCCCGGGCCGCCGCCGCCGGCTGGCGCCGTAGCCAGAGGGTGGCCAGGGGAGGCACCACGATCGTGGCGCTGGCGGGCTGTCCGCCGAACGGCTCCGCCGCGGCCTCGACCCGGCCCAGGTTGCCCACCCCGGACCCGGTGTAGCCCTCGGCGTCGGTGTTGAGCACCTCGTCCCAGGTGCCGGCCGAGGGCAGCGCGAGCCGGTAGCCCTCGTGGGGCACCGCGGAGAAGTTGGCGACGCAGACGAGGTCCTCGGCGTCGGGGGAGCGGCGTACGAAGCTGAAGACGTTGCGGTTGGCGTCGTGCGCGTCGATCCAGGCGAAGCCCTCCGGCGAGTTGTCCCGGCCGTACAGCGCCGGGGACTCGCGGTAGACCTGGTTCATGTCCCGCACCAGGTCGTGCACGCCGCGGTGCTCGGGGTGCTCCAGCAGCCACCAGTCGAGCTCGCGTGCCTCGGCCCACTCGGCCTCCTGGGCGAACTCGGTGCCCATGAAGATCAGCTGCTTGCCGGGGTGCGCCCACATGAACGCCAGGTAGGCCCGCAGGTTCGCCAGTTGCTTCCAGCGGTCCCCGGGCATCTTGCGCAGCAGGGATCCCTTGCCGTGCACGACCTCGTCGTGGCTGATCGGCAGCACGAAGTTCTCCGACCAGGCGTAGACCAGGGAGAACGTGAGCTGGCCGTGGTGGTGGCTGCGGTACAGCGGGTCCTTCTCCACGTAGGACAGCGAGTCGTGCATCCAGCCCATGTTCCACTTGAAGCCGAAGCCCAGGCCGTCCTCGGACGTCGGCCGCGTGACGCCGGGCCAGGAGGTGGACTCCTCCGCGATGGTGATGGCACCCGGCACCCGGGCGTAGACGGTGGCGTTCATCTCCTGCAGGAACTGCACCGCCTCCAGGTTCTCGCGGCCGCCGTGCACGTTGGGCGTCCACTGCCCCGCCTCGCGGGAGTAGTCCAGGTAGAGCATCGAGGCCACCGCGTCCACCCGGAGGCCGTCCACGTGGAACTCCTCCAGCCAGTACAGGGCGTTGGCGACCAGGAAGTTGCGCACCTCACGACGGCCGAAGTTGAACACGTAGGTGCCCCAGTCGGGGTGCTCGCCGCGGGAGGGGTTCGGGTCCTCGTAGAGCGGGGTGCCGTCGAACCTGGCGAGGGCGAATTCGTCCTTGGGGAAGTGGGCCGGGACCCAGTCCACGATGACGCCGATCCCGGCCCGGTGCAGCCGGTCGACCAGGAGCCGGAAGCCGTCGGGGTCGCCCATCCGCGAGGTCGGCGCGAAGTAGGAGGTCACCTGGTAGCCCCAGGAGCCGCCGAAGGGGTGCTCCATCACCGGCATCAGCTCCACGTGGGTGAAACCGAGGTCGCGCACGTAGTCCACGAGCTGGTCGGCGATCTCGGACCAGGTGTAGATCCGGCCGTCGGGGTGTCGCCGCCAGGAGGCCAGGTGCATCTCGTAGATCGACATCGGCTCGTCCACGTGGCGCCGCTCGGCGCGCTGGCGCATCCACTCCTGGTCGTTCCAGGTGTAGTCGGACTCGAAGACCACCGAGGCGGTCTCCGGGGGCACCTGGGTGTGGAAGGCCATCGGGTCGGCCTTGTCCCGCCAGACGCCGTCCGCGCTGAGGATGCGGAACTTGTACTGGGCGCCGTTGCCGACCCCGGGTGCCATGGCGTGCCACACGCCGGAGGAGCCGATCGCCGCGAGGGGCGTCCGGGTCCCGTCCCAGTCGTTGAAGCTGCCGGCCACCTGCACCTCGCGGGCGTTCGGCGCCCACACCGAGAAGGTGGTGCCGTCGTCGACGACGTGGGCTCCCAGCACCTGCCACAGGTCCTCGTGGCGGCCTTCGTTGATCAGGTGGATGTCGAGCTCTCCGGGGCCGGTCATGAGGTCTCTCCGTTCGACGCGGGTTTCAGGTCGTGGGCGGCCAGCTGCTCCAGCCCGGCCAGCGGGATGCCCTGCCAGCTCGGACGGTTCCTGGCTTCGTAGAGCACCTCGTAGACCGCCTTGTCGGCCGTGTACGCCGTCAGCAGCACGTGGTCCTCACCGGTCACCGGGCCCTCGTGGTAGGCCTCGAGGAAGGCGGCGCGGTTGCGCGCCGACCACTCCCGGGCCCGGTACGCGCGTTGCTCGGCACCCTCGCCGGCCGGGTAGGTCATGGCGGTGGCGCGGGGTGCGTAGTCGAAGGAGCGCAGCATTCCGGCCACGTCGCGCCAGACCGAGTCCGGCAGCATCCGCTGGGCCAGCGGCCGCGCGGGCTCGCCCTCGAAGTCCACGATCTTCCAGCCCTTGACGGTGCGCAGGGTCTGTCCGAGGTGGAGGTCTCCGTGGATCTGCTGGACCGTCACGTCGCGCAGGCCCGCGACCTCGTCGTAGGTCTGGCGCAACAGGTCGACGTAGGCCTCGAGCTCCGGCACGACCGCCAGGGCCTCGTCCAGCCGGCGGTGCATCGTGGCGGACAGCTCGGCCATCTCCTCGGGGGTCCGCTCGAGCCGGGGGAAGTTCTCGGCGAGCACCTCGTGGGTCTCGCGCAGGGCGACCCCCAGACGGGCGGCCTCCGCGGCGAAGTCGCCACCGACCTCGTCGGGGTGCAGGTCGCCCTCGGCGAAGAGGTTGCGGACGCTGGCCAGCGCCAGCTCCCAGCCGTCGCTGGCGGTGCGCAGGAACTGCTGGAGCATCGCCAGCTGGATCACGGCGTCGGACTCCGCGTCGACCACGTCGAGCCAGCCGTAGAGGGCCGCCACGTGGTCGGAGCCGGCCCGGGTGAGCACCTCGTGGATGGAGATGTCGGGGTTCACCCCCGGGGTGACCTTGCGGAACACCTTGAGCACCGCGTCCTCGCCGAAGCGGACCGAGGAGTTGGACTGCTCGCCGGTGAACAGCGTGGAGTGCGCCTCCAGGTCCAGCTCGTGACCGGGCACCCGGTGGAACAGCAGGTCGCCCTGGGGGGCCGGCTCCGCGGCGAACGAGTGGAGCCAGAGCGCCATCGCCTCCCGGTCGTGCAGCGCGTCGTAGGCGTGCACCCGACCGAAGTCCGGCTCCTCCCAGACGCCCACCAGGGCGTGCTCCAGACGCTCCTGAGGGTGCTCGTAGAGGGAGAGGGGCACCTGGTAGAGGTCCGGCTCCCCGCCGTCGGCGTACTCCACCTGCACCAGGTCGATCACCACCGAGGGCCCGTCGCCGGGCACCACGCCCAGGCGGCGGGTGCCCGTCACGGATGCCTGGCGTCCCTTCCCACCGAACCAGCGTGCGCCGCTCAGCAGTGACATGAGGTCCTCGTGTGCGCTCATGCGTGCCCCTCCTCGTGCATCGGCTCGGTGAGCTGGAACCAGTAGAAGCCGTACCCACCGGCGGTCAGCAGGTAGGGCATCTCGCCGATGGCCGGGAACGGCACGCCGCCCAGCATCTCGACCGGGACCATGCCCTCGTACTGCCGCAGGTCGAGCTCGACCGGCTGGGGGAAGCGGGAGAGGTTGTTGACGCACAGGATGACCTCGCGGTTCCCCTGGGCGTCGGTGTGGGAGCGGGCGTAGGAGAGGACGGTGGGGTTGGAGCCCCCCAGGTCGGTGAAGTCCCCGAGCCCGAACGACGGGTGCTGGCGGCGGGCGTGGATCATCCGGCGCGTCCACTGCAGCAGCGAGGAGGAGTTGGCCAGCTGGGCCTCCACGTTGACCGACTGGTAGCCGTAGACCGGGTCCTGGACCGTCGGCAGGTGCAGCTTGCCGGGGTTGGCCGCCGAGAAGCCGGCGTTGCGGTCCGGGGTCCACTGCATCGGCGTGCGGACGCCGTCGCGGTCGCCGAGCCAGATGTTGTCGCCCATCCCGATCTCGTCGCCGTAGTAGAGGACCGGGGAGCCGGGCAGCGACAGCAGCAGCGCGGTGAACAGCTCGATCTGGTTGATGTCGTTCTCCAGCAGCGGCGCCAGTCGGCGGCGGATGCCGATGTTGGCCTTCATGCGGGGGTCCTTGGCGTACTCGTCCCACATGTAGTCGCGGTCCTCGTCGGTGACCATCTCCAGGGTCAGCTCGTCGTGGTTGCGCAGGAAGATGCCCCACTGGCAGTTCTCGGGGATCGCGGGCGTCTGCTCGAGGATCTCCGAGATCGGGAACCGCGACTCCCGGCGCACGGCCATGAAGATGCGCGGCATGACGGGGAAGTGGAACGCCATGTGGCACTCGTCGCCGCCGACCTCGGGGTCGCCGAAGTACTCGACCACGTCGCTGGGCCACTGGTTGGCCTCGCACAGCAGCACTCGGCCGGGGTAGTTCTCGTCGACGAAGCGACGGCACACCTTGAGGAAGTCGTGGGTCTCGGGGAGGTTCTCGCCGTTGGTGCCGGGCCGCTCGTAGAGGTAGGGGACGGCGTCGAGCCGGAACCCGTCCAGGCCCATGTCGAGCCAGAAGCCCATGGCGTCGAGCATGGCCTGCTGCACCGCGGGGTTGTCGAAGTTGAGGTCGGGCTGGTGGTGGAAGAACCGGTGCCAGTAGTACTGGCCGCGGACGGGGTCGAAGGTCCAGTTCGAGGGCTCGGTGTCGACGAAGATGATGCGCGCGTCCTCGTAGAGCTCGTCGGTGTCCGACCACACGTAGAAGTCGCCGTACGGCCCGTCGGGGTCGCTGCGGCTGGCCTGGAACCACGGGTGGGCGTCACTGGTGTGGTTCATGACGAAGTCGATGATCACCCGGATGCCGCGCTGGTGGCACTCGTCGAGGAAGTCGTGGAAGTCCTCCACGGTGCCGCACTCGGGCAGGATGTTGGTGTAGTCGGCGACGTCGTAGCCACCGTCGCGCAGCGGCGAGGTGAAGAACGGCGGCACCCACAGGCAGTCCACGCCCAGCCACGCCAGGTAGTCCAGCTTCTCGATCAGGCCCCGGAAGTCGCCGATGCCGTCGCCGTTGGAGTCACGGAACGAGCGGACGAGCACCTCGTAGAAGACCGCGGTCTTGAACCAGTCCGGCTGCTCGGCCGTCGAGCTGGTGTCCTCGAAGTCGTTGGTCGCACCTCGCTCCTCGATGGAACTGGTCTCGCTCAACGGGGACTCCTCACGGTGATGATGTGTGCTGGCTGGTGCCCCGGGTCGAGGCGGACGTAATTGTGCTGGCTCCAGCTCCACTCGTCGCCGGTGAGGTCGTCGGAGGCGATGAAGGAGTCGTGCCAGCCCAGGCCCAGGGCCGGCATGTCCAGGTGGACCATGGTCTCCCGGGTGGCGTGCGGGTCCAGGTTGATCACGACCAGGACCACGTCGTCGTCGCGGCGCTTGCTGAAGACCAGCACGTTCTCGTCGTCGGAGGAGTGGATGCTGATGTTGCGCAGCAGCTGCAGCGCCGGGTGCGCCCGCCGGATCTCGTTCAGCTGCCGCAGGTACGGCGCCAGGGTGCGGCCCTCACGCTCGGCACCCTCCCAGTCGCGGATCCGGATCTGGTACTTCTCCGAGTCCAGGTACTCCTCGCTGCCGGGCTTGACCGCGACGTGCTCGTACAGCTCGTACCCGGCGTACACCCCCCAGGAGGGGGACCCCGTGGCCGCCAGCGCGGCGCGGATCTTGAACGCCGCGGGACCGCCGTACTGCAGGAACGCCGGCAGGATGTCGGGGGTGTTGACGAAGAAGTTCGGCCGCATCACGTGGTCGCTCTCGTGCGAGACCTCGCGCAGGTACTCCTCGATCTCCCACTTCGCGGTGCGCCAGGTGAAGTAGGTGTAGGACTGCTGGAAGCCCACCGCACCCAGGCCGTGCATCATCGCCGGGCGGGTGAACGCCTCGGACAGGAACACCACGTCAGGGTCGGTACGACGCACCTCGCGCAGCAGCCACTCCCAGAACGCGAGCGGCTTGGTGTGGGGGTTGTCGACCCGGAAGATGCGCACCCCGTGCGACATCCAGTGCCGCACGATGCGCAGCACCTCCCGGCAGATGCCGACCGAGTCGTTGTCGAAGTTGATCGGGTAGATGTCCTGGTACTTCTTGGGCGGGTTCTCCGCGTAGGCGATGGTGCCGTCGGCCTGGGTGGTGAACCACTCGGGGTGGGAGGTCACCCAGGGGTGGTCCGGTGCCGCCTGCAGGGCCAGGTCCAGGGCCACCTCCAGGTCGAGCTCGCGAGCCCGGGCGACGAAGGCGTCGAAGTCCTCCAGCGTTCCCAGCTCGGGGTGGATCGCGTCGTGGCCGCCGTCCTTGCTGCCGATCGCCCAGGGTGAGCCGGGGTCGTCGGGGCCGGGGGTGAGGGTGTTGTTCGGTCCCTTGCGGTTGACCTCGCCGATGGGGTGGATCGGGGGCAGGTAGATGACGTCGAACCCCATCTGGGCCACCGCGTCCAGGCGCTGCGCGGCGGTGCGGAACGTGCCGCTGCGGACCTTGCCGGTGGCCTCGTCGAGGGTGGCGCCCTCGGAGCGCGGGAAGAACTCGTACCAGCTGCCGCACAGGGCGCGGACCCGGTCGACGAAGAGGGGGTAGGGGCCCTCGACGGTGACCAGGTCGCGCAGCGGGTGCGCCTGCAGGACCGCGTCCAGCTCGTCGGACTCCAGCGCCGCCAGACGCGCCTCGACGGGCCGCTCGGTGTCGGTCGCAGCCTGCAGGGCGCCCTTGAGGGCGGTCTTCGAGGCCCGGTCCAGACCGGCGAGCTCGGCGGCCCGCTCCAGCAGGAGACGGCCCTCGGTGAACATCAGCTCCACGTCGACGCCGGCCGGGACCTTGACGCCGGCGTTGTGGCGCCAGGTGGCCCACGGGTCGGACCAGGCCTGGATCTCGAACGACCAGGCGCCCACGGCGTCCGGCACGACCTCGGCGTCGTAGCGGTCCGGGATCTCCGGGTGCGCCGTCATCCGGCTCGGGGGACGGCGTACGCCGTCGGGGTCGATCAGCACGACCTCTGCGCCCAGCTTGTCGTGCCCCTCTCGGAACACGACGGCGCGCACCGGCAGCGGCTCGCCCACAGTTGCCTTCGCGGGGAGCCTGCCGAGGTCCACCACAGGGTGTACCGACATCACTGGAATTCGTCCGACCATGGGGCAACCCTTGCTGACCGTTCCGGCGCTGCGCAAGCGGGGGTACCCCCAGGATTCAGCACCCGTCCGAGTGGGTACCACTGGCCGAGCACGGCGTTTGTTGGATCGATCAAAGGAAATGCCCTACGGTCACGTGGGTGCGAGCGATCCGACGATTCAACGTCCGTCCTGTCCTTCCGGAAGCGATCTCCGACCTGGGGGTGCTGGCCGGCAACCTGCGCTGGTCCTGGCATCCGCCGACCCAGGACGTGTTCCGGGCCGTGGATCCCGCCCTGTGGCAGCAGGTCGACCACGACCCGGTGCGGCTGCTCAGCGCGGTCAGCCGGGAGCGGCTGGCCGAGCTGGCCGCCGACGACGCCTTCCGGACCTCGGTCGCCGAGGCTCGCCGTTCGCTGGAGGAGTACCTCTCCGGCGAGCGGTGGTACGCCCGCCGGGCCGGTGCCGAGGCGCCCCGCTCCATCGCCTACTTCTCACCCGAGTACGGCATCACCGCCGTGCTCCCGCAGTACTCCGGTGGTCTCGGCATCCTGGCCGGGGACCACCTCAAGGCCGCCTCGGACCTCGGCATCCCGCTGACCGGGGTGGGACTGCTCTACCGCCACGGCTACTTCAAGCAGTCGCTCTCCCGTGACGGCTGGCAGCAGGAGACCTATCCGGTGCTCGACCCCGACGAGCTTCCGCTGCGGATGCTGCGCGAGGCGGACGGCTCGCGGGCCATGGTCTCGATCGCACTGCCGGACGGGCCCGACCTGCTGGCCCGGATCTTCGTGGCCTCGGTGGGCCGGGTGCCGCTGCTGCTCCTGGACTCCGACATCGAGGAGAACCCCCAGCACTACCGCGACGTCACCGACCGGCTCTACGGCGGCAACTCCGAGCACCGCCTGCGGCAGGAGCTGCTGCTGGGCATCGGCGGGGTCCGTGCGCTGCGCACCTGGTCGCGGCTGACCGGCGCCCCCGAGCCGGAGGTCTTCCACACCAACGAGGGCCACGCCGGGTTCCTGGGGATCGAGCGGATCCGCGAGCTCACTGCTGCACCGGAAGGACCTCGGCTCGACTTCGACACCGCGCTGGAGGTCTGCCGCGCCGGCACCGTGTTCACCACGCACACGCCGGTGCCCGCGGGGATCGACAGGTTCGAGCGGACCCTGATCGACCAGTACTTCGGCGGCGGCTCCTCCCCGGCGCCGGGGGTCCCCGTCGACCGGGTCCTCGGTCTCGGGGCCGAGGACTACGAGGGCGGCGACGCCGCCGTGTTCAACATGGCCGTCATGGGCTTCCGGCTGGCCCAGCGGGCCAACGGCGTCTCCCAGCTGCACGGGCAGGTCTCACGGGGGATGTTCAACGGTCTGTGGCCCGCCTTCGACGAGGCCGAGGTGCCGATCGGCTCGATCACCAACGGGGTGCACGGCCCCACCTGGATCGCGCGGGAGATCTTCGAGCTGGTGGCCGCACGGGGCGCGGACGTCGACGGCGACGACACCGACGCGCTGTGGCCGATGGTCGATCAGGTCAGCGGCCGCGAGATCTGGGACCTCAAGCGCACGCTGCGTGCCCGACTGGTCGATGACGCCCGGGCCCGGCTGGTCCGTTCCAGCGTCAAGCGCGGCTTCACCCGCGCCGAGCTCGGATGGATCGACGACGCCCTCGACCCGGACGTGCTGACCATCGGCTTCGCCCGCCGCGTCCCGTCGTACAAGAGGCTGACGCTGATGCTGCGCGACCCCGCCCGGCTCAAGCGGCTGCTGCTGGACCCCGAGCGTCCGATCCAGCTGGTGATCGCCGGCAAGTCGCACCCGGCGGACGACGGCGGCAAGCGGCTGATCCAGGAGATGGTGCGCTTCGCCGACGACCCCGAGGTGCGGCACCGCATCGCCTTCCTGCCCAACTACGACATCGCGATGGCGCAGCCGCTCTACCCCGGCTGCGACGTGTGGCTGAACAACCCGCTGCGGCCCTACGAGGCGTGCGGCACCTCGGGCATGAAGGCCGCCCTCAACGGCGGCCTCAACCTCTCCATCCTCGACGGCTGGTGGGACGAGTGGTACGACGGCAACAACGGCTGGGCGATCCCCTCTGCCGACGGCATCGAGAACGGCGACCGGCGTGACGACCTGGAGGCCGCCGCCCTCTACGACCTGATCGAGCACGAGGTCGCGCCCCGCTTCTACGACCTCGACGAGGAAGGCGTGCCGACCCGGTGGGTGGAGATGGTGCGGCACACCCTCAAGTCGCTGGGGCCCAAGGTGCTGGCCACCCGCCAGGTGCGTGACTACGTCGTCGAGCTCTACGCCCCCGCGGCCCGGACCGCGCGCCGGCTCAACGCGGACTACTCCGGGGCCCGCGACCTGGCCGCGTGGAAGCAGCGGGTGACCGCCGCCTGGGGTGGCGTGCACGTGGAGCACGTGGAGTCCCACGGCCAGGGCGACACCCCGGAGGTGGGGGACACCCTCACCGTGCGTGCCTTCGTGGCCCTGGACGGCCTCTCGCCGCAGGACGTGGAGGTGCAGGTCGTGCACGGCCGCACCGGAGCCGAGGACGTGATCGCCCAGACCTCGGTGCTGCCCATGTCGGTGACCGAGTCCTACCAGGACGGGCGGCACCGGTTCGACGCCGAGCTGCCCCTGGACCACTCCGGGTCCTTCGGCTACACGGTCCGCGTGGTGCCCCGCAACGACGTACTCGCCTCGGTTGCGGAGCTGGGACTCGTGGCGCTGCCCTAACTGCGCAGCTGCGCTGGCGGGTCAGCGGATCGACTTGGCGACCAGCCTCGCCTCGAGCTTCGCGTCGTGGGCGAGGTGCCCGGCCTGACGACGTGCGTCTCGGGCGACCCGACGGGCACGCCAGGCGACTCCCGGCTTGCCCTCGGTGTCGACCGCGGCGAGCAGCAGCCCGCCGAGCAGGCTCAGGTTCTTGGCGACCTGCATCTTGTTCTGGGCCCGTGCGGCGCGGTCGCTGTCCTCCCAGAAGGGGTGACCGGCCACGGTGGTGGGCACCAGGGAGGCGGCCAGCACGGAGGCCGAGGTCCGGGGCGCGCGGCCCGTGGCGAGCATGGCGGCGGCGGCCACCTGGACCGCCCCGTTGATCCGGACCAGGGTCGCCGGGTCCTCCGGGATCGGGATGCCCTGCGCCTTGGCGAGCGGCACCAGACGGTCGGTGACGCGCTTCGCCTTGGCGACCAGGGCGTCGGGGCTCTTGACCGCGTGGTAGCCGCCGTAGACGAACAGGGTGCTGAGCAGGGGACGGGCGATGAGTCGTGAGATGGCCATGACCCATGCCTACCCCGTCCGGCTGTCCAGCACACCTGTCACCGGTGGCGTGCCCGGCCAGCGTCGGCACCCCGGCCTGTTGCTCAGGTCTGGCGCGCCACCACGCCGGAGCACCCCTGCAGCCGCACCGTCTGCCCCGCGGTGACCAGGGTCCCGGGCGGGTTGTCGGTGTCGGTGGAGAGCACGATCTCGCCCTCCTGGACCCACTGGTTCTCGGGGAAGGTGACGTCGACCGGCTCGGGCTGGCTGTTGAGCCACACCACGAACGACTTGTCGTGCAGCTGCTCGCCGTGCGGGCCAGGAGAGCGCAGCGGGTTGCCGGAGACGAACATCCCCACCACCCTGATCGACTCGTCGTACCAGTCCTCGGTCGACATCTCCCGACCCTGCGGGTGCAGCCACGCGAGGTCCTTGGCGCCACCGCGGATCGCCGGCCGCCCCTCGAACCAGTGCCGCTGGCGCAGGGCCGGGTGCTCACGGCGCAGGCGCAGGGCGGTCTTGGTGTGCTCGTAGACGTCGAGCCACGCGTCGTCGGGACGCCAGTCGATCCAGGACGTCTCGTTGTCCTGGCCGTAGGGGTTGTTGTTGCCGCGCTGGGTCCGCCCGCGCTCGTCGCCCGCGGTGAGCATCGGCACCCCGGCACTCAAGCAGAGCGTGGTCATCAGGTTCCGCGCCTGGCGGCGGCGCAGCGCGACCACGTCCCGGTCGTCGGTCTCCCCCTCGACGCCGCAGTTCCAGGACCGGTTGTGGTCGGTGCCGTCGGCGTTGTGCTCGCCGTTGTCCTCGTTGTGCTTGCGCTCGTAGGAGACCAGGTCGCGCAACGTGAAGCCGTCGTGGGCGGTGACGAAGTTGACCGAGGCGTACGGCGACCGTCCGTCGTCGGCGTAGAGGTCGCTGGAGCCGGCGAGCCGCGTCGCCACGGTGCGGATCCCCTGCTCTCTCCGCGCCAGAAGTCGCGCATCGTGTCGCGGAACTGGTCGTTCCACTCGACCCAGGGCGGCGGGAACTCACCCACCCGGTAGCCGTCCATGGAGGCGTCCCAGGGCTCGGCGATGAGCTTGACGTGGCGCAGCACCGGGTCCTGGCCGATGGCGGTCAGCAGGTGGCTGCCCATGTCGACGGTCTGGTGGGTGCGGGTCAGGGCGGACATCAGGTCGAAGCGGAAGCCGTCGACGTGCATCTCGTCGACCCAGTAGCGCAGCGAGTCCAGGATCATCCGCAGCGACTGGGTGTGGGTGGCGTCCACGGTGTTGCCGCACCCGGTGACGTCCCAGTAGGTGTCGGGTCGCTGCGGCCGGCCGTCCGCGTCGACCACGCGCTGGTAGTAGCCCAGGTCGTCGAGCCCCCGGAAGCTCAGGGTCGGGCCCAGGGGGCCGGCCTCGGCGGTGTGGTTGTAGACCACGTCCAGGATCACCTCGAGCCCGGCGTCGTGGAGGGCCTTGACCATCTGCTTGAACTCGGTGACCTGCTGCCCGCGGTCGCCGCTGGCGGAGTAGGCGTTGTGGGGGAGAAGAAGTTGATGGAGTTGTAGCCCCAGTAGTTCACCAGGCCGCGTGCGGCCAGAGCCGGCTCGGAGACGAACTGGTGCACAGGCAGCAGCTCCACGGCCGTGATGCCGAGGTCCCGCAGGTAGTCGGTGACCGCGGGCGTCGCCAGGCCGGCGTACGTGCCGCGGAGCTCCTCGGGCACTCGGTCGTGCAGCGCGGTCATGCCCTTGACGTGCAGCTCGTAGATCACCGTGTCGCGCCACCGGCGACGCAGCGGGACCTCCCCGCCCCAGTCGAAGGAGTCGTGGACCACCACGCTGCGCGGCACGTACGGCGCTGAGTCCAGCTCGCTGCGCTGGGTGGGCGCGTCCGTCAGGTAGCCGAAGACCGCCGGGTGGCTCGCGAGCTGACCGCACACAGCCTGGCCGTAGGGATCGAGCAGCAGCTTGGCGGCGTTGAAGCGCAGGCCCTCGGAGGGTCGCCAGGGCCCGTCCGCACGGTAGCCGTACGCCGTGCCCACCGGGACCGCCGGGATCGCGCTGTGCCACACCCCCAGCGACTGCTCGAGCAGCTCGACCCGGTGCTCGATGCCGTCGTCGTCGAACAGGCACACCCAGACCCGGGTGGCCCGGGGCGCGTAGACGGCGAAGTTCGTGGCCTCGGGGGTCCAGCTCGAGCCCAGCGGCCAGTTTCGGCCGGGCCAGACGTCGGTGGTCTCGTGCTCGTGGTCCCACATTCCCGGTGTCACGGTCCCCATTGTCGCCGATTAGGGTCACAGGGACCGTGCAACCGAGGAACCAAGGAGTGGTGATGGGCGAGTTCGTGAACCTCGAGGTGGCTGACGGCGTCGGCACGATCCGGCTCGACCGCCCCAAGATGAACGCCCTGAACCAGCAGGTCCAGGAGGAGATCCGGGCCGCTGCGTCCGAGGCCACCGACCGCGACGACGTGCGCGCCGTCGTCGTCTACGGCGGGGAGCGGGTCTTCGCCGCGGGTGCGGACGTCAAGGAGATGGCCCAGATGTCGCACACCGACATGGTCAAGCGCTCCGGAGGTCTCCAGTCCGCCATCACCGCGGTGGCCAAGATCCCCAAGCCCGTCGTGGCCGCCGTCACCGGCTATGCCCTGGGTGGCGGTTGCGAGCTGGCGCTCTGCGCGGACGTGCGGATCGCTGCTGAGGACGCCGTCCTCGGTCAGCCCGAGGTGCTCCTGGGGATCATCCCCGGCGCCGGCGGCACGCAGCGGCTCGCCCGGCTGGTCGGGCCGTCGAAGGCCAAGGACCTGATCTTCACCGGACGGTTCGTCAAGGCGGACGAGGCACTGGCGATCGGCCTGGTGGACCGGGTGGTGCCCGCCGACCGGGTGTACGACGAAGCGGTCGCCTGGGCCAGCCAGTTCGTCAAGGGGGCCCCGTTCGCGCTGAGGGCCGCCAAGGAGAGCATCGACCGCGGTCTCGAGGTCGACCTCGAGACGGGTCTGGAGATCGAGCGCCAACAGTTCGCGGCGCTTTTCGCCACCGAGGACCGTGCCCTCGGCATGGGGTCGTTCGTTGAACGGGGACCTGGCAAGGCCGAGTTCGTCGGCCGCTGATCCGAGGAGAGGGGCCGACGCGTGACAACTCAGCAGCAGGTCAGGGCCCGACCGGCGGTGACGGCGACGCGGGGGCGGGTCGCCCAGCTGCTGTGGGTCGCGTGCGCGCTGGCCGCGAACCTGATGGCGTGCGGTGCCCTGCTGGTGGCGCTGCGGGCCAGCGAGGACCACTACCTCGTCTCCCTGGTGCTCTCCGGAGCCGACAGCGCGGATCTGCACATCTTCGACCGGCATACGGGGTTGGGGCAGTTCTCCGGGGAGCGGGCCCTGATCCGGAGCACGCTGCTGAACTGGGGACTCGCGGCGGTGGCGTGGCTGGCCATCGGCCGGGTGCTGGACCGCCTGGCTCGTCCCTGATCAGCGGAGCCCGGTGCCGCCCGCCGGATGCCCCCAGAACCTGCACGCCCTGAGCGCACGCGGTGCAACGAAACGTCGAGGGTTTGGCTCTTCCCGCCGATGGGCACATCGAGTGACTACAGTCACGATCTCAGCCACGGAAGACTTCGATCTTCTCGTGAAGAATCACTTCGGAGGAAATATCTTCATGCGTACTTCTGCACTTCGCCGCTCCATCGCCGCCGGCGCCTCGGTCGCCGTCGCCGCCGTCGGGATGGCCAGCTTCGCGCCCGCCGCCCAGGCCGAGAGCGCCAAGATGACGTTCAACTGCAAGCTGCTCGGTGGCCTCGTCGCGGCCGACTTCACCACCGTGGCCGACACCACCCTGCCGGCCTCCGTGTCGCTGGGCAGCTCCACGCAGATCGACTTCTCCGCGACCATCACCGTGCCGGAGAGCACCGCCAACACCGCTCGCACCTTCGGCGAGACCGTGCAGGGCTCGGCTGCCATCGCCACCACCGTCGACGGCCAGGCCGCGGCCGCCACGGCCACCCTGCCCTCCACGAACATCGCCGGCACCACCGGCGCGCTGGCCCTGAAGGTCACCGGCTCCTCCTCGGCGCCGTACGTCGCCGACAAGGCCGGCAAGAAGACCGTGAAGCTCGCCAGCTACACCGCCGACCTGGTCTTCGTGAAGGCCGCCACCGGCACCCAGACCAAGGTCGACGTGGTGTGCAACGCCGCGGCCGACGCCAACACCACGGTCGACACGTTCAACGTCGTCGACCCCAACGCGCCGGTCCAGAAGACCACCACCGACGCCACGGCGGTCTACAAGAAGAAGGCCAAGAAGGTCGTCGCCAAGGTCGAGGTCCTCAACGCCGACGACACCGCCGCCACCGGCGACGTCAAGCTCGTGCTGAAGAAGGGCAACAAGAAGGTCGGCAAGGCCGTCACCGTCTCCCTGAACAAGAAGGGGAAGGCCAAGAACGTCTTCACCAAGGTCACCAAGAAGGGCAAGTACACCCTGAAGGTCAACTTCAAGGGCAGCGACGCCTCGAAGAAGTCCAACGCGAAGGTCAAGCTCGTCATCAAGTGACCTGAGCAGCAGTTCGTCGTTCCCCGCACCGGCTCGCCGGTGCGGGGAACGCTGCATTTGCCCCGGGGAGAGCGATCGAAGCGTGCGTCCCGCGTCAAATGCCGAGCCCGGGTAGGCGTTCTCCCCAATTGTGGCTAGAGTCACGTTCAGTTACGGGGGGGTAACAAGAACTGCCCCTCCACGCACTTACCTGGAGGGCAATACTTCATGCGCAACTCTTCACTCCGTCGTTCCCTGGCCGCGGGCGCCTCGATCGCCGTCGCCGCCGCCGGCTTCGCAGCCTTCGCCCCGTCGGCCTCGGCCGCCAGCGCGAGCGTCACCTACAACTGCACGCTGCTGGGCGGCTTCCTGACGTCCAACTTCACCACCGTCTCCGACACGAACGTGCCGGCGACCGTGGCCCTGGGCAGCTCCACTCCCATCGGATTCAGCGCGACGATCACCGTTCCGGCCGCCACGGCGGGCACCGCACGCGCCCTTGGTGACAAGGTCGCGGGCACCGCCTCCATCGCCACCACGATCAATGGCGTTGCCGCTCCCGCGTCCGCGACCATTCCCAGCACCCCCCTCGGTACCGCGGGCGACCTGGTCCTCACCATCTCGGGCTCCGGCACGGCGAACTACGTGGCCGACACCGCCGGCGTCAAGACGATCAAGGCGCCCAGCTACACCGCAGACCTGGTCTTCACGAACTCCTCCACCGGTGGCACCACCCCGGTGGACGTGAACTGCACCGCCGCCACCGGCGCGGACACCACGGTCGACACCTTCACGGTGACCGACCCGAACGCCCCGGCCCCGACCCCGACCCCGACGCCGACCCCGACGCCGGCTCCGGCGGTCCAGGCGAGCACCACGAAGGTGCTGAAGGCCAACTACAAGAAGAAGGCCAAGAAGCTCGTCACCCGGGTCCAGGTCCGCAACGAGGACAAGACCGCGGCTGCCGGTGACGTCAAGCTCGTGCTGAAGAAGGGCAACAAGAAGGTCGGCAAGACGGTCACCGTCACCCTGAACAAGAAGGGCAAGGCGAAGCACGTCTTCACCAAGATCTCCAAGAAGGGCAAGTACACCCTGAAGGCGAACTACAAGGGTGCTGACCTGTCCAAGCGCTCGAAGACCACGTACACCATCAAGATCAAGTGATTCCTGCCTGAACCCTGCACCATCGACGAACCCCGCCCCGGTCTGACCGGTGCGGGGTTCGTCCCATTTCGTCCCGGCCGGCGCTCGGTCGGGGCCGCTGAGGGCCACCCCGGGCTCGGGATCACCACTATTGGGGATGGACTGTTCCGGAGTGAGAGCGTCGCGACATCTGCTCGAAACAAAGTGTCCAGAACCTGAGAAGGACCTCCCGTTGCCAGGCCATAAGTGGCTAGGGTCACATTCGAGTTACGGATCAGTAACCTACCTGTCCGTAAGGCTCACTTTTCTAGGGGAGGGAAACCCATGCTCAATGTTCTCAAGCGCAGCCTCGCGCTGACCGCAACCGCCGCGATGGCGGCCGCCGGTCTCGCCGCGTTCGCGCCGTCCGCCACGGCTGCCAGCGGCAACGTCACCTACAACTGCAAGCTGCTGGGCGGCTTCCTGTCGTCCGACTTCGGAACCGTCTCCGACACCAACCTGCCCGCCACCCTGACCGTGGGCGACTCCAGGGCCGTGAACTTCACCTCGACGATCACCGTCCCTGCTGCCACCGCGGACGTCTCCCGCAACCTCGGCGTCACGGTCTCCGGCACGGCCAACATTGCGACCACGGTCAACGGGGTCGCCGCCCCCGCGACGGCCAACATCCCGAGCACGCCGCTGGGTGCCGCCGGCACCCCCCTGGTCCTGAACATCTCGGGAGCGGCCACTGCCAACTACGTCGCCGACACCCCCGGCGTCAAGACCGTCCGGGTGCCCAGCTACACCGCGGACCTGGTCTTCACCTCTGCGACCGGCGGCACCACCGCCGTCGACGTGCAGTGCACGGCCGCCGCCGGCGCGGACACCACGGTCGACACCTTCGAGGTCGTGGCCAAGCCCACGCCGACCCCCACGCCGACTCCGACGCCGACTCCGACGCCGACCCCCACGCCGACGCCGACGCCGACGCCGACCCCGACGCCGACCCCCACCCCGACCGTGACGCCCACGCCGACGCCCACGCCGACCGTGACGCCCACGCCGACCCCGACCGTGAAGCCGACGCCGACGCCGACCGTGACGCCGACGCCTGGTCCGAACGACTTCTTCGCCAAGATCTTGGCCGCCCTGAAGAAGCTCGCCTGCATCATCTTCAAGTGCTGAACAGCTGAGCAGCAGGGCCGGTCGTCCTGACCAGGACGACCGGCTCGCAGCACCGGCCCGCCGGTGTGAGAGACCCCACCGTGGACGCATGTGCCGCGGTGGGGTCTTGCGTTGTAACCTCGCGAACACATTCCCAGCGCACAGGAGGAGCCTTCGGGCACACCACCATGAACATTGTTGTCTGCGTGAAGCACGTCCCCGACGCCACTGCCGATCGGCAGTTCGAGTCGGACAACACCGTCGATCGCGTTGGCGTCGACGGTCTCCTTTCCGAGCTGGACGAGTACGCCGTCGAGCAGGCCCTCCAGATCAAGGAGAAGGCCGGCGACGGTGTCGAGGTGACTGCGCTGTGCGTGGGACCTGAGAAGGCAGTCGACGCGGTGCGGAAGGCGCTGCAGATGGGCGCCGACAAGGGCGTGCACGTGGTCGACGAGGCCATCGCAGGCTCGGACTCCATCGCCACCTCCCTGGTGCTCGCCAAGGCCGTCGAGAAGCTCGGCTCCGTCGACCTCGTCATGTGCGGCATGGCCTCGACCGACGCCGGCATGAGCGTGGTGCCCGCGATGCTCGCCGAGCGTCTCGGCCTCCCGCAGGTCACCCAGGCCTCCGTCGTGGAGACGCAGGGCGACCAGGTCCGGATCAAGCGCGACGGCGACGCCGCCACCGAGGTGATCGGCGCCACCATGCCGCTCGTGCTCTCGGTCACCGACCAGTCCGGCGAGGCTCGCTACCCCTCCTTCAAGGGGATCATGGCGGCCAAGAAGAAGCCGTTGGAGACCTTCTCGCTCGCAGACCTGGGTGTGGACGCCGACGAGGTCGGCCTCTCCGTCGCCTGGAGCGCCGTCGAGGACACCACTGCCCGCCCGCCGCGCACCGCCGGCGAGATCGTCAAGGACGAGGACGGCACGGGTGCCAAGGCGCTCGCGGACTTCCTCGCCTCGAAGAAGTTCATCTGAGGAGCGTGTGACCCATGTCTGAAGTTCTCGTTGTGGTCGACCACGTCGACGGTGCCGTCAAGAAGCCGACGTACGAGCTGCTCACCATCGCCGCGCGCCTCGGTGAGCCGTCCGCGGTGTTCATCGGCCCGGCGGCCAAGGGCGCCGAGGTGGCCGAGGCCGTGAAGAAGTACGGCGCGGAGAAGGTCTACGTCGTCGATGACGCGCAGATCAAGGGCTACCTGGTGGCCCCCAAGGCCGAGGCCCTGCAGCAGCTGGTGGAGAAGACCTCGCCTGCCGCTGTGCTCATCCCCTCCTCGGTGGAGGGCAAGGAGGTGGCCGCGCGTCTGGCCATCAAGACCTCCTCCGGCCTGATCACCGACGCGGTGGACGTGCAGGAGGGTCCGGTGACCACCCAGTCGGTCTTCGCCGGCAACTACACCGTCACGGCCAAGGTCACCAAGGGCACCCCGATCATCACCGTCAAGCCCAACTCCGCCGCACCGGAGGAGAAGGCCGGTGCCGGCACCGTCGAGGAGTTCGCCGCGACGATCTCCGACGGCGCCAAGACCGCCCAGATCGTGGCCTCCCAGCCGCGTCAGGCCACCGGTCGTCCCGAGCTGACCGAGGCCGCGATCGTGGTCTCGGGTGGCCGTGGCACGGGCGGCAACTTCGAGCCGGTGGAGGACTTCGCCGACTCGCTCGGTGCAGCCGTCGGTGCCTCGCGCGCTGCGGTCGACTCCGGCTGGAAGCCCCACACCTTCCAGGTCGGCCAGACCGGCAAGACCGTCTCGCCGCAGCTGTACGTCGCCGCCGGGATCTCGGGTGCCATCCAGCACCGGGCCGGCATGCAGACCTCGAAGACCATCGTCGCCATCAACAAGGACGAGGAGGCGCCGCTCTTCGAGCTCGTCGACTTCGGTGTGGTCGGCGACCTGCACTCGGTGCTGCCCGCCGCCACGGAGCTCGTCAAGGCCCGCAAGGGCTGAGTCGCTCCCCCCGCGCACGCCGGCGCCCCGTCCCCGTTGGGGCGGGGCGCCGGCCATTTGCCGACCGGTTCCCGACCATTTCGGCGGCCATGCGCCCACCGCCGCCGCGACACCTGGCGGTGCCGTGCTCGTCGACGGCTTATCGTGACGCGGTGATTCCACCCCCTGCGCTGCGAGTCCACCAGCGGCGGGCGCTGGACGCCTTGCACGCGACCTGGACGACCGGGCGCACCCGTGCCTGGGTGGTGCTACCGCCTGGTGCCGGCAAGACCCGGGTCGGGATCGAGACCATCGGTGCACACCTGGCAGCAGGCGAGGTCACCCACGCGGTGGTGCTGAGCCCCAACACCGCCATCCAGGCTCAGTGGACACGCGCCGGCGCGTCGCAGGGTCTGGAGGTGAGCGAGACGCGCGAGCTCGCCCACACGATGACCTCCTTGACCTACCAGTCGCTGGCGGTGTTCGACCCGGAGTCCGAGGGGTCCGAGGCGGCCGAGCCCCAGGCGCCGTCGGCACTGCTGGACCGGCTCCATCCCCGAGGTCTGGCGCTGGTGGAGCGGATGCGCCGGGAAGAGGGACTGCTGCTGGTGCTCGACGAGTGCCACCACCTCCTGGAGGTCTGGGGACGGCTGCTGGGAGAGCTCCTGGAACAGCTCCCCGGAGCCCGCGTGCTGGGACTGACCGCCACGCCGCCCGAGACGCTGCGCCCCGACCAGGCCCAGCTCGTCGACGACCTCTTCGGGGAGGTGACGTTCGCCGCCGGGGTGCCCGCGGTGGTGCGGGAGGGGGACCTGGCTCCGTTCGCCGAGCTGGCCTGGCTGACCACCCCCACCGCCGACGAGGAGCAGTGGCTGGCCGAGGAGGGGACCCGCTTCGCCGAGCTCACCACGCACCTGACGGATCCCGGCTTCGGATCTGTGCCGTTCCTGGAGTGGATCGACCGCCGCTTCGTCCTCCCGGTGCCGCGCACGCTCACCTGGACCACCCTGGCCGGGCAGAGCCCTGCAGCCGCGCGAGCAGTGCTCCGGCTCCACCACCAGGGCCTGGTCGCGCTGCCGCACGGCGCTCGTCCCGGCGAGGAGCACCGCCGTCCCCCGGCCGTGGAGGACTGGCTGGAGCTGGTCGAGGACTGGCTGCTGCGGCACGTCACGGTCACTGGGGACCCCCGCGACGACGAGGTCGTGCAGGTGGTGCGCCGAGCGCTGAGCTCCGTGGGCTTCTCGTGGAGCCGCCACGGGATCAGGCATACCCGGTCCTCGGTCGACCGGGTGCTGGCCCGCTCGCGCGCGAAGGCCAACGCCACGGTCGACATCGTGGCCTGCGAGCTGGCGGTCCTGGGACCGAGGTTGCGGATGCTGGTCCTCTGCGACCACGAACGCGCGTCCGCGACGCTGCCGACGGGACTCGACGGCGTCCTCGACCAGCAGTCCGGCTCGGCGGTGGCGGTCCTGGAGACGCTCGTGGCCGATCCCACCACCCGCACGCTGTCGCCCCTGATGGTCACCGGTTCCACGGTGGCGGGGGAGCGCGGGCCGCTGCTGGCCCTCGTCGAGCACGTCGCCGAGACCGAGCCCGCGGTCGCGGCCCGGCTCGCCGTCGTACCGCTTCCGGGCACCTCGGTGTGCCAGCTCGCCGGGCCCTGGACCAGCCGGCGCTGGGTGGGTCACGTCACGAGGTTCTTCGAGTCGGGCGGGTGCGGCGTCCTGGTCGGGACTCGAGGACTGCTCGGCGAGGGATGGGACGCCCGCGGGGTCACCGGCCTGGTGGACCTGACCACCGCGACCACCCTGACCGCGGTGGTCCAGACCCGGGGTCGCGCGCTGCGGACCGACCCGGGATGGCCCGACAAGGTCGCGATCAACTGGTCGGTGGTCTGTGTCTCCGACGCCCACCCCAAGGGCGGCAACGACTGGGACCGCCTGGTCCGCAAGCACCACGGGTTCCACTGCGTCGACGAGGACGGCGACGTGGTCGACGGGGTCGCCCACCTGGACTCGGCGTTCTCGGAGTTCGGACCGCCTCCCACCACCGAGATCGCGAGCGTCAACGCCCGGATGCGCGGGCGCTGCGCGCAGCGGGCGGAGATCGCTCGGCGCTGGCGGGTGGGACAGCCGTACGACGACCGGATCGTCGCCACCTTGCGGGTTGTCGGTGGACCCGCGCGCACCGTCCTGGCGGGGCAGCCGGTGCGACTGCCCACCCCGCAGCCCGCGAGAGTCGTCCAGGGCCCTGATGCGGTGGCGCTGCGCGAGCTCCCGGAGGGACCGGAGCTCACCGGCGTCGCCGCCGGCGAGCCCTTCGGCGCGGGCGTGCTGCTGGCCGGCGGCGGCGCGGCGCTGGTGCCGGCTGCGGGGGCGGTTCCGGGCACCGTCGGCGCGGCCGTCGCGACCGCCCTGGCGCTGGTCAGCGCGGGCGGGGTCGCGCTCGCCGGCCTCTCCTGGCGGCTGCGCAGTCAGGCCCTCAACTCCTGGGCTCGCACCCTGCTGCTCGAGGCATCGGCGCCTCCATCGGTGCACGCGGTGGCGTGCGCGGTGGCCCAAGGCCTCAACGAGGCCGGCCTGGTGGGGGCCGGGCCGCACGACGTGGTGGTCGAGGTGCACGAGGGCGGGGAGTACCGCTGCCGCATGGCGGGCGCCCCGCTGGCTGACTCCGAGGTCTTCACCGAGGCGCTGGACGAGGTGCTCGCGCCGATGGCGGCACCGCGCTACGTGGTGGCCCGGCACGTGGGGGACGTCCCGGCGTCACCGGTAGGGCAGGCCCGCAACCTGGCCCAGGCCGCTGCAGCCGTGCGGGCCCGCGGGGCGACGGGGGTGGTCTGGCACAGCGTCCCCACGGTGCTGGGCGTCAACGCCACCCGCGCCGGGTGCTTCTCCCGGGCCTGGGACCGCTGGGTGGGTGGTGAGCGGCTGCTCTACACCGGGTCCCCGGAGGGCGCCGGCGTGCTCGCTGCCCAGGCGGGGGCCGACCCGTTCGAGGTCACCACCGTGATACGTCGTCACTGGACGTGAGACGCGGCGTGCTCCGCGGATAGGCTCGGCCCCATGACGACCACCGAGGACCTGCGCGCCGTGGCGCTCCGGGCCCGCGAAGCCAGCTACGAGCTCGCACTGGCCACCCGTGCCCAGAAGGACCACGCGCTGCGCGCCATGGCCGAGGGGCTGGTGGCGCGCTCGCCGGAGATCCTGCGTGCCAACGCCGAGGACGTCGAGCGGGCCGAGGCCGGCGGTTCGCCGGCCAACATCATCGACCGGCTGCGCCTCACCGCTGAGCGCCTGGAGGCGATGGCCCAGGGGCTGCGCGACGTGGCCGGGCTGCCGGACCCGGTCGGCGAGGTGGTCCGGGGCTCACGGCTGGCCAACGGCCTGGAGCTGCGCCAGGTGCGGGTGCCCTTCGGGGTCGTCGGCATGATCTACGAGGCGCGGCCCAACGTCACCGCCGACGCCGCAGGGATCTGCTTGAAGTCCGGCAACGCGGTGCTGCTGCGCGGCTCCTCGAGCGCCCGGTCCTCCAACGCCGCCATCGTGGCAGCGCTGCGCGAGGCGGTGGCCGCTGCGGGTCTGCCGGCGGACGTGGTGCAGCAGGTGCCGGGGGAGAGCCACGACAGCGTCAAGGACCTGATGCGGGCCCGCGGGCTGGTCGACGTGCTCATCCCGCGCGGCGGGGCGGGGCTGATCCGCTCGGTGGTGCAGGAGTCGACCGTGCCCGTGATCGAGACGGGCGTGGGCAACTGCCACGTCTACGTGGACCGGGCGGCCGACCTGGACAAGGCGCTGGCCATCGTCGTGAACTCCAAGACCCACCGCACCAGCGTCTGCAACGCGGCCGAGTCGCTGCTGGTCCACGAGGACATCTCCTCCCACTTCCTGCCGCGGGTGGTCGAGGCGCTGCAGGCTGAGGGCGTGACCATCCACGGGGACGACTCCTTCCTCGACTTCGACGGCGTGCTGGCCGCGACCGAGGAGGACCACGGCACCGAGTACCTCTCGCTGGACATCTCGGCCAGGGTGGTGGAGTCGCTGGACGAGGCGATCGCCCACATCCGCCGATACTCCAGCGCCCACTCCGACGCGATCGTGACCGAGGACCTCGCCGCCGCTCAGCGCTTCACCGGGGCCGTGGACTCGGCCGCGGTCCTGGTGAACGCCTCGACCCGGTTCACCGACGGCGGGGAGTTCGGCTTCGGTGCCGAGATCGGCATCAGCACCCAGAAGCTCCACGCCCGGGGGCCGATGGGCCTGCCCGAGATGACCTCCACCAAGTACGTCGTCACCGGCGACGGGCACGTCCGCTGAGGCGCCGCCGCGTCCAACGGGGGAGCGTGCCGGTAGGATCGCGGACATGTCGCTGAACGACCTGATCCTGGCCGCGTCCGAGCACGGTGAGCCCGCCATCCACCCCTACGCCGTGGGCGGTGGCACGTTGATCATCCTCCTTGCCCTCCTCGGTGCTCTGGTGGCCTTCGGCGGCGGGCGCGAGCACAGCTGAGCGTGGACACTCCGCGCCGAGTCGGGGTGATGGGCGGCACCTTCGATCCCATCCACCACGGCCACCTGGTGGCCGCCTCCGAGGTGCAGGCCTGGTTCGACCTCGACGAGGTCGTCTTCGTGCCGACCGGGGCGCCGTGGCAGAAGGCGGACCGCGATGTCTCGGGAGCCGAGCACCGCTACCTGATGACGGTGATCGCGACCGCCGCGAACCCACGTTTCCGGGTCAGCAGGGTCGACATCGACCGCAGCGGACCGACGTACACCATCGACACGCTGCGCGACCTGCACGTCGAGCTGCCCGACGCTGAGCTGTACTTCATCACCGGGCTGGACGCGCTGGCAGACATCTTCACCTGGCGTGACGCCGACGAGCTCTTCGAGCTCGCCAACTTCGTGGGCTGCACGCGGCCCGGCTACGAGATGGACGCCCAGGCGCTCGACGCCATCCCGGCGGACCGCGTCTCCCTGGTCGAGATCCCGGCGCTGGCCATCTCCTCCTCCGACGTCCGTGAGCGCAAGAAGCGCGGCGAGCCCGTCTGGTACCTCGTGCCGGACGGTGTCGTGCAGTACATCGCCAAGCACCACCTCTACTCCGTCCCTGTGGTTCCCGCAGGGCAGAAGGACACCCAGTGACCGCCACAGACCACGCCATCGAGCTCGTGAGGACGGCCGCGCTCGCGGCCTCCGACAAGCTCGCCAAGCAGATCGTCGCCTTCGACGTCAGCGAGCAGCTGGCCATCACCGACGCCTTCCTCATCGCCTCAGGGTCCAACGACCGTCAGGTCAAGGCCATCGTCGACGAGGTCGAGGACAAGCTGCGCGAGCACGGCGTCAAGCCGATCCGGCGCGAGGGTGGCCGGGACGGACGGTGGGTCCTCATCGACTACGGCGACGTGGTGATCCACGTGCAGCACGAGGAGGAGCGCGCCTTCTACGCTCTCGAGCGACTCTGGCGCGACTGCCCGTCCATCTCCCTGCCCGAGGGTGTCGAGGCGCCCACGGCCGCCCCGGACCGGGCGCAGGACGAGGACGAGACCGTGACGGACCCGGCCGCCCCCTCGGGTGACTGAGCCCCGGCGGCTGCTGCTGCTCCGGCACGGCCAGACGGCCTGGAACGCCGAGCACCGGGCGCAGGGACAGCGTGACGTTCCGCTGGACGAGACCGGCCTGCTCCAGGCCAAGAGCGTGGCGCCGGTGCTGGCCGCGATGGAGCCCGCCTTCGTGCGCTCCTCCGACCTGGCCCGGGCCCGGGTGACGGCCGAGGTCGTCGCGGCTGCGGCCGGCCTGACGGTCGCCACCGACGCCCGGCTGCGTGAGTTCGACCTCGGAGCCCGGACCGGGCAGACGATGGACGAGTACGCCGCGACGCACCCCGAGGAGTTCCGGCGCTTCCGGGCCGGCGAGTACGACGTCGCGCCGGGCGGGGAGTCGCGGGCGACCGTGACCGCCCGGGTCACCGGCGCCCTGGATGACGCCCTGGCCGCGCTGATGCCCGGGGAGCTGGGGATCGTGGTGGGGCACGGCGCTGCGACCAAGGTCTCGCTGCTGGAGTGGCTGGCGCTAGCGCCCGCCGCCTCCGCCGTCCTGGGCGCGCTCGGCAACTGCCACTGGGCGTTGGTCGACGACTCCGGCGACCCCACCGGCCCCGTGGACGGACGCCGTCTGGTCGCCTACAACCGCCGTGGCTGACCCCCGATTCGCATCCCGATCGGCCATTGGCTAACATTCTGCGAGTTGCCACCGAACAGGTGGGAATGATGGGGCTGTGGCGCAGCTGGTAGCGCATCTGCATGGCATGCAGAGGGTCAGGGGTTCGAGTCCCCTCAGCTCCACCGAAGTAGCAAGTCAGAGGCCGTGAAGCAGTCCTAGCAACAGGACGCGACACGGCCTCTGGTGCTTTTATGCGTCCTCGAGGGGCGCACGTGCGCGGTCGGGGCGGTGAGGGGATAAGCCGGCTTGCCCCTGACTCGACCCCGGAGCTGGGAACGATGGCGGCTCCGAGGTGGTTGAGTAGTGGTGAGGGCGGCGACCGTCCACCCTCGAGGAGTGATGAAGATGAGTCAGCCCTACTACGGCTCGCCCCAGGCGCCGGTTGCCACCGGTGACGAGCGCACGTTCGGCATGCTGGCCCACCTCGTGCCGCTGGTGGCCATGGTCGCCTCGGCCGGACTGCTCGGTTTCGTGGGCTCCCTGGTGATCTACCTGGTCTACCGCGACCGCGGAGACTTCGTCCGGACCCACGCGGCCAACTCGCTCAACGTCCAGATCATGACGGGCATCATCCTGCTGATCTCGTTCCCGCTGATGCTGGTGCTGATCGGGTTCGTGACCTACCCGCTGGCTCTGCTGGTGGCCTTCGTCCTGCACGTGATCGGGGCACTGAAGGCCAACAAGGGGGAGTGGTGGAGCCCGCCGCTGACCCCGCGCTTCGTCTCCTGACGTCCTTCGGGTCCTTGGGCCCCGTCCGGCTCGCGCGCCTCGCCATGACGCGCCGCACCGGACGGGGTTACCATGGCTCCATGCGTACGACGCTCCTTCTTGGCCAGCCGCGCTGATCAGCACGATCACCGCGGCCACCCTCCCTGCCCGGAGGGTTTTTTTGTGCCCCACCGCGCAGGCACCAGGGCCAGAGCAGACGCAGACGACGAGGAGACGGACATGAGCCAGCAGACCACCCCCGCACCGAGCGAGACCGACCGCGAGTCGGCGTACGACGTCGCGGCAGTGGAGGCCAAGTGGCTTCCGGTGTGGGAGCGGCTCCAGCAGTTCCGGGCCGACGACGACAGTCCCCGGGAGAAGCGCTACGCGCTGACGATGTTCCCCTACCCCAGCGGCGACCTGCACATGGGTCACGCCGAGGTGATGGCGCTGCACGACGTCGTCGCCCGCTACTGGTGGCTCAAGGGCTACGAGGTCCTCAACCCCATGGGCTGGGACTCGTTCGGTCTGCCCGCCGAGAACGCCGCGATCAAGAACGACGCCCACCCGGCGGCGTACACCTACGACAACATCGACACCCAGTTCCGATCGTTCCAGCGCTACGGCACCAGCTTCGACTGGACCCGTCGGTTCAACACCTCCGACCCGGAGTACTACCGCTGGACCCAGTGGCTGTTCCTGCGCTTCCACGAGAAGGGCCTGGCCTACCGCAAGAAGTCGCCGGTCAACTGGTGCCCGGTCGACCAGACGGTGCTGGCCAACGAGCAGGTCGTCGACGGCGCCTGCGAGCGTTGCGGCGCGGAGGTGACCAAGCGCGAGCTGACCCAGTGGTTCTTCCGCACCACCCAGTACGCCCAGGAGCTGCTGGACAGCCTGGACGACCTGGCGCCGACCTGGCCGAGCAAGGTGATCAACGCCCAGCGCAACTGGATCGGTCGCTCCGAGGGTGCGCACGTGACCTTCGACATCGAGGGCCGCGAGCCGGTCACCGTCTTCACCACCCGCCCCGACACCCTTTGGGGGGCTACCTTCATGGTGGTCGCGGCCGACGCGGAGCTGGCTCAGCGCCTGGTGGCCGAGGACCGGCGGCAGGCACTGGAGGACTACCTGGTCGAGGTGCGCAAGGCCAGCGACATCGACCGGCTGGCCACCGACCGGCCCAAGAGCGGGGTCGACCTGGGCGTGAGCGCGACCAACCCGGTGACCGGTGAGCAGATGCCGGTCTGGGCCAGCGACTACGTGCTGGCCGACTACGGCACGGGCGCGATCATGGCGGTGCCAGCCCACGACCAGCGCGACCTCGACTTCGCCCGGGCGATGGGCCTGCCGGTACGCCGCGTCGTCGACACCGGGGAGGAGAACCCGGAGGAGACCGGAGTGGCCACTACCGGGAACGGCGCCTACGTCAACTCCGGCCCGCTGGACGGCCTCACCGACAAGACCGAAGGCATCCACCGGGCCATCGAGCTGCTGGAGGCCGACGACCGGGGCACCGGGACGGTCAACTTCCGGCTGCGGGACTGGCTGCTCAGCCGCCAGCGCTACTGGGGCGCCCCGATCCCGATCGTGCACTGTGCCGAGCACGGTGAGGTGGCCGTCCCCGACGACCAGCTGCCGGTGCTGCTGCCCGAGCTGAAGGGCGCCGACCTCAAGCCCAAGGGCACCTCCCCGCTGGGCGGGGCGACGGAGTGGGTGGAGACGACCTGTCCGACGTGCGGGGGTCCGGCCCGCCGGGACACCGACACGATGGACACCTTCGTGGACTCCTCGTGGTACTTCCTGCGCTACGTCTCCCCGCACGACGAGACCCAGCCGTTCGACCAGGCACTGGCGAACGCGTGGGGCCCTGTCGACCTGTACGTCGGTGGCGACGAGCACGCCGTGCTGCACCTGCTGTACGCCCGCTTCTTCACCAAGGCGCTGCGCGACATGGGCCTGGTCGGCTGGGACGAGCCGTTCTCGGCCTACCTGAGCCAGGGAAAGGTGCTCAACCAGGGGCGCAAGATGAGCAAGTCGCTGGGCAACGGGGTGAACCTGGGCGAGCAGCTGGACGCGTTCGGCGTGGACGCCGTCCGGCTGACGCTGGTCTTCGCCAGCCCGCCCGAGGACAACATCGACTGGGCCGACGTCTCCCCGGCCGGCTCGCTGCGCTTCCTCACCCGTGCCTGGCGTCTCTCCGGCGACGTCACCAGCCAGCCCGGCACCTCGCCCGACGGCGGCGACCTGGCGCTGCGCCGGGTCACCCACCGCACGGTCGCGGACGCCGACCAGCTGGTGGCCGGCCACCGCTTCAACGTGGTGGTGGCCCGCACCATGGAGCTGGTCAACGCCACCCGCAAGGCCATCGACTCCGGGTGCGGACCGGCGGACCCCGCGGTGCGCGAGGCAGCTGAGGTAGTGGCGGTGCTGCTGTCCCTGGTCGCTCCCTACACCGCCGAGGAGATGTGGGAGCGGCTGGGCCACGAGCCCTCGGTGAGCCAGTCGGGCTGGCCCGAGGTCGACCAGGCTCTGCTGGTGGAGGACTCCGTCACCGCCGTGGTCCAGGTGCAGGGCAAGGTGAAGGGCCGGCTCGAGGTCGCGCCGGACATCTCCGAGGCCGACCTGGAGGCCGCGGCCCTGGCCGACGAGGCCGTGCAGCGGGCCATCGACGGTCGCCCGGTGCGCAAGGTGGTCGTGCGGGCACCGAAGCTGGTCAACATCGTCGTCTGAGTCGTCCCTTCGAGGACGAGCGACCACGAGGGCCCCACGGATCATCCGCGGGGCCCTCGTGCATGGGGGTCAGGGGCGGTCGAAGCCCAGGGTGTAGGAGCCGCTGCCCGCGTAGGACACCACTCGCCAGGAGTAGGTGCCGGCCGTTCCGGTGTAGGTCACCGACTCCCTGGAGGTGGAGGTGATCCCTCGGGCCACCGTGGTCCAGGACGAGCCGTTCCACCGGTCCAGGTAGAGGTCGAAGTCGGTGCCGGACGGGCCGCTCAGGCAGCCGACGTGGGTGCCGGCGACCGCCGTGAAGGAACCGCTGGTCCCGGGGAAGCGGTCGGAGTCACCGGTGCCGCTGAGCGAGCCGGTCGCTGTCTCAGGCAGGGCGCACACGCCCGGGGTCGGGGTCGGGGTGGGCGTCGGGGTCGGGGTGCTGCCGCCGGTGCCGGTGTAGAGCAGCCGGTTGGGGGAGCCGGTGCCGACGTTTGAGAGCACGCCGGGGGTGGCCGCAGACACCAGCGCGGAGGCGACGGTGGCCGGCGAGGCGCTCGGATTGATCTGCAGGTACAGCGCGGCGGCGCCGGCGACGTGCGGGGACGCCATCGAGGTGCCGCTGATCGTGTTGGTCGCGGTGTTGCTGGTGTACCAGGCAGAGGTGATCTCCGAGCCCGGCGCGAACAGGTCCAGGCAGCTCCCGATGTTGCTGAAGCTGGACCGCGCGTCGGTGCGGGTGGAGGAGCCCACCGTCAGCGCCGGGCCCACCCGGGCGGGGGAGCCGTTGCAGGCGTTGGCCCCCGAGTCGTTGCCCGCCGCCAGCGCATAGGTGACGCCGTCGGCGATCGACCGGGAGACCGCGGAGTCCACCGCGGTCGAGGCGCTTCCTCCCAGGCTCATGTTGGCCACTGCGGGTGCACCCGCGGCGTGGTTGCTGGTCACCCAGTCCACCCCGGCGATGACCCCGGAGTTGCTGCCGCTGCCGCTGCAGTCGAGGACCCGGACGGCGACCAGGCGCACGTCCTGGGCGACGCCGTAGGTCTCCCCGCCCACGGTGCCCGCGACGTGGGTGCCGTGCCCGTTGCAGTCCTCGGTTCCCCGGCCGTCGTTGATTGCGGAGTAGCCCGAGACCGCTCGGCCGCTGAACTCCGAGTGGGTGGTGCGGATGCCGGTGTCGATCACGTAGGCGGTCACGCCGGCCCCCGAGGGGGTGTAGGTGTAGGCGTTGTTGAGCGGCAGGTTGCGCTGGTCGATGCGGTCCAGTCCCCAGGTTGCCGGGGTCTGCGTCTCGGTGATGGTGACCTGACGGTCGGGCTCGATGTAGGCCACGCGCGGGTCGTTGCGCAGGGACTCCAACGCCTCCTCCGGCAGGCGGGCGGCGAAGCCGTCGAGCACGGTGCGGTAGGTGGCGGTCACCTGTGCGCCGTGGCCGCGGGCGTCGCGCCGGGCGGTGTCCACCCGGGCGTGGGACACGCCGTCGTCGAACACCACGATGTAGCGGTCGTTCGCGGCGGTGCCCAGCACCGGGGCGGGACCGTCGTCGACGGGTACGACGGTCGTCGTGGCCTGTTCGGAGGCTCCGGCCATGAGGGGGTTCAGGGTCAGCGCTGCGCCTGCCAGTGCGGCCAGGGCCAGCACCGCCGGGCGGGGGGAGTGTGTGGACATGAGGATCCTTCCCGAGAAGAGGTGAGTCCTCGAAGAGTGATCCGTTTCCGCAGCCGGCCACAAGGCGCGGCGCGGGTTAACAGTTAACTCAGGCGCCGCTCGGCGTCGGCCGCGAGGGCCAGGTCCAGCGGATGGTCGTGGTGCCGGCGGCGGCCGGAGTGGCGACCACGTGCACGCAGTGCGCCGGATCGAGGACCAGCCTGGTCTCCCTCCCGCCGCTGCTGGTCGCGGTGCACGAGGCCGGCAGGGCGGCCGGGTGGAAGCTCACCGAGAGCACGTGCTCGCCGGCCGGGAGCCTGAGCCGGCGACCGTAGGAGTCCTCCAGGGGTCCCATCCCGTCGGAGACCGCCTCGTACTCCGCGAGCACGGTCTGCCCGCGGCGCAGCGGTCGCAGGAACAGCAGCTCGGCGCCGATGATCCCGCCTTCCTCGTCGCTCGCCGTACGGCCCAACCGACAGCCGCGCAGTGCTCGGATCTCGGGCAGGGGTGCGTGGCAGTCCTCCTGGGAGTGGAGCACCACCCGCCGGTCGGGTCCGTCGGCCCGGGCTCTCATCACCTGGCGGACGTTGAGCATCCGCTGGCGCCGATCCGGGCCGATCTCGACCAGGTCGTGGACGCTGACCCGGTCCAGCTCGGCGTCCCAACGTGTGTCGAGCCCTCCCAGCACGCGCGCGACCCGCCCCTCCGGCCACAGCGAGTCCAGCTGGGTCACCACCAGGCGCCGTCGACGCGGCTGAGGTGTCGCCAAGGCCGAGCGCAGGGTCCCCGGGGGCAGGTCCAGCACCGTCTCGAGATGCGCCAGCGCCGCCAACGAGCTCTTGCGCTCGGGACGGCTCCGGCCGGACTGCCAGTAGCTCAGGGTGGCGACGCTGACCGACGCACCGCGCAGGTCCAAGTGGTCGCGGACGCGCTCCAACGGCAGCCCTCGCCTGTCTATGGCCTGGCGGAGGACCTCGGCGAAGCCGACTGGTGGGTCCGGCACCCACCACATTCAAGACCTCCCCAACCGTGGGCGCAACCGCGGCCGGCGACCGTGTCCCGCCGAACGCGACCTGACGATCCGGAGCCCGGTCCTTCGCTAGCCTTCGTCCGTGCCCCGGATCTTCATCGTCACCGACTCCACCGCCTGCCTGCCGCCCGAGGTCGCCCAGGACCGCGACATCGTCGTGGTGCCGCTCCAGGTGGTGATCGGGGCCAAGGTCCACGACGAGGGCTCCGAGGGGGCCACCCCCGAGCTGGTCGCCAGGGCGCTGCGCGACTTCGTGCCCGTCTCGACCTCGCGACCGGCCCCGGCCGCGCTGCTGGCCGTCTACCAGGAGCTGGCCGCCCGCGGGGCCGAGCAGATCGTCTCGGTCCACATCTCCGGCGACATGAGCGGCACCTTCGAGTCCGCCCAGCTGGCGGCGCGCGAGGCTTCGGTCGAGGTGCTGGCAGTGGACAGCCGGCAGGTGGGCGCGGCGACCGGCTATGCCGCGCTGGCAGCCGCCGACGTGCGGGACGCAGGCGGGGACGCCCGGCAAGCGGCCGCGGCCGCGGCCAGCCGCGCCGCGGCGTCGCACTCGCTCTTCTACGTCGACACGCTGGAGTACCTGCGGCGCGGGGGCCGCATCGGCTCTGCCGCAGCCCTGCTGGGCGGCGCCCTGTCGGTCAAGCCACTCCTGGAGATCCGGGACGGCAAGGTGGAGAGCCTGGAGAAGGTGCGCACCGCCGGTCGCGCGCTGAGCCGGCTGGAGGACCTGATCGTGCAGGCTGCGGGCGAGCAGCAGCTGGACGTCTGCGTGGCCCACCTGGCCAACCCCGAGCGGGCCGGCGACCTCACCGCGCGGCTCACGGAGCGACTCGCGGCGAACCTCGAAGGCCGCGAGGTCTGGTGCACAGAGCTGGGTGCCGTCCTGGGAGCCCACGTCGGTCCCGGGATGGTGGCCGCCGCGATCTCCCCACGCGCCTGAGCGCGAGGGTTATCCACAGCGGAGGCTCCACACCGAGCGGCGCCGGGCGCGAAGTCCCTAGCGTCGTCCTATGCGCTCCCGTCGACCCTCGCCCGAGCACGAGCAGGCCGTGGCCCGCAGGCTGGCGATGCTCTCCGCGGAGCTGGCCACCGTGCGGCCGGCCGCCACCGTCCCCCACGCTGACCCCCACGCTGACCCCCACGCTGACCCGCACCCTGGCCCCGCCGCCGGCCCAGACGCTGGCCCGGACGCCGGTCCGGTCGCGGCCTCCGACGAGCCGGTCGGCAGTGCGCAGTCCGCTGCATTCCCGTCCGGTTCTCAACGGCTGGGGTCGGGGGGCTGGGAGTGGGGGGAGCACACCAGGGTCCGTCCGGCTCCCGGTCTCGTCGCGGAGCCGGTCTCCGTAGCGCCCCAGTCGCCCGCCCCCGTGCCGGCGCCCGTGGCCCGGCACGACGATCCCGCGCCGATCTCTGCGCCGAGCTCCGTGCCGATCTCCGTGCCCGGCAGGCATGCCGCTCGCCGCGGGACCGCCGGCCTGGTGCCGGAGGGGCTCCGGGGCCGGGTCGCACTGCACCCCGCTCATCTCTCAGTCGTGGCCGTCGCGGTGGCGCTGGCCATGGGCTGGTGCTGCTGGTGGCTGGTCCGCGGAGAGACCGAGCCGGTGCTCACGCCGGTGGTGAGCGTGGACCCGACGGCTTCGACCCCTCGAGGTCCGGCGGGAGGTCCGATGGAGAGCCCGGTGGAGAGCCCGGTGGAAGGCGCGGAGCAGAGCCCGGTGCCAGGCAGCGAGGAGGGCGCCGCGCAACCGGCAGCCGAGCGGGCGACCTCGACCGTCACGGTCGACGTCGCCGGCAAGGTACGCCGCCCCGGCATCGCCGTCCTGCCCGCGGGTTCCCGCGTGGTCGACGCCCTGGAGTCGGCCGGAGGCGCCCGTCCCGGGGTCGACCTGACCGGACTCAACCTGGCCCGGCTCCTGGTCGACGGCGAGCAGGTCCTGGTCGGGATGCCGAGCGTCCCGGGCGGTCCACCGGTCACGCCCCCACCCACCGCTGGTGCCACCGGCGGGCCGGCGGCACTGGTCAACATCAACACCGCGGACCAGACGACCCTGGAGACGCTGCCCGGCGTGGGTCCGGTGACCGCGGGCGCCATCATCGGGTGGCGCTCGGAGAACGGGGGCTTCTCGTCGGTCGCCGAGCTGCTCGAGGTCGACGGCATCGGCGAGGTCACGCTGGACCAGCTGAGTCCCCTCGTGACGCTCTGACGTCCCTGGTGCGTCGACCCGTGGAGACCGGGGGGTCCGAGGTGCCGCGCCAGCGCGACCTCCGGATGCCACTGTTGGCAGTGGCGGCCTGGGGCGGCGGCCTGGTCGGCATGACGGTTGCCTGGTCCGGACTCCGGCTCCTGCTGGTGCTGGGGGTCATGCTCGGGGTGCTGCTGGTCCTGGCGGCCAGCCTGCGCGACCGACCGGGGCCGGGGGAGCCGGGGGAGCCGGGGGAGCCGGCTGCACGGGTCGGTGCACCGACGCGACGTACGGGTGGCGCGACGGTGGGGTGCGCCGCCCTGCTGCTCGGCCTGGCCGTGACCATGTCGGCCGGTGCCCGGGACCTGCACACCCAGCAGGGAGAGGTGGCTGCGCTCGCTCGGGCGGGTGCCTCGGTCCAGGCCCGGCTCACGGTGCTGGCCGATCCCAGCCTGCGGGAGGGGGAGTTCTCCGACGTGGTGGTGGTGCGCGCGCTGGTCACCGAGGTGGCCGGGCGAGGCCGGGTCTGGCGGGTCCGCACTCCCGTGGTGCTGCTCGGGGACGAGGAGTGGTTGGAGGTCCCTCTGGGAGCGACGGTGCGTGCCTCGGGGCGGCTCCTGGCCGCGGACGGGGACGTCGCGGGGCTCCTGCGGGTCCGGGGCGGGCCGGAGGTGCTCGCCGAGCCCGACGTGTGGTGGCGTGGTGCCGCGGTGGTGCGTGCGGGCATCAGGACGGCGGTGGCCGACCGGCCGGAGGGACAGCGGGCCCTGGTGCCGTCCCTGGTGGTCGGCGACGACGCGGGCCTGGACCCCGCACTGGCCGAGGACTTCCGGACCACCGGCCTGACCCACCTGCTGGCCGTCAGCGGCACCAACCTCACGCTGATGGTGGGCTTCCTGCTGGCGATCGCCCGGCTGGTCGGCGTGCGGGGCCGGGGGAGGTACGCGGTCGGAGCCCTCGGCATCGTGGGGTTCGTGCTGCTGGCCCGGACCGAGCCCAGCGTGGTCCGCGCCGCGACCATGGGCTCGGTGGCCCTGTTCGCCCTCACCCGTAACGGCACCGACCGGGGGCTTCGGACCCTGGGAGTGGCGGTGGTGGCGCTGCTCCTGGCGGACCCGCGGTTCGCCGTCTCCGCAGGCTTCGCCCTCTCGGTGCTGGCCACCGCCGGGATCCTCGTGCTGGCCCCGGAGTGGAGTGCCGCGATGTCCCGGTGGCTGCCCCGGTGGGCCTGCGATGCGATCGCCGTTCCCGCGGCCGCCCAGCTGGCCTGCACCCCGGTCGTGGCGGCGCTCTCCGGAGAGGTGAGCCTGGTCGCGGTGCTCGCCAACCTGCTGGTGGCACCCGCGGTGGCTCCCGCCACGGTGCTGGGGCTGGCCGGTGGTCTCTGCGCCGTGGTCTCACCGGCTCTGGGCCGGCTGGTGGCGCTGCCCGCCGCGTGGTCGGTGGGCTGGATCATCGCCGTCGCCCGGTGGGGCGCCTCGCTGCGGACCCCGGCGATCCCCTGGAGCTCGCGACCGTCGGGACTGGTGGTGCTCACCGCCCTGGTGGTCGCGACGGCGTGCCTGGCGCCTCGCCTGCTCGCCCGCCCCTGGCTCAGCTCCTCGGTGCTGGGACTCGTGCTCGTGGTGGTCCTGCTGCGCCCGCTCGGCGGGGCGCCCCCGACGGGTGGGTGCTGGCGGCCTGCGACGTGGGCCAGGGTGATGCCCTGGTGCTCCGCGCCGGTCCGGGCTCGGCCGTGGTGGTGGACGTGGGGCCGGACCCGCGCCCGGTCGACGCCTGCCTGCGCCGCCTCGGTGTCGAGCAGGTGCCGCTGCTGGTGCTGACCCACTTCCACGCCGACCACGTCGACGGGCTCGCGGGGGTGCTGTCGGGGCGGACGGTGGGAGAGGTGGACGTCTCACCACTGGCGGCACCGGCCTCGGCGGCGCTCGACGTACGACGGCAGCTGGAGGCGGTGGGCGCGCGCCCGGTCCTGGCGCCCCACCTGCAACCCCGGAGGGTGGGGGAGGTGCGGCTCCAGCAGGTGTGGCCCCCGCCGGGGCAGCCGGCCGACCCGGTCACCGGCGACGGGGCGAACGACGCCAGCGTGGTGCTGGTGGCCGAGGTACGCGGCGTGCGGGTGCTGCTCACCGGCGACGTGGAGCCGACCGCCCAGGCCGGTCTTGCCGACGTCGTGGGGGGACTGCAGGTCGACGTGCTCAAGGTGCCGCACCACGGGAGCCGGCACCAGGACGAGCACTTCCTGACCGGGCTGGGCGCGGAGATCGCCCTGGTCAGCGTGGGCGCCGACAACGACTACGGGCATCCGGCGCCCGGACTGGTGCGGCTGCTCGAGATGAGCGGGATGCAGGTGCTGCGCACCGACCTGGCAGGTGACGTGTGGGTGCTCGAGGACGGTGGCCGGGTCAGCACCCTCACTCGGGGCCCGGAGCGTCGGTGACGTGTGGCAGGCTTGGGCGCACCATGGCCCCGGCTCCCAGTTCGTCCCAGGTCCTCGGCCGCGTCACCCTGGTGACGGGCAAGGAGGAGTTCCTCAACGAGCGCACGGTGCACGCGGTGCGCCGGGCGGTCAGTGCGCACGACGCGGACGCCGAGCTCAGCGAGTCCCTGGCCTCGGACCTGACCGCCTCCTCGCTGGAGGAGATGTCGGCCCCGTCCCTCTTCTCCGCCACCCGGTGCGCCGTGGTCCGGTCGCTGGAGGACCTTCCGGACGACCTCTACGACCGCGTGCTGGCCTACGCCGCGGCACCGGTCGAGGACGTCGCGCTGGTGCTGATGCACGGAGGCGGGTCCAAGGGCAGCGGGCTGCTCACCAAGCTGCGCAAGCAGGCCTCCGTCACCGAGGTCAAGGCAGCCGAGGTCAAGTACGCCTCCGGCTACCAGGACTTCGTCAAGGGCGAGTTCGCCCAGCTCGGGGCCCGCGTGGCCCCCGACGCCGCGGAGTTCCTGGTGGTGGCCGTCGGCCACGACCTGCGGTCCCTCGCCGCTGCGGCCCAGCAGCTGACCAGTGACTTCCCGGGCCAGCAGGTCACCTTGGAGCTGGTCAAGCGCTACTTCGGCGGCCGGGCCGAGGCCAAGTCCTTCGCGGTCGCCGACGCCACCATGGCCGGCGACGCCGACCAGGCCCTGGAGGAGCTGCGCTGGGCCCTGGACGGCGGCACGCCCGCTGTCCTGGTGACCTCCGCGATGGCCGGCTCGGTGCGGGGCGTGGCGCGCTTCCTGGGGTCGGTGGACCGGTCCCGGGAGAACGACCTGGCCCGGGAGCTGGGAGTGCCGCCGTGGAAGGTCAAGACGATCCGTGCCCAGTCCCGCAGCTGGGACGACGTCGGGATCGCCGGTGCGCTGCGTGCGGTCGCTCAGGCGGACGCCGACATCAAGGGCGCGGCGCACGATGCCAGCTACACCCTGGAGCGGCTGGTGCTCACCCTGGTCGGGCTCAGGGCCCGCTGAGTCCCGCGCTCCGCGACCCGCGGGGAGCGACCACCGGGGCGCAGCCGCCCAGCCCTGGGCCTGTCAGAGCAGGCATGACAAAAGCGCCGTACTCCATCGGAGTACGGCGCCTTCGGCGATGAGGGGCCTCAGAGAGCGGCGGACTTCTTCGCGATGGCCGACTTGCGGTTGGCGGCCTGGTTCTTGTGGATGACGCCCTTGGAGGCAGCCTTGTCCAGCTTGCGCGCGGCCTCGCGGCCAGCGGCCACAGCCACGTCCTTGTCGCCGGACTCGGCGGCCTCGCGGAACTTGCGGACGGCGCTCTTCAGGCCGGTCTTCACGGCCTTGTTGCGCTCGTGCGCCTTCTCGTTCTGCTTGTTGCGCTTGATCTGGGACTTGATGTTCGCCACGGAAGAACCTTCGGTCTCGTTGTGCTCGGAAAATGGAAGTCTGGCTTGTCGGCTGCCTGGCAGACCCCGCAGGGTCGGGCGCCGGACATGCAGAGAAGAGAGTACCCCGCCCCCGCCGAGCCGCCCAAATCAGGTTGCGGCACCACGCACGGCGACGGTGGGGGACCACTCGCGGCGCTCGCAGAGCCATTGCCAGCAGGCCTCACCCTGCCATGCCTGGTGCGCCCGCAGGTAGGGGGAGGCGGCGGGCACCGGTAGTGCGCCCTGGGCGAGGAAGTAGCCGGCGAGCAGCGCCAGCACGCGGTCGACGTCCTCGGCGGGCACGTCCCGGAGCATCGGGCGGCGCAAGGCGTCCTGCACGTCCAGACCGTCGCCTCGTGGGCCGATCAGCGCGATGAGGGAGTCCAGCCACGGTGCCCCCAGCACCGCGGAGCCCCAGTCGCAGACCAGGACCCCGGCGTCGGTGACCAGCAGGTTGTCGTCGCGGACGTCGGTGTGGACCACCGCTGTGCCCCGGACCACCTCCAGGGCCTCGGCGGCCAGCGCGGACGCCTCGTCGGCGTGGGCGAGGCGAGGTCGCGTGGCCCGGAGGGAGGCCCAGTGGTCGCCCGCGAAGTCGTCCGCGAAGGAGCCGAGCTGCAGACCGGCCGGAGCGCTGCTGAGGTCCTCGGCCACGGTTTGCAGAGCGTCGAGCGTGGCCGAGAGGTCGACTGGCGACCAGGGGCGCCGCGGGGCTGGGCCCTCGGCGTACTGGATGCCGAGGGCCACCCAGTCGTCGTCCAGCATCCACTGCAGCCGCGGCGCCGGCACGGAGTGCGGGAGCGCCGCCAGGGTGCGGCCCTCGGTCCGGTAGGAGGAGGCGGACATCCGCTGCGCGACCGCGGAGGCTGCCTTGACGAAGTGCCGCGTCCCGTCCTCGCACACCAGCACCGAGGCGAAGCCCGGAGTGAAGCCGGCGTCGCGGGAGTGCGACGCCACCACCGCAGAGCCGCACTTGCGCTCGATGAACGTGCGCAGCCGCGGCGGCAGGAACGGCCAGTCCAGGCGTATCGCACTCGCGCCACCGGGCACGGGGTAGGTCGTCATGGTGCTCCATCCTGCTGGTGGCTCGTTCGGGTCGTCGCGGGTTCGGACACGGGGTTTGCGGCATGGAAGAATGGAGGGGACCCGCACGTACGCCGTACCGAAAGTCATCCGTGTCCCTGAAGAACGCGCCGCAGCCCGGCAAGACCGACCCGTCGATCATCCGGAACTTCTGCATCATCGCGCACATCGACCACGGCAAGTCGACCCTGGCCGATCGCATGCTGCAGCTGACCGGTGTGGTGGACGCGCGTGCAGCGCGGGCACAGTACCTCGACCGGATGGACATCGAGCGCGAGCGCGGCATCACCATCAAGAGCCAGGCCGTCCGGATGCCCTGGACCGTGCCGGCCGACAACGACGAGGGGGCCGAGCCCGGCACCTACGTGCTCAACATGATCGACACCCCCGGCCACGTCGACTTCACCTACGAGGTCTCCCGGTCCCTGGAGGCCTGCGAGGCAGCGGTCCTGCTGGTCGACGCCGCCCAGGGGATCGAGGCCCAGACGCTGGCCAACCTCTACCTGGCGATGAACGCCGACCTGCACATCATCCCCGTGCTCAACAAGATCGACCTGCCGAACGCCAACCCCGAGAAGTACGCCGCGGAGCTGGCGGGCCTGATCGGCTGCGACCCCTCGGACGTGCTGCGCACGAGCGCGAAGACGGGCATGGGCGTCGAGGCGCTGCTCAACGAGATCGTCAAGCAGACTCCGGCCCCGGTCGGCGACGCGGACGCTCCGCCGCGAGCCCTGATCTTCGACTCGGTCTACGACACCTACCGCGGCGTGGTGACCTACGTCCGGGTGGTCGACGGCAAGCTGAGCCACCGCGACCGGATCAAGATGATGTCCAACGGCGTCGTGCACGAGATGCTCGAGGTGGGCGTGATCAGCCCGGAGCCGGTCAAGGCCGGCGAGATCGGTGTCGGCGAGGTCGGGTACCTGATCACCGGGGTCAAGGACGTGCGCCAGTCCCGGGTCGGTGACACCGTCACCAGCCAGCACCACGGCGCGACCCAGGCGCTGAGCGGCTACAAGCACCCCAACCCGATGGTCTACTCCGGGCTCTACCCGATCGACGGCGACGACTACCCGACGCTGCGCGACGCCCTGGAGCGCCTGCAGCTCAACGACGCGGCCCTGGCCTACGAGCCGGAGACCTCGGGGGCCCTGGGGTTCGGGTTCCGGTGCGGGTTCCTGGGTCTGCTCCACATGGAGATCGTCCGCGAGCGGCTCGAGCGGGAGTTCAACCTCGACCTCATCTCCACCGCACCGAACGTGGTCTACGAGGTGGTGATGGAGGACGGCTCGGTCGTCCAGGTGACCAACCCGAGCGAGTACCCGGACGGCAAGATCGCCGAGGTCCGCGAGCCGGTGGTCAAGGCCACGATCCTGTCGCCCTCGGACTACATCGGCACGATCATGGAGCTGTGCCAGACCAAGCGCGGCAACCTCCAGGGGATGGACTACCTCTCCGAGGACCGGGTGGAGATGCGCTACACGCTCCCGATGGGTGAGATCGTCTTCGACTTCTTCGACCAGCTCAAGTCCCGCACCAAGGGCTACGCCTCGCTGGACTACGAGCGCTCCGGCGACCAGGCCGCCGACCTGGTCAAGGTCGACATCCTGCTGCAGGGCGAGCCGGTGGACGCGTTCTCCGCGATCGTGCACCGCGACGCGGCGTACGGCTACGGAGTGATGCTGGCGGGCAAGCTCAAGGAGCTGATCCCGCGCCAGCAGTTCGAGGTGCCGATCCAGGCCGCCATCGGTGCCCGGGTGATCGCCCGGGAGAACATCCGCGCGATCCGCAAGGACGTGCTCGCCAAGTGCTACGGCGGCGACATCAGCCGCAAGCGCAAGCTGCTGGAGAAGCAGAAGGAGGGCAAGAAGCGGATGAAGATGGTGGGCCGCGTCGAGGTCCCCCAGGAGGCGTTCGTCGCTGCACTCTCCACCACGCAGCCCACGGAGAAGTCCAAGAAGTAGCCGTGCCGGAGCACACGGCGGTGCGGGTGCCCGACGGGCTGGAGGCCCGTCGCGTGCTCGGTGAGCCGTGGGTCTCCTGGCTGGACCGCCTCCCCGCCCTGGCCCGCGAGATGCTCGGGGAGTGGCAGCTGGCGCTGGACGGTGCAGCCATGCACGGCCACTGCTCCCTGGTGCTTCCCGTCACGGACCGTGAGGGCAACGGGGGCGTGCTCAAGCTCGCGCTCCCCGACGAGGAGTCCGAGCACGAGGCGCTCGCGCTGCAGCGCTGGGCCGGCGACGGTGCGGTCCGACTGCTACGGGCAGACCCGGCCCGTCGGGTGATGCTGCTGGAGCGGTTGGCGCCCGAGAGCCTCGCCGACGTGTGGGACGTGCAGGCCTGCGAGATCGTCGGCGATCTCTACCGCCGCCTGCACCGACCCGCCCCCGCGCAGGTGCGCCTGCTCACCTCCTGCCTGGAGAGGTGGACCGCCTCCCTGGGCGAGCTGGCCGCAGGGGCGCCGCTGCCTCGGCGGCTCGTCGACCAGGCGGTGTCGCTGGGGCGGGACCTGGGCGCCGACACCTCGGCGCCCCGGTTGCTCCACACCGACCTGCACTACGACAACGTGCTCGCCGGGGTCCGGGAGCCCTGGCTGGCGATCGATCCCAAGCCGTTGGGCGGGGACCCGCACTACGAGGTGGCTCCGTTGCTGTGGAACCGCTGGGACGAGCTCGCCGGAGACGTCCGGGCCGGCGTCCGACGCCGCTTCCACGCCGTGGTCGACGCAGCCGCCCTCGACGAGGAGCGCGCTCGGGACTGGGTGGTGGTCCGGATGCTGCACAATGCCATGTGGTGCCTGTCCGACGATCGGGACCTGGCGTGGGCGGAGACTCGGCGCTTCCTCACCATCTGTGTGGCGGTCGCCAAGGCCGTGCAGGACTGAGAGGGGACGCCGGTGGGCGCGCAGGTGCTGGCCGTCAACGTGGGGCGGCCCGAGACCGGGCCGTGGACCGGGCGGGTGGGGCGTACCGCCATCCGGAAGCGGCCGGTCCACGGACCGGTGATGGTTCGCCGTACGGGCCTGGACGGGGACTCGGTGTGCGACCTGAAGTTCCACGGGGGACCCGACAGGGCGGTCTACGCGTTCGCTCGCGAGGACCTGGACCACTGGCAGACGGCCCTGGGTCGCCCAGTGCCGGACGGGCAGTTCGGCGAGAACCTGACCACCTCCGGGATCGACCTGGGCGCCGCCCTCCTGGGGGAGCGGTGGCGGGTGGGCGCCGCCCTGGTGGAGGTGGCCACGGTGCGGACCGCCTGCCGGGTCTTCGCCAACTGGATGGGTCTGCGCGGCTACGACGACACCGCGTGGATCAAGCGGTTCACCGCCCACGGGCGCCCCGGCGCCTACCTGCGGGTGCTGGAGGAGGGGGCGGTCGAGCGCGGCGACGAGCTGGAGGTGGTGCACCGACCGGACCACGGCGTGACGATGCAGCTGGCCTTCCGTGCGCTCACCACCGAGCGAGCACTGCTGCCGGAGCTGCTGGCGGTCGACGACCTCGCCGAGGACCTCAGGAGGAAGATCACACCGCGCCTCGCCCGCTGAAGGGCGAAGGATGCGGGTGCTCGGGCCAGGGGTACGTTCGAAGGGTGAGAAGCTCGCACACCGAAAGCACACCGCAACCCACCGACCGGTCCTTCTTCGGCCAACCGCCGGTCCTGGCCAACTTGTTCGGGGTCGAGCTGTGGGAGCGGTTCAGCTTCTACGGCATGCAGGGGATCCTGCTGATCTACCTGTACTTCAGCGTCTCCGACGGTGGCCTGGGGATGGACCGGGCGGTCGCGGCCGGGATCGTGGGGGCCTACGGCGGATCGGTCTACCTGAGCACCATCCTGGGCGCCTGGTTCGCCGACCGGGTCCTCGGGCCCGAGCGCACGCTGTTCTACTCAGCCGTCCTGGTGATGATCGGCCACGTGGCGCTCGCCGTCCTTCCTGGCCTCGCGGGGGTGGGGGTCGGACTGGTGCTGGTCGCCCTCGGCAGCGGCGGGGTCAAGGCGAACGCGACCTCGCTCGTGGGGTCCCTCTACGGCGAGCACGACGACCGCCGGGACGCCGGCTTCTCGATCTTCTACATGGGGATCAACATCGGTGCCCTCGTCGGCCCCCTGCTCACCGGAGTGCTCCAGAAGGAGTGGGGCTTCCACTTCGGCTTCGGTCTGGCCGCGATCGGCATGGCGTTCGGCCTGGCGCAGTACGCCCGCGGGCGCAGCCGGCTGCCGGAGGAGACCCATCACGTCCCCGACCCGCTGCCCGCGGGCGCCCTGCCCCGGTACGGCGTGGGCGCGGTGGCGGTGCTGGCCCTGATCGTCGTCCTGGTCCTCGTCGGGGTGATCACCGCGGGCCGGCTCGCCGACATCGTCATCTGGGTCAGCGTGCTGGCGTCCGTCGGGCTGTTCGCCCTGATGCTCGCCGACCGTGCGGTCGTCGGCCAGGAGCGGAGTCGAGTGCTGGCGATGATCCCGCTCTTCGTCTGCAGCGCGGTCTTCTGGTCGCTCTACCAGCAGCAGTTCACCGTGGTCACCATCTACGCCGACGACAGGCTCAACCGTGACCTGTTCGGCTGGGAGATGCCGATCTCCTGGGTCCAGTCGATCAATCCCGTCTTCATCATCGTGTTCGCCGGCGTCTTCGCGGCCCTGTGGACCCGGCTGGGCGACCGTGCGCCGCGGACGCCGGCCAAGTTCGGTCTCGCCGCCGTGGTCATGGGGCTGGCCTTCCTGGCCTTCCTGCTCATGCCGGCGGGCGAGAACTCGGTGCCCCTGGTGGGGCTGACCGCGATCCTGCTGCTCTTCACCATCGCCGAGCTCCTCATCTCCCCGGTGGGGCTCTCGGTCTCCACGAAGCTGGCTCCGGCCAAGTACCACACCCAGATGGTGGCCCTGTTCTTCCTCTCCGTCGCCCTGGGCTCCGCGGTCTCGGGCAAGCTGGCCGGCTACTACCACCCCGACGACGAGACCGGCTTCTTCCTCATCATCGGCGCGGTCTCGGTGGCGGTCGGGCTGCTCGTGCTGGTCGCCAAGACCCCGATCCAGCGGTTGATGGCCGGGGTGCGCTGAGACGGACCGGCGCGCGCCTGCGGACCGGCTGAGGGCCGTCCGGGGGAGGCGTCTCGAATCACGGTGCAAAGCGGTGAATTGCTACCGGCCAGTTGGACAGTGATCTAGGTTACTTCCAAGCAGACCGGGCGGCGTTAGATGCGCCACTAACCGCAAGTACAGGGAGTCGCATGCCCATCAACCACGACAGCAGCTTCATGGCGAATCTGCTCCCCAACGTGGCCGTCCAGTTCCACGACCGCGTGGCCAAGTCGCCCGAGCGCGAGGCGTTCCGCTACCCCACCAAGTCCGAGAGCTGGGAGTCGGTCACCTGGGCGCAGGCCGGCGAGGTCGTCGACAAGCTGGCAGGGGGCCTGCTGGCCCTGGGGCTGCAGCCCGAGATGCGGGTGGGCATCGCCTCCGGTACGCGCTACGAGTGGATCCTGGCCGACCTGGCGATCATGTGTGCCGCCGGCGCGACCACGACGGTCTACCCGAGCACCAACGAGGATGACACCGCCTACATCCTCAGCGACTCCGAGAGCCGTGTCGTGTTCGCCGAGGACGACGAGCAGATCGCCAAGCTGGTCAACCGCAAGTCCGAGCTGCCCTACGTCAACAAGGTCGTGACCTTCGACGGTCGGAGCGACGGGGACTGGATCATCGGACTGGAGGACCTCGCCGAGCTCGGCGAGCAGTACCTGGCCGCCAACCCCGGCATCATCGCCGAGAAGGCAGCCGGGATCCGTCCCGACCAGCTCGCGACCCTGATCTACACCTCCGGGACCACGGGCCGCCCCAAGGGCGTCCGGCTGCGCCACGAGTCGTGGGTCTACGAGGGTGCGGCCATCTACTCCCAGGACATCCTCAGCGAGGACGACCTGCAGTTCCTGTGGCTCCCGATGGCCCACTCCTTCGGCAAGGTGCTGCTCTCCACGCAGCTCGCCTGTGGGTTCCCCACCGCGATCGACGGGCGGGTGGACAAGATCGTGGAGAACCTCTCCATCGTCAAGCCCACCTTCATGGGTGCCGCTCCCCGCATCTTCGAGAAGGCGCACGGCAAGATCATCACGATGCAGGCCGCCGAGGGCGGCATCAAGGAGAAGCTCTTCCTCAAGGCCTTCGAGGTCGGGCTGAAGGTCGAGGAGCTCAAGCGGGACGGCGAGTCGATCCCATTCGGCCTCAACCTCCAGCACGGGGTCCTGGACAAGCTCGTGTTCTCCAAGATCCGGGCCCGTTTCGGCGGTCGCGTCCGGTTCTTCATCTCCGGGGCGGCAGCGCTCAACCAGGACATCGCGGAGTGGTTCCACGCCGCGGGCATCACGATTCTCGAGGGCTACGGTCTGACCGAGTCCTCCGCCGGCTCCTTCGTCGGGCACCCCGACGACTTCAAGTTCGGCACCGTCGGCACCGTGTTCCCCGGCTCCGAGGTCAAGCTCGGAGACGGCGACGAGGTCCTGATCAAGGGTCCGGGTGTCATGGACGGCTACCACAACCTGCCCGAGGAGACCGCCAAGGCGCTGACCCCCGACGGGTGGCTGCACACCGGCGACAAGGGGTCGCTGGACGAGAACGGCTTCCTGACCATCACCGGTCGGATCAAGGAGCTCTTCAAGACCTCCAACGGCAAGTACGTCGCCCCGCCGGCCATCGAGTCCAAGTTCAAGGCCGTCTGCCCCTACGCGAGCCAGTTCATGGTCTTCGGCGACGAGCGGCCGTACTGCGTGGCGCTGGTCACCCTCGACCCGGACGCCATGGCCGTCTGGGCGGAGGAGAACGGGATGGCCGGGTCGTCGTACACCGACATCGTGCGCAGCGACAAGGTCAAGTCGATGGTCCACGACTACGTCGAGGAGATGAACGGCCAGCTCAACCGCTGGGAGACCGTGAAGAAGTGGGAGCTCCTCGACCACGACCTCACCGTGGAGTCCGGTGAGCTGACTCCCTCGATGAAGGTCAAGCGGAACGTGGTGCAGAAGAACTACACCGACGTCATCGACAAGATGTACGCCTGACCCAGCACCCTTCACCACCTGTGACGACGGGTGCCGGCTGAGCTGCCGGCACCCGTTCGTCATGTCGCCATTGGGCCCTCTTTCCCACGCCGTGGTGGGATGGAGGCGTGCCATCCGTCCAACTCTCCGCCGAGCCGGTCCCCGCCGACGGCGCCCTCCCGGAGGCAGCCCTGCTCGGTGCCGCCGACCGGCCCTTCGGCCTTTACGTGCATGTTCCGTTCTGCCGGGTTCGCTGCGGCTACTGCGACTTCAACACCTACACCGCCACCGAGCTCGGTGACGTGACCGGCGCATCGGTCTCCTCCTACGCCGATGCGGCCATCGCCGAGCTACGGCTGGCCCGCCGGGTCCTCGGGTCCGTCGACCGGCCGGTCTCCACCGTGTTCTTCGGCGGAGGGACCCCCACGCTGCTGCCGCCGGGCGACCTGGGCCGGATCCTCGCCGCCGTGCGCTCGGAGTTCGGCCTGGCCGACGACGCCGAGGTGACGACCGAGGCCAACCCCGACAGCGTGAGCGCAGCGGACCTGGCGCTGCTGCGCGAGTCGGGGTTCACCCGGCTCTCGTTCGGCATGCAGTCGGCCGTGCCCGCGGTGCTGGCGACGCTGGACCGGACGCACGACCCGCTGCGAGTGCCGCTGGCGGTGCAGTGGGCGCGTGCGGCAGGCTTCGAGGAGCTCAGCCTCGACCTCATCTACGGCACGCCGGGGGAGTCGATGGCGGACTGGGCGACCTCGCTGGAGGCGGCACTGGCCAGCGACCCCGACCACGTCTCGGCGTACTCCCTCATCGTCGAGCAGGGGACCGCGCTGGCGCGACGGGTCCGTCGCGGCGAGCTGCCGATGCCCGACGACGACGACCTGGCCGACAAGTACCTGCTTGCCGACGAGCGACTCTCCGCGGCCGGGTTCGACTGGTACGAGGTCTCCAACTGGGCGCGGCGCGAGCGCAGCCGCTGCCGGCACAACTGGCTGTACTGGACCGGCGGGGACTGGTGGGGCGTCGGTCCCGGCGCGCACTCCCACGTCGGCGGAGTCCGGTGGTGGAACGTCAAGCACCCCGCGGCCTACGGTCAGCGGCTGGCCCAGGGCAGCAGCCCGGGGCAGGGCCGGGAGGTGCTGACCGCCGAGGACCGCCACACCGAACGGGTCCTGCTGGAGCTGAGGCTGCGCGAGGGACTGGACCGCGCAGTGCTCGATCCGGCGGGCCGTGCCAGGATCCCGACCGTGCTGGACCGGGGCCTGGCGGTCCTGGAGGGGGAGCGGTTGGTGCTCACCCGTGAGGGCAGGCTGCTGGCTGACGGCGTCGTGCGCGAGCTGCTGCCCGACTGACCAGGACCAGCCGCCCCTCAGGGCGCGGTGACGAAGTCGATGAGCTCCTCGACCCGGCCGAGCAGCGAGGGGTCGAGGTCCTGGAAGCCGCGTACGGCGCCGAGGACGTGCTTCCAGGCCCGGGCGATGTCCGCCTGGTCGCGGTGCGGCCATCCGAGCTGCTGGCAGGTGCCCTTCTTCCAGTCGATCGACCGGGGAACGTCGGGCCAGCGCGAGAAGCCGAGCCTGCTGGGCTTCACCGCCTGCCAGATGTCGATGAACGGGTGGCCCACGATCAGCACGTGCTTGCCCACCTGCGAGCGCATGATGCCCTGGGCGATGCGGCTCTCCTTGGAGCCCGGCACCAGGTGGTCCACCAGCACCCCCACCCGACGGTCCGGTCCCGGCTTGAAGTCGAGCAGGTGGTCGGCGAGGTCGTCGACGCCTCCCAGGAACTCCACGACGACCCCCTCGATCCGCAGGTCGTCGCCCCAGACCTTCTCCACCAGCTCGGCGTCGTGCCGGCCCTCCACGAAGATCCGGCTCTGCCGGGCCACCCGGGCCTTCACCCCGTGCACCGCGACGGAGCCGGACGCGGTCCGGGTCGGCTTGGCCGGGGTCGCCACCTGCACGGGCGGGGTCAGCACGACCGGTGCACCCTCGAGCAGGAAGCCCGGCCCCATCGGGAACGTGCGCCGCTTGGCGCGCCGGTCCTCCAGGGTCAGCGTGCGCAGGTCGCGGTCGATCGCCACGATCTCCCCGCACCACTGGGTCGTCACCTCCTCCACCACCAGACCCAGCTCCGCGGCGTGCTCGGTGGCACGACCGCGTGCGGGCTTGCGCCAGTCGGTGGCGAGGACGTCGGAGCCGTATCGGTCAGTGGGGCGATCAGTGGAGGAAGGCACCAGCCAACGCTAGGCACCCGGTCACCCCGGGCGACGCCGACGCGCCGGGGAGCGGCTCAGGACTGCCCGGGCTCCTGATCCTCGTCCCCGAGCAGGTCCAGCTCCTCGGGACTGCGGGTGGTCGGGTCGTCCGGGTCCAGGGGCCGGGCCAGCGGGTTCTCCTCCGGCCGCAGGTCCTCCGGCAGCTGGTCGTCGTCGACCCCGGCCAGGTTGGGCTGCTCGGGGGCGGTGCCGTTCTCGTCGTCGGCGGTGGCGTCACCGCTGCTCGAGGGGGCGTCGGGCATCTCGGGGGGCTGGCTCATGTCAGGCGAGTACCCAGCGCGGCCCCGGGGCAGTCACACCCGGGCAGTCGGAGCAGGGCAGTCACACCAGGGGCAGGCGCTTCTGGCTGCGTGGCAGCTGCTCGAAGCCACGTGCGACCGCCTCACCCAGCGCCTCCGCGGGGAACGGCCAGGAGCCGGCGCCCAGAGCCTGGACCACCGGGACCCCGCGACCGGCGAGGTCACGGATGGTCTCGGCCACGATGCCGATCTCGGCCCGCTGCTGCTCCACGAAGTCGCGGTCCACCGTGGCTCCGTGTCCGGGCACGACGACCGAGGCGGAGGTGGTCAGGCTCAGCACCACGTCCAGGGCTAGCGGCCACTCGAACGGCCAGGAGTCCTCACCGTAGGAGGGCGGCGCCGACTCCTCGACCAGGTCGCCGGCGAGCAGCACGTCGACGTCCGGCACGCGCACCACGGTGTCGCCGGACGTGTGGCCCCGACCCGGGTGCACCAGCTCGACCGTGCGGCCCCCGAGGTCCAGGACCCGGACCGAGGAGAAGGGGTGGGTGACGTCGACCACCGCGGCGGACTCGTGGGCATGGACCGGGACACCGGCGAAGGCCGGGTTGCCGCCGACGTGGTCGAAGTGGTCGTGGGTGTTGACCACCGCGGTGACCTCGCCCGCTCCGAGGCCCCGCACGTCACGGGCGATCTCGCGTCCCACCGCCTCGGACTCACCGGTGTCGACCAGCAGCACGCCGTCCGCACCGGCCACCACGACGACGTTGACGTCGTGCTGGGCGTACCGTGCCACCCACACGCGGTGTGCCACCTCTGTGAACTCAGCCATGGCGGCGAGCCTAGTCCCGCGTGGCGCGCCTAGTAGACTTGGCACTCGCGGGCCCGGAGTGCCAGTCGTACCGGTCCCGTGCCCTGCCTGCCCATCAGCTCGAACCCCATCATCTCGACGAGGAGTGACCCAGTGTCGGAGGACCGCAAGCTCGCCGTCCTGCGTGCCATCGTGGAGGACTACGTGGCGACCGAGGAGCCGGTGGGTTCCAAGGCGCTGGTGGAACGTCACGGTCTCGGCGTGTCTCCGGCGACGGTGCGCAACGACATGGCGGCACTGGAGGACGAGGGCTTCATCCACCAGCCTCACACCAGCGCTGGCCGGGTGCCCACCGACAAGGGCTACCGCCTGTTCGTGGACCGGCTCACCACGGTGAAGCCGATGAGTGCCGCGGAGCGGCGCGCGATCTCAAGCTTCCTCGACGGCGCAGTCGACCTGGACGACGTGGTGCAGCGCTCGGTACGGACGCTGTCCCAGCTCACCCGCCAGGTGGCAGTGGTGCAGTACCCCACGCTCTCGCGCAGCACCGTCCGCCACGTCGAGGTGGTCGCGCTGGCGCCCACCCGGCTGCTCGTGGTGCTGATCCTGTCCACCGGCCGGGTGGAGCAGCGGCTGGTGGACACCGAGGGGCTGACGCTGGACGACGAGCTGCTCGCGGAGCTGCGCACCCGGGTCAACGGGGCCGCCGGCGGCCAGCGGATCGCCGATGCCGGAACCGCGCTGGCCGCCCTGCCCGACGAGGTCGCGGAGCCCGAGCGGCCCCTGGTCGCCGCCGTCGTCGACGCCCTGGCCGAGGCCATGTCGGACCACCGCAGCGACCAGCGGGTGGCGGTGGGCGGTGCGGCCAACCTGGCGCGCTACGGCGACAGCTTCGAGACCGCCGTGCGTCCCCTGCTGGAGGCCCTGGAGGAGCACGTGGTGCTGCTGAAGCTGCTCGGCGAGGCCACCAGTGGCGGCGCCGTCACGGTGCGCATCGGAGCAGAAGGTCCCTACAGCGAGCTGGCGGCGACCAGCGTGGTCGCGACCGGCTACGGTGCCGGCCCCGACGCGCTCGCGAGCCTGGGCATCGTAGGGCCCACGCGGATGGACTATCCCGGGACGATGGCGGCCGTCAGGGCTGTCGCGCGCTACGTGTCGCGCATCCTCGACGAGGCCTGAGCCCCCCATGCAGATGACAGACGAGAAGGACGAAGTGTGAGCCAGGACCTGTACGAGCTGCTCGGTGTCGCCCGCGACGCCGACGGCGACGCCATCAAGAAGGCCTACCGCCGGCTGGCCAGGCAGCTGCACCCGGACGTCAACCCCGATCCGGAGACGCAGGAGAAGTTCAAGGAGGTCTCGGCCGCCTACGAGGTGCTGTCGGACCCCCAGAAGCGCGCCTACTACGACCGCGGCGGCGACCCCTTCGGGGCTGGCGGCGCCGGCGGGTTCAGCCAGGGTGCGGGCTTCTCGTTCACCGACATCATGGACGCGTTCTTCGGCGGCGGCGCACCCGGCGCCCAGGCCGGTGGCCGCGGTCCGCGACCCCGCACCCGACGCGGGCAGGACGCCCTCATCGCCCTCGAGGTCGAGCTGGCGGAGGCGGCCTTCGGCGTCACGCGCGAGATCAAGGTGGACACGGCCGTGGTCTGCACCGCGTGTCACGGGGCGGGCGCCGCGCCCGGCAGTACACCGGTGCCCTGCGAGACCTGCCGCGGAGCCGGCGAGGTGGCCCACGTGCAGCGCTCGTTCCTCGGCGAGATCAGGACCCTGCGCCCGTGCGCGGCCTGCCGCGGCTTCGGCACGATCATCCCCGACCCCTGCCGCGAGTGCGGTGGCGACGGCCGGGTCCGGTCGCGCCGCACCCTCAACGTGAAGATCCCGCCGGGCGTCGACGACGGCACGCGGGTGCAGCTCGCCGGACAGGGCGAGGTCGGCCCCGGTGGTGGGCCCGCCGGCGACCTCTACGTGGAGATCAGGGTGGCCGAGCACGCCACCTTCATCCGGAACGGGAACGACCTGCACTGCACCGTCTCGGTGCCGATGACGGCCGCAGCGCTCGGCACGAGCCTGACCCTGCCGCTGCTGGAGGCGGACCTGGCCTCCGAGGACCCCGACCTGCGCACCACCTTCGACCTCGAGGTGCCGGCCGGCACTCAGTCCGGTGCCGAGCAGGTGATCCGCGGGTTCGGCGTCCCGGGGCTGCGCGGTGGCCGCGGCGACCTGATCGTCACCACGGTCGTCGAGACGCCCAGTCGGCTGGACGCCCGCCAGGAGGAGCTGCTGCGCGAGCTGGCCGCGATCCGTGGCGAGGAGTCCCCCGAGGGCACCGTCAAGGACTCGCAGAAGTCCGTCTTCGGGCGGCTCCGCGACGCCTTCAACGCGCACTGAGGGTTGTCGTGTCCCTGCCGGTCCACTGGGTGCCGACCCTGGTCGACGTCCGACCCGGCGACACCGTCGAGGTGACCGGGGACGAGGCCCACCACGCCGTCGCCGTACGTCGGCTGCGAGCCGGGGAGCGGCTCGTCCTCACCGACGGGGCCGGGCTCCGGGTCACCGGCGAGGTCACCGCGACCGGCAAGCGCTCCCTGGCGGTGCGGGTCGAGGACCGGCAGAGCGTGGCCCGGACCGGGCCGTGGTTCACCGTGGTCCAGGCGCTGCCCAAGGGAGAGCGCGGGGAGCTCGCGGTGGAGGTGCTGACCGAGGTCGGTGCCGACCGCATCGTGCCCTGGGCCGCCGCCCGCAGCGTCGCCGTCTGGCGCGGTGAGCGGGCAACGAAGTCCCACGCCAAGTGGGTCGCCACAGCTCGGGAGGCCGCCAAGCAGGCGCGGCGAACCTGGTTCCCGGAGGTCGATCCGCTCGCCTCCACCCCGGAGGTGGCCGCGCTGCTGGCCGAGGCCGACCTCGCGGTGGTGCTCCACGAGGACGCAGCGGCCACCGTTGCGGCCCTGGAGCTGCCCGTCGAGGGTCGCGTCGTGGTGGTGGTCGGCCCCGAGGGCGGGATCGCTCCCGAGGAGCTCGAGACGTTCGCCGGCGTGGTGCCGGTGCGACTGGGGTCCGAGGTGCTGCGCACCTCCACCGCGGGCGTGGTGGCCCTCGGTGCGCTCATGTCGCGGACCTCACGCTGGGGCGCCGGGACCACTACCGCAGGGTGAAGTCCTTGGAGTCCGTGGTGGGGCCGCCGCCCTCGTTGCGGCCCTCGCCGTCGGAGGGGTCGTCGGTCGAGGCCACGAAGGTGTAGCTGCCCTTCGCCAGGCCGGAGACGTCGATCTCCTCGGTCTGCCAGGGATACAGCTTGTCCATCCAGCCCTCCGCGGTGGCGAAACCGGTCATCACCACCTCCTGGCCCCGGCGGATCTCCCAGGGCACGTTGGCCTCGGGGGAGCTGGCCACGCCAGTGGCGCGCAACGACCCGCTCGGCCGTGAGCCCTGCTCGGGACTGGTGACGTTGACCAGGGCCAGCACCTCCAGCGGGTCCGCGTTGGTCACCCCACCGGCGGTCGGCACCCCCAGCAGGGTGCTCGGCACGCCGTCGAGCAGCACCGTCATCGGCGCGCGCGCCTGGATCACGGCCTGCAGCGTGTGCAGCAGCTGCTGGACCGCCAGCTCGGCGTGCTCCCGGGTCATCCCCCGGGGACGCTGGACCCACGCGCCGTCGGCGAGCTCGACGACCAGCATGCCGTCGCTCGCCCGCACCGAGCCGAACGACCCTCGGGGGAACAAGGTGCGGTAGTCGGGGTCCAGCACGTCACCGGAGGTGAGCAGCGCCGCAGCCTCCGTCAGCGGGTCCTGCGCGGACACCGAGCGGAACTCGCGGAAGAGGCGCGGTCCCGAGGGTGCGTCCCCGACGAAGTACACCCCGACCGTGGTCCGCTCGGCCGGCACCGACGCCGCAGGCCCCTCGGCCTCGGGCTCCACGGTCTCGGCAGGGGCGGGCGTCGGGCTGGCGGAGACCGACGGATCCTGGGTCGGGGACGAGGCGCTGTCCGCGGCGGGCAGGGTCTCGGGATCGGCGGGCTGGGCCCCGCATCCGGTGGCCGCCGCCAGCAGAGCCGTCGCGGCCAGGGTCCGCGTCAGGGTCCGCCTGAGGGGGCGGGCCAGGGTCTGGGCCGGGGACGTTCGTCGGGGGAGTCCGGTCATGGCCACGAATCTGCCAGCAGGCGCGGGCTCGGCGCCCCTGCCACGCCGGGCCCGCGGCAGTCATCGGGCGGAGAGGGGGGAGACAGCGGGCTGGCGACGTGTCAAAGTGACCCCCATGAGTGATCCGAGCCACACCGCCGACTGCCTGTTCTGCGGCATCGTCAGGGGTGACGTGCCAGCCGAGGTGGTGCTCAGCACCGACACCGCCGTCTGCTTCCGCGACACCATGCCACAGGCGCCGACCCACGTGCTGGTCGTCCCCCGGAGCCACCACGCCAACGCGGTGGAGCTCGCCCGCCACGACCCCTCGGGACTGGCCGAGCTGGTGGAGGTCGCCGACAAGGTTGCGGAGTCCGAGGGGCTGGCGGGCGACTACCGACTGGTGTTCAACACCGGTGCCGGGGCCGGGCAGTCGGTGTTCCACACCCACCTCCACGTCCTGGGTGGGCGTCCCATGAACTGGCCGCCCGGATGAGCCCCCGGGTGCGTGCCGCACTGCTGTCGGCCGTGCTGCCCCTGGCGCTGCTCACCGCCTGTGGCGGCGACGACGAGGCAGCGCCCGCGCGGAGCGACACGCCGGCGGCGGGGAGCTCGGCCGAGGACGCCTCGCACCCGCACACCGACGCACCGGTGGTCGGAGGCAAGAAGCTGCGCGCCGGCGAGGAGCGGGTGACGGTGGCGATGCAGGAGCCCTACACCGCCTCGGCGCCGACCGGGGTCGGCACCGACGACTACCGGTGCTTCCTCCTCGATCCGGGTCTGGATGAGGACAAGTACCTCACCGGCACGCAGGTGCTGCCCGGGAACCCGGACGTCGTACACCACGTGATCCTGTTCGAGGTGCCACCGGACCTGGTGCGCAAGGCGGAGATCTTCGACGGTGTCGAGGACGGCCCCGGTTGGACCTGCTTCGGAGGGACCGGTCTCACCCCGTCCGCGCAGATCGACGACGCGCCGTGGCTGGCGGCCTGGGCCCCCGGAGGCAAGGAGACGGTGACGAAGCCCGGCTACGGCAAGCGGCTGGAGAAGGGCTCGCGCATCGTCATGCAGGTGCACTACAACCTGCTGGCCGGCACCCGCGCCGACGTGAGCGCCACCCAGCTGCGCCTGGCGCCGGTGAGCAAGAAGATGACGCCGCTGACGACCATGCTGCTCCCGGCTCCGGTGGAGCTGCCGTGCCGCCCCGAGCACGCCGACGGCGAGCTGTGCGACCGCGACGTGGCCCTGGCCGACGTCAAGGAGCGCTTCGGTGAGAAGGAGGGCAGCACCGCGGACATCCTGCACCTGCTCTGCGGCGAGATCGATCCCGGCGCGTGGCAGTCCTGCAAGCGGACCGTCAAGGAGCCCATGACCATCCACGGGGTCGCCGGGCACATGCACCTGCTCGGTCGACAGCTGAAGATCGAGGTGAACGCCGGCACCGATCGGGCCCGCACGGTCCTGGACATCCCGGTGTGGGACTTCGACCAGCAGGGCGGCATCCCCATCAAGCCGGTGGCCCTGAAACCCCAGGACACGGTGACGGTGAGCTGTCGCCATGTGCAGTGGCTGCGGGACCAGCTGCCCTCCTTCGAGGGACAGCCCGACCGCTACGTCGTGTGGGGCGAGGGCACCACCGACGAGATGTGCCTGGGGATGCTCCAGTACAGCCGGCCATGACTGGTGGGGCGGCAGACCCTGGTGGGCGTAAACCGACTGCGCGCGGGTCATGGCCTCGGCGTAGGATTGACCATCTCGACCTGCCGACGCGAAAGGCCGCCCGCCCGGGGCATCCATGACTGAGACGCCACTCACGACCAAGCACACCGTTGTCGTACCCGCCAGCATCAACATGGTCAGCCTGCTGGGACCCGGTGACGAGCACCTCTCGCTGATCGAGGACTCTTTCGACGCCGAGGTGCACGTGCGTGGCAACCGCATCACCTTCCACGGGGACGCGGGCGAGATCGCGCTGGCCGAGCGCCTCGTCGACGAGATCGTGGCGATGCTGCGCACCGGCCAGGGCATCACCACCGAGACCGTGGAGCGGATCATCGCGATGCTGCGGCAGGAGACCACCGAGCGTCCGGCCGACGTGCTGTCGCTCAACATCCTGTCCAACCGGGGCCGCACCATCCGCCCCAAGACGCTGAACCAGAAGCGCTACGTCGACTCGATCGACAAGCACACCATCACGTTCGGGATCGGGCCGGCCGGCACGGGCAAGACCTATCTGGCGATGGCCAAGGCCGTGCAGGCGCTGACCAGCAAGCAGGCCACCCGCATCATCCTCACCCGTCCCGCGGTGGAGGCGGGGGAGCGGCTGGGCTACCTGCCCGGCACGCTGAGCGAGAAGATCGACCCCTACCTGCGGCCGCTCTACGACGCGCTGCACGACATGATCGATCCCGAGACGATCCCCAAGCTGCTGGCCGCCGGGACCATCGAGGTGGCGCCGCTGGCCTACATGCGCGGCCGGACGCTCAACGACGCGTTCATCATCCTCGACGAGGCCCAGAACACCTCTCCCGAGCAGATGAAGATGTTCCTGACCCGGCTCGGCTTCGGCTCCAAGATCGTGGTGACCGGAGACGTCACCCAGGTCGACCTGCCCGGTGGCACCAAGTCCGGGCTCAAGGTGGTCGAGGGCATCCTGGAGGGCGTCGAGGACGTCTCGTTCAACCGGCTCACCAGCCACGACGTCGTCCGCCACCGGCTCGTCGGCAAGATCGTGGCGGCGTACGACGAGTTCGACGCGCGCAGCGAGAACGGCGTGCAGCAGGCCCAGCGTCGGGTTGCCAAGTCGAGGGAGCACCACAGTTGAGCATCGAGGTCCTCAACGAGTCCGGGCACGAGCTGGACGTCAAGGCGCTCGCCGGGCTGAGCCGGTTCGTGATGGACGCCATGCGGGTCCATCCCCTCGCCGAGCTGTGCATCAAGGCCGTGGACGAGGAGACCATCGCGCAGCTCAACGAGCAGTGGATGGAGAAGGAGGGCCCCACCGACGTGCTCGCCTTCCCGATGGACGAGCTGCGTCCCGGCCTGGTCAACGAGGAGCCCGAGGAGGGCGTCCTGGGCGACCTCGTCCTGTGTCCTGAGGTGGCCCGGCGCCAGGGCGAGGCCGCAGGCCACGGCACCGAGGCGGAGCTCGAGCTGCTCACCGTGCACGGGATCCTGCACCTGCTCGGCTACGACCATGCCGAGCCCGAGGAGCACAAGACGATGTTCGCGCTCCAGGACCAGCTCCTGGCCCGTTGGCGCGCCCAGACCCCAGCGCAGTGAACGAGGTCTGGCCTCCCGCCATCGCTGCCGTGCTGGTGGTGTTCGCCGGACTCTTCTCCGCCGCCGACGCAGCACTGGCGGGGTTCTCGCGAGCGCGTGCCGAGGAGCTGTTGGTCGAGGGACGCAGCGGTGCCCGCCGGGTCCTGCAGATCCTCGACAACGCTCCGCGGTACCTCAACACGGTGCTGATGCTGCGGCTGCTCTTCGAGATCGCCGCCACCGTCATCGTCTCCCTGTGGCTCCACGACCTCTTCGACGGGGCCTGGTGGCGGACCCTGGGGTCGTCCCTGGCGGTGATGCTCCTGGTCTCGTTCGTCTTCATCGGGGTGGCGCCTCGCACGCTGGGACGCCAGCACGACGCCAACGTGGCCCTGCTGCTGGCCCCGCCGCTGGTCGCCGTGACCCGGATCCTGGGTCCGGTCCCGCAGCTGCTGATCCTGGTGGGCAACGCGATCACACCGGGTCGGGGCTTCCGCCGAGGCCCGTTCTCCACCGAGACGGAACTGCGTGAGCTGGTCGACCTGGCCGAGGCCTCCGCGGTGATCGAGGAGGGCGAGCGCAAGATGATCCACTCGGTCTTCGAGCTCGGGGACACGATCGCCCGCGAGGTGATGGTGCCGCGTCCCGACATCGTCTACGTGGAGCGGCACAAGAACCTGCGCCAGACGATGTCGCTCTTCCTGCGCAGCGGATACTCCCGGGTGCCCGTGATCGGGGAGAACCTCGACGACATCGTCGGCATGGCCTACCTCAAGGACATCGTGCGGCGCGACTTCGAGGACCCCGAGGCGGAGACCGTGCAGCGCATCGAGGAGGTGATGCGGCCGGTGCACCACGTGCCGGACTCGAAGCCGGTGGACGCGCTGCTGGCCGAGATGCAGGCCTCGCGCCAGCACATCGCCGTGGTCGTCGACGAGTACGGCGGCGTCGCCGGGCTGGTGACGATCGAGGACGTGCTCGAGGAGATCGTCGGCGAGATCACCGACGAGTACGACGAGGCGGAGGACGAGATCGTGGTCACCGAGGACGGCACCCGGGTCTCGGCCCGCTACCCGGTCGACGACCTGGACGAGCTCTTCGGCATCAACGTCATCGACGACGACGTCGACACCGTGGGGGGACTGATGGCCAAGCACCTGGGCAAGGTGCCGATCCCGGGGTCCTCGGTCGAGGTGCACGGGCTGCGGTTCGAGGCCGAGCGGCCCTCGGGCCGACGCAACAAGGTGGCCACGGTGCTGATCAGCCTGGCCTCGGGAGCGCCCCACCCCGCCGACGAGGACGACGCCCCCGATGGGCGCAGGAACGAGCACCCGGAGGAGAGCGATGTCTGACCTGTCTGCCGAGGACGCCAAGCTGGTGACGCTGGCCCGTGCGACCCGGGCCCGTGTGGGCGCGGCCCAGGGCGCGGCGGTGCGCGACAGCGACGGCCGGACCTACGCCGCGGCGACCGTGGACCTGCCCTCCCTGCAGCTCAGCGCGCTCCAGGTGTGCCTGGCGATGGCAGTCGCCTCCGGGGCCGGCGGCCTGGAGGCCGCGGTGGTGCTGGGCGCCGAGACGACCGACCTCGCGCCGGCCGACCGCGCGCCCCTCTCCGAGCTCGCGGGACCGGAGGTCGTGGTGCATCTGGGCGACCCACGGGGCACGATCGTGGCCAGCACCACCTCCGCGGGCTGAGCCTGCGGGCTGGTCCATCTCGCGCATCAGGGGTCGCCGCGGGCGCTCTGCGCCCCTATGGTGTTGAGGGTGAGCCTCGACGTAGCTCCCGAGGAGGGACAGCGCCACAGGGCCGCCGTTGCCCGGCTCCGGTCCTCGTACGCGGCCCTTCCGCCCGACGCCCCGGTGCGGCTGGCCAAGAGCACCAGCAACCTGTTCCGCCCGCGCGAGCGGGCCGCCCACGGCCTCGACGTCAGCGGACTGGCCGGGGTGCTGGAGGTGGACCCCGTCTCCCGCACCGCCCAGGTGCAGGGGATGTGCACCTACGAGGACCTGGTCCAGGCGACCCTGCGGCACGGGCTGATGCCCCTGGTCGTGCCCCAGCTGCGCACCATCACCCTGGGCGGGGCGGTCAGCGGCCTCGGCATCGAGGCGACCAGCTTCCGCAACGGACTGCCGCACGAGTCGGTGCTGGAGATGGACGTCTTCGTGGGTTCCGGGGAGGTGGTGACCTGTCGTCCGGGCGACGAGCTGTTCGACGCCTTCCCCAACTCGCTCGGGTCCCTGGGCTACGCCACCCGGCTCAAGATCGAGCTCGAGCCGATCGGCGGCCACGTCGCGCTGCGGCACCTGCGGTTCTCCGACGCCGCCGCGCTGGCCGGGGCGGTGGAGGAGGTGGTCGCCACGCGGGCCTGGCAGGGGCATCGGGTGGACGCCATCGACGGGGTGGGGTTCTCACCCTCCGACCTGCGGCTCACCCTGGCACGGTTCGAGGCGCCCGGAGGCCGGGTCTCGGACTACACCGGGCAGCACATCTACTACCGGTCGGTGGCCGAGCGCGGCCACGACCTGCTCACCAGCCACGACTACCTGTGGCGCTGGGACACCGACTGGTTCTGGTGCAGCCGAGCCTTCGGGCTGGAGTACCCGCTGGTCAGGAGGCTCTGGCCGCGCCGCTGGCGCCGCTCCGACGTCTACCAGCGGCTGGTGGGCCTGGACCGCCGCTACGGCGTCGTCGACCGGCTGGACCGGCGCGCCGGGCGACCGGCCCGGGAGCGGGTGATCCAGGACGTGGAGGTGCCGCTGGACCGGCTGGCGGAGTTCCTGGCGTGGTTCGACTCCGAGGTCGGGATGCGTCCGGTGTGGCTGTGCCCGGTGCGTCTGCGCGGCGCCAAGGCCTGGCCCACCTACCCGATGCGGCCCGGGACGACGTACGTCAACGTCGGCTTCTGGGGCACCGTGCCAGTGGGCCCGACCGCGCCGCTGGCCCCGCTCAACCGGGCCGTGGAGAGGTGCGTCGGAGAGCTCTCGGGCCACAAGTCCCTGTACTCCGAGGCGTTCTACGACCGCGAGACCTTCGACCGCCTGTACGGCGGTGAGCAACTGGCGGCCGTCAAGCGACGGTTCGATCCTGACGACCGACTGACCGACCTCTACGACAAGGTGGTGCGACGCCCATGAGCCTGACGTTGACCCGGACCATGACCATCTCCGAGGCGCTGGACTCGCTGCTGCGCGACGGACTGCCGGTGCGCTTCACGGCCTACGACGGCAGCTCGGCCGGTCCGGCGGACGCCCCGTTCCAGCTGGAGCTGCGCAACGAGCGTGGTCTCAGCTACATGATGACCGCACCGGGGGACCTGGGCCTGGCCCGTGCCTACGTCTCCGGCGACCTCGAGATGGTCGGGGTGCCACCCGGCGACCCCTACGCCTTGTTGAGCATCCTGCAGGACCACACCCGGTTCCGCGCCCCCAGCCCGACCGAGCTGATCTCGCTGCTGCGCGCTCTGGGGCTCTCGCACCTGGTGCCGCCGCCGCCGCCGCCCCAGGAGCACCTGCCCCGCTGGCGCCGCAGCATCGAGGGGCTGCGGCACTCCCTGTCGCGTGACGCGGCGGTGATCGAGCACCACTACGACGTGTCCAACCGCTTCTACGAGATGGTGCTCGGACCTTCGATGGCCTACACCTGCGCTGTGTACCCCAGCCCCCAGGCGACGCTGGAGGAGGCGCAGCGGGCCAAGTTCGCGCTGGTCGCGGACAAGCTGGGGCTGGCCCCGGGACAACGGCTGCTCGACGTGGGTTGCGGGTGGGGCGGCATGGTGATCCACGCGGCGCGTGAGCACGGCGTGCGTGGGCTCGGCGTGACCCTCTCGGAGGCGCAGGCGGCCTGGGCGCAGGAGGAGGTCGTCCGCGCCGGGGTGGAGGATCTGGTGGAGATCCGGCACGCCGACTACCGGGAGGTCACCGAGTCCGACTTCGACGCGGTGAGCTCGATCGGGCTCACCGAGCACATCGGGGTCAGCCACTACCCGGCGTACTTCGAGTTCCTGTCCAGCCGGCTGCGTCCGGGCGGCCGTCTGCTCAACCACTCGATCACCCGGCCGCACAACCGGCGGGTGGACACCGGCGCCTTCATCGACCGCTACGTCTTCCCCGACGGAGAGCTGACCGGATCCGGGCGGATCATCACCGACGCCCAGGACGCCGGGCTGGAGGTGGTGCACAGCGAGAACCTGCGGCCGCACTACGCGCTCACCCTGCGGGACTGGTGCGCGAACCTGCAGGCCAACTGGGACGCGTGCGTCGCCGAGGTGGGGGAGGCCACGGCCCGGGTCTGGGGCCTCTACATGGCCGGGTCGCGGCTGGCCTTCGAGCGCAACAACATCCAGCTGCACCAGGTGCTGGCGTTGCGCACCGACGCTTCAGGGAGCAACGGATTCGGGCTGCAGCCGCACTGGTGACTAGATTTGCCCGGTGAGCACCCGGGCTAGGCAGTACACCGCGCAGGTGCTGCGGCGTGAGCAGCTCTCCCCGCACCTGGTGCGGCTCGTCCTGGGCGGGCCGGGCCTGGCGGAGTTCACCAGCACCGGGGTGCCCGACGAGTGGGTGGGGCTGGTGGTCCCGGGACAGTTCCAGAGCCGCTACTACACGGTGCGGGACTGGGACGGGGTGAGCCTGACGCTGGACGTGGTGGTGCACGACGTCGGCCTGGTCACCGAGTGGGCCGCCGGAGAGTGCGCCGGGAGCACGGTCACCGTCAGCGAGCCCAAGGGCTCGTTCGCCCTGCCGCCGGACGCGGAGTGGCTGATCCTGGTCGGCGACCTGACCGCACTGCCCGCGATGGTCCGGATCACCGAGTCCGTGCCGCTGCCGACCCGGATCTGGGCCGAGGTCCCCGACGACCTGGCCGACTACCTGCCCGCAGGCCGGGACACGACCTGGCTACGGCCCCCGGCGGGCGGCGACTCGTCCCTGGCCGAGGTGGTCGAGGGCATCGACTGGCCACCGGGGCCGGGCTACTTCTGGATGGCGGGGGAGTCGGGGCAGATGCGGGCGATCCGCAAGCACCTGATGCGGGTCCGCAACCTCCCCAGCACGGCGTACGACGTGATGGGCTACTGGCGCGGGAACGCGGTGCGGCAGCCCCGCGCCGTGGACCCGGGCCCGATCTACCGGGCCGGCAAGGCTGCCGACCGGACCGACGAGCAGATCTGGGCGGACTACGACTTCGCCCGGGAGGACCGATGACCGAGACCACCCCGACCCACCGCAGCGGCTTCGTGTCGTTCGTCGGTCGTCCCAACGCCGGCAAGTCCACGCTGACCAACGCGATGGTGGGCAGCAAGGTCGTCATCACGTCCTCCAAGCCGCAGACCACCCGCACCGTGGTGCGGGGCATCGTGCACCGCCCCGACGCCCAGCTGATCCTGGTCGACACCCCCGGCCTGCACCGCCCGCGCACCCTGCTGGGGGAGCGGCTCAACGACCTGGTGAAGACCACCTGGGCGGAGGTGGACGTCGTCGCCGTCTGCTTCCCGGCCAACGAGAAGATCGGGCCCGGTGACCGGTTCATCGTGCGTGAGCTCGGCAAGGTGCGGCGCACCATCAAGGTCGCCATCGCCACCAAGACCGACCTGGCGACCCCCGAGCAGATCGGGCAGCACCTGCTCGACATCGCCGCGCTCGGTGTGGAGACGGACACCGAGTGGGCCGAGATCGTCCCGGTCTCTGCCGTGGACGGCAGTCAGGTGGGGCTGCTGGCGGACCTGCTGGTCGGCCTGCTGCCGGAGGGCCCGCAGCTCTACCCGGACGGTGACCTGACGGATGCCCCGGAGCAGGTCCTGGTGGCCGAGCTCATCCGGGAGGCAGCGCTGGAAGGCGTGCGCGACGAGCTGCCGCACTCCATCGCGGTGGTCGTCGACGAGATGAACCTGCGCGAGGGCCGGGACGAGGACAAGCCGCTGCTCGACATCTACGCCAACCTCTATGTCGAGCGGGACTCCCAGAAGGGCATCATGATCGGCCACAAGGGGTCCCGGCTGCGCGACGTGGGCAAGGCGGCCCGTCTCCAGATCGAGGCACTGCTGGGCACTCCGGTCTACCTGGACCTGCAGGTCAAGATCGCCAAGGACTGGCAGCGCGACCCGCGTCAGCTGCGCAAGCTCGGCTTCTAGGCCGCCCTCCCGCCAGGGCGGGTACGCCGGGCCTCAGCGCTGGGGCACCCAGCATGTCCCGTAGTGCTGACCGGCGCGCCACTGCTTGCGGGTGGGGCGCTCCTCCGCCCAGGTGTAGTCCAGCGGGTCGTCGGCGTACTCCTGCGCCGCGGCGGTGCAGGGGCCGTCCATCCGGGCGGTCATCCGCGGACCCGGGGGGTACTTCGTGCCGGGCAGGTCGACGGTCTGGACGGCGCGCCACGAGTGCCGCTGCCCGCAGGGCACTCGGCGGAACCCCTTGGTGCCGGGTGCGGCCGTGGCGCACATCGCGAACCGCTCGCGCAGCTGCGGGTCCGCCAGTGCCCCCTTCAGACCGGTCCGCAGCGGCACCAGCTTGCCGCCGCCCCCGAGCACCACCACGTCGCAGCGGAACCACCGGGCGCCGGCCTCGGCGTCCTCCAGGGTGGGGGTGAACCACACCGCGGTGAACATGCTGCGCCGCAGCTGGTCGCGCGATCCGGAGAGGAACCCCGGGAGTCGGCCGGGGCAGCGGCGCGCGGGCTGCCGCTGGACCGCGGGCGCGTCCACGCGACGCTTCCGGCCGCCCAGCTTGAGGTCGAGACGGCCGACGTGGAAGGTCTGGGCGGTGTGGCGGCGGCGGCAGGGCACTGGCTTGCGCGTGGTGGTGGGGGACAGGGCGTCGTCGAGGCGCAACCGGTAGCAGGCGCCCTGCCGGGGTGCTCGGGGCCGCTTCACCGTGGGCGCTGTCTCGGAGCTGCTGGCTGAGGGACCCCCGGGCGCGTCGTCGTCACCCGGGTCCTCGCCCGTGCAGGCGGAGAGTGCCAGCGCCAGCGCCAGTGCCACCAGGACCCTCCTCATGAGGGCTCCTGCACGAGTGCGGCCAGCGTGGCGCCGAGCTCGTAGCCGGACTCCACCTCGGGCTCCCCGACCTCGCCCAGGACCTCCAGCACGCCGGCGGCCTGCCGCCAGGGCAGCGCGCCGGCGATGGCGAGCACCGACCTGGTCGCCCCCGTGGTGTCGTAGCGGCCGTGCACCCACAGACCGAACGGCTTCCGTCCGCCGGCCCCCGGGCCGGCCGAGCCGTCCTCGCCGAGCGCCCCGCCGGCCTCGAGGAAGACGGTGTCGAAGAAGTGCTTCAGGGCGCCGCTCATGTAGCCGAAGTTCGCGGTGGTCCCGAGGAGGTAGCCGTCGGCGGACAGCACGTCCTGGGCGGTGGCGCTCAGCGCGCTGCGCACGACGACCTCGACGTCGCCGACCGCCGGATCGACCGTCCCCGCGGCGACGGCCTCGCTCAACCGGGCGGCGTTGGCGCTGGGCGAGTGGTGGACCACGAGCAGGCGAGGCATGGGTCGAGCCTACGGCGGCCCCGCACGGCCCCGGCGGTGGCGTGGCGGGCCGCGGCGCCGGCGAGCGAGTCAGCATCCGGACCCGACGGCTGCGCCGGGGGACGCCGCGGCGTAGGGTGAGGACGTCATGATGCGACGACTGCTCCTTCGCTGCCGCAACGAGGCCTGAACCCGCCGGCCCCCTCGTTGCGGAGTGTGCCGCGCGCCGGTCGCCCGTCAGCCCCCTGCGAGGAAGCCGCCATGACCCACCTGAGCAACAGCAGCAACCGTCAGTCTCCCAGCGCGATGCCGTTCGCGCGCTACCAGCCGTTCGTGCCCGTCGACCTGCCGGACCGGACCTGGCCGACGAAGAAGATCACCGCCGCTCCCCGCTGGCTCTCCACCGACCTGCGTGACGGCAACCAGGCGCTGATCGACCCGATGACGCCGCCGCGCAAGATGGCGATGTTCGAGCTGCTCGTCGCCATGGGCTACAAGGAGATCGAGGTCGGCTTCCCCAGCGCCAGCCAGACCGACTTCGACTTCGTGCGCCAGCTCATCGAGACCGACCGGATCCCCGACGACGTGCAGATCTCGGTGCTCACCCAGGCGCGCGATGACCTGATCCAGCGCACCGTGCAGTCGCTGGTCGGCGCGGACCGGGCCACGGTGCACCTCTACAACGCGACCGCTCCGCTGTTCCAGCGGGTCGTCTTCGGCGTGACCCCCGACGAGTGCCGCAACATCGCCGTGCGGGGCACCGAGATGGTGATGAAGTACGCCGAGGAGTTCCTCGGCGACCTGGTCGGCACCGGCGACTTCGGCTACCAGTACAGCCCCGAGATCTTCACCCAGTCCGACACCGACTTCGCCCTCGACGTGTGCGAGGCCGTCTCCGACGTCTGGCAGCCGGAGGCCGGCCGCGAGATCATCCTCAACCTGCCCGCCACGGTGGAGATGTCCACCCCCAACACCTACGCCGACCAGATCGAGTACTTCGGCCGGGGTCTGACCCGGCGCGAGCACAGCGCCATCAGCCTGCACCCGCACAACGACCGGGGCACGGCGGTGGCCGCGACCGAGCTGGGCCTGATGGCTGGCGCCGACCGGGTCGAGGGATGCCTGTTCGGCCACGGGGAGCGCACCGGCAACGTCTGCCTGGTCACCCTCGGCATGAACCTGTTCAGCCAGGGGATCGACCCGCAGGTCAGCTTCGCCGACATCGACGAGGTACGCCGGACGGTCGAGTACTGCACGAACCTGCCGGTCCACCCCCGTCACCCCTACGCCGGCGACCTGGTCTACACGGCGTTCTCCGGCTCGCACCAGGACGCCATCAAGAAGGGGCTGGAGGACCTGGAGCGCCGGGCCACCGAGCGCGGCGTACCGGTCGGCGAGATGCCGTGGGAGGCGCCGTACCTGCCGATCGACCCCAAGGACGTGGGTCGGACCTACGAGGCGGTCATCCGGGTCAACAGCCAGTCCGGCAAGGGCGGGGTGGCCTACATCCTCAAGTCCGAGCACAAGCTCGACCTGCCGCGCCGGGCGCAGATCGAGTTCAGCCGGGTCATCCAGGAGCGGACCGACGCCGAGGGCGGCGAGGTCACCCCCGAGGCCATCTGGTCGGTCTTCCAGGCCGAGTACCTGCACCGCGAGGAGCCGCTGCGCCTGGACTCGGTGCACACCTCCTCGTCGGCGGGGGAGAAGGACCGGCTCAGCGTCAACGTCTTCGTCGACGGCACGTCGCGCACCCTGACCGGGGAGGGCAACGGCCCGATCGCGGCGTTCGTGGCAGCGATCAACGAGCTCGTCGCAGCCGAGCAGGAGGCGGGCAACCCGGCCTACCTGGACCGGGGCGACGTGCGGGTCCTGGACTACCACGAGCACGCGCTCTCCTCCGGCGGCGACGCCATCGCGGCGGCCTACGTCGAGTGCGCCGTCGGTGACCAGGTCCTGTGGGGCGTGGCACTGGATCCGAACATCGTCACGGCGTCCCTCAAGGCCGTGGTCAGCGCCGTCAACCGCGCCTGAGCCCGCGGGATGTGTCCACCGCTAGACGGTGGACACATCCTTGCTGGGCACCCGCTGCAGCGGGATCCGGACCCGGACCGTGGTGCCCTGGAGGTGCTCGGACTCGATCTCGATGGATCCCCGGTGCGCGGTCACCACGGCGTGCACCAGCGAGAGACCGAGGCCGGTGCCCTGGATGTGCCGGGCCTGGGAGGTCGAGCTGCGCCAGAAGCGACCGAACAGGTTGGCCTGCTCCTCCCGGGGGATGCCGAGGCCGTCGTCGCGGACGACCAGGACCGCCTGATCGTCCTCGGTGGTCAGGCAGCAGCTGATCCGACCACCGTCCTCGGTGAACTTGACCGCGTTGCTGAGCAGGTTGAGCAGGGCGCGGTCCAGCTGTCCGGAGTCCCCCTCGACCAGCACGGGCACCTCGGGCACGGTGAAGGTGACCTCCAGCCGGCGTCGACCGACGTACCCGGCGAACCGGCGCTGGATGCCGAGGACGACCTCGGCCAGGTCGGTGCTGGCGTGGTCCCAGGTCAGCGCGTCGCTGGAGAGGCCGCTGAGGGCGAGCAGGTTGTCCACCAGGGTGATCAGCCGCTCGCCGTTGCGGCTGATCGCGTCCAGGACCGGCACCTGCTGCTGGGTCAGGTCCCCGAAGTCCCCGTCCTGGAGCAGCTCGGTGTAGCCCACGATGCTGCTCACCGGGGTCCGCAGCTCGTGACTGACGGTGGAGACGAAGTCGTCCTTGGCCGAGTCGAGCTCCTTGAGCCGATCGACCACCTGGCGCTCCTTGTCCAGGGCCTTCATGAGCATCTCCTGCATCTGCACCATCTCGGTGACGTCGCTGCCCACGCACAGGTAGCCGATCAACGCGCCCGCGTGGTCCCGGACCGACGTCAGGGTCATGGAGACCAGGCTGTGCCGGCCGTCGGCGTGGGCCCAACGCCACTCCCGGGCGGGCTGGTCGACCAGGTGCTCCACCACCAGGTCGAAGGTGGGCGCCGCGGCGTGCCCGTCCGCCCAGCGGGCCAGGTCCTCGCGGGCCAGCAGGTCGAGGAAGGCCGTGCCCACGGCCTCCTCCGGCTCCTGGCCGAGCAGGGTCTGAGCGCCCGAGTTGAACAGCGTGATGCAGCCGTGCAGGTCGACCCCGATCAGGGCCGTGGTCAGCGCCGCCTGCAGCAGGTGCCTCATCAGGCCGGAGGCGTGCCGCTCCGCGGTGATGTCCAGACCGGTCAGCACCAGGTGGCTGGCCCGGCCTGCCTGGTCGCGCACCACCCCGGCGGTCCACGCGATCCGGTGCTCGACGCCGCTGGTGTCCGTGGCGGTGCTCTCGCTCGAACGGGGGATGCCGGCCCCTCGGGGTCCTGGAACATCCTCCTGACCCCCTCGCGCACCGCCGGCGGGACCATCACCTCCCACAGGGGATGCCCGACCAGGGCCTCGTTGCGGTGGCCCAGGATCTGGGTCACCGCCGGATTGGCGCGCAGCACCGACCCGTCCATGTCGGTCACCAGGATCATGCAGGCGGTGGTGGCCAGCATCATCTCGCTGAGCTGCCGCTCCGCCTGGAGCCCGGCCATCGCGTCCCGCTCGGCGGTCAGGTCCAGCAGCTGGGCGCTGTACATCGACTCGCCGTCGCCGCCGGAGAGCCGGGCGATGCTCAGGGCCACCCGGCTCGTGGGGCGGTGGGTCAGGCGGGCCTCGTCGCGCCAGGTGTCGAGCTCGCCGCGCTTCATCCGGTCCGAGGCCAGGCCCAGAGGAAGGTCGGTGAGCACGAGATCGGCCAGCGCGGAGCCCACCAGGTCGGCGACGTCGCGGTCCAGCAGCTCGGCGGCCCGGTGGTTGGCATCGAAGACCTCCAGCCCGGCGTCGCCGTCCCTGAGCACCAGCATCGCGACCAGGGACTCGGCGAAGTTCGTCCGGAACAGGTTGCTGCTGGCGCGCAGCCGGTCGGTGAGCCGGACGCTCTGCTCGACGTTGACCGCCAGGGGGACGCAGATGAGCACCATGCAGACCAGGAAGATCTGCACCAGGGACGCCGCCTCCAGTCGCCCCGAGACGTCGTCCGAGAAGCCGACCGCGAAGGGGCCGTGCTTCAGGGCGGTCGAGGACGTGGCGACCACCGCCACGATCATCAGCTGCCAGGCGACGACCCGCAGTCCGAAGCGGAACGCCGCCCACACGACGAAGGGGAGTGGGACGAAGGTCAGAGCCACCTGCTGGCCCAGCCAGAACGTGGCCAGCACCGCGAGGTTGAGGGAGGTGGCCTGGAGCACCAGCTCCCAGGTCAGGATCGGCAGCAGAGGGCGGCGCAGGCTCATCACCACCGGGGCCACGACCAGCATCGCCGCCACGTGGGAGGGGGTGATGGTCAGCAGCAGGTCGCTGAACGTCGCGGTGCTCCCCACCCAGGGCAGCACCACGGCTCCCAGCAGGCCGCCGGCGCAGGCCGAGACGGTCGCGGCCACGGTCAGCCGCAGCACGTCGCGCTGGGTCGCCATCACCGCGAGCCCGCCCTGCCGCAGTCGCAGGACGAGGCTGAACACCACCGCCTCGACCATGACGACCAGGGAGAGGACCAGCGCGATGCCCCACGGCCGGTCGAAGAGCAGGTTGGCGCCGGCGTTGGCCACCCCGATGGCCGGCAGCACCCACCACCACCACGAGGGGCGCGAGACGGTGGCCAGCATGGTGGCGACCCCCGCGGCGGGCCACCACGTCACGAGCGCCGTCGTGCCGGGGGAGGCCACTCCAAGAGCGAAGCAACCTGCGGCAAAGACGAGAACGACCAGGAGCAGCACGGCCCGGGCGTCCTCGACCTCGCGCACCCGAGTCGACATGGGTCGAAGTGTCTCAGGCCGGACGCCGATCATGGCGAGAATGGACAACGTGTCCCGGCGGCTCGCTAGATTGAGCGACCATGTTGGTCTCGGAGCGCATCGGGCAGTTCTTCCTCGACACCGGCGACCGACTGGAGTACACGGAGTTCGGGGCCGGCGAGCGCCTCGTGGTGCTGCTCCACCCGCAGCTGATGACCCGCAGGGTCCAGCAGCCCCTCGCCCGGACCTTGGCGTCGCAGGGCCTGCACGTGGTCACCCTTGACCTCCTGGGCCACGGTCGGTCCGACCGGCCGGCGGATCCGCTGGCCTACTCGGTGCCCGCCTTCGCCGCCCAGGTGCTGGCGCTGCTCGACCACCTGGGCGCCGAGCGGGCCGTGGTCGGCGGCACGTCCCTGGGGGCCAACGTGGCGCTCCAGGTGGCGGTGTCGGCACCTGACCGGGTGCGCGGGCTGGTCGTGGAGATGCCGCTGCTGGACAACGCACTGACCGCCGGGCTCCTGGCCGGCACCCCGCTCCTGCTCGCTGCGCGCTTCGCGCCCTTCACCGTCGCCGCGGTCCGCCGCGCGACCAGGGCGGTTCCCCGCGGGGTCGTACCGTTCTGGGTCGGGGTGTGGCTGGACTCGTGCAACCAGCGCTCCGGACCGCTCGCCGCGGTCCTGCACGGGGTCCTCTTCGGGAGCCTCGCCCCCTCGGCCGAGCAGCGGCGCAGCATCCGGGTCCCGGTGCTGGTCGTGGGACACGACGCGGATCCGCTGCATCCCGCGGCCGACGCGGAGATGCTGGCCGGCGAGCTGCCCCGCAGCCGGTTCGTCCGGGCGCGCAGCATCATGGAGTGGCGCCTGGCGCCGGAACGGCTGGACGCGGAGGCCGTGAGGTTCGTGCTCGACGCCTGGGACGCGCGCCGGACACGCCCCCGGCGACGTGGAACTGCCCACTGAGCGAGGCACAATGGTGCGGTGTCCCTCTACCGCGACGAGGCGGTCGTGCTGCGCACCCACAAGCTGGGTGAGGCCGACCGCATCATCACCCTCCTGACCCGCCACCACGGCCGGGTCCGCGCGGTCGCCAAGGGCGTACGGCGTACCACCTCGCGCTGGGGCTCCCGGCTGGAGCCGTTCACCCATGTCGACCTGCAGCTGGCGCAGGGGCGCTCCCTGGACACGATCACCCAGGCCGAGACCCTCTCTCCCTTCCGGTCCGGGCTGGGGCTGGACTACGACCGCTACACCGCCGGGACCGTGATGCTCGAGACCGCGGAGCGGCTGGTGATGGAGGAGAAGGAGCCGGCGGTGCAGCAGTTCCTGCTGCTCGTGGGCGGCCTGCGCGCCATGGTGGCCGGGGAGCACAGGGCGAGCCAGGTGCTCGACTCCTACCTGCTGCGGTCGCTGTCGGTGGCCGGGTACGCGCCCTCGTTCGACCACTGCGTGCGGTGTGGCACCGGTGGCCCGCACCGCTTCTTCAACCCCGCCGCCGGCGGGGTGCTGTGCACGCTGTGCCGGGTCCCGGGATCGGCGGCGCCGGCGGCAGAGACGCTGCTGCTGCTCGGGGCGCTGCTGTCGGGGGACTGGGCGGTGGTCGACACCGCCGACCCCCGGCACCTCAAGGAGGCCAGCACGCTGGTCTCGGCCTACCTGGCCTGGCACCTGGAGCGCGGGCTCCGCTCCCTGGAGTACGTCGAGCGCTGAGCCGCTAGAGCACGCCTCAGGCCGAGCCGTAGCGGCGGTCGCGTCGGGCGTACTCCTCGACCGCGGCCCACAGGTGGGTGCGGTCGACATCGGGCCACAGCACGTCGGAGAAGACGAGCTCGCTGTAGGCCGACTGCCACGTCATGTAGTTGGACAACCGCTGCTCGCCCGAGGTGCGCCAGATGAGGTCGGCCTCGGACCACTCGGGGACGTAGAGGTGCTTGGCGATCACCTTCTCGGTGATGCGGTCCGGCTTGATCCGGCCCTCCGCGACCTCGCGGGCGATGGCCCGCACCGCGTCGGCGATCTCGGCGCGACCGCCGTAGTTGACGCACATCGTCAGGGTCAGCACGTCGTTGTCCCGGGTCAGCTCCTCGGCGATCTTCAGCTCCTTGATCACCGAGGACCACAGGCGGGGAGCCCGGCCGCCCCACCGGACCCGGACGCCCAGCTCGTGCATCTCGTCGCGGCGCCGTCGGATCACGTCGCGGTTGAAGCCCATCAGGAAGCGGACCTCCTCGGGCGAGCGCGACCAGTTCTCGGTGGAGAAGGCATAGGCCGAGATCGCCTTGACGCCGATCTCGATCGCTCCCTCCACCACGTCGAACAGGCTCGACTCGCCCTGCTCGTGACCCCGGGTGCGGGGCAGCCCTCGCTCCTTGGCCCACCGTCCGTTGCCGTCCATCACGATCGCGACGTGCCGGGGCACCAGCTCCGACGGCAGGCGTGGGGGCTGGGCGCCGGAGGGGTGGGGGGTGGGGGGTCGAACCTCGCGCTTCACGAGCACCGAGCCTAGTGCGAGGCCGCTCTAGGTGGTGCGGCAACCGGGGCAGGTGCCGAAGATCTCCAGGTCGTGGCTGATGTCGGCGTACCCGTGCGCCGCGGCGATGGACTGGGTCCACCGCTCCACGGCGGGCCCCTCCACCTCGACGGTGGCGCCGCACGAGCGGCACACCAGGTGGTGGTGGTGCGTGGTGGAGCACCGCCGGTAGATCGCCTCGCCGTCCTCGTTGCGCAGGATGTCGACCACGCCCGCCTCGGCCAGCGCGGCCAGCGTGCGGTAGACGGTGGCCAGCCCGACGCGCTCCCCCTTGACCGCCAGCAGGTCGTGGATCTCCTGGGCGGAGCGGAAGTCGCGATAGCTGGCCAGGGCCTCGGTCACCGCGGTCCGCTGCCTGGTGGGCCGAAGGCCCGCCCCGACCTCGCTCGGGGGCTCAGTGCTCGTCATAGTGACTCCCGTGGGGTGCGTGACGGTGCCCGTCGTGGACGTAGTCGACGTGGTCGCCGTGGGCGATCGCCCGGTGGCCGCACTCCCCGCCGTGGACGTGCGGGTGGGTGCTGCTGGGCACGTGGTCGGACGGCTGGTCCTCGGGGAAGGGGACACGGTCCCGCTCCCGCCGGCGCAGGGCCGCGCCGACCGGCCAGGCGAGCGCGAAGCACAGCAGGCTGAGCAGCACGATGGTCGCGCCCGGGGCAACGTCGGCCTGGTACGACGCCACGGCGGCCACGACGAGGCCGCCGAGGGAGGCCGTCACCCCCAGGCCCATGCTGATCAGCAGCGTGGATCGGAAGGACCGGGTCAGCTGCTGGGCGGTGGCGACCGGGATCACCATCAGCGCCGAGACCAGCAGCAGTCCCACGGTGCGCATCGCCACGGTCACCGAGACGGCTGCGAGGACCGCGATCATCAGGTTGTAGGCCCGGACGTTGAGGCCCGCCACCTGGGCGAACTCCTGATCCTGGGTGATCGCGAACAGCTGTGGGCCCAGCCCCACGCACAGCACGATGACCGCCACGGCCAGCGCGACGGTGACCAGGACGTCGGAGACCGAGGTCGTGGTGATCGACCCGAACAGGTACTGCTGGAGCCCCGCGGTGGTCTCGCCGCCGAGCCCCGCCACGAAGATCCCGCCCGCGAGCCCGCCGTAGAAGAGCAGCGCCAGGGCGAGGTCGCCGTTGGTGTTGCCGCGCTCGCGGATCACCTCGATCGCGACGGCTCCCACCACCGCGGCCGCCACGGCGGTCCAGGTCGGTGCGAACCCGGTGACCAGGCCGATGGCCACCCCGGTCACTGCGACGTGGCCCAGGCCGTCGCCCATCAGTGCCATGCGGCGCTGCACCAGGTAGGTGCCCACGGCCGGCGCCGCGAGCCCGGTGAAGAAGGCCGCCAGGAGGGCCCGTTGCATGAAGGGCAGCGAGAAGAGTGCTGCCAGGTCGCTGGTCACGTGCGCTCCTCGCGGTCGAAGGACCCGGTGTCCAGGGGGGAGGCGACGTGCGGCGCGTGGTCGTGCTGCCGGGCCGGCTGGTGGTGGTGGCCGTGCGCGCCGAGCTGGGCGTGCACCTCGTGCACCTCGTGGTCGTCCAGCGGGGGGCCGTCGTAGGAGACGCGACCGTCGCGCATCACCACGCTGCGGTCGATCAGCTCCGCCAGCGGACCGAGCTCGTGGGCCACCAGGATGATGGTGGCGCCGCGCTCGGAGAGGACGCGCAGAGCGTCGGCGAGCGCCTCCTGGTTGGGCAGGTCGACCCCGGCGGTCGGCTCGTCGAGGAAGAACAGCTCCGGCTGGCCCGCCAGGGCACGGGCGATCAGGGCCCGCTGCTGCTGTCCCCCCGACAGGGTCGCGATCCCGGCTCCGGCGAGCTGCTCCAGGCCCACGACCTCGAGGGCGTCGGAGACGATCCGTCGGTCCTGCGAGGACAGCGGCCTGAAGAGCTTGCGGCGGGTGAGCCGGCCCGAGGCCACCAGCTCCCACACCGACGCCGGCACGCCCGAGGTGGCTCCCGAGCGCTGGGGCACGAACCCGATCCGGTGCCAGGCGGAGAACGAGTCCAGCGGCTCGCCGAACAGGGCGACCGACCCGCTGGCGAGCGGACGGAGACCGGTCAGTGCGCGCACCAGGGTGGACTTGCCCGAGCCGTTGGCGCCCATCAGGGCCACGAACTCCCCGGGCTCCACCCGCAGGTCGACCCCGCGGATCACTGGGCGGCCCTCGATGCTGACCGCCACGTTGCGGGCCTCGACGGGGGCGATGCCCGGCGAGGGGTCGGGGTGAGGGGTCAACATCCGTTGGCCTTGCGCAGGGCCTGGAGGTTGGCCTCCATGAGCGAGACGTAGTCCTCGTCGGCGGTGTCCTCGGTCAGGCCCTCGATCGGGTCGAGCACCTCGGTCCTCACCCCCAGGTCGTCGGCCAGCGAGTCGGCCATGGCCGAGCTGGCGAGTCGTTCCGAGAAGACGGTGGTGATCCCGTTGTCGCGGACCAGGCGCTGCAGGCGCTGCAGGTCGGCCGGGGTCGGCTCGGCGCCGGGGGAGAGCCCGGCGATGGGCTCGAACTCCAGCCCGTACCGGCGCAGGTAGCCGAACGCGTCGTGGCTGACCACCACGATGTCCCGCTCGCAGTGCGCGAGCCCGTCGGCGAACTCCTGGTCCAGCTCGGTGAGCCGCTCCCGCAGTACGGCGGCGTTCTGCTGGTAGTCCCTCGCGTGCTCGGGATCGAGGTCGGCGAGCTCGTCGGCGACCTCGTCCCCCAGGTCTGCCATCAGCAGCGGGTCGTGCCAGAAGTGCGGGTCCAGGTCCCCGAGGTCGCCGTGGTCATGGCCCTCGTGCCCCTCCTGCGAGCCGTGCTCGTGTCCGGCCCCGTCGGCCCCGGCTGCGGGCTCGAGGTCGAGGACCTCGGCCACGTCGAGCACCGTCCCGGTCGCGTTCTGCTCGATCCCGGCCTCCACGGGAGGCTGGAACCCCCCGGACACGATGACGAGGTCGGCGCCGGCGATCGCGGCGGTCTTGGCGATGGTCAGCTCGCTGTCGTGGGGCTCCTGACCGGGCTTGGTGAGGTTGACGACCTCGGCGTGGTCGCCGGCCACCTGCTCGGCGACGTAGGCCAGCGGGTAAAAGCCGGCAGCCACGGTGATCCCCTCGGAGTCGTCCCCCAGGGCGCCGCAGCCGGTGAGCGCCACGGTGGCGGTCAGCAGTCCGATGGCCGGGGCGGTACGCAGCGTGGAAATCATGAGAATGATTCTCAAGCGAGTGAGAATCATTGTCAAAACGGCGGCTGCCCTAGGCTCGGACCGTGATCGTGGTCAGCAGGTTCCGAGTCGAGCAGTCCGACGCCGAGCTCTTCCGGGTCGAGCTCCAGGCTGCCCTGGAGGCCCTGGCCGGCCAGCGGGGCCACCTGCACGGGGCGATCGGGTGCAACGTGGACGACCCCACTCTGTGGGTGCTGTCGACGGAGTGGAAGGACGTGGGCTCCTACCGGCGGGCCCTGTCGTCCTACGACGTCAAGGTCACCGCCGTGCCGGTGCTGAGCCGTGCGATCGACGAGCCCAGTGCCTACGAGCGCGTGGTCCCGGGTGCCGCCCTCAACGAGCAGCGGAGCCGGTCGATAGGCTGAGTGTTCCAGGCCGGCAGCCAGCCGGCCGTGCTGCACCAGGAGCCAACACCGTGGCCAAGCCGCCCGCATCAACCGTCGACAACGTCGTCTCCCTCGCCAAGCGAAGGGGTTTTGTCTTTCCCTGCGGGGAGATCTACGGCGGGACCCGGTCAGCGTGGGACTACGGACCGCTGGGCGTCGAGCTGAAGGACAACATCAAGCGCCAGTGGTGGAAGTCCATGGTCCAGAGCCGCGACGACATGGTCGGCATCGACTCCAGCGTGATCCTGCCGCGCCAGACCTGGGAGGCCAGCGGTCACGTCGACACCTTCAACGACCCGCTGACCGAGTGCCAGTCCTGCCACAAGCGCTATCGCGCGGACCACCTGCAGGAGGCGTACGCGGAGAAGAAGGGGATCGCCGACCCGGACGAGGTGGACCTCAAGGAGGTCGCCTGTGCCAACTGCGGCACCCGCGGCGCCTGGACCGAGCCGCGCCAGTTCTCCGGGATGCTGAAGACCTACCTCGGCGTCACCGAGGACGAGTCGGGCATGCACTACCTGCGGCCCGAGACCGCCCAGGGCATCTTCCTCAACTTCGCCAACGTGGTCACCTCCAGCCGCATGAAGCCCCCGTTCGGCATCGCGCAGATCGGCAAGAGCTTCCGCAACGAGATCACTCCTGGCAACTTCATCTTCCGCACCCGGGAGTTCGAGCAGATGGAGATGGAGTTCTTCGTCAAGCCCGGTGAGGACGAGGAGTGGCACCAGTACTGGATCGACGAGCGCACCCGCTGGTACACCGACCTGGGCATCAACCCCGACAACCTGCGTCACTACGAGCACGCGCAGGAGAAGCTGAGCCACTACTCCAAGCGCACCGTCGACATCGAGTACAGGTTCCGGTTCGCCGGCTCCGAGTGGGGTGAGCTCGAGGGGATCGCCAACCGGACCGACTTCGACCTCTCCACCCACTCCAAGCACTCCGGCCATGACCTGAGCTACTTCGACCAGGCCGCGGGCGAGCGCTACATGCCGTACGTGATCGAGCCGGCCGCCGGGCTCTCCCGCAGCCTGATGACCTTCCTCGTCGACGGGTACGCCGAGGACGAGGCCCCCAACACCAAGGGCGGGGTGGACAAGCGCACCGTGCTCAGGCTCGACCCGCGCCTGGCCCCGATCAAGGTCGCGGTCCTGCCGCTCAGCCGCAACAGCGACCTCAGCCCCAAGGCGAAGGCGCTCTCGGCCGAGCTGCGCCGCAACTGGAACGTCGACTTCGACGACTCCGGTGCGATCGGCCGCCGCTACCGCCGACAGGACGAGATCGGCACGCCGTACTGCGTGACGATCGACTTCGACACCCTCGAGGATGACGCCGTCACGGTGCGCGAGCGGGACTCCATGCACCAGGAGCGGATCAGCCTCGACGGGATCACCCGCTGGTTCGCCGAGCGCCTGGTGGGCTGCTGAGGCCGGATTCGCGACGGCCGCCGAGCTCCGGCGACAATGAGGGCATGTCTGTCCCGCAGCTGCCCACAGCGTTGGAGCTCGGCGGCCTCACGGTCGCCACGCCGGTGGTCCTCGCCCCGATGGCGGGCATCACCAATGCCGCCTACCGCCGACTCTGTGCCGAGCAGGGGGCGGGTCTCTACGTCTGCGAGATGATCACCTCCCGCGGCCTGGTGGAGCGCGACGAGACCACCCTGAAGATGCTGGTCTTCGACGAGCGGGAGACCGTCCGCTCGGTCCAGCTCTACGGCACCGACCCGATGTACGTGGCGAAGGCCGCGGAGATCCTGTGCGCCGAGTACGGCGTGGCCCACGTCGACCTGAACTTCGGCTGCCCCGTGCCCAAGGTGACACGCAAGGGGGGCGGCGGCGCGCTGCCCTGGAAGCGTGGGCTGCTCGCGGAGATCCTCGAGGCCGCGGTGGCGGCCACCGCGCCGTACGGCGTGCCCGTGACGATCAAGACCCGCAAGGGCCTGGACGATGACCACCTGACCTACCTCGACGCCGGCCGCATCGCCCAGGAGACCGGCGTCGCAGCCATCGCCCTGCACGGGCGCACCGTGGCGCAGGCCTACTCCGGTGAGGCGGACTGGGACTCGATCGCCGAGCTCGTCGACCACGTGTCGATCCCGGTGCTGGGCAACGGCGACATCTGGGAGGCCGGCGACGCGGTGCGCATGGTCACCGAGACCGGTGCCGCGGGCGTGGTGGTGGGCCGTGGCTGCCTGGGGCGCCCCTGGCTGTTCCGCGACCTGGCGGCTGCCTTCTCGGGCGGACCGTCGTCGCCGGCGCTGCCGAGCCTGGGGGAGGTGCGCACCATGATGCGGCGCCACGCCGAGCTGCTCTGCGGGCACATGGGCGAGGAGCGGGGCTGCAAGGAGTTCCGCAAGCACGTCACCTGGTACCTCAAGGGCTTCCGGGCCGGCGGCTCGCTACGCCACTCGCTGGCCCTGGTGGACTCCTTGGCGGCGCTGGACCGGCTGCTGGACGAGCTCGACGGCGCTGAGCCGTTCCCGGAGTCGGCCCTGGGCACCCCGCGAGGACGCCAGGGATCACCGCGGAGCCGGGTGGTCATCCCCGAGGGGTGGCTGGACGACGCGGACGGTCGAGGGATGCACGTGCGCGAGGACGCCCTCGAGGTCACGGGCGGGTGATGAGACCCACCATGAGAAAGCGGGCACGGATGGCTCGGCCTAGCGCGGGATGTGCTTGACTCGTCGACCTCACCCCGAAGCACGATCTGCCGCAAGGGTGCGACCTGTCAGCAATCAGCGAAGGATCAGCGCTGTGGCAAATCATCGCCACAAGCGGGACGCCAGAGCCCGCACCATGCCCCGAGCCGCCCTCATCGCGGCACCGGTCGCCGTCCTGGCGACCGTCTCAGCGGTCTCGTTCGGTGTCATCTCCCAGAGTCCGGAACCCAACCGCGAGCTGCTCGCCCAGTCCGTGGTCGAGAAGGCGGACGCCACTCCCGTGCGTGCGCCGTCGGTCAGCCGGTCCAAGGCCCGGGTGGCTGCGGCGAAGAAGGAGAAGGTCAAGGACCGCAAGGCCGACAAGGCCCGGCTCGCACGCAAGGCGAGCGAGGTCCGCAAGGCCGGCCTGGCCCGTCAGGCCGCTCGGCAGACCGAGGTCGAGCAGGAGGCGAAGGCGACTCGGATCGCACTGCGGCAGGCCGACACCCGGCTCTGGGCCACCGAGGACCTCAACATCTGGACCGGGCCGAGCGCCGACGCCGACCAGGTCGGTGTGCTGGAGGCAGGCGAGCGCGTGCTGGTGACAGGACGCAAGAGCGCCGAGCGCCAGGAGATCGTGCTCGACGGCAGGTCCCGGTGGGTCACCGCGGGCTACCTCGACGACGAGAAGCCGGTCGCCGGCATCGGCGGCGCCTGCACCAACGGCAGCTCGGTGCCCAGCGGCGTGGACCCCAACGTGACGAAGGTGCACCAGGCGGTCTGCGCGGCCTTCCCGGACGTCACCTCGTACGGCACCTTCCGCAACGACGGCGAGCACGGCCAGGGCCGGGCGGTGGACATCATGATCAGCGGTGAGCGCGGGTGGGAGATCGCGGAGTTCGTGCGGGCGAACTACGTCGCGCTCGGTGTGGAGTACCTCATCTACTCGCAGAAGATCTGGTCGGTCGAGCGCGGCGGCGAGGGCTGGCGTGGGATGTCGGACCGCGGCTCCACCACGGCCAACCACTACGACCACGTGCACGTCACGGTCTACTGAGCCTGTCCGGGCCCCGTGTCGGGGGCACCCGGTAGCCTCCGATGACGATGGAGCACCTTTACGACGACTCCGCGCGTGAGCGCCTCGTCCCCGAGCCACCCAAGCGGGTCGACGCTCCCGTGCGGATGGCCTTCGAACGCGATCGGGCGCGCGTGGTGCACGCCGCCTCCTCCCGCCGGCTGGCGGCCAAGACGCAGGTGATGGGGCCGCAGGCCGACGACTTCGTGCGCAACCGGCTCACCCACAGCCTCGAGGTCGCCCAGGTCGCACGCGACCTGGCCCGGGCCCTGGGCTGTCACCCCGACATCGTGGAGACCGCCGCGCTGGCCCACGACCTCGGCCACCCGCCGTTCGGCCACAACGGCGAACGGGTGCTGGCCGAGCAGAGCCAGGAGTGCGGGGGGTTCGAGGGCAACGCCCAGACCCTGCGCCTGCTCACCCGGCTCGAGGCGAAGACCTTCGACGCGACGGGGCGCAGCGTCGGGCTCAACCTGACCCGGGCCACCCTGGACGCCTGCACCAAGTACCCGTGGCCCCGGGCGTCGGCCCAGCCACCTCACGGGGTGCACGGCGACGGGACCCCGCGGGTGGTGGTGAAGTTCGGGGTCTACGACGACGACCGCGAGGTCTTCGACTGGATGCGCGCCGGGGCCCGGGGCACCGCGCAGTGCCTGGAGGCTCAGGTGATGGACCTCGCCGACGACGTGGCGTACTCGGTGCACGACGTGGAGGACGGCGTGGTGGCGGACCGGGTGGACCTCACGCGCCTGGACCGCTCGGCGCTGTGGGAGACGGTCCGGGAGTGGTACCTGCCCGGCATGCCCGACGACCGGCTCGACCGGGTGCTCGACGACCTGCAGGCGCAGGACAGCTGGCCCCGGACGCCGTACGCCCACGGGCGTCGTGACCTGGCGGCTCTGAAGAACCTCACCAGTGACCTGATCGGTCGATTCTGCGGCAGCGTGCAGCAGGCGACCTTCGACTCGGGTCCGGGCCCGTTCGTCCGCTACCGAGGAACCCTGGTGGTGCCGGAGCAGACCCGGCTGGAGATCGCGGTCCTCAAGGGCATCGCCGCGCACTACGTGATGAGCGCCGACGACCGCGTCGCGATGATGGCCCGCCAGCGCGAGCTGCTCGCCGAGCTCGTCGAGGCGATGTGGCAGCGCGGCCCAGAATCTCTCGACCCGCCCTTCGCGCAGGACTGGGAGGAGGCGGAGGACGACAACGGGAGACGGCGCGTGGTCATCGACCAGGTTGCTTCCCTGACCGACGCCAGCGCCGTCTCCCGTCATGCCGCAGTGGTCACGGCCCGCTGAGGGGCCAGCCACTCACCTCTGCCCGCTCAGGGCAACGTGCCCTGGGGGTACGGGTTGTCCTGGAGAGCGACGTTCTCCGGGTTGAGCTGGGTCTCCAGTCCGTCCTTCTCGTCCTTGTGGCCCCCGGGCTTGACCTTCTCGGCTGCCGCGCCGGCCGCGCCGGTCAGCTTCTCCTTGACCACCGGGGCCTTGTCCTTGGCCGCGTCGGCCGCCTGCTGGGCGGTCGCCTGGACCTTGGGGTTCTGACGGACCTTGTTGAACCCACTGCGGATCTGCTCGTAGCGCTCACGACCAGCCTTGGCGCCCAGCACGTATCCGGCCCCCATCGCCAGTAGCAGAGTTGACTTCCTCATCTGACATCACCTTTCGTCCGTGCCTTGTCGTGGTCTGAGATCTGTGTGGTCGGTGTCTCGGTGGCCTCGTCCTGGGCCGGGTCCTGGCCGGACTCGAGACGGATCTTGCGGCCCTCGTCGATCTGCTTCTGCTCCTTGTCCGCGGACTTGTCCACGTTACGGCTGTCGCGCAGCGGCAGCTGCAGCTCGACCTCGGCAGGGACCCCTGCCTCGAGCTCGCGCCCACGCTCGAGCTCGGCGTCGATCTCGGCGCCCAGGAGCAGCGCCAGGTTGGTGATCCACAGGAAGAGCAGGGCCACGATGACGCCGGCGAGCGAGCCGTAGGTCTTGTTGTAGCTGGCGAAGTTGGCGACGTAGAACGTGAAGCCCACCGAGGCGATCACTCCCGTCACCAGCGCGACGATGGCGCCCGGCGAGAGCCATTTGATCTTGGGGTGCTTCACGTTGGGGGTGAAGTAGTAGAGCATCGCCACGATGACCATCACCACGACCGCCAGCACCGGCCACTTGGCGATGTTCCACACGGTGACCGCGGTGCTGCCCAGTCCGATGACGTCCCCGATCGAACGTGCCAGGCCACCGGAGACCACCAGCATGACGAGCACCAGGGCCATCAGGACGAGCAGCACCAGGGTCAGCAGGAGCATCTGGGGGCGGAGCTTCCAGATGGGTCGACCCTCTTCGACCTCGTAGATCCGGTTCATCGCCCGGGAGAAGGCGCCGACATAGGCGGACGCTGTCCACAGGGCTCCGGCCAGACCCACGATCAGGGCGATCCCGGCGCCCTGGGAGTTGGCGAGGTCCCGCAGGGTGGGCTCGATGTTGCCCAGCATGTCGTCGGAGACCAGGGGAGCCAGCACCTCAAGCAGGGTGTCGACCGATTCCTCGGCCTGGCCGACGACGCCAAGCATCGCGGTCAGCGCGACCGCGGCGGGCAGGATGGAGAGCACGGCGTAGTAGGTCAGAGCCGCGGCCAGATCGGTGCACTGGTCCTGGGAGAACTCCCGCACCGCCCGCTTCACGACGTACTTCAGGGAGCGCTTGTCGAGCCGTTCCATGCTCATCAGCGCCGGCTCCGCCACCATGCGATGGCCACGACAGCCACCACGACGGCGCCCACGGCGGCCAGCTGGACGGGCTGCACCCGCTCCTTGAGCTGCCGCTTCACGTCCAGCTTGGTCCCCAGCTCGTCGAGGGTCTGGGCCAGGGCCTGTCGCTGTCGCTCGATATCGGCCTCGATGTCGGCCGGGTCCTTGTGGTCAGACACGGTGGTGGCCTCCCTTGACGGTGTCGATGTCTTCCTTGATGCCTTCCATGGCCTTCTCCGGCTTGACCGGGGTGGCCGCGCTCACCTTGGACTTGCCGGCCAGGCCGACTCCCGCCGCGGCGGCGAAGAGGACGACCGCCACGATCAGGGCGGAGGCCCAGGTGGGCAGGACCAGGGCGAGCGCCGCGATGCAGGCGGTGATCACGGCCGCGAGGCCGAAGAACGCGAGCAGCCCGGCGGCGCTGAACATGCCGATGCCGAGGCCGGCCCGTTTGCCCTTCTCCGTCATCTCGGCCTGTGCGAGCCGCAGCTCGGAACGGATCAGGTCCGGTACCTGCTGGGTGAGGTCGTGGACCAAGCCCCCCACCGTGGGTTCGACGTGGGTCCCGCCCGGGCCGGGACCGGCCGGGGGAGGTGTCTGCGAAGCGCTCATGGCCTCCCTGTGCCCTGCACCCCCGCGAGGCAAACCCGCGCCGCTCCGGGTACCGGGATCGGTGCGGGCACGATCCTGCCGGTGGCACCGTAGACTTCGCACGTGGCAGGCCGCATCCGTGAGGACGACATCGCAGCGGTGCGCGAGAAGGCTCGCATCGACGAGGTCATCTCCTCCTACGTCACCCTGCGCAAGGCCGGCGGCGGCGCGCTGAAGGGGCTCTGCCCCTTCCACGACGAGAAGTCCCCCTCCTTCCACGTCACGCCCTCACGGGGGTTCTTCCACTGCTTCGGCTGCCAGGAGGGCGGCGACGTCATCAGCTTCCTGATGAAGATCGACGGCCTCGGCTTCTCCGAGGTGGTGGAGCAGCTCGCCGACAAGTACGGCGTACAGCTGCGGCGCGAGGAGGGTGACGCCCCGCTGCAGCGCCCCAGAGGGCCTCAGCGGAGCCGGTTGATCGAGGCGCACAAGGTGGCCCAGGAGTTCTACGCCGACCAGCTCTCCCACCCCGACGCCATCGTGGCCCGCCAGTTCCTGTCCACCCGCGGCTTCGACCAGTCCGCGGCTGAGACGTTCGGCGTCGGCTTCGCCCCCCGCGACGGCGAGGCCCTGACCCGGCTGCTGCGCCAGCGCGGGTTCACCGAGGAGGAGATGACCACCGCCGGCCTGGTGGCCGTCGGGCGGTCGGCCTACGACCGCTTCCGCGGCAGGCTGCTGTGGCCGATCCGCGAGGCGAACGGGGACACCATCGGGTTCGGGGCGCGTCGGATCTTCGACGACGACCGGATCGACGCCAAGTACCTCAACACCTCCGAGACCCCGATCTACAAGAAGAGCCACGTGCTCTACGGCCTCGACCTGGCCCGCCGCGAGATCGCGCGCAGCTCCCAGGCGGTCGTGGTGGAGGGTTACACCGACGTGATGGCCGCCCACCTGGCCGGCGTCGGCACCGCCGTCGCCACCTGCGGCACGGCCTTCGGCGACGACCACGCCCGGGTGCTCCGCCGGTTCCTGCACGACCACGAGGAGTTCCGTGGCGAGGTCATCTTCACCTTCGACGGCGACGAGGCCGGGCAGAAGGCGGCCCTGCGGGCGTTCGGCGGGGACCAGAACTTCGTCTCCCAGACCTACGTCGCGGTGGAGCCGTCCGGCCTCGACCCGTGCGACCTGCGCATCCAGCAGGGCGACGCGGCCGTGCGGGAGCTGATCGCGCGGCGTCAGCCGCTGTACCGCTTCGTCCTGGGCAACGTGGCCAGCAAGTACGACCTGGACCGGGCCGACGGCCGGATCGACGCCCTGCGCGAGGCGGCCAAGCTGGTGGCCAGCGTCCGGGACAAGTCCAAGGTCGACGCGTTCGCGCGCGAGCTCTCGGCCATGATCGGCGTCGACGTCGACGAGGCCCGCACCGAGGTGCGCCGCGCCGCCGCGCGGGGCCGACCCGACGACAGGTCGGCTCGGCCGCAGCGAGGTCGGTCGGACGGACGGGACCACCGGGGTGAGCAGGGCGGCGCCCCCGCCGGTCCGCCCCGACGCGAGCTGCCGGACCTGAGGGACCCCCGCTTCTCCATCGAGCGGGAGACGCTCAAGCTGGTGATCCAGCATCCCGAGACGGTCGGGCGCAGCGCGTCGGGCCTGGCGTCGGAGGACTTCAGCCACCCGACGTACCGGCACGTGTGGGAGGCGATCGTCGCCGCCGGGGGAGTGGCTCAGGGGGCCGCCGACCCCGGCTGGGCCGCGCGGGTGCGCAACGGGGTGTCGAACCCGATCATCTCCTCGGCGATCAGCGAGCTCGGCGTGGAGCCGGTGAGGTCCTCGGGCGAGCCGGGGGAGAGCTACGTCAACGCCCACGTCTACCGGTTGCGCGAGCTCACGGCGCTGCGCCGGATCGCCGAGCTCAAGTCGCGGCTCCAGCGCACCAACCCGGTCGACCAGGCCAGTGACTACAACAAGATGTTCGGGGAGCTGGTGGCGCTGGAGCAGCACCGCCGCGACCTGAGGGACAAGGCGGTGGGGGCATGAGGATGACAGCGCGCCGCGAGCGGCCGCCCGTAGACCTGGTCGTGGCACCGGGCGAGCGGGTGCTGGCCTGGTGCGAGGCCGAGGACGGCACGGTGCTGGCAGGCACCCGGGACGCCGTCTACCTGGTGGCCCCCGAGCCGGCCCGGGACACGGTCCGGGTGCCGTGGGAGCAGGTGGAGGCCGCCGACTGGGACCTGGAGACCTCCACGTTCCGGCTCAGCGAGGTGGGCCAGTGGGGCCAGCCGCGGCCGGTGCACGTGCTGGTCCTGCCAGACCCCCGTCGAGTGCTCGAGCTGGTGCGGGAGCGCGTGACGGCGAGCATCGTGCTGCAGCGCCACGTGCCGCTCGGGCGGGGCCGGGGGGTCAGGGTGATCGCGCGCCGCGCCGCCACCGGCGCGAGGGAGCTGTCGTGGTTCGTGGAGTACGACGAGGGCACCGACCCCAGCGACCCGGCGGTCCAGGAGGCAGCCCGGACGGCCATCGCCGCGGCCCGCAACGAGGTCGGGCACAGCTGAGCCGCCCCGCTGAGCAGGCCCGATTAGCCCGCCCAGCGCGACAGTTGCTAATCTTCTCTCCGCTGCCCGCAAGGGCGGCTGATCCCCTGTAGCTCAACTGGCAGAGCATTCGGCTGTTAACCGGAGGGTTGTTGGTTCGAGTCCAACCGGGGGAGCAAGAGAGAGGGCCTGACCTGCGGAAACGCGGGTCAGGCCCTCTTCCTTTCGGTGGCACTGAGTCCACTGGGTCCGCTGGAAGGCGCGCGACGAGCGGTCTGGTCCATCGGGCACCCGTTGCGAGACGCCCGGCCGGGCCCCTGTCGCGTCGCTAGGCTGCCCTTCGGGGCACGGCCGCTGGCGGGTGGCGCGATCACGGAGGAACGTCTTGGCACCAGGGGCACGTCGCTGGCTGGTGCTGGCCTGCGTCGGCGCCCTCGTCGTGGCGATGCTCGTCTTCGCCCTGGCCGGTGCTCGGTCACGGCCGCCGCGGGCAGTCAGCCACTTCCCCGCCGACGGCGCGGAGACGGTGCCCGCCTCGTCCCCGGTCTTCGTCGTGTTCGACAAGCCGCTCGACGAGGACGCCCGGGACCTGGACTTCTCCCTCCGCGACGACTCGGGCGCGTCCGTGGCCTCGGCGCTGCGCGTCTCCGAGGCGGCCACCTCCGCGGAGCTGCGGCCGCTGGAGGAGCTCGGGCCCGGCTCCTACACCGCGGTCCTGGCACTGCCAGGGGTGCTGGAGCGCGAGGAGTGGAGCTTCACGGTGCCACGCAGGAAGCCGTTGACCGACGGTGGCGCGGGCCCGATCCTGCTGGCGCTCTCGGAGTCGGACACGACCGACGACTTCTACGCCGAGATGCTGCGCGCCGAGGGCTTCACGAGCTTCACCACGGTCGACCGCTCCCGGATCACCCCGGCCCTGCTGGCGGACCACGAGCTCCTGGTGCTCTCCGGAGACCCCGGGCGGTCGCGTTCGAGCATGGTCCGGGCCTGGGTCGAGGCGGGCGGCCGGCTGGTCGTCGTACGCCCGCGGGGGGAGCTGGCCGAGCTGGCGGGGCAGCGGCGCGCGGGCCCCGTCCGGGACGGGGCCCTGCTCGAGGTCGACGACCCGGCGTGGGGCGCGGTCCCGCTGCGGGTGCACGGCGCCGTCGACGGGATCGACGTGGCACCGGACGTCGAGGTCGAGGCCTCGCTGGTCCCCGACAGCGGCGGCAGCCCCGCGCTCACCCTGCGGGACGCAGGCAGGGGCAGGGTGGCGGGCTTCGCGTTCGACCTGGCGCGGTCGGTGGTGCTCACCCGTCAGGGGAATCCCGAGTGGGTCGGCCAGGACCGGGACGATCGCGCCCCGGTGCGGACCAACGACCTGTTCTTCGGCCCCGCGGAGGACGACACCGGTACCGACTTCGTCGACCTGGACCACGCCGAGGTCCCGCACGCGGACGAGCTGATGCGGCTGCTCACCAACGTGATGGGCGGCCTCACCGCCCAAGACGCGCCCCTGCCCCGTCTGTGGTACTTCCCCGACGACGCCGAGGCGGTGCTGGTGATGGCCGCGGACGACCACGGAACACCCACCGGCACCGCGGACTTCTTCAAGGCGCTCCGGGACGCGGCGCCCGAGGGCTGCGACACCGACCGCTGGGAGTGTCCGCGCGCCACGTCGTGGCTCTATCCCGACGCCGGGCTCTCCCCGGCCGAGGCGAGCGCCTACGTCGACGAGGGGTTCGACCTCGGCGCCCACGTCACGACGCACTGCGAGAACTGGTCTGCCAGCTCGCTGGACCAAGCGTTCGGGGCCAGCCTGCGGGCCTTCCGGGCGGCGTACCCGTCCCTGCCAGCACAGCACGGGAGCCGGTTGCACTGCATCGTGTGGACCGACTACCTCACCCAACCGACCGTGGAGCGGGCCTGGGGGGTGCGGCTGGACATGAACTACTACTACTGGCCCGGAGACTGGGTCGCCGGACGGCCGGGCTTCATGACCGGCTCCGGGTTGCCGATGAGGTTCAGCGACCTCGACGGAGGTCTCCTCAACGTCTTCCAGCAGCCCACCCACCTGGTCGACGAGGTCTTCGCCGGCGACCCGACAGCGGTGGAGGAGCTGATCGACCGGGCCCAAGGTCCCGAGGAGTACTACGGCGCCTTCGGCACGCACATCGACTTCTCCACCTCGTTCCAGTCCGAGGTCATCGCCGTAGCCCTGGAACGTGGGGTTCCGATGGTCTCCGGGCAGCAGCTCCTGGACTGGGTCGACGGACGCTATGCCTCCCGGTTCTCAGACCTGCGCTGGAGCAAGGACGAGATGACCTTCTCGGTGGTGGCCGACCCTCGTGCCGAGGAGATGCTGCGCGGCATGCTGCCGGTCCGAGCGCTGGGTGGTGAGCTGTTGGAGCTCGCCCGGGACGGGGAGCGCGTCGAGACCACGATCCGCAGCGTCAAGGGCGTGAAGTACGCGTTCTTCGACGCGACCACGGGGGAGTACGCCGCCAGGTACGCCTCGGCCTCCTGACCGCCCGCCACTCACGTTCGAACACATGTTCTAATGGATTGGTGGCAAGAGGCGGATACGGAACGGGCAGCGGAGTCCCGCTGAGCGACCGGGTGCGCTCGGACCCGGCGGCCCCCTCGCCGACGGCTCCCCCGAGCGCTCCCGAGGCGACGGCGAAGGTGAGGACACGGCCGGGCGCCCGGGGCGGCACTGCTGGGTCACGGTGCCGGTGGACGGTCCGCGTGCCCGCCCCGGACTCCTGCTGGAATGGCGCCAGGGTGCCCGCGGACGGTGGGAGGGGCGGGTGGTCTACTCCGCTCAGCTTCGGCCCGGACGATGGGCGCTGGTGGAGGAGTGGATTCCGGCGGAGCTGCTGGCCAGCGCCCCGTAGGCAGGTCGGTGCTACTCGCCCCAGCCCATGGGGAAGACCTCGAACGGCGCCGCGAACGAGGCTCCCAGCCGGGTGCCGGCTCCGCGCGCCATGCCCTCGAGGAACTCCCTGGCGTCCCAGTTCTCCCACCCCAGCCCGTCGATGTACGCCGCGTGGGCCTCGAGCGAGGCGACGCCGGCATCGAAGTGGTCGGTGGTGTCCACGCCGTGACCGGCCTGCGGGGAGCCGAACGCCCACACGTCGCGGACACCGCCCCACGGCAGCAGGCCTTGCTCGATCTGGTCGTGGAAGACCCACCGGTTGCCCGCGTCGCGTACGGCGTCCAGCACGGCGCGGCCCACGGCGATGTGATCGGCCTGGTTGAGGTTGCGCCCACCCCAGGTGTCGCGGAAATTGCCGGTGATCACGATGTCCGGCTGGTGCTGACGCACCGGTGCGGCGATGGCGCGCCTCAGCGCGACGCCGTACTCCAGGACACCGTCGGGAAGGCCGAGGAAGTCGACCTTGTCGACGCCGACGATCCGCGCCGACTCGACCTGCTCGCGCTCGCGGACGAGGCGGCAGTCCTCCGGTGCCAGCCCGTCGATGCCGGCTTCTCCGCTGGTCACCATGCAGTAGACGACCTCCTTGCCCTGCGCTGTCCAGCGGGCGACGGCGGCCGCGGCTCCGAACTCCATGTCGTCCGGGTGGGCGACGACGCACAGCGCCCGGTTCCAGTCCTCGGCCAGCGGCACCAGCTTGTCAGGCTCCATGCTGTGGAGCATGGCACGTCACGGCGACGCTGCCCACCGCTTCGACGCCGGCGCGGTGCTGCTCGATAGGGTCTGCGATGTCACGGGGGCGGTAGCTCAGTCGGTTAGAGCAGAGGACTCATAATCCTTGGGTCGTGGGTTCGAGCCCCACCCGCCCCACCACGCAGTGCAGGTCACCTGTGTGGCCTTACTGCGGACTCGGCGCGAGTCGCCCAGGGACAACGCATAGTGTGGCCGTATGAAGGCCCTGCTCCTGGAGAACATCCACCCTGCCGCCGTCGACGTGCTCGAGAGTCGAGGTCTGGAGGTCGAGCTGCGGTCCGAGTCCCTCTCGGAGGCGGAGCTGATCGACGCCCTGGAGGGCGTGGCCCTGCTCGGCATCCGTTCGAACACCAAGGTGACGGCCCAGGTGCTGGCGGCCGCGCCCGAGCTGATGGCCATCGGCTGCTTCTGCATCGGCACCAACCAGGTCGACCTGCGCACGGCCTCGGAGCGTGGCGTCGCGGTCTTCAACGCGCCGTACTCCAACACCCGCAGCGTGGTGGAGCTGGTGATCGGGGAGATCATCGCCCTGGCCCGGCGCCTCCCGGAGAAGATCCAGCGCATGCACGACGGCGTCTGGGACAAGTCGGCCCGTGGCAGCCACGAGGTGCGGGGTCGGACCCTGGGCATCGTGGGCTACGGCAACATCGGCACCCAGCTGTCCAACCTCGCCGAGGCCATGGGGATGCGCGTGGTCTTCTTCGACACCGCTGACCGACCCGCCCACGGCAACGCCCAGCGGATGCGTTCCCTGAAGGAGCTGCTGTCCGTGGCCGACGTGGTCAGCCTGCACGTGGACGGCCGGCTCGGCAACGAGGGCTTCTTCGGGGCCGAGCAGTTCGCGGCCATGAAGCCGCGCGCCCTGTTCATCAACGCCTCACGGGGCATGGTCGTCGACGACCTGGCGCTGCGCGACAACCTGCTGTCCGGACACATCGCGGGTGCCGCGATCGATGTCTTCCCCGTCGAGCCCAAGGCCCAGGGGGAGCCCTTCGAGTCAGTGCTGCGGGGGCTGGACAACGTGATCCTGACCCCGCACGTGGGTGGGTCGACCCAGGAGGCCCAGGAGGAGATCGGCTGGTTCGTCGCGGGCAAGCTGGTGAGCTTCGCCCAAGCCGGCAGCACCGCGCTCTCGGTCAACCTGCCCGTGGTCAACGTGACGCCCGAGGTCTCCGAGCACCGGATCGGCATCCTGCACGCCAACGTCCCGGGAGTGCTGGCGGAGTTCAACTCCATGCTTGCCTCCGAGGGTGACAACGTCACCGGACAGCAGCTGGCCACGCGTGGCGACCTCGGCTACGTCGTCACCGACGCGGCGAGCCAGCTCTCCGAGGCATCACTGGAGCGCCTGCGTGCCCAGAAGCACTGTGTCTGGGTCCGTACCTGGTAGTCAGGCCTCGCTCAGGATCTTGTAGCCGGACCCCTCACGCAGCAGCTTGAGGGTGGGGTTGTCCGTGCGCTGTCCGCCGTCGACCATGTCGTAGGTCACGGTGTAGGTCACCGTGGAGCTCTCCGGGTCGGCCTGCACCTGGGACACGGTCGCGGCGGCGACGGTGCGCCAGAAGTTCTTGTACTGGCCGAAGCCCCCGCTCGCCTTCTGGAACTCCGGGGTCAGCTGCTGCCAGCTGGTCTTGGGGTCCTGGGTGACGGTGCTGAGGTAGTCGGCCACGAACGACTCCATCTCCTGCGCCACCTCCGCGGAGGACGCGGGCGTTGCCGAGGCGGACGGCGAGGTGGACGCCGACGGCGACCCCGTGACCGGCGAGGCCTCCGGGGCGCCCGTGGTCTGCGCCGACGGCGGATCCTGGTCCTCCTCGGCCGAGGAGAGCAGGCCCACCGAGAACGCCAGGACGCCCACGGCGAGCAGCGCGACGAAAGCGGCGAGCACCGGCCACCTCGACCGCGCGCGCGGCGCCGTGGTACCGGACGTGACCGGCGGGACGGCCGTGGTGTACCCCGACCCCGAGCCCGGGCTCGGCGCGGGCTGGGGCGCGACTGCGGGAAGCGTCCTCGTCGGGCCGGGTACCGCACGCTGCTCCCCGTCGTGCAGGAAGTCGCGCACCTGGGTCATGGACCAACGGTCAGCCGGGTCGGTCGCCATCGTGTGCTCCAGCAGGGGTCCCAGCCACCCAGCGTCGGGGAGCCTCGGGGGCGTCTCGTGGACGATCTGGTACATCGCCCCCAGCACGTTGTCGCTCGCGTCGTACGGCGGCCGGCCGGCGAGGGCGTGGAACAGGGTCGCGCCCAGGGCCCACACGTCACTGGCCGGCGTGGCCGAGCTCCCCGAGGCGACCTCCGGGGAGAGATAGGCAGGTGAGCCCGTGACCAGTCCGGTCTGTGTCAGAGAGGCGTCCGCCTCGGCACGGGCAATCCCGAAGTCGGTCAGCTTCGCCTCGTCCTGCGCGGTGACCAGGATGTTCGACGGCTTCACGTCCCGGTGCACGATCCCCACCCCGTGGGCAGCAGTGAGCGCGTCGGCGGTCTGGGCCAGCAGGGCCGCGGCCCGTTCCGCAGGCAGCGGTCCGTCCCGCCGGATCACCTCGGCGAGACTGGCCCCCGGGACGTACTCCATCACCAGCCAGTGCTCGGGGCCGTCGGCCACCAGGTCGAACACGGCGACGACGTGCGGGTGGCTCAGTGCGGCGGCAAGCCTGGCTTCGCGCTCCGCCCGGGCCAGATCGGGGGTCGAGCCTCCGGGGACCATGCCGACCCGCTTGAGAGCGACCACCCGGTCCAGGACCGTGTCGCGACCCAACCAGACCGCGCCCATGCCACCGCGGGCGATCTCGCGCTCGAGGACGTACCTGCCTGCCATCACAACCGCCACCCTAGGCAGGTGCCAGGAGACGGGGCACATCTGGCAGGCTGGGTACGCCGTCCCGGACGGCTCCGGACCACGCACTGAAGCAAGCACTGAACGATGCACTGAAAGGGACTCACCGTGGCGAGCGCCAACATCCTGGACGATCTCGAGTGGCGCGGCCTGGTCGCGCACTCGACGGACCTCGACGCGCTGCGGTCGGCGCTCGGGGAGCGCAGTGTCAGGTTCTACGTGGGGTTCGACCCGACCGCTCCGAGCCTGCACATGGGCAACCTGCTGCAGATCGTGACACTGCTGCGCCTGCAGCGCGCGGGGCACACTCCCTTCGTGCTCGTGGGCGGCGCGACCGGGATGATCGGTGATCCCCGCGACTCCGGAGAGCGGACCCTGAATCCTGAGGAGACCGTGCAGGCCTGGACCGAGCGGGTGCGCGGTCAGGTCGAGCCGTTCGTCTCCTTCGAGGGGGACAACGCCGCCACCATGGTCAACAACCTCGACTGGACCGCCGGGGTGTCGGCGATCGAGTTCCTGCGAGACATCGGCAAGCACTTCCCGGTCAACCGGATGCTGGCGCGCGACGTGGTGCGCAACCGCCTCGAGGACGGCATCAGCTACACCGAGTTCAGCTACGTCCTCCTGCAGTCCATGGACTACCTCCACCTGCATCGTGCCCACGGGGTCGAGCTGCAGATCGGGGGCTCGGACCAGTGGGGCAACATCACCGGGGGAGTGGAGCTGATCCGCCGTGCGGACGGCGATCGGGTGCACGCGTTCGTCACGCCGTTGGTGACGAAGGCCGACGGCACCAAGTACGGCAAGACGGAGGGAGGTGCCCTCTGGCTCGACCCGGACATGATGTCGCCCTACGCGTTCCACCAGTTCTGGCTGAACGTGGAGGACGAGAAGGTGGTGGAGCTGCTGAAGCTGTTCACCTTCCTCGAGCACGGGGAGATCGAGGACCTGGCGGCGCAGACGGCGGAGAAGCCGTTCCTCCGTGCAGCTCAGAAGGCCCTGGCCGACGAGGTCACCACGCTGGTGCACGGGGCGGGCGAGACGGCGGGTGCCAAGGCTGCGGCCGCCGCGCTGTTCGGAGGCGGGGAGCTGACGACGTTGAACGCTGGAAGCCTGGCTGGCGCGCTGGCGGAGGTCGGGGTTCTCGAGGTCGAGGCTGCTCAGATGCCGTCGGTGGTGGACCTGCTGGTCGGGTCGGGGCTGGCCAAGAGCAAGGGGGAGGCACGCCGCACCATCGCCGAGGGCGGCGCCTACGTGAACAACGTGAGGGTCGAGGACCCAGACCTGATCCCGAGTGAGGCCGACCTGCTGGGCGGCGCCTGGCTGGTGCTGCGCCGGGGCAAGAAGAAGATCGCGGGCGTGCGCGCGACCTGAGCGCCCCGGACAAACGACGGATCAGCGCTCTACCCACCTCTGACCTGCGCAAACACACTTGTGGCCGCACTCACACCGGATGGATTTGCGCAGCCCCGGGTGGTCACCTAATGTTTCACCTCGTCGCCAGGGAGCGGCGGGGAGCAAGACCATCAGGTCGGGCTCCCGGCCCTGGGCAGACCACCTCCTCACACACCTCGGTCCGAGGTTGGCGAGTGCGCGCGCTAGCGGCCTCGTAGGAATCGGACGGAAATTGTGCGCAGGAATGCGGGAAAAGGCCGGATTTGCGTCTGGCTCAAACGCCCGCTAAGTTTCGCCGGGTCGAAGAGAGAAACGCGAAAGCGAATATCTCGGAAAGCCATTAGCGGAAAAGCCCCGAATTGCTTCGGGAAAGAAAGTCCGCTAAGATAAGAACACAAGCCCCGCAGCTTGACCCGAGAGGGAAGAGCCCGGGACGCGTTTGATCCTTGAGAACTCAACAGTGTGTCATAGTCGACGAATTAGTTTGTTATGCCCCGTCAACATTGATCTTTCGGGATGTTTTGTTGGTGGTTTCTTTGTATGACGATAATTTCTGACATTTTTGTCAGGGTTTGTTGTTGTCAGAGATTTGGCTCTTCTTTTCCCGTGGCTGCACTTGTGTGGTTGTGGGGTTTGTTTTTCAATGGAGAGTTTGATCCTGGCTCAGGACGAACGCTGGCGGCGTGCTTAACACATGCAAGTCGAGCGGTAAGGCCCTTTCGGGGGTACACGAGCGGCGAACGGGTGAGTAACACGTGAGTAATCTGCCCTTCACTTTGGGATAACTACCGGAAACGGTGGCTAATACCGGATATGACCGGATCATGCATGTGGTTCGGTGGAAAGTTCTGGCGGTGAAGGATGTGCTCGCGGCCTATCAGCTTGTTGGTGAGGTAATGGCTCACCAAGGCTTCGACGGGTAGCCGGCCTGAGAGGGTGACCGGCCACACTGGGACTGAGACACGGCCCAGACTCCTACGGGAGGCAGCAGTGGGGAATATTGGACAATGGGCGAAAGCCTGATCCAGCAACGCCGCGTGAGGGATGACTGCCTTCGGGTTGTAAACCTCTTTCAGTACCGACGAAGCGAGAGTGACGGTAGGTACAGAAGAAGCACCGGCCAACTACGTGCCAGCAGCCGCGGTAATACGTAGGGTGCGAGCGTTGTCCGGAATTATTGGGCGTAAAGGGCTCGTAGGCGGTTTGTCGCGTCGGGAGTGAAAACTCAGGGCTTAACTCTGAGCTGGCTTCCGATACGGGCAGACTAGAGGTATGCAGGGGAGAACGGAATTCCTGGTGTAGCGGTGAAATGCGCAGATATCAGGAGGAACACCGGTGGCGAAGGCGGTTCTCTGGGCATTACCTGACGCTGAGGAGCGAAAGTGTGGGGAGCGAACAGGATTAGATACCCTGGTAGTCCACACCGTAAACGTTGGGCGCTAGGTGTGGGGCCTATTCCATGGGTTCCGTGCCGCAGCTAACGCATTAAGCGCCCCGCCTGGGGAGTACGGCCGCAAGGCTAAAACTCAAAGGAATTGACGGGGGCCCGCACAAGCGGCGGAGCATGCGGATTAATTCGATGCAACGCGAAGAACCTTACCTGGGTTTGACATATGCCGGAAAGCTCTAGAGATAGAGCCCCTTTTAGTCGGTATACAGGTGGTGCATGGCTGTCGTCAGCTCGTGTCGTGAGATGTTGGGTTAAGTCCCGCAACGAGCGCAACCCTCGTTCTATGTTGCCAGCACGTAATGGTGGGGACTCATAGGAGACTGCCGGGGTCAACTCGGAGGAAGGTGGGGATGACGTCAAGTCATCATGCCCCTTATGTCCAGGGCTTCACGCATGCTACAATGGCCGGTACAAAGGGCTGCGATGCTGTAAGGCGGAGCGAATCCCAAAAAGCCGGTCTCAGTTCGGATTGGGGTCTGCAACTCGACCCCATGAAGTCGGAGTCGCTAGTAATCGCAGATCAGCAACGCTGCGGTGAATACGTTCCCGGGCCTTGTACACACCGCCCGTCACGTCACGAAAGTCGGCAACACCCGAAGCCGGTGGCCCAACCCTTGTGGAGGGAGCCGTCGAAGGTGGGGCTGGCGATTGGGACGAAGTCGTAACAAGGTAGCCGTACCGGAAGGTGCGGCTGGATCACCTCCTTTCTAAGGAGCACACGCCCCGACCCTCACCGTTCGTGTGGGGGCGCATGGTGGTGTTCACTAGTGGAATCGTCGATGAAGGTCTGCCCGTTGGGGCTGGTCGTCCTCAGTACTGTTCCTGCTGGGTGCCTTTCGGGGTGCTTGGTGGGGGCGTGGAACGTGGGTGGCTGGTGTTGGTGGGTGGGTTTGACACACTGTTGGGTCCTGAGGGATCAGATGAGAGTCTGGTTTCCTTGGTGTTCCTCCCTTTGCCCGTGCCCGGACGTGAGTCGGGGTGTGGGGGTTGGTGGGGTTGTTGTTTGAGATCTGGATAGTGGACGCGAGCATCTGATGCCCGCCTGGTTCTTTTGAGAACTTATTGGTGGGTGTCTTGTGTGATTTTTATGAGAATGACTGCTCGTGCGCTTTGATTGGGTGCGCGGGTGGTTGTGGTCTTTGTAGTTGAGTTGTTTTGACGTTGTTGAGACAAGCTATGAAGGGCACACGGTGGATGCCTTGGCACCAAGAGCCGATGAAGGACGTAGGAGCCTGCGATAAGCCCCGGGGAGTTGGCAACCGAGCTGTGATCCGGGGGTGTCCGAATGGGGAAACCCAGCTGGAGTCATGTCCAGTTACCCTCACCTGAACACATAGGGTGAGTGGAGGGAACGTGGGGAAGTGAAACATCTCAGTACCCACAGGAAGAGAAAACAACAGTGATTCCGAGAGTAGTGGCGAGCGAAATCGGATGAGGCCAAACCATGGCTGTGTGATACCCGGCAGGGGTTGCAGTCATGGGGTTGTGGGGCCGTTCAACCTTATCTGCCGGTGAGGTACAGAGTAAGAAACTCATGGTGAAGTCGAAGCCCATTGGAAAGTGGGGCCGTAGAGGGTGATAGCCCCGTAGACGTAAGCGATGAGCTCTGGAGCGTGACCCCAAGTAACACGGAACCCCTGAAATTCCGTGTGAATCTGGCGGGACCACCCGTTAAGCCTAAATACTCCTTGGTGACCGATAGCGGACAAGTACCGTGAGGGAAAGGTGAAAAGTACCCCTGGCGGGGAGTGAAATAGTACCTGAAACCGTGTGCCTACAATCCGTCGGAGCGATCCCTTGTGGGTTGTGACGGCGTGCCTTTTGAAGAATGAGCCTGCGAGTTTGCGTTGTGTTGCGAGGTTAACCCGTGTGGGGTAGCCGTAGCGAAAGCGAGTCCGAATAGGGCTACTTAGTAGCACGATCAAGACCCGAAGCGGAGTGATCTATCCATGGGCAGGTTGAAGCGCGGGTAAGACCGCGTGGAGGACCGAACCCACTTAGGTTGAAAACTGAGGGGATGACCTGTGGATAGGGGTGAAAGGCCAATCAAACTCCGTGATAGCTGGTTCTCCCCGAAATGCATTTAGGTGCAGCGTCGCGTGTTTCTTGCCGGAGGTAGAGCACTGGATAGCTAATGGGCCCTACAAGGTTACTGACGTTAGCCAAACTCCGAATGCCGGTAAGTGAGAGCGCGGCAGTGAGACTGCGGGGGATAAGCTCCGTAGTCGAGAGGGAAACAGCCCAGACCATCAGCTAAGGCCCCTAAGCGGTGACTAAGTGGAAAAGGATGTGGAGTCGCATTGACAACCAGGAGGTTGGCTTGGAAGCAGCCACCCTTGAAAGAGTGCGTAATAGCTCACTGGTCAAGTGATTCCGCGCCGACAATGTAGCGGGGCTCAAGTCATCCGCCGAAGCTATGGCATTCACATATATAACTCAGCCTTCGTGGTTCAGGTGTGTGGATGGGTAGGGGAGCGTCGTGTCGCGAGTGAAGCAGCGGAGTGATCCAGTTGTGGACGCGACACGAGTGAGAATGCAGGCATGAGTAGCGAATGAAGAGCGAGAAACTCTTCCGCCGAATGATCAAGGGTTCCAGGGTCAAGCTAATCTGCCCTGGGTAAGTCGGGACCTAAGGCGAGGCCGACAGGCGTAGTCGATGGACAACGGGTTGATATTCCCGTACCGGCAAAATAGCGCCCATGACGAACCCGGTGATGCTAACCATCCGAAACCATGTTGACCGGACCCTTCGGGGCGAGGCGATGTGGCAGAGCGTGGGACCCGAACTGGTAGTAGTCAAGCGATGGGGTGACGCAGGAAGGCAGTCCAACCGTGGCGATGGTAGTCCACGGCTAAGGGTGTAGGACTGGTGGTAGGCAAATCCGCCACCTGTATGTCTGAGACCTGATGGGGACCCCGTATGGGGGAAGTGGATGATCCTATGCTGTCGAGAAAAACCTCTAGCGAGCTATGCGCCGCCCGTACCCCAAACCGACTCAGGTGATCAGGTAGAGAATACTAAGGCGATCGAGATAACCATGGTTAAGGAACTCGGCAAAATGCCCCCGTAACTTCGGGAGAAGGGGGGCCGGATCCGTGATTCACCTTGCGTGATGAAGCGGTGATGGCCGCAGAGACCAGGCCCAAGCGACTGTTTACTAAAAACACAGGTCCGTGCGAAGTTGTAAGACGATGTATACGGACTGACTCCTGCCCGGTGCTGGAAGGTTAAGGGGACCGGTTAGAGGAACTTGTTCCTCGAAGCTGAGAACTTAAGCCCCAGTAAACGGCGGTGGTAACTATAACCATCCTAAGGTAGCGAAATTCCTTGTCGGGTAAGTTCCGACCTGCACGAATGGAGTAACGACTTGGGCGCTGTCTCAACCGTGGACTCGGCGAAATTGCACTACGAGTAAAGATGCTCGTTACGCGCGGCAGGACGGAAAGACCCCGGGACCTTTACTATAGTTTGGTATTGGTGTTTGGTTCGGCTTGTGTAGGATAGGTGGGAGACTGTGAACCGATCACGCCAGTGGTTGGGGAGTCATCGTTGAAATACCACTCTGGTCGTACTAGATGTCTAACCTAGGTCCGTAATCCGGATCAGGGACAGTGCCTGATGGGTAGTTTAACTGGGGCGGTTGCCTCCTAAAGAGTAACGGAGGCGCTCAAAGGTTCCCTCAGCCTGGTTGGCAATCAGGTGGCGAGTGTAAGTGCACAAGGGAGCTTGACTGTGAGACAGACATGTCGAGCAGGGACGAAAGTCGGAACTAGTGATCCGGCGCCAGCATGTGGAAGCGGCGTCGCTCAACGGATAAAAGGTACCCCGGGGATAACAGGCTGATCTTCCCCAAGAGTCCATATCGACGGGATGGTTTGGCACCTCGATGTCGGCTCGTCGCATCCTGGGGCTGGAGTAGGTCCCAAGGGTTGGGCTGTTCGCCCATTAAAGCGGCACGCGAGCTGGGTTTAGAACGTCGTGAGACAGTTCGGTCCCTATCCGCCGCGCGCGCAGGAAACTTGAGAAAGGCTGTCCCTAGTACGAGAGGACCGGGATGGACGAACCTCTGGTGTGCCAGTTGTCCCGCCAGGGGCACGGCTGGTTAGCTACGTTCGGAAGTGATAACCGCTGAATGCATCTAAGCGGGAAGCACGTTTCAAGATGAGGTTTCCCACCACGTAAGTGGGTAAGGCCCCCAGCAGAACACTGGGTTGATAGGCCGGAGGTGTACAGCAGTAATGCCTAGCCGACCGGTACTAATAGGCCGAGGGCTTGTCCCAACATCGTACATAACCACTCACACTACGAGTTGAACAAGACCATTCATGCGCACACGTAATGCCCGCGTCCACTAACCAGTTCCCAACCAACAAACCCATCCAAGGGTTTGAACAGGTTGTGACAACTGAACAACGAACACCAACCAAGACTTGGTCCACACCCCTGCAACAACTCGGGTGTGTCGACCACAAGAGTTACGGCGGCCATAGCGAAAGGGAAACACCCGGTCCCATCCCGAACCCGGAAGTTAAGCCTTTCAGCGCCGATGGTACTGCAACCGAGAGGCTGTGGGAGAGTAGGACGCCGCCGGACATACACTCCGCAGAGGCCACCCATTAGGGTGGCCTCTGCGCCATTTGGTCGATGCTCACTGCATCTGACCTGCGAACGACGAAGAACAAGAAGGTGGATCTCGTGGCCGAGGAACGTCGTAGCCAGCGCCCCGCGCGCGGTTCGAGTACCGGCGGCAAGCCGCCGGCCCGTGGAGGCAAGCCCGCCGGTCGTGGCGGCACTCCCTCATCCGGTGGCAGGTCTGACGAGCGCTCAGGCAGCAAGCCTCCCGCTCGCGGCGGTGCCAGGCCGGACTCCCGTGGCGGCAAGCCCGAGAGTCGCGGTGGCAAGCCCGACTCGCGTGGCGGGAAGCCTGAGAGCCGCAGCTCCAGGCCTGACTCCCGTGGCGGCAAGCCGGACTCTCGCGGAGGCCGTTCGGCCCCTCGTGGCGGTCGGGACGGGCGTGGGTCCGACTCGCGCCCGGAGTTTCGCCGTGACCGTGAGGAGCGTGCTCCCCGCACCACCGACCAGGCCGAGTACGACGGTCCGCCGTTGCCCGAGGACATCACCGGGGCCGAGCTCGACCGTTCCGTCACCGCCCAGCTCAAGGGGCTGCCGGAGAAGCTCGCAGCACGTGTGGCCCGACACCTCGCGGCCGCCGGATCACTGATCGACGAGGACCCCGAGACCGCCTACCAGCACTGTCTCGCGGCTCGCGCCCGGGCGTCTCGCCTGGCCGTCGTACGCGAGGCGACGGGGGAGACGGCGTACGCCGCGGGGCACTACGCCGAGGCGCTGGCCGAGCTGCGTGCCGCCAAGCGGATGAACGGTGCCACGGAGTACCTGCCGATCATGGCGGACTGCCACCGTGCCCTGGGTCAGCCCGAGCAGGCACTCAAGCTCGCCAAGTCGCCCTCGGTGGCGAACTTCGCCCCCGAGGCCAAGGCCGAGATGACCCTGGTCGAGTCCGGGGCCCGGCGTGACATGGGTCAGCTCGACGCGGCCCTGCGCACGCTCGAGCTCGCCCCCCTGCTGTCGAAGAGCCGAGCGCACTGGGTGGTGCGGCTGCGCTACGCCTACGCGGACACGCTGGAGTTCGCCGGCCGGGAGAGTGACGCGCTGGCGTGGTTCCACCGGGCGCATGCCATCGACTCCGACGAGATCACCGACGCCGCCGAGCGTGCCGATGCGCTCGAGCGTCGCTTGGGCTAGGCGCAGTTGGTCGTGGCGATCGGCGTGTCGCCACGACCAACGCTGGCAAAGTGACCATTCATCAGTCACAATTGCTTCACAAACCACATACGTGTCACTTGCACCATCGTTCCTATTGTTCGAGACCGCTGGGGAAGGCGTAGCTCGCGCCGGGAATGAAGGAGGTCACGGTGACCACACGCACTGCACCCCGCCCGAACGGACCTGGGACCCGGGGGATTCTGTTCGTGCACTCAACGCCGTCCGCGTTGTGCCCACACATCGAGTGGGCCGTCGGGGGCGTGCTTGGCGTTGTCGTGAACCTGGACTGGATCCCACAGCCCGCTCAGCCCGGCACGTACCGTGCCGAGCTGTCGTGGTCCGGCGCTGCGGGGTCGGCTGCCGCAGTGGCGTCTGCCCTGCGTGGCTGGAACCACCTGCGCTTCGAGATCACCGAGGAGCCGACTGCCTCCACGGAGGGAGCGCGCTACTCGTTCACCCCCGAGCTCGGCGTCTTCCACGCCGTGACCGGTCTGCACGGGGACATCATGATTCCCGAGGATCGGCTCAAGGCTGCCGTCGTCAAGGCCGCTCTGGGTGAGACCACCATGCTGCTGGAGATCGACAAGCTGCTGGGCAAGCCCTGGGACGACGAGCTGGAGTCATTCCGGCACGCCGGCGACGGCGCTCCGGTCCGGTGGCTGCACCAAGTCGTCTGACCTGGACCACCGCGTAGGGGCAGAGCACCCCCGACGTCGAAAGCCCGCCTCCCGAGTCCCGGGAGGCGGGCTTGACGTCGTTCCTGGCCGGTGCCGTCACCGTCGTGCAGCACGGTGACCGCCGGCCGTCAGAGCGGGATGTTGCCGTGGTTCCCGCGTCGGACGCCGGCCGCTGAGACCTCGCGCTCCAGGGCCTCCGCGATGGCGGTGCGGGTCCGGGACGGCTCGACCACCTCGTCGACCACCCCGATCTCCACGGCCCGCTCCACGCCGCCGGCGATCGTCTCGTGCTCGGCTGCCAGCTCGGCCTCCACGCGCGGTCGGATCTCCACCGACACCTCTGCCAGCTTGCGTCGGTGCAGGACGCGCACGGCGGCCACGGAGCCCATGACAGCCACCTCCGCCCCCGGCCAGGCCAGGACCCGGGTGGCGCCCAGCGAGCGGGCGTTCATGGCGATGTAGGCGCCGCCGTAGCTCTTCCGCGTCACCAGGGTCACCCGGGGGACCACGCACTCGGCGAACGCGTGCAGCAGCTTGGCGCCCCGGCGTACCACGCCGTCCCACTCCTGGCCCACGCCCGGCAGGTATCCCGGGACGTCCACCAGCACGATCAGAGGCACACCGAACGCGTCGCACATCCGGACGAACCGCGACGCCTTCTCCGCGGAGAGGGAGTCCAGGCAGCCTCCGAGCCGCAGCGGGTTGTTGGCCACCACGCCCACCGTGCGACCGCCGAAGCGCCCCAGGGTCGTGACGATGTTGGGCGCCCAGCGCGCGTGGAGCTCCTGGGCAGTGCCCTCGTCCAGGACCGCCTCCACCAAGGGGTGAACGTCGTAGGCGCGCTTGCGCGACTCCGGCAGCAGGGCAGCCAGGTCCACGTCGGCCACGGCGTGCTTCTCCAGCATGCCCTGGGTGCCGAGGAGGTGGGTCATGCCCCGAGCGCGCTCCAGGGCCTCGGTCTCGGAGTCGGTGAGGATGTGCACGACGCCCGAGCGGCGCCCGTGCGGCTCGGGCCCGCCGAGGCGCAGCATGTCGACGTCCTCCCCGGTGACCGAGCGGACCACGTCCGGCCCGGTCACGAAGATCCGTCCCTCGGGTCCGAGGATCACCACGTCGGTCAGCGCGGGTCCGTAGGCCGCGCCCCCGGCGGCCGGGCCCAGCACCACCGAGACCTGCGGGATCTTGCCGGAGGCCTGGGTCATGGCGTGGAAGATGCGCCCGACCGCGTGCAGGGACAGGACGCCCTCGGCCAGTCTCGCCCCGCCCGAGTGCCACAGGCCAATGATCGGCACCCCGTCGGCGAGGGCGCGGTGATACGCGTCGACGACGACCCGGCACCCGACGTCCCCCATGGCGCCACCCATCACGGTGGCGTCGGAGCAGAACGCCACAGCCGGGGATCCGTGGACCCGACCGACGGCGGCCAGCATGCCGGAGTCGTCGTCGGCGCTGATGAACGTGGTGGTGCCCTCGTCGAACAGGGCGGTGAGCCGGTGGCCCGGATGGCGCGGGTCCTGCGCGCGCGGCACCTTGGTGGCGTTCCTGGCCGTTCCCTGCCCAGCGGTGCCTTGCTCCGCAGTGGCCGGGGGTGCCTCTCCGGGCACCGGGGTCACTGGTCGCCTCCAGCGGTGCCGAAGGCCACGGCCACGTTGGCGCCGCCGAAGCCGAAGGAGTTGTTCAGCGCCGCGATCTGGCCGGTCGGCAGCGCTCGAGGGGCGGTGGGGATGTCGAGGTCCACGCGTTCGTCCTTGTCGTCCAGGTTGATCGTCGGCGGGCTCATGCGCTCGTGCAGGGCCAGCACGGTCGCCACCGCCTCCAGGGCTCCGGCGCCGCCGAGCAGGTGGCCGGTCATGGACTTGGTGCTGGTCACGACGCACTCGGTGACCGCCGAGCCCAGCACGGTGTGCAGCATCAGCCCCTCGGCAACGTCGCCGAGCGGGGTGGACGTGGCGTGGGCGTTCACGTGCTTGACGTCGGAGGGGGAGATCTCCGCGGCCTCGATGGCCTGGCGGATGGCGCGAGTGCCGCCCCGTCCCTCAGGGTCGGGCTGTGCGATGTCGTGGGCGTCGTTGCTGATGCCGGCTCCCAGGGCGTAGGCATAGACGCGGGCGCCGCGCGCTCTGGCGTGCTCCTCGGACTCCAGGACCAGTACGCCGGAGCCCTCGCCGAGCACGAAGCCGTCACGTCCGTTGTCCCAGGGACGGGACACCTTCGTGGGATCGGCAGTGCTCTTGGAGAGCGCCATCATGTTGGCGAAGGCCGCCATCGGCAGCGGGTGGATGGCCGCCTCGGTGCCGCCGGCCAGGACTACGTCGGCGCGGCCGAGCCGGATCAGGTCGATCGCCATGGAGATCGCCTCGTTGCCCGAGGCACACGCGGAGGTGGGCGCGTGCACTGCTGCCCGGGCGCCGAACGCCAGGGAGACGTTGGCTGCCGGAGCGTTGGGCATCAGCATCGGGACCGCCAGTGGCGAGACCCGCCGGGGGCCCCGGTCGCGCAGTGCGTCGTAGTTGTCCAGCAGGGTCGTGACACCGCCGATGCCGGACGCGATCGCCACGCCCAGCCGCTCGGGCTCCGGGGGAGCGGCGTCGAGGCCGGAGTCCGCCCAGGCCTCCCGCGCCGCGATCATCGCGAACTGGGCGGATCGGTCCAGGCGTCGTGCCTTGACCCGGTCCAGCACCTCGGAGGGCTCGACGGCTACCCGACCGGCGATCTTGACCGGCATCTCCTGGGCCCAGTCGTCCTCGAGCGGGCGGATGCCGGACTGACCGGCCAGCATGGCCTGCCAGGTGGTGGGCACGTCACCGCCCAGGGGGCTGGTGGTGCCCAGGCCGGTGACGACGACGCGACGCAAGGTCATGGTTCAGCGTTCCGTTCGGTAGAGGGGAGGTGGGGGTGGGCCGGTGGTGTGGTGCACCACCGGCCCAGGTGGGTCAGACCAGCGCGCGCTCGATGAACGCGACGGCGTCGCCGACCGTCTTGAGGTTCTTGACCTCGTCGTCGGGGATCGAGACCCCGAACTTCTCCTCCGCGGCGACGACCACCTCCACCATGGAAAGTGAGTCGACGTCGAGGTCGTCGACGAACGACTTGTCGAGCTGGACGTCGTCGTTCTCGATGCCTGCGACCTCGTTGACGATCTCGGCGAGGTCGGAGCGGATCTCTTCGGTGGTGGCCATGTGCTTCCTTCTCTTGGTGGGTTTGCTGGGTCGAACTGTGGGTGGTGAGGGCTGGAGCTCTTGGTGCCGACGCGAGGTCAGGGCACGACGACGACCTGTGCGGCGTAGGTGAGACCGGCGCCGAAGGCGATGAGCAGGGCCAGGTCGCCGGAGCGAGCCTCCCCCTCCTCGATCATCCGGGCCAGGGCCATGGGGACCGACGCGGCCGAGGTGTTGCCCTGCTCGGCGACGTCCCGGGCGATCCGGACCCGTTCGGGGAGCTTCATCGCGCGCGCCATGGCGTCGATGATGCGCATGTTGGCCTGGTGAGGCACGAAGACATCCAGGTCGTCGATGCTGATCCCCGCGCGGTCGATGGCCTGCTGCGCCATCTTGGCCATCGTGAAGGAGGCCCACCGGAACACGGCGCTGCCCTGCATCGTCAGGTGCGGCATGACGCCACTGCCCGGGGTGAGCGCGGTGCCGACGACGTCGCGCCAGTCCTCACGCTGGCGGATCAGGTCGAACTGCTCGCCGTCCGAGCCCCAGACCACGGGCCCGATGCCGGGGGTGTTGCTGGGTCCGACCACCGCCGCACCCGCGCCGTCGGCGAAGATGAAGGCGGTTCCGCGGTCCTCCAGGTCGGTGAGGTCGCTGAGCCGTTCCACGCCGACCACCAGCACGTGGGAGGCGGTCCCTCCGCGGACCAGGTCGGAGGCGAGGGCGATGCCGTGGCAGAAGCCGGCGCAGGCGGCGGAGATGTCGAAGGCCGCGGCCTGCTGGGTGCCGATCTCGTGCGCGATGGCGGTGGCCACGGCCGGGGTCTGCAGCAGGTGGCTGATGGTCGCGACGACGACGCAGTCGATCTGCTCCGGTGCGATCCCGGCCCTCTCCAGTGCCTGTCGCGAGGCCGCCACCCCCATCGCCTGGACCGTCTCCTCGGGCGAGGCGAACCGACGCTGCCGGATGCCGGAGCGCTGCTGGATCCACTCGTCGCTGGAGTCGATTGCCGCCACCAGCTCGGAGTTCGACACCACCCGAGCCGGACGGTAGGCACCCAGACCGAGGATCCGGGCATGCGGTGCGCCGGTGAGCGCGGTCAGGGGCATCAGGAGGACTCCGGGTGCAGGCGCAGCAGCGGCTGGCCCGGTGACACCAGGTCGCCGTCCTCGACGAGCCACTCGACGACCTGACCGCCGTGCGCCGCCGCCACGGGCAGCCGGTCCCGCAGGCTGGCCACGTCACCGATGATGCTGCCCGCGGCCAGGGCGGTCGCGCCGGCGGCCTCCCGGGACTGGTGGAAGGTGCCCTTGACGGGGGCCACCACCATCCGCCACGTGGGGGAGAGATCGATGGGGAAGGCTCCCCGTGCCGCTCCACGAAGGCCCGGGCCTCGTCCAGCTGCTCGGGGGTCTTGAGGGCGAACGTCTCGACGCCCTTCAGGGCTCGCTTGGCGATGCCGGTCAGGGTGCCCGCGGGAGGCATCTCCAAGATGCCGGTGACACCCAGGTCGGTCATGGTGTCCAGGCACAGGTCCCACCGGACGGGGTGGGCGATCTGGCCCACGATGCGGGCCAGCACCTCGCGGCCGTCGTGGACCACGTTGCCGTCCCGGTTGGAGATCACCCGGGTGCGCGGGTCGTGGGTGGACACCGAACGGGCCAGTCCTGCGAGGTGGCTCACCGCAGGCGCCATGTGCGAGGTGTGGAAGGCGCCCGCGACGCTGAGCGGCATCAGACGTGCCTTCGCCGGCGGTGCCTGCGCCAGCGCGGCGAGCTGCTCCGTGGTGCCCGCGGCCACGAGCTGGCCCGGACCGTTGTCGTTGGCCGCGGTCAGGCCGAGGGACTGCAGCGTCGCCAGCACCTCCTCGCGGTCGCCACCGAGGACTGCGGTCATCCCGGTCGGGCGCACCGCGGCCGCGTCCGCCATCGCCCGGCCCCGCTCCCGCACCAGCACCATGGCCTGCTCTGCGGTCATGACGCGGGCGCCCGCCGCCGCGGTCAGCTCCCCGACGCTGTGGCCCGCGACCGCGCCGATGCGCCGGAACGCGTCGGACGGGTGGGGGAAGAGCTCCAGGGCGGCGACCAGGCCGGTGGCCACGAGCAACGGCTGAGCGATCTGGGTGTCCCGGATCGTCTCGGCGTCCGAGAGCGTCCCGTGACGCACGAGGTCAAGTCCCGCCACGGTGGAGAGCCACTCGAAGCGGGCGCGGAAGACCGGGTCCTCGATCCAGGGAGCGAGGAATCCGGGGGACTGGGCCCCTTGGCCGGGGGCGACGATGACGAGCACGCCAACCACTGTGCCCGTTCGCGGCGAGCATCTCTGCTCGGGCTAGCACGAAAGATCAGCGGACAATTTTGTGGGGTTCCCACAAAGTCGCGCCCCTCAACGCCCTGACTGGCGTCCCAGCACGAGGGCGATCTGCAGAGTGAACGCCTCCCGCGGCGCCGTGGGGCTCAACCCGGTGAGGTCGGCGATCTGGCGCAGCCGGTACCGCACGGTGTTGGGGTGCACGAACAGCACCCGCGCGGCCCCCTCGGTCGAGGAGCCCTGGTCCAGGTAGACCGCCAGCGTCTCGGCCAGGCCCTTGGCGGCGCACAGCGGGAGGTAGACCTCCTCCACCAGGTGTCGGCGGGCATGGCCGTCCCCGGCCAGCGCCCGTTCGGGCAACAGCTCCTCGCTCGTCACCGGACGGGGGGCGCTCGGCCACCCCGAGGCAGCGCGCTGGGCCGAGAGGGCGGCGCGGGCGGAGATGTGGGCGAACTCCAGTCCGGCGGTCACCGGACCCACGACGACGGGTCCGGCACCGAACATGGAGACGATGCGGGTCGCCGCCGCACGCGCGTCCCGGACCCCGCCCAGCACGACCACCAGGCGGTCGCCCTGGGTGGCGCACAGTGCGTCCATGCCGGCGGCCCGGGCCAGTCGGCGTACCTCCTCGAAAGCGTCGTTGTCGGTGCGCGCGAGCGGGACGGGACCCAGCACCACCGCGACGTCGCCGTGGATCCCCCAGCCGAGGGCACTGGCCCGCGAGAGCAGCGCCTCGTCGGGCTCGGCGCGGATCACCGCGTCCACCACCAGGGCCTCCAGGCGAGCGTCCCAGGCTCCGCGCGACTCCGCCGCCCGCGCGTAGACCTCGGCGGTGGCGAACGCGACCTCGCGGGCGTAGCGCATGACGGCCTGGTGGACGGCGGGGGAGTCGGCGGGGGACAGCAGCGCGTCGATGTTCGACTCCACGACGTCGATGCTGAGCCGGATCAGCTCGACCGTCTGCTGCAGGTTGATGACACCCGCCAGCTCCCGAGGCGCGGCCCCGAAGACGATCGTGGCCAGCGCGTGCCCTGCCGGGCCCTGCTCGTGCGGAGCGGGCGCGGCGCCCAGCCAGTCGACGAAGCCCTTGATGCCGGCCTGGACGATCAGGCCCACCCACGACCGGTCAGCCGCACTGAGCTCGCGGAACCAGGGCATCTCCGACTCCATGCGCGCCATGGCACCGGTGCTCAGGGCTCCGGAGGCGCGGGACAGCGAGGTCACCACGCGCTCGCGGTCCGCGAGAGGGTCCGAGCCTGCGCCGTGGGTCACACGTGGAGGCTAGTCGACGCTCCGGCCACGTTTCGAGCGGGTTACGAGGCCTGGTGAGGCTACGAGGGCGGCGTCGTTGCCTGGTTGAATCCGATCACAAGTCGCCATCGGAAGGTGCCGCACCATGACCAGCGCGTACGAAGTCTCCTACGTCGAGCTCCACGGGCACCGGCGTGCCTACGTGATGATGGGCTCCGGTCCCGCGCTCCTGCTGCTGCACGGCCTGGGCTGCGACCACCGGACGTGGCTGCCTGTCCTGGAGTCCCTCGCCACGTCGTACACGGTGATAGCACCCGACCTGCTGGGACACGGGGCCTCGGACAAGCCGCGCGCGGACTACAGCCTGGGCGGCTACGCCAACGGGATGCGGGACCTGCTCACCGTGCTGGGGGTGGAGAAGGTGACCGTCGTCGGGCACAGCTTCGGCGGCGGCGTCGCGATGCAGTTCGCCTACCAGTACCCCGAGCGGACCGAGCGGATCGTGCTGGTCGCCTCGGGCGGTCTCGGCCCCGAGGTCACGCCGGTGATCCGCGCCATCACTCTCCCGGGGTTCCACCAGGTGATGGGGGCGCTCACCCTCCCCGGGGTCCGACACGCCTCGGGGACCTTCCTGCGGCTGCTGTCGAGCACGGGGCTGCCGCGGACCCGGGACCTCGACGAGGTGGCCGCGGTCTACGAGTCCTTCGCCGACAGCCGGGCGCGCACGGCCACCCGGCACGTGGTGCGGGCGGTCGTGGACCTGAAGGGGCAGGTGGTGACCATGGCGGACCGGGCCTACCTGACCAGCCAGGTGCCGATGTGCGTGGTCTGGGGACGGGACGACCACGTGATCCCGGTGAGGCACGCGGCCAACGCCGGAGTCCTGGCGCCCAGCGCCCGGGTCGAGGTGCTGGACGACTGCGGGCACTTCCCGCACAAGGACCATCCCGAGCGGTTCGTGCAGATCGTGGACGACTTCATGCGCACCACCCCCGCGCGCCCGCACTCCCGCAGCCAGTGGCGACGGGTGCTGAAGGCAGGTGCCGCCCGGCCGCCTCTGCAGGTGGAGGCGGGCCGGGCCCCGATCAACCCGGTCGCCCCGGTGCCCCACGTGCGGGACACCGGGGCCTGAGCGGGTCAGGCGTCCCCGCCCTCCTGGGGCACGTCGGCGACGGCCGTCGGGTCGTCGATCCGGTACTGCCGGGCCGCCTCGACCACCTTGTCCACACCGATCTCGCCGGCGTCGGCCAGGGCCTGCAGGGCCTGGACCACCACCGACTCCGCGTCGACCTGGAAGAACCGTCGAGCCGCCGGACGGGTGTCGGCGAACCCGAAGCCGTCGGTCCCCAGCACCCGGTAGTCGGCAGGCACCCAGCGGGCGATCTGCAGCGGGACCGCGCTCATGTAGTCCGACACCGCGACCACCGGGCCGCGGGCGCCCTGCAGCTTGTCGGTGACGTACGCCGTACGGCGCGGCTCGCCGGGGTTCAACAGGTTCCACTGCTCGGCCGAGACGCCGTCGCGGGCCAGCTCGTTCCACGAGGTGACCGACCAGGTGTCCGCGGCGACTCCCCAGTCCTCGCGCAGCAGCGCAGCGGCCTTGTCGATCCAGGGCCAGCCGACGCCGGAGGCCAGCAGCTGTACCCGCGGGCCGTCGCCCTCGGCGACCCCGACCCGGTGGATGCCGCGCAGGATCCCCTCGGTGTCGACGTCCTCGGGCTCCGCGGGCTGGGAGATCGGCTCGTTGTAGACGGTCAGGTAGAAGATCACGTTCTCTGCCTCGGCGCCGTACATCCGGTGCAGCCCCGACTCCATGATGTGGGCGACCTCGTAGGCCAGCGCGGGGTCGTAGTGCACGACCGCGGGGTTGCTCGCGGCCAGCAGCGGCGAGTGCCCGTCGGCGTGCTGCAGGCCCTCGCCCGTCAGCGTCGTGCGACCCGCCGTGGCGCCGATCAGGAAGCCGCGGGCCAGCTGGTCGGCCATCGCCCAGATCGAGTCGCCGGTGCGCTGGAAGCCGAACATCGAGTAGAAGATGTAGAACGGGATCATGTGCTCGCCGTGCGTGGAGTACGCCGAGCCGGCGGCGGTGGCCGAGGCCATGGCACCGGCCTCGGAGATGCCCTCGTGCAGCATCTGACCGGACTGGGACTCCTTGTAGGCCAGCAGCAGCTTGCGGTCCACTGAGTCGTACTGCTGACCGCCGGGGTTGTAGACCTTGGCGCTCGGGAACATCGAGTCCATCCCGAAGGTCCGGTACTCGTCGGGGGCGATCGGGACGATCCGGTTGCCGATGTCGGGGTGCTTCATCCAGTCGCGCAGCTGGCGCACCACGGCCATCGTGGTGGCGACCTGGTTCTTCCCCGAGCCCTGCTTCAGATCGGCGTAGGCCTCCTTGCCGGGCAGGGCGAGCGGCTTGGCCCGGTCCACCCGGCGGGGGATGGCCCCACCGAGGGCCTTGCGGCGCTCGAGCATGTACTCGATCTCCGGCGAGTCCTTGCCGGGGTGGAAGAACGGTGCGCCCCCCGTGCGGTCGTAGGACTCCTCGAGGTCGCGGTCGCTGATCGGCAGGTAGAGCCGGTCGCGGTACTTCTTCAGGTCCGCGGGGGTGAGCTTCTTCATCTGGTGCGTGGCGTTCTTGCCCTCCAGCGCGTCGATCGTCCAGCCCTTGATGGTGTGGGCCAGGATCACGGTGGGCTGCCCGACGTGCTTGCTGGCCGCGTCGAAGGCGGCGTACACCTTGCGGTAGTCGTGACCGCCGCGGGACAGCTTCTCGATCTGCTGGTCGCTCATGTGCTCCACCAGCTTGCGCAGCCTGGGATCCACTCCGAAGAAGTGGTCGCGGACGTAGGCGCCGCCCTCGGAGTGGTAGGTCTGGAACTGGCCGTCCGGGATGGTGTTCATCCGGTTGACCAGCACGCCGTCGACGTCGCGCGCCAGCAGCGGGTCCCAGTCCCGACCCCAGATGACCTTGATGACGTTCCACCCGGCGCCGCGGAAGTTGGCCTCCAGCTCCTGGATGATCTTGCCGTTGCCGGTGACGGGTCCGTCGAGCTGCTGGAGGTTGCAGTTGATGACCCAGGTGAGGTTGTCGAGCTCCTCGCGGGCCGCGACCCGGATGGCGCCCAGCGACTCCGGCTCGGCCATCTCGCCGTCGCCCAGGAAGGCCCAGACGTGCTGCTGCTCGGTGTCCTTGATGCCGCGGTTCTGCAGGTAGCGGTTGAAGCGGGCCTGGTAGATCGAGTTGATGCCCGTGAGCCCCATGGACACCGTCGGGAACTCCCAGAAGTCCGACATCAGCCGCGGGTGCGGGTACGACGGCAGGCCGGCGCCGGGACCGTGCTGGACCTCCTGGCGGAAGCGGTAGAGCTGTTCCTGGGTCAACCGGCCCTCGAGGAAGGCGCGCGCGTAGATGCCGGGGGAGGCGTGACCCTGGATGTACACCTGGTCGCCGCCACCGGGGTGGTCCTTGCCGCGGAAGAAGTGGTTGAAGCCGACCTCGTAGAGGCTGGCCGCGGACTGGTATGTGGCGATGTGTCCGCCGACCTCGAGCCCCTTGCGGTTGGCGCTGGAGACCATGACCGCGGCGTTCCAGCGGATGAACGCCCGGATCCGGCGCTCGGTCTCCTCGTCACCGGGGAACCAGGGCTCGCGCTCGGGCGGAATCGTGTTGATGTAGTCGGTCGAGCGCAGGGCCGGGACCCCCACCTGCTTCTCCCGGGACCGCTCCAGCAGCCTCAGCATCAGGTAACGGGCGCGCTCTCGCCCCTTCTCGTCCAGCATGGCGTCGAAGCTGGCCAACCACTCCGCCGTCTCGTCGGGATCGATGTCCGGCAGCTGGGTGGGAAGCCCCTCGTGGATCACGGACGGCAGGTGCTGACGTTCGGTGCTCTTCTGGTCGCTCACAACAGCATCGTTGCACGCGTGAAGGCGCCGGAAAATCTACCCACCGGTACGTGGGGTTGCGCTCGAGCCCATACTCCGCTGGACTACTCCCCACTCCGCACACTGGCGGGGTGAACCGGGTGACGAAGGAGAGTTCGTTGAGTGCGAGCGTGGGCGGACAGTCCACCCAAGGAACGGGCGGCAGCCCTGCAACACGGTTGGGACTCACGTCCGGCCTGGTGGTGCAGGAGCTCGGCTGGGACAACGACACCGACGACGACCTGCGGATCGCCATCGAGGACTGCATCGATGCCGACATGGTCGACGGGGACTACGGCAACGTCGTGGACGCCGTGCTGCTGTGGTGGCGCTCGGAGGACGGAGACCTCGTCGACGGCCTCGTGGACGCCAAGACCGACCTCGTCGGCGGAGGCGCGATCTGGCTCCTCACCCCCAAGGTGGGACGACCCAACAGTGTCGCCGCCACCGACATCGCCGAGGCCGCGCCGATCGCGGGCCTGGCCCAGACCACGACGGCCGCAGTCAGCAAGGACTGGCAAGCCACTCGCCTGGTCACGCCCAAGACGCCCGCCTGACGCCGGCCTCCGAGTGGGGTCGGCCGAGCCCCGAGGACCCCATTGAGCATCGCCAAGACCCTGTCCGTACTCACGCGTGCCGGTGTCGTGCGGCCCATGTCGCCCATCGTGCTTTCCAAGATCGTCAAGACGGTCACGGCCTGGGGGACCGGCCCGGCCGGCGGCTTCGCCCAGCTCGCCGTCACCAGCCCCGACCAGGTCGGGCTGATCGACGAGCTCGGATCGCTGACCTTCGCCCAGATCCACACCCGTTCCAACGCCCTGGCGCACGCCCTGGCCGAGCGTGGAGTGGGCGAGGGCGACCAGGTCGCCATCATGTGCCGCAACCACCGCGGCTTCGTCGACGCCACGATCGGGGCGGCGAAGCTCGGCGCCGACCTGCTCTACCTCAACACCGCCTTCGCGGCACCGCAGCTCATCGACGTCATCGCCCGCGAGAAGCCGGTGCTGGTGATCCATGACGAGGAGTTCATCGACCTCCTCTCGGCCGCCGAGGTCCAGCACCGGCTGCTGGCCTGGACCGACACCGAGGGCCACCCCGACTCGATGGAGTCGCTGATCGCGAAGTACCCCACCACCGACCTGACCCCGCCGGAGCACCACGCGCGGCTGGTGATCCTGACCTCCGGAACGACCGGCACCCCGAAGGGGGCGCCCCGCAAGGAGGCCGGGATCAGCAATGCCGTGGCGCTCATGTCGCGGCTCCCGCTCAAGGCGCGGTGGCGCACGCACATCGCGGCTCCGCTGTTCCACACCTGGGGATTCGCCCACCTGTTCCTCGGCATGCTGCTCGGCTCGACGGTGGTGCTGCGGCGCAAGTTCGATCCCGAGGACGCGCTGAAGACCATCCGCGAGTACGAGTGCGACTCCTTCATCGTGATCCCGGTGATGCTCCAGCGCATCCTGCAGCTGCCGCCCGAGGTGCTCGACAGTGTCGAGCTGCCGTCGCTGAAGATGGTGGCGTCGTCCGGGTCGGCGCTGCCCGGTGACTTCGCCCTGGCGTGGATGGACCGGTTCGGCGACAACCTCTACAACATCTACGGGTCCACCGAGGTCGCCTACGCCTCCATCGCGACACCCGAGGACCTGCGGCAGGCGCCGACGTCGGCGGGCAAGCCGCCGTACGCGACGGTGGTGAAGGTGCTGGACCCGGACGGGCAGCCCGTGCCGGACGGAGAGTCGGGTCGCATCTTCGTGAGCAACTCGATGCTGTTCGAGGGCTACACCGGAGGCGGTGGCAAGGAGATGGTCGGGGACCTGATGTCGACCGGGGACGTGGGGCGGTTCGGACCGGACGGTCGCCTCTACGTCGAGGGCCGCGACGACGAGATGATCGTCAGCGGTGGGGAGAACGTCTTTCCCAAGGAGGTCGAGGACTGCCTGTGCCGTCATGACGCCGTCGTCGAGGCCGCCGCGGTCGGGGTCGAGGACGACGAGTTCGGCAAGCGGCTGCGGGCCTTCGTGGTGGTCTCCGACCCCGCCGCTGCGGACGAGACGATCCTCAAGGACTGGGTCCGGGGCAACCTGGCCCGCTACAAGGTGCCGCGGGAGATCGTCTTCGTCAACGAGCTGCCGAGGAACGCCACCGGCAAGATCCTCAAGCGGGAGCTGGCCCGCCGCCCCTGAGTGCGCCGAGGGCGGGGGCCGGTGCGAGGATGACGCCATCATGAGTGGACTCACCCTGGGCGCACCGGCCCCCGACTTCACCCTGCGCGACCAGTTCGGCCAGGACGTCTCGCTGTCCGGCTTCCGCGGTTCCAAGGCCGTGGTCATCCTGTTCTACCCCTTCGCCTTCTCCGGGGTCTGCACCGGCGAGATGGCCGGGATCCGCGACCGGTTGTCGGAGTTCATGACCTTCGACACCGAGGTGCTCGCCATCTCCTGCGACCCGACCTACTCGCTGCGGGCCTTCGCCGACTCGGACGGCCTCAACTTTCCCCTGCTCTCGGACTTCTGGCCGCACGGCCGGGTCTCGCGGGAGTACGAGGTGTTCGACGAGGCGAAGGGGGCGCCGCACCGGTCGTCGTACGTGATCGACCGGGACGGGCTGCTCCGCTGGTCGGTGCACAACGCGGCAGCCAAGGGACGCGACCTGGACCAGCACCTGGAGCAGCTGCGCGCCGCAGTCTGACCCGAGCTCGCAGCGACCCCCGGCGCGCTCGTGCCTCCGGCATGCCTGAGGAGCCGAGGAACTTGTCCCGAAGTTTTACCTGAAACCCGGGACAGCGGTTCTCGAGCGGACCTAGACTCTGTCGTGTTGAGCCGCTGGTGACCCGAGACGCCAGCGGCTCGACGCATTTCAGGGCCCGGCCGTGCTGTGACCTCCGGGCTGCTCGTCGCGTAGTCTGTGCCCGCCCCCTGCGTCGGTAGCTCAGCGGTAGAGCACTCGGTTTACACCCGAGCGGTCGGCGGTTCGAAACCGTCCCGACGCACCTCGTTCCTCGTCTCGATATCCTCGGCCGCATGCCCCTGCTCCGTGAGGTCGTCAGCCAGGTCCACGCGTGGTACCCACCCGCCACCGCAGACTCCTGGGACGCCGTCGGCCTGGTGCTGGGGGACCCCGAATCGAGGGTGGACAAGGTGCTGTTCGCGGTCGACCCCACCCTCCAGGTCGCGCGCGAGGCCGCGGAGTGGGGTGCGGACCTCCTGGTGGTGCACCACCCGCTCTTCCTCAAGCCCGTGCACGGGTTCCCGGCCACCACGGCCAAGGGGCGCACCGCGCACGTCCTCGCGACGGCCGGCTGCGCCCTGCTGACGGCGCACACCAACGCCGACCAGGCGGTGGGCGGTGTCTCGGAGTCGCTGGCCACGGCGCTGGGACTGCACGACCTGTCGCCGTTGGTCCCCGGTGCCGGGATGCAGCTCGACGTGCTGGCGGTGCACGTGCCCACCAGTGCTGCCGAGACCGTGCGAGAGGTCCTGGCCGCGGCGGGTGCCGGAGCACTGGGGGACTACGACCAGTGCAGCTTCTCCGTGCCGGGACAGGGCCGGTTCCGGCCCCTGGAGGGGGCTCGACCGGCGGTCGGGAGCCCGGGCAGGCTGGAGGAGGTGGTGGAGGAGCGCATCGAGGTGGTGGTCCCGCGGGAGCGCCGGGCGCAGGTGCTCCGCGCCCTGCTGGCGGCCCACCCCTACGAGGAGCCGTCGTACCACGTCACCGAGATGGCCGACCCGGGATCGCGGACCACCGGCACCGGTCGGGTGGGCGAGGTGGCACCGACCACCCTGGGGGAGTTCGCCAAGGCCGTCGCGGACGCCCTCCCGGCGACCGCCCACGGGGTGCGCGTCGCGGGCGACCCGCGACGTCCGGTACGCCGGGTGGCCGTGGTCGGGGGAGCCGGCGACTTCCTGCTCGACCGGGTGGCCGGCGAGGAGGTCGATGTCTACGTCACCAGCGACCTCAGGCACCACCCGGCCTCGGAGTTCATAGAGAAGAACGGCCCGGCGCTCCTCGACATCGCTCACTGGGCGGCGGAGTGGACCTGGCTCCCGGTGGTGGAGGCGATGGTCGCGCGGCAGTGGAGCGATACGGTGGAGACCCGTGTCAGCACCATCTGCACGGACCCCTGGACATTCCGGGTCTGACGACCCACCTCTGAAGGAGCACCCGCTGAAAGCCGACCCCGCCACCCAAAGCCGACTTCTGGACCTCCAGGAGATCGACGCACGAGTGGACCAGCTCCGTCACCGGCGCGCCCACCTGCCCGAGACCGCTGAGATCGACGCCCTCCGCGTCAGCCGCGACGCCATCCTCGACAAGGTCCGCGACGCCCAGATCGTGGTCGACGACCTCAGCGTCGAGCAGGCCAAGGCCGAGGCGGACGTGGAGCAGGCGCGGGCGCGGCGCGCCCGCGACCGGGACCGCATGGACCGTGGGCTGATCACCAACCCCAAGGACCTGCAGCGGATGACCTACGAGCTGGAGTCGCTGGAGCGCCGGGTGAGCAGCCTGGAGGACTCCGAGCTCGACATCATGGAGCAGGCCGAGCGGGCCGAGGCGAGCCTGGAGAGGCTGCGCGAGGAGCTCGCGGGTCACGAGGAGCGTCTCGCCGAGCTGGAGGCCGGCCGCGAGCGCAAGTCGGCCGAGATCGACGCCGAGCTGCACGCGGCCATCGGGCAGCGGGCGCCCGTCGCGGCCGAGATCCCGAGGACCTGCTGTCCCTCTACGACAAGCTGCGCCAGACGAAGGACGGCGTCGGTGCCGCACTGCTGCGCGCCCGCCAGTGCAGCGGCTGCCGTCTCACCCTGGACCACGCCGAGCTCGCGGTCATCAACAACACCCCGACCGACCAGGTGGTCCGGTGCGAGGAGTGCAACCGGATCCTGGTCCGGACCGCGGAGTCGGGGCTGCCCTCCAGCTGAGGCTCAGAGCTCGCTGACCACGACGTCGAGCTGGGTCCCTCGCGGGCCGGGGGAGCCCTGCTCGACGTCCCAGCCCAGCCTGCGCAGGGCCTCGGCCAGCTGGGTAGGGGTCCGGGGCTTGGCCCCGTCCTCCAGGAGGGCCCGCACGATGCGGCCCTTGGTCGCCTTGTTGAAGTGGCTCACGACCTTGCGTCGGCCCTGGTGCTCGTGCAGCACTCGGACCCCCACGACGCGGGGGGCCAGGTCGGGCGTCGGACGCCAGAAGGCGGCGTAGGTCCCGGAGCGCAGGTCCACGAGCAGGCCTGCACCGAGCGTCTCCTCCACCGCAGGGCCCAGGGCGTCGCGCCACACCCCTGCCACCGACCCGAGGCCGGGCAGCGTGGCGTCGCCGGAGAGCCGGTAGGCGGGGATGCGGTCACCGGGGGCGACCAGGCCGAAGAGCGCCGAGGTGGTCCGCACCCCGGCGGTGGCGCGACGCTTGGCCGCGGGTGAGAGGGCGGCGAAGTCCAGCGCCTCGTACAGCACGCCGGTGTAGAGCGCATCGGCTCGTGCGGTGGGGAGCGATGCGAGTGCGGCGTTGCTCGCGACCAGGCCGGCCTGGGTGGGCCCCAGGCCCAGGACCTCCATGGCCTTCACCGGGTTGTCCGAGCACAGCTCGACCAGGGCGTCGAGCACGCTGCGGCGCGCGGCCCCGAGACCGGGGGAGGACAGAGCGTCGAGGTCGAGGGGGCGGCCGCGACGGGGCGCGGTCTTCCCCTCACTCGGCGGTAGCAGGATGAGCACCTGCAAACCCTAGGACGCCTGCTGTCCCGGCCTGCCTGTGGCTAGGGTGCTGCGCATGCCCACGCCACGTGTTGTCCGGTTCCGTCGACCCGAGGACGAGGTCGCGGCGCGAGAGCTGCGCGAGGGCATCGCCGCGATCCAGGCCGAGCTCGGCGTCTCGCCGGAGTTCGACGAGGAGGTCCTCCGGGTCGCGGAGGCGGCTGCGGCAGCGCCGCGGCTGCCGGCGCTGGACCGCACGGACATCCCGTTCCTCAGCATCGACCCCCCGGGCGCGATGGACCTCGACCAGGTGCTGCACATCGAGCGTCGAGGGTCCGGCTACCGGGTCCACTACGCGATCGCCGACCTCGCGGCCTTCATCACCCCGGGCGATGCAGTCGACCGCGAGGCCAACCGCCGCGGGGAGACCCTCTACGGTGCCGACTCCAAGATCCCGCTGCATCCTCCGGTCATCTCCGAGGGCGCAGGCTCGCTGCTGCCCGACCAGGTGCGCCCCGCGCTGCTGTGGACGCTCACGCTCGACGAGACCGGAGAGGGCACTGACGTCACCGTGGAGCGAGCCCGGGTGCGGTCCCGCGCCCGCTACGACTACGACCAGGCGCAGGAGCTGATCGACTCCGGTCAGGCTCAGGAGAGCCTGGCGCTGCTGGCCGAGGTCGGGCCCCTGCGGCTGGCCCGGGAGGCCGCGCGGGGCGGGGTCAGCCTGCCCCTGCCCGACCAGCAGATCGACATGTCGGGCACGAGCTGGAAGTTGGAGTTCCGGCAGCTGCTGCCGGTGGAGAGCTGGAACGCCCAGCTCTCCCTGCTGACCGGGATCGCGGCAGCCTCGCTGATGGTCCAGGGGCAGGTCGGACTGCTGCGAACGCTGCCGCCCGCGGACCCGCGCGACGTGGCGCGGCTACGGCGTACCGCCCAGGGACTGGGGCTGGAGTGGCCCTCCGAGGTGGCCTACTCCGACTTCGTCCGCACCCTGGACCCGGCCGAGCCCCGGCATGCCGCGATGGTGGTCGCCTGCACCCGCCTCTTCCGGGGCAGCGGGTACGCCGGGTTCCACGGCGAGGTCCCCGCCCAGCCCGGGCACGCCGCGATCGCCGCGGACTACGCCCACGTCACCGCTCCGCTGCGCCGCCTGGTCGATCGCTACGCCTCCGAGATCTGCCTGGCGCTGTGTGCGGGCGAGGAGGTGCCGTCATGGGTGCTGTCGAAGCTCGAGGAGGTCCCCGACACGATGCGGGAGTCCGGTCGTCGCGCCAACCAGTACCAGAACGCCATCCTCAACCTGATGGAGGCCGAGGTCCTGGCGGACCGGGTCGGGAACTCCTTCGACGCGGTGGTGGTGGAGGTGGACGAGAAGGACCCGCGTCGGGGAGAGGTGAACCTGGTGGACCTGGCGATCGAGGCGAAGGTGAGCAGCGAGCGGGAGCTGCCCCTGGGCGCCAAGGTCTCGGTGCGTCTCACGGAGGCGGACCCGGCGACCCGGCGCGTCGGATTCACCCTGGACTAAATCCACTGCCTGCGTATAGTGCCGCGCTACTGAAGCCGCGAGCTCGGTGGGTCCGGTCCCGAACCGATGGGGTGGAGCCTCCCTGCTGACGGCGTGCGCTGGCAACGGGGGACGTGACATGGGGATTCGTAGCACTGTGGTGGCGGGAATCGGGGGGCTGGTGCTCGCGGCCGTCGCCGTGATTCCACTGGCTTCGGCGAACGGGCAGCGAGAGTCGGTGGGGCTGTGGCCCACCGGTTTCCAGGCCCAGCAGACGGCGTCAGACTGCGGCAAGTGGGCACTGGACGCCAACAGCTTCTGCGTGGCGGACGACGCCCGCAACGGGCTCGAGGTGGGGGTCAAGTTCCGCACTGCTCGCTCGCTGGAGATCACCGGTCTGCGGATCTACCGGGCCGACTCCGCCGAGCTGCGGGGATCGCTGTGGGACAGCGACGGCAACCGCCTGCGCAGCGGACTGTTCCCACCCCAGAGCGGCAACGGCTGGCAGGACATGCGGTTCGACCAGCCGGTGGCGATCCAGCCCGGCCGTACCTACGTGGCCTCGTACTTCACGCCCAGGACGAAGTACGCCTTCCGCTACGGGTTCTTCGCGGACTCCTCGCACACGGTGGGTCCGATCACCGCTCTGCAGGCCACGGACGCAGAGCCGAACGGCGTCCACTGCTACGACGACGCCGCGTGTGTCTCCTTCCCCGTGCGCGCCTTCCGGAACTCGACCTACTGGGTGACTCCCCTGTGGGAGGCGGCCGCCGGCGATCCTTCGAACCCCACCGTCAAACCGACCGCCACGCCCACCGTCAAGCCGACCGGTCCGAGCACCCCCAAACCCACCACCAAGCCGACCGGCGGGACGAGCGCGGCGGACCTTCGGGTTGTGAAGATGACTCCACGGGCCGGTGCCAAGCGCGTCCGAGGCAAGGCGAAGGTGCGGGTGACGTTCTCGCGCGCCGTCCGCAAGAGCTCCCTCAACCGGGCGAACGTCAAGCTCGTCCGCAAGGGCGGGGCGCGGGTCGCCGCGCGGCTGGTCTACAACGCGAAGCGACGCGAGGTCGTGATCCGGCCGCGGTCCGCGCTGCGGGGGCGGACGACGTACCGGGTGGTCGTCACTGCCGGGGTGCGGGCCCTCGCGGGGGCCGTCTGGACCAGAACCCCGACAAGGCGGGCCGACAGCCCGCAACCTGGCACTTCCGCACCCGCTGAGCCGCGCTGCCGGCAACCGGACTGGTCTGCGCCCGGGGACCGTCAGCCCAGGGTTCCGGTGCTCCGCCGGGACTGGCTGCGACTGCGGTGCGTGGCCAGGGTGTGCATCGTCAGCGCCGCGAACACCGTGAGACACACCATCGCGCTCACCGCGAAGGTCGCGCTGATCCCGGCGTTCGTGGCCCCACCGCCAGCCGTGGTGTGAGCCGCTATCACCGCAGCGGAGATCGCGGTGCCGAACGAGCTCCCCACCGTCCTGAGCACCTGGTTGAAGCTCACCGAGCTGCCGAGCTCGGCCACGGCCACGCTGCGGGCGATCAGGGCCGGCATCGCGGCATAGCTGGCGCCCATCCCGACTCCGAAGAGGAACATCCCGCACACCAGCTCCCACAGCTCGGAATGGGCCAGCCAGAGAAGGACCGCGGCGCTGGTCATCAAACCGGCGCCGGTCGGCAGCAGCACCGCGAGATCGATGCGCCGGGACACTCGACGCACCACCCGGTTGGCCAGGAAGCTGCCCACGGAGAGGGGGAACATCACGAACCCGGCCCAGAACACGGGCAGCGCCAGGCCGTAGCCGGTCGACTCGGGCGCCTGGGCCACCAGGCTGCCGAGCGAGAGACCGATGTAGAGCGCGCCCCCCAGCCCGATCGCGGTCGCGTTGGCGAGCACCACGTCGGGCCGCGCGAAGGTCCTCAGGTTGATCAGGGGATGGGAGGTCCGCAGCTCGACGAGCACCCAGGTCGTCATCACCAGCACGGCGGCCACGAGGACGCAGATGGTGGCCGGCGAGGACCAGCCCCAGCGGGCACCTTCGCTGATGCCGAGCAGCAGGCTGCCGAGGCCGGTTCCGAGCAGGGCTGCGCCGGGGAAGTCGAAGGGGGGTGCCGGAGCGCTCGCCGGCACGTCGTCGGGGATCGCCCTGACCACCACCACGATCGCGCTGACCACGAACACGGTGGCGAACCAGAAGGCGGCCCGGTAGTCGAACGTCCCGGCCAGGATGCCGGTGAGCGGATAGCCGACGCCGATCCCGGTGGCTACCGTCACCGAGAGGCTGGAGATGGCCGACTGCGAGCGGTCCGGTGCCGAGTGCTGTCTGACCAGGGCGATGGTGACCGGGACGATCCCGTAGGTCAGGCCCTGCAGCGCCCGTCCGAGGAGAAAGACCTCGAAGCTGGGTGCCGTCGCCGCCACCGCGCACCCCAGCAGCACGATCGCCAGGGACACCAGCAGCAGACGCTTCTTGCGGGGCCCGTCGCTGAGCCGCCCCATCACCGGCGTCGCGACCGCTCCGGCGAGCAGGTTCACCGTCAGCATCCACTGCGCGGTGCTCACCGCCACATCCATCTCCACCGCGATGGAGGGCACCAGCAGCATGCCGAGCGAGGAGACGACGGCGGTGGACAGAGCCGCGTACACCAGAGCCGGCACCAGGGTGCGCTGGGAACCCCTCATGGGGTGGGTTCCGACCCGCTCAGGGACGACACGCGTGCCACGGACCGTCAGTCGCGGGACGGGCGTGGCGCCCACTCGAGCGCGCTCGCACCAGAGCGCGCGCGTCCGCGCAGCGCGATCACCGCGAGGGGGCGCGGAGTGCCAGCCGCCTGCGCCTGGGGAGCACGCCGGGACTGCGTGACCGCGCGGACGCGCTGGGTGAACAGGACGAAGCGCGGAGCATCGTCACGCCCGGCGGGCGTGAGGTCCACGGCGACCCAGAGCCCGTCCGGCTCGAACGTGAGGGCGTCCGGCTTCGCGCCGGCGGGTTTCAGGGCGACGTCGGGCGTGTGCACCCGGAGCTGGAAGTCGACCGCCCGCGCGTGGCTGTCGCGGGTGTTCTGGAGCCGATGGATCGCCTGGATGAAGTCCTTCTCCTCGCGGGCGATCGACCCCGCCAGGACCCACGGCGGCTGAGGGCCGTCAGCGTCGATCGTCGGTCGAACCTTGGCCCCGCACACCCACACGTCTCCCCAGCTCACGTGCCCATTCTCCCTCCGATGCTCCGCGGGAAGCCCAGCGGGGCTCTCCACGTTGACCCCGAGTGAAGCTCTCCCTGCTCGACCGCTCCCGCACCCGCGCCGGCGAGCCCGAACGACTAGCCCTGAGCCACACCGTCGAACGGGCCGTCGCCGCGGAGCAGCTGGGATACGGCCGGTTCTGGGTGGCCGAGCACCACGGCGTGCCCGGCATCGCATCGGGCGCGCCCGCGGTGCTGCTCGCCGCGGTCGGTGCCCGGACCGCCACCATCCGCCTCGGTTCGGGCGGGGTGATGCTGCCGAACCACCAACCGGTGGTCGTGGCCGAGCAGTTCTTGATGCTCGCGGCCCTGCACCCGGGGCGCGTCGACCTGGGCGTGGGTCGGTCGCTGGGCTTCACCGCCCCCGTGCGGCGGGCCCTCCGCCGCCCCGGCGATGAGCCTGACCTCTTCGTCGACGACATCGCCGAGCTGCGGAGCTACCTGGAGCGGACTGCCCCGGTCACCGCGCGGCCGGTCCTCGAGGAGGAGATCCCGGTCTTCGTGCTCGCCACCGGTTCCGGGATCAGGGTCGCTGCGGCTATGGGGCTGCCCGTGGTGCTCGGTGGACCGGTGCTAGGCAGCCCCGACCTGCCCGACCTGCCGGACCTGCTGACGGCGTACCGGCGCGACTTCCGGCCGCACCGGGGGAGTCGTCCGCACGTCACCGTCTCGCTCGACGTCCTGGTCGCGGAGACCGATGCCGAGGCGCGCGAGCTGGCCCTCCCGGAGGTCTGGGCGATGGTGCAGTCCAGGCGGACCGGGGTCTTCGAGGCGCTCGAGCCGGTCTCCGCGATCCGCGAGCGTCGCCTCGCCGGGCGGGTGCAGGAGCTCGTGGAGCGGGGCTTGGACGGGGTGGCCGCCGGCGCCCCGGCGACGGTACGCCGACGGCTGGAGCGGATCGCCGATCTCACCGGCGCCGACGAGCTGCTCGCGTCCGGCTCCACCTACGACCGCCAGGCACTCGTCGCCTCGGACGCTGCTCTGGCCGCACTGCTGCTCGACTCGTGTCAGCAGGCTGGACGCGGATCGCTCTAGCGGACCCGCTTGACCAGCTCGGTCAGCTGCTCGCTGACGGCGTCGTTCATCGTGGTGACGACGTACACCGTCGGCCAGATGTCGCCCTCGTCGAGATGCGCTTCCTCGGTGAAGCCAACCTCGGTGTAGCGCATCTTGAACTTCGAGGCGTGCTTCACGAAGACGACGACCTTGCCGTCCCGGGCCCAGGCCGGCATGCCGTACCAGGTCTTGGGCAGCAGGTCCGGCGCCAGGTCGGAGACGATCTCGTGCACGCGGTTCGCGATGGCCTGCTCGTCCCCCGGCATCCCTGCGATCGCGTCGAGCAGGGCCCGGCGCTCGGTCTCGACCTTCTTGGGCGAGGGGAACCCAGAGCACCATCCGCCCGATCAGATCGGTGCTCTGGGATCCCGCCACGGCGAACCTAGCTGCGAATCAGCCGCCCTGGCAGGCAGTCAGCTGACCCGTGGAGCTGGCGAGAGGCTGCTGGGCCTCCTTGAGCTGGTGCTTCGTCGTCTTGAGCTTCTCCTTGGCGGCGGACACCTTCTTCTTCGCCTTCTTGATGGCGGTGACCCTGGCGTCCCTCTTGGCCTTCCTGAGGGTCAGCTTGGCGGCCGTGACCGCCTTCTGGGCTCTCTTCAGCCTCGTGATCGCCTTGGCCGCCACCCCCTGCGCGGCGGTCACGGCGGCCTGCTGGGCCGAGCAGTCAGAGGGCGCCGAGGTAGGCGGACCGGCGGTGGGTGGGGTCGGGCTGACGACGGGCGGGACGACCACGGTGAAAGAGCTCGTCGCCGGGGATGGGTCCAGGTTGCCGGCAGCGTCGGTGGCGCGGACGGCGAAGGTGTGTGGTCCGTCCGTGAGTGTGTCGGTGGTGTGGGTGGCGCCGGGTCCGGTGCAGGGGCCGAAGGTCGCGGCGTCCAGGGAGCACTCGAACGTCGAGTCGGGTTCGGAGGAGGAGAACGCGAAGGTCGGGGTGGTGTCCTGGGTGTCGCCGGTGGGGCCGGCCTCGATGGTGGTCTCCGGGGCGGTGGCGTCGACGGCGAAAGAGCTCGTCGCCGGGGACGGGTCCAGGTTGCCGGCAGCGTCGGTGGCGCGGACGGCGAAGGTGTGTGGTCCGTCCGTGAGTGTGTCGGTGGTGTGGGTGGCGCCGGGTCCGGTGCAGGGGCCGAAGGTCGCGGCGTCCAGGGAGCACTCGAACGTCGAGTCGGGTTCGGAGGAGGAGAACGCGAAGGTCGGGGTGGTGTCCTGGGTGTCGCCGGTGGGGCCGGCTTCGATGGTGGTCTCCGGGGCGGTGAGGTCGCTCGGCTGGTCGTCGTAGGTGTAGGTGTCGATGCCGATGTAGTTGCCGTTGACGCCGCTGTCGCCGGCATCGGGAACGAAGTACCGGAACGCGAGGCAGCCGGTCTTGGTGCCACGGATCCCGGACAACGCGCCGCTGAACTCCGTCCACGTCTCGGGGTAGTCGTTGCTGAGGTTCGGGTTGACCGTGGTGAGCAGGGTCGTGAAATCACCGACACTGGTGGCGTCGCTGCCCGCGTCGCAGGTGCCCTCGGTCGACAGGCGCAGCTCAAGGCGGTCCGCGAACCCACCCCACGACTCCGTCCGGGTGAAGAACGACCATCTGTCCCCGTTGCTGAGCGTGCTGGCCGCAGGGGCGATCAACCACACACTGATGGTGCCGGACGGGCCGCCGGTGGCGTTGTAGTTCATGGCCGCATACGCGTTGTCGGCCCCCTGATGGGCGGGGAAGATGTCGGAGTTCCCCTGGAACACCGACAGGAGCCCTTCGGGTTCGCTGCTGTTCGTCGCCGTCCAGCCGTCGGGGACCACGCTGTCGAAACCCTCGGTCTGCACTGCTGCTGATGAGGGACTTGCGGCGGTCACGAGCAGGGTCGCGGCGATCGCACCGACAAGGGCTGAGCTAAGGGCCTTTTTCACGCGGGATGACTCCAGTGGCTAGGGAAACGAGCGCGGCCGACGGTAGCCGCGAGGGGGCTCGCGCGGACCTGAAGTCGCCAATTTCGATGGACAAATCTCCGAAGCCCTAGGAGACAGGCCCGGACCGTCCCAATCTCGTCTGCCGAGGCACGTCAGGCACACTGCAGGAGTGTCCGACCCGCTGCGCAGCCTGCTGGCCGCACCGCCCGACCTCCCGGTCACCGCGGGCCTGGCCGCTCTCGACGAGGCGCTCCGCACCCGCGGAGTCGCGGTGGTCCAGGCACCGCCCGGCACCGGCAAGACGACCTTGGTGCCACCCGCGGTGGCCGAGGTGGTTCCCGGACGGGTCGTCGTCACGCAGCCCAGCCGCATTGCAGCCCGCGCTGCTGCCCGTCGGCTGGCGCACCTGCTGGGCGAACCGGTGGGGGAGACGGTCGGGTACTCCGTACGCGGAGACCGGCGCACCAGTCGACGTACCCGGGTCGAGGTCGTCACGACCGGCCTGCTGCTACGGCGGATCCAGCACGATCCCGAGCTGGCCGGCGTCGGCGCCGTCGTGCTCGACGAGGTGCACGAGCGCCACCTCGACGCCGACCTCACCCTGGCGCTCTTGATCGACATCCGGGCAAACCTGCGCGAGGACCTGTCCCTGGTGGCGATGTCGGCCACCATCGAGGCCGAACGGACGGCCGCCCTGCTCGGCGGAGGCGACGATTCCCGAGGCGCTCCGGTGATCCATGTCCCGGGTGCCCTGCACCCTGTCCAAGCGGTCTGGTGCCCGCTGCCGGCGGGGTTGCGGCGTACCGACGACCGGGGGATCACCCCGGCCTTCCACGACCACGTCGCCGCGACCGTACGTCGTGCGCTCGCCGAGCACGAGGGAGACGTCCTGGTCTTCGTGCCGGGTGTCGCGGAGATCGAGGCGACCGTACGTCGCCTGGCCGGCGTGGACGCGGACGTGCACGCCCTGCACGGACGTCTGTCCGGCGCGGAACAGGACCGTGCGCTCACCGAGGGCCCGCGTCGCCGGGTCATCGTCTCGACCGCGGTCGCGGAGTCGTCCCTGACGGTGCCCGGCGTGCGCGTGGTGGTGGACGCCGGATTCTCCCGCGAGCCCCGCACCGACCACCGTCGCGGACTGGCGTCCCTGGTCACCGTCGCGGTGAGCCGGGCCGCGGCCGAGCAACGAGCGGGCCGGGCCGGGCGTCTGGGGGCGGGCGCCGTGCTGCGTTGCTGGTCCGAGGCCGAGCACGCGCATCTGGCCGCCCATCCGCAGCCCGAGATCGCCACCGCCGACCTGACGGCCTTCGCCCTGGAGGTGGCGTGCTGGGGGAGTGACGACGTGCAAGACCTGGCGCTGCTCGACCAGCCGCCGGCGCACGCCCTGGCGGCAGCCAAGGAGGTGCTCGTCGACCTGGGGGCGATCACCGACGACGGTAGAGCCACCCCGCGGGGGCGGGTGATCGCCGGCGTGCCGACCGACCCCAGGCTGGCGCGGGCCCTCATCGACGGGGCTGGTCTCGTCGGGGCCAAGCGGGCCGCAGAGGTGGTCGCGATGCTCAGCGAGGACGTGCGTGCTCCCGGCGGAGACCTCGTCGCCGCGCTCCGGTCGCTGCGCGCCGACCAGCGGGCTGGCCCGTGGCGCAGTCAGGTCAGGCGGCTGGAGGCGATCGTGAAGGACCAGGGGGTCGAGGAGCAGGGCAACGCCGGCGCCCCGAGGGCCTCCGCGGACCACGCCCGAGCACTCACCGATGACGTGGCGGTCGGGCTGGTGGTCGCCTTGGCGCATCCGGACCGGATCGCGCGCAAGCGCTCCGGTGCCTCCAGCTACCTGATGACGTCCGGGACCGGCGCGGCACTCGATCCGCGTGACCCGGGGCCCTTGGCCGGCCTGGAGTGGCTCGCGGTCGGCGACGCGGAGCGGCGGCCCGGGCAACGCGATGCCCGGATCCGGGCGGCCGCCCCGCTCACCGAGGACCTGGCGCTGGAGGCGGCGGGGTCTCGGTGGACCGAGGTGGACGAGGTCACCTGGACCGGAGGGCGGGTGCTGGCTCGGCGCCGAACCCTGCTGGGCGCGATCGAGCTCGGTTCGGTCCGGCTCAGCGATCCACCGGCGCAGGCCGTGACCGAGGCGATCCGGGAGGCGGTGGCGAGCGAGGGGATCGGTCTCCTCGCCTGGTCGGAGCCGGCCACCGCGCTGCGCGCCCGCCTCGACTTCCTGCACCGCGCTCTCGGTGACCCATGGCCGGACGTGAGCGACGCGGCACTGACCCGGAACCTCGAGTCGTGGTTGGGGCCGCAGCTGGCGCGGGTCCGCTCGGCCCAGGACCTGCGCCGGATCGACGTCGGTGCCGCGCTTCGGGCGCTGCTGCCCTGGCCCCAGGCGGGCAGGCTCGACGAGCTGGCACCGGAGCGGGTGGAGGTGCCCAGCGGGTCGAGCGTGCGGATCGACTACACGGGCGAGCAACCGGTGCTCGCGGTGCGGCTGCAGGAGGTCTTCGGCTGGAACGCAGTGCCGGTCCTTGCGGACGGTCGCGTCCCGCTGCTGCTGCACCTGCTGTCGCCCGCCCGGCGCCCGGCCGCCATCACCGCGGACCTGGAGTCCTTCTGGGACAACGGCTATCCGGGTGTGCGTGCTGATCTGCGCGGGCGCTACCCCAAGCACGCCTGGCCCGAGGATCCCCGCAGCGCACCGGCCACGCGACGTACGAAGAGCACCAGCCCCCGACGGTGAGTGGCGGAGTCGATCCCGGGGAGGCCATCGACTCGCCGAGCACGGCGGGCCAGAAGGGGTGAAGCGAATGGGTCAGCCTGTAAGCCGGGTTCTGTCCCGCCGCGAGGCGGGGGCGATCATCCATCTACGACGGCCGTTGCCGGCCGTCTCCTGCGGTCTACCCGTGCACTCGGGCGGGCCGCCCTCGAACGTGCACGCACCACCCGCGGACGGATGGCTTCTTGACCTTGCTCCAGGTGGGGTTTGCCTAGCCGCTCCGGTCGCCCGGAGCGCTGGTGGTCTCTTGCACCGCCGTTTCACCCTTACCGCCCCGTGAGGAGCGGCGGTCTGTTCTCTGTGGCACTTTCCCGCGGGTTGCCCCGGGTGGGTGTTACCCACCACCTTGCCCTGTGGAGCCCGGACTTTCCTCGGCGCCGGGATGACCCCGACGACGCGATCGCCCAGCTGACCCATTCGCGCCCCGAGTCTAGGGGAATCGACGGAGCCGGTGCACCGTTGACCCGGCATGGAGAACGAGTACACCGCTCCGCCGATGGTCTTCCCGGGTCAGGGGGGTCCCGAGCACGCGTACGGCGTGGCCTACGACCTGTTGTGCAGGCGAGCCCCGGACGAGGCGCTCCGGCTGCTCGAGCCCGCGCTGGAGGCCGAGCCGGACAACACCGGACTGCGGATCCTGCGGGTCTGGGCCTGGCTGATCCGGGCCCAGCTGGGCCGTGCGGAGGCGGAGCTGCGAGAGCTCGCTGCGCAGTCGCCCAGTGACGCGTGGGTGCAGCACGCCCTGGGACGGGCGCTTGAGCGGCAGGGGCGTCCGGCCGAGGCCTTGCCGCACCTCAAGCTGGCGGCAGTGATGTCGGAGGACTACGACCATCAGGCGGCTGTGCTGCGCGTGGAGCGCGCCCTCGCGCACCGGGCGGGGAAGGACACGTAGGTCAGGGGTTGGTCAGCACCTCGGCGCCGGTGGGGGTGACCAGCAGGGTGTGCTCGAACTGGGCGCTGCGGCGCCGGTCCTTGGTGACCACAGTCCAGCCGTCGTCCCACATCTCCCACTCGTGGGTGCCGAGGTTGAGCATCGGCTCGATGGTGAACGTCATGCCGACCTCGATCAGGTCGTCGTAATGGTCGGTGTCGTAGTGGGGGACCACCAGCCCGCTGTGGAACGCCGTGCCGATGCCGTGGCCGGTGAACTCCCGCACCACGCCGTAGCTGTAGCGCTTGGCGTAGGACTCGATCACCCGGCCGATCACGTTGATCCGGCGACCGGGGCGCACGGCGCGGATGCCGCGCTCCAGCGCCTCGCTGGTGCGCTCCACCAGCAGTCGCGTCTCCTCGTCGACCTCACCGGCCAGGAAGGTCGCGTTGGTGTCCCCGTGCACGCCGTCGAGGTAGGCGGTGATGTCGATGTTGACGATGTCGCCGTCCTCGATGACCCGCCCGTCGGGGATGCCGTGGCAGATGACCTCGTTGACGCTGGAGCACAGCGACTTGGGGAAGCCCCGGTAGCCCAGGGTCGAGGGGTAGGCGCCGTGGTCGCAGAGGAACTCGTGACCGATGCGATCGAGCTCGTCGGTGGTGACACCGGGCGCCACGTGCGAGCCCACCAGCTCCCGGGCCTGGGCCGCGAGCCGGCCGGCGACGCGCATCTTCTCGATGGTCTCGGCGTCCTTGACCTCCGACCCCTCGAACCGCGCGGGCGAGGGGCGGTCGACGTACTCCGGACGCGGGATGTCGGCGGGGACCGGGCGACGTGGAGAGATGGTGGCGGCAGCTACTGGACTCACGCCTGCGAGTGTAGTTTCTGCAGGCATGAGCAAAGCGCCGCAGTACTGGTTCTGCCTGATCCACCGCACGGTCGAGGGCCGGGACGGCTGCAAGAACGCCGACCGCCTCGGTCCCTACGCCACCGAGGCCGAGGCTGCCGCTGCCCTGGAGCACGTGCAGGCTAACAACGAGGCCTGGGACAACGACCCGACGTGGAACGACGACGCCGAGGCCGAGGACAAGAAGGAGGACTGACCCCCCTCAGCGGGGCCGGATCTCCAGCACCTCGTCGGCACCGCCGCCGTTGCTGGTGGTGACCAGCAGGCGCCCCGAGGGCAGGGACGTGACGCTGCGCAGGCGGCCGAAGGACCTCAGGCGTCTCGGCGCGTGCACCCGCTGGAGCACCCCGGAGTCGTCGAACCTCAGGAACAGCAGCCTGCTGGCCTTGAGGGCGGCCACCGCGAGCGTGCCCTCGAGCGCTCCCCACTGCTTCCCCCGCACCCACGCTGCCCCCGAGGTGGCCAGGGTGGGCTTTCCCGAGCTCCACCGGGCGGGGACCTGCTTGCCGGGCAACGACGGGTCGGTCATGGGCACGGCCTCGTTGTAGCCCGGCACCGGGTTCCACCCGTAGTCGCCTCCCGGGACCAGCAGGTTGACCTCGTCGTCCCGGTCGCTGCCCTGCTCCACCGACCACAGCGACCCGTCCGAGCGTTGCGCCAGCCCTTGGACGTTGCGGTGGCCGTAGGTGAGCACGTAGCGGGTCCGGGCATCGGCGGAGCCGATGAAGGGGTTGTCCGGCCAGGGCGCGCCGGTGCTGGGGTCCAGCCGCAGCACCTTGCCCCCCAGCGATTCCAGGTCGCGAGGGTTGGTGCCCACCGCGGCGTCGCCGGTGCCCACCAGCAGGGCGCCGGTCCTGCGGTCCAGCAGCAGGCGGCACCCGCCGTGGCGGCCGCTGGAGGCTGGGATGCCACGCAGCAGCACCTTGCCGCCGCGGGCGCGGTGGCCGCTGGGGCTCAAGCGCCACGAGGTGACGCGCACGTCGTGGCCGTTGCCCGCGAAGCCCCCGTGACAGGCGTAGAAGCGGCGCGACGTCGCGAAGTCGGGCGAGACCGCCAGGGACATCAGGCCGGTCTCACCGGAGCTCCACACGGCGCTGCGGGGGAACCTCACGGTACGTCGCGTGCCGTGCTGCACCAGGCTGAGCCGCCGTCGGTCCCGCTCGGTGAGCAGGAACGTCCGGGCGGCCACGGGCTGGACGTCCCAGGGGATGTCCAGCTGCCCGACGAGCCGACGTACCTTGAGCCGGGGTGCGGCGGCACGCTCCGCGACCAGGGCCGTGCTCGACCCGGCGGCGTCGGCCCCGGCGGCCGCAGGTACGGCGCCGGCCGGGACGCTGAGCAGCCCCGCGGCCAGCAGACCGGTCAGCCCCGCCAGCGCGGGGGTGGAGCGGGCAGTGAGGTGCAGGCGCATGGAGCGACGCTAGTCGCGGGGCGGCTCGTTGACTAGAAGGAGTGCTCAGGGCCGGGGAAGGTCCCGCCCTTCACGTCCTCGGCGTAGGAGCGGGCGGCGTCCAGCAGCACGCCGTGCACGTCGGCGTACTGCTTGACGAACTTCGCCATGCGTCCGGTGCGCAGCCCGAAGGCGTCCTGCCACACCAGCACCTGTCCGTCGCAGCCGGGGCCGGCACCGATGCCGATCGTCGGAATGGTGAGCATCGCGGTGACCTCGGTGGCCACCACCTCGGGCACCATCTCCATCACGACGGCGAAGGCGCCGGCCTCCTGGACGGCCAAGGCGTCGGCCAGGAGCCGCTGGCTGGCCTCGCCGCGCCCCTGGACCCGGTAGCCGCCGAGGGTGTGCTCGCTCTGCGGGGTGAAGCCGATGTGGGCCATCACCGGGATGCCGCCGCGCGTGCACCGTTCGATCACCGGCGCCATCTCGACCCCGCCCTCGAGCTTGACGCAGTGTGCGCCCCCCTCCTTCATGAATCGGGCGGCGGTGAGATACCCCTGCTCGGGCGAGGCCTGGTAGGAGCCGAACGGCAGGTCCCCGACCACCATGGCGCGGCGCACGGAGCGGGCCACGGCGCGGGTCAGCGGGAGCAGCTCGTCCACGGTGATCGGCAAGGAGGTCTCGTTGCCGAGCACGTTGTTGGAGGCGGAGTCGCCGACCAGCAGCAGGTCGATGCCGGCCTCGTCGAAGGTGGCCGCGGTGTACATGTCGTAGGCGGTGAGCATGGTGATGCGCTCGCCCCGCTCCTTCATCTCGCGCAGGTGGTGCGTGCGCACCTTCCGCGTCGGCGTGGCGGTGCTGGCGGTGCCCGTCCCGTAGGGGGCGGTCACCTCGCCGGCTGGCTGCTGCTCGCTCATCGTCGTCTCCTCGCAGGCATCTCGCGGCTCCCTGGTGGAGTCCACGGACGCCAGACAGGCTAGTCGCAGGCGCGAACCGCCACGTGTGGCGCCGCTCACCCGAGCGGCCGGTCGGATCCCTAGACTCAGCGCGTGGACTTCTTCTCCGCCTACGCCCACGGGTTCGCCAGGGTCGCCGCGTGCACGCTGCCGGTGGCGCTGGCAGACCCCGCCGCCAACGCGCAGGCCGTGATCGAGCAGGCGCGCGCCTGCGACGCCGACTCGGTCGCCGTCGCGGTATTCCCCGAGCTCTGCCTCACCGGCTACTCGGTGGACGACCTGTTCCTCCAGGACGTGCTGCTCGAGGGCGTGCACGCGGGAGTCGCCGAGATCGCCGAGGCCAGCCGCGACCTGATGACGGTGCTCGTCGTGGGTGCTCCCCTGGTGCACGGCACCCGGGTCCTGAACTGCGCCGTCGTCATCCACCGGGGCGAGGTGCTGGGGGTGGCGCCGAAGTCCTACCTGCCCAACTACCGCGAGTTCTACGAGCGCCGGTGGTTCGCGCCGGGCGACGACCGCCGGGACGAGTGGGTGACCGTGGCCGGGACCGAGGTCCCGCTGGGTCCGGACCTGCTCTTCCGCGCCGTCGACGTCCCCGACCTCGTCGTGCACGTGGAGGTGTGCGAGGACATGTGGGTGCCGGTCCCCCCGAGCGCCCGGGCCGCTCTGGCCGGTGCCACGGTGCTGCTCAACCTCAGCGGGAGCCCCATCACCGTGGGGCGCTCGGAGGAGCGACGCCTCCTGGTGCGCAGCGCGAGCGCGCGCTGCTCGGCGGCCTACGTGTTCGCCGCCGCGGGACAGGGCGAGTCGACCACCGACCTGAGCTGGGACGGGCAGACCATGGTCTACGAGGTGGGGGACCTGCTGGGCGAGACCGCGAGGTTCCCCGACGGCCCGCAGCGCACGGTTGTGGACGTCGATCTCGCCCGGCTGCGTCAGGAGCGGATGCGCCAAGGGGCCTTCGACGACAACCGCCGTACCGCCGGCGGGTCCGGCGGCCCTTCCGACCCGGCGTTCCGCGTGGTCGACCTCGAGATCGGCCCTCCCGGCGGAGACATCGGCCTGCGCCGCAAGCTGGACCGGTTCCCGTTCGTGCCCGACGACCCCGAGCGGCTGGCGCTGGACTGCTACGAGGCCTACAACATCCAGGTGTCCGGGCTCGAGCAGCGGCTGGTGTCCATCGGCAGCCCCAAGCCGGTCATCGGGGTCAGCGGCGGGCTCGACTCGACCCATGCGCTGATCGTGGCGGCGAAGGCCATGGACCGGCTGGGCCGTCCCCGCAGTGACGTCCTGGCCTTCACCATGCCCGGCTACGCCACCGGCTCGGCCAGCAAGTCATACGCGATCCGCCTCTGCGAGTCGCTCGGGGTGACCTTCGAGGAGATCGACATCCGGCCGGCGGCGGACCAGATGCTGACCGACCTGGGCCACCCCTACGCCCGGGGGGAGAAGGTGTACGACGTCACGTTCGAGAACGTCCAGGCCGGGCTGCGCTACGACTTCCTGTTCCGGCTGGCCAACCAGCGCGGCGGCATCGTGGTCGGCACGGGGGATCTCTCCGAGCTCGCGCTCGGCTGGTGCACGTACGGCGTCGGCGACCAGATGTCGCACTACAACGTGAACTCCGGGGTGCCCAAGACGCTGGTCCAGCACCTGATCCGGTGGGTGATCGGGCACGGCGAGTTCGACACCTCCACCAACGAGGTGCTGGCCGAGATCCTGGAGCAGGAGATCACCCCCGAGCTGATCCCGTCGCAGGAGGGGGTGAAGCCGCAGGCGACCGAGGACTCCGTGGGGCCCTACGCGCTGCAGGACTTCACCCTCTTCCACGTGGTGCGCCACGGTCGGAGCCCCTCGAAGATCGCCTTCCTGGCCATGCACGCCTGGCGGGACGCCGAGGCGGGGGAGTGGCCCCCCGGCTACCCGGTCCAGGACCGCCCGTCCTACGACCTGGCCACCATCAAGGGATGGCTCGAGGTCTTCGTCCGTCGGTTCTTCGCCAACCAGTTCAAGCGCAGCGCCCTGCCCAACGGTCCCAAGGTCAGCCCGGGCGGGACGATGTCTCCACGGGGGGACTGGCGGATGCCCTCGGACGCCCGGGCCACGGCCTGGCTCCGAGACCTCGAGCGCGTTCCGCAGCGCTGAGGCGGCGGGGCACGCCCCGCGCAACCCACGGCACCACGGGTCCCAGCAGGCGTGATCCGCCCCACCTCAGCAGTTCCGCGAAATCCGAAAGATGCCTTGCCCTATCGTTGCGCGCATGGGTAAGCAAGAGGACTTCGTGCTGCGCGCACTCGAGGAGCGCGACGTACGGTTCGTGAGACTGTGGTTCACCGACGTTCTGGGCTTCCTCAAGTCCGTCGCGGTTGCTCCTGCGGAGCTGGAGAGCGCCTTCGGTGAGGGCATCGGCTTCGACGGTTCGGCCATCGAGGGCTTCGCCCGGGTGCAGGAGAGCGACATGCTCGCCAAGCCCGACCCGTCCACGTTCCAGATCCTGCCGTGGCGCGGCGAGGGTCCCTCAACCGCGCGGATGTTCTGCGACATCCTGATGCCGGACGGCAGCCCGTCGTACGCCGACCCGCGGCACGTGCTGAAGCGGACCCTGGGCCAGGCGGCCGACAAGGGGTTCACCTTCTACACCCACCCCGAGATCGAGTTCTACCTCTTCAAGGACACCCCCCAGAGCGGGGTCGAGCCGGTGCCGGTGGACCGCAGCGGCTACTTCGACCACACCGCCCAGTCGATGGGCGCCGACTTCCGGCGCGAGGCCATCACGATGCTGGAGTCGATGGGCATCTCCGTCGAGTTCAGCCACCACGAGGGCGGGCCCGGGCAGCAGGAGATCGACCTGCGCTACGCGGACGCGCTGAGCACCGCCGACAACATCATGACCTTCCGCACCGTGGTGCGCGAGGTGGCGCTGAGCCAGGGGATCTGGGCGAGCTTCATGCCCAAGCCCTTCACCACCCACCCCGGTTCCGGGATGCACACCCACGTGTCGCTGTTCGAGGGCGACCGCAACGCGTTCTTCGAGGCCGGCGCCCAGTACCAGCTCTCCCGGACCGGGCGGCAGTTCATCGCCGGGATCGTCCGGCACGCTGCCGAGATCACCGCGGTCACCAACCAGTGGGTCAACAGCTACAAGCGCCTGATCGGCGGCGGTGAGGCTCCCTCGTTCATCTCCTGGGGCACAACAACCGCTCGGCGATGATCCGGGTGCCGATGTACAAGCCCAGCAAGGGGCAGTCCACCCGGGTCGAGCTCCGTTCGCTGGACGCCGCCTGCAACCCCTACCTCGCCTTCGCCGTCACCCTGGCGGCCGGCATGAAGGGCATCGAGGAGGGCTACGAGCTCCCGCGCGAGGCGGAGGACGACGTCTGGTCGCTAACCGAGCGCGAGCGCCGCAGCCTGGGCATCGAGCCGCTCCCCAGGACCCTCTTCGAGGCCATCAACGTGGCCGAGAGCAGCGAGCTGCTGGCCGAGACGCTCGGCGAGCACGTCTTCGACTTCTTCCTGCGCAACAAGCGGGCGGAGTGGGAGGCCTATCGCGGCCAGGTGTCCGCCTTCGAGCGCGACCAGATGCTGCCGGTGATCTGACATGACCTCGCACCGGGTGCCTGGCTCCGCGCGCCGATCGGGCGCGCGCAGGGCCCTGCCTCCGGCCCGGTCGGTGCTGGACCCGACCCCCGTGGCTCGCGACCACGCGCAGAAGCACGACCGCCTCCGACCGATCCCTCGCAAGCGGCCCAGGTCGGCCGGGGCGACCCCCAGGACCGACCCGACGCGGGTCAGTGGCCCGATCCGCGCGGTGCTCGAGCCGATGCTGTGGCTGGCGTTCGTCAGCGGCGTGGTGTGGCTGCTGGTGGCCATGGACCCGGGCGTGACCGACCCTGACCCGGGAGTCGTGGTCTACGAGTACACGCAGCCCCTGTCGATCCTGGTGGGCGCACTGCTGCTGATCTCCACCATCAGCGCCCTGATGTGGCTGTCCTCCTCGACGTCGGCCACCCGGGCCAGGAGCTCGTTCGCCGGCTTGGGGATGCTCGCCTCGGGCTGGCTCTTCGCCAAGGTGCACCCCGTGGACAACGGCGACTTCGTCTGGCGGTCCTGGACCAGCATCGGGGTCGGGGTGCTGCTGGTCGCCATGTGCTCGGTGCCGTGGCCCACCAGCGCTGCCCGGGTCCCGAGGCGTCCGACCACGGGCACCTGGATGGTGCTTGCGGTGCTGCTCGCCGGTGGCGTCATCGTGTCCATGCTGGCGTGGGAGGCCTCGCGCACCGGCCTGGTCGGCTCCTCGGACGTGGAGCAGGCCTGGGACCTGGTGCTGCCGTTCCTGATCATGCTCGCCCTGCTGCTGGCCGTAGCCCGCTTCGTGCTGCACCGCCCCCAGTGGACCAATGCCGGCTGAGCCGAGCAACACCGCGCTGATCCGAGCCGGCTTCCAGGAGCCGGACCGAGTCCGGCAGGAGCTGTCGGAGCTGGGCGAGCACGCTGCCCCCCTGCTCTCGACGTTCTCCCGGACCGCCGACCCGGACCTGGCGCTGTCCAGCCTGGTGAGGATGACCGCCAGCCCAGGGGCCGACCCCGAGATGCTGGCCGAGCTCGTGGACGACGAGGGCACTGCGATGCGGCTGCTCTCGGTCCTCGGCGCCAGCGAGGCTCTCGGGGACCACCTGGTCCGCCGGCCGGAGCAGTGGCGCGAGCTCACCGACCCCCACCTGGGGTGCAGCCGTCCGGCAGCCTGGGCCGTCCGTGCTCAGCTGCTCGAAGCCGTGGGCGCGGACGCGCGATCGGACTGTCCGGTGGCATCGCTCCCCGACGGAGCGGCGGTGGACGCGCTGCGGGTGGAGTACCGCAGGATCCTGCTACGGCTGGCGGCACGCGACCTGGCGCACCACCAGAGTCTGGACGACACCGCCGCGGAGCTCGCCGACCTCGCCGCGGGCACCCTCGACGCTGCCTTGGCGGTGGCACGCGCCCGCCTCGGGGAGGACTGGAGGAAGTGCAAGCTGGCGGTGGTGGCGATGGGCAAGTGCGGCGGCCACGAGCTCAACTACGTCTCCGACGTGGACGTCATCTTCGTGCACGAGGTGGCCGAGGGGGTCGACGAGAACGCCGGCACCCGAGCGGCCGCGCAGCTGGCGAGCCACCTGATCCAGATCTGCTCCGAGCACACCGGGGAGGGCACGATCTGGCCGGTCGACGCCGCCCTGCGTCCCGAGGGCAAGGCCGGACCCCTGGTGCGCACGCTCGCGAGCCACCAGGGCTACTACGAGCGGTGGGCCAAGACCTGGGAGTTCCAGGCGCTGCTCAAGGCCCGGCCCGTGGCCGGCGACCTGGTCCTGGGGCGGGCATTCGTGGAGATGGTGCAGCCGATGGTGTGGCGGGTCGCGGAGCGGGAAGGGTTCGTCCTCGACGTGCAGGCGATGCGGCGTCGGGTGATCGACCACATCCCGAGCAAGGAGGCCGCCCGTCAGCTCAAGCTGGGCTCAGGGGGACTGCGCGACGTCGAGTTCGCCGTCCAGCTGCTGCAGCTGGTGCATGGACGCGCGGACGAGCGCCTGCGCACGCCGACCACGCTCAGCGCGCTGGCGGAGCTCACCCGGGGTGGGTACGTCGGGCGCGAGGACGGGGAGGCGCTGCACGAGGCCTACTCCTTCCTGCGGTCGCTGGAGCACCGGATCCAGCTCTACCAGCTGCGCCGGATCCACGTGGTGCCCGAGGACGAGGGCGACCTGCGCCGCCTAGGACGCTCGATGGGCTTCTTCCGGGAGCCGGTCCAGCTGCTTGAGAAGACCTGGCACTACCACCGCCGCGAGGTGCGGCGGCTGCACGAGAAGCTCTTCTACCGTCCGCTCCTCGAATCCGTGGCGCGGATCCCAGGCCCGGACGCCCGGCTCACGCCCGAGCAGGCCGAGACCCGGCTGATGGCCCTGGGCTACGCAGACCCCCGGGCGGCGCTGCGCCACCTGGAGGCGATGACCAGCGGCGTGTCCCGATCCGCGGCCATCCAGCGGACGCTGCTGCCGGTCATGCTCGGCTGGTTCGCGAGCTCACCCGACCCTGACGCCGGGCTCTTCGGGTTCCGCCGGATCAGTGAGGCACTGGGGAAGAGCCACTGGTACCTGCGTCAGCTGCGCGACGAGGGGCAGGTGGCTCAGCGGCTGGCGCGAGTGCTCTCCACCTCTCGCTACGCCACCGACCTGCTGGAGCGTGAGCCTCAGGGGGTGCGGATGCTGGGGGAGGACCTGACACCGCTGAGCGCGGAGGCACTCACCGCCGAGATGCGGGCCACCGCCGGCCGGCAGCCCTCCGCGGAGGACGCCGTACGAGCGGTGCGGGCGGTACGACGACGTGAGCTGTTCCGGATCTCGGCGGGCGACCTGTTCGGCGAGACGGACGTGGCGGACGTGGGTCGGGCGTTGGCCCGGCTCACCGACGCCACCTTGGAGGCCACCCTGGACGTGGCCTCGGGCGAGATCTGCCGCCAGCGTGGGGTCGCCGAGCCCCCCGCCCGCCTGGCGATCGTCGCCATGGGCCGGTACGGCGGCTTCGAGCTGTCCTACGGCAGCGACGCGGACGTCATGTTCGTCTACGAGCCGGTGCCCGGAGCCGACAGCCACCGCGCCGCCTCCTTCGCGCAAGCGGTCGCCCACGAGCTGCGGCGCCTGCTCGCCATGCCCGGCAGCGATCCTGCACTGGAGGTCGATGCCGGCCTGCGCCCGGAAGGCAAGCAGGGGCCCTTGGTGAGGACGGTGGAGTCCTACGCGTCGTACTACGCGAAATGGTCCCAGGTCTGGGAGGCACAGGCGCTGCTGCGGGCTGACGCCACCGTCGGCGACCCGGACCTCCGCAGGCGCTTCACCGAGCTGATCGACCCGCTGCGGTTCCCCGAGGGCGGCATCAGTGTGGACGACGTGGTCGAGATCCGTCGGATCAAGGCCCGGGTGGACCACGAGCGCCTGCCCCGGGGGGCCGATCCCCACACGCACCTCAAGCTGGGCCGGGGCGGGCTGGCCGACATCGAGTGGACCGTGCAGCTGCTGCAGCTGCGGCACGCCGGTGCGGTGCCCGGGCTCCGGACACCGATGACCCTGGAGGCCCTCGCTGCGGCGGCCGAGGCCGGACTCATCTCAGACCAGGACGCAGGGACGTTGGAGTCGGCCTGGCGGCTGGTGAGCCACGTCCGCAACGCCGCCACCCAGGTGCGCGGCAAGGCGGTGGACCAGCTGCCCCAGGACGCGAAGGAGAAGGCGGCGGTCGCCATCGTGCTCGGCTACGAGCCGGGGGACTCCGACCGCATGGTCAACGACTACCTGCGCACCACCCGGCGAGCCCACGCGGTGGTCGAGCGGATCTTCTGGGGCTGACGAGGTCTGACGGGGGGAGCGCGGCCGGATCAGGCTGACGGGCGGCGTCCCGTGGCGGCCTCGCGCAGGGCGCGCAGCGCCCCGGTCGACCACAGCGCCCACAGCACCAGCAGCGGCTGGAAGAAGAGCCGGACCAGTCGGGCCCGGTCACTGTCCAGGCCGAAGGCGTCGGTTCCTTCGACGTACTGGGCGATGTTGCCCGGGAACACCGCGACGAAGAAGCCGGCCGTCACGATGCCCACGAGCACCTTCGGGCGGGCCAGCAGGAGCAGCCCGAGGCCGAGGCCGATCTCCGCCACGCCCGAGACCACGACCACCACGTCGCTGTCGACGGGGAACCAGGAAGGGACCTGCGCCTGGAACTCCTGGCGGGCGGTGGTGAGGTGGGTGGTGCCGGCGAAGAGCAGTGCGGCGCCGAGCAGCCAGCGTGCGACGTCCTGGAGCCGGGACGTCGCCGGGGTCGGCGGAAGCAGCGCCGCGGCCCTCATCGGGGCTTGGCCTCGCCCCGGGCCACGGCCTCGTCGCGGCTGGAGCGTGCCCGCTCGAGAAGGTCCATCAGGTCGGCCTCCGCGCGTGCCTTCTCGCGGTACTTCGGGCCCAGCGCGATGATCTGCTCGCGCTCGGCGAGCAGCGCGTTGTAGATCCGCTCCCGCTCGGCCGGGTCGTGGGTGTACTCGGAGTCGAGGTACGCCGTGGCGTGGCGGCGGGCGTTCGCGATCGCCGTCTGCGCCTTGCCCGCGGGGCTGACCAGGGAGGCGACCACGGTGACGGCCAGCACGCCGATGATCACCGCGAGGGAAAGGCCGATGCCGACCTCGACGACCGGGACGTGCTCGCCGTCGTTGATGAAGGGCAGGTTGTTCTCGTGCAGCGCGTGCAGGATCAGCTTGACGCCGATGAACGCCAGGATCGCGGCCAGGCCGTAGGAGAGGTAGATCAACCGGTCGAGCAGACCGTCGATGAGGAAGAACAGCTGCCTCAGGCCGAGCAGCGAGAACGCCGTCGCGGTGAACACGATGTAGGTGTTCTGGGTCAGCCCGAAGATGGCCGGGATGGAGTCGAGGGCGAACAGGATGTCGGTGCCACCGATCGCCACCATCACCAGCAGCATCGGCGTCATGACGCGCTTGCCGTTCTCGACGGTGAAGAGCCTGTCGCCGTCGTAATGGTCGCTGGTGTGCATGAACTTCTTGGCGATCCGGATGATGAAGTTGTCCGCGCCGTGCTCTTCCTCGTCCTCCGGCTTGAGCAGGTTGCCGGCGGTGAGCAGGAGGATCAGGCCGAAGAGGTAGAAGATCCAGGCGAACTGGTTGATCAGCGCGGCGCCGAGGAGGATGAAGCCGGTGCGGGCGATGAGGGCGAACACGATGCCGAACAGCAGCACCTTCTGCTGGTCCTCACGGGGCACGCGGAAGCTCGCCATGATGATCAGGAAGACGAACAGGTTGTCGACCGAGAGTGCCTTCTCGGTGACGTAGCCGGCGAAGTACTCAGAGCCGGGGCCGCCACCGGCGAACAGCAGCATCCCGAGACCGAAGAGGATCGCGAAGCCGACGTAGAGGGCCGACCAGATGGCCGCCTCGCGCAGGGTCGGCACGTGCGCCTTGCGCACGTGGAAGATGAAGTCGAAGGCCAGCAGGCCCAGGATCCCGACGATCGTCAGTCCCCAGACGAGTGGGGTTACCTCCATGGCAGTTCGCTCCTCGAAGCCCGCGCGGACGCCGACGGGGAGCCGGCTGAGTACGCGCTCACGGAGTCCCGGAGCGCGCCCTCATTCTGCCATGTGACCCCTGACGTCGACCCGGCGTCGAGCGCTGGAACGTCCCGTGCTGGCCCGGCAGCGAGGGTTGCCTGTGACGCCCGTCACATGTTCTGCTGACCTTCCTACTCGGGGGTAATCAAAGGAGCTGTCGATGTCACCTTCTCGTCTCACCGCAGGACTCGCCGCCGCGGCGGCCATGCTGCTCATCCCGTTCTCCGCACCGGCCGCGCAGGCCGCGGAGGACCTGCCGCCCTTCTACCAAGCCCCCGCGACGCTCCCGGCCAACAATGGCGACGTGATCCGCAGCGAGCGACTGGGCTATCTGCTGGATCCCGCAGCGGTGAAGGACCTGGCCTACACCTCGACCCGGGTGCTCTACCGGTCCACCAACCGCACCGGCAGGGCCATCGCGGTCTCGGGGTCCGTCATCGTGCCGAAGGCGCCGTGGGTGGGCAAGGGCACGCGCCCGGTCATCGGCTACGCGGTCGGCACGCAGGGGGTCGGTGACACCTGCGCCCCATCCCGCCAGTTCAGCGAGGGCTTCGAGTACGAGTCGATCTTCATGGCCGGTCTCCTGGCTCGCGGCTACGCGATCGCGATGACCGACTACGAGGGCCTCGGCACCGCGGGGCTGCACACCTACATGGACCGCGAGTCGCAGGGTCACGCGGTGCTGGACGCTGTGCGCGCCGCGCAGCGGCTTTCTGGCACCGGGCTGTCCGGCACCAGCCCGGTGGGTCTCTACGGCTACTCGCAAGGTGGGGCCGGCGCCGCGTCCGCGGCGGAGCTCGCCGCTACCTACGCACCGGAGCTGAAGATCAAGGGGACGGTCGCGGGCGCGGTCCCGGCGGACCTGCGGGCGCTGCCGGGCGCCATCGACGGCACGCTCTACTCCGAGTTCACCTGGTACGCGATCGCCGGCCTCTCGGCCAGCTACGGGCTGAACATCAACGACTACCTCAACGACGCCGGCAAGAAGATGTTCGCCCGGATCTCCGACAACTGCGTCTTCGACCTTCTGGGATCCGCCTTCACCAAGTCCTCCGACTACACCGCGGACGGCTCCAGCCTCGGCCAGCTGATCGAGCGCGAGCCCTTCAAGACGATGATCGCCGAACAGCGCATCGGTCTGCGCAAGCCGAGCGCCCCCGTGCTCCTCACCCAGAGCCTGCTCGACGACGTCGTTCCCTACCGGGTCGGTCGACAGCTGGCCGTCGACTGGTGCGATCGCCAGGCCAACGTGCGACTCAGCACCAACGCCACCCCGCTGCACGTGGGCGGCATGCTCAACAACGCCACGGAGGTCTACGGCTTCATGGAGGCCCGGTTCGCCGGGCTGCCGGCCGCCAGCTCCTGCTGGAGGCTCTAGGTCGCGCGACTCGCGCGGAGTGGGCGGCGTGGGCGGCGTGGGTCTCCACCTCGGGGCGTGACCTTGGTCGCGCCCCGAGGCGACTCGGCCCTTCGTGTCCAGTTCGTGTCCTGGTGAACCCGTGGCTGGCTTGCATTCCTTGTCAAAGTTAATCAATCTTAGTGACATACAGGTCAAGTGATCCTGGATGCTGTGCTGACGTGCTTGTGTCAGCCGCTGAGACGGACCGAGCAAGGAGTCAGCATGTCGACATCACCGAGAGCCGCACGAGCGAAGGTGGTCGTCGTCGGTGCCGGCGCGAGCGGCACCCTGACCGCCATCCACCTGCTGCGCGAGGCGGGTCGACGCTCCACCGCCCTCGACGTGGTGCTCCTCGATCCCGCGGACCGATGGGCCCGTGGCGTCGCCTTCGGCACCCCGGACGAAGGCCACCTGCTCAACGTCACCGTGGCCGGGATGAGCGCCCTGCCCGAGGATCCCGCGCACTTCGTCTCCTGGCGGGCCCGGCACGTGGCCGGTTGCGACCCGGACCCCGCCGCCTTCGTGCCCCGGCGCCACTTCGCGCTCTACCTCGACGACACGCTCGCCGACGCGATCGCGGCGACCGCGGGGACGGTGGGGATCGAGCACGTCCGCGCCCGCGCCGTCGGCCTCCGGCGTACGTCGACCGGCTGCTCGGTCCTGACCGACCGCGGCGAGATCGAGGCCGACGCCGTGGTGGTCGCCACCGGCCTGCCCCAGGTGGGCCACGGCTGGGCGCCGGAGGAGCTGCGGCAGTCGGCGTTCTTCGTGGCCGACCCCTGGCAGCCCGGCGCGCTCGACGTCGTACGCCGGGACCAGTCCGGTCCCGCCGACGTGCTGGTCGTGGGCTCGGGGCTGACCATGGTCGACGTCGCGCTGTCGGTGGCCGGCCCCGGGGCCCGGCCCGACCGCCGCCTGTTCGCCGTGTCCCGGCGCGCGCGCCTGCCCAAGGCGCACCTGTCCACTCCGAAGCTGGCAGCCATCCCCGACATCTCCGACTGGGGCACCACGCTGGAAGAGGTGCGCAAGGCCACCGCCCAGCACATCGAGCAGGTGCAGGAGGCGAGCGGCGACTGGCGCCCCGCGGTGGACGGGCTGCGGTTCCGCGTGGCCGCCTTGTGGGAGCGGTTCAGCGAGGAGGACCGCCTGGAGTTCATGGCGCGTGACGCGGGGGAGTGGAACGTCGTCCGTCACCGGATGGCCCCGTCCAGCGCGGTGACCATGCGCGAGATGTGGGAGACCGGTCGGCTCTCGATCGAGGCGGCGGAGGTCGTCGCGGCCGAGCCCCTGCCCCGTGGTGGTCTGTCGGTGACCCTGTCGGACGGTCGCCGTCGCGACGTCGGCTGGGTGGTGAACTGCACCGGTCCGCAGTCCGACATCCGGCTCCTTGGCAACGAGCTGCTCGACGACCTGCTGCGGCCTCGCGCCGGCACCGCCCTGGCCACCATCGCCACTGCCGGGATGGGCTTCCGCACAGACGCCGGTCGCCTGGTCGACTCGGCGGGCACCGCCGACGCGCCCGTGTGGACCCTGGGAGCGCTGCGCCGCGGCGAGCTCTGGGAGTCGACCGCGGTGCCGGAGATCCGCACCCAGGCGCTGGCCCTGGCCTCCTCGGTGCTCGATGCGGTGGCTCCGCTGCCGCGCCGCCTGGAGGACGGCCGGCTGGTGGGCGGGCACCACCCGATCGCTCGCCCGCGGGACCCGCTCGGCCTGCCGCTGTCCTCGACCGCCGAGGCAGCGGCGGCGTACAACGCCGGACTGGAGCGCGTGATGCGCCTGCAGTCCGGTGGGGACGAGCTGATCCGCGAGGCGGCCAGGCTCGATCCCGACTTCGCGATGGCGCACGCGGCCCTGGCGATGCTGGGCCACGAGGCCGGCGCCGAGGCGGACGTGCGCGCCTCGCTGGAGGCGGCTCAGCTGGCCGTGGGCCGACGGGGCGATGCCCGCGAGCGCAGCTTCGTCGACGTGGTGACGCGCCGCGTCGACGACGTGCGCCGCTCCGGGGCCCAGGCCCTGATGTCGCACATCGCGAACTATCCGCGGGACGTGCTGGCCGTCTCCGCGGCCGTGCCGACCATCGCCTTCTCCGGGGTCACCGACGTGCAGCGCGAGTCCTGGGAGCTGGTCGAGGGTCTCGCCCCGGCGTACGGCGACCACTGGTGGTACATCTCGCTGCTCGCCTTCACCCGGCAGGACCAGAGCCGTTTCGAGGAGGCGGGGCTCCTCGCGGAGAGCGCCCTGTCGTGCGAGCCCTCGTCCGGGCACGCGGTGCACGCCCTGACCCACGTGATGTACGAGACCGGGCAGCACGAGGCGGGCCGGGTGTGGCTGGACCACTGGGTCGCCGAGAGTGGCCGGTCCGCCAGTCACCGGGCGCACTTCTCCTGGCACGCCGCGTTGCACGAGCTCGCGCTGGGCGACACCGAGGCGGTACGTCGGCGCTACTACTCCCAGCTCGCCCCGCCCGGGGTCTGTGGCGTCCGCTCCCTGGTGGACTCCGCGTCCCTGCTGTGGCGCTGGGGCGTCACCACCGCGGAGTGGGACACCGCGGCGGCTGACGCGCTGGGCGTGCCGGCGGCGTTCGCGGGCGAGGGGAGTGCGCCGCCGATGCGGTCCATCCTGGACTCCCTGTCCGGTCCCGACGAGGAGCTGTTGCTGAGGCCGCAGACGCCCTTCGTGGCGATGCACGCCGCGGTGGCCCTGGCGGGTGCCGGTGACGCCGCTCGGCTCGCCTCGCTGCGCGAGCACTGCGCGCGCTCGTCGGACACCGTCGTGGCCGGGGTGGTGACGGCGTGCTGCGACGCGCTGGCAGCGGTGCTGGAGCAGCGCTGGGCCGAGGCCGCCCAGCTGCTCACAGACCTGATGCCGGTGCTCGGGAGCGTCGGCGGGTCGGCGGCGCAGCGCGAGGTGATGGAGGAGACGCTGCTCTTCTGCCTCGTGCACGCCGGGCAGGCTGAGCCTGCCGCGACGCTGCTGGAGCGGCGCCTGGATCGTCGCCCGTCGCCCCTGGACCAGCGTCGGCTCGACGTGCTGGGGGGAGCGCAGGGGGCCGACGCCGCTCGGGTGCCAGCGGGCAGTGGAGCCTGAGCAGGCACCGGTGGACTCCGCGACCCTGCTGCTCACGGTCGCCGGGGCCGGCACTGTGATCCTGCTGGTGCTCTACGAGCAGTTCCAGGCCGTGCCGGGCGCGGCGGTAGCCTTCCTGGCCGCCCGGACGATCCTGGGCTGGGCGGATCCCGGGTAGGTCCGCCAGGGCGGGTGCGGAGCTGCCTCCGGCCAGGTCAGTACCCTGGATCCGGACCTCGTTGCCGGGAGCCGCCCGCAAGCCTGAAGGAGCCCCGCGTCTTGAGCACACCTGCCCTGCCACGTGCAGCCGTCCAGGATTCCGCGCTCAGCACCGAACCCACCGTCCGTGCTGCTCTGCGCTCACCCCGGCTGCTGCGCACCGAGGTCCTCGGCGGCCTCGTGGTGGCGCTGGCCCTGATCCCCGAGTCGATCTCGTTCTCGATCATCGCCGGGGTCGACCCGCGCGTGGGTCTGTTCGCCTCGTTCACGATGGCGGTCTCCATCGCCTTCCTCGGCGGTCGGCCCGCGATGATCTCGGCCGCCACCGGCGCCGTTGCCCTGGTGATCGCGCCCGTCGTCCGCGAACACGGTCTGGACTACCTCATCGCCACGGTGATCCTGGCGGGGATCCTCCAGGTCGCGCTCGGCCTCGCCGGGGTGGCCCGGTTGATGCGGTTCGTCCCACGCTCGGTGATGGTCGGGTTCGTCAACGCCCTGGCGATCCTGGTCGTCGTCGCCCAGGTCCCGTACCTGGTCGACGTGCCCTGGCTGGTCTATCCGCTGACCGTCGCGGCCATCGCCGTCATCGTCGCGCTGCCCAGGATCACCAAGGTTGTGCCCGCGCCGCTGGTGGCGATCGTGGTCCTGACGGTGTTCACCGTCCTCGGGGGGCTGGACGTGCCGACGGTCGGAGACGAGGGGGAGCTGCCCCAGAGCCTTCCGTCGCTGTTGCTGCCGGACGTGCCGTGGAACCTGACCACCTTGGAGATCATCGCCCCGTACGCGCTGGCGATGGCCCTGGTGGGGCTGCTGGAGTCGCTGCTGACGGCCAAGCTGGTCGACGACATCACCGATACCGGGTCCAACAAGACCCGGGAGGCCATGGGGCAGGGCGTCTCGAACGTGATCACCGGCTTCTTCGGCGGCATGGGCGGGTGCGCCATGATCGGCCAGACGATGATCAACGTGAAGGCATCAGGTGCCCGGACCCGGATCTCCACCTTCCTGGCCGGGGTCTTCCTGCTCGTCCTCGTCGTCGGGTTCGGGGACGCCGTGGCGGTGATCCCCATGGCGGCGCTGGTCGCCGTCATGGTGATGGTCTCGGTGGCGACCTTCGACTGGCACAGCATCCGTCCCGCCACCTTGGCCCGGATGCCGAAGTCCGAGACCACGGTGATGCTCGCGACCGTGGTGGTCACCGTCCTCACCCACAACCTCGCCATCGGCGTGGGGGTGGGCGTGCTGGTGGCCGTGACCCTGTTCGCGCGTCGGGTGGCGCACGTGACCGAGACCCGACGCGAGCTCGTCCAGGACGAGGACGGCACCCCCACTGCGGTCTACACCGTGACCGGCGCGCTGTTCTTCGCCTCCAGCAACGACCTCTACGAGCAGTTCGACTACGTCAGCGATCCCGAGCGCGTGGTGATCGACCTCAGCCGGTCCCACATCTGGGACGCCTCCACGGTCGCTGCCCTGGATGCGATCACCACCAAGTACGAGCGCAAGGGCAAGTCGGTGCGCATCGTGGGCCTCGACGAGGCCAGTGCCGAACGGCACGAACGACTCAGCGGCGAGCTGAGCTGAGGGTTCAAGGTGGCGCCGACGCCGGGCACGCGCGGGGTGGTGGCGGGACCGTCGACCCCGATCGGCCCGTGCGAGCATCCCCCTAGCTGATCGTGCGACCGATGGCCTCGGCGTCGTGCTTGGCGTCGGCGGTGTTGTACCGCCGCATCAGGTCGGCCAGAGTCCGTCGTTCCTCGAGCGTCCAGTCGGTCACCCGTTCACCGAGCAGGTCCAGGAGTGCTGCCCGGGCGGAACGCAGCAGTCGCTCGCCTTCCGGGGTGACTCGTAGGCATCGAGTCTCGTCGCGCTCGACCAGACCGCGTCGCGTCAGCCCAGCGAGCTGGCGGCTCACCGTCGACTTGTCGAGGCCGAAGACCTGTGCCAGGTCGTGGGCGCGCGCCCCGTCCGTGGTCCGGACGTACCCGAGCAGGCTGTACTCCGCGAACGACAGCTCGGGGGCGACCCGCTCGACCGCACCCCTGGCCCGGCGTCCGTACAGGGACAGCTGGTCGAGCAGATCTTCGTTGACCTGGGTCGCATCGGAATTCGCTTCTGCAGCCATGCGTTGTACTCTACAACAACACAGAGTTTCACTATGCAACCTCGAAAGGTCCTGATGTTCGACTCCCACGACGAGCGCCACGTGCTCAAGCACGTCGCCGTCCATCTGCTGATCCCGCTCTTCCTGGGAACCGGCATGGCCCTGGCCTACCTGGGTGGGTTCCACCAGCCGAGCCCGCACGACGTACGCGTCGACGTGGTCGGGTCGAGCGCGGAGGCGCAGGTCCTGGCCCAGTCCCTGCAGGAGGGCGTGGGTGATGCCCTGGACGTGCGTACCGTCGCCAACGCCGAGGACGCGCGCGACCGGATCGAGCACCGTGAGATCGCGGCCGCGCTGGTCCCGGGCGACGAGACCGCGACCCTGCTCTACAGCGACGCCGCGTCCGCGACCACCTCCAGCTCGGTGCTCACGGTCTTCCAGGCCGTCACCGAGAAGGAGGGGGTGCGGCTGCAGACCGAGAACGTCGTCCCCGTCGCGGCCCAGGGCGATCCCAGTGGGCAGAGCATGTTCTTCTACGTCGTCGGCCTGACCGTGGGCGCGTACGCGGCGGGCATCGCCATCGGGGCAGCGGGGGCGGGCCTGCGGATCCGGGTCCGCGTTGCCCTGGCGATCGCCGCTTCGGCGGTGCTCACGGCCCTGGTCACCGTCGTGGCCGGACCCGTCTACGGCGCGCTGCCGAGCCACGTGGCCCAGATCGGGCTCCTGGCCTGGCTCTACACCGCCGGCATCGTCCTCTTCGGCGTCGGTCTGCATCCGTTCCTCGGTCGGCTCACCACCCCGGCGATGGTCGGTCTGTTCGTGATGCTGAACTTCACCTCGGCCGGTGGCGTCTACGCTCCCGAGCTGCAGCCCGGCTTCTTCGGCGTCCTGCACTCCTTCTGGAACGGTGCTGCGCTCAACGAGATCGGGCGCAACCTCGTCTACTTCCCGCAGCTGGGTGTAGGACGCGAGATCCTCACGCTGGCGTTGTGGCTCGTGGCGGGCGCGATGCTCGTGGGTGCCTCCGGCCTGGCGGAGCGCCGCCGCCGGGACGCCGCCCATGCGGCCACCTCGTCGCCGGATCCGGTCGAGGAGGAGCTCGAAGAGGTCGTGGCCGTCGGCTGACCGACTGACACGTCCGCCTCGGGCCTTAAGACGGTAGTCCCTGCCCGGTCCCGGGTACATACCTCACCCCCGGGGCCCGACGACCCCGCGACCAGCCCACTCCCTCGACGAACGGATACTCAGATGCCCCCCACGTCCCTGACCGACAAGGCCCGGCAGATGCTGCAGAAGGCCAACCCAGCCGTGATCGCGACCGTCCGCTCGGACGGCCAGCCGGTCTCGGCGGCTACCTGGTACCTCCTGCGCGAGGATCGCATCCTCGTCAACATGGACGAGGGTCGCAAGCGGCTCGCCCACCTCAGGAAGGAGCCCCGCGTCTCGCTCACGGTCCTCGACGAGTCCTCGTGGTACACGCACGTCACGCTCATCGGTCGCGTCGTGGAGATCTACGACGACGAGGGACTCGCGGACATCGACGCCTTGTCCGCGCACTACACGGGTGAGCCCTACGCCCAGCGTGACCGCGCACGAGTGAGCGCCTTGATCGAGATCGAGCGCGTCCACGGCTGGGGGGCGCAGAAGAACAACGACCAGCCCGACGGCAGCCGGTAGCGGCTGGGGGAGGACGGGCCGAGGTCGCTCACCTCGGCCCGTCGTGGTCAGCGCACGTAGCGTGCCACCTTCGGTGCGGTCAGCCTGATCACCTTGGTGTTGTTGTTGCGCTTGCTGTCCGCTAGCGGCTGGCCGTAGTAGGTGTTCTTCGGGCTGGAGAAGAACGGCACCCGCACGCAGGTGTAGATCCCCGCGGCCTCGCAGGGGTTGTAGTACGACATCACGGAGATGTAGTTGCCGGCCGGGTTGGCGAAGCCGTAGGAGTAGGGCAGCTTCGACGCGTGCGAGACCCCGGGGTACTTGTTGTGGTCGGCGCCGAGGTTGTGCCCGATCTCGTGGGTCGCCACCAGGTAGGGCAGGCACTGGATCGTGGAGACCGACGCACCGGCCGCCGGGTTGGCGCTGCGGGGGGTGTAGGGAATCAAGCCGCCGCCGCACAGGCCGATCGAGTCGCCCGAGGTGAAGAGGTGCACGATGTCGGCGTGGTGGCGTCGGCGCACCCGCTGAAGGTTGTCGAAGCGACCGTCCCGCGCCCGACTCACGCGGAAGGCGTCCTTGATGGGGTTGGCGCTCTCCTTGCCCTTGGCCTTCACCACGCCCCGGAGCTTGATCTTGACCTTCAGCCCGGAGTTGGCGAAGGCATCGTTGGTCTGGGAGACCACGAGCGCGGCCGCGGACTTGATGCCGGCCTTCCCGCCGGCCGCGAGTCTGGCGGCCTTGGTGTAGCCGAACATCACGCCGATCTTGACCTTGCCGCGCTTCTTTCCGCCAGCCTGCCGGGCAGCGTCCGCCGCGGGCTCAGCCAGGAGCGCGTCTGCCCCGTCCGCGGGACGGGCGTCGTCGGTCGCGGGCATCTTGCGCTCGGCGACGTCGGTCAACCAGTAGTTGCCCCCGTCGGCGTGGGTGAGGGTGTGCACCCCCTCGGGCGAGATGACGGAACCGCGGTAGACGTCACCCACCTGGACGACCGTGAACGAGCTCATCGGCACTCCCTCGAGAGTGCCCCGCCAAGCGGTGTACGTCGGCTCGTGGTCGACTGCCTCGACCCGGGCCGTGGCGGCACCGTCGGCCAGGGGCAGCCCGACCCGCCGACCCGCCGCGGCCGGGAGCGCCGTGGGGTCGAGCGTGACGAGGCGGGAGCGGCCCTCCACCGCCGCCGGACCGGCAGACCGGGCCGAGACCGGGGCCGCCGCCGAGAAGAGCGCCGGGGCCTGGTCGGCGTACGCCGATGGGCTCTGGGCGGTCGACGGCAGGGGGGCCAGGGCCGCCCCGCTGAGGGCGAGGGCGCCCAGGGCGGCGAACCCGAGGCGCAACGGTGGACGGTGGCGCGTCTGGGAGATTCGCATGGGCCCTCCCTACCCCAGCCCCGTCGACGCCAAACGGCGGATGTGCCGGGTGGACCAGACCGAGAGCCCCACAGGACTGGGACGCTTACGTGCCGTCATTGGACTCGCGTGGGCCGCCGTGGGCGTCATCGGCGGGTGTCGGCTACCGCCCGTACGGCCGACGTGACAGACGTCGCGGAGCTGGACTCGTCGCGATCTGTGACTCGCTGAGTCGTCTCGCCGGCGTCCGTCGCGGCCCATGTGCCGAGGAGGTCGAGAGCGTCGGCGGAGGGGGAGCCGGGCTCGACGGCGTAGGCGTAGAGCCAGCTCTGGCCCTCGCCGATCTGCAACGCCTCGACCCACGTGACGATGTCGCCGACGATGGGATGGTGGAAGCGCTTGGGCCCGCGGCAGCGCGTGTCCACGTCGTGCTCGGCCCACCAGGTGCGGAACTCCGAGCTGGCCACGGACAGCTCGCCGACCAGCGCATGCAACTGCTTGTCCCGCGGATATCGGCCGGCTGCCTGGCGAAGTACCCCGACGCTCAGTCGGGCCACCATCTCCCACTCGACGAGCAGCTCGCGCGACGCCGGGTCCAGGAAGAGCCAGCGCGGGTGGCTGGCCGACGGCGACGGGACCGGCTCGAGTCCCGGGAACAGCGCGCGTCCCAAACGGTTCATGGCCTGCACATCGCCCCGCAGATCAACCACGATCGCCGGGGTCTGGAGGCTGTCGAGGACCAGCCGCATGCCCGCGTCGAGTGGCGGCACCTGCACCTGGTCCGGCTCCCGTGCGGTGATCGTGGACCTGACCAGGTTGTGGAGATGTTGCCGCTCGACCTCGGTCAACCGGAGCGCCCGGGCGATCGCGTCGAGCACCTGGTCGGAGGGTTGGAAATGCCGGCCCTGCTCGAGGCGGGCGTAGTAGTCGGGGCTGACGCCAGCCAGCATCGCAACCTCCTCGCGACGCAGCCCAGGAACGCGACGCTGGCCACTGGCGGGGACCCCCACGTCCGCCGGTTGCACGCGCCCCCGCCGGGAGCGAAGGAACTCTTGCAGGTCCCGATTCATGGCCATGGACCCAAGGGTAGGCGCGGTGCAGGAGATCCTGGGTGGGTCGCTGCGTCCTAGGAAGACGCAGTCCTTCTTCGAGGAAGCAAGGCTGCACACACTTCTCCCATGCCCACTTCAACAGATACGTCAGCAGCCCACCGGGCGATGCTTCGACTCCGGGAGGAAACGTCATGACTCAAGAGCGTGAGCCACAGGTCGCTCTGGTGACCGGGGCGAACAAGGGCATCGGCTTCGCCATCGCCTCAGGTCTGGGTGCGCTCGGGTTCGTCGTCGCCGTAGGCGCGCGCGACAGTGCCCGGCGCGGTGAGGCCGTCGGGCGCCTCGAAGCTGCCGGCATCGAGGCGTTCGGCGTTGCCCTGGACGTCACGTCGGACTCCAGCGCGGCGCAGGCCGCCGACATCATCGCCCAGCGCACGGGCCGGCTGGACGTACTGGTGAACAACGCCGGGCTGGCCGGCCGCAGCGACCACGGTGCGCAGGATCCAACGACGCTCGACCTCGACGTCCTGCGCACTGTCCTGGACACCAACGTCCTGGGCGCGGTGCGCGTGACGAACGCCGTGCTTCCCCTGCTCGCCCGTGCGCCGTCCCCGCGCATCGTGAACGTGTCGAGCAACATGGGGTCTCTCGCGCTCCACACCGGCCCGATCTTGGCGGCGTACGCGCCCTCCAAGACCCTGCTCAACAGCCTCACCGTGCAGTACGCCCGTCGGTTCGAGGGGACGAACATCATCATCAACGCCTGTTGCCCGGGCTACGTCGCCACCGACTTCACCGGGCACCTGCCGGACCGCACACCTGAAGAGGGCGCGGCCATCGCTGTCCGTCTCGCGACGCTCGCGGACGACGGGCCCCGGGGCGGCTTCTTCGACGACGGCGGGGAGGTTCCCTGGTGATCCTCCGGGCCCGTCCCGGTCCAGCAGTCCGGATCGTTCTAGGCATCTACCAGGGCGCCGGACGACAAGTCACCGCCTGAGTCCACGGTCAGTGGCGGTGCTTGATGGTCTTGGAGGCCGCCAGGCACGAGCTGGTGAACCCGCCGTGCGACACCTGGTCCCGCACGACCCGGGCACGGTAAGTGCCTGGACGGTGGGTGACCCGTATCGAGTAGTTGCCCTTGGTGTTGGTGACCGCTGTGGCGACCCGCTTCCAGTTACGGGTCTTGGTGTTGTAGCGGGTGAGGACGACCTTGCGGCCGCCGACGCATCCGGTGGTGGTGTCGGCGACGCCGAGTCTGCCGGCGAGCTTGAGCTTCGTGGTGCGTGCGACCTTGACGTGCGTGGCCCTCAGCTTGATTGACCGGGCGTGGGTGGCCTCGCAGGCGTCGCCGATGCCGTCGCCGTCGGTGTCTGTCTGGCCGGGGTTGGGGGTGGTGGGGCAGTTGTCGTGGGCGTTGTCGGTGCCGTCGGAGTCGAGGTCTGCGGTGGGTCCGTCGGTGTGGTCGGTGTCGGTGTTGTTGGGGATGCCGTCGCCGTCGAGGTCGCCGGTGGGTCCGTCGTTGTTGTTGGTGTCGCAGGCGTTGCCGATGCCGTCGCCGTCGGTGTCTGTCTGGCCGGGGTTGGGGGTGGTGGGGCAGTTGTCGTGGGCGTTGTCGGTGCCGTCGGAGTCGAGGTCTGCGGTGGGTCCGTCGGTGTGGTCGGTGTCGGTGTTGTTGGGGATGCCGTCGCCGTCGAGGTCGCCGGTGGGTCCGTCGTTGTTGTTGGTGTCGCAGGCGTTGCCGATGCCGTCGCCGTCGGTGTCTGTCTGGCCGGGGTTGGGGGTGGTGGGGCAGTTGTCGTGGGCGTTGTCGGTGCCGTCGGAGTCGAGGTCTGCGGTGGGTCCGTCGGTGTGGTCGGTGTCGGTGTTGTTGGGGATGCCGTCGCCGTCGAGGTCGCCGGTGGGTCCGTCGTTGTTGTTGGTGTCGCAGGCGTTGCCGATGCCGTCGCCGTCGGTGTCTGCTTGGCCGGGGTTGGGGGTGGTGGGGCAGTTGTCGTGGGCGTTGTCGGTGCCGTCGGAGTCGAGGTCTGCGGTGGGTCCGTCGGTGTGGTCGGTGTCGGTGTTGTTGGGGATGCCGTCGCCGTCGAGGTCGCCGGTGGGTCCGTCGTTGTTGTTGGTGTCGCAGGCGTTGCCGATGCCGTCGCCGTCGGTGTCTGTCTGGCCGGGGTTGGGGGTGGTGGGGCAGTTGTCGTGGGCGTTGTCGGTGCCGTCGGAGTCGAGGTCTGCGGTGGGTCCGTCGGTGTGGTCGGTGTCGGTGTTGTTGGGGATGCCGTCGCCGTCGAGGTCGCCGGTGGGTCCGTCGTTGTTGTTGGTGTCGCAGGCGTTGCCGATGCCGTCGCCGTCGGTGTCTGTCTGGCCGGGGTTGGGGGTGGTGGGGCAGTTGTCGTGGGCGTTGTCGGTGCCGTCGGAGTCGAGGTCTGCGGTGGGTCCGTCGGTGTGGTCGGTGTCGGTGTTGTTGGGGATGCCGTCGCCGTCGAGGTCGCCGGTGGGTCCGTCGTTGTTGTTGGTGTCGCAGGCGTTGCCGATGCCGTCGCCGTCGGTGTCTGTCTGGCCGGGGTTGGGGGTGGTGGGGCAGTTGTCGTGGGCGTTGTCGGTGCCGTCGGAGTCGAGGTCTGCGGTGGGTCCGTCGGTGTGGTCGGTGTCGGTGTTGTTGGGGATGCCGTCGCCGTCGAGGTCGCCGGTGGGTCCGTCGTTGTTGTTGGTGTCGCAGGCGTTGCCGATGCCGTCGCCGTCGGTGTCTGCTTGGCCGGGGTTGGGGGTGGTGGGGCAGTTGTCGTGGGCGTCTTCGATGCCGTCGGAATCGGTGTCGAGCTGGTAGGTGTACGTCCCGGCGGTCACCACCGAGCTGGTCCCGTCCGGGGTGGTCACCGTGACTGCGACGTCACTGGGTCTGCGGGCCGGGGTGATCGCGGTGATCTGGGTGGGGGAGTCCACGGTGTACGTCGTCGCGGAGGTGGCACCGAAGACCACGTCGGTGACGTCGGCGAAGCCGGTCCCGGTTATCACCACCGATTCGCCACCCGTGGTGCGACCCACCGCGGGCGACACCCCGGACACCACCGGCACCGACGAGGGGCCGCCGATCGCCGAGGCGGGACTCCCGTAGCCGATCTCCGAGACCGAGTCGGAGCCCTGGTTCGTCACGAAGGCGGTGTGGGTGACGGGATCGACCGCGACGGCCACGGGCTGCGTCCCGACGGGCACCGTGGCGACGACGTCGCCGGTGGAGGAGTCGATGACGCTCACGGTGTCGTCCCCGCGGTTTGTCACGTAGGCCGTGTGGGTGGAAGGGTCGATCGCGATCCCGCTGGGGGCGTCGCCGACGCGGATCGTGTCGAGCTCGCCGAGGTCGGAGCCCCGCAGCACGGTCACGATGTCGTCGTCGCGGCTGGTCACGGAGACCGCATGTGTCGTCGGGTCAAGCGCGGCGGCCAACAGGCCACGCCGTATGCCTGCCGTCCGGCCCACAGTGAGGGTCGTGGTGTCGACGACGGTCACGCTGTCGTCCACGGTCCGCGTCACGTACGCGGTGTGAGTGGAGGCGTCGAGCGCGATCGCGCTCGGGGTGGCGCCGACCTCCACGCTCCCGGTCGACGTCATGGTCGCCGCGTCGACCACCGCTACGGCTCCGTTGCCGGCGTCGGCGACGTAGACCCGATTGGTCGTGGGGTCGAACGCGAGCCCGACCGGCAGCGCGCCGGTCGGCAGGTCCACCGAGTCGGTGACGCGGCCGTGCGCCATGTCGACCACCACGAGCTGCGAGGTGCTCCGGACGGCGACGAAGGCGCGTCGGGAGGAGGTATCGACCGCGACGGCGGTCGGGTCGGTCCCGACCGCGACGCGGGTGACGTCCCCGGCCGCGTCGAGGAGAGCCAGGGTCCCGGTGCCGCTCTCCACCACGGCGGTCGTGCCCGCCCTGTGGTCCACCGCGACGGCGTTCGGAGCACGGCCGGTGCCCAGCGGGTCCGTCGCGGTCACGGCAAACGCCTTGGGTGCCACCGAGAGGACTGCGGTGGCGGAGAAGGTGCCGGAGCCCGGGTCGGTGTAGGTGGCGGTGACCTCGTGCTCCCCGGGCTGCGTCGAGGTGCAGACCGCACCGCTGCACGTGCCACCCCCGGCGATGGTGAAGGTCGCCTTGTCGGTCACCACATACTGTTGGGTGCCCGAGGCATCGGCGAGCAGCGCGGCGAATGTCTGGGACTGGCCCGCGCGGATCGTGCCGCGTGGCGGCCCCACGACGAGGTGGTCGGCGGCCGGGGACCCGACAGCCACCGTGGCGTAGGCGGACAGCGAACCGGTGAGGCCGTTGACGGCCGCAACCACGAACGTCGAGACGGACCCGTCCCGGGTCGGGACGCCCGAGAGCACCCCGCTCGCCGGGTCGAGGGAGAGACCGGCCGGGAGCGTGCCGATGACCACGCGGAACCGGGCCGCGGGCTGCCCGGCCGGCACCGTGGCGGCGAACGTGTAGGAGTAGCGCGAACCGACCGACGCACTCCTCGGCGGGGTCGACGCGGTGAACCTCGGCGACGGGGCGAACGTCACGACGGCGACGGGCATGGCCATCCCGGAGCGCACGGTGGTCGGCGATCCGCCGCCCGCGGGGACACGCAGGACCCGGCCGTTGCCGGTGTCAGCGACGAGCACGTTGCCCGCGGCGTCGAACGCCGCGGAACTGGGGCGGGACAGCCCGCTGCCGACCGGACTCGGCGTCCCGCCGACGGGGAGCAGGACCACCCGGTCGTTGTCGGTGTCGGCCACCAGCACGTCGCCCACGGCGTTCGTGGCGACGCCGAGCGGGCCCCGGAAGCCGGAACCGACCGTCTTGAGAGGTCCACTGCCCGCGGGCAGCTTGACGATCCGGTCGTGGTCGGTGTCGGCGATGTAGATCGTGCCGAGGAGGTCGACGGCTACCGCAGTGGGTGCGGCCAGGTCGGAGCGCCAAAGGTCGGACCCGGTGGATCGGCCGGCGAGCACCTTGACGATCCGGTTGTTGCCCGTGTCTGCGATGTAGACGTTGTCGGCGCTGTCGACCGCGACCCCGTGCGGGCTGCGCAGTCCGGAGCCGATCGTGACAGGGGCGCTGCCGTCGGCCGGGAATCGCGTCACGCGGTTGCTGGACACGTCGGCGACGTAGACGTTGCCAACGCTGTCGATCGCGACCGAGGCCGGGGCGAGGAGTCCGGTCCCGACCGCGTGGGCTGCTCCGCCGCCTGAGGGAAGGCCGACGACGCGGTCGGCGCCGTACTCCGCGACCAGGACGTCGCCGCTGCGTACGGTTACCGGCAACTGGTAGGAGACGGAGACGCTGCCGTCGCCGGTGCCGACGCCGTCGGCGACGTTGACACCGGTCGTGGCGCTCCCGGCGAAGCTGGACCCACCGCCACCGCCACCGCCGCCGCCGCCCCGCTGGGCGACGAAGATCCAGTCGGTGAAGCCGTGGGTGCCCTGACCGCCGCCGCCGCCGCCGAGGTGTCCACCGCCCCCGCCTCCGCCGTTGCCCTGGTGCAGGTTGTCGCATACCCCCTGAGCGTCGCTCCCAGCGCCGCCGGTGCCCGGGGTGCCCTTGGCGCCGGCATGTCCACCGCCCGCACTGTCCCCACCTGCGCCGGTCGCACCGGAGTCACCGCCGTAGCCGCCGGCGTTGCCCTTTTCCCCGGTGCCGCCGCGGGCGCCGGCCGTCCCGGTGGTACCGCCTACACCGCCTGCGCCGCCGCTACCGCCGTTGGAGCCGTAAGCCTTTCCGCCGCCCCCGCCCCCGCCGCCTGCGATGACGACGGAGGCGTCGCCGGTGGTGCCGAACTGGGATGCCCCACCGCCGCCGGATGCCCGGTCGCTGTCGGGTTCGCAGTCGCGGGACGCGCCGCCCCCGAAGTAGCCGCCGGCTTGGCTGGTGGTCGTCCCGCCGACCTGCACGTCGTAGCTCTGCCCGGGCACGACGGGCACGGTCGCGAGTACGCGGGCGCCGGCGCCGCCGGGCGCCCCGGACGGGGGCGTTCCGCCCTGCGCGCCGGTCACCGTCACCTTGACCTGCCGGACGCCGGCGGGTGCGGTCCACCGCTGGAGCGCACCGGTCTTCGCGAACGTGTCGGTGCAGACGTTGGCGAGGTCTCCACACACGCGAGTGGGTGACCCCACGGCGGCGGTCGCGGGTCCGGCGAGCGCCGTCGTCCCCACGAAGCCAGCCGTCACCAGGGTCATCGCACCGATCACGACAGCCCCCAGTGCCCGACGGCCCGGTCGACGGACGGTTGCGTTGCGGGACATGACACGTCGAGCAGACATCAAGGACTCTCCAGGGGCGCAGCGACAGGGAGGCGGCCGCACCAACCCAGCCACGTAGCCGACGCTGCTGCGAGCGGGCGCTGATCAGGAGGAGGCGATCGCGAGCACGATAGTCCGGGTGGCGTGGACGATGTGCCCGAATCCGGAACCTCGGATGGGTGGTCTAGAGGGCATGGGTCGTGGCACGAATCATCTGGTTCCTCGCGGTCGTGCGATGGGCGACCGGGGAGGTAACGCGAAGCAGCGGCGTCGGAGCCGTGAGTGTCCGTAGTGTCGCCGCAGCAGCGCCGCTGTCCCGACCCCATGGTCAACCACCCACCTGCAAGGAGCATGACCTTGAAGCTGTCGATCGTCGACCTCGGGACCGTCGCGCCCGGTACCTCCGAGAGCGACGCCTTGGCTGACTCGCTGGAGGCCACTCGCCATGCGGAGCGGCTTGGATTCCACCGGGTCTGGTTCGCCGAGCACCACTTGAGTCGCTCCGGTGCCTCGCACCACCCCGAGTTGCTGATCGCGGCAGCGGCCGTGCAGACCTCGAGCATCAGGTTGGGCTCCGGGGCGGTGCTGATGAACCACTACAGCCCGTTCAAGGTCGCCGAGCTGTTCCAGCAGCTTGAGGCGATGGCCCCGGGCCGCGTCGACCTGGGGATGGGACGTGCCACAGCCGGCCCGGTGATCGACCTCGCGCTTCAGCAGGACCGGCAGAAGCGACTGCAGCTGGACCACCAGCAGCAGGTGCTGGAGACGCTTTCGTGGCTGTATGGGACGTTCCCCGAGGACCACGCGTTCGCCGGGAAGCCCCTCATGCCGACGGTGCCTCACGTCCCGCAGACGTGGTTACTGGGATCGAGCCCCAACGGTTCCAACCTGGCGGCCGGGCTCGGTATCGGTTACACGTTCGCCGGATTCATCAACCCGCCCGGGGCTGCCCCGGCCCTGCGCCACTATCGCGAGTCGTTCCGCCCACAGGGCTTCGGCCTGGAGTCGCCGCGCGCGATCCTCGCGGTCAACGTCACCGTCGGAGACACCGCGGCCGACGGTCAGCGACTGGCGGGCTCGGCCAAGGGCTTCTACGCCCGGTTGGGCCGGATGGGCGGCGGGGCCACGATCCCCTCGGCCGACGAGGCCGCTCGCGAGCTCACCCCGACCCAGCAAGCGGAGCCGACCAGCATCACCGACGGTCAGTGGCCGCGGTTCGTCGCCGGTGGCCCCGACGACGTCCGCGCGACCCTGGAGCAGATGGTCGAGAAGAGCGGTGCAGACGAGCTGATGATCCAGAACCTCATCGCCGATCCAGCCGATCGCATGCGCTCCCACGAGCTGCTCGCTGAGATCTTCGCCCTCACACCCCGCGGCGCTGCCCGCACGGTCTCCGGTCGGTGAAGTTCGAGGGAGGGGTGAGGGCCTCCCGATGTGGAGTGGACCCGCCCGAAGTTGGCCCCGAAGAGACCACGACGGCCGTGGGGCGTTTGTGCAGGTCAGAGCCTGACGGCGGCGTCCCTCGCTCACCGAACCAGCAGCGTGCGCCTAGTCACGGTGGTAGTTGACCCGTCCGCGCGCGAGTAGGTCAGCCGCGCCGAGAGGTGCGTGTGGCGGTCCACGGCGCGCACCCGGTACAGCAGGCCGGTGGCGCCGGGGATCGGCGTACCGTCGCGCAGCCACTGCCGACCCACGATGGTGCCGGGGCGCGGCCAAGTTAGGACGGCGAGCACCCCGCCGACCCTCGGGACGCCGATCAGCCACGGCCGCACACCCGTGTCCGGCGCCGGTGACACGCTCGGGGAAACCGACGGGCTCGGACTTGGCGACTGGCTCGGGGACTGGGAAGGCGACTCGCTCGGCGAGGTGGTCGGACTCGGTGACGAGCTGGGCGACTCGCTGGATGGGGGGCTGGAACGGACGCGCGCCAGATCGAGATCGATCGGCGCTGCCTCGGCCCCCCCGACGGCGACCGAAGGTGCCCCGCAGCCGACCGGTGCGTCCGGATACGCCTCGGGGATATACAGCCCGGACGTTTCCTCCGCCGGCTCCGCCACGACGTAGTAGCCCCGCGGGGTGAGGCCGACCGCGGCGTAGTAGCCGTCTGCGTCGACTGGGGCGGAGGCTACGTTGAGGCAAAGTTCTGTGTAGGGAGCCTTTGGCGCCGGGACGGCGGCGAAGAGCCTCACAGCCGCAGGGATCGGTTCACCCGCCCCCGTGACTCGGCCGCGGATGACGCCGGACGTCAGGTTCCTATCGAGTCCCAGGACATCGGTGGTGGAGACCGTGACCCCTTCCCCGTTTGGCCCCCGGGGTGCCAGGTCCACCGGCGCGGAGGCCGGCCCGCTGTACGTACTGCTCACGCGGTACTCCCCGGCCCAGGTCGGCACCGACCACGCACCGTCGGGGTCGGTGAACAGCGTCGCGTAATAGTCCAGCTCACCTGTCGAAGTCAGGCGCTCGACGACTATCGGGACGTGGCGCAGAGCCTTCCCTTGGAACGTGACCCGCCCACCGATGCGCACGGATCCCCGGATCAGGCTGAGGTCCAGCCGGTTGTCGTCCTCCGTGATGACGACGTCGCGGGCGAGCGACACCTCGGGAGCGTCGGGGTGGTACTCCGGCAAGAACCCGGTGGCGGTGGTCTTCACACGATAGGTGCCCGGGGGAGGGCGATCATCCGGTAGCCGCCCTCCTGGTCTGACGTCGACGAGGCATCGGAGCCCCATGACCCGTCCGGGTACTTCCGGTACGCCGTCACCTGCGCCCCGGCGACCGGACCGTCGGGCCCTTCCACGCGTCCCGCGAGGACGGCCAGCCGGAGGAGGATCACGTCCAGGGCGACCGGGTCCGACCCGACTACGACGGGCCCGAGAGGGCCGCCCGGGAGGAGGTACTTCGTGGCGTACCCGCCCTTCGCGAACGTCCCGTTGTAGGTCCCGGCGGGCAGGTCAAGGGAGAACCTGCCCTGCCGGTCCGTCGTCAGCTGGTGGTAGCCCTGGCTCACTCGCTCGCCGGAGAAGGTGACCTCCGCGTCCGCGAGGGGTCGGCCGTCCGAGTCGATGATGGTCCCGCTCACCGATTGCAGCGGCGGCTCCTCGACCTGCGCAACTGCAGTGGTAGTCAGCAGGCTGGAGACCACCAGGATCGGCAGTACAACGATGAGCGCGGTGGGTCCAACGGTGGTCCGCCCCCAGGGCGCGCGGATGCGTGACGACATAGACAGCCCTCCCGAGGCTCGACGCGCCAGCCCCTCCGGATGGACGCCTGGTCCAGGCTAGAGCGCAGAACCTACGGTTCGGTAGCCCATAATCGGGGACGTGTGGGCCGGGTCACACGCGCGGTGATGGGTGGCCCGGGGTGGGACGCGTGCGCCTTTCGGGTTCACTCCGCCCTTTCGTGTGGTTTCGGGGGAACGCGGCCTGACTGCAGAAACGGGGCACTGGGGAACCGTGTTTCCCCGGGGTTCCTCCTTGTACGGGGTACGTGACAGGGGATGCCTGGCTGGTTCCTTCTCGTGGATTCACCACGACGAGAGGACCTTGTGATGGGTGTCGCCTGACCTGCTGGGTCTCGATACAGACTCGGACGGGCTGCTGTCTGAGGCAGCCGGGAAATGGCCCGACTGGATGGAATCCGAGTCGATCTCGGGGGGGGGGCTGGCCGGGTTGGCCGGACTGCGTGACTGGCTGTGGACGCGCCCGGTCGATGCGGACGGGGTGCTCCTGGCCCTGGCGATGCTCGCTGCCCCCGACGGGGCTGACGACGTCGCCGCAAGGTGGCGGCGAACATCCTGGCGGACACCCGGGCCGGGTTCCTGTTGGAGTTGGGCGAGAAGCAGCAGGTGACGCGCCAGGACCGGGTGTGGGCCAACACCAACCTCTTCGCGATCAGCTCGTCGTCAACTGCGGCGGACGGGATCGCGGAGACGTTGGAGAAGATGACGCGGCGGTAGGTCTCCGCCAGGTCCATCGAGCCCATCATCGTCGACGTCGAGGTAGGTGCCGTGCAGCTTGTCTGCTTCGACGGTGTTGGCGAAAGCGACTGCCTCGGCTTTGCGGGCGAAGGTCTTGCGTCGTTGTCGGTCGGCGGTGTCGCGGTAGTTGACGACGTACCGCGGGGTGCCGTCGGCGGCCGGTTTGCCGGTACTAATGCTGGCCATCGTCGCCCCTCGTGTGCCGCGCCGGGTACAGGGACGCGTGGGTGTCGGCGATGACGGCCCGGGGGCGCCGAGCCGGTGGTTGTGTCGGCCACGGTGCTCGGCGATGGGTCATTGGGTTGCTTCGAGGGACAGCGTCCACTGGACGACCATGGCCGCCCGCCAGCGTAGGTGCTTGCCGACGCGGAAACCGGCGGGCCCCTAGCCGGTGGTGCGCCAGGAGTAGATGGTCTGCTTGGTGACACCTAGGTAGTGCGCCACGTCGTCGATGTCCCACAGCTCTTGTGCGTCGACCCACGCGGGGGAGTTGCCCGGAGACGCGTGGCGACGCGAGTCGAAGGGATTCGGTGCTGTCCCGGATCGGGTGGGGTTCGCGGGCATCTGGGCCCTCCCGGTGGCGCGGGTGGTCACGGTCTGTGTGAGCACCTAGGTCCATCGTCACCCGGTGAGCGATCACCCGACCTGCCCGAAGTTGCGGGCGACGCGAGGAGACCGCGACGGCCTCGGGTCGTTGCCACATGCTCGGCCCGGCCGGTCGGGACCGCGTCTGATCCCAGATGTGTAGCAAACTTGGTAACAGCCGAATGGCTAACAACGGCAAACGCCGCCCACCGACCGAAAGGTCGGCGGACGGCGTTTCCGCTGTTCCGGTGTCCCTGGGGGGTCCGGATTAGATGTCGTAGTACAGCTCGAACTCGTGCGGGTGCGGCCGCAGCTGCACGGGCAGGATCTCGTTCTTGCGCTTGTAGTCGATCCAGGTCTCGATCAGGTCGGGCGTGAAGACGTTGCCGACCGTCAGGAACTCGTGGTCGGCCTCAAGGTTGTTGAGGACGGCGTCCAGCGAGGTGGGGACCTGGGAGATCTCGGCCATCTCGTCCGGCGGCAGCTCGTAGATGTCCTTGTCGACCGGGGCCGGCGGCTCGATCTTGTTCTTGATGCCGTCGAGCCCGGCCAGGAGCAGACCGGAGAAGGCCAGGTACGGGTTGGCCGACGGGTCGGGGCACCGGAACTCGATGCGCTTGGCCTTCGGGTTGGACCCGGTGATCGGGATCCGCACGCAGGCCGAGCGGTTCCGCTGGCTGTAGACCAGGCTGATCGGAGCCTCGAAGCCGGGCACCAGACGGTGGTAGGAGTTCACCGTCGGGTTGGTGAAGGCCAGCAGCGACGGCGCGTGCTTCAGGATGCCGCCGATGTAGTAGCGGGCCATGTCCGAGAGCCCGCCGTAGCCGGTCTCGTCGTAGAAGAGCGGCTCGCCCTCGTTCCAGATGGACTGGTGGACGTGCATGCCGGAGCCGTTGTCGCCGAAGATCGGCTTCGGCATGAAGGTCGCGGTCTTGTTGTTGCGCCAGGCCACGTTCTTGACGATGTACTTGAACTTCATCACGTCGTCGGCGGCCTTGAGCAGCTCGTCGAACTTGTAGTTGATCTCGGCCTGACCGGCGGTGCCGACCTCGTGGTGGGCGCGCTCGACGTGCAGCCCGGCGCGCTCCATCTCGATGACCATCTCGTCGCGCAGCTCGCCGAAGTGGTCGTACGGCGCGACCGGGAAGTACCCGCCCTTGTACTTGACCTTGTAGCCCCGGTTGTTGTCCTCGGAGCCGCTGTTCCAGGCGCCCGCCGCGGAGTCGATGTGGTAGAAACCGGCGTTCGCGGAGGTCTCGAAGCGCACGTTGTCGAAGACGTAGAACTCGGCCTCGGGGCGAAGTACGCCGTGTCGCCGATGCCGGTGCTGGCCAGGTAGGCCATCGCCTTGCGGGCGATGTTGCGCGGGTCGCGCGAGTAGGCCTCCCCGGTGAGCGGGTCGTGGATGAAGAAGTTGACGACCAGGGTCTTGGCGACCCGGAAGGGGTCGATGTAGGCCGTGGTCGGGTCCGGGAAGAGCTGCATGTCGGACTCGTGGATGGCCTGGAACCCGCGGATCGAGGACCCGTCGAAGCCGAGCCCGTCGTCGAACACCGACTGGTCGAAGGAGGACACGGGCACAGTGAAGTGCTGCATCACGCCCGGCAGGTCACAGAACCTGACGTCGACCATCTCGACGCGCTCGTCCTTGAGGTACTTCAGCAGTTCGTCGCTGTTTGCGAACATTCGTCCTCCTTGGTCGCACCACGCGGGCGGGACCGACAAAGTCAGGGGTTGGAGCTTGCCGGTGCGGCGCTGCACCGGCAGGGTGCAAACTATGCACGCCCGATTTCTAGACGGTATCCCGATTGTTTCGGGCACGTAACACTTGGGTCGGCCTGTGGGCGCCGAGGCAGCCCCGGATAGCCTGACGGGCGTGATCGAGACCGCCTCCTGGGGACAGCGCATCGTGGCTCTGCTCGTCGACTGGTTCGCCTCCATCCTGGTCGTGATGCTCTTCCTGGGCTATCGCGGATGGGCCGAGGACCCGGCGGCCGGGTGGTACACGCTGGGGGTCTTCGTCATCGAGTCGTCACTGCTCGTCGCCTTCGCCGGCGGCTCCTTCGGGCAGCTCGCCACCCGGCTGCGGGTCCTGCGGGTGGAGGGCGGATACCGGCCGCTGAGCCTGCCGCGCGCGTTCTACCGCCAGGTGCTGGTCGCGCTGGTGATCCCGCCCCTGGTCTTTCGGCCGGACGGGCGCGGGCTGCACGACATGGCGGTGGGGTCCGCGGTCCTCACGCTCAACTCCCTGCGCAAGGGCGGCCAGTAGGCTCAGGGGATCTGCTCTCCTCTCGAAAGGTTGACCCATGCGTCGAAAGACCACTCTGCGCCGTGCCGCAGCGGCACTCGTGCTCCCCGTGGCCCTGACCTCGGTGGCTGCGTGCGGCAGTGACTCATCCGGCTCCGACAAGGCGGCCGACCCCGGGGTGAAGGCGGGCGAGCAGGTGGAGACCAGCGAGTTCATGGACACCTTGAGTGAGTCCCTGGAGAACGCGACCACCGCGCACGTGACCATGACCAGCGAGGGTCAGATGGCCACGAGCATGGAGGGTGACGTGGACTACGCCAGCGAGCCGCCCTCGAGCACGCTCACCATGACCAACGAGATGGCCGGCGACGAGGAGATCAAGGTCGTCATGGTCGACGGCGTCATGTACATGCAGATGGGCGAGCTCTCCGGCGGCAAGTACTTCAAGATGGACCTGAAGGGCGAGGACAACAGCATCCTCGGCCAGGACATGTCCGAGCAGCTCGACCCCACTGCGGCCCTGCGCACGATGGAGAAGTCCATCACGTCCGTCACCTACGTCGGTGAGGAGGATGTCGACGGCGAGGAGCTCGACCGCTACACGGTCGTCATCGACTCAGCCGCGCTGCTCGACGAGACCCTCTCCGGCGCCGAGGACGTCCCCGAGAACACCGGGCTGCCCGAGGAGATCGAGTACGACATCTGGTTCGACGACGAGGGCCGCTTCACCCGCACCACCATGGACATGGGGGAGACCGCGGGCACGATGACGATGACGCTGAGCGACTGGGGCAAGGACGTCGAGATCGAGGCGCCGCCGGCTGACGAGGTCACCGAGATGCCCACGATGCCCGAGACGCCCAGCCCGCAGAGCTGACCTGGGCCCTGCGCGGTCGCGTCTCAGCGGCCGCGCAGGTTGCCTCGCATGCCCTTCATGCTGGAGGGCACGGGGCCCTTGGGAAGCGGCACGTTCGACCTGTTGGCGTCCAGCGCCTTGAGGCGGTTCAGGATGTCGGTGATCTCGGCAGGCTTGACCTGGCGGCCCAGCTTGGTGACGTGCTTGACCAGCTTGGTCAGAGGGACCTGACCCTCACCCCGTCCGCAGACGACCTCGTGGATGGGAGCCTCGGAGACGACGCGCTCGTGCTTGCGCCGCTCGCTGGCCATCAGGGCCTTGAGCCGGGCCGGGCTGGGACCCTCGCCGACGAGGACGATGCCGGGAGGACCCACCACCCGGTGCACCACTTCCTGCTGCTTGGTGAACGCCACCACCGGGTCGACCTTCCAGCCGCGGCGCAGCATGCCTAGGGCGGCGGCCGCCGCGCCCGGCTGGCCCTCCATCTGCGCGTACGCCGCGTTCTGTGCGCGTCGGCCGAAGACGATCAGTCCGGCCAGCACGGCGAGCAGCAGCGCCCCGACCACCGCGAAGATGGTCGAGATCAGGCCGTCACCGGGCAGCAGGGAGATCAGGACGAAGCCGAGCACTCCTGCGAGCAGCGCGGCGCCGAGGATGTAGAGGCCGAGGCGCGGGTCGGTGCGCTTGGCCATCTGGTAGGACCGCACGAACTGCTGACGACGGCTGAGGTTCTCCGGGGCGGGGGTGGACATGTGATGCCTTTGCTGCCTGGGCCGGCGAACAGCCGGCTGCTGTGGGTCGGTCGGGGAGAGGCTTATGCAGTCTGGACGGACGCACGGGCGTCCATGGCCTGACGGTACAGGCGGCCGGCGCGGTAGGACGAACGCACCAGGGGCCCGGACAGCACGCCGGAGAAGCCGATCTCGTCGGCCTCGTCCTTGAGCTCCACGAACTCCTCGGGCTTGACCCAGCGCTCGACCGGGTGGTGGCGTGCGGACGGGCGGAGGTACTGGGTGATGGTGATCAGCTCGCACCCCGCCTCGTGCAGGTCGCGCAGCGCCTGGGAGACCTCCTCGCGGGTCTCGCCCATGCCCAGGATCAGGTTGGACTTGGTCACCAGGCCGAAGTCACGGGCCTGGGTGATCACATCGAGGGAGCGGTCGTAGCGGAACGCCGGGCGGATCCGCTTGAAGATCCGCGGCACGGTCTCCACGTTGTGGGCGAGCACCTCGGGCCGGGACTCGAAGACCTCGGTGAGCAGGTCGGGCTTGCCGTTGAAGTCCGGGATGAGGTTCTCCACGCCCGTGCCGGGGTTGAGGTCGTGGATCGCGCGCACGGTCTCGGCGTAGAGCCAGGCGCCCCCGTCGGGGAGGTCATCGCGGGCGACGCCGGTGATGGTGGCGTAGCGCAGCTCCATCTTCTGCACCGACTCCGCGACCCGTCGGGGCTCGTCGCGGTCCAGCGGCTGCGGCTTGCCGGTGTCGATCTGGCAGAAGTCGCAGCGTCGCGTGCACTGGTCACCGCCGATGAGGAACGTGGCCTCGCGGTCCTCCCAGCACTCGAAGATGTTGGGGCAGGCTGCCTCCTGGCAGACCGTGTGCAGCCCCTCGGACTTCACCAGGGACTGCAGCGCGGTGTACTCCGGGCCCATCCGGGCGCGGGTCTTGATCCACTCCGGCTTGCGTTCGATGGGGGTCTCGGCGTTGCGGATCTCCAGGCGCAGGAGCTTGCGCCCATCGGGTGCGACATTGCTCGACGAGGCGCTTCCGGCGGCGGTGGTGGTCACGCGGCCCAACTGTACGCCGGGACGCACAGTGGTCGCCTCACGGGCGAGCGGCGCTCGGGACCACCAGCTGGATCCGGGGGGTGCGTCCGGGCTCCGGACGCGGATCGTAGTCGGGAGTGGGGGCGTAGTCGGTCCAGTCGAGATAGGTCCGCAGGTGGCGCTCGACCAGCGGGACCACGTCGGTGACGCTCACCGGACGGCCCAGCTCGGCGCTCAGCGAGGTCACCCCGGCGTCGGCGATCCCGCACGGCACGAACCGGCCGTACCACCCCAGGTCGACGTCGCAGTTGAGCGAGAAGCCGTGCATCGTCACCCCCCGGCTGACGCGGATCCCGAGGGCCGCGATCTTGCGCTCGGGACGCCCCTGGGAAGCAGGACCGGGCGGGTCGGCCCGCAGCCAGACCCCGCTGCGCCCGGGGATGCGGGCGGTGGCGACGCCGAGGTCGGCGCACACCTGGATGAGGGCCTCCTCGACCCGGCGCACGTAGTCGACCACCTTGACGTGGTCGGGCAGCCGGACGATGGGGTAGCCCACCAGCTGGCCGGGGCCGTGGAAGGTGATCTTGCCGCCGCGGTCGACGTCGATGACCGCGGCGCCGCCGGGGTCCGCCGGGCGTTCGTGCGGGTCGGTGCGCTTGCCGGCCGTGAAGACCGGCGGGTGCTCCAGCAGCAGCACGGTGTCGGCCCGCTCTCCGTCCGCCACGGCAGCGTGCACCTCACGCTGGAGGTCCCAGGCCGCCAGGTACTCGACCGCGTCCTCCCCGAATCCGGCCACCTGGAGTTCGAAGCTCATGGCCCGACCCTAACCCCGGGGCGCCGGGGCTGTGGACGACGTACGACGGCCAGGCCCGGGAACCGCCAGAGTGTCACCCGTGACTGTGCAGCGAATCGCCACCGCCATGGCCGCCCTGGCCGCGGCGAGCGTCCTGGCCGCCCTCCTGGTGTGGGTCGGCGCGGGCCGCGGCGCCGACCCGGTGCACCTCGCGGCCGGCCCCGGCACGGGCGCGCCACTGGAGGTACTGGCTGCCTGGGACGCCCAGCGGGCTCGGGCCTGGGCGCACGGCGACGTGCCGGGACTACGCAAGCTCTACGTCCCCGGCTCCCGCACCGGACGCAGGGACGCGCGCATGCTCGAGCGGTACGTCGACCGGGGACTCGTGGTGACCGGCCTGACGACCCAGGTGCTCGAGCTGGGACCGGTGCGTCAGGGAACCGACCGGCTGGTGCTGGACGTGGTGGACCGGGTCGCCGCAGCACAGGCGGTGGGAGAGGAGATCCGTACCGATCTCCCGCGTGACCGGCCGTCTCGCCGTCGCGTCGAGCTGCGTCGGCTCGGGGAACGCTGGCTGGTCGTCGAGGTGCGAGACCTGCCGTCCAGCGACTCGGGGGTGAGCACGTCAGGGCCGGGCTGAGAGCCCGGCTGCGAGCACGTCGGCGACGTCGAGGTCCTCGAAGTCGTAGCCGGCCCGCTCCAGGGCCTCGGGCTTGGCGTTGACCGAGCCCAGCACCTCCGGGGCCATGGCTCCGGCGGCGATCGAGATGAGCCGAGCCGGCACGGCGAGGAAGGCGGGCCGATTGACGGAGTCGGCCAGCGCCCGGGTGAACGCGCGGTTGGTGGGCGTGCTGGGGCAGCAGATGTTGAAGGCACCGGAGACGTCGCGGGACTCGGCGAGGAAGGACACCGAGCCGAGCCAGTCGCGCAGCGAGACCAGCGGGAAGTACTGGTCGCCCCGTCCCAGGCGAGCCCCGAGCCCCGCCCGGAAGAGCGGCAGCAGCTGCTTGAGCGGGGGGAGTGCCGGTCCATCACCGGGGCGGTCCGCAGGATGCAGACCCGCGCGCCGGCGGCGGACGCCGGGGCCGCTGCCTCCTCCCACACCCGGGTCACGTGGGTCAGCAGGGCATCGCCACGGGAGTCGCTGGACTCGGTGACCGGGTCGGCACCGTGGTCGCCGTAGATCGAGATGCCGTTGCCGGCCAGGAAGGCAGGGGGGCGCTCCACGCAGGCGATGGCCTCCGCCAGCACCTGCGTGGTCCGTACCCGGCTCTCCCGCAGCTCCCGGCGCCAGGTGGCCGAGTGCGGGTTGCCCGCGGTGGGGGAACCGGCGAGGTTCACCACCACGTGCGCGCCCTCGAGCGTGGCGGGGTCGAGGGCACCACCGTAGGGGTCCCAGCGGAGCTCGCCCGTGCCGGGCTCGCGGCGTACCAGGGTGGTCACGTGGTGGCCGTGGCCGCGCAGGTGCCGCACCAGGTTCGTGCCGAGGAACCCGGACGCCCCGGCGATGACGATGCGCATGGACACAGCCTTGCAGGTGGCTGGGCATGGGTAGGGTCCGAACATGAGGAATCGGGTCGGCGCTGCCCTGATCGCACTGGCGTTGCTGGGGACGCTGCAGGCGTGCACGGCGGACGACAAGGACGACAGGGACGAGCCCACGCCGATCACCGCGGTGGAGACCCCCGTGTCGCTGAGCGACCTGCCCACGGGGGAGCGGGTGGTCGAGGACGTCGCCGCCGCCGCCGAGACGTCGCAGGTCCCGGCCGGCCTCGATCCCCCGCTGCCCTGGATCGCCACGCTCGGCACCCTGCAGCCTGCCGAGCAGCGGTGTGTCGCGCCCTACGCCGCGACGCAGCTCGAGTCTCCCTGCGTGGTGGGCGACCCGGAGGCGACCAAGGAGATCGTGCTGTGGGGTGACTCCCACGCGGCCCAGTGGATGCCGGCACTGACCCAGATCGCGGCACAGACCGGCCGAAGCCTGCGGGTGATGGTGAAGTACGGGTGCCCGCCGCTGCTCGGACTGACCCCGTGGCTGCCCGCGGAGGACCGCCCCTACACCGAGTGCACCGAGTTCAACGGCGCAGCGGTGGAGATGATCCGCGAGGTGGACCCGGAGCTGGTGGTGCTCAGCGGGGCGGTGCGCGGCTCGTCGTTCGTGGTGGACGGCGAGCAGGTGGAGCTCGGCCGCGCAGCCCCGGGCAACGGCTGGCGACTGGATGCGGACCGGGACGAGATCTGGCAGCAGGGACTCGCCTCCTCCCTGGACGAGATCGGCGACGAGAGCCGGGTGGTGGTCCTGGGGGACACGCCGTACCCCGGGGTGGACGCAGGCGTCTGCCTGCCGGCCAACAGCGAGCGGCTGGGGCGATGTGCGGTGCCTCGGAGCCGGGCGGTCATCTCCGAGCACAACGAGGCCGAGGCCGCCACCGCCACCGAGCACGGCGCCGAGCACGTCGACCCGACGAGCTGGGTCTGCACGGAGCAGACGTGTCCTGCTGTGGTTGCCGGCCGGGTCGTCTACTGGGACAGCTTCCACCTGGGACGCAGCTATGTCCTGGGCCTCAGCCGGGCGCTGGGCGAGTCGCTGGATCTCCTCGAGTGAGAGGAGACCCAGCGACCCGGGTCCTGCTCAGACGTCGAAGTGGCCGGACTCCAACCGCTCCTTGACCTCGGTGAGGAAGCGCGCGGCGTCGGCACCGTCGACCAGGCGGTGGTCGTAGGTCAGCGCCAGGAACATCATCTGGCGCACCGCGATCGTCTCGCCCAGGTTGGCGTCGTCGATCACCACGGGCCGCTTGACGACGGTCCCGGTGCCGAGGATCGCCACCTGCGGCTGGTTGATGATCGGGGTGTCGAAGAGCGCGCCCCGGCTGCCGGTGTTCGTCAGCGTGAACGTGCCGCCCGACAGCTCGTCCGGGGTGATCTTGTTGTTGCGGGTCCGGTCCGCCACGTCGCCGATCTTGCGGGCCAGTCCGGCGATCGACAGGTCGCCGGCATCCTTGATCACCGGAGTGAGCAGGCCCTTCTCGGTGTCCACCGCGATCGCGAGGTTCTCCTTGTCGAAGTAGGTCACCTCACCCTTCTCGGTGTCGATCGTGGCATTGAGGCTCGGGTGCGCCTTGAGCGCGTCGATGGCCGCCTTGGCGAAGAACGGGAGGAAGGAGAGCTTGACCCCCTCGCGGGCGGCGAAGTCGGCCTTGACCGAGTCGCGCAGCCGCGAGATCGCCGTGACGTCGACCTCCACCACCGTGGTCAGCTGGGCGCTGACCTGCAGCGACTCGACCATCCGCTGGGCGATCACCTTGCGCAGCCGGGTGAGCGGCTCGGTGCGGCCACGCAGCGGCGAGGCGGCCGGCGCCGGCTGGGAGGCCGCCGGGGCGGACTCCGGCGCCGGGGCGGCGGCCGGGGCGGCCTTCGGTGCGGCGGCGTCGAGGACGTCCTGCTTGCGGATCCGACCGCCCACCCCGGTGCCGGTCACCGTCGACAGGTCCACGCCGTGCTCGGCCGCCATCTTGCGGACCAGGGGCGTCACGTAGGTGCTCTGGTCGTCGTTGCGGCCCGCCGGTGCCGGGGCAGAGTCGGGCTGGCTCGGCGCCTGCTCGGTCTGTGCCGGTGCGGCCTGCTGCGCGGGCTGCTCCTGGCGAGCCGGTGCCTCGGTCTGCTGGGCCGCCGGGGCCTCCTGCTCGGCGACGGGCTGCTGCTCGGCCGGGGCCGCAGGCTCCTCGGCGGGAGCGGACTCGGCGGGAGCGGACTCGGCGGGAGCGGACTGCGTCGGAGCGCCCGAGCCGATGATCGCGAGCTCGGCGCCCACCTCGACGGTCTCGTCCTCGGCGACCTTGACCTCCAGCAGGGTTCCGGCCACGGGGGAGGGGATCTCGGTGTCGACCTTGTCGGTGGAGACCTCGAGCAGGGGCTCGTCGACGGCGACGGTGTCGCCGACCTGCTTGAGCCAGCGCGTCACGGTGCCCTCGGTGACGGACTCACCCAGCGCGGGCAGGACCACTGCGGTGCTGTCTCCGCCCTGGGACGAGGACTCCTGCGCGGCCGGGGCCTGCTCGGCGGGAGCGGCCTCCTCCTGCTGGGCCTCCTCCTGCTGAGCAGGGGCCTCCTCCTGCTTGGGCTCTTCCTGCTGAGCGGGGGCCTGCTCTGCTGCGGGCTCCTCGGCAGGCGCCGACTCCTCCTGGCCACCTGCGCCCTCGCCCTCCTCGCCCACGACGGCGAGCACGGCACCCACCTCGACGGTGTCGTCCTCGGCTGCCCGGATCTCCAGCAGCGTGCCGGCCACGGGGGAGGGGATCTCGGTGTCGACCTTGTCGGTGGAGACCTCGAGGAGGGGCTCGTCGACGGCGACGGCGTCGCCGACCTGCTTGAGCCAGCGGGTGACGGTGCCTTCGGTGACGGATTCGCCGAGTGCGGGGAGGGTGACTTCGGAGGCCATGGGATTCCTGTCGTCTCGTGGTGAGCGGGTAGTTGGGTCAGGAGTGGGCGTGCAGGGGCTTGCCGGCGAGAGCCAGGTGAGCCTCGCCGATCGCCTCGTTCTGGGTGGGGTGGGCATGCAGGAGGGGCGCCAGGTCGGCGGCGTGGCCCTCCCAGTTGTAGATCAGCTGCGCCTCGCCGATGAGCTCGCCCACGCGGTCCCCGACCAGGTGGATGCCCACCACGGGGCCGTCCTTGCGGGCCACGAGCTTCACGAAGCCCTGGGTGCCCAGGATCTGGCTCTTGCCGTTGCCCCCCAGGTCGTAGGTCACCGTGGTGATCTGGTCGACGCCGAACCTCTCGTTCGCCGCGTCCTCGTCGAGACCGCACGAGGCGACCTCGGGGTGGCTGTAGGTGACGCGCGGGATCCCGGTCTCGTCGATGGGGGCCGGGTCCAGCCCGGCGATCTCCTCGGCGACGAAGATGCCCTGGGCGAAGCCCCGGTGCGCCAGCTGCAGGCCGGGCACGATGTCGCCGACCGCGAACACGCCCTCGAGGCTGGTGCGGCACCGGTCGTCGGTGGTCACGAAGCCGCGGTCCATGGCCACGCCCTGCTCGGCACAGCCCAGCCCCTCGGTGGCAGGACCGCGTCCCACGGCGACCAGCAGCAGGTCGGCCTCCAGGACCTCCCCACCCTCCACGGTGACGGCGACCCCCTGGTCGGTGGTCTTGACGCTCTGGAACGGGGTGCCGGTGCGGAAGCCGATGCCGCGCTTGCGGAAGGCCCGCTCCAGCGCCGCGGACGACGAGGCGTCCTCGGCGGCCAGGAGTCGGGGGAGAGCCTCCAGGATGGTCACCTCGGCGCCGAAGCTGCGCCAGACGCTGGCGAACTCGCACCCGATGACGCCGCCGCCCAGCACGATGACCGAGGCCGGGACCCGGTCCAGTGCCAGCGCGTGCTCGGAGCTGATGACCCGGTCCCCGTCGACGTCGAGGCCGGGCAGCGACCGCGAGTACGACCCGGAGGCCAGGACGAGGTGTCGCCCGGAGTACGCGGTGCCGTCGACGGTGACCTCGCGCGGTCCGGTCATCCGGCCCTCGCCCTGGATCACCGTGATGTCGCGGCTGGCGACCAGTCCGGTGAGGCCCTTGTGCAGCCGGCGCACGACGCCGTCCTTGTAGGCGTTCACCGCCGTCATGTCGATGCCCTCGAACGTGGTCCTCACCCCGAACCGGGCGCCGTCCCGGGCGGAGTCGGCGACCTCGGCGGAGTGCAGCAGGGCCTTGGTGGGGATGCAGCCCACGTGCAGGCAGGTGCCGCCGAGCAGGTCCTTCTCGACCAGGCCGACGCTCAACCCGAGCTGGGCCGCGCGCAGCGCGCAGGAGTATCCGCCGGATCCCGCCCCGAGGACGAGAACGTCGAATTCGGCCGCGGCCACGTAATCCCTACCTCCGGTGCTAGGCGTCGGCGTCGGGACGCCGTCACTGCTGGTCCCGCCCCATCTTTGCACTTCTGCCCTCGGTGTCCATCACCGGATACGCGCCACAAGTGACGCGTCACCCGTCACAATGGCGGCATGGGATTGTTCGATCGTCTTCGACGTGGTGGAGGTGCCGGGGTGCGTCGGCCTGGCAAGGCCACCGGCCGCACCGGCTCCACGACGGTGCGCTCCTCGGACAGCACCGACACCCGTCACCTCAACGAGTGGGTGGCCGCGAGGCGCGGCGTGGAGGGATTCGTGGAGCCGCGCACCGCGGTCAGCGACGTGACCCTGCTGCTCGTCGCGCACGACGGGGAGTGGACCCGGCGACGAGTCCCCTCGGTCAAGTGGGCGCACTCGTTCTGCAACCACCACCGGGTGCCGTCCTACGACGCCGCGGTGGTCGGGATCCCCCAGCGGATGAGGGACTACATCGCGCGGGAGAAGCAGCGGGGCCGGGGCTAGTCGCCCGAGACGGTCGAGGAGTCCTGGACCCCGGAACCAGCCGTGGCCGCGAGGTCGCGGGCCAGGTCCACCAGGGTGGTCACCGCGAACCCGGTGCCTCCCGAGGTCCAGTCCCCGAACGGACCGCCGGAGTTGAAGGACGGTCCGGCGATGTCGAGGTGCGCCCAGGGCAGGCCCGCGGTGAACTCGCGCAGGAAAGCGGCGGCGTACAGCCCCCCGCCCCAGCGGACCCAGTCGTGCTGGGCGAGGTCGGCGACCTTGCTGCTCCGGATCCGCTCGCTCATCTCCTCCGGGATCGGCATGGCCCAGTGCGCCTCCCCAGCGCGGGTGCCGGCGGCGATGACCTGGGCGACGACGTCGTCGGTGCCGACGACGCCGCAGACCTTCTCGCCCAGCGCCATCACCATCGCGCCGGTGAGGGTTGCGACGTCGACGACGAGGTCGGGCTGCTCCTCGACCGCCATGGCGAGGGCGTCGGCGAGCACCAGCCGTCCCTCAGCGTCGGTGTTGAGGACCTCGACGGTCGTGCCGCCCCTGATCGTCAGGACGTCGCCGGGTCGCGCCGCGTCACCGGAGACCATGTTCTCGGCCATCGGGGCCCAGGCCGTGACCTTGATCGGCAGACCCAGCGCCGCGATCGCGAACGTGGCCTGGAGCACGGCGGCGGCGCCGGCCATGTCGGACTTCATGGTGGTCATCGAGCTGCCGGGCTTGATGGTCAGCCCGCCGGAGTCGAAGGTGATGCCCTTGCCGACCAGGGCCAGGTGGGTGCTGGCGGCCTCGGGGGCGTACTCCAGCCTGACCAGCCGCGGCGGCGCGTCCGAGCCGCGGCCCACGCCGAGGATCCCGCCGCAGCCCAGCTCCGCGAGCTGGTCCTCCTCGAAGACCTGCAGGGCGATCTTGGGGCACCGCGGCCCTTGGTCGCGGCCTTGTGGGCGGCCGTGACGGCGTCGGCGAACAGGGGCGGGGTCAGGTTGCCCGGAGGCTCGTTGACCCAGTCGCGGGTGGCGGCGACGGCGGCGGCGACCACCTGAGCCTCCTCGAAGGCCGTGATCGCGGCCGTGTCGCGCGCGACCGGCGAGAGCAGGACCACCTCGGCGGGACGGTCGTCCTTGGCGTCCTTCTTGTAGCGGGTGAAGGTGTAGCCACCCAGCAGGTATCCCTGCAGCGCGGCGGCGACCAGAGAGGCGTCCCCGGCGGGCAGGGCCAGCGCCAGCGAGGAGGCGTTCGGCACGCTCCGGGCCGCGACGCCGGCCGCCCGGCGCACCGAGACCACGTCGGTCTCGGTGCCGAGACCGACCAGCACCAGCAGCGGAGCGTTCAGCGTGCCGGCGGTGGGGATCTTGACGCTCTCGCCGCTCTTGCCGCTGACCCCGAGACTTGCCAGCATCGGACGCAGCTTGCGTCCGAAGGCGGCCGCGACGTCCTCGCCGCCGTCGGCCAGCACCGGACCCTTGTCGGTCTTCAGGACACCGACCACCACGGCGTCGGTTCGGGTCTTGGCCGGGCTGGCGCTGCGCAGCGTGTAGGTCGAGGTCACCCCAGCAGGATAGTCACCCCTCTGGGACGGGGCGCCCGTGGTGCGCCCTGCGGTAGGTTCGGCAACCATGTCCTCGACCCCCGACTCGTCGAAGCCCGAAGCCTCCGGATCCGGCCCGCAGCTCAAGCAGTCGCCGCTGCACGACCGGCACCTGGCGCTGGGCGCCAAGCTGGCCGAGTTCGGCGGCTGGTCGATGCCGCTGGAGTACGCCGCGGGGGTCATCAAGGAGCACACGGCCGTACGGGAGTCCGTGGGCGTCTTCGACGTCTCCCACCTGGGCAAGGCGATGGTGAGCGGCCCCGGTGCCGCCGCGCACGTCAACGCCACGCTCTCCAACGACCTCGCCAAGATCCGCCCGGGCAAGGCGCAGTACACCCTGTGCTGCGACGAGGCGACCGGCGGCATCGTCGACGACCTCATCGCCTACTACGTCGACGACGAGCACGTGCTGCTGGTGCCCAACGCCGCCAACGCCGCCGAGGTGGTGCGCCGGCTGCAGGCCTCGGCGCCGGAGGGCGTCACGGTGGTGGACCACCACGACGACTACGCGGTGCTCGCGGTCCAGGGCACCCGCTCCGACGAGGTGCTGGAGGCGATCGGCCTTCCGGCGGGCCACGAGTACATGTCCTTCGTCGAGGCTCCCTGGAGGGACCCCGACGGCCCCGCGGTGGTGGTCTGCCGCACCGGCTACACCGGTGAGCGCGGCTATGAGCTGCTGATGCGCAACGAGGTCGCTGGCGAGGTCTGGGACGCGATCCTCGCCGCCGGGCAGGAGCACGGCATGCTGCCCTGCGGCCTGGGCTCGCGCGACACCCTGCGCACCGAGATGGGCTACCCGCTGCACGGGCAGGACATCACCGTCGAGGTGACCCCCGTCCAGGCGGGGCTGGGTTGGGCGGTCGGCTGGAAGAAGGAGCGCTTCTGGGGCCGGGACGCGCTCGTGGCCGAGAAGGAGGCCGGGCCCAAGCGCCTGCTCCGTGGCCTGGTGGCCACCGGGCGGGGCATTCCCCGTCCGGGCATGTCGGTCTCGCTGACCCGGGACGTCCCGCTGTGCGAGGTCACCTCGGGCACCTTCAGCCCGACCCTGAGGAAGGGCATCGGCCTGGCCCTGGTGCCGACCCTGGTGGCCCCCGACGCCCAGGTGGGTGTGGACGTTCGCGGTCGCCGTGAGATCTTCCAGCTGGTCAAGCCCCCGTTCGTCGACACGTCCGTCAAGGAGTCCTGATGATGCCCGAGGAACCCTCCCGCTTCGCCGCCCCCGGCGCAGGTGACCTGCCCTGGCACTGGGCGCTGCTCGACTCCGCCGGCGCGCCGGTCGAGGTCTCGGCCGAGTACGCCGACCAGCGTTTCGCCAGCCAGGGCGACGCGGAGTCCTGGGTGGGGGAGATCTGGGCCGAGCTGGCCGAGCAGGGGGTGGACGCGGTGACCCTGCACGAGGTCGACCGCGTGGTCTACGGCCCGATGTCCCTGCACGCCTGAGCGGGCACGCCATGACCGTGCGCGCCGCGACCCCCGACGACGTACCGGCGATCCTCGCGCTGATCCACGAGCTCGCGGTCTACGAGCGCGAGCCGGACGCGGTGCGGACGACCGAGGCGGACCTGGGGCGGGCGCTGTTCCCCGCCGACGGACCCGCCGCAGCGTTCTGCCACGTCGCCCTGGACGGCGAGGTCGTGGTGGGCATCGCGGTGTGGTTCCTGAGCTTCTCGACCTGGACCGGTCGGCACGGCATCTGGCTCGAGGACCTCTTCGTCAGCCCCGCGCACCGGGGTCGTGGCCTGGGCAAGGAGCTGCTGCGCACCCTGGCCGAGATCTGCCTGGCCCGGGGCTACACCAGGCTGGAGTGGTGGGTGCTGGACTGGAACGCCCCCTCCATCGCCTTCTACCAGGCACTGGGGGCGGTCGCCCAGGACGAGTGGACGACCTACCGCCTCGACGGCGAGGCGCTGTCGGTCCTGGGAGGGAGCCCGGGGCGGGCTCCCCGGCCGTCGTGACAGGCTCGCGTCATGCATGACTTCCGACAGGTCGACGTCTTCTCCGCCGAGCCGCTGAGGGGCAACCCGGTGGCGGTGGTACACGCGGCGGACGACCTCACCGAGGAGCAGATGCGGGCGTTCGCGCGCTGGACCAACCTGAGCGAGACCACCTTCCTGCTGGCTCCCACCACCGCTGAGGCCGACTACCGGCTGCGTATCTTCACCCCCGGCGGGGAGCTGCCGTTCGCCGGGCACCCGACGCTGGGCTCGGCGCACGCGTGGCTCGAGGCGGGGGGCCAGGCTCAGCACGCCGAGCGTGTGGTGCAGGAGTGCGGCGCCGGCCTGGTCACCATCCGGCGCGGGGAACGGCTCGCCTTCGCGGCTCCGCCGCTGCTGCGCAGCGGGCCCGCCGACGCGGAGACCGTGCGCGCGATCGCCCGCGCGCTGCGCATCGAGCCCTCGGAGGTCGTGGCGGCCCAGTGGGTCGACAACGGTCCCGGCTGGGTGGCGGCCCGGCTCCGCGACGCCGACGCCGTGCTGGCCCTGGACCCCGACTACGTCGCGATGGCCGACCTCGACCTGGGCGTGGTCGGGCTGTACCCGCCGGGCGGAGAGGTCTCCATCGAGGTCCGCGGGTTCGCCCCCGAGCTCGCCGTCCCCGAGGACCCGGTCACCGGGTCGCTGAACGCCGGCGTGGCCCAGTGGCTGATCGGCAGCGGCGTGCTGCCCCCGTCCTACGTCGCGGCCCAGGGCACCGCGCTGGGCCGGGCGGGACGCGTCCACGTGGACCAGGTGGGGGACACCACCTGGGTGGGCGGGGACACCAGCACCACGATCTCGGGAACCCTCCGTCTCAGGTGAGTCCCCTGGCCTGACCGGACGGCGTACAGTCGCCCCGTGCAGCAGTACCTCGACCTCCTCCAGCGGATCCTCGACGACGGCGTCGAGAAGTCCGACCGCACCGGCACCGGCACGCTCAGCGTCTTCGGGCACCAGATGCGCTTCGACCTCTCCCAGGGGTTCCCGCTGGTGACCACGAAGAAGGTGCACACCCGCAGCATCTTCGGCGAGCTGCTGTGGTTCCTGCGCGGGGACACCAACGTCAAGTGGCTCCAGGACCGCGGCATCTCCATCTGGGACGAGTGGGCGGACCAGAACGGCGACCTCGGGCCGGTGTACGGCGCCCAGTGGCGGTCCTGGCCCACCCCGGGCGGGCAGCACATCGACCAGATCGCCCAGGTGGTCCAGCAGATCCGGGACAACCCGGACAGCCGCCGCCACATCGTGAGCGCCTGGAACGTCGCCGACATCGGCGACATGGCGCTCGCGCCGTGCCACACCATGTTCCAGTTCTACGTCGCCCCGTCCGCCACCGGTCCCGGCCGGCTCAGCTGCCAGCTCTACCAGCGCAGTGGGGACGTCTTCCTCGGCGTGCCGTTCAACATCGCCTCCTACGCGCTGCTGACCCACATGGTCGCGCAGGTCACCGGCCTGGAGGTCGGCGACTTCGTGCACACCCTCGGTGACGCTCACCTCTACCTCAACCACCTGGACCAGGCGCGCCTGCAGCTGACCCGCGAGCCCCGACCGCTGCCGCGCCTCGAGCTGGACCGCGCGGTGACCGAGCTGGACGCCTTCGACCTGGAGCACATCTCGGTGCACGGGTACGACCCGCACCCGGGCATCAAGGCGCCGATCGCGGTCTAGCCGGCTGGGCGGGCGGGCTCGCCGAGGGCGACCTGCGCCGCGTACGCCGCGTGCACGGCCATCGAGTCGATCAGCGGGACCGGGCTGTCCTCGGGCCGCACCAGCAGCTGGATCTCGGTGCAGGCCAGCACCACCGCCTCCGCGCCGCGGGACGCGAGGTCCTGCAGCACCCGGGCGAAGGTCGCCCGGGACTCCTCCCGGACCACGCCCAGGGTCAGCTCGGAGAAGATCACCTCGTCCAGCACCTGCCGGTCCTCCGCGCCGGGCACCACGCAGGCGAGTCCGTGGGCGCCCAGTCGGTCGCCGTAGAACGGCTCCTCCATCACCCAGCGCGTGCCCACGACCCCGAGCGTGCCGTAGCCGGCAGCGGTCGCCGCGTGGCCGACCGCGTCGCCGATGTGGAGCAGCGGGACGTCAACGGCGGCTTCCACCGCCGGCGCCACCTTGTGCATCAGGTTGGTGGCGATCAGTACGGCCTCGGCCCCCGCACCCTGGAGCCTGCGGGCGGCGTCGCCCAGCAGCCGGCCGGCGCCGTCCCAGTCGCCGGCGACCTGCAGTGCGCGCACCGTCCCGAAGTCCATCGAGGCCAGCAGCAGCTCGGCGCTGTGGTGTCCACCGCGCTCGCGGGCCACGGCCTCGTTGATGTGGGTGTAGTAGTCGACGGTCGAGTGCCAGCTCATCCCGCCGAGGATGCCCAGAGTCGTCATGCGTCCATCCTGGCCGGTTGAGGGGATCCAAGGAACTCTGCTTCTTCTTCGACGACCCATAAGCAATGCTATGAGGCGTGGACTCCCGTCGTGTGCTCATCTTCCGGACTGTGGCCCGTGCGGGCTCGATCAGCGCTGGCGCCCGCGAGCTGGGCTGGACCCAGCCGGCGGTGAGCCAGCACCTGCGGGCGCTGGAGCGCGAGGTGGGGGGACCGCTGCTGGTGCGCGGCGCCGGCGGCGTCGACCTCACCGAAGCCGGTCGCCGCCTGCTGGCCCACGCCGACGCGGTGGCCGCCCACCTCGAGGCCGCCGCTGCCGAGCTCGACGACCTGGCCCAGCTGCGGTCCGGCTCAGCGCGGATGGCCTCCTTCCCCTCGGGGTCGGCGGTCATCGTCCCGACGGCGTTGGCGGCGCTGGCGGTCGCCGCCCCCGAGATCGAGGTCAGCCTGGTGGAGGCGGAGCCCCCGGAGGCCGCCGCGCTGGTGCGCAGCGGCGCGGTCGACCTGGCCCTGGTCTTCGGCTACCAGGAGGACCGCGCCGAGGAGGCGCTGGTGGCCGCACCCCTGGCCGAGGACCCGATCCGCCTGGTGCTGCCGGCCGACGTCGCGGCCGTGCCACGACGGTTGGCCGAGCTCGAGGACCGGCCGTGGGTCGCCGGCTGCGAGCGGTGCCGGGGTCACCTGGTCGCCTGCGCCGCCCGGGCCGGGTTCGTGCCCCGCATCCGGCACGTCACCGACGACTACGTGGTCGTGCAGGCGCTCGTCGCGCGCGGGCTCGCCGTCGCGGTGCTGCCCGAGACCGCGCTGACCGCGTTCCGACACCCCGGGGTGCGCACCGAGGAGCTGCCGGAGCTCGGCTCGCGCCGCATCGACGTGCTGCACCGACGCGGGATCGAGCGGGTCCCCGCCGTCGCCGCGCTGCTGGCCGCGCTGCAGGTCGCGGGTCCGGTCGCTGGTCCTGTCGCGGTGGGAGCCGAGCGGTCCGGCTCGGGCTCCGCGTAGGGTCGGCGCGTGCACGAGGCGGACAGGCGAGTGGTCATCGTGGCGGCTCACGCCCGGAACCGGGTGATCGGCCGCGGCGGTGAGATCCCGTGGCACCTCCCCGAGGACTTCGCCCACTTCAAGGCCGAGACGCTCGGTCACACCCTGGTGATGGGACGCGCCACCTGGGACTCCATCGGGCGTCCGTTGCCGGGACGCAGCACCGTGGTGGTCACTCGGGACCCCGAGTGGTCGCCCGGCCAGTACGGCGACCAGGTCCAGGTCGCCCACAGCGTGCCCGCGGCGCTGGCGCTCGCGGACTGCCTGCCCGGTGACACGGTGATCGCCGGCGGCGGACAGATCTATGCCGAGACGCGGGACCAGGCCACCCACATGGTGCTCACCGAGGTGCACCTGTCACCCGAGGGCGACGCGTTCTTCCCCGAGGTCGACCTCAGCCAGTGGCGCGAGGTGCGCAGGGTCTCGCGCGAGGACCTGGACTGGGTCTGGTGGGAGCGCAACCGCCTGGACGCCCGTGGCTGAGCGCGTGGCTGACATCGTGGTCTCCGCTGTCGCGTTCGTGCGCGACGGCGCGGTGCTGACGGTGCGCAAGCAGGGCACCGGCAGGTTCATGCTGGTGGGCGGCAAGCCCGAGCCCGGCGAGGACCCCGAGGACTGCGCGATCCGGGAGACCGCCGAGGAGGTGGGGCTGGTCGTCACCGACCTGGAGCTGCTGGGGGAGTTCACCTCCGCGGCGGCCAACGAACCCGGCCACACCCTGCACTCCACGGTCTACACCGCTGCCCTGCCCGGCGAGCCGGTGATCGGGGGCGAGATCGCCGAGCTGCGCTGGACCCGCCTGGACCGGTCCTACGACGACCTCGCGCCGATGCTGGAGCAGCACGTCATCCCGGCGATCCGGAGCCCTCGCTGAGCGCTCGCTGAGCGCTCCTTGAGCCCTCGCTGGGCCGGTGGCAACACCCTGCGTGAAACAGTGGGGGTCATGGAGCTGCGAATCTTCACCGAACCCCAGCAGGGCGCGACCTACGACGACCTGCTCGCCGTCGCACTGGAGGCCGAGCGACTCGGCTTCGGAGCCTTCTTCCGCTCCGACCACTACCTGCCGATGGGCACCGACGGGCTTCCCGGCCCCACCGACGCCTGGACCACTCTGGCCGGACTGGCCCGGGACACCAGCACCATCCGGCTCGGGACCCTGATGACGTCGGCCACCTTCCGCCACCCCGGCGTGCTCGCCGTCCAGGTCGCCGGTGTCGACCAGATGAGTGGCGGCCGGGTCGAGCTGGGGCTGGGCGCCGGCTGGTTCGAGGAAGAGCACACCGCCTACGGGATCCCCTTCCCCGACACCCGCGAGCGGTTCGACCGCTTCGCCGAGCAGCTCGCGGTCGTCACCGGCCTGTGGCGCACCCCGCTGGGTGAGACCTTCACCCACGAGGGGGAGCACTACGCCCTGCGCGACAGTCCCGCGCTGCCCAAGCCCGTGCAGCAGCCCGGCCCGCCGGTGCTGATCGGCGGCCGGGGCAAGCGCCGTACCCCGGCGCTGGCGGCCCGGTACGCCGACGAGTTCAACGTGCCGTTCGTGGGGCTGGAGGAGACCCGGGAGCAGTTCGGCCGGGTGCGGGACGCGTGCGAGTCGATCGGGCGGGACCCGGAGTCGATGACGTGGTCCAACGCCCTGGTGCTCTGCGTCGGCAGCGACGAGGCGGAGGTGGAGCGTCGAGCCGCCGCGATCGGGCGCGAGCCCGCCGAGCTGCGCGAGAACGGACTGGCCGGCACGCCCGAGGAGGTCGTGGACCGGATCGGCACGTTCGCGGCCCTGGGTGCGCAGCGGGTCTACCTGCAGGTGCTCGACCTCGCCGACCTGGACCACCTGCGCCTGGTGGCCGAGCAGGTGGCGCCCCACCTGTGAGCCGGCCCGGGGCAGTAGCCTTGCTCCCATGACGACCGCTCCAGCCGCACCGTTCGGCCGCATGCTCACCGCGATGGCGACGGCCTTCCACGACGACGGCTCGATCGACCTCGAGGGCACCGCGCGGATCGCCTCGCACCTGGTGGACCACGGCAACGACGGGGTCGTCGTGTCGGGGACCACCGGGGAGGCGCCGACCACCACCGTCGAGGAGGACGCCCAGCTGCTGCGCGCCGTCAAGGACGCCGTCGGCGACCGGGCCACCGTGATCGCCGGGGTGGGCACCAACGCGACCTCGCACTCCGTCGAGCTGGCCCTCAACGCCGCCAAGATCGGCGCGGACGGCGTCCTGCTGGTCACCCCGTACTACAACAAGCCCTCCCAGCGCGGGGTGCTGCACCACTTCCGTACCGTCACCGAGGCCACCGACCTGCCGGTCATGCTCTACGACGTGCCCGGGCGGGTCGGCATGTCGCTGACCACCGAGACCCTGGCCGAGGCGTTCACCTGGAGCAACGTGATCGCGGTCAAGGACGCCCTGGGAGACCTGGTGCGCGCCAGCAAGCTGGCCCAGATGGGCTACGCGGTCTACTCCGGCGACGACGTCGCCACCCTGGGGTTCCTGGCCCACGGGGGCTGCGGACTCGTCTCGGTCGTCGGGCACGTCGCGGGCCGAGAGCTCGCCTCGATGATCGAGACCTTCCTCTCCGGCGACCACGCCCCGGCGCTGGCGACCTTCAACCGTCTGATCCCCGCCTTCGAGGCGGTGATGGGCGTCCCGAACTACGGAGCCACCACGGCCAAGGCGGCGTTGCAGCTCCAAGGCGTGCTCGAGAACCGCCACGTCAGGGGACCGCTGGTTCCCCTGGACGAGACCGAATACGCCGCCCTGCGCGAGGGTCTCCTCGCCGCCGGCCTGATCTGAGGAACCCGCCTGTGTCCCACCCCCATCCCGAGCTGACCGCGCCCGGACCCCTGCCCGACGGCGGCCTGCGGATCGTCGCGCTGGGCGGTCTCGGCGAGGTCGGGCGCAACATGACCGTCTTCGAGTACGACGGCCGGCTGCTCATCGTCGACTGCGGGGTGCTCTTCCCCGAGGAGCACCACCCCGGGGTGGACCTGATCCTGCCCGACTTCGAGGCGATCCGGGACCGGCTCGACGCGGTGGAGGCGCTGGTGCTGACCCACGGTCACGAGGACCACATCGGCGCCACGCCGTACCTCCTGCGGGAGCGGGGAGACATCCCGCTCGTGGGCTCGGAGCTGACGCTGGCGCTGCTGGACCCGAAGCTGCGCGAGCACCGCCTGCGCGAGACCGTGCACCACAAGGTCCGCGAGGGCGACCGGATCTCGTTCGGGCCCTTCGACCTGGAGTTCGTGGCGGTCAACCACTCCATCCCCGACGCCCTGGCCGTCGCCATCCGCACCGGGGCCGGGATGGTCCTGCACACCGGTGACTTCAAGATGGACCAGCTCCCGCTCGACGGGCGCATCACGGACCTGCGCGCCTTCTCCCGGCTCGGGGAGGAGGGGGTCGACCTGTTCCTCACCGACTCCACCAACGCCGAGGTGCCCGGCTTCACCACCCACGAGAAGGACATCGGGCCGGTGCTGGACCGGGTGTTCCACAAGAGCGAGAAGCGGGTCATCGTGGCCTGCTTCGCCTCGCACGTGCACCGGGTCCAGCAGGCGCTCGACGCGGCGGTGGCCCACAAGCGCAAGGTGGCGTACGTCGGCCGCTCGATGGTGCGCAACATGCAGATCGCCAAGGAGCTCGGCTACCTCCGGGTGCCGGCCGGCGTGCTGGTCGACGCCAAGGAGCTCGCCGAGCTGGCGCCGGAGCGTCAGGTGCTGATCTCGACCGGCTCCCAGGGTGAGCCGATGTCGGCGCTGAGCCGCATCGCCCAGCGCAACCACAGCTTCGTGCACCTCGAGGAGGGCGACACTGTCGTCCTCGCCAGCTCGCTCATCCCCGGCAACGAGAACGCGGTGTTCCGGGTGATCAACGGGCTCTCGCGCCTGGGCGCCAACGTGGTCCACAAGGGCAACGCCCTGGTGCACGTCTCCGGGCACGCCAGCGCCGGGGAGCTCCTCTACTGCTACAACATCGTCAAGCCACGCAACGTGATGCCGGTGCACGGGGAGATCCGGCACATGCACGCCAACGCGGCGCTCGCCCGTGCCACCGGGGTGCCGGCCGCCAACGTGGTGATCGCCGAGGACGGCGTGGTGGTCGACCTGGTCGACGGCGTGGCCAGCATCGCCGGCAAGGTCGCCTGCGGCTACGTCTTCGTGGACGGCACCTCCGTCGGCGGGATCACCGAGGCCTCGCTGAAGGACCGTCGGATCCTCGGCGAGGAGGGCTTCATCTCGGTGATCGTGGTCGTGGACTCGGTCACCGGCAAGGTGTCCGGAGGTCCGGAGATCCATGCTCGCGGGTTCGCCGAGGACGACGCCACCTTCGCCGAGGTGAAGCCGGTGATCGTGGACGCCCTGGACCGGGTGATCGCGGACGGGGTGACCGACTCCTACCAGCTCCAGCAGACGATCCGGCGTGTGGTCGGGCGGTGGGTCAGCAAGGCGCACCGACGCCGTCCGATGATCATCCCGGTGGTCGTCGAGGCCTGAGACGGCGTTTCCCCTGCATGGCGTACCTGGGTCTCCCTAGACTCCGAGCACATCGTCATGGGCCCGGCCCGGAGTGGGGGAGCAGTGTCCAAGGGGATCCATCTCCTTCAGGACCCACGCCTGGGGCGCCTCTACGAGCTGATGCGGCGGGTCAACTCCTCCACCGACACCGCCGGGGTGCTGGAGGAGATCGTCGCCGGCGTCACCGATGGGCTGGGCTACGGTGTGGCGGCCATCTCCCGTATCCAGGGCGACACCCTGGTGGTGTCCACCTTCTCCGGACCGGAGCACTACCGCGCGCAGGTGCTCGGCAGGCGGCGCCCTGTCCAGCTCATCCTGGACGCGTTCGACCAGGCTGACGAGTGGGGGATCATCCGCTACGTCCCCCGCGGGCGGGTCGCCGGTGAGTTCCTCGAGGGAATGTGGGTCCCCGACTGCGACCCGGTGGAGGGCGCCGACGCCTGGCATCCCGGAGACGCCCTCTTCGGGCCGTTGTACGCCCCCACGGGCGAGCTGCTCGGCATCATGTCCGTGGACCGCCCGCCCGGTGGCCGGGTCCCGGACCAGCAGCAGCGTGAGCTGCTCGAGATGTTCGTGGTGCAGGCCGGGCTGGCCCTCTCCCACGCCCAGCACCGGGCCCGGCTGGCCGAGCAGCTGGTGGTGGGGGAGATGCTCACCAAGGTCGCCCTGGCCGGCAGCCTCGTCGACCTCGACCTGGTGCTCGAGGCGGCGGTTCGGGCGGTGGCGGAAGGGCTGGACAGCTGTCAGACGTGGCTGCGGTGCTTCCCCGAGACCCTGAACGGCTCCTGGGAGCACGCCGCTGGCTACCCCGCGCCCAACGCGGTCACCGCGGGCATCCAGACCCTGCTCGGCGACCTGGTCCGGCTGAGCGAGGCCGACCACGGGTTCCCGATCGAGGTCGGGCTGGAACCGGACCCCAGCGACCTGCTGCCGATGAGCGGGCAGGCACTGCAGCACAAGATGCGTCTGCACGACGCCACCCAGGCCGCCGTCTGCCCGATGCTGGTGGGCCGGGACGTGCTCGGCTACCTCGTGGTGATGCGGTCCGCCGACCAGCCGGCCCTGACCCCGCCCCAGCGAGCCGGCCTGGCGGAGGTGGGCCGGACGCTGGGCCCGCTGGTGCTCAACGCCCGGCTGCGCAGCACCGAGCAGCGGCTGCTGGCCGAGCTCCAGGAGCTGGACCGCTACAAGGGCGAGCTGATCGCCACCATCTCCCACGAGCTGAAGACCCCGCTGACCTCCATCATGGGTCACACCGAGCTGCTCGAGGACGGAGCCAGTCTCGACGTCTCCCTGCCGGCGATCACCCGCAACGCCCACCGGCTCCAGGGGCTCATCGACAACCTCCTGAGCTACTCCCGCCTGCAGGAGAAGCGCTCCCCGGCCCGGCAGGAAGTTGACCTGGCGGGCCTGGTCCGGGGCAGCATCGAGACCCTCGCGGTCCAGCTGGACCGCCAGGCCCTCTCCGTCTCCCTGGACGCACCGCACGGACCCGTGAGCGTCGTCGGCGACCCGGAGGAGCTGCGTCGGGTGTGCGACAACCTCCTGGGCAACGCGGTGAAGTACTCCCGACCGGGCGGACGGGTGAGCGTGCAGGTCGGCGGCGACGCCGACGGGGCGTGGCTCTCCGTGTCCGACCAGGGGCTGGGCATCTCGCGACAGGACCAGGTCCACCTGTTCTCGGCCTTCCACCGCTCGTCCAACCCGGAAGCGCTGTCCATCCCCGGCACGGGACTGGGACTGGCGATCTCACGGCGCATCGTCGAGCTGCACGAGGGCACCGTCACGGTGGACTCCACCCTGGGCCAGGGCAGCACCTTCACGGTCAGACTGCCGCGGCGACCCGATTCCCCGCGCCTGGGCTGACGGGCTCGCGGGGGCCCAGCCGCACGACCTGGTCCATGGCGTCCAGACCCACGACGCCGTGGGTGATCCACAGGATCGAACGGCCGGGCTGGCCGAGCAGCTCATCGGTGACCGCCTGCGCCGTCTCGGCGTCCAGGTGCGCGGTCGGTTCGTCGAGGATCAGGACCGGCTGGTCGGCGAGCAGGCTCCGGGCCACGGCCAGCCTGGCCCGCTCACCCCCGGAGACGTGGGCGTGCCCGTCGCCGACCATGGTGTCCAGACCGTGCGGCAGCTCCGCGAGCCAGGCGCCCAGGTGGGCTCGCACCAGGGCGTCGGTCACCTCCGCGTCCCCGGCGTCGGGGCGCGCCAGGCGCACGTTCTCGGCGACCGTGGAGCCGAAGACGTGCGGGTCGTCGTCGACCAGGCCGACCCGGGCTCGGACGTCGTCGCCCCGGAGGGCGCGGGCGTCGGTGCCGTCGACCAGCACGGCGCCGGAGGCGGGATCAAGGAACCGCAGCAGCAGGGCGGCCACCGTGGACTTCCCGCTGCCCGAGGGACCGACCAGCCCGACCCGTCCTCCGACAGGCAGGTCCAGCTGTGCCACCTCCACCACCGGACGCTCTCCCCATCCGGCGCGGACCTCGCGGAGCTCGAGGCGGGGATGGCCCAGGTCCCGGGCAGCGCCGGGCACGTCGGGCGCCACCGCGGGCGGCTGGGCGGTCAGCGCGTCCAGCCTGGCACGGGCGGCGCGGGTGCGCACCGCCACCGCTGCGGCGTCGGCCAGCGGTGAGAGGGCGTCCTCCAGAGCCAGTGGCAGCATCACCAGCAGCGCCGTCATCGCGGGCGACAGCTCGCCCCGGCCCAGCGCGCCCGACAGCCCGGTGGCCATCAGCACCAGTCCCGCCCCACAGGCCAGCGTGGTGACCGCCCGCGCCGCGGCGGTGGCCCGGACCGAGCGCTGGGCTGCCGCGCCGAGGCGCCGACCCGCGGCGGCCAGCCCGTCCAGCTCCGAGGCGGTGGCCTGCCACAGCTCGAGCTGACGGAGGCTGGCCAGGATGTGCTCCACCCGCGTCGAGACCTCGGCTCTGGCCGTCACGAAGGCCGGCTCGGCCACCGCGACGCGACGCCCGGTCACCAGGTGCGCGAGCCAGGCGACGGCGCAGATCGCCCCGGTGACCAGACCCGCCAGTGGCGCCACGAGTGCGGCCAGCACGATCGCGGTCGCCCCGACCAGCGCTGAGGTCTGCCGCGGCTGGCGGACCCGGAGCTCCTCGTCGACGAGGGCGTCGACGTCGTCCACCACCCTGGTCAGGAGATCGCCACGGCGTACGCCGAGTCGCCCTGGCACCAGGGGGACCAGGGCGTCGTACACACTCGCCCGTCGCTGGGCCAGCATCCGCAGTGCTGCGTCGTGGGAGACCAGCCGTTCGGCGTACCGCAGCACCGGCCGGGCGAGCCCGAAGGTCCGGACCCCGACGATCGCGACCATCAGCATCAGCACGGGGGATGCTCGGACGCGCGAGTGATCAGCCAGGCGGCGGTCGCGGTCAGGGCGACGCCGGAGGTGACCGAGAGCGCCCCCAGCGCGGTCGCGGTCCGGGAGCCGAACCGGGCGTGACGGCCGGGGGCGACGTCGATCGGCGCCTTCCCGGCGGCCGTCGCCCCGGGCTCAGCCACGACAATCTCGGGCTCCGCCACGACAGCCCGGGGCTCGGCCACGACGGTCGCGGGCCCGGGGTCCGCAGCCGGCAGGCCATCGGGAGCGCGCAGGGTGAGCACCAGGTCCGCGGCGGCGGCAACCTGGTCGCGGTGTGCCACCACGATCACCAGGGCCGTGCGTGCCAGGGACCGCAGCGTGTCCAGCAGGACCGCCTCCGTGGCGGCGTCCAGGTGGGCGCTGGGCTCGTCCAGCAGCATCACGGGACGGTCCGCGAGCACCACCCGCGCCAGGGCGAGGCGAGCCCGCTGGCCTGCGGAGAGACCGGCCCCGTCCTCGCCCAGCGGCGTGCTGAGCCCCGCCTCAAGCCCAGCGACGACCTCGCCCAGGTCCACGGCCTCCAGGGCGCGCCACAGCTGGGCGTCGTCGGCTCCGGGGCGCGCCACCCGGAGGTTCTCGGCCACCGTCCCGGCGCTCAGCCAGGGGCGCTGGGGAGCGGTGGCCAGGGTGGATCGCCAGACCTCCCGGGAGAGGTCGGCGAGGTCCTGGCCGTTGACCCGGACGGTGCCGAGGGTCGGCGCGAGCTCGCCCGAGAGCACCGCGAGCAGGGTCGACTTGCCGGCGCCGGAGGCACCGGTCACCGCAACGAGGCCGGTGGCCGGCAACCGGGCGGAGACGGGGTCCAGCGCCCTCTGGCGGCGGTCCGGGTAGGTGAAGCCGACGCGGTCCAGCTCCAGGTGGACGGGCGTGCCGAGCGATCTCCCGTGGGGCCCTGCAGCGGTGGAGGCCTCGGACCCGGCGACCGAGGACGGCGCCGTACCGGAGCGCAGCAGCTCGTTAGCTGCCTCGAAGGTGGCGGTGCCCTCGGCGGCGGAGTGGAACTCCGCCCCGACCCGCCGCCAGGGCCAGTAGGCCTCGGGCGCGAGCAGCAGCACGATCAGGGCGGTCTCGAAGTCGATGCCTCCGCTGGCCAGCCGCAGGCCCACGGTCACCGCGACCAGGGCGACCGAGATGGTCGCGAGGAGCTCCAGGGCGGCCGAGGAGGCGAAGGCGATCCGCAGGGTATCCAGGGTGGCCCGGCGGTACCGGTCGGTGATGCCGCGGATCGAGGCGGACTGGGCGGCTGCCCGGCGGTGCGCGACCAGGGTCGGCAGCCCGCGGACCACGTCGAGGAAGTGGCCCGAGAGCGTGGCCAGCTCTCGCCACTGGCGGGCGGCCCGGTCGCGGGTGCTCAAGCCGATCAGGATCGCGAACACCGGCACCAGGGGCAGGGTGGCCACCACGATCAGGCCCGCGAGCCAGTCGAGGGCGAAGATCGCCGCCACCGTGGTCACCGGCAGCACCGCCGCCAGGACCAGCGACGGCAGGTAGCGGGTGAGGTAGGGCTCGACCGCAGCCGTGCCGCGGGTGGCCAGGGCAGCGAGCTCACCGGTGCGGTGCCGGCTCAGCTCCCACGGGTCCATCGCAGCCGCGGCCGCCAGCAGGCGACGGCGCAATGTGGTCGAGACCAGGGTCGCGGCCCGAGCACCGCTGACGTCCACCACGTAGCCGGCGCCGGCCCGCAGCGCCACCACCACGGCCAGCGCCAGGGCCGGGCCGTGCCACTGGCCCGCGCCCGGCTCGGTGACCAGGCGCACCACCAGCAGGCCGGCCGCCACGGCCTGGGCGACGGCGAGCAGTCCCACCGTGATGCTGGCGGCCAGGCCCAGCGCCAGGGGGCGCCGGGCCGGCAGCAGGTGGGGCAGGAGGGCGGGATCCACCGGCTTCATGGCGTCAGCGCCCCACCGCGGTCGCCTCGGGGATGTGCTCGACCGAGATGCGCCGGCGGAACACCCAGTAGCTCCACGCCTGGTAGCCCAGCACGATCGGGGTGAAGATCACCGCCACCCACGTCATGATCTTGAGCGTGTACGCCGTGGCCGCGGCGTTGGTGGTGGTGAGCGAGAAGGCCGGGTCCGTGGTCGAGGGCATGACGTCGGGGAAGAGCGCGAGGAAGAGCCCGGCCACCGCCAGCGCGATGGTGACGAAGGTGCCGACGAAGGCCCAGCCCTCGCGTCCGGCGCGGTTGGCCACCAGCCCCGCCACCAGGGCCAGGGCGGCCGCGGCGAAGGCGATCGCGGAGCCGACCGAACCGGTCCTGAGCTGCATCCAGACCATGAACACGACCGCCAGGACGGCAGCCACGAGGCCCAGACGCTCTGCCAGCGCGCGGGCCCGGTGCCGGATCTCGCCGTCGGTCTTGAGCGCCACGAAGAGGGCGCCGTGGGTGGCGAACAGCGCCGCCGTCACCAGCCCGCCCAGCAGGCCCAGGGGGTTGAGGAGGGTGAACAGGTTGCCGGTGAACTCCTTGTCGGCGTCGATCGGCACCCCGGCGGCGATGTTGGCGAAGGCGACGCCCCACAGCACGGCGGGCAGCCAGGACCCGACGATGGCCGCCACGTCCCACCGCGCCCGCCAGCGGTCGTCGTCCCGCTTGCCGCGGTACTCGAAGGCCAGGTTGCGGAGGATCAGGGCGACCAGGATGAGCAGCAGGGGGAGGTAGAAGCCGCTGAAGAGCGTCGCGTACCACTCGGGGAAGGCGGCGAAGGTGGCCCCGCCGGCCACCAGCACCCAGACCTCGTTGCCGTCCCAGACGGGCCCGATGGTGTTGTACATGACGCGACGTTCCTTCTCGTCGCGGGCCAGGACCGGGAGCAGCATGCCGACGCCGAAGTCGAAGCCCTCCAGGGTGAAGTAGCCGATCCACAGGATCGCGATGAGGGCGAACCAGACGGTGGTGAGTTCCATGATCGTGTTGTCTCTTCCCTCAGTAGGCGAAGGCCAGCGGCCGGTCGTCGTCGTGACCGCCGAGCGGTGCCTCCGGCGGCTCGGAGAACGGCTCGGCGCCGATGCGGATGTACTTGACCAGCAGCCCCAGCTCGACCACCGCGAGCGCCGCGTAGAGCAGCGTCAGCACGATCAGCGAGGTGGCCGCCTCGAAGACGCTGACGCCGGGGGAGACCGCGGACTGGGTGGTCATCAGCCCGAAGACCGCCCAGGGCTGGCGCCCCATCTCGGTGAAGATCCAGCCGAACGAGTTGGCGGCGACCGCGCCCACCGGGAGCGCCAGGCCGAGCCAGGCCACCCATCGGCCGGTGCTCCCGCGGCCCGACTTGCGGGTGACCAGCAGCAGGGCCAGGGCGCCGGCTGCGACGGCCATGCCCAGGCCCATCATGAACCGGAAGGACCAGTAGGTGACGGGGACGACCGGGACGTAGTCGCCCGGGTGGTAGTACGCCGCGCCGGGGTCCTGCCCGTACTCCGCCGCGTACTGGTCGCGCAGGTCGTTGATGCCCTTGACCTCGCCGTTGATGTCGCCGGTGCCCAGCCAGGAGAGCAGGCCCGGCACCTCGATGATGTGCTGCGGGTCGGAGCCGTCGAGGTCGCCCCAGGTCAGGACCGAGAACGGCGCGTGGCTGGTGGTGTCGTACAGCGCCTCGGCCGCGGCCATCTTCATCGGCTGGACCTCGGTCATGATCTTGCCCTGGATGTCGCCGGAGACGGTGACCCCGAGACCGCCGACCAGGGCGATGACCGCTCCGATCCGGATCGCCTTGCGGTACAGCGGACGGTCGTCGCGGTGCTTGGCGCTCACGTAGAGGTAGGCCGCGACGCCCGCCATGAAGGCGCCGGCGGTCATGTAGGCGGCCAGCACCACGTGCGGGAACGTCACCAGCTGCACCTTGTTGAACATCACCGCGGCGAAGTCGACGAGCTCGGCGCGGCCGGTCTCGGGGTTGTAGGTGTGCCCGACCGGGTGCTGCATCCAGCTGTTCGCGGCCAGGATGAAGTACGCCGAGGCCAGCGTGCCGAGGTGGACCAGCCACATGCAGGCGGCGTGCAGGGCACGGGGCAGCTTGTCCCAGCCGAAGATCCACAGCCCCAGGAAGGTGGACTCCAGGAAGAAGGCGAGCAGTCCCTCGATGGCCAGGGGAGCGCCGAAGACGTCACCGACGAAGCGGGAGTAGTCCGACCAGTTCATCCCGAACTGGAACTCCTGGACGATCCCGGTCACCACGCCGAGGGCGAAGTTGATCAGGAAGAGCTTGCCGAAGAACTTCGTCAGCCGCAGGTACTCCTCCTTGCGGGTCCGCACCCAGGCGGTCTCCAGGCCCGCGACGATGGCGGTGAGGCCGATCGTCAGGGGGACGAAGAGGAAGTGGTAGACGGTGATGATGCCGAACTGCCACCGAGCGATATCGAGGACTTCCACTTTTCCTCCAGCTTTCCGGGACCGACTCGCGATCCGATCTCCACGCCGCACGACCAACTACACGACAACGTACGACGCAATGTAGTACGTCGGAGGGTAGTACGTTGCGAACCGTAGGTATGCTCGGGGGTGCCACACACCAAAGCAGGACTCGGAGACCTCGAGCGGGCCGTCATGGATGTCATGTGGGACCTGCCCGAAGGAGTCGACACCACGGTGCGCGAAGTCCACGCGCTGCTCGCCGACGACCGCGGTGTCGCCTACACGACGGTCATGACCGTGATGGATCGTCTCGCCCGCAAGGGCATGGTCGTGCAGGAGAAGGCGGGGCGCGCCTACCGCTACCGAGCGCGAGCCAGTCGAGCCGAGATGACCGCCGAGCTGATGCGGGGGACGCTCGCGGAGCTGGGGCAGGCCGAGCGTGCCCCAGCCCTGGTGGCCTTCGTGGAGGACGCCAGTGCGGACGAGGTCGCCGCCCTGCGTGCGGCCCTGGCTGCGCTGGACAGCTGAGGCGTCGGCGACGGCGCGATGACCCCCCTTCTCCTCGGCGCGCTCGCCGTGCTGCTGGCGGGCCCCGTCCCGGCCCTGATGGCGCGTTCCCGCCGGCTGCACCACACGCCGTTCTCCGCCATGGTGCTGTGGCAGGCGGTCGCCCTGGCGGCGGTGCTGGCGGCCCTGGGCTCCGGACTCTCCCTGGTCACCGACCACGCCTGGCGCCGGGCCGCCGAGCTGCCCTCGCTGCTGGTGGCCGGTGTGGCGCTGGCCGTCACAGCGCTGGTCGCCGGCCGGCTGCTGCTCAGCGGCCACCAGGTCGGCACCTCGCTGCGAGCCCTGCGTCGCCACCACCGTGAGCAGGTCGACCTGCTCGCCGACCGGGACTCCGGTGTGCACGTGCTGGACCACGCCGTACCGGTGGCGTACTGCCTGCCAGGCCGGTCGCGGGCACGGGTGATCGTCTCCGCCGCCGCCATGACGACTCTCCAGCCTCCTCAGCTGGCCGCGGTGCTGGCCCACGAGCGGGCCCACCTGGCCGCCCGTCACGACCTGGTGCTGGAGGCGTTCACCGTGCTGCACCGGGCGTTCCCCACCTGGGTCTCCAGCGATCACGCTCTCCGCGAGGTCCGACTCCTGGTCGAGATCCTGGCCGACCGTGCCGCACTCCGGGTCGGGCGGGCCCAGGACCTCGGCGGGGCGCTGCTCGCCATGGCCCAGGGCCGGGCGCCCGAGGGTGCGATGGGTGCCTCGGGCTCGGACCTGATCGAGCGGGTCCGGGTGCTGGCCGACCGCCGCCCCCGGCCCGCCCAGGGCGTCGCGCTGCTGGCCACGGCGTGGGCGGTGCTGGCCCTGCCGACCGCGCTGGTGGTGGCGCCCTGGCTGGGCTCGTTGTGACCTGAGGCGCACCCGGACCGCGGGGCGACACGCACCTGTGGTGCGTGTGACTGGTGTGACTGATCAACTACTGTCACGACCATGGCGACCCGTACGTCTTCCCCGCCGGGGTCGCGGAGCTCGAGCACGTCGAAGAAGGGTTCGAGCACCCGATCACGGAGTACAGGCTCCACCAGAGCCTCCAGCGCAAAGCGTCCTGCCCCGAAGACGGGCAACAAAGGGACAGCGCGCGGATCGACTGCGGCACGCCGCCCCGCGCCCCGAGCCGTGCGCAGCGGCCCCGGGCCGGTGGCCCGCGGCTTCGGCGTCCTCGGACGTGGCACGGTCGCGCTCTGGCTCGGCCTGGCGCACGGCGTCGGTGCCACCGCTCGCAGCGTGGGGCACAGTGCGCGCGACCTCGAGCCCGAGCACCGCCGCGACGGCGTAGGGCTCGCGCTGCTGGGCATGGCCCTGGTGGTCGCCGGAGCCGTCTGGTGGCAGCCGCCGGGCGGTGCCATGGACCTGGTCCGCTCGGTCACCGCGGGCTCGGTCGGCAAGGTTGCCTGGGCGGTGCCGCTGTGGCTGGCCTGGATCGGCTGGCGCACGCTGCGCGACCCCCGGCACAACGGGCCCGCCGGCCGTCAGGTGATCGGCTGGACGGCCCTCGTCCTCGGGGTGCTCGGCCTGGTCCACATCGCCAACGGCAACCCGCAGCCCGAGGTCGGCGACGCCTACGCCCTCCAGCAGGCCGGGGGAGCGGTCGGCTTCGTGGTGTCCAGCCTGCTGCTGGACCTGTTCCGCACCGCCTGGGTGGTCATCCCGATCCTGGGCCTGCTGGGCGTGTTCGGCCTCCTGGTCATCACCGCCACTCCGGTCTACCTGATCCCCGACCGCCTTGCCGAGCTGCGCGACCGGCTGTTGGGTCGCCACCACGACGACCTGGCCGACGAGGAGCCGACCCGGCCGATCCGTCAGCGCAAGTCCTCCGAGCCGTTGGACGAGGACATGGGCGACCCGGCGTACGACACCCCGGTGCTGGAGGACCGCGAGGTCCGCAAGCGCCGTCGCAAGCCGGACCCGGTCGACGTCGCCCTGGCTGAGGGCGACGAGGGGCTGGACATCCTGCAGCCCGGCGGCACCCCCGACGAGCCCACCGGCGAGGTGGAGCCGCCGCCGCACACCCCGCTGCCGCCTCGGGTGGAGCAGCTCGCCCTGTCCGGCGACATCACCTACTCGCTGCCCGTCAGCGACCTGCTGAAGCCCGGTTCGCTGCACAAGCCGAAGTCGAAGGCCAGCGACGCCGTGGTGGACCGCCTCACCCAGGTGCTGGAGGAGTTCGGCATCGACGCCCAGGTCACCGGCTACACCCGGGGCCCCACGGTCACCAGGTACATCGTGGAGCTGGGCTCCGCGGTCAAGGTGGAGAAGGTCACGGCGCTGTCGAAGAACATCGCCTACGCGGTCGCCTCCGCCGACGTCCGGATCCTCAGCCCGATCCCCGGCAAGTCCGCGATCGGCATCGAGATCCCGAACGTGGACAAGGAGATCGTCTCCCTCGGCGACGTGCTCCGCTCCAACACCGCCCGCTCGGACCACCACCCGCTGATCGCGGGCCTCGGCAAGGACGTCGAGGGCGGCTTCGTGGTGGCCAACCTGGCCAAGATGCCGCACCTGCTGGTGGCCGGCGCCACCGGCTCGGGAAAGTCGTCGTTCATCAACTCGATGATCACCTCGATCCTGATGCGGTCCACCCCCGACGAGGTGCGGATGATCATGGTCGACCCCAAGCGGGTCGAGCTCAACGCCTACGAGGGCATCCCGCACCTGATCACGCCGATCATCACCAGCCCCAAGAAGGCGGCCGAGGCGCTGCAGTGGGTCGTGCGCGAGATGGACATGCGCTACGACGACCTCGCCAACTTCGGGTTCCGTCACGTGGACGACTTCAACAAGGCCGTGCGCGCGGGCAAGGTGGAGGTGCCGCTGGGCAGCGAGCGCAAGCTCTCGCCGTACCCCTACCTGCTGGTGATCGTCGACGAGCTCGCCGACCTGATGATGGTGGCGCCGCGCGACGTCGAGGACGCCATCGTCCGGATCACCCAGCTGGCGCGAGCCGCCGGCATCCACCTGGTGCTGGCGACCCAGCGCCCCTCGGTCGACGTCGTCACCGGTCTGATCAAGGCCAACGTGCCCTCCCGACTGGCGTTCGCCACCTCCAGCCTCGGCGACAGCCGAGTCATCCTGGACCAGCCGGGCGCCGAGAAGCTCGTCGGGCAGGGTGACGGCCTGTTCCTGCCGATGGGCATGTCCAAGCCGATCCGCGTCCAGGGCTCCTGGGTCACCGAGGCCGAGATCCACACGGTGGTCGAGGCCTGCAAGCAGCAGCTGGAGCCGACGTACATCGAGGAGGTCACCGCGCCCGCGGCGGCCAAGCGCGACCTCGACGACGACATCGGGGACGACATGGACCTGGTGGTCCAGGCCATCGAGCTCGTCGTCTCCACCCAGTTCGGCTCGACCTCGATGCTCCAGCGCAAGCTGCGCGTGGGCTTCGCCAAGGCCGGGCGCCTGATGGACATCCTGGAGAGTCGCGGCGTGGTCGGTCCCAGCGAGGGCTCCAAGGCCCGCGACGTGCTGGTCAAGCCGGACGAGATCGACTCTGTGATCGCGACGCTGGAGGGAGAGTGATGGGCGCAGTCGAGAAGCACCTGGAGCACACGGGCGAGGAGGCGGTCGACGGACCGTCCCTGAGCCTGGCCGCGGACGTCGTCGAGGTGCGCCGCAACGCCGGCGTCGCCGCGGCCGTGGGCGTGCTGGCCTCCGCGCTGGCGATCGCCTTCCTGGCGCGCGCCGTGGAGACCGCCGCGGTGCTGGACTGGGTCCTGTTCGCGGTCCTGGGCGCGATCGGGACCGGTTGGCTGGCCTCGTTCGTCGACGCACGCACGCCCCTGCTGGTGGCCGACGCCCAAGGGGTGCGGCTGCGTCTTGGGCGCACCTGGCGAGGTCTGCCCTGGTCGGCGGTGGAGCGCGTGGAGCACCTGCCCCGCCGCGGGCTGCTGCGCGACGGCCGCCTTCGCGTGGTGCCCCGCAACCCGGACCTGCTGCTCGCCGAGCTGGACCGCAGCGGCTCCCGTCAGGCGACCCTGTCGACCAAGCTGTACGGCGGCCCCCTGGCGCTGCCGCTGGGCCTGACGACCCGCGTGCACGGCGCCGGTGACGACGTCGCGGCCGCCCTGGCCCGACTCGTCGACCGGGGTGCCGAGGTCGTCGTCCTGGACGAGGGGCCGGAGCGCCCCGACGAGGACCAGCAGGCCGCCGCGCTGGTCGCAGAGCCGGGCGCCGATCTCGTCGAGGACTTCGACGGCGGCTCCGAGGAGCGTCCGGGCGCGGACGTGGCGGACGAGACTGTCGTCCGTCCCCGGGTCCGGGACCCGCGGCCGCTGCTCGCCGGCGCCTTGTCGCGCGTCTCCGCGCGGCTTCCGTCCCGGGGGACCGACGAGGCCAGCGAGGCCGACGGGACCACCGGGGCCACCGGGGATGGCCCGGGCGAGCCGGACCGGGTGGACGAGCCCGAGGCCAGCAGCACGCCCGCGGCGGCCCGCGAGGGTGTCCCGGCGTCGCGCGCCGAGGTGCTGCACCGCTCCGCGGAGGACGAGACCCAGGTGCTTCCCCGTGCCCGGGTGGAGCTGGTGGAGGACGACCAGACCTGGGGCGACCGGGTCCGTCCGATCGCCCGCGAGGGCCAGCCGGTCGCACCGCTGGTCTTCCACGACTTCGTGGTGGAGCCCGCCGCCGACCCCGTGGTGGGGCCGGAGCTGCGCGCGGCCCGGACCAGGTTGTCGCTGAGCGTCGACCAGCTTGCCGAGCGCACCCGGATCCGTCCCCACGTGATCGAGGCCATCGAGGTCGACGACTTCGTGCCCTGCGGTGGGGACTTCTACGCCAGGGGGCACCTGCGGACCCTGGCCCGGGTGCTGGGGATCGACGTCGCTCCGCTGCTCACGGCGTACGACGAGCGGTACGCGCACGCCCCCATCGACCCGCGACGCGTCTTCGAGGCCGAGCTGGCGACGGGGTCCAACGGGTCGATCCGTGCCACCCGCGGTGGTCCCAACTGGTCCATCCTGGTCGCCGCGGTGATGGCGCTGGTGCTGGCCTGGTCCGTGGCGCGGCTGGTGATGGACTCCTCGCCCGAGGTGACGGGCACTCCGGTGCTCAACGGCTCCGGCGGCCCGCACGGCGGCAGCGCGGTGGTCGCAGACCCCGTGCCGGTGGTCATCTCCGCTCCCACCGGCGGCGCCCGCGTGGTGGTCCGGGACAGCTCCGGCGCCGAGGTGTTCCGAGGCAACCTGGCCATCGGCGAGAGCACGGAGGTCAACGCCTCTCCGCCGCTGCGGGTGCAGACCAGCGACGGGGCCGTCACGGTCGTCGTGGACGGGCGGGAGCGCGGCCCCGTCGGTGAGCCCGGACAGGCCGGACAGGGCACCTACGCCGGAGGCTGAGTGACGTGTCCGGCCTCACCGGGGCCGACCGGCCTGCCGAATCCGCTCAACCGCTCCGGGCGCGGCATACTCGTACCCCTATGACCACCGAGATCCGCCCCGAGACCGCACCGTCCGCACCGACCCCGATGAGCGTGGCCGTGGTGACGCTCGGATGCGCCCGCAACGAGGTCGACTCCGAGGAGCTGGCCGGACGGCTCGAGGCCGATGGCTTCGTGCTCGTCGCCGACCCGGAGGACGCCGACACCGTCCTGGTGAACACCTGCGGCTTCGTGGAGGCCGCGAAGAAGGACTCCGTCGACACCCTGCTCGACGCGGCCGACCTCAAGGAGCACGGCCGCCCCAAGGCCGTGGTGGCCGTGGGCTGCATGGCCGAGCGCTACGGCCAGGACCTCGCCGAGTCCCTGCCGGAGGCCGACGCGGTGCTGGGGTTCGACGACTACCCCGACATCGCGGCCCGGCTGCGCTCCATCGTGGCCGGTGAGAAGCACGTGCCGCACGTGCCCTCGGACCGCCGTCGGCTGCTGCCGATCTCCCCGGTGGCGCGTGACGCCACCGGAGTCAGCGTGCCCGGGCACGCGGTCCCGGACCTGGAGGCCGAGCAGTCGCCCGCCACCGGGCCCCGCGCGATGCGCCGCCGCCTGGACGGCGGCCCGATGGCCCCGCTCAAGCTTGCCAGCGGTTGCGACCGACGCTGCGCGTTCTGCGCGATCCCGAGCTTCCGCGGGTCGTTCGTGAGCCGTCGGCCCAGCGACGTCATCGCCGAGGGCCGGTGGCTGGCCGAGCAGGGCGTCAAGGAGCTCTTCCTGGTGAGCGAGAACTCCACGTCCTACGGCAAGGACCTGGGCGACCTGAGGCTGCTGGAGACGATGCTGCCCGAGCTCGCGGCCATCGACGGCATCGACTGGGTCCGGGTCTCCTACCTGCAGCCCGCGGAGACCCGTCCCGGGCTCATCGAGGCGATCGCCGGCACCCCCGGCGTGGTCCCGTACTTCGACCTCTCCTTCCAGCACGCCAGCGCCACCCTGCTGCGCCGGATGCGGCGCTTCGGCGACCCCGACAGCTTCCTCGACCTGCTGGAGCGGGTCCGGGCGCAGGCGCCGGAGGCGGGCGTCCGGTCGAACGTCATCGTGGGCTTCCCCGGGGAGACCGAGGACGACCTGCAGGTGCTCTGCGACTTCCTCGAGGCCGCGCGCCTGGACGTGACGGGAGTGTTCGGCTACTCCGACGAGGACGGCACCGAGGCAGCCGGCTACGAGGGCAAGCTCGACCCCGACGAGGTCGCGGAGCGGACCGCCCACGTCACCGCACTGGTGGAGGAGCTCAACGCCCAGCGGGCCGAGGAGCGGGTCGGCGAGCGCGTGGAGGTGCTCGTGGAGTCCCTCGAGGACGGTGTCGAGGGCCGCGCACGGCACCAGGGCCCGGAGGTGGACGGCACCACCCGCCTGCTCGACGCCCCCGCGAGCGTCAAGATCGGCGACCTGCTCGACGCGGTGGTCGTCGGCACCGAGGGCGTCGACCTGGTAGCGGAGCTCCCAGCGTGACCACCGAGAGCGTGAGGCCCAGCAACCTCAACGTGCCCAACGCGCTCACGGTGCTGCGCATCCTGCTCGTGCCGGTCTTCGGCTGGGCGCTGCTGCACGACGGGGGAGACTCCTCGGTGTGGCGGTGGGTGGCGTTCGCGATCTTCGCGGTCGCCATGATCACCGACAAGATCGACGGCGACCTGGCGCGCAAGCACAACCTGGTCACCGACTTCGGCAAGATCGCAGACCCGATCGCCGACAAGGCCATCACCGGCATGGCGTTCGTCGGGCTCTCCCTGGTGGGCGAGATCTGGTGGTGGGTGACGATCGTGGTGCTGCTGCGTGAGTGGAGCGTCACGCTGCTGCGCCTCTCGGTGCTCAAGGACGTCGTGCTGGCCGCGTCCCAGAGCGGCAAGATCAAGACCACCCTCCAGGCGCTCGCCCTCGGCGTGCTGCTGCTGCCGCTGCCCCACGGGCAGGCGCACGGGGGCGCCTTCGACGCCTTCGGGACGCCCGGGGAGGTGCTGTTCTACCTCGGCCAGGTGGCTCTGGCGGGAGCCGTGGCGATGACGATGTGGTCGGGCTACGAATTCTTCCGGGACGTGGTCCGGGCCCGGCGTGCGGCCTCTCCGGACGCGGCGGCCAAGTCACACCAGTAACAGCAGAATCTCCAGTTCGGTTATGGTGACTCGGATCACCAATCCATTCGAACGGGGATTCTCACTGTGTCAGCACACAATTTCTTGCCACGACGCCTTGCGGCGTCGGCCACCATCTCGGGCCTGGTAGCCGCGCCACTGGCGCTGGTAGCCGCAACGGGCGGCGCTGCGTACGCAGCGCCGTCGGTCGAGGTCAACATCGTTGCCGTCAACGACTTCCACGGCCGGATCAACTCCAACACCGCGAAGTGGGCCAGCACCGTGGCGGCCGTCTCCGCGGACACCACCACGCCGGCGAACACCCTCATGGTCGGGGCCGGTGACCTGATCGGCGCCTCCGAGTTCGCCTCGTCCGTGCAGGACGACCAGCCGACCATCGACGTGTTGAACGCGGTGGGGCTGGACGCCTCAGCCGTCGGCAACCACGAGTTCGACAAGGGCTGGGCCGACCTGCGCGACCGCGTCATCGGCCCCGGCGCGCCCGGCGACGCCAGCCGCAACGCGGACTGGGCCTACCTGGCCTCCAACGTCACCCTGAAGGCGAACGGCGAGACGGCCCTGCCGCCGTACTGGACGTTCACCCTGGACAGCGGGACCCCGGGTGACACCAGCGACGACCTCACCGTGGGTGTGGTCGGCGGCGTCACCGACGAGACGCCCTCACTGGTCAGCCCCGCCGGGGTGGCCGACCTCGCGTTCAGCGAAGAGGTCGCCGCCGCCGGGAAGTACGCCGACGCCCTCAAGGACGGCAACCCCGCCAACGGCGAGGCCGACATCGTGGTGGCCAGCTTCCACTCCGGTGCCGAGGTCGGCGCCGGCTCGAGCTTCGAGGCCGAGGTCGCCAAGGGCGGTGCCTTCTCCCGGATGGCCGCCATGACCGGCAGCGTCGACGCCATCCTCAACGGCCACACCCACCAGACCTACGCCTGGACCGGTGCCAAGCCGGGCGGTGGCACACGTGCCTACCTCCAGACCGGTGAGTACGCCGCCAACGTCGGCCAGGTCAAGCTCACGGTGGACGTCGGTGCCGCCGGTGGCCCGGCCGTCACCGGTGTCGGAGCCGCCAACATCAAGCGTGCCGAGAGCGCGGACCTGAGCAACCCGACGGTCAAGTCCGTGGACGACATCGTCAAGGCCGCGCTGGCCAAGGCCGGCGAGATCGGCAACCAGCCCGTGGGCCGGCAGAGCGCCGACATCACCCGGGCCTACAACGGGGTCGACGCGTCCGGCAAGCCGGCCGAGGACCGCGGCGCGGAGTCCGCACTGGGCGACCTGGTCGCCAACGCCCTGCGCGACGGAGTCCCGGCCGAGGTCGCCGCTCCGGACCTGGGGATCGTCAACCCGGGCGGTCTGCGGGCCGACCTGCTGTACGCCGGCTCCCCGGCGACGAACCCGGCCGACACCGACGGCGTGATCACCTACGCCGAGGCCAACAACGTGCTGCCGTTCGTGAACAACGTCTGGACCGTCGACCTGACGGGCGCCCAGCTGAAGAAGGTGCTGGAGCAGCAGTGGCAGCCCGCGGGCTCCCAGCGGTCCTACCTGCACCTGGGCCTCTCCGACAACGTCGAGGTCACCCAGGACCTCTCGCGCCCCGCGGGATCGCGGATCACCTCGGTGCGGGTCGACGACAAGTGGCTGCAGGACAGCAAGGTCTACAAGGTCTCCACGTTCTCCTTCCTCGCCACCGGCGGTGACAACTTCACCGCCTTCAAGGACGGCGCGGCCAAGGACACCGGTCTGGTGGACCGGGACGTGTGGCTGAAGTACCTCCAGCAGTCCCAGGCCCAGCCGATCGCCCCGGACTTCGCGCTCCAGCAGGTCCGGACCGAGAACCTCCCGGACAAGCTGACCGCCGGGGCCCAGATGAAGGTCAAGCTGGCCGACCTGGACATGAGCTCGGTCGGAGCCGTTCGCAACACCTCGGTCGACGTGGTGCGCATTCGTGACGGCAAGCGGAAGATCATGAAGTCCGTCAAGATGAACAACGTGGGCAGGGTCCGAGTCAAGTTCACCGTCCCGGCCGCCGACAGCATCGAGCTGGTGGCCCAGCCGTCGGGGACCACCGTGACCCGCAAGGTGACCCGCACCAAGCCCGCCCTCAAGGCGTTCCGGGTCTTCCCCAAGGTCGTCAAGGTCAACAAGACCAAGCCCCGCCTCCGGGTCTTCGTCAAGGCTGACAACAAGGGCAAGGTCGCGGGCAAGGTCCGGATCAAGGTCGACGGGCGCAAGTACTTCACCACCCTCACCAAGGTTCAGGGCAAGCCCAAGAGCCGGGCCAAGATCAGGCTGAAGGCGCTGCGCAAGACCGGCATGCACACGATCGAGGTCCGCTACGCGGGCAACGACAAGTACAAGGCAGTCAAGGAGACGTACAAGATCCGCGTACGTCGCCGCTGACCGCACCGCACGAAGAGGAGGGACCCGGGGCTGCCCCGGGTCCCTCCTTCGCGTCCCGGGGTGTTCGGCAGGACTTCACCTGGCCCTCTGTCGTCCCCGACGTTTGTCGTAGAGGATGCCAACCAGGACCTCATCTCATCTCTCGGGAGTCACCCATGGGCACTGCCCCGCCTCGTCGCCACCACGCATTCCCCGCCGCTCTCGGCCTGCTGGTTGCTGTCACCGCGCTGGTGCCCCTGAGCGCCACCGCGAACCCCGCAGGCACCGGTCTGGTGATCAGCGAGGTGTACGGCGCCGGGGGCAACAGCGGTGCGGTCCGCGACCAGGACTTCGTCGAGCTGTTCAACCCCACCTCCGCCGCGATCAGCGTCGCCGGGATGTCGGTCCAGTACCGCTCCGCAGGCAACGGCGGCACCGGCGTCACCGCGCTCACCGGGAGCGTCCCCGCCGGTGGCCACTACCTGGTGGGCCAGGCGGGAGGGACCGAGGGCACCGCCCTGCCGGCGGTCGATGCCTCCGGTCAGCTCAACCTGTCCGGCAGCAACGGGATCGCCTTCCTCGCCGAGGGCACCACCCCGGTCACGCTCAGGCCCGGCAGCTCGGTGGCGCAGGAGCGGGTGCTTGACCTGGTGGGCTTCGGCACCACGCCGAGCGTGTTCGAGACTGCCCCCACGGGCGTCGCCCTGACCAGCACCACGTCGGCGGCACGCCCGGCGGGGGACACCGACGACAACGCCGCGGACTTCACCACTGGCGCCCCCACCCCGACCAACGCCGCCGGGCAGACCCAGGCCCCCACGGGTCCCGGACCGGCGGACCCGGCCGCGCCGTCGGCGCGCAGCATCGCGGAGATCCAGGGCCCCGGGGACACCTCCCCGCTGCTGGGGACCAGGGTCTCCACCAGCGGGGTGGTGACCGCGGTGCTCGGGGACCCCTATCCGGCCAAGCTCGGCACGTACGGCGGCTTCGACGGCTTCTACCTGCAGACCTCGGGCACGGGCGGCGGGACCGACCCGACCCCGTCGGCCTCGGACGCGGTCTTCGTCTACGTCGGCTCGTCCCCGCTCACGGGCGTCAGCGTCGGCGACTCGGTCCAGGTCACCGGGGAGGTGGCGGAGTTCTTCGGGTTGACCCAGGTCGTCGCCGACGGCGCCGGCGTGGTCGAGCTGGCCACCCCGCTGGCGCCGGTGACCGCGCTGGAGACGGCGTACCCGACGACGGACGCCGGCCGGGAGGCCCACGAGGGCGAGCTGCTCACCCTGACCGACGAGCTGACCGTGACCAACAGCTTCGCCACCAACCAGTACGGCGAGATCGGTCTCGCCACCGGCGGCACGCCGCTGGTCCAGCCCACCGAGGCCGTGCGCGACGACGACGCGGCCGGGCTGGCCCGGGTGAAGGCCGACAACGCGGCGCGAGCCGTGACCCTGGACGACGGCACCGGGATCAACTACCTGACCAACGACTCCCCGCAGCAGGACCTGCCACTGCCGTGGCTGAGCGCCACGAACCCGGTGCGCGTCGGAGCGCGAGCCACGCTGACCGCCCCCGTCATCCTGGACTACCGCAACAGCACCTGGAAGCTCCAGCCGAGGCGGCCGGTGACCGACGAGGGCACCGACACCGCGACGTTCCAGGACACCCGCGCCACCAACGCCGCCCCGGCGCCGGTGGGCGGAGACCTGCGACTGGCGACCTTCAACGTGCTCAACTACTTCAACACCACCGGAGAGCAGTACGTCGCAGCGGGCGCGGCCCAGTCGCCGCCGGTCGAGACCGCCTGCACCTGGTTCGAGGACCGGGACGGCAACCGGATCGGCAACCGGTCCTGCGGCGTCGGCACCGGCTCCGGCAACGACGGCAGGGGGCCGCGAGGTGCCGCGACCGCTGCGAGCTTCGGCCGGCAGCAGGCCAAGCTGGTGCGCGCCATCAACACCCTCGACGCCGACGTGGTGGCGCTCGAGGAGGTCGAGAACTCGATCAAGCTGGTGGGGGAGGCCGACCGCGACGACGCCCTGGCCTCGCTCGTCGCGGCGCTCAACGCCGACGTCGGGTCGCGGCGGTGGCGCTTGGTGCCCTCGCCCCGGGAGGCTGTCGCTCCGGCGGCGGTGAGTCAGCAGGACGTCATCCGCTCCGCGTTCATCTACCAGCACCGCGCCGTCCGTCCGGTCGGGAGGTCCGACCTCCTGCTGGACACCACGGAGTTCGCCAACGCCCGGGAGCCGCTCGCCCAGGCCTTCCGTCCCCGCGGCGCCGGCAGGCCCGAGACGTTCGCCGTGATCGCCAACCACTTCAAGTCCAAGGGTGACAGCACTCCGCCGGCCACCGGCGACAACGCCCAGAGCCCCGACACCGGGGCGTTCAACGGCGACCGGGTGCGGCAGGCCATCCGGCTCGGCGAGTTCGCGACCCAGTTCGCCGCGGCCCGCCGCGCCAGGGCCGTCTTCCTGGTCGGAGACTTCAACTCCTACAGCCAGGAGGACCCCATGCACGTGCTCTACGACCGGGGCTACGCCCCGATCGAGTCGCCGGGGGAGGAGACCTACTCCTACGGCGGCCTGTCGGGTTCCCTGGACCACGTGCTCGGCAACCCGGCCGCCCTGGCCATGGTGACCGGCGCCGACATCTGGAGCATCAACTCCGGCGAGTCCCCGGCGTACCAGTACAGCCGCTTCAACTACAACGTGCGACAGCTCTTCAGCGCTGCCGACCCCTTCGCCACCTCCGACCACGACCCCGAGCTGGTCGGCCTGGCGACCCGCCGGACAGTCCCAGCCTCGGTCCGTGCCCGGGTGGCCCCGCGCGTGGTCCAGGTCGGCCGCGGTCGCGCTCGGCTGACGGCGGTGGTGCGCTCCTCGCGCGGTGCCCCGACGGGCATCGTGCGGGTGCTCCTCGGCGGCCGGACCGTGGGTCGGGCGGAGCTCGCCCGGGGCCGGGCGGTGCTGTCGGCGGGACCGTTCTGCCGCGCCGGGGTGCGGCGGATCGTCGTGGAGTACCTCGGTGACGCCACCACGAGACCCGGGCGCACCACGGTGTCCGTGCGGGTGAGGGGGCGACGGTGAGCGGGGAGCAGGGCGACGTGCATGAGCTGCTGAGGCTGCTCGGCGACTCCGACGCGACCCTGTCGGTGGCGGAGTCCCTGACCGGTGGGCTGCTCGCCGCAGCGGTCACCGAGGTACCGGGAGCCTCCGCGGCCTTCGTGGGTGGGGTCGTCGCCTACGCGACGCGGGTGAAGTCCGAGGTGCTCGGCGTCCCTGCCGAGGTGGTCGCCACCGACGGGGTGGTCTCGGCCAGCTGTGCCGAGGCGATGGCCGTGGGGGTGCGTGCGCTGCTGGGGAGCACCTGGGCGCTCAGCACCACCGGCGTCGCCGGTCCCGGGATCCAGGAGGGCAAGGCTGGCACGGTCTTCGTCGGGATCGCCGGGCCGGACGGCGTCACCGCGGTGCGGCTGGCGCTCTCGGGCAACCGCTGGGAGATCCAGGAGGAGACCTGCCGACGAGCCGTCGACCTGCTCCGGGACCGGCTCGGGGACACGAGGGTGGGGGAATAGCCGGCGTGCTTTCTTCCTTCCGGTAGCGTGGGCTCTACGACTCGATCCCCGGAAGGACGTCCGCATGGTGCTGTTTCGTCGGTCTCTCGGCGAAGTCCTCCGCCACAAGCGGATGGAGCTGGGCATGACGCTGCGCGAGGTCTCCGCGCAAGCCCGTGTCAGCCTCGGCTACATCTCCGAGATCGAACGTGGTCAGAAGGAGGCTTCCTCGGAGCTGCTGGCCTCGTTGTGCGCCGCCCTGGACATGCCGCTCTCGCTGGTGCTGCGCGAGGTCAGTGAGGTCGTAGCCCAGGAGGAGGCGCTCACCGCGGCCACCCGCCTCGAGGTGGCCCGCCCGCTGCCGACCAACGACGTCGTCGCCTCCGCCGCCTGAGGCCTGTGCCCGCCGCTGCTCCTGGCGAGTCGTGGAGGAGCGCTCAGCCCGGCTGGCAGTTGGCGCACCAGTACGCCGCCCGCTCGCGGCCCACCGGACCGACCATGTCGACGCTCACCGCGGTGCCGCAGCGCAGGCAGCTCTCCTGGCGATAGACCCAGGTACGTCGGTTGCGCCGCAGGTCGCCGGTGGTGGACTGCTCGGCGCGCTCCTTGTTGGCCTCCAGCATCAGCTTGGCCCGCCGCACCATGCGTCGCATGTCGGGCACGTCCCCGACGGGCGACGTGGGGGCGACGCCGCTGGTGAAGCAGAGCTCGGCGGCGTACATGTTGCCGACCCCGGCCATGCAGGTCTGGTCCAGGAGGGCCTGGATGACCGGCCGGGACGGGTCGGCGGTGATGCGTCGTAGCGCCTCATCCTCGTCCCAGCTCTGCCCGAGCAGGTCCGGCCCGAGGTGCCCGACCGCCAGGTGCTCGTCCTCGCGGGCGAGCAGCTCCACGATCCCCAGGGAGAACCCCACCGCGACGCGGTCGGCGGTCTCCAGCACCACGCGGGCGCTGTGCGTGGGTCGGCGCCAGGTGCTGCCGCGGGTGTAGGCCTGCCACGCTCCCTCCATCTTGAGGTGGGTGTGCAGGGTCCACTGCCGATCGGCGTCGATGCGGGTCAGCAGGTGCTTGCCGCGACTCGCGGTGTTGCGGACCCTGCCTCCCGCGAGGTCGTGGGTGGCCAGCTGCGGCACGCGGAAGTCGGTCGAGACCAGCTGGTGGCCCGCCAGGGCCCGATCCAGCAGCCGGGCGGTCCGCCAGACGGTGTCTCCTTCAGGCACGCATCCTCAGCCCCTTCGGTGTGGCGACGAATCCGGCCTCCTGCAGCGCCAGGCGCAGCGGGGTGCCACCGGCGCCGAGCAGCTGCTCGCCGTCGGCCTTCTCAACGGTCAGTCGTCCCAGTGCACCACGGCGGGCGGCATCTGCCAGCGTGGCGGCGGCCGGGATGAGCATCTCCGGCTCGTCGGACCAGGTCAACAGCGTGCGCCCACCACGCTCGACGTACATCACCAGCTGGCCGTCGACCAGGACGACGACGGCGCCCGCCTTGCGGCCGGGACGGTGCCCACCCGTCGACTCCGGCCAGCCCAGCGCCGCCCCGTAGGGGTTGGCGGGGTCGGTCGCGGCCAGGGCCAGGGACACCGGGTCATCCCGTTCGTCGGGTTCGCTGTAGGTGCGCAGCCGGTCGACGGCGCCGGCGGTCCCGAACTGGGCGGCGCCGAGGCCCTCGACGAAGTAGCCGCGACGACAGCGTCCGGAGTCCTCGAAGGCGGACAGCACCTTGTAGACGGCCGCGAACCCTCCGACCACTCGCTCGCTCACCACGGCGCCGCGGGTCACGACGCCGTGCCGCTCGAGCAGGTGCTCGGCGCCGGCGTGCGCGCGCCGCGTCGGGTCCGTGTCGCGAAGGGGGAGCAGGGACCAGCGACCGGCGGTCTCCGGCGGGCCGCCCCGGCTCGGCATGCGCCCGGTGCGGGGCGGTGGCCGCCGGGTGCGGTGGCTGGCGGTGCCCGATCGGACCAGGGCGCGCAAGGGCACCAGGGTGTCGTTGGTGACCCGGCCCGACCAGACCAAGCCCCACAGGGCGGCGCTGAGCTGAGCGTCGGACATTGAGCCGACCTGGTCGGCGAGCTGGCGGTAGAACCAGGCGCCTCCGGGCTCCAGGGTCGCGAGCAGACGCAGCTGGAGCTCGTCCAGCTCGGTGTCGTCCGCGTCGGGCAGGGTGAGCGGAGCCTGGTCGGCCAGGTGCAGGCTGACCCAGCCGTCGCTGCCCGGCAGCGGGGCGTGCCCGGCCCAGACCACCTCGCCGGAGGCGGTCAGCTCGTCGAGGAAGGCCGGTTGGTAGTCGCGCACCCGGGCGGCCAGCACGAGGGGCTCCAACGCACTGGCCGGGACGGCGCACCCGGCCAGCTGGTCGATGGCGCTCAGCACCCCGTCGACGCCCCGCAGCCCGCCACGCTGCGTCACCACCTTCTGCCAGGCGGGCAGGAAGCGCGCCAGCGTGGTCTGGGTGACGGGCTCGACCTCCTTGCGCAGCCGGGCCAGGGACCGCCGGCGCAGCTTTCGCAGCACCTCCGTGTCGCACCACTCCGGACCGGCGCCGGAGGGGCGGAACTCGCCGTCCAGCACGCGGCCCCGGGCCGAGAGCCGCTGCAGCGCGTGGCGGGCCACCGCCTCGCCGATCCCAAAGCGGTCGGCCACGTCGGCGGAGGTGAACGGCCCGTGGGTGCGGGCGTACCGCGCGACCAGGTCGCCCACGGGGTCCTCCTGGGGCTCGGTGAACACCACCGGGGTGCCGGCCGGCACCGGGACCCCGAGGCCGTCGCGCAGCCGGGCGATCTCCTCGATGGTGCACCACACGGGCCGGCCCGCCATCCGCACCTCCGCGACCCGCCGGGCCAGGCGCAGCTGCTCCAGGGCAGCCGGGACGTCGACGCCCTCCACGGTGCGCCGGGTGATCTCCTCCGCGCTCTGCGGTCCGAGCAGCCGCAGCAGGTCGGCGATGGCCTCGACGTCCCGGGCCCGGCGTTCGGGCACCAGCCACTGCAGCTCCGCCTCCACCTCGCCGAGCACCTCGGGATCGAGCAGCTCGCGCAGCTCGGCGCGGCCCAGCAGCTCGGCCAGCAGGCCCTGGTCGAGACTCAGGGCGGCGGCACGTCGCTCGGCGATGGGGAGTCGCCCTCGTACATGAACTGCGCGACGTAGCCGAAAAGCAGGGTCCGGGCGTAGGGCGAGGGCTGCGTGGTGGCCACGTCGACCACGGTCACCTCGCGCCGCTGCACCGCCTTGAGCAGCGAGACCAGGGCCGGCAGGTCGTAGACGTCCTGGAGGCACTCGCGCACCGCCTCCAGGACGATGGGGAAGGAGGGGTACTGGGAGGCGACCTCGAGCAGCTGGGCGCTGCGCTGACGCTGCTGCCACAGGGGGCTGCGTCGCCCGGGATCGCGCCGTGGGAGCAGCAGGGCGCGCGCGGCGCACTCGCGGAACCGGCTCGCGAACAGGGCCGAGCCTCCGACCTCGGTGGTGACGAGCTGCTCGATCTCCTCGGGGTCGAAGACCACCAGGTCCGCGCCGGGCGGCTCGTCGTCGGCGTCGGGGATGCGGATGACGATGCCGTCGTCGGAGGCCATCGCCTGGCCGTCGATGCCGTACCGCTCCCGCAAGCGGGCGTTGATGGCCAGCGCCCACGGCGCGTGCACCGGCGTGCCGTAGGGGGAGTGGACGACCAGGCGCCAGTCACCCAGCTCGTCGCGGAACCGCTCGACGAGCACCTGGCGGTCGCTGGGCAGCACGTTCGTGGCCTCGAGCTGCTCGGTGAGGTAGTGCACCAGGTTGGTCGCGGCGTACTCGTCGAGACCCTGGGCGCGCGCGGTCGCCACCGCCTGACTGGCTCCCATCGCGGCCAGCTCACGGCAGAACCGACCGATCGCGGCACCCAGCTCCGCGGGCCGACCCAGCGTGTCGCCCTTCCAGAAGGGCAGCCGGCCCGGCACCCCGGGCGCGGGGGTGACCAGCACGCGGTCGTGGGTGATGTCCTCGATGCGCCAGCTCGTGGCGCCGAGGGCGAACACGTCTCCCACCCGGGACTCGTAGACCATCTCCTCGTCCAGCTCCCCGACCCGGCGACCGGTGCCCTCGCCGACCAGGTAGACGCCGAAGAGGCCGCGGTCGGGGATGGTGCCGCCGCTGGTCACCGCGAGCCGCTGGGCGCCGGGCCGCGAGGTGAGCGCGCCGGTCACCCGGTCCCAGACGATGCGCGGTCGCAGCTCGGCGAACTCCTCGCTCGGGTAGCGGCCGCTGAGCAGGTCGAGGGTGGCGTCGAAGGCGCTGCGGGGGAGGGCGGAGTACGAGGCCGCGCGGCGGACCAGGTCGAAGAGCTCCTCGACGTCCCACTCCTCCAGCGCGGTGGCGGCGACCACCTGCTGGGCCAGCACGTCCAGCGGGTTGGTGGGGACCCGCAGGCTCTCGATGTCGCCACTGAGCATGCGTCGGACCGCCACCGCGGTCTGCGCGAGGTCACCTCGGTGCTTGGGGAACAGCACGCCGCGACTGGTCTCACCGACCTGGTGGCCGGCCCGCCCGACGCGTTGCAGGGCGCTCGCCACGCTGGGCGGCGACTCGACCTGGATCACCAGGTCGACCGCGCCCATGTCGATGCCGAGCTCGAGGCTGCTGGTGGCCACCACGCACGGCAGACGACCCTGCTTCAGGTCGTCCTCGATCAGGGCCCGCTGCTCCTTGGAGACCGACCCGTGGTGCGCCTTCGCGATCACCGTGGTCGAGCTCTGTGCGGTGCCGGACTGGGCCATCACCTGGGCCGGCACGGCCAGCGGTGGCCGCGCCGGCACGGTCGAGGACTGCTCCTCCTGGGTGGCGGCGGCCCGTTCGCCGGCGATCTCGTTGAGGCGGGCGGTGAGCCGTTCCGCGAGCCGGCGGGAGTTGGCGAAGACGATCGTGGAGCGGTGCTGCTCCACGAGGTCGACCACCCGCTCCTCCACGTGCGGCCACATCGACTGGCTCCGCCGGGGATCGCCGGCCTCCTCGTCGTACTCCTCGGGGGCGGTCATGTCCTCCACGGGGACGACCACCTTGAGGTCCCACTGCTTCTCGCTGGGCGGCGCCACGATCTCCACCGGCGCGGTCCCGCCCAGGAAGCGCGCCACCTCCTCCAGCGGACGGACGGTGGCGCTCAGGCCGATGCGCTGGGCTGGGCTGGGCAGCAGCGCGTCGAGCCGCTCCAGGGTCAGGGCCAGGTGCGCGCCCCGCTTGGTGCCGGCGACGGCGTGCACCTCGTCGAGGATCACCGTCTCGACCCCGCGCAGGGACTCGCGTGCCTGGCTGGTCAGCATCAGGAACAGCGACTCGGGGGTGGTGATCAGGATGTCGGGCGGACTGGTCGCCAGCTTGCGTCGCTCGGCCGGCGGCGTGTCCCCGGAGCGGATGCCCACCCGGACCTCGGGGAGCTCGGTGCCGAGCCGGGCCGCGGTGTGGCGGATGCCGGTGAGCGGGGCGCGCAGGTTGCGCTCGACGTCCACGGCGAGCGCCTTCAGCGGGGAGATGTAGAGCACCCGGCAGCGGTGCTTGGGGTCGGAGGGGGGTGTCGTCAGCAGGGAGTCGATGCCGGCCAGGAAGGCGCTCAGTGTCTTGCCCGAGCCGGTGGGCGCCACCACCAAGGCGTGGCGGCCCTGGCGGATCGCCGTCCACGCACCCTCCTGGGCGGGAGTGGGGCTCTCGAAGGCAGCGCGGAACCACTCACGGGTGGGAGCACTGAAGTCGTCGAGCGCGGGCACCGTGTCATCTTGTCACCGGGCACCCCACGACCCCGGGCCGGTGAACGGGAAACCCGGCTGCGACCTGTCGGCGCCGGTGCGTAAGGTCGGCGCCGTGACAGAGTCCATGATCCGCGCCACAGCACTGCGCAAGTCGTTCGGGACCTTCGAGGCGGTCAAGGGGATCGACGTCGACGTACGGCGTGGCGAGGCCTTCGGGTTCCTCGGCCCCAACGGCGCCGGCAAGTCCAGCACCATGCGGATGATCGCCGCGGTCAGCCCGGTGACCTCCGGTGAGCTGCGCATCCTGGGCCTGGACCCGGCCGTCGACGGGCCCACGATCCGGGGTCGGCTCGGGGTGTGCCCGCAGGAGGACACCCTCGACAACGAGCTCAACGTCTTCGACAACCTCTACATCTACGGCCGCTACTTCGGCATCCCCAAGGCCGACGTCCGGTCCCGGGCCGAGGAGCTGCTGGAGTTCGTGCAGCTCACCGATAAGCGCAAGGCGCGGGTCGAGGACCTCTCCGGCGGCATGAAGCGCCGTCTCACCATCGCGCGGAGCCTGATCAACTCACCCGACCTGCTGCTCCTGGACGAGCCGACCACGGGTCTGGACCCGCAGGCCCGACATGTGCTCTGGGACCAGCTCTTCCGGCTCAAGCACGCGGGGGTGACGCTGGTGCTCACCACCCACTACATGGACGAGGCGGAGCAGCTGTGCGACCGCCTGGTGGTGATGGACAAGGGGCTGATCGTGGCCGAGGGGAGTCCGCTCGAGCTGATCCGGCAGAACGCCACCCGAGAGGTGACCGAGCTGCGCTTCGGCGCCGGCGAGAACGAGCGGGCGGCGGAGAAGGTGAGCGACCTCGGCGAGCGGATCGAGGTGCTGCCGGACCGTCTCCTGGTCTACTCCGACAACGGCGAGGAGGTCGTGGCCAAGGTGCACGAGCGAGGGCTGCGCCCGGCGGCGGTCCTCGTGCGCCGCTCCACCCTGGAGGACGTCTTCCTCGCGCTGACCGGCCGGACGCTGGTCGACTGATGGCGACCAAGCTCTCCCCGGTCGAGGGGGCGGCCCGCCAGGTCGACTACTGGTGGACGGTGTTCAAGCGCACCTGGCGCGGGGGTGCCATCTCCAGCTTCGTGGCCCCGCTCTTCTACGTCGTGGCCATGGGCGTGCTCCTGGGCGGGTTCATCGAGGGCGACCCGAGCCGGCTGGAGGGCGCGACGTCCTACCTGGACTTCGTCGTCCCCGGCCTGGTGGCCAGCCACGCCATGCAGATCGCGGTGGGCGAGACGACGTATCCGGTGATGGGCGGCATCAAGTGGCACAAGACCTACCTGGCTCAGATGGCCACGCCCCTGTCGGTCCGTGACATCGTCAACGCGCACCTGGGGTTCGTGCTCTTCCGGGTGGCCTCCGCGTGCGCGGTGTTCATGCTGGTGCTGGCGCCCTTCGGTGTGTTCGCGACCTGGTGGGGCGCGGTCCTGGCCTGGCTGGCCCAGGTGCTGGTGGGGATCTGCTTCGGCTGCCTGGTGATGGCCTTCAGCGTCCGGCTCCGCTCCGAGGAGGGGTTCGGCGTGCTGTTCCGCCTCGGAGTGGTGCCGCTGACGCTCTTCTCCGGCGCCTTCTTCCCGATCGACAACCTGGGGCCGGCGCTGAAGTGGGTGGCTGTGGTGACTCCTCTGTGGCACGGGGTCGACCTGTCCCGCATGCTCTGCCTGGACCACGTGGACGCGGGTGCGGCGCTGGTGCACGTGGCGGTGCTGGCGGTGCTCACCGTCGTGGGGTGGCGCCTCGCGGTGACCGGTCTCGAGAAGCGGCTGGAGGTCTGAGGTGGCGATCATGGGCCAGACGGTGATCCCGTCCCCGCTCACCCCGGTGCAGGCCGCCAGGCTGCTGGTGCTGCGCAACTACATCACCTACCGGTCGGCGTGGAAGCTCTTCCTCACCGGCTTCCTGGAGCCGGTGTTCTACCTGTTCTCCATCGGGGTCGGCGTGGGCCAGCTGGTGGAGGGCTTCGAGCTGAACGGAGAGCCGATCTCGTACGCCGCGTTCGTGGCTCCCGGGATGCTCGCGGCATCGGCGTTCAACGGCGCGTTGATGGACTCCACCTACAACGTCTTCTTCAAGCTCAAGTACGACAAGCTCTACGACCAGATGCTGGCTACGCCGCTGACCACCAGGGACGTCGCGCGCGGCGAGATCGCCTGGGGCCTGATCCGCGGGTCGACGTACTCGGCGGCGTTCCTGCTGGTGATGGCGGCGATGGGGCTGATCAGCTCCTGGTGGGCGGTCCTGGCCTTGCCCGCCGCGATCCTGATCGCCTTCGCGTTCTCGGCCGTGTGCATGGGGCTGACGACCTACATGAAGTCCTTCCAGGACTTCGACAAGATCACGCTGGCCCAGCTGCCGCTGTTCCTGTTCTCGGCCACCTTCTTCCCGGTGACCGAGTTCGGTGACGGGGCACTGCGCTGGCTGGTGGAGGCGACGCCGCTGTACCGCGGCGTGGTGCTGTGCCGCGAGCTCACCACGGGCGAGCTCTCCTGGGCGTCCGGGGTGAGCGTGGTCTACCTGCTGCTGATGGGGCTGCTCGGTCTCGCGATCGTCCGGCGGCGGCTGGACCTGCTGCTGCTGAAGTGAGGGGCGTCTGGATCAGGGCAGGGTGACGAGCAGCTTCTGGTACCAGGCGACATCGATCCACTGGTCGAACTTGTAGCCGACCTCGCGCATCTGTCCGACCTTCTCGAAGCCCGTCGCCAGGTGCAGCCGCTCGCTGGCGGGGTTGGGCAGGGCGACCAGGGCGATCGCGGTGTGCACCCCGGAGACGGCCATGGTCTCCAGCAGGGCGGGGTAGAGCAGCTTGCCCACTCCCAGGCCACGGACCTTGCGGTCCAGGTAGATCGAGGTCTCCCGGGTCAGCTGGTACGCCGGGCGGGGCCGGTAGGACCAGGAGTAGGCGTAGCCCACGGCCACGTCGTCGGAGTCCACGGCCACGAGCAGGTGGTCGCCGGGGTGCTGGCCGTCCAGGCGGGCCCGCCAGTAGTCGAGATCGGGCGGTTCCAGGTCGAACGTGGAGGTCGAGTGCTCCACGGCCTGGGTGTAGATCGAGGAGATCACCGCTAGGTCGCGCTCTTCTGCGGATCGCGTGGCGAAGGATGACATGAGTGCATCGTTGCAGGTGCGGCACTGGTGCACTGCGGCTGGTTGAATGTGCCCGTGCCAGCTGCCGAGGAGATCGTGCCGGAGACCAAGGACTGGACCTGGGTCCTGGATCGTCGCTGCCCGGAGTGCGGACTGGTGTCGAGCGACCTTGAGTTCGCCTCGCTGCCCGGCCTGCTCAAGGAGAGTGCGTTGCGCTTCGGCGACGCGATGCGGCACGTCGGCGACGTGCGACTGCGTCCCGATCCCCGGACCTGGTCGGTGCTGGAGTACGCGTGCCACGTCCGCGACGTGCACCGCGTCTTCGCCGAGCGGTTGCGCGCCATGCTCGCCGCCGACCGGCCCACCTTCGCCAACTGGGACCAGGACGCCACCGCCGTGGAGTCCGCGTACGCCACCCAGGACCCGGTGGAGGTGGAGGTCGAGCTGCTCGAGGCCGCCGCGGAGGTGGCCGCCCTGTACGCCGGCGTGACCGCGGAGCAGCAGGAGCGGAGCGGGCTGCGCAGCAACGGCAGCGAGTTCACCGTCCGCACCCTGGGGCAGTACCACCTCCACGACGTGCTGCACCACCTGCACGACATCGGCTGCGACGACGTGGGCCGCGCATGAGGCACACCGAGCTCCGGGCCCGCCTCGAGGCGGTGCTGGGTCGTGAGGCCAGCTCCTGGTCCAAGCTCTTCGTGATCACCGAGCTCGGCTCCCGCACCGTCGAGGAGGCCCTGGAGGACGGGGTCCCGCCCAAGCAGGTGTGGGCGGCGGTGTGGCGGGTCCTGGAGCTCCCCGAGTCCGCGAGGTGACCAGTCGGCTCGAGTCCGAGCAGGTACGGCGGATCCAGCGCCGGACCGTCCGGGTCCTCGTGGTGGGCCAGGCGCTGGGGGCGGTCGGCATCACCATCGGCATCGCCACGGCCTCCTTGCTCGCCCGTGACATCTCCGGCTCCGAGGGCCAGGCCGGCCTGGCGCAGACGGCCCAGGTGCTCGGGGCCGCGTTCGCCTCCTACTTGCTGGCCCGCCTGATGGCCGCTCGCGGCAGGCGACTCGGCCAGGTGACCGGGCTGCTGATCGGCGCGTCCGGGGCGCTGCTCGCGGTGGTCGCCGGCGTGCTGGACTCGATGGTGCTGCTCCTCGTCGGCGCTGCCCTCCTCGGGGCCACCACGGCAGCGAACTCCGGGGCGAGGTACGCCGCGACCGACCTGGCGCCCGACGCCACGCGCGCGAAGGCGCTGGGGACGGTGGTGTGGGCCACCACGGTGGGCGCCGTGCTGGGGCCCAACCTGACCGGTCCCGCCGCGGCGCTGTCGCGTCGGCTCGACATCCCCGAGCTCACCGGGCCGTTCGCCCTGGGGGCGCTCAGCATGCTGCTCGCCGCGGCGTTCCTGGGGGTCTTCCTCCGCCCGGACCCGCTGCTGATCGCGCGCGACCTGGCGGCGGAGCAGCCGCGGGTCCCCGCAGGGCGCTCGTGGCAGCGGGCGTGGCAGGTGGTGCGGGCCACGCCGGCGCTCGCCGCCGCGATCGGGGCGCTCGCCTCCGCGCACGCGGTGATGGTGGCGGTGATGATCATGACGCCGCTGCACATGGAGCACGGCGGAGCCGCGATGGACCTGGTGGGCTTCGTGATCTCGGTGCACGTGCTGGGCATGTACGCCTTCTCGCCGCTGGCCGGCATCGCCGCGGACCGCGCGGGCCGTCCCGCGGTGCTGATGGCGGGGGCAGTGGTGCTGCTGCTGGCGCTGCTGCTGTGTGGGCGGGCCCCGGAGGGACACTCCGCCGGGATCACCGTGGGCCTCTTCCTGCTCGGCCTCGGCTGGTCCCTGGTCACCGTGGCCGCCTCCACGATGATTGCCGAGCTCACCCCGCTGGACGCTCGCACCGACGTCCAGGGCGCGGCCGACATGGCGATGGGTCTGATGGCCGCGGCCGCGGGCGCGCTCGCCGGGGTGGTGGTGGGGGCTTGGGGCTACCCGGCCCTGAACGTCTTCGCGGCGTTCCTCACCGCCGGGGTGGTCGGCGCCGGCCTGGTCGCGCGACGCGTCACGGGTCCGCCCGCCGTACCGACCGGGGCGCCGCTGGACCCCAGCGCGACACGCGGGCGCGGGAAGTCTTGATCGAACACCTGTTCGGGCTACGCTGGGTGCACAGGTACGACGTGTGAGCGGTTTCTCCACAGCCCGGGTCAGTCCGACCAGCGCTGTCGGCGGTGACGCCTAGCGTCGAAGGCGTACCTGGCACACCGACGAGATGAATGGGGCTAGACATGGCTGGTGGAGACCGCGAGAAGGCATTGGATGCCGCCCTCGCCAATATCGAGAAGTCGTTCGGCAAGGGCTCGGTCATGCGACTGGGCGACGAGACCCGGGCGCCGCTCGAGGTGATCCCGACGGGCTCCATCGCGCTCGACGTGGCGCTGGGCCTCGGCGGTCTGCCGCGCGGCCGGGTGGTGGAGATCTACGGTCCGGAGTCGTCGGGAAAGACGACGGTCGCCCTGCACGCGGTGGCCAGCGCCCAGGCAGCGGGCGGCATCGTGGCGTTCATCGACGCCGAGCACGCGCTCGACCCCGACTACGCCAAGAACCTCGGCGTCGACACCGACGCCCTGCTGGTCTCCCAGCCGGACTCCGGCGAGCAGGCGCTCGAGATCGCCGACATGCTGATCCGTTCCGGGGCCCTCGACCTGATCGTGATCGACTCGGTGGCGGCCCTCGTGCCCCGTGCCGAGATCGAGGGCGAGATGGGGGACAGCCACGTGGGGCTCCAGGCCCGGCTGATGAGCCAGGCGCTGCGCAAGATGACCGGTGCCCTGAACAACTCCCAGACCACCGCGATCTTCATCAACCAGCTGCGCGAGAAGATCGGGGTCATGTTCGGCTCCCCGGAGACCACGACCGGTGGTCGGGCGCTGAAGTTCTACTCCTCGGTGCGTCTGGACGTGCGTCGGATCGAGACCCTGAAGGACGGCCAGGAGATGGTCGGCAACCGGACCCGGGTCAAGGTCGTCAAGAACAAGGTCGCGCCGCCGTTCAAGCAGGCCGAGTTCGACATCATGTACGGCAAGGGCATCAGCCGCGAGGGTGGCCTCATCGACGTGGGCGTGGAGGCGGGCCTGGTGCGCAAGGCCGGCGCTTGGTACACCTACGAGGGCGACCAGCTGGGTCAGGGCAAGGAGAACGCTCGGTCCTTCCTCAAGGACAACCCCGACCTGGCCAACGAGCTGGAGAAGAAGATCCTGGAGAAGCTCGGCGTCGGCCCCCAGGTGAACACCCCGGTGGTGGACGACCTCTCGGACGAGCCCATCGGCGTCAAGGACTTCTGAGTCCGAGCTGACCTGTGATGTCGCAGAGACGCCCGAGGTCCCGGTGGCAGGGCGACGTGCACGACGGCGTCGCCGCGTGGACCGGATCCGTACCTGAGGATCCGGTCCAGGCGGGGCCCGAGGCGGACCCCGAGGCGGTGGCACGCAAGATCCTGCTCGACCAGCTGACCGGGCAGGCTCGCAGCCGCAAGCAGCTGGCCGACAAGATGGCCGCCAAGGACGTTCCCGTCGAGATCGCCGAGGCGCTCCTGGACCGGTTCGAGGAGGTGGGCCTCGTCGATGACGAGGCGTTTGCCAGAGCGTGGATCGCGAGCCGGCAGCCGGGCAAGGGGCTGGCCGGGCGCGCGCTGGCCCAGGAGCTCCGCCGCAAGGGGATCGACGAGGAGCTGGTTCGCGAGGCGGTGTCGGAGATCGACCCCGCCGACGAGGAGGCAGCGGCACGGGTCCTGGTCCGCAAGAAGATGCGGAGCATGCGCGCGCTCGACACGGTGACCGCTACCAGGAGACTGGTGGGGATGCTGGCCCGCAAGGGCTACTCCAGCGGCATGGCTTTCGCGGTGGTCCGAGAGGAGCTGGGCTCGGACCTGGAACCGGATCAGTCATGATGTGCTCATGAAGCACACGTGCGCGCCAGGTCCGGCGTGATCCCCCGGGTCGGGGTCAGCCGGTACGTCACTCCGCTGCGCGAGGGTGGGAGTCTGCCCGGTCTGGTCGAGGCCGAGGACCTGGGCATCTACGTCTGCAAGTTCTCCGGCGCGGGCCAGGGCGTCCGGGTCCTGGTGGCCGAGGTGCTGGTCAGCGAGATCGCCCGTCGCATCGGGCTGCGGACCCCGCGCCTGGTCGCCCTGGAGCTGGACGGCGAGATCGCCCGGTACGAGGCCGACGAGGAGGTGCAGGACCTGCTCACCGCGAGCCTGGGCCTGAACCTCGGGGTGGACTTCCTGCCGGGCGCCTTCGGGTTCGACGGAGCCCAGACGATCGAGCCGGGCGTGGCAGAGCGCATCCTGTGGCTGGACGCGTTCACCGCGAACGTCGACCGCAGCTGGCGCAACCCCAACCTCCTGGTCTGGCACGGCGACGTCTGGGTCATAGACCACGGAGCGGCGCTCTACTTCCACCACGCCTGGACGACCCAGGTGACGGACCCGCAGCGGTTCGCGGCGCAGCCGTGGGACAGCAGTGACCACGTGCTGGGCGAGTTCCTGGGCGACCTGGGAGCGGCCGACGCCGCGGCGCGTGCGGTCCTCTCGACCGGAGTCTTTGCGGAGATCGTGGCGATGGTGCCCGAGGAGTGGCTGACCTGGGTGCCGGGGACCAGCCCGGCCGAGCTCAGGACTGCCTACGTGGAGTTCCTGACGGCTCGGCTGGGGAGCCGGCAGTGGTTGCCCGGAGGTGCGGCATGACGCGGCTGTCCTACCAGTACGTCGTGCTGCGCTGCGTCCCGCGACCCGATCGCGAGGAGTTCCTCAACGTCGGTGTGGTGCTGTACTGCCAGAGCACGGAGTTCCTCGACGTGGCCTGGCGGTGCGACCGCGACCGGCTGAGCTCGTTCGCACCGTCCCTGGACGTGGACCAGGTCTGCGCGGCCCTGGACTTCGTGGAGGGCGTCTGCGCAGGGGACTCCCGCGGAGGGACCGCAGCGACGAAGCCCATGGGTCAGCGCTTCGGGTTCCTCCGCGCGCCGAAGTCCACGGTGCTCCAGCCCGGACCGGTCCATGGCGGCATCACCGCCGAGCCGGCCCGGGCGTTGGAGCACCTGGTCGAGCGCCTGGTGGGCTGAGCCCGGCTCAGACGGGCACGAGCTCGACCGCGCCCACGGCGTACCGAGCGAGGATCGTGCGGGCCACCTCGGGGTGTGCCCCCAGGGGATCCGAGACCGCCACCGCGCCGGCCTCGACGGCCAGCTCGGCCGCCCGGTCCGGCAGGAAGCCGGGTGCCAGGAAGAGCGAGGCGACGGCGATGTGCCGCTTGCCCTGGGCCCGGAACGCCCGGACCGCCTCACCGGTGGCAGGCGGGGTCGCGGAGGCGAAGGCGGCCGTGACCGGCAGCTTGTGCCGGCTGCCCCAGGTCCGCGCCAGGCGGGCCACCGACTGGTTGGCCAGCGCGTCGGACGAGCCGGCCGCGGCCAGGACCAGCGCGTCCAGCTCGCGCACCCGGGCCGCCTTGAGGGCCTCGCGCATGCGGATGTCGAGGACATCCAGGAACGCCGTCTCCAGACCGAGGACACCGGTGGAGCGGACCTTCAGACCCGGGTGCCGCTCCATCGCCGCCTCCACGGCAGCCGGGACGTCCACCTTGGCGTGATAGGCCTCGGTGAGCAGCAACGGCACGACGACGATCTCGTCGAAGCCGGCCTTGACGAGCTTGTCCACGGTCTGCTGGAAGCCCGGCTTCGCCAGCTCCAGGAACGCCTGCTCGATGCGCAGGTCCGGACGCAGGCGCCGTACCTCCCCGATCAGGTTCTTGATCGTGGCCGCGGACCGGGGGTCACGGCTTCCGTGGGCGAGTGCAACCAATGCAGGAGCAGCCATCAGAACTGCCTCCCATCTCCTGTGAGGTGTGCATCGACGACGCTGTCGATCTTGGTGTTGCGGTGAGACTTCATGAGTGGATCCCGCACTCGGTCTTGCCGGTGCCGGCCCAGCGGCCGCTGCGCGGGTCGTCGCCCGGCGCCACCCGTCGGGTGCACGGCCAGCAGCCGATCGAGGGGTAGCCGTCGTAGGCCAAGGGGTTGACGAGCACCGAGTTCTCGGCGATGTAGCGCTCCATCTGCTCGTCGCTCCACCGGGCCAGGGGAGAGACCTTGACCTTGCCCTTGCGGGCGTCCCAGCCCACGACCGGCGCGATCACTCGGTTGTGGGTCTCGGCGCGGCGCAGACCGGTGGCCCACGCGTCGTACCCGGCGAGAGACCTGGCCAGGGGCTCGACCTTGCGCAGCTGGCAGCAGCGGTCCGGGTCGGTCTTGTAGAGGTCCGCCCCGTGCGCGAGGTCCTGGTCGGCCACGCTCTGCACCGGGGTGATGGTGATCAGGTTGACCGGGAGGGTGGCCTCCACCGCGTCCCTCGTGCCGATGGTCTCGGCGAAGTGGTAGCCGGTGTCGAGGAAGACCACGTCGATCCCGGGCACCACCTGGGAGGCCAGGTGCGACAGCACCGCGTCCCCCATCGAGGAGGTGACGCAGAACCGCTTGCCGAAGGTGGCCGCGGCCCACTCGATGATGTGCTCCGCGGGCGCCAGCTCCAGCTCGGCACCGACGTGGGAGACGAGCTCGCGAAGCTCCTCAGGGCTGCGCCCCTCGGTGTGGGTGCCGCGGAAGTCCCGGGCGGCACGGGTCGTCGCCGTCGTCATGCCTGCCCTCCTCCCGGTCGGACCATCCCCAGCATCTTGACCGTGAACGCCCGCAGGCAGGCACGGCACTCCCAGGCGCCCGGCGCCCCCTCGGCCTCGTGGGGCCAGAGGTTCTCGTCACCGCAGTAGGGGCAGTGGAAGGGCTGGGCGCGCTCGCTCATCTCAGACCGACTCCAGACTGCGGTCGCCGCGCAGGTGGACCTCGTCGGCCCGTGCCGCCCAGTCGGCGAACGACTCGCCGTCCTCCCGGTCCGCCAGGAACGCCTGCACCACGGCGGCGATGTAGTCGTCCAAGCCGGTGCTGGTGACCTTGTGGGCCCGCAGCTTGCGGCCGAAGTTCGCACCCAGGCCCAGCGCGCCGCCCAGGTGGACCTGGAAGCCCTCGACCTGCTGGCCGTCGGCGTCCATCACCAGCTGTCCCTTCAGCCCGATGTCCGCCACCTGGGTGCGGGCGCAGGCGTTGGGGCATCCGTTGACGTTGACGGTGATCGGGACGTCGAGCTGAGGGAACCGACGCTCGAGCTCGGCGATCAGGTCGGTGGCGCGCTGCTTGGTGTCCACGATGGCGAGCTTGCAGAACTCGATGCCGGTGCACGCCATGGTGTTGCGGCGCCAGTTCGAGGGACGGGCGGTGAGCCCGATCTTCTCCAGGTCGTCGAGGAAGGCGTCGGTGTCGGCGGCGTCGATGCCGATGACCACGAGCTTCTGGTACGCCGTGAGGCGGATGCCGCGTGCGCCGTACTGCTCGACGAGATCAGCCAGCCCGAGCAGGATCGCGCCGTTGACGCGGCCCACCACCGGCGCGACGCCGACGTAGAACTTGCCGTCCTTCTGCTCGTGCACGCCGATGTGGTCGCCCTGGGTCACCGGGACCGCGGGGGAGGGGTTGTCGATCAGGGACCGCTTCAGGTACTCGGTCTCCAGCACCTCGCGGAACTTCTCCTTGCCCCAGTCCGCGACCAGGAACTTCAGGCGGGCACGCGAGCGGAGCCGCCGGTAGCCGTAGTCGCGGAAGATGCCGCAGACGGCTTCCCAGACGTCGGCGACCTGGTCCAGCGGGACCCAGACGCCGAGCTTCTGGGCGAGCATCGGGTTGGTCGAGAGACCACCGCCGACCCACACGTCGAACCCGGGGCCGTGCTCGGGGTGCACGGTGCCGACGAACGAGATGTCGTTGACCTCGGGGGCGACGTCGTGGCTGGGGTGGCCGGTGAGGGCGGTCTTGAACTTGCGCGGCAGGTTGGAGAACTCGGGGTTGTTCAGCGCCCGGCGCTTGATCTCGGCGAGCGCCTCGGAGCCGTCGATGATCTCGTCCTTGGCGATCCCGGCGACCGGCGAGCCGAGGAAGGGGCGAGGGGAGTCGCCGCAGGCCTCGATGGTGGTGAGCCCGGCGGCCTCGAGCCGCTCCCAGATGGCGGGGACGCTCTCCACCTCGATCCAGTGGTACTGGATGTTGTTGCGGTCGGTGATGTCCGCGGTGCCGCGGGCGAACTCCTGCGAGACGCTGCCCAGGGCGCGCAGCGCCCCGGCGTCGAGGATCTGGCCGTCGGTGCGCACCCGCATCATGAAGTAGCTGTCGTCGAGCTCCTCCTCCGGCAGCGAGGCGGTCTTGCCGCCGTCGAAGCCGGGCGCCCGCTGGGTGTAGAGCCCCATCCAGCGGAACCGGCCGCGCAGGTCGGCCGGGTCGATGGAGGCGAAGCCGCGCTTGGAGTAGATGTTGAGGATCCGAGCCCGCACGTTGAGCGGGTTGTCGTCCTTCTTGGTCTGCTCGTTCTTGTTCAGCGGCTCGGAGTAGCCGAGCGCCCACTGGCCCTCACCGCGCTTGGGGCGGGGGCGGGCGGGACGAGCAGGTGCGGCGGAGCTGGAGGTCATGGTGGTCCTTCACGCTGAGGGTCGCGCGCATCGTTGGGCGCGGAGGTGGGGGCGTCAGTCAGCGGGGCCAACAGATCATGCTGCGCAGGCGACCGAAGTCCACGTGGCGACGGACCACGAGGTAGGTGTGCGTTGCGGAGCTGACCATGTCAAGCAGTCTCACGGGGCGGACGCGATCCCCACAAGATCAAATCTCATGTTGTGGACACGATGTCCAAATATCAAGACGGTCTCCAGGCGGTCCAGCCTGCCTCCACGCCTGGGTGAGGCCCAGGTCACATTCCGTCCGGCCGTGGGGGACCAGCCCCGGGCGGACGACCCGGGACGCTTCACTAGGCTGACCCCATGACTGACTCCCTCGCCGCGACCGCCAGTGACGCCTACTCCGCAGCGCTGCGGGTCATCGCCTCTGTCGAGCCGCGCATCGCCGAAGCCACCCGTCAGGAGCTGGCGGACCAGCGGAGCTCGCTGAAGCTCATCGCCTCGGAGAACTACGCCTCGCCGGCGGTGCTGCTCACCATGGGCACCTGGCTCAGCGACAAGTACGCCGAGGGCACGGTCGGCCACCGCTTCTACGCCGGCTGCCAGAACGTGGACACCGTCGAGTCGCTGGCGGCCGAGCACGCACGCGAGCTGTTCGGCGCGCCGTACGCCTACGTGCAGCCGCACTCGGGCATCGACGCCAACCTCGTCGCCTTCTGGTCGATCCTGGCCAACCGGGTGGAGACGCCGGCGCTGGCGAAGCTGGGCGCCAAGAACGTCAACGAGCTGACCGAGGCCGACTGGGAGTCGCTGCGTCACGACCTGGGCAACCAGCGGCTGCTGGGCATGAGCCTGGACGCGGGCGGTCACCTGACGCACGGGTTCCGCCCCAACATCAGCGGCAAGATGTTCCACCAGCAGCAGTACGGCACCGACCCGGAGACCGGCCTGCTGGACTACGCCGCGGTCGCGGCCAAGGCACGCGAGTTCAAGCCGCTGGTGCTGGTGGCCGGCTACAGCGCCTACCCGCGCCGGGTGAACTTCGCGAAGATGCGCGAGATCGCCGACGAGGTCGGCGCCGTGCTGATGGTCGACATGGCCCACTTCGCGGGGCTCGTCGCCGGCAAGGTGTTCACCGGTGAGGAGAACCCGGTGACCTACGCCCACGTCACCACCACCACCACCCACAAGTCGCTCCGCGGCCCCCGCGGCGGCATGGTGCTGGCCCAGGAGGAGTTCGCCGCCGACGTCGACCGTGGCTGCCCCATGGTGCTGGGCGGTCCGCTGTCCCACGTGATGGCCGCCAAGGCCGTGGCGCTGGCCGAGGCGAGGACGCCGGAGTTCGGCACCTACGCGCAGCAGGTGGCCGACAACGCCCAGTCGCTCGCCGAGGGCTTCCTGACCCGCGGCGCCAAGCTGGTCACCGGCGGCACCGACAACCACCTGGTGCTGCTCGACGTGACCTCGTTCGGGCTGACCGGTCGGCAGGCCGAGTCGGCGCTGCTCGACGCCGGAGTGGTGACCAACCGGAACTCGGTGCCCGCGGACCCCAACGGCGCCTGGTACACCTCCGGCGTCCGGCTCGGCACCCCCGCGCTGACCACCCGCGGCTTCGGGCACGACGAGTTCGACCGGGTCGCGGAGCTCATCGTGGAGGTGCTCTCCAACACCGAGCAGGGCCTCACCAAGGCCGGCGGCGTGTCGAAGGCGTCGTACGTGCTGGGCGACGGGATCGCCGACAAGGTCCGGGCAGCGAGTGCGGAGATGCTCGACAAGCACCCGCTCTACCCGGGCCTCGAGCTCTCCTGAGGCGTCAGCCCCCGGCGCCGGCCTCCACCGCGGGGCGGGCGCTGGGGGCGTAGCCGGTGCGCACGTCCCGCTCGTCGTGCTGAGCGGCGGCGTGCGCCGTCGGCGCGGCCGGCGCGGGCTCGTCCTCGGTGCGGGGGTCGCGCAGGTAGACCACCGCGGTGATCGCGTCCAGGCGGATCAGGTACTGCCCCTCGTCGGGGTTGTCCAGCACCACGCCGTGGCTGTCACTGGCCACCGGGACTCCCTCCAGCCAGTTGCCCTGGACCAGGGTGCGCACCGCCATGCCTTGGTCCTGGGCCCGGTTGAGCAGGGTGCCGACGGTGAAGATGGTGCTGCCATGGGTGGCCACGAAAATCACTCCTCAGGGGATGGATCGCAAGCGTAAGCGTGCCACTGATGAGCGTGCGGGCCGCCGAATGGTCACCTGGTGTCTAGTCATCGGCATCGACGACGGGCCGATGGTCCCGACTTCACCGGCGATCTGCTCGGCTCACGCCAGCGTCGGTGTGGCGCGGGTCACGATCGCCTCGAGGTCGCCACCCTGGAGCATGCCGAAGGTCCCGTCGAAGGACGCACCCAGACGCGAGGCGCAGAAGACGTCGGAGACCTCCGGGGGCGCGAAGCGGACCAGGAGCGAGCCCTGCAGGCAGGCCGCCATCGCCCCGGCGAGCCGACGGGCCCCCGACTCCCGGCCCGCCGAGTCGCCCAGCAGCCGCAGGGTGTCGTCGACCGCCCGGTCCAGCGCCGCGTTGGCGCCACGGGCGGCGCCGACCTCGAGCATCCAGGCCTCCAGGGCCGCCGGTTCCCGCGAGAGGGCCCGCAGCACGTCGAGGGCGTTCACGTTGCCCGACCCCTCCCACACCGAGTTGAGCGGGGCCTCGCGATACATCAGGGGCAGCCCCGACTCCTCGACGTACCCGTTGCCGCCCAGGCACTCCAGCGCCTCGGCGACCATCGCCGGGGTGCGCTTGCACACCCAGTACTTGGCCAGGGGCAGGGCGAGGCGTCGCAGAGCGGCCTCGTGCGGGTCGTCGGCGTTGTCGACAGCCGCCGCCAGGCGCACGGCGAGGGCGGTGGCTGCCTCGGACTCCACCGCGAGGTCGGCGAGCACGTTGCGCATCAGCGGCTTGTCGGCCAGCGTCCCCCGAAGGCCGAGCGGTGCGCGGCGTGCCAGGACGCCTCCGCCAGCGCGTGCCGCATCAGCGCCGCCGAGCCCAGGACGCAGTCCAGCCGGGTGGCGGCCACCATCTCGATGATGGTGCGCACGCCCCGGCCCTCGTCGCCGAGCCGGCGCACCAGCGTGCCGTCGAACTCCAGCTCGGAGGAGGCGTTGGAGCGGTTGCCCAGCTTGTCCTTCAGCCGCACCACGTCCATCGGGTTGCGGCTCCCGTCCGGCAGCACCCGGGGGAGCAGGAAGCAGGTCAGGCCGGCCTCGGCCTGGGCCAGGACCAGGAAGACGTCGTTCATGGGCGCGGAGGTGAACCACTTGTGCCCGTGCAGCGTGTAGAGACCCTCCTCGGAGGTACGCCGGGCCTGGGTGACGTTGGCGCGGACGTCGGACCCGCCCTGCTTCTCCGTCATCCCCATCCCGGCCAGGGCACCCAGCTTGGCCGCGGCCGGCCGGGTCCCGGGGTCGTAGCGGGTCGAGGCCAGCAACGGGGTCCACTCCTTGGCGAGGGCGTCGTCGGCCCTCAGCGCCGGGACCGCGGCGTAGGTCATGGAGATGGGGCAGCCGTGCCCGGGCTCGGTCTGCGACCAGGCGAAGAAGCCTGCCGCGCGGCGTACGTGGGCGTGCGGCGAGGTCGACTCCCACGGCGCCGCCTGCAGCCCATGGCTCACCGCTCGCTCCATCAGCCAGTGCCAGGACGGGTGGAACTCCACCTCGTCGACCCGGTTGCCGTAGCGGTCGTAGTTCACCAGCCTGGGGTGGTGCTCGTTGGCCAGCATGCCGTGCTCCCGGGCCTGCTCGGTGCCGGCCTCGGCGCCCAGCGCGGTGAGGTCGTCGAGGACCTCCTCGCTGCCGTGCCGCAGCACCGCCTCGCTGAGCGCGGCGTCCGAGCGCACCACGTTGTGACCCGCCAGAAGCGGCGCCTGGTTCGTGCTTGCCCGGAGATCGCTGCGCATGTGGCTACCGTAGGCGCATGACGTCCACCAGCCAGCAGGAACTCCTGGCTGGGGCCCGGCTCCGGGCATCGCGGGTCGCAGAGCTGCTGTGGCGGCTGGTGGTCACCACGGTCGGTGCCTGCATGCGCTACCGGGTGACCGGGCTGGCCGCCGAGGCCGCCTTCTTCGCCCTGCTCTCGGTGCCCCCGTTGATCTTCGCCTTCGCGGGCGCGATCGGCTTCATCTCCTCGCGCTACACCACCGCCCAGGTGGAGGACGTGCGGCAGGCGATCATCGAGCTCGCGTCGCGTGCCCTGACCGACCAGGCGGTGGACGAGGTCATCACCAAGACGATCGACGAGGTGCTCAAGGGCGGTCGCTTCGACGTCATCTCGGTCGGGTTCGTGCTGGCCCTGTGGTCGGGATCGCGCGCGCTCAACGTCTTCGTCGACACCATCACGATCATGCACGGCCTCGGCGGCCACCGAGGCATCGTGCGCACCCGGGCCCTGTCGTTCGCGCTGTACCTGCTCGCGCTGCTCACCGGGGCGGTGACCATTCCGCTGGTGGTGGTCGGCCCCGAGCTGATCTCGGACTGGCTGCCGCAGCGGTTCGACTTCCTGATGTCGTTCTACTGGCCCATCGTGGTCGTGGTCTGCATCTGCTTCCTCGCCACGCTCTACCACGTCTCGGTGCCGGTGCGCACGAACTGGAGCTTCAACCTCCCGGGCTCGGTCTTCTCGCTGGTCAGCTGGATCCTGGGCTCCTACCTGCTGCGCTGGGTGCTCACCGTGACCGCGGCCGACTCGCGCTCCATCTTCGGGCCGCTGGCGGCACCCATCGCGGTCCTGCTCTGGCTCTACATCCTGGCGATCGCGGTGCTCATCGGGGCCGCCGTCAACGCCGCCTTCGACACCATCTTTCCGCAGCTGAGCACGACGCGAGCCCGCCACGAGCTCGTGCATCGCCTCAAGCAGCGGATCGGCGTGAAAGACTGATCGGGTGAGCAACCCGTCGGAGCAGCCGTCTCCGGCGCTCAGCTCGATCAAGCTCCCCGACCAGGTGAGGTCTCCCTGGTGGGAGCTGGGTCGGCGGGTGCTGCTGGCGGTGGCGATCCTGGTCGGCACCGCACTGCTGGTGTACTTCGACCGCGGCGGCTACCGCGACAACAACGACCCCACGGGTCGCGTGGACCTCGTCGACGCGTTCTACTACACGACCGTCACCCTCAGCACGACCGGCTACGGCGACATCGCGCCGTACACGACCCATGCTCGGCTGATCAACGCGCTGGTGATCACCCCGTTGCGAATCGCGTTCCTGGTCCTGCTGATCGGTACCACCCTCGAGGTGCTCGCCTCACAGGGCCGCGAGATGTTCCGGGTCGCCCGGTGGAGGAAGAACATGGGACAGCACGTCGTCATCATCGGCTACGGGACCAAGGGACGCAGCGCAGCCGAGACCCTGCTCAACAACGGCCTGGAACGCGGCTCCATCGTGGTGGTCGACCCCAGCCCGACGGCCCTGGCCGACGCGCACAACGACGGGTTCGCGGTCGTCACCGGGGACGCCACCCGCCGGCAGGTGCTGCGCCAGGCCGACGTGCAGCAGGCCGGCCAGATCATCATCACCACCGACCAGGACGCGTCCAACGTGCTGGCCACCCTGACCGTGCGCCAGCTCAACCCGGACGCCTTCATCGTGGCCGCGGTCCGGGAGCAGGAGAACGTGCCGCTGATGAAGCAGTCGGGCGCCAACTCCGTGATCACCTCCTCCGAGGCGGTGGGCCGGCTCCTGGGTCTGTCGTCGCTCTCCCCGCTGCTCGGCTCGGTGATGGAGGACCTGCTCACCTACGGCGAGGGGCTCGAGGTGGCCGAGCGGGACCTGCTGGTCAGCGAGGTCGGCAAGCCGCCGCAGACCCTGCCGGACCAGGTCATCTCCGTGGTTCGCGACGAGAAGGTCTACCGCTACTTCGACCCCGTGGTCACCCAGCTAGCGCGCGGCGACCGGCTGATCGTGGTCCGCCCGGCCAAGGAGCTGCCGTGGGCTCCCCGCCCCGGGACGCACGGCGAGGAATCGGCCGAGAGCGACTGATGGACGGGCCCGGCAAGGTGCTGGTCACCGGGGGAGTGCGGTCGGGGAAGTCCACGCACGCCGAGAGCCTGCTGGCCCACGCCGAGCAGGTGGCCTACCTGGCGCCCGGTCCGCTCCCCGACGCCGAGCGCGATCCCGACTGGGCCGCGCGGGTGGACCAGCACCGGCGCCGCCGACCAGCTCACTGGCACACGGTCGAGGGACCCGACCTGGCCGGCGCCCTGGCGGCGGCCGAGGGAGCCGTGCTGGTGGACTGTCTCGGCACCTGGCTGACCGCAGTCGTCGACCAGCACCGGGCCTGGGACCTGCCCACCGACGACGTACGACGGCTGGTGGAGGCGGACCTGGACCGGCTGCTCCCGGTCTTGGCGGACCACCCCGGTCCGGTCGTGCTGGTCACCAACGAGGTCGGCATGGGCGTGGTGCCGGCGCACCGCTCCGGGCGGATCTTCCGCGACCTGCTGGGCGTGGTGAACCAGGCGGTGGCTCGCTCGTGCGACGAGGTGCACCTGGTGGTCGCCGGGCGGGTCCTGCGGCTCTGATCGGGTCGGGCTGGGTCGAGGGGCGGAGTCAGGCGAGGAAAACCAGCAGGGCCGCCAGCGACAGCTCGACGCAGGCGCCGAAGACGTCGCCGGTGACCCCGCCGAGGCGGCGTACCGCGTGCCGCACCAGCGCCGAGACGACAGCCAGGGCTGCCAGGGCGGCCAGCAGGCCGCGCCACCAGGAGACGTCGACGACGATCACGGCGAGGGTGAGCACCACCGCCATCGCGGCCCAGGTCAGCACGGCCCACCGGAGCGGGACCCGGCCGGCAAGCGGGTTGCCCAGCCCTTCGCGGCGTGCGGCCGGGACACCGTGCAGGCACGCCACGGCCAGCGAGGCCCGCGACGCGCAGACCGCGAGCCCCGCGAGGCAGGCGCCACCGGGGGTGTCCAGCAGCGCTGCCAGGCCGGAGACCTGAAGGCCTGCCACCACCACGGTCGCCACCACGCCCGCGGGCCCCGAGGTGCCCGAGCGCATCACCGCCAGGGACCGCTCCGGGTCGTAGGAGGCAGTCAGCCCGTCGACGGTGTCGGAGAGGCCGTCCCAGTGCAGCACCCTGGTGCCCAGGGCAAGGACGCCGAGGGCGGCGAACGCGGTGGCGAGGTGCGGCAGGTCGAGTGCCTGTCCCAGGAGCCCTATCAGGACCACCGCGGCGCCCAGGGGCAGCACCGCCAGCGGGGCGAGCAGGACGGCTCGACCGGGCACCGGGTCGGCCACCGACGACGGCGGACGGACCTTCAGGGCGGTGAGGGTGCCGACGGCCAGCCGCCAGGCGTCACCCACCGGGCTGGAGGTCGGAGAGCAGGGCGACGTCGCGGAGCACCGCGATGGCGCTGCGCAGCACCGGCACCGCCGCCACGGCGCCGCTGCCCTCGCCGAGCCGCATCCCCAGGTCCAGCACCGGCTCCAGGCCGAGCTTGTCCAGGGCCAGGGTCTGGGCGGGCTCGGTCGAGCGGTGACCCGCCGCGAACCAGGCAGTCGCGCCGGGAGCCAGCCGCTCGGCGGTGAGCGCGCACGCCACCGACATGAGGCCGTCCAGGAGCACCGGGACGCCCGCCTCGGCTGCGGCCAGCAGGAAGCCGGTGGTGGCGGCGAGGTCGGCGCTGCTCAGGGCGGTCAGGGTCTGGATCGGGTCGTCCAGCCGGTCGCGGGTGCGGTCCAGGGCCTGCTGGATGAGCTCCTGCTTGCGGGTCAGTGCGTCGCCGACGAGGCCGGTGCCGCGACCGGTCACCTCGGATGCCGGCAGGCCGAGGCCGGCCGCGACCATGGCGGACGCGGGGGTGGTGTTGCCGATGCCCATGTCCCCGGTCATCAGCAGCTGCGCGCCGTCGGCGATCTCCTCCGCCGCCACCTGGCGGCCGGCGGCCATGGCGCGCTCGGTCTCCGCGGGGGTGAGCGCGTCCTCCAGGTGGATCGCGCCGCTGCCGCGCCGGACCTTGTGCGCCAGCACCGCGGCGGGCACTCCGACCAGGTCGTCGTCGACCCCGAGGTCCAGCACCCGTACGGCGACACCGTGAGCCGCTGCGAGCGCGTTCACCCCTGCACCGCCAGCCAGGAAGGTGCGCACCATCGCGGGGGTGATGGCGGGCGGGAACGCCGAGACGCCGTGCCCGGCGACGCCGTGGTCCCCGGCGAAGATCACCAGCCGGGGGTTGTCCAGCTCGGGCGGGGGCACCTGGCCGTGCGCGGCGGCGTACCAGACGGCCAGCTCCCCGAGACGGCCCAGGGCCCCGGGGGGAGTGGCCAGGGCGGAGAGGCGCTGGCTGGCCTGGTCGTGGACGGCGCGGTCAGGAGGTGAAATGGCAGGCACCGGCCCAGCCTAGGTGGCCGGACCGGTGCCTGGGGCTGCAGGTCAGCTGGCGGAGTCGGTCGTCTGCTGCTGCGCGACGCCGTGCTCCAGGGCCTCCATCAGGGCGCCGATGAAGGCCGGGATGTCGTCGGGGTTGCGGCTGGTGATCAGGTTGCCGTCGATCACGGCCTTGTCGTCGACCCAGTCCCCGCCCGCGTTGCGGATGTCGGTGGCCAGGCTGGGCCAGGACGTCAGGGTGCGTCCGCGCACCACGTCCGCCTCGATCAGGGTCCAGGGGGCGTGGCAGATCGCGGCGACCGGCTTGCCGGACGCCACGAACTCGCGCACGAAGGCCACGGCCTGCTCGTCCATCCGGAGGGCGTCGGGGTTGGCGACCCCGCCCGGCAGCACCAGGGCGTCGTACGTCGAGATGTCGGCGTCGGCCACCACCTCGTCCACCGGACGGGTCTCGGCCTTGTCCAGGTGGTCGAAGGTCTGCACCTCGCCGCTCTTGGTGGAGATCAGCACCGGCGTGTGGCCGGCGTCGCGGACGGCGTCCCACGGCTCTGTCAGCTCGACCCGCTCGATCCCCTCAGGGGCCATCAGGAAGGCGACGCGCTTGGTCGACTTCGCGGTCTCGTCAAGGAGCTCGGACACAGTGTTCCTCTCGTCTACGTTCTTCGCTGTCCCACCATCGGTACCCAGCGGCGGCGGCGGCATGCGGGACGTGCCTCACGTGCGATCCGGGGGCCGGCCGTCAGACTCGGCGGTAGCGTCCTCGAGCACCACCACCCGGTCCGCGACCCGGCCGAGCAGGTTCTGGTCGTGCGAGATCGCCAGCACCCCGACTCCGTGGGTGTGCACCCGGTCGGCCAGGCGGCGCCACAGCAGCGCCTGGGTGATGGCATCGAGGCTGCTGGAGACCTCGTCGGCCAGCAGGTAGGCGGGGTCCGCCGCCAGGGCGCGCGCCAAGTTGACCCGTTGCAGCTCCCCGCCGCTGATCTCGTGCGGCCGGCGGTCCAGCCACGCCGGGTCGACGAGGCCGTCTGCCTCGGGCACGGCGTCGGGTGCGCCGGGGCACGCCTCGGCGAGGATGTCGCGCACCCGCCACCTCGGGTTCATGGCGCGCTCGGGATGCTGGAGCAGCAGCTGCACCGGTCGTGGCCCACGCGTGGGACGCAGCGGCACGCCGTCCAGGACGACCCGGCCCCGGTTCGGTGCACGGAACCCGGCGAGCACCATGGCCAGAGTGGTCTTGCCGCGACCGGAGGCGCCCCAGAGGCCGACCACCTCGCCCGGCGCGACGGAGATGGTCACGTCCTCCAGGACCCACGGATGGGTGCGTCCGTGACGCGCCCACAGCCCCTCTCCGCTCAGCACTCGTCAGCCCTCGGCAGCTGGAACCCGTTCTGGGGGAGCGCCCGCCACAGGGCTCGGCTGTAGGCGTGCTCCAGCGCCTGACCGCTGCCGGCGAAGGCGCCGACGGGCGCCTCCTCCAGGGTCCGGCCCCGGCGGGCCACGACCACCCGGTCGGCGACGTGCAGGGCCGGGCCGAGCTCGTGGGTGATCAGCAGCACGCCGCTGCCCGCGTCCGCGATGCGCCGGAGCCGGTCGAGCACCGCGACCACGCTCTCGGGTGCCAGTCCGGGGGTGGGCTCGTCGGCGATGACCAGTGCTGGGTCCCCCATGAGTGCCAGGGCGGTCAGGACCCGGCGCGCCATCCCGCCGGACAGCTCGTACGGGTGCAGTCGCAGCACCGACTCCGCCAGTCCCTGTGCGCGCAACGCCTCCGCAGCCCGGGCCCGAGCCGTGCGTCGTCCGTGGCCCGCCAGCCGGGCGGCGCGGCGGGCCTGTGCCCCGACCGTGGCCGTGGGGTCGAGGTGGGACACCGACTGCGGAAGCAGTGCGGTCTGGGTGCCGGCCAGCCGGCGGCGTTGCGCGGCCCCGACCGGGGCCCCGCGCCACCTGATCTCCCCGCGCTCCCGGGCGTTGGCCGGGAGCAGGCCCAGGACCGCGTGCCCCAGGATGCTCTTGCCGGCGCCGCTCGCCCCGACCAGGGCGACCACCTCGCGCTCGCGCACCGACAGCGACATCTGCTCCACGGCCGGCACCGTGCGTCGGCGCAGTCCCCGGTCGTACTGCTCGAAGTGCACCGAGAGGTCGTGCACCTCGAGCAGCTGGTGCGGCAGTGAGCTGGTCACAGCTGGGCACTCCTCGGGTCGAGCAGGAGACGGAGGTTCTCGCCGATCCGGTCGACCAGTCGCACGAGCAGCAGGAGGCCGAGCCCGGGGAGGACAGCAAGCCACCAGTGGCCGACGGAGAGGTAGCGCATGGACTCGGCCAGCAGCACGCCAACGGCCGGCAGGCCGGGGTCCACGCCGAGACCGAGGAAGGAGAGGGCCGCCTCGTGCAGGATCGCGTGCGGGAACATCAAGACCACCCCCACGCTCAGGTGCGGGACCAGGTGCGGGGCGAGGTGCCGCCGGGCAATGTGCACCGGGCCGTGGCCCAGCGCGCGGGAGATCGCGACGTACTCGGCCGAGGTGGTCTCGCGCCCGACCGAGACGAGCACCCGGGTCAGACGGGGCCAGTGCGTCAGGCCGATGGCCAGGACCACCGCGCTGGTGCCTCCGCCCAGGGAGAAGGCCAGCAGGATGAGCAGCACCAGGTGGGGCAGGGCGAGGAACAGGTCGACCAGCCAGTTGACCACGGCGGTGGCCGACCGGCCGCCGACGGCAGCGAACAAGGCCAGGGCCAGGGCGATGCCGCCCGACATCAGTGCCGCCACGGCGCCGACGAGGAGGCTCAGGCGCAGCCCCACCAGGGTGCGCAGGAGCAGGTCACGGCCGTAGCGGTCGGTGCCGAAGGGATGGTCCACGCCGGGGGCGAGGTTGCGCTGGTCCAGGTCGGTGACCTGCGCAGGCGCCGCGGCCAGGGTTCCGGCCACCACCAGGGCCACGGCCAGCAGCACGGCGAGCGCCAGGGTGGCCAGGGTCCGGGTACGCCGGTCCCGCCACGAGGGCCTGCGGCGCACGGGGAGGGCGGGGTCGGCCAGGCTCATGCGGGGACCTCGCGGACATGCGGTACGGCGAGGCGATGCGCGACGTCGCCCAGCGCGTTGCCGGCGAACACCACCAGGGCCGTGAAGAGCGCGATGCCCAGCAGCAGCGGCACGTCCTGACGCAGTGCCGCGGTGGTGGTGGCCTCGCCCAGGCCCGGATAGGTGAAGACCTGCTCGGCCAGCACCGAGCCGCCGAAGAGCTCGCCCACGGAGGCGAACTGGAGCATCAGGGCCGGACCGGCCGCATTGCGCGCCACCCGGTGCAGCACCAGCCCCGGCATCCGCTCGCCCTGTGAGCGGGCGAAGGCCACGTGGTCGCTGTCCAGCACCTCGACGGCCGCCTGCCGGGTGTGCAGCAGCACGGGAGAGATCGCGACCACGCTGAGGGTCAGGGCGGGCAGTGCCAGATGGTGCAGCCGATCCAGGAGCGAGGCCTCACCGGGCAGGCTCCCCAGGGGGGCCGCGCAGCAGACCGGTGTCCACTGCAAGGAGACCGAGAAGACGTAGAGCAGCAGCAGCCCCACCCAGAAGGTGGGCGCCGAGGCCAGGGTGTAGGCGAACCACGTCAGGACCCGGTCCACGAGCCGGCCCCGCATCGCCGCGGCGACCAGCCCCAGGGCGAAACCGAGGATCCCGGAGAACAGCCAGGCCAGCGCCATCAGGGAGAGACTGGCGGCGAACCGGTCGGCGATCACGGTGGTCACCGGCTGCCCGAAGGCCTGCGAGGTGCCGAGGTCCCCGGTGAGGATGTTGCCGGCCCAGGCTGTGAACCGTTCCAGCGGCGGGTCGTCGAGCCCCCAGCGCTCGGCAATCTGGGCGCGCTGCTCGCTCCCGATCGCCGCGGTGTCGGCACCGACGTACGCCTGGACCGGGTCGACGGGGGAGTTGGCGACCAGCAGGAAGGAGCCGACCGCGACCGCGGCCAGCAGGCTGCCCAGCCGCAGCGCCCGGGCTGCCAGCCGGGGGAGGTGTCGTCGGGTCCTGGTCAGCAGTCCCACCGCCAGGACGTGATGCCGGCCGTGACCGGCCATCCGTGGCCGTGCGGCTCGACGTACGCCGGACCGAGGTCCAGGCACTGGTCGACGAAGTAGGTGTGCTCCAGGTTGACCAGCCAGGCCCAGGCGGCGTCGCCGGGAGCGCTGAAGCCGCGGTCGTCCTCGTCGAGCTGGGCGGCCCGCCACTGTCGGGTGGCCTCGTCCGGGTCGGTGGCCGCCATCGCGGCGTCCAGGTGCCGATCGACCGTGGGGCCGGAGTAGTAGCCGGGGTTGAACGACTCCGTCCCGGCCAGGGAGGAGTGGTAGAGGTTGAACATCTCGGTCGGGTCGTGACTTCCCCACCCGAAGAGCACCGCGTCGGTGTGCTGGCGCTGGTAGATCTCGTCCCAGCCGACCCCCTCGGTGCGGATCTCGATGCCAGCAGGCGCGACCATGTCGACAACGCTCAGGGCCAAGCCCTGACGCAGCGAGTCGTCGGCGGGGTAGAGCAGGGTGAACGAGGCATCCATGCCGGCCTTCTCGCGGACTCCGTCGTCATCGGTGTCGCTCCATCCGGCTCGCTCGAGGAGCTGGGCCGCGGCGTCGGTGTCGGCGTCGGCGACCCGGCTGCCCGGCTCGAACCAGGGAGCGGCGTCCACCGGGCCGGCGGCGGGGGAGCCGAAGCCCTCGAGCACACCGTCGACCAGTCGCTGCCGGTCCACGGCGGTGTTCACCGCGCGCCTGATCGCCCGGTCGGCGGTCACGTCGTTGCCGATCGGAGCGCCGACCGGGCTGGTGCCACCGGCCGCGGGGACGGTGGGGAAGGAGATGCCGCGGTTGTCCAGGGAGGTGATGGCGTGCAGCCTCATCCCGGCGATGTCCTGGGTGGCCAGGGCCGAGGGGACGGCGGCCATCTCGACCTCTCCGGCGCGGGCGGCGGCGAGGCTGGCGTCCTCGTCGGTGAAGACGAACACGATCCGCTCGAACTCGGGCTTCTCGCCGTAGTAGTCCTCGTTGCGCTCCACGACCAGCTGCTGGCCCTGCTGCCAGTCCACCAGCTTGAACGGCCCGGAGCCGACAGGGCGGCGGGCGTAGCCGTCGCCGTGCGCGTGCTCAGGGACGATGCCCAGGCTGATCAGGCGGTTCACGAAGGTGCTGCGAGGCTCGGACAGGCGCAGCTCCACGGTGTCCTCGTCGATCGCGACGGCCTGCTCGAGGGCGGTCACGTCGGTGAGCCCGCCGCGGGTGGCGGCGGTGTTGAACGTGTAGGCCACGTCGGCGGGCGTGACCGGCTCGCCGTCGCTGAACACCGCGTCGGTCCGGAGGTCCACGGTCCAGGTCAGTCCGTCGTCGCTGACCTGGTAAGAGGTGGCCAGGTCCGTGCCGACCCCGAGGTCGGGCTCTCGCACCAGCAGCGTGGACTGGAACAGGGGCGAGCCGTAGCGGCCCCAGCCCAGCGTCGGGTCGTAGCCCTCGTCGGACTCACCGCCCACCGCCAGCCGCAGCTCGCTGGGGGCGGAGTGTGCGTCCGCGTCGGTGCTCGTGCCGCCGCACGCGGCGAGCGCGGTCACCAGCAGCAGCGCCCCGCCCGTGTCCGTGAACCGGTGCGCGAGCCTGCTGCGTCGCATGAGTCCTCCAGCGCCTTATTGCGAATAGTGTGCAACAAGAAGCCTAGGTGACCGGCTCCGAGCCTTCTGGAGTCGGGGTGCGCCAGCAGCGGGCGGCTGTCCGCGAGGGGCCGCCACAGGGCCGAGTCCTGGCGGGCGGGCGAATTGCCGAAACGCCGGACAGCCCGGGGCAGGGTGTGGCACCCTAGCGCTCGAGACGGGAAGCGGTCACCGCGATCCAGATCCTGAGCACCGGCTGCGGCCGGTGTCAGAGCGAAACGGCAAACCCGATGTGAGTCGGGGACGCAAAGCCACGGGGCCCACCAGGGTCAGCCGGGTTACCGAACTGGTCCTCGTCGATCCCGTGCGGGTGGTTCTCACCTGCACGAAGCAGCTGCTGTGGACGCGAGGACCGCAACCACAGGAAGCTGGTCAGCACATCTCATGAAGACTCTGCGCATCACAGGGACCCTCGCCATTGCAGGGTTGACGCTCGCGGCGCTGCCCGCAAGCCCGGCCATGGCCGAAGACGAAGGGACGACCGCTGTCACTTTCGCCCTCGCAGGCGGCTCGCTCACCGTTGACGTGGACCCTGCGGCGACTCTGGCAGCTCCTGACAAAGAGGATGGTGAGCCTGGGACCTGGCTGTCGGGCGTTGGGTCGGTCTCCGGCTCGCTCGGCGAGGTCTTGATCTCCGACGAGCGAGGCGCGACGGGGACTTGGGTTGTCACGGCCGCCTCCTCGACGTTCGACGACGGCAACGACGCCGAAGACACGAACTCCACCAACGTCTTCTACTACCCAGAAGACGTAAAGAAGACGGGCAGGGTCGACCTCGCACCGACCTCTGTCGCTGCCCCGGGGCCCAGCATCATGACCGGGGCCCCCGTGGTCACCGGCACGAACGTGGTAGGCAATAACACCGCCAGGTTCACCCCGACGCTGACCGTTGAGCTTCCGCCCCACGCGCTGGCGGACACCTACACCGGCACCGTCACCACCTCGGTCTCCTGAGACCTCGACACCACATGCATCGACTGCTCACCCTGATGGCACTGGTGGCCGGGACCCTGCTCCCGGCCGCCGGTGCCTTCGGCATCCCCGCGAACGCGGCCCCCAACGACCCGAGCGGGATCGGCATCCGCCTGGTCGACGCCCCCGTCGAGCTCCGCGACAACCCACGAGCGCTGGTCTACGTCATCGACCACGTGAGTCCGGGCACCACCATCGAGCGGCGCATCGAGGTCTCCAACAACACCGGCGCGCCCACGGACATCGCCGTCTACCCCGGCGCAGCGGTCATCAAGGACGGCTCCTTCGTCGGGCTCGAGGCCGACACCCCGAACGAGCTCACCACCTGGACCTCGGTCAGCGCTCCTCGCCTCACGCTCGCCGAGGCGCAGAAGGAGGTGGTCGACGTGACGATCGCCGTCCCCTCCGATGCGGCCCCGGGGGAGCAGTACGCCGTGCTCTGGGCGCAGACCGCCGCGGGAGAGGCCGAAGGCATCACCCAGGTCAGCCGAGTCGGGATCCGCGTCTACCTCTCGGTGGGCGAGGGGGGCGAGCCCGCCGCGGACTTCGACCTGGAGTCCCTGACCGCGCAGCGCACCGACGCCGGGCTGCCCACAGTCACCGCGGTGGTCCGCAACACCGGCGGCCGGGCCCTGGACCTGCGCGGCACGCTCACGCTCAGCGACGGCCCCGGTGGCCTGTCCGCCGGGCCGTTCCCGGTGCGTCTGGGCACCACGCTGGGCCTGGGCCAGACCGCGCCCATCGCGGTCGAGCTCGACGAGCAGCTGCCCAACGGACCCTGGGCGGCCGAGCTCTCGGTGACCAGCGGACTGCTCACCAAGACCGAGCAGGCCAGCATCACCTTCCCGGTGTCGGGGGCCGGTGAGACCGTGCCGCTCTCCGACGACGGTGTCCCCGGGTGGTGGTGGCTGGGCGGCGGCCTGGTAGTCCTTGCGGCCTTCGGGCTGGGCGTGCGGTTCGTCCGCACGCGCCGGTTGCACTCCCATCGATGAAAGGCACGGCATGCCACGCCGCCACCTGCTACTCCCACTGACCTGCCTGGTCACAGCTCTCGGCGTCGCCGACCCGGCGGCTGCCGACGAGACCGCGGAAAGCAGCGTGGGCGTGACCCTGGAGGGCGGTGGGCTCTCCATCAGTGCCCCGAGCGAGGTGGAGAACCTGGGCACCGCCTCCAGCCTGGTGGGACCGGTGACCATCTCGGGCCAGCTAGGACAGGTGCAGGTCATCGACACCCGGAGCGCGCCGGAAGGCTCGGGCTGGGCCGCCACCGCCATCTCCACGGCCTTCACCCAGACCGCCGGACCGTCGATCGGGGCGGGCAGCATCGGCTACTCGGTCGGACCGATCGACCGGTCCGGGACCGCCACGTACACGGCCAACGACCCGGTGGACCTGACCGGGGTGTCCCCTGTGGTCACGGCGACGGCTATCACGGGCAACAACACCGCCACCTGGAACCCGACCATCCATGTTGCCGTGAGCGCGAACATGCCCGCGGGGGTCTACCGCGGCACCATCACTCACTCGGTGCTGTGATGACGCCGCTTGGACCAGCCAGCGTCCTGGCCGTCTCCACCGACGCCCAGGGGCTGGTGACGTGGTGCAACGCCGCGGTCGAGGCGCTGGTCGGACGTCCCACGTCTGCTCTGGAGGGACGGGCCTTTCCCAGGGAGATCCTCGACCGGGACCAGCTCGAGCAGCGCTCCGCCGCTGCGGGGGTCCCCTGCGGTCCGGAGCTGTTCCTCGTCGACCCCGCCCGGTTCGAGCGCCGGCGCGGGCCCGAGCTGCGGCTCGGTGCTCTGGACCGTCGGCGGCCGGGGCGTTCAGACGGGACTGAGCAGGCCAGCGACGGCGAGGGCGAGGCTTCCCAGAGACCAAGTGGCACGAGCTGCGAGTGGAACATGACCGGCGTCGACGGCGTCCCCCGGGTGATGGCGGTGGACGTCCAGCCCATGCTGGGCACCGCCGGGGAGGTCCGCGGCTACTGGGCGCAGGGTGTCGACGTGACAGAGGAGCGCCGGACCAGCAGCCTGCTGGCTCAGGCGCTGCACAGCGAGCAGGAGGCGGCACGTCGGCAGGCGGAGCTGGACCGGCTGCGGAACGACTTCGTGACCACCGCCAGCCACGAGCTGAGGACCCCGCTGACGAGCATCCTCGGCTACGTCGAGCTGCTCGAGACCGGCATCGACGACGCGGAGCGCAGGGGCAGGTTCGCCACTGCCATCAGGCGCAACGTGGCCCGCCTCCAACAGCTGGCGGAGAGCCTGGTCACCCTCTCGGACAGCAGCTCCGTGCACCCGCACTCTGCCGATCCGCTCGACCTGCGTGACGTGGTGGCGGCGGTGCGTGCCACCACCCTCGACCTTGACGCAGGACAGGGGCAGCCCACGGTGGTCCCGGAGTTCAGCTGGCCGGAGCAGCCCACCCTGGTGCGTGGTGAGGCATCCCAGCTGGAGCTGCTCGTGCACCAGCTGGTGGACAACGCCGTGAAGTTCACTCCTCCCGGTGGTCGCGTCTGCTGTCGCGTCGCGCAGTCGGAGGAAGAGGCGACGATCGAGGTCTCCGACACCGGGCCGGGCGTGCCGCATTCCGAGGTGCCTCATCTGTTCACGCCGTTCTTCCGAGGCGCCGCCGTCCACGAGGCGGCCGTCCCGGGACCGGGTCTGGGGCTCAGCATCGTGGCCGCGGTGGTGACGGAGCACGGTGGACGGATCCTGGTGTCCGAGAACGATCCCCAGGGCGCAGTGTTCACCGTCCGCCTGCCCCTGGCGCCGTGACAGCACGGTCGGCTCGGTTCTCGCCAACCACTGCGAGATCGACGTACTCGTGGGATGATCCAGCATCGAAAGCGAACCTGGAGCATCCCAATCGCACAGGATCCCGCGGCGATCTGCCCGCGGAAAGCAGGACGGACACGTGGTGGACCCGGACGCGAGCGACTCATCGTTGCTCCTGGAGGCGACTCGACGCCTGCTGTGGGCGGCGGACGTCGAGGCGGTGCTGGCCACCGCTCGCGACCTGGTCCGAGACCTCGGCGGCTCCCTGCTGCCGGCCGGCGCGACGCCGGTCGACGCGATCCCGGTGGACCTGGCACTCGGCACCGGAACTCCCGTGCTGCCGACGGCGGCCCCCGGCAGCAGTGCCCGGGAGGCGCTGGAGCGGCAGCTCCCACTGTTCGTCAGGGATGCCCACCGTGCCCTGGAGCTGCTCGACCGCTCGCAGCGGTTCGCCGACGAGGCCACGCGCGACCCGCTCACCGGTCTGTGGAACCGACGCATGGTGACCCGCCTGCTGCCCCGTGTCCACGAGGGCTCGGTGGTCGTGGTGGACCTGGACCACTTCAAGCTGGTCAACGACTCCTCGGGTCACCACGCCGGTGACCGGGTGCTGAGGGACTTCGCGCGCGCGCTGTCCGAGACCGCGCGAACCGCCGACTACGTCGCGCGCACCGGAGGCGAGGAGTTCCTCGTGGTGCTCCGCGGTCCGGAGCCCGACCCGTTCCTGGAGCGGCTGCGGAAGACGTGGGAGGCGACGCGGCAGGACCTGGTCACGTTCTCGGCCGGGACCGCTCTCGTGCTCGACCGGGCAGAGGACGCGGTGATCGCAGCAGACCGGGCGCTGTACCGCGCGAAGGGCGCCGGCCGAGACCGCTGGTGCCCGGCGGAGCCGGGGGACTACCCGTGACGGCGGCCGTCGCCCACGAGGAGATCAGCCGCTATCTGGAGCTGGCGCGCAACGGCGAGATCGCTGGTGCCCGCGCAGTCGTCACCCGGCTGCTCGGACAGGGGGTACCCCCGGAGTCGGTGATCGTCGACCTGTTGTGCGCCGCCCAGCGCGAGCTGGGGGAGCGATGGCATCGCAACGAGTGGTCGGTGGCCGACGAGCACCTGGTCAGCGGCCAGACCCAGCGAGCCCTCGACGCCATGTTCGCCGGCGGGCCCCCCGTCCCGGGAGACCGCGGACACGTCCTGGTGGTGTGTGCCGAGGGCGACTGGCACTCGCTGCCGGCGCAGGTCGTCGCCGAGGTGCTGCGTGGCCGGGGCTGGGACGTCAGCTGCCTGGGCGCCTCGACCCCCGCCGCCCACGTCGCCGCCTACCTCGACCGGCGACCTGCGACCGCGGTGGCCGTCTCCTGCAGCCTGCCGCTGTTCTTCATGGGAGTACGACGAATCGCAGAAGTCGCCCACGAGCGGCGCATCCCGGTCCTCGCCGGGGGACGCGCCCTCGGCACGGACGGACGACGGGCTGCCATGCTCGGTGCTGACGCGTGGGCACCCGACGCCGCCGCGGCGGCCAAGACCCTCGAGGCCTGGACGATGGCCCCTCCCGTCGAGCAGGCCGTGGCGGCTCCCGTTCCCCCGGCGTACTCCCTGCTCCAGTCCCGGGCAGCCGAGCTGGCCCGGGTCGCCACCGAGAGCCTGGAGCGGTCCCTGCCGGAGGTGGCCCGCTACGACGGGGAGCAGCGGGCCCGGACCCTGGAGGACCTGGAGTTCATTGTCAGGTTCGTCGCCGCAGCCGGACTGGTGGAGGACGACAACGTGCTGGTCGACCTCGTGGTGTGGCTGGGAGAGCTGCTGGGGCACCGCAGGGTTCCTCGGGCCGCGCTGGTCGCGGGCCTGGAAGAGCTCTGCGCGGCGCTGGTGCCGGTCGACGCCAACGCCGCTGAGCTGCTCCGGCACGGCTTGGCAAAATCGTCCGAATTCGCCTGACACCGCCCGGCCGGGTGTGGCAACCTGACGATCGAGACGAGGAGGCGGTAGGCCGCCCTCAGATCCTGACCTCAGGCGGTGCCTGCGGTCAGAGCGAAAAGGCAAACCCGATGTGAGTCGGGGACGCAAAGCCACGGGGCCCACCAGGGTCAGCCGGGTTACCGAATTGGTCCTCGTCGAGGCGGTGCAGGTGTTCACACGTGTACGCAGCTGTGGGTGGGGACCCACCACAGAGAGTTGGTCCACTCATGGAGACCTTGCGCATCACCGCGATCCTTGCCTCTGGCGGCCTCGCGACCTTCCCCACGAACATGAAGATGAACGCGCACACCGACGCCGACGAGACGACGTACGGTGCCGGGCGGGGCAGCCACGACGGCAAGGGGCACTCGGGCGTGCGGCAGGGCCGATTCCCGCAGCAGGGCTGAGCTCCAGCACTCAGTGACTCCCGGTGAGGGTCAGGTGGGCCTGGCCAGCAACAGCGCCGCGAGCTGCGTCGGCGGCACGGCCGGGCTCCACAGGTACCCCTGGCCCCACCGGCACCCCAGCGCCCGCATGTAGTCGGCCTGGTCCTGGGTCTCGATGCCTTCGGCCACCGTGTCCAGCGACAGGGCGCGGGCCAGGTCGATGATCGCCCGGGCGATGGCGCAGGCGTCCGGATCGGCGGGCACGTGCTCCACGAAACGGCGGTCCACCTTGAGGGCGCCCACGGGTAGCCGCTGGAGGTAGGCCAGGGAGCTGAAGCCGGTCCCGAAGTCGTCGATGGCCACCGAGACGTCCAGCTCGCGCAACCGCGCGAGGACCACCGCAGCCGCGCCGGGATCCCGCATCAGGACGCCCTCGGTGATCTCCAGGCTCAGCCGATTGAGCGGCCACCCGCTGAGCCGGCTCGCCTCCTCCACCGCTCGCGGCAGACCGCTGTCGAAGCTCTGGGGACTTAGGTTCACCGCCAGGGTGAGGTCGGCCGCCACGCCACGTTCGCGCAGCTGTGCCATCTCCGTGCACGCGCGACGCAGCACGTACCGGTTGAGACGTTCGGCCCAGCCGATGGAGTGAGCGGTGGCGACCACCTCGGTCGGCGGCACGGCGCCCAGGTCGGGGTGCTCCCACCGCAGCAGGGCCTCGACGGCCACTACTCGGCCGTCGGCCAGGTCGACGACGGGCTGGTAGCCCAGTCCGATCTCCCCGGAGTTGAGCGCCTCACGCAGCGCGTTCGCCACCTGCAGCTCGCGCGCTGGGTCGAGCTCGTCGTCCCAGGACGCGTCGTAGAGCAGCACTCGGCCGCGGCCCTGCGTCTTGGCTCGGTGCAGAGCGGTGTTCGCGGACCTGAGCAGGGAGGCGGGGGACTGAGGAGGGGTCACAGCGACCCCCACGCTGGCGTCCACGTAGACCACCGAGTCCGCGGTCCGTACCGGTTCGAGCAGGACCCGGCGCATGCGGTCCCCGAGCGCCGCAGCCGCCTCCGTGCCTGCCCCCTCCACCACGACGACGAAGTGGTCACCCTCGAGCCGAGCGACCGTGTCGGCCTCCTCGGCGACGCCGCGCAAGCGCTCCGCCACCTCGACCAGGATCGCGTCGCTGACCTCGTGCCCGTGGACGTGGTTGACGAGGCGGAAGCCGTCCAGATCGATGGAGAGCAGGGCGACCCCCGGGCGGTCCGGGTCCCGACCCTGTCGACACAGCGCCATCGAGAGACGGTCGTGGAACAGGGCGCGGTTCGGCAGCCCGGTGAGCGGATCGTGCAGGGCGCGGTGCTGCAGCTCCGCCTGGACGCGCCGCGCCTCAGTGACGTCGGAGATCATGGCCAGGGATCCGGTGCCGGCATCCACGCCCAGTGAGATGGGCGAGGAGGAGATTTCGAAGACGCGACTGCGGCCGTCGGGATGGGCGTAACTGATCTCGTAGCGTTCGTGCCCACGCGCGGAGTGAGAGGCGGTCCTGCCTCGCAGGTGCTCGGCCGTCGTGCCGTCGAGCAGTCCCGTGAGCTTGCGGCGGTCTATGTCGCCCGGGGGGTGGCCGAGCAGCTCGGACGCCTTCTTGTTGGCGAAGAGGACCCGGGTCTCCTGGTCCAGCACGAGCACGCCCTCCTGGGCGGTCTCCACGATGGCCCGATACCGGTGCACGGTGGCGCGGTACCGCTGCTCGGAGGCGACGAGCGCCGCGCGTGCCGCGAACTCGTTCGACACGTCCCGGAGGTTGGCGACCAGCCCTTCGACACCGGGGAGATCGATGCAGTTGGTCAGCGTCAGCTCGATCCAGCGCCACTCGCCCCGAGCGTTGTGGATCCTGAAGGTCTTGCGCTCCACGGAGTCCGGTGACGAGGCCACCCGGGTCACGAACGCCTGCACCTCGACCCGGTCGTCCCGATGGACCAGGCCCATGCTCTTGGAGCCGAGGAGCTGATCGGGGCTGAACCCCAGCACGTCGTAGACCGGCGGTGAGACGTAGGTGATCTCGGTGTCCGGCTTGGTGATCAGTGCGACGTCGGAGGAACGCCGGCTCAGTGTCAGGTTGAGGTGCTCCTGCTCTGCCAGCCGGGCCTGCAGCCGTTCCGACCGCTGACCCGCGGGACGGACCGTGGCGCAGATGCCCGCGAAGCTGGTGGACCGGGCTGCTCGTACCGGTGCCAGCGACACCGAGACCTCGACCACTCCGCCGTCGCGGCGGCGCCGGCGAGCCGAGTAGCTGGTCGGCCTGCCGGTGCGCGCCGCCTCCGCGAGGAGGTGCTGCTGTTGTTCGACGTCCTCGTCCAGGGCGACGACGGTGATCGGCTGCCCCACGAGCTCGTCGGGGCGCCAGCCGAGAACGGGGAGCGTCGCCGAGCTGGCCCACGTCACGCAGCCGCGCGGGTCGAGGACGATGAGCGCGTCGGGGGAGGAGTCGAGCGCCTCGAGGATCCGCGGCTCGTCCGGTCCGGCAGTCGCGTCCACTGCAGGGGAGGATGCTTGCGGACTGTCGGGGTCAGCGGACAACGTGCCACCTCCGATGATGGCGGCCGGCAGTCGGCCGCGGCAGGACGGTACCAACTTCGTACCTTAATTTAGGTAGTCGTCTCACGTGCATCCATCCGGACCACCCTCGGTGTTCCCCCCGCTGGTTCTCCGCCTCACCCCTCGCAGTGGGCTCCGGCTGCTACCGTTCGCGCCCTGTGGCCGACTGTCCTGCCCGACCGGCTCGCATCCCCACGGTGCCTGGGCGGTGCGGGATAGCGTGACGGACAGACCTGAACGAACCAGCCCGCGCAACCGCGCACGTGAGCAACCTGGAGGAACACATGTCGGTCTCCCTCTCCAAGGGTGGCAATGTCAGCCTGACCAAGATGGCCCCCAGCCTGACCGCGGTCGCGGTCGGGCTCGGCTGGGACATCCGCACCACCACCGGTGCCGACTTCGACCTCGACTCGAGCGTCCTGATGTGCCGCGCCGACGGCAAGGTGAAGGACGACGGCCACTTCGTCTTCTTCAACAACCTCAAGTCGCCCGACGGCTCCGTGGAGCACCTCGGCGACAACCTGACCGGCGAGGGGGAGGGGGACGACGAGGTCGTCAAGGTCCAGCTCTCCACCGTGCCGGCAGACATCGAGCGGATCGTCTTCCCCGTCTCGATCTACGACGCCGACGCTCGCCAGCAGTCCTTCGGCCAGGTCATCAACGCCTTCATCCGGGTCGTGGACAGCTCCAACGGCACCGAGCTCGCGCGCTACGACCTCACCGAGGACGCCTCGACCGAGACCGCGATGATCTTCGGCGAGCTCTACCGTCACAACGGGGAGTGGAAGTTCCGGGCCATCGGGCAGGGCTACGCCTCGGGCCTGGCCGGCATCGCCAAGGACTACGGCGTCAACGTCGGCTGAGCCGCTCCGCGGCCCTATCCTCAAGGCAGCGCCGTGCATCGGCAGGCGCTGCTGCGCCTCCCGACGGCCGATCGAGCCGTCCTCGAATCCTCCCTGAGGGAACTGTGATCCTAAGAACGTTCGGCTGGTCATTCGCGGTCACTGTGATCGCGCTGGGAGGTGCCTTCCTGCTGGGCGGCCCGACCGTCTTCGCGCTGGTCCTGATCCTGTGCGTGCTGGAGATCTCGCTCTCCTTCGACAACGCGGTCGTGAACGCCACCATCCTGGAGCGGATGAACCCGTTCTGGCAGAAGATGTTCCTCACCGTCGGCATCCTGATCGCCGTGTTCGGCATGCGGCTGGTCTTCCCCCTGCTGCTCGTCGGGATCACCGCCAGCCTCGGGCCCATCGAGGCCATCCAGCTGGCCATCGAGGGCGGGAGCATCGACGAGCCCGGCACCTACGCCTACCTGCTGCACGAGGCGCACCCGGCCATCGCGGCGTACGGCGGCATGTTCTTGATGCTGCTGTTCCTGGACTTCATCTTCGAGACCCGCGAGCACACCTGGCTGTCGTGGCTGGAGCGTCCGCTGGCGCGCATCGGCAAGCTCGACCAGCTCTCCGTGGTCGTCGCCACCCTGGCGCTCACCGCGGCGGCGTACTGGCTCGCCGAAGACCCGGGGACCGTCATGATCTCCGGTGCGCTCGGCATCGTCACCTACCTCCTGGTCAACGGCCTGGGGTCCTTGTTCGAGGCGGAGGCCGTGGTCGCCGCAACCGACGAGAACCTGCACGCGGAGCAGGAGAAGTCCGGCGGCGCGAGCATCGTCGGCGTGGGCGGGAAGGCTGCCTTCTTCCTGTTCCTCTACCTCGAGGTCCTGGACGCGTCCTTCTCCTTCGACGGGGTGATCGGGGCGTTCGCCATCACCCAGAACATCTTCATCGTGGCGGTCGGCCTCGGCGTAGGTGCCATGTACATCCGGTCCATCACCGTCTACCTCGTCCGCCAGGGCACGTTGGACGACTACGTCTACCTCGAGCACGGCGCTCACTGGGCGATCGGCGCGCTGGCCACCATCCTGCTGGTGACCATCAAGTACGAGGTTCACGAGGTCGTCACCGGACTCATCGGCGTCGGGTTCATCGGCGCGGCGCTCACGTCGTCCCTGCTGCGCAACCGCAGGTCCGGCGGCGACGGGGACGGCAACCTGGAACCGGCGCTGCCCACAACCGACAACGTGAGGACGTCCTGATGGCCATCGACTACACCAAGAAGCCGAAGCCGGCCGCGGGGACGTCGCCCGGCCCCGCCGGTCCCGCCAACCCGGTCTCGTTGAGCAAGGTGACGCTCACCAAGTCCGCACCGTCGGTGTCCCTGACGAAGGCCGGATCGGCCGGTGGCACCCTGCGGGTGAACCTCAACTGGAACGCTCGTCCCCCCTCCGCGCCCGCCCCGGCAGCCGGCGGGTTCCTCAAGCGGATGATGTCGCCGGCGAGCAGCAGCGGGATCGACCTCGACCTGGGGTGCCTCTACGAGTACGCGGACGGCTCCAAGGGCGTCGTACAGGCGCTCGGCAACGCCTTCCGCGACCAGCACACCTTCGGCCCCGACCCGATCTGCTGGCTCGACGGGGACGACCGGTCCGGGACCAACACGGCCGGGGAGAACCTGTTCGTGAACCTGGCCCACGTGGCGGCCATCAAGCGGATCATCGTCTTCGCCTTCATCTACCAGGGCGTCCCGAACTGGGGCGCGGCCGACGGCGTGGTGACCCTGTTCCCTGCCTCCGGACCCGAGGTCGAGGTCCGGCTGGACGAGACCCGGCCCGGCAACGGCATGTGCGGCATCGCGATGCTGGAGAACATCGGTGGCGACCTCCAGGTGCGCCGCGAGGTCAGCTACGTGAAGGGGCACGCCGACCTGGACCGAGCCTTCGGGTGGGGCCTGCGCTGGACCGCCGGTAGCAAGTAGCCCGAAGCCACCTCGGACAGGGGAAGACAGTGCGGCACTTCCACCAGTTCAGCGCTGCCCAGGTCGAGCAGCTCTTCCTCCGGGCCCCGCGAGAGTTCTCCCGCACCGCCGACATCGACACCATGGCGGCGGCCCTCGGCGCCACGCTCTACATGCCGGCGACCAGGCCCGACCTCGCCGGCGACCTGCGACGACAGGGCGCCCGGGGTGTGCTGTCCAGCGTGGTGTGCCTGGAGGACGCCATCGCCGACGACGAGCTCCCGGCGGCGCAGGCCAACCTGATCCGGCAGCTCACGCAGGTCGGTCAGGACGGGCCCGGCGCCTCCGACACGCTGCCGCTGACGTTCGTGCGGGTGCGCCATCCCGAGCAGATCGCGGCGGTCACGCAGGGGCTGGGGGAGCAGGCCTCGATGCTGTCGGGCTTCGTGCTGCCCAAGTTCACCGACGTCTCGGGTGGGGACTTCCTCGAGGCACTGCTGACGGCCCGGGCCGCGACAGGGGTGGACCTGCGGGCGATGCCGGTCATCGAGTCGCCCGAGGTGATCCACCGCGAGACCCGGGACTCGGTCCTCGCAGGGGTCGCGAGCCTGCTGGCCAAGCACCGCGACGTGGTCCTGGCGGTGCGGCTGGGTGCCACCGACCTCTCCTCGGCCTACGGCCTGCGGCGCGACCGCTCGCTCACCGTGTACGACGTACGCCTGGTGGCCGAGGTGATCACCGACGTGGTCAACGTCCTCGGCCGGGCCGACGGTACCGGACACGTGGTGACCGGCCCGGTGTGGGAGTACTTCGCCGGCGCCGACCGCATCTTCAAGCCCCTGTTGCGGGAGTCCCCGTTCCTCGAGCACGATGCCGGGCGGCTGCGGCGCCAGCTGATCACCCGCGACCTGGACGCGCTGATCCGCGAGGTCGTGCTCGACAAGGCGAACGGACTGATCGGCAAGACCGTCATCCACCCCACCCACGTCGTCGCCGTGCACGCGCTGTCGGTCGTCTCCAGCGAGGAGTACTCCGACGCCTGCGACATCACCGGTCAGGCTCAGGCGGGTGGGGGAGTGCGGGCGTCGAGCTACCGCAACAAGATGAACGAGGCGAAGCCGCACCTGGCGTGGGCGCAGAGGACACTGCGACGGGCGGACGCCTTCGGGGTCGCGCACGAGGACGTGACGTTCGTGGACTTCCTGGCCGCGGCGGCGACTCAGGCCTGAGAGCTGATCGCCTCTCGGCACCGGCGCACCACGTCGTCGGTGAGCTGGTCGATGGCGCGGAGCTCCTTGAGGTACCCCCAGTAGTCCGGCTTGGTGGCGTCCAGGAGCTGGTCGGCGGCGTCGAGCCGGGCGGCGAGGTTGTCGAGGATGCCAGCCTCCCGTGCCGGGACCCGGGACCCGGAGGCGACGACCAGCCGCTGGGCGTCCCGCACCGCGAACCGGGTCCGGGCCTTGGCACGCGCCGGGTCCTCGGCCACGTCCTTGAGGTCGTCGACGCGTCGGCGTACCGCGGTGAGGCCGGTCTCGGCCTCGGCCAGCCGCTCCCGGCACGCGGCCAGGTCCGCGGCCGCCGCCTCCCAGTGCTGGGCGGCGGCGTGCCGGTTCGCCGAGGCGAGCAGGTCCGCGGCCTCGGCCACCAGGGCCCGGCCGCGGGCCGGGACGTCATCGAGGTCCGCGGAGCAGGCCAGGGAGAACTCGCGCCGCAGCACCGAGAGCAGGGGCTCGGCGGCGTCGAGCCGGACCGAGACGGCGTCCAGCCGGGTGCGAGTCGTGCTCAGGCGCCGGGGGGTGTCGGTGGCCAGGCCGGCCAGCTCGTCGGCGGCCCGGACGACCTCCTGGGCGGCGTCGACGGCCCGGGCGGCGGCCTCGATCGTGGCGGTGGCCCCGTGCTTGTGGGCGCCGCCGTCGAGCACGGGACGGGCGGCCTGCTCGGCGCCGGCGAGCCGCTGGTCCAGGGCGGGGGAGCTGAGGCCGGCGGCCCGCACCCGCGCCACCGCGTCCCGGGCCTCGGTCAGCGCCTGCCGGGCGGCGGCGGTCCTGGGAGCCACCTGCCCCCAGACCTTCCTGACCTGCGCCTCGACGTCGCGGTGCTTCTCGGCGAACTGCTGGAGATCCCGCTGCGCGGCGCTGAGAGCGGCGTACGCCGCGCGGAAGGCGGTCTGGGCCTCACGCAGGGCACGCACCTCGGCCCGATCGTCCTCCAGGGACGCGTCGTGGGCGTCGAGGGCGTCGATCCACGCCTGGGCGGCCTGGTTCCCGGCACGCTCCAGCGGCTCGAAGCTGCGTTGCACGCGGAGCCCGTCCGGGCCGGCATCCAGGCCGGCGAAGGCGGTGACCAGCATCGCGACGTCCTTCTGGACGAGGTCCAGGGCGATGAACGCGTCGCCGGCCTCGTGCTTGGCGGCCAGGGCCTCGTTGCGCGCGGCGACCTGACGCGCGTTCGAGGTGAACACCACGGGCCGGTCCTCTCGTCGTCGCTCGGGAGCCACCGCCGGACCAGGGGTGCAGGCGGGTGCGCTGGGGCTAGGTTACCGAGCACGTCGGCGAATCCCACGTCGAACCTCACCGACGCTCTTGGCGACGGATGAGAGGGTGAGCCCGAACGATCCGTCCACCACGAGGGAGACCCACCCGATGAGCATCAGCCTGAACAAGGGCCAGACCGTGTCCCTGACCAAGAAGAGCGGCGGCGCGCTGTCCAAGGTCCGGATGGGACTGGGCTGGGACGCGGCCAAGAAGAAGGGCTTCCTGGGCCGGATGTCGGAGCAGTCGATCGACCTCGATGCCTCCGCGCTGCTCTTCGACGCCTCGGGCAACGTCGTCGACACCATCTGGTACAACCAGCTCGTCTCCAAGGACGGCTCGATCGTGCACACCGGGGACAACCGCACCGGCGCCGGTGACGGGGACGACGAGTCCATCAAGGTGGACCTGTCGGCGTTGCCCTCGAACGTCCAGACGGTCGTGTTCACCGTCAACTCGTTCACCGGACAGGGGTTCGCCCAGGTCGAGAACGCCTTCTGCCGCCTGGTCGACGAGGCCAACGAGGACGAGATCGCGCGCTACGACCTGTCGGCCACCGGCAGCCACACCGCTCAGATCATGGCCAAGGTGTCCAGGGACGGCGCCGGTTGGTCGATGACCGCGATCGGTGGCACCGCCAGTGGCCGCACCGTGGCCGCCATCGCACCGGCGGCGGCCCAGCACCTGTGAGCGCCCGCTCGGCCGCGCCGCAGAGCGCGGCCGAGCCGCCCCCACCGCCGTCAAGCACGCCCTCGAGCACGCCCTCGAGCACTCCGGGAGAGCCCGGAACCGCGCCGTGGACCGGCGCCTGGGTCCAGGAGCGGCTCGACATCGCGCTGCGCACCAGCGAGGCGCCGCTGGGGGTGCAGCTCGACGAGCTGGTGGGGCTCGCCGTCCGACGCAACCCCCGGCGCGCCCACCTGCTGGTCTCCCTGGTGCTGGGCAAGCACGTCCCCACGGACCCGGTCCTGGTGCACGGCTCCGGTCTGCTGCTGGGGCGGCTGGCGGCCGCGCGCCTGGCATCCCCGGCCGGCGCGCCGCACCCGGTGGACCTGCCCGGGGGCGAGCTGCTGCGCCAGGCGCTGCACGGCGTCCAGGGCAGTGCCGCCCGGCTGGTCGAGCACGCCCGGACGCCCGCCGGCGCCGTGCCCGACGGCGTCGTGGTGCTGGGGTACGCCGAGACCGCCACGGCACTGGGCCACGCGGTGGCGGACGCCCTCGACGTGCCCTACCTGCACTCCACGCGCCGTGCGGTGCCCGGGATGCGCCAGCTGGGTTCGTTCCAGGAGGAGCACTCCCACGCCACCAGCCACCTGCTGCTCCCCGAGCATCCGGCTGCGTTCACCCGGCCGGGTCCGCTGGTCCTCGTCGACGACGAGCTCTCCACCGGCCGCACGGCGCTCAACACCATCACGGCCCTGCACCGGGCGACTCCCCGCAGCCACTACGTGATCGCCGCGCTGGTCGACCTGCGCAGCGCCGCCGATCGGGAGCGGATGGCGCGGGTGGCCGGTGAGCTGGGGGCCCGCATCGACCTGGTCGCACTCGCCGCCGGAGCCGTGGACACCCCCTCCGACGTGTTGGAGCGCGGTGCCGCCCTGGTCCGCGAGATCGAGGCAGAACTGAGCGCCGCCCCTGCGGCCGACGCCCAGCGAGCCCGGGGCGAGGTCACCCGGGTGGACCTGGGCTGGCCGTCGGGGCTGCGCGAGGGGGGCCGCCACGGGTTCACCCGGGCCGACCGTGGCCGGTTCGCCGCGGCGCTGCCGGTGCTGGCCGAGCGGCTGGCCGACGCGGCCGGGCCTGGGGCCCGGCGGGTGCACGTGCTCGGCTTCGAGGAGCTGATGCAGGCCCCGTTCCGCCTCGCGGGCGAGCTGGGCGCCGTGCTGGCCACGCGCTCCGGCGGTGACGAGATCACGGTGGCCTGCTCGGGCACCACCCGGTCCCCGGTGCTGGCGGTGCCCGAGGCGGGCTACGCGATCAGGTCTGCCCTGACCTTTCCCGCACACGACGACCCCAGCGACGGCCCCGGCCCGCGGTTCGCCTACAACCTCACCTCGGCGGCGGGGGAGTCCCGCTTCGACACCGTGGTCCTGGTGGTCGACGACGCCGGCGACACCGACGAGCTCTGGTCCGCGTCCGGGTTGGTGAGCCGGCTCGCCGAGATCGCCCCCCGGGTGCTGGTGGTCACGGTGCCGGCGCACCGGCCCCGTCCCCTCCCCGAGCCCCTGCGTGGTCCGCGGTTCGGCTCCTACCGGCCCGACGACGTGGCCTGGCTGCTCACCGACCTGTCCCCCGTCGACCTGGAGGCACCGACCGAGGAGCGCGAGGAGGCCATCCAGTCCGGTGGTGCGCATTACGCGGAGTCGCTGCCGGTGGAGTTCCAGCCCGACGCCGCCTACCAGGCGCTGTTCACCGCCACCTTGGCGTCGTCCGCGACCCGCATGGCGCGAGCGGTCGGCCTGGTCACCGAGCAGGTGCTGGCCCTGCGCGGGTCCGAGGCGGTGCTGGTCTCCCTGGCTCGCGCCGGTACGCCTGTGGGGGTGCTGATGCGCCGCTGGGCCCAGCTGGTGCACGGCCTGGAGTTGCCGCACTACGCGGTGTCCATCGTCCGCGGCAAGGGCATCGACGAGGTGGCCCTGGCCTACCTGGCTGCGCACCACGACCCGGCCACGGTGATGTTCGTGGACGGCTGGACCGGCAAGGGAGCGATCACCCGCGAGCTGGCCGCCTCCGTGCAGGCGGCGAACGCCGCGCTGGGGGCGGACTTCGCGGCCGACCTGGCCGTGCTCGCCGACACCGGTCGGTGCGTGGAGCTCTTCGGCACCCGGGAGGACTACCTGATCCCCTCGGCGTGCCTGAACTCAACTGTCTCCGGCCTGGTCTCGCGCACCGTGCTGAACGACGCTCTCATCGGGCCCGGTGACTTCCACGGGGCGAAGTTCTACGCCGACCTGGCGGACTCGGACGTCTCCGCGGCCTTCGTCGACGCGGTCGCCGCGCAGTTCGCCGGGGTCCGGGACGAGGTTCTGGCGGCGTTGCCTGGCCACCTGGCCTCCGACCGCACCCCGACCTGGTCCGGCTGGGCCGCGGTCGAGGCCGTGAGCCGGGAGTACGGCATCGGCGACGTCAACCTGGTCAAGCCGGGGGTGGGGGAGACCACCCGGGTGCTGCTGCGCCGGGTCCCCTGGAAGGTCCTGGTCCGGGCGGACGCGGCGGACGAGCTGGGCCACATCAGGCTGCTGGCCGACCAGCGCGGCGTCGAGGTGGTCGAGGTCCCCGATCTGCCGTACTCGGCCATCGGACTGATCCACCCCAGGTTCACCCGCGGTGCCACCGGCACGGACGGCACCGCGGCGACCGCGGGAGCCGGGGGATGAGCGCTCCGCAGCGTTCGGGTGTGACGCCGGGCGAGATGGTGGTGGCCAGCGACCTGGACCGCACCCTGCTCTACTCGCCCGCCGCGCTGATGCTCTCGGTGCCCGACCAGGACGCCCCCCGGCTGCTGTGTGTCGAGGTCTACCAGGGCCGGCCCCTGTCGTTCCTGACCGAGACCGCCGCGGGTCACGTCGCGGCGCTCAACGAGGCCGGGAAGCTCGTCCCGGTCACCACCCGCAGCACCGCCCAGTTCCAGCGGATCAGCCTGCCCGGTCCGCCGGCCAAGTTCGCGCTGTGCGCCAACGGCGGCCGGTTGCTCCGCGACGGGGTCGAGGACCTCGACTTCACCGCCGCGGTCACCCGGCGACTGGCAGAGACCAGTGGCCCGCTGCAGGAGGTGTCGCAGTGGCTGCAGGCCGCGGCGCGGGCCGCTGGTGCCGACGGGTTCCTCAGGAGCGTCCGCGACGCCGAGGGCCTGTTCTGCTACGCCGTGGTGGAGCGGGACGCCATGCCGGCGGGCTGGGTCGAGGAGCTCATCGGGTTCGCCCGGGAGCGGGCCTGGGGGTCTCGGTGCAGGGCCGCAAGGTGTACGTCGTACCGGCGGCGCTGACGAAGGCTGCGGCGGCACGCGAGGTGGCCGACATGCTGGGCTGTCGGCACCTGCTGGCCGCCGGTGACTCCCTGCTGGACCAGGACCTGCTGGAGGCGGCGGACGAGGCGATCCGGCCGGCGCACGGCGAGCTGGCCGACGTGGGGTGGACCAGCGAGCACGTGCGGGTCACCTCGGCGGTGGGCGTGATGGCGGGCGAGGAGATCGCGGGTTGGCTGGCAGGCCGGGTCCTCGGCTGATCGGCCCGGGCCCACGACGGGCGCACTGAATGCCGGAGAAATGACAGAAGGCCCCGACTCCCTGGCGGGGGAGACGGGGCCTGATCTGCGGTTTCTGTGGTGGGCGATACTGGGTTTGAACCAGTGACCTCTTCCGTGTCAGGGAAGCGCGCTACCGCTGCGCCAATCGCCCAAGTCTTAAATTTTATGGAGGTGGGTACGGGATTTGAACCCGTGTACACGGATTTGCAGTCCGTTGCCTCGCCTCTCGGCCAACCCACCATGCTGGTCCCTCCATGGAAGGACCAAGTGGAAAGACCTTTTTCCGAGCGGACGACGAGACTCGAACTCGCGACCTCAACCTTGGCAAGGTTGCGCTCTACCAACTGAGCTACGTCCGCTTGCGCTTCCCGGCCGTTTTACTGGCCGTTGGTGCGAGCAGAACAGTAGCCGATGGCTGCAGGGGCGACAAAACCAGGGGTCCCCTGGCGTGTTCGGGCGGCTGGTCACCGCGGCCTCCGGCCTAGAGTGAGGGACATGCGCGCCTGGGTCGACGGACAACTGCTCACCGATCCGGCAGCGCCGGCGATCACCATCTCCGACCACGGGTTCACTGTCGGGGACGGCGTCTTCGAGTCGATCAAGGTCGTGGCCGGCCAGCCCTTCGCCCTCACCCGCCACCTGGCCCGGTTGGCGCACTCCGCGATCGGGCTGGGGCTGCCCGCGGTGGACGACGCGCTGGTGCGTCGGGGCGTCGCGGAGGTGCTCGCGGGGGATCCGCTGGCCCTGGGCCGGCTCCGGATCACCTACACCGGCGGCGTGTCCCCGATGGGCAGCGGCAGGGGCGATCACGGACCGACCGTGGTGGTCGCGGTCTCGCCCATGGAGCCGCTGGCGCCCACGACTGCGGTCTGCACCGTGCCGTGGCCCCGCAACGAGCGGGGAGCGGTGGCAGGGCTGAAGACCACGTCGTACGCGGAGAACGTGGTGGCGTTGGCGCACGCGGCGGAGCGCGGCGCCACGGAGGCGGTCCTGCCCAACACGGTGGGGGACCTGTGCGAGGGCACGGGATCGAACGTCTTCTACGTCCTCGACGGCGAGCTGCGTACGCCGACGCTGGCCAGCGGCTGCCTGGCCGGGGTCACCCGGGCCCTGGTCCTGGAGTGGTACGGCGGCCGGGAGGTCGACGCGCCGATCGAGGAGGTCGCTGAGGCGAGCGAGGTGTTCCTGGTCTCGACGACCCGGGACGTGCAGGGCGTGCACTCCTGGGACGGGAGAGCGCTGCCGGCACCGGGGCCGATCACCACCGAGGCGATGGCGGCATGGCAGTCGGGGGAGCGGGCCGGCATCGACCCGTGAGGCCGGTCGGCCGTCCGAGCAGGACGGGGGGAAAGGCTCAGGCGGTCAGGAGCTGCAGGATCATGTCGTCGATCGGCATGTGCTGGGACTCCTCGCCCTCGGGCACCAGTGCGAACGAACGAGTGATGAACTGACGGACGTCCTTGATGTGCGCCTGGGTGATGAGGTGGCCGTCGGGCGAGCTGAGCTCGACGATCACCACGGCCCGGCCCTTCGAGTCGAGGCTCGGGCACACGTGCACGTCGCCGTCGCCGGTGGGCTCGCTCATGCCGTGCGCCAGCAGGTCCCGGCTGAAGGTCCACGGGAGGTCGCCCTCGTGGGTGACGAAGGTGATCGTCACGGCGAAGGGGTCGCTGCGCTGATACGAGAACACCGTCTCGAGGTCGTGCCCACGACCCAGCGAGTCGATGCACTGCATCGTGATGTCCTGTTCGACAACACCGGCCACGCGCCGGTCGCTACGATTCGTCATGTTTCCTCCGTAGACCCTCTTATGGAGTAGTAACGCACCTCTGGCCCCCACGTGACGGGGAAACGTCAAGATTAATTTTGGGGAAGTTTCCTAGGTGGGTCCCGTTAGGGTCAAGGCGTGACGGAGAAGCCGCTGCCCCAGGCCCCCACCAGGCCCGAAGAGACGAGCCCAGAGCCCCACTTCTTCCGCCGGCTGCACACTCGGATGCATGCCAACCCGGTCACCGGTCTGGCGACCAAGGTGGTCGTCACGGTCGTCGGGATCGCGGTGATCCTGGCCGGCCTGGTGATGATGGTGGCTCCCGGTCCCGGCATCGTGGCGATCATCCTCGGCCTGGCGATCCTGTCCACCGAGTGGAGCTGGGCCGAGCGAGCGCTGGACCGGGCCAAGGAGGCTGCCCACAACGCGGCCGAGAAGGCCCGCAACATGGACCCCAAGGTCCGCCAGCGCCGGCTGGTGGCGTCGGGTTTCGGGGTCGTGCTGGTCTTCGCCGCGGTGACGACGTACGTCGTGCTGTACGGCTGGCCGAAGCTCGCGATCGCCGGCTGGAACTGGGTCCAGGGACTGTCCGGAGTGGTGCCGGAGCTGCCCGGGATGTGAGTCCTGCCGGGGCATGCGCTAATGTTTCGCAACGCACCGCAGGGGCGATTGGCGCAGTGGTAGCGCGCTTCGTTCACACCGAAGAGGTCACTGGTTCGAACCCAGTATCGCCCACCCCGTTATTGCAGGTCAGAGGTACTTTTCTCGGAGCAGACTGGCCGGCAAGGAACATACGAGGAACAAGGGATGCCCCCCTTCTGGCCGTTGCCGTCACCGACCGGGTCGGTCGCCCCGACCTGAACCGCACTCTTCGGCTGGCGGGCAAGCGACGACTCGAGCTCTCTTTAGGTACGCGTTTTACCACCGGATCGTCGGTTACCAGGCTGCGATCGCACGGGTGTGTTTGCACCTCGGGAACGCGCTGCAGCCCAGGAACTCGACGCCGTCGCTTCGGCGGCGGCGTACGACGAGCACGCCCTTGCCGCACGTCGGACATGGCTCGGATGCGTCGACCGTGCTGAGCGGCGAAAGCTCGAGGCGGTTCTCGGCCAGCAGCTCGGCGACGAACGGAGACTCCATCCCCTCGACGCCGATGAGCGTCACCTGGCGGCGAGCACGAGTGAGCGCGACGTAGAAGAGACGCCGCTCCTCTGCGTGCGGGTAGTCGTCTGCCTCGGCCATGGCGAGAGCCATGATCGGGTCGTCGACCACCTCGCTCGGGAAGCCGTAGGTGCCCGACGACACGTTGGGCAGCACGATGTAGTCGGCTTCAAGGCCCTTGGACGAATGCACGGTCCGGAACGTGACGTCGAGCTGCCGCGGACACCGCGACGGCATGAGATCTCGGTCGAAGTTGTAGCGCCCGAGCACGTCGACCGAGACCCTCCCCGAAGGGCCGGCCGAGATCTCACCGGAGTCGACCCCCTCCGCCAGTTCACTCAGGACGGAGGCCAGGGCCGCGCCGACCTCGTCCCGGCTCGCGACCCGCACCAGGCAGGCGGCTGGGCCATAGGCAGGCTGGACGGACTGCACCTGCTTGGCGAGCTGGCGGGGGTTCTTCGACACGAACCCGGCGGCCGTGTCGCAGATCGACTGGGGGGAGCGGAACGTCTTCTGCAGACGCAGGGTCGGTCCCTCGCCGAACCAGTCGTTGAACGACGTCATCACGGACAGGTCGGCGCCTGCGAATCGGTTGATCGACTGCCAGTCGTCGCCGACCGCGAGGAGATAGCGGTGCGGCTTCGTCACGAGTGCCCGGGTGAGTCGGGCCCGGGCATGGCTCGCGTCCTGGAACTCGTCGACCAGCACGAGGTCATAGCCCATGTCGATTGAGCCGGATTCGAGCAGATCGGCCGCCTGGACAAGCATGTCCTCGAAGTCGATTGAGTCGTCGGTCCGCAGCCGCTGTTCCCACTGCTCGGCGATCGCCCGGTAGAGGTCGAGGAAGACCCGCGCGCGGTAGCGCTGCACGCGACCCTTCGCTGCCTTTAGGCGCGACTCAAGGTCGTGGGCGGTGAGTGAGTTCGATTTCACGTGCGTCATGAACGAGCGCATCAGTCTTGCGAGGTCCTCGTGACGGATGGGCTGCTCGCCGGGAATCGGGCGGTCCGGGTTCCAGTCGAGCGTGATGCCGTGGGCCTTGAGGTCGTTGGCGAAGGGATGAAACCCCCTGCCATCGAGGATGTCAGCCCAGGTGGTCTCGATGAGCGTTGTGCCGAGTCGATGGTGCAACGACTTCTTCCACGCCATGCTCTCCGCGTACCCACGGAAGGACTCCGGGGGCTTGCCTTGGCCGTCGAGAGCCCAGTGCTCGTGCCAGACGTCGACGTCGGGATAGTAGAAATCGGGTCTGTACTGCGAGTGCGTCGCGTCCGCGACGTCGTGGGCGTAGGGCCGCTCGTACTCGAATGTCACGCCGTTGAGGAATAAGAAGTCGGCGACGAGCCGCTCACCCTGGCTCTTGACTGTCGTGGCCTGGAACGTTTGGAAGCCCGTCTGCTTGGTGTCGTAGTCGTAGCCGTCAGGATCGCCGCCACCCGGGTCGTCTGCCATGCGGGCGAACAACAACCGGTAGAGATCCCACTTAAACCGGAAGTCGAAGGAGCTGTCTCTGAGCTCGTCGACGATCCTGCCGACCATCGCGACGTCCTTGCCACTGTCTAACCATTCGGCGGGACGCTTCTTGCGTCCGGTCGCGCGACCGATGACGTTGCCGCCAAAGGCATGGAACGTCGTTGCCGTGATCCCAGCTGCGTCGATGCCCGCGGCCGTCAATCGCTCCTCAACGCGCTGCCGCAACTCCTCGGCAGCAGCCTTGTTGAAGGCCAGGAGCAGGATGCGGTCCGGCGGCACAATGCCGCGTAGGACTGCGTAGGCTGCGCGTGCCACCATGATGGACGTCTTGCCGGAACCGGCGGCGGCGACGACCTGTACGCGGTTGTCGAACGTGATCACAGCTTCCGACTGCTCGGCCGTCAACGCCTGTCGCTCGATGGTGCCGAGGAACTGCCGACGAGTGACCATCTCCCGTGCTAGGACCCGTCGATTCGTCGCCGCTGCCACCGCGGCCAAGTCCTGTTCCAAAAAGGCGAGGAGCTCGCGTGCCTCGGACCCAGCGTCACCCCTGATACTCAACATTCGAAGCGCGCTGAGTGACTTCGGGCGGGAGATCAGCCAGTCGCCCACCGTGTCTCGCGATATCCAATGACCGTCGTCGACCGAGCGACGAATCTCCGCTTCGACTCGCTCACGCCACGTCCGACACGGCGCACCCTCGACCTCAGCCAAGGCCACGAGCTGGGCAAGCTTCGATGTCTGGGAGCGGCGGATCGCGATGATCAAGCAGACTGCGGCCAAGGCAGCGAGACCGGTGAACCAAACCGTGGAGAACATCGCGGCGTCGCCCTAGAAGTGACTAGGGGCTGGGGTCGGTTGTCGCGCTTTGGCTCTGGCGCCTGAGTCCGATCGCCCGTCACCAGCGATTTCGCGTGCGCGTAACGAGCGCTCGAGTGCCTGGCGCCGGTTCATGCGTACATCGTCGACGACTATGCGATGACTCGCAGGAGTTCGGGTCGATCGGCGCCTCGTCAGCCGGTAGCTATGAGACTGGTGGACTCGAAAATGAGTTCTGGGAGCGGCTGGCGCAGACGCCACGTGAGGGCGACTGGTCGATCTCCTTCGAGGTCTCCATAGAGGTCGACCTGGCCAAAACACCGGAACGTGCCTTCGATGCCTCCGCTGCTTCTCTCACGAACGAAGAGCAGCCGGTGCTGAGAGGCGTCGGGGCCACGCCCGACGCAGCGCAGCATTGCGTTGGTGTTCTGTCTCCAGTTGTTCGGCGACTCCCAGTGGAACAAGTCGGCCGAGACCGCGTGATCCTTGTACTGGATGTTCGAGGCAAACTTCGCCTCATCCTTGTTGAGCGTCACGAACATCAGTTGGGTGCGGCTCTGCGGTACGAAGTAGACGCCTTCCCGGTGTTCCTTGGGCTTGTTGATCGCACTGATCCCCATCGCGGCGAAGACCTCGGCCCGTGTGTAGCGCGCGTGAGCCATCAGCGGGACATCATCGAGACCAGGAAGTGGCGTCACGTCCGCGTCGCGCTGCGCGTGGATGAGCGGCACCAGCTCGGCGAGCTCGGCGAGGACGGCAGGGTGACGCCACAACTGGTCGAAGCCTTCTTGCAGCGTCGACGGCTTCATCCCGAGCAGGTGCATGAGCTGCATCGCAAGCCGGCTCTCGGTCAGCGACGCGTCGTCGGCACGAGGGGCATCGTCGGCTGCGAGCCACCTGGACCAGGTGCTCGCCCGCAGCCGGTCCGTCGCATGTTGCACAAACCCAACACGCTTGAGGAGGGCTGCCTCGGCCTCCTTCGTCGCAGAGTCGTTCGGCTCATCTCTCTGGGCAGCGACACCGACAGCTCGTTGGAGTCGCGTCCACGACATCTTGCGGGCATCTGCCGCGTAGAACTGCTCGACACTGCGCTCTGTGTCACGCAGGAAGTCCCTGAGTGACGACGCACTCGTTGCTCGGAGATCGTGCTTGAGTCCGACGAACCCTGACTTGGGTGCCAGCGCCTTGAGGCGCTCGAGGACGCGCTCTCGCGCGACACGTTCGAGATTGATGGCGCAACCGGCCGGCAGGAAGGGGAACTCACTCTCTGCCTGTTTCCTCAGGCTGCCGCGAGCCGGGTTGATCAGTGCCTGATAGCGAGTCTCGTAGCGGTATTCGACTCGATGCTGGCCGATGAAGTCCAACACCAGGCAGCCTTGTTTGCCCGGTGCATGACGCAGCCCGCGACCAAGTTGCTGGGCAAACAGCACCGGACTCTGGGTCGGTCGCAGCAGGAGCAATGTGTCGACGTCCGGCAGGTCGATGCCCTCGCCGAGTACGTCGACGCTGAAGACGACCTGCAGCTCGCCCGACTTCAACTTGTTCAGCACCACGTCGCGGTACGCCTGGTCGTGGGTGCCGTCGAGGTACTCGGCGTTGATGCCGAGCTGCACGAACTGTTCGGCCATGAACCGCGCGTGACTGATGGACACGCAGAACCCCAAAGCGCGCATGGTTCGCGGATCGTCGACCCAGCGCTCAAGGGCCTGAACGACGAGCTTTACCCGCTCGTGATCACCCGTGTACAGCGCTTCGAGCTCGCCGATCGCGTAGTCACCTCGCCGCCAATTGAGCTGCCGAAGATCGGTGCCATCGTCGACTCCGACGTAGCTGAAGGGCGCCAGCAATTGATCGTCGACGGCCTCCCACAACCGCAACTCCGTCGTGTACTGGCCGCCGAACAAGTCAGCGACGCTGATCCCGTCGGTCCGCTCGGGGGTGGCCGTGAGGCCAACGATCTCCCGCGGTGAGAAGTGCTCGATGACCCCGCGCCAGGAATCGGCGGAGCCGTGATGGGCTTCGTCGATGTAGATGACGTCGTAGGCATCCGGCGGCACAGTTGCCAGACGGTTGTGCAAGGTCTGAACCATCGCGAAGACATGTGGGTCGTGGGGCAGCCCTCCGCCGCCGGCGAGCATCTCGCCGAACCCCGGATCCTTCAGTGCCGTGCGGAATGTGCTTCGTGCTTGCTCGAGGATCTGCTCGCGGTGAGCCACGAAGAGAAGGCGCGGGCGCGCCGCCCCCGGCAAGCACAGTCGGGCATAGTCCAGTGCGGCAATGACCGTCTTGCCAGTCCCTGTAGCGGCAACAACGAGGTGCCGGTGCTCGTCGAATGATTTGCGACGGAGATTCAAGGTATCGAGCACCAAACGTTGGTGGGGCTTCGGCTGCAGGACTAGTTCGGAGTAGGCGTCGGTCAGCTGACGCTGGAGCTGATCGATCGTCCGCTGGGAAGTTCTGCTGTGCGCCTGAGTGGCATAACCCTTGCCCGCAAGAAGCGCTGCATCGAGTCGCCCGCGGTCGGCGGTCGTGTATCGCTCGTAGACGGGGGTGTGCCAGTAGCTGTCGAAGGTCTGTTGGATTCGACCGAAGACGCCAGGTGCGTCAGCCCGAGCCAGTCGGACGTTCCACTCGAGGCCCGAGTAAAGCGCGGCATCCGAGAGGTTCGAAGAACCCACGCACGCAGTATCGAGCTCGCCTGGCCGGCGGAACAGCCACGCCTTCGCGTGGAGCTTCGTTGCTTGGCCCTGGTAGTTGACTCGGACCTCGGCGCCGAGCTGGACGAGCTCATCCAGCGCCTTGGCGCTGGTAGATCCGAGGTAGGTCGAGGTGATGACGCGGACTCGACCTCCACGCTCGAGCAGCTTGCGGAACTCCTCCTTGAGGGGTTGGAAGCCGGTGTACCCGACGAAAGCACAGATCAGGTCGACTTCGTCGGCGCAGCGGATCTCCTCCTTCAACACCTTGCCAAATGCCGGCTCGCCCGTGCCGTTGACGAGCAGCTCGCTGGACGTTAGAGGAATCGTGGGGTGGGCCGGCAGCGGGCCGCCCGCCAGGCCACCGACGGTTCGCACTCCCTTCAGCAGTCGTGGTGGCAGGCTGACTCGATCTCCGACGAAGTCGATGCCGAGTGCCTCGATCGCGGAGTTCACGACAGCCGCGCTGGCCTCGACTGCTGCCGCGTCGTTCGGATTGCGCAGCCTGCGCGCCACTCGCAGCAGGTGCTTGCCCAACCGCTCCACGGCCTCACTCGCTCGGAGCGGATCGCCGATCACCCGTTCCGGATCGAGGGTCGCCAGGAGGTCGGCGAGCTCGCTCGTCACGAGCTCATCGCGCAATCCGTGCTGAAGCGGGTCGTGAGCCATCCGCCGCCTCCCAAGTCCAGTGATGCTCGTGCGCGAGTCGCGGCGAGCTTAGAAGGTTTCCGGCGTCCGTCCAGCAGAACAGCCGGATCTCCGGGACCTAGAAGAACGGGCGCATGTACTCGCGCAAGTGCGGGTCGACCACGTAGACGTAGGTGCCGCGGATGCCACGAGTCAGCAGCACGCTGTAGATGTTCTGAACGTACTCAAGCAGGTCACCATCGCTCAGCTTCTGTCCTGGGTTGTTCTGCCTGCCCTTCTTGTCGTAGTAGCTCTCGCGGTTGAACTTCAGGCTGCGGGTGGCCGGGTCGTAGGTGAGGTCCCGACCGATGATCACTCCCGCGTAGTTGAGGTCGTACCCCTGGATTGTGTGGATCGATCCGACCTCGTCGATGGACTTGGGGGAGTCGACCCAGTCCACGACTCGGCTGTTCCACTGGAGCTCGATTCCGGGGAAGACGATGTCGGCTCGCAGCTTGTCTTTCTTGCTCTCCCAGGACCACGCGTAACCGGCCAGGAGGCGGGCAAGCCCTTGCTCCGCGTCACGGGTCTTGATGGCGTCGACCATCTGCCCGACATCTTCAAAGAAGCGGAAGTCGTACTCGCCGAAGTCGATGGTCTGCGTAGGCGGAGTCGAGCTCAGTACCCGGCGGACGTGCTCGACGTAGTCCTCGCCTGCTCGGACACGCATCTGCGCGGTGAGTCGATGCAGGCGTCCCTGAGCCAGCGACGCCGTGCACAGCTCGGCGAGCAACGAGGCATCGAGATCGGCCGGACGGACGCGTTGCCGCGCGTCTACCAGGAGCACCTGCTGGTGGCTCTGTTGCGTGACCCAGTCGAGTTGGGTGTACCTCGGGTCGTCACTTCCGAAAAGTTTGGCGTTGATCTCCGCGAACTCTCGATTCTTCTGCGCTGAGGTCTGGTTTGCCCTCTGGTTGAGGCGGTGGCTCTCGTCGACCACCAGGAGGTCCCAGGTGTGGGGACTCTTCCCGACGTCGAACGGAGACAGCACCATCTGCGCAGTCAATCCTGGAGTTCTCGCGAACACCGCCTGGATGGACTTCCGAAGCGATTGCTGCGGGACGACCAGGCCGATCTGTAGCCCTTTCAGGGTCGCGGCATTGTCCGGAGTGAACAATCCTGAGAGGTAGGTCTCCGACTCGAACGGCTCGCCGTCCCACTGTCCGATGTCTCGCAGCATCTTCACCAGGAAGATTGCGACCACGGTCTTCCCGGTCCCGGGACCTCCCTCGATCACCGTTCCAGTGCCCGGTTCCCCTCGGAGGTCAGCCAGGAGGCCCTGGACGATCGAGACGACTGCGTCGCCTTGCTGCTCGGTTAGCGACTTGAACGGGGAGAGCTTGAAGAGATCTGAGTTCTCGATCTCCTCAATGGTCGCCTCGAACAGGCCGTCTGCCCGCAGCCGTTCGAAGATCTCGCGGAACTTCCCTCGGTAGCGCTCCCGTTCGAAGTAGCTCCCGTCCACGACCCCAGCGTTGCCATTCAGCACCTGTCGGCCGTCGCCGTGGAACAGCTGGATCAGGTACGACTCAAGATCAAGGCACGCCGACTTGTTGAAGGTCTCGTCGATGATCACCCTGGCCTCGACCAACTGCGCCTTCTTGCCCTGATCCAGATGTTGGCGAAGGCGGCCGCCCCCATCGAGAGACTCGCCGACGTACACCTCCCTGTCGTTGTTCAGCGTGTAGACGACAGGCCAGTCGCGATGCCGATCGGTGGCCCGCCCCCAGGCCGCGACGGCACCGTGATCGAACCGAAGTCGTTCAATCCGGAAGTCGGTCATACTTCGTGCTCCGCCCACGCGCCTTATCGATCGGATACTTGCGCTGCGTCGATTCCAGCTTGGACAGGACGATCGCGTCTGGGTCGAGCTCAAGCTTGTCGGCCAATAGCAAGCAGTAGGTCAACACGTCAGCGAGCTCATCGCGGACAGCGTCGGGATCACCCTGGTCCGACCACTGGAAACACTCGAGCAACTCGCCGGCCTCGATCACGACCGACCTCGCGAGGCTGGCCGGCGTGTGAAACTGCGCCCAGTCACGCTCGTCCACGAGCCTTCGCAACGCCGTGCGCACTGCCTCATCAACCACGCGACCACCTTAGGGGCGGAGCTTGCGACAGTTGTGCGAAACGCGGAAGGGATGCCTGTATCGCGATCAATACTCCCGAACGATTCTGACGCCATGGACATTCGCGCGGCGCGGCGGGTGGCAGGAGTCAGTCAGTCGGAGCTGGGTCGCCGCTGCTGTGTCGCACCCAACCTGTCACCTGAACGTGCATCAGCCCCTGCGACGACACGGTCTGAGGTTGTGGAGGGGTGAAGGCCTCCCGATGCGGAGTGGAGCTGTCTAGGAACCGCTTCACACCAGGAGGCCCTCATGTCCCACGCTGCCCATGCCAACGCAGCCCTGACCCCTCGCGCTCGTCTCCGGCTGGCGCGCTTGTTGGTTGACCACGGCTGGCCCTCGGCTCGCGCGGCCGAGCGTTACGGCGTGTCATGGAAGACCGCTCAGAAGTGGGCTGAGCGCTACAGGGCTGAGGGGCCGGCGGGGATGGTCGATAGGTCTTCGGCCCCTCATCGGCAGCCGAACCGGACCCCGGCCCCGGTGGTGCGCAAGATCGTGCACCTTCGATGGAAGCATCGGCTGGGGCCGGTAGAGATCGGCGACCGGCTCGGGACGCCGTCCTCGACCGTGCACGCGGTGCTGGTGCGATGCCGGATCAACCGGCTCACCCATATCGACCGGGCCACCGGTGAGCCGATCCGCCGCTACGAGCACGAGCGACCCGGCGACCTACTCCACGTCGACGTCAAGAAGCAGGCAGGGTCCCCGACGGTGGCGGGTAGCGTTGCGTCGGCCGCCAGTAGGGCGAGAAGAACCGCTCAGCGACCACCGAGCACACAGCAGGACCTCGCAGCAAGCACGGCAACCCGCTGATGGCACTTGCTACCTGCACACCGTCATCGACGACCATTCCCGGGTCGCCTACGTCGAAGCTCACGACGACGAGCCCAAGGAGACCGCGACGCAGGTGCTGAAGAACGCCGTGGCCTGGTTCGCCGACCGTGGCGTCATCGTCCAGCGGGTACTCAGCGACAACGGCAGCTGCTACAAGTCCACCCTGTGGCGCGAGACCTGCCTCGAGTTGGGCATCACGCGATGAAGACCCGTCCCTACCGGCCCCAGACCAACGGCAAGATTGAGCGCTTCCACCGAACGCTCGCGGAGGGCTGGGCCTCAAGAAGTTGTACAACTCAGAAGCCGCCCGGCTCGCGGCTCTGCCAGCATGGGTCCACGAGTACAACCACCACCGGCCCCAGTCGGCCATCGGGAAGCACTCACCCATCACCCGGTTGAACAACCTGGCTGGGCATCACAGCTAGAACGCCCGTCGCGGCCTCGGCGACGGGCATGACCACGGGCACACGAAGCGAGCCGCGGTCGTCGCGGCGATACGGGGCGGCGGCGTGAAGCATGCTCATGACTGCAGCACCCCCACCTCGGGACGCGTGGCCGTCTGCACGGGCGGCGCGCTCCCCAGAGGGGGCATGTACCCAAGTGTCGCCAACTTCTCTGCGATGGACTGGCTTCCGTCGATGGCATCCAAGTAGCGATCGGCCCGTTTGTCATGGCCCTGCAAAAAGTACGAGCTGGGCTTCGTCCTGCCCCCACAGTCGCACCAGCACCAGCCGTTAGGCATGGGAGCACTCATGGGGATCGCCTTGACCTGTAGGCTGCCATGACATCGATGAACTTCTTGAATGTCAAGACTGACGAGGCTTTGCCCGGCCCAATTGGCGCGACGCTTGTCGGCGCACCAATAGACTTCGTTTGGCGTCAACCTGGGAGAAGAGAAATGACCGGCGACAACCTTCAGTTGGCAATGGACGTTCTGGGAAAGCCGTACTACGCCGACGAATCCTTCGTCCTATACAACACCGACTGTGTGCGAGCGATGCACAAGCTGGCCGAGAACGCGTGCGTCGACCTGACTGTGACATCGCCGCCCTACAACATCGGGAAGTCGTACGAGAAGTACAAGTCCCTTGATGACTATGTCGAATGGTCCAAAGAGTGGATCAACGCCGTTCACGGGGTTACCGCGTTGGCGGGCACATTCTGGCTCAACGTCGGCTACACGCCGCTCCACCCACGGGCTAAGGCGCTCCCGCTGCCGTATCTGCTCTGGAACCTGTCGCCGTTCTACCTAGTCCAAGAGGTCGTCTGGAACTACGGCGCTGGGGTCGCCGGCAAAAAGTTCTACTCACCGCGCAACGAGAAGTTCCTCTGGTATGTGAAGGACGAGCACACCTACACCTTCAATCTTGACGCAGTGCGTGATCCCGATGTTAAGTACCCGCGCCAGTTCAAGAATGGCCGGCTCAAGGTGAACCCACTCGGCAAGAACCCCTCCGACGTATGGCAGTTCCCCAAGGTGACCTCCGGCAGGGATAGGAGTTCGGCGGAGCGGACGCCGCACCCCGCGCAGTTCCCCGAGACCGTCATCGATCGTGTGGTGAAGGCGTCAAGCAACGAGGGCGATCTGGTGCTGGACCCGTTCATGGGGTCGGGAACTACGGCAGTTGTAGCGGTCCGAAACGGTCGAAAGGCGCTCGGCTTCGAGCTGAACGAGTTCTATTGCGAGTTGGCCGTCAGGCGCCACGAGGCTGCATTGCGGCAAGGGGCCCAGGATGAACTGTTCGGTTGATCATCAGGACTTTGTGTAAAGCTTAATCAACTTGCCGGCGCGCGCGTCGGGGGTTGGATCGGCGCGCTGCCCGGTTGGTTGCGCCTGGCCAACCCAGTCTGAGTGACTGAGCCATCCCATCCGAATCATTCTGATCCTCGGCAAGTTGTCGTTCGTGGGATCGAACGGCTCGAAGTTGACGGAGATGTAGTAGCCGTCTCGTACCTTCGTGCCAACCCGCTTCTGAACCTCGACGGGCTGCGCGTAGCTGCGGTTGCCAGGCATCCCAGTTGCCGAGGATGAGGTCTTTATCTCCGTCGAGAACGCGTCGTCGGGCTCGTGCACGAGGTCCTTCTCGGACTTTACTCGCTGTTCCCGCCATATGCCGGGGTAACGCTTGCTGAACTCGACGACCATGACGGTCTCTAGGAAATTTCCCATCATCTGAGGGGACGGCCTGACATCGCTCCCGATCTCTAGCTGACCTGCGATCTTTGTCGTAAGGATTCGGTCCCACACGTCGAGTACAACCTCCACAATCTCGGCTGGCTCGAGAGGGTGTGCGTCAACGAGTTTCTGGGTCCTGGCTGCCCACTGATCGGACCTCAGCCCGTCGTACGGATCGATTTTCGGCGTCATCCCGGGATTCTTTCAACAAACGGCTGGCGTGTCCTCGGAATGACGAATCCGGCCTGTTTAGCCGGAGGGGGATTCGGTGGCGCACATCCAGTTGTACGAACAACAAGACGCTGTGTCTTGGGTGCGCGAACGCTGTTGGAATTGCCCCCTGCCTGTGGATGAATGGCCAGGACGTGGTGTGGGTCATCGGGGAGTCTGGCGAGGCGACAAACTGCGTCATTGCATCGCTGGACACTGTCCATAGGTTCGGCGAACTGTCACGGGCGGCGTGGCCGGGCTGACTCAACTTGGCCGTGCTGAACGTACTTGTCATTCGGAGAGTCGCCGGTCCGTTCGGCGAGCGCTTTGACCCGGTCCGGTCGGGAGTTGTGAGAATTGTCGGCGATCTTCACGAGCGGCGCCGTACGACGTAGTGATGCTGGCGATGACCTCGGGATAGGGCATGCCTGGATGGAGGTTGTTGGAGACCAGGGTGACTACCGCCAGGGCACGTTCTGGCACGCCGCGCTCGCGCAGTGACACGATCGACGTCTCCTCGTCGTCCTCGACCGCGTCGTGTGCCTTGGAAGGCGGGGCCGGTCAGAAGGCCTAGCTCAATGCGACTGGGAGCATGGCGGTGATCTGGAGGTCCAGGTCGTAGTCGATCAGCCCGTCCGCGACGGCCCGGACGTGCTCCATGTAGTCGACGCCGAGCTTGTCGAGCTGTCCGGCGTGAACCTCCACGGCCATCGCGTGGGCGTCTTCGAGCATGAACTGCCTGCTACTCATGGTCAGCCTTCCTGTGGTTTGACGGGTCAGATCCGTTCGGCGAGGTCGGACCAGTACGGGATCCGGTCCTCGGGGGCCGGGCGCTGGTGAGTCCAGGGGATGCCTTCGAAGGTCCGAGCGATCCATTCCTCGAGGGTGGGCGCGTGGTAGATGACGTCGATCTCGTGCGCAGAGAGGACGGGGGAGGGCCGGAGGTGCTCGGCCGAGGGCAGGAACTGGTTGCCGAACAACGGGAGCAGGACGGGGATCGGTCCGGCTGCGCTGCCGTTCTCCACTAGGTGGAGGCGGGGCCGCTCGATCCGGGCGGCGAGCTCGTCGAGGTCCCCGTGCCGCCAGTGTGGCCAGCCCCGCCGGGTCGGAACCGTGTCGACGGGCAGGCCGGACTGGAGAAATTCACGATGCGTAGGGGAGAAGACGAACCCGTGGCGCGCCTGGATCGTCTCGACCTCGTTGTCGCCGAGACCGGGGTCAATCCTCACCCCGGCGCGACGCAGACGCTGGTGGAGTGTGAGGCCACTCGTGTCCTGCGGTACGGCAGGCACTGAATCGCCGAGCACCGACATCGACGGCGAGATTGCGTCGACGTCGTACCACGGTGTCAACGGACCCATCATCTGGTTCAGCCGCTCGTTGTTGTGCGTGTGGAGGATGATGCGGCCGATTGCGAACGCACGCCCGGCTCGGGCCTCACGAGCCAGGGCTTCGATGACGGGTGCGGAGTCGTCGCCGTTGCCCAGGTCCCAGTGGACCCAGAGGGTGTCGATGCCCTCGCTGGAACTCCGCAGTCTGGCCAGGGTCTCCAAGGCGTCGGCGGAGGTGCGGCAGTACTCGGCCTGTCGATCGGGCAGAGTGGCCGAGGGGTGGATGACGACCGTGCCCATCGAACCTCCCGATTCTCACTGACCCCGACTGCGCGTGGGGCACCACGTCCGAGGGTATTCGCGGAGAAGAGGCGTCGGGGCAGGTTCAGTGATCCGGGGACCAGGTGGCTTCCGGCTACCTAGAGTGACGCGAAACGTGGCTTGACGAGGGGATGGACGTGCGCGTCGATGAAGGATCTGTGACCTGGTCGGCGTCCGATCTCACGTCCGCTTCGGAGTGCGAGTTCCGGCTACTGCGTTCCCTCGATCGCTTTCTGGGCCGGGGACCGCGTCTGGAGAAGGTCGACGACCCGCTGATGGCGCAGGTCGTCGACCTGGGGCTCAAGCACGAGGAGACCGAGCTGCAGCGTCTGCTGGGGGTGCACGGACCTTATGATCCGGCACGACGATCAGGGGTGCGGATCCTTCCTGGCCCCGGTTCGCCGGGGCACGGCTCTGCGGAGCAGGCCGCGCAACTCACCCGCGAGGCGTTGGCGGACGGTGCGGACGTGCTCTACCAGGCTGCCTTCTTCGACGGGGAGTTCCGGGGGTACGCCGACTTCGTCCGGGGCACCGAAGAGGGCTGGGTGGTGTGCGACACCAAGCTCGCCAGGCACGCCAAGCCCCAAGCACTGCTCCAGCTGGCGGCGTACGCCGACCAGCTCACAGCCCTTGGGGTGGAGGTCGCCCCCACTGTCGAGCTGCTGCTCGGCAACGGGGACCGCGAGGTCTTCCCCCTGGCCGACGTCGCCCCGGTCTTCCGGGAACGCCGGGGACGGCTGCGAGAGCTGCTGCGACACGTCGACCAGGGCCAGCCGGCCATCTGGGGAACGCCGGGCATCGCGTTCTGCGGAAGTTGCGCCGACTGCACCCTCGAGATCGAAGCAACCCAGGACCTTCTGCTGGTGGCGCGGATGCGCAAGGACCAACGACGCAAGTTGATGGACGCCGGGATTGCCACCTTGGAGGGACTGACCTCGAGCACCACGGCTCCGCCCGGTCTCGCAGTCGGTACCTACGAGCTGCACCGTGCTCAGGCTGCGTTGCAGCTCGACCAGATGGCCTCGGGCGAAGTGACGGCGACGGTCCGGGACGAGCAGGCGATCCTGCGGCTTCCGGAGCCGTCGCCCGGCGACATCTTCTTTGACTTCGAGGGCGACCCCCTGTACAGCGAGGGCGATCCGCGGGACTGGGGTCTGGAGTACCTGTGGGGGATGACCTTCCCGCCTGCCCACGAGGCAGCGGAGCCTGAGTTCGTCTATCTGTGGGCCGACGACCACGCGGCGGAGAGGCAGGCACTGGCCGACTTCCTGGAGCTGGTCGCGGAGCGGCGGGCGAAGTTCCCCGACATGCACGTCTACCACTACGCGCCGTACGAGGTGACCGCACTGAAGCGGCTGGTCGGCAAACACCCAGAGTACGAGGAAGGGCTGGACGACCTGCTGCGGAAGGGCTGCTTCGTCGACCTATACGCGACGGTCCGGGGCGGCGTCCTGGTCTCGCAACCGTCGTACAGCATCAAGTACCTGGAGCCGCTGTACATGGACCGACCGCGGGAAAGTGACGTGAAGGCCGGCGACGCCTCCATCGCGGAGTACCACCGCTACCGGGTGCTGCTGGCCCACGGCGACCTCACCGAAGCAGCGGTGAGCCGGGAGTCGCTCCGGGAGTACAACGAGTACGACTGCCTCTCCACGCTGGGGCTGCGTGACTGGCTACGCGGCCTGGTCGAAGGCAGCGCTGCGGAGACGGTCCCGCTGCCCGAGGATGACGAAGCGCCGCAGGAGGACGCCGAGCCGGAGCCGCTCTACGCCGACCTGATGGCACGCAGCGGACCTGAGCACAGCAACGAGCGCAGTCCTGCGGAGCAGACGTGGGCGATGCTGGCGGCAGCGCTCGACTACCACCGCCGCGAGGAACGCTCGTACTGGTGGGAGCACTTCGCGCGGCTCCGCGACCCACTGGAGTCGTGGTGCGACTCCAAGGACTGCTTCGCCTTCGACGCCGACGACCTCACGGCGACCGATTGGGAGAAGGCACCCGGCAAGCACACCTTCTCGCGCACCCTCACCGCCACCGGACGGCTGGGCGGCGGGAGCACCGTGGAGGCACCGATCAAGATGCAGATCCTGTACGGCGCACCAGTGCCCGAAGGGTGCAAGATCCCCGAGGGGGGTCAGTACGCCGTCGCGAGCATCCCCGCCGACGTCAACGAGATTCACCCGGTCGGCAACGACCTGACCCGGGTCGTCCTGGTCGAACGATTGAAGAAGAACGTCGTCGGTCACGACATGGTGCCGCTCGCCCTCGTGCCCGGAACTCCACCCTTCGCAGGGCCACTTCGCGACGCGATCCGGGCGGTGGCGAACCGGGCGGATTCGGCCGGCGCCCTCCCCGACGACCCCGCGATCGACATCCTGTGCCGGGTCCCGCCACGGCTCGGCGGCCGCGCCCTATCTCGCACCGGGGACACCAGGGCTGACCTGGTGGAGAGCCTGCGTCACCTGGACCGTTCCTACCTCGCCGTCCAGGGCCCTCCCGGGACCGGCAAGACCTGGACCGGTGCCCGGGTCATCAAGGACCTGGTGGAGCAACACGGCTGGCGGGTCGGCGTGGTCGCTCAGTCCCACGCGGTGGTGGAGAACATGCTGGGTGCGATCGTCAAGGCAGGGCTGGACCCGGCACGGGTCGGCAAGAAGGACAACAGGGAGCCGAGCCCCACCTGGACCAGCGTCACCAAGCCGTCGGTCTTCCTCGGCGAGCACGAGGACCAGGGGTGCGTGATCGGTGGCACGGCGTGGACCTTCACCGGAAAGGAGATCGAGCGGAACTCGCTCGACCTGCTTGTTATCGACGAGGCCGGCCAATTCTCCCTGGCCAACACGATTGCTGTGTCCGTGGCAGCGCAGCGACTGCTGCTGTTGGGTGATCCTCAGCAGCTGCCCCAGGTGAGCCAAGGCCGGCACGCCGAACCGGTCGACGAGTCCGCGTTGAGCTGGATCATCGACGGCCACGCATCTATGCCGCAACACCTGGGCTACTTCCTGGAGACGACCTACCGGATGCACCCCGCCCTCTGCGATCGCGTCTCCACGCTTTCCTACGACGGCCGGTTGCACGCTGCTCCGCAGGCCGCGGCGCGACATCTGGACGGGGTCGCGCCCGGGCTGCGGGTCTCTCTGGTCGACCACCAGGACAACAGCACCTCCAGCCCCGAGGAAGCCCGACAGGTCGTCGCGGAGGTGAGGGACCTGCTGGGGCGCCAGTGGTACGACCCGGAAGCCCCCGAGCCACGCGGCCTGGGGGAGGAGGACGTGCTGGTCGTGACGCCGTTCAATGCGCAGCGGATCCTCGTGCAGAAGGAGCTAGCGGCAGCGGGGCTGCGGAAGATTCGCGTCGGCACGGTGGACAAGTTCCAGGGAAAAGAGGCGCCCGTGGTGGTCGTCTCCATGACCGCCTCCGCCCAGGAGGACGTGCCCCGGGGGATGGAGTTCCTGCTCAACCGCAACCGCGTGAACGTCGCAATCTCTCGCGCGCAGTGGCTCGCGGTGGTGGTGCGCTCGCCAGCCCTCACCCGCTACATGCCGTCGACCGTGCGGGAGCTCCGAATGCTGGGCGCCTTTACTGGGCTCTGCGAGTAGAGCCACTCCGGTCCCCGCTTCGTCGATAACGACGCATTCTCAGTTGCAGATGATCTTGGAGGGGGGTCCAGCCACGGGGCCAAGATCTCATTCGATGCGTCGCTCGCATCCGTGTAGGCAACGGCATTCAGGACTAGCAGGCGAGGTCTTGAGCAGCGAGACATCACGGGAGTCGACACCATCGGGGATGCGCGGCACCGGAAAGCAGGATCGGCGTCATCACCCGGGACCACACCTTCGTTTAGTCGTTTGACGGCGAGATCGGCACCAAAACGTGAGTGCGCTTGCTGTCAAACGCGCGGCCCCGATAACGCTGCCAGAGCAGGAACGAGACGACCTGCGTCGATGCGCATCCATCGGAGAACCGCGGCAACTCGGCGCGACGAGTCATCGGGGCGAAGCCGCTCGCGAGCCGCACCCGCGGTGGGTCGTCGCTGAACAGGATGCGTTGGAACCACCGGAATCGCCTCCGACCGCGATTCACAGCACGGCGACGGGTAGAAATACACCGCTCATCGAGGGCCAGTCGACCGCTTCAGGCACGACGGCGGGGCGTCGGGACCCCGCGGGATCGGGGAATGGAAACCCGAGCGTTCTTGCAGACCAAGACACGCTCTTGCTGGACTACTCAAGCATGGAGCAGATTGTTTCAACGTGACACATCTCGACGAAAAAAGTGTCATTTAAGTGTGCGGCTGCGCAGGGGCCAGAACGCCGCCGTCGTTGGGCTATCGTTTCGAGCCCACCACCACTTTCACGGGGGAGTCAACCGCATGACCGAACAGACGCAACCGCCTGCGATGCCACCAGGCGGGTCCTACCCGCAGGGGAGCTACCAGCCTCAGCCGCCGCCCAAGAAAAAGCACACGCTTCGCAACGTGCTTCTCCTCCTTGTACTCGTATTCGTGCTCTTCATTGGTGGGTGTATTGCTCTCGTGGGCGGCGCTGCCAATGAGGTTGCCAAGGAAATTGACAAGTCAGTTGCGGCGGAGGCCGAGAACGATAAGCCGAAGCCGGTCGTGGAAGGCAAGGCTTTCACCCATGATGGCTTCAACGTTGCATCCGGGTGGACCGTCACTAAGGACGGGCTCGGCGGCGTGACAATCGAGGGCGGGAAGGTGACCAACGACAACGAGGATGCTCGCAGCGCTCTCCTCACGTTTACCTTCTACAAGGGGAAGGAGAACTTGGCCGAGGTCGAGTGCTCGTCCAATGAATTGCAGGCCGGCGAGTCCTCCAAACTGGACTGCGTCTCATTCGACTCCGAGTTCCCGACTGGCTACAAGACCATCAAGGTGGCCGACGCGTTCTAACGTTTAGCCGAAGAGCCGGAGGGGACTCGCGTCCCTTACCGGCTCTTCGTGCAGTTGACTCGCTCTGACACGTCGCCCCTGCGTGCCGGGTTCAGTGGAGGCATCTGGGATGCCCCTGGAACTGTGGAGCCCGGAGGATGGATTCTCAGGCCGCGGTGGATGGTGCCTGTGCTTCGAACTGTACTGGGGAGAGCATTCCCAGGGCAGAGTGTCGTCGCTGTCGGTTGTGCCAGATTTCTTGGTAGTCGAAGATCGCATCGGCCAGCTCGATCCTGGCGCACCAACGTTGGCGGTCCAGGAGCTCAACCGGCGCGCGGGACCAGAATGGCTGTGAGACTTCCCGGCATGCTGCGCGGCAAGGTGGGGGCGGTTGACGTGACCCGACCCGCTGGTGTCCTCGTTAAGAGATATGTCCGTCACTCGCACCGCCGACCTCGATTGCTTGATTACGAGCTTGTCGCTTCGGGTGACCCATCACAGTCCTGCCTCAACTCCTCGGCGGAGTCCCTACCACCTCAATCACGAGCAGAAGGAACCCAATCGCCCACCCCTTGCGAGACACAGCCTCTGACCATGCGGGAAACGCGATCAGGGGCTGCTTCGTTCTCAGGATGCGTCGCAGCGGCTTGCCTCATTCGCCCGTTCGGACGCTCGGAAATCTGTGTCCTGAAGCCTCCAGATCGCAGCCGCTGCACCGAATCCAACGCGGTCCGACTGTTGGGTCGGTAAGACGCGGGCGGAGGTGGCTCGGCGTCGAAGGAGATGGGTGCAACTAAGCGCTGCTGCATACGTGGTAACCGCGATGCAGCCCCTCGAAAATCGATCGTCTGTCAGCTCTGTGGGATCCAAACCTCGGCACTGCCAGGGGCGAGCACCGTTCCGTCCTGGTCCTCGGTCCACACCCGCAGCGTCACGGCCGTGCCATCGCCCGTTGGGGTGACGGTCTCGACGACACCGCACGCGGAGACCACCTGTCCCTGGAGGTTGGGGTTGCGGAACTGGCAGGACAGGCTGCGGATCACACCTTCGCCATCGAGCCAGTCACGCAGCATGTTGTGCAGGTAGGCCCATTGGAGGTTCCCCATACCGAACGCTCCGGGGTACCCGGCTGCCCGTCCAGCGGCGTCGTCCATGTGGATGGGCACGAACTCGTCGTTGACGGCGGCGTACCGGTTCCAGGTCTCGAAGCCGCTGTGACGCTCGAACCGGGGTACCTCGTGTCCGACCTTCACATCTTGGAGCATCCGTCCTCCTAGTAGCGGATCGTGGTGACCCGGTGGGTCTTGACGTGCTGGTCGTGCTGATTCGTCCAGGTGTCCTCGGTGACGGTGAACAGCATGGACCCGTGCTGGCCGACTCGTTCTCGATACTCGGCCAGGACGTTGACCGACGTGATCGTGTCTCCAGCGCGAATGGGTGCGCCGTACTCGGTCTGCATCCCGCCGTTGAGGATGTGGGGGAGCGAAGGGCCGGCGATGCCGAGCGCGCTCTCCATACCCTCGGTGAGGCTGACTGTCGGAGCGTGGGAGGACCAGGCGACCGACCAGGCGAACGGGTTGAAGTCCTCGGGGGCGATCAGTGGGCTGCTCGGGGCGACGAAGCGGGCCGGGGGTGGCTCCGGCCAGTACACAGCGATCGCCCACCGGCGGATGTCAGAGGCGGCGACAGCGTGGCTGACCCGTCTGCCCAGCTCTCGTCCCACGAGGCCGAGCATCTCGTCGGTGATGAGGGTAGTGGTCACGGTCGTCCTCTCAGGCCTGCGGTGGTGTGGGGTTGATGGCCCGGATGGCGACCAGGGCCAGGAGCGAGGTGATCGCGCCGAGCGCGAAGAACAGGGTGTACGCCGTACCAGTGGGCAGGTCGGTGACGGCGGACCCGACCGTCAAGGCCCCGAAGGCCGCGCTGCCGAGACTGGTACCGAGCAGTCGGGCGAGTGCGTTCAGCCCCGTCGCCGCAGCCTGCTGTCCTGCCGGCGTCGCGGCGAGGATCAGCGACGGCATGGCGGCGTACGCGATCGCGGTGCCGCAGGCGATCACCATGGCGCATCCCACGACCTGCCAGAGGGTGTCGTCCAGGAGTACCCGAGCACCGAAGCCCACGGTAAGGATTCCGGTGCCGAGCAGCATGGCGTCCCGGGCACCGCGAAACCTGATGATCCGAGCCGAGACGGGCGACAGGAAGGCCATGGCCAGCCCGCCCGGCAGTTGGTACAAGCCGGCTTCGAGCACCGACATGTCGAACCCGTACCCGGTGGAGCGAGGTGCCTGCAGGACGGCCGTCGTCCCGAGGAAGCTGACGAACAAGCCGAACCCAACGAGGACGGAGGCGGTGTTGGTCAGCGCGATGGTCCGCTGCCTGGCCAACCTGATGTCAACCATCGGAAAGCGTCGGCGCAGCTCGAGCCACACGAACAACGCAGCGGTGAGAATCCCGAGCGCGAAGAGGCCGAGGGTCTCCGGTGCGGTCCAACCCCATTGGGTTCCGCGGCTGAGGGGGACGAGCAGGCTCGTGACGCTGAGCAGCAGCAGAGCACCGCCGGTGATATCGACGGGGAGGGTGCCTCGGCACTGCCGACCTCAGGCACCAAGAGGCGAGTAGCCGCGATCGTCGGGACACCGATGGCGGCGGCGACCCAGAAGAGGGCATGGAAGCCCCAGGCTTGTGAGATCAGACCGGCGAGCGGAAGTCCGATCGCGCCGCCGATGCCCAGCATGGCGCTGACCAGCGCGATGGCCGAGGTCCGTCGCTCTGGGCCGAGCAGCCGGGCGATCAGACTGATCGAGAGCGGGATGGCTGCGGTGGAGATGCCCTGCAGACCACGGCCCAGGATGAGGATGGAGATGTTCGTGGTGAGCGCACAGACAAGCGAGCCGGTGATGAACATGGCCTGCGCGAGCAGGATCATCCGCCGTACGCCGAACTGGTCGCCCAGACGGCCGAGGACCGGGTTGCAGGCAGCTGCCACGACGACGGTGATGGTGACCAGCCAGCTGGCGGTGCTGGCGCTCACCTGCAGAGTTCCGGGCAGCGTCGGCAGCACCGGCACCACGAGTGTCTGCGTCAGCGACACGACCAGGCCACCCATGGCGAGGACTATCGTGACCAGCCTGCCTCGGGTCGACCCGAGCTCGAGCTGACCAGCGGCCCCTGAGGCGGGAACGACGCCCCGGGCCGTGGCCTCCGAGGACATCAGAGATCGGCACCTGCCCGCTGCTCGCGGGCCAGCTGGTGCTTCATGACTTTGCCGGTCTGGGTGTAGGGCAGCTCGGTGCGGAACTCCACCTCCGTAGGGACCTTGAATCGTGCGAGCGCGGTAGCGCACCAGGCCACGACGTCACCCGACGTCAGGTCGGAACCCACGCGCGGGACCACGAACGCCTTTGGCTCCTGCCCGAGCTCAGGGTGCTCGATGCCGATGACCGCGGCATCCTCGACGTCGGGGTGCTCGACGAGCCGGTTCTCGATCTCGATCGGGTAGATGTTCTCGCCGCCGCGCAAGATCATGTCGCTGCGCCTGCTCTCCAGGAAGAGCAGGCCGTTCTCGATCCGGCCGAAGTCACCGGTGCTGTACCAGCGGTCCTCGTCCAGCACGTTCGCGGTGGCGCCAGGGTTGTCCCAGTAACCGAGGAACACCGAAGGCGAGTGGATGTGGATCTCCCCGATCTGTCCCTCAGGAAGGACGGTGCCCATCGCGTCGCGCACCTCGACCTGCGTGGTGGGCTGTGCCGCGCCGACGGACTCGGGAATGTTGAGGAACAGATCACCCCCGGTGATCGTGCCGACCCCGACCGTCTCGCTCATGCCGAACCCGCAGCTCAGCCTGATGCCGGGAAGCTTGGCGTGCATCTCACGGACCAGTTCGGGGGAGAACACCGCCCCTCCGCCGCCGATGGTCATCACCGACGAGATGTCGTAGGACGCCAGGGCAGGATGACGCAGCAGCCGCAGGAACTGCGTGGGCACCCCGGACCAGATGCTGACCCGGTGCTTGCTGGTGAGCTCGAGCCAGGTCTCGGGCTCCCACGCGCCCGGCGACGGAAAGATCAGCTTCGACGGAAACGCCGCGGCTGTGATCAGCGTGGCCACCATGCCGGAGATGTGGAACATCGGACTGGAGAGGATCGTCGCCCCCTGCGGCCTCGGGGTTCCGGCGGGCGCCGGCGGGGATGGTGGTGCCCCCGCCACGGCCATCGCTGCAGAGAGCCGGTTGATCATCGCGAAGTTGATGATGTTGCGGTGCGAGAGCGTGGCGCCCTTGGGACGCCCGGTGGTGCCGCTGGTGAACAGGATGACGGCGGGTGAGTCCTCGTCGAGCGCCGGCGGCGACAGGGGAGGGCCGTGGTACTCCCGAGCCTCATCGAAGAGCTCATCGAGCAGCTTGACCGGGACCTCGCTGGGGACCGAGCCCTGCTCCAGCCGGGCGAGGCGGCGGGCGTCGCCGGTGACCAGGACCGGCTTGCTGAGCTCGATGCCGTACTCGAGCTCAGGAGTCGTCCACCAGCCGTTCAGACTGGAGACGATGGCACCAGAGCTGATGATCGCCCACATGAGGATCGCGTACTCGGCGGAGTTGGCCGCGACGATCGCGACCCGGTCGCCGACACCAACGCTGTACCGCTGCCGGAGCAGGAGAGCCATCGCGTCGACGTCCTGCAGGGTCTGGGCATAGGTCCAGGTGCGGTCGGGAGAGATCAGGAGAGGCAGGTCTGCGGAGGCCGCAACCTGGTCCTCGAGCATCTCTCGCAGGGTGCGAGCACGCTGCTTGAACACGGTGTGGTCGTGTCCGAGCACCGACTCGGTGACGAGCTCGAACGGTGCATCGTCCCCGAGGAGTGCCGCGCGGACGTCCTCGGGGAGGCTCTCCGCTCCTTGCCAGTCAAGATGCGAGGGTCTGGGCTGGGACATGGACGCGATCCATTTCTAGGCGTGGTGCACGGACTGGGTGGGCTGGTGGGCAGGCTGGCTGGTCGGACGCGGGGGTTCCGCTCCCCGGCCCAGCCAGACGTCAACCAGGAAGGCCCAACGGTCCGAGAGGGTGTGCTTGATCGCGGCCACCTCCTCGTGCGAGAGGACGACGTGGTCAGGGTCGGCTTCGATCGCCGGCAGCAGGGAGCGCAGCTCCTCCTCGCCCAGGCCGATCGCGGCCAGGGCTCGGGCGTCGTGCACGGTGTCGAGCTGGTCGGCGAGGTCCGAGCGGGCGAGGAGCACCGCCAGGTCCTCCTCGCCCTCCTCGAGCAGGAGGCCGCACAGGCTTGCCTTGGTGAGCAACATGATGGCCTTCCGTCAGACGGGGCGGCGCGTCGCGAGGAATCTGCCGTTGGTGCTCATGACCTTCTCGCACTCCTCGTCGGTGTAGTTGAAGTTCTTCAAGTCCTTGATGTACGAGGCGGGCTCGGCAAGTCCCTCGACGTGCGGGTAGTCCGAACCCATCAGGATGTGGTCGGGTCCCAGCAGCCGGAGCAGGCTTGCCAGCTCGTCCTCGTAGAAGGGCGCGACCCACAGGTGGCGCTTGAAGGTCTCGCGGGGGTCCTCGGGGAAGAGGTGGGGCACCTGTCCGTAGGTCTTGTGCAGCTTCTCGAAGAGGTGGAAGACCCATGCGGAGCCGACCTCGATCGTGGCGATCCGCAGGTTCGGGAACCGGTGGAAGAGCCCCTGTGCGAGGTGGTTGGCGATGGTGTCCTGCATCGGGTCCGCCGAGATCAGGCTGCGGAAGGCGCTGGCCCGGAAGGCTTCGGTGAACTCGCTCTCGCCCCACGCGGAGAGGTACTTGGTGTAGGGGGTCTCGCCGCTGTGGTAGGCGACGGTGATGCCGGAGTCGTTCGCCAGCTGCCAGAAGGGGTCGAACATCGCGTCAGCGGGGGCCTTCCAGCCTTCGACCGTCATGACGGGTCCAGGCGTCATCACGACGAACCGCGCGTCGCGCTCCAGCGCCCACTCCAACTCCTTCGCGGCACCGGCCGGGTCGGAGAGCGTGATGTACGGAGCGCTGAAGATCCGGCCCTGGTAGGAGAAGCCCCAGTCCTCGTCCATCCAGCGGTTGAAGGCCCGCACGGCTGCCTGGAGTGCCGGGAGGTCGTGGATGAGCGCTTGCTCCATGCCGACGCCCAGGGTCGGCAGCAGCAAGCAGCCATCCATGCCCTGCTGGTCCATCAGGCTGATGCGGGCGTCCCGGTCCCGGTACTCCGGCCGGGTCGGCTCCAGCTCGCCGAACAGCTGGCCCGGGTCGGCGCTCTTGGGGTTGCGACCACGGAAGTACTCGTCCATGACACCGGGGGCGGCTACCGGGTTGAAGGTGGGGTTCGGGATGAACTTGTTGACCTTGCCCCCCACGAGGAGGCGGGTCCTGCCGTCGATCTCGGCCCACTGGATGCCGCGCTTGCGGAGCGCCGGATCCATGTGGCGGGTGAACGCGTCGAGCGCCTCGTAGTAGTGGTTGTCGCAGTCGAAGAACTTGAAGGAGAGTTCGGTCATGGCAATCAAACTAGAACTGAATTCCGGATCTGACAAGAGGTTGGTGGAGTGAATCTTCGACCACGATCCAGACTGGGACCGCGGTGCGCGGATCGGGGTCGAGGCGTCGCGTCCGTGTGGGGTCCTCGTCGAGGTGCTCGGGCCTGGTGTGTCGGGGGCCGACGACGATGTGCGCAACACCCGCCGCCGGAGCTGCGGCCCACAGGGTCCCGCCTCCGGGGGTGGCCGACTCGCACCGGACCAGGAGCCGGCGACCGGGTCCCCATGTGGCGAGCATCCAGTCGGTGCCGGAAGCCTCGACCGCGCCGCCGAGGGTGTCCAGGAGTAGTGCGCGAGCGATGCGCATGTCCGACGTGGTGACCCCGACCCACGCGATCCCCTGCTGTCTCTGCTGGACGGTCGGGAAGCCCGGTGGGGCCGGCGACTCCCCGATCTGGGAGGTCAGCATGGACTCGTCGGCCTCCACCAGCTGGATCAGCGTGCCGAGCGCGCTGGTGCGGGGGTGGAGGAATGCCTCCTGCCAGAACGGGGTGTCGGTGCGTCCGCCCAGGGGCTCGATGCCGAGTCTCCCGACGTCGTCGAGCGCTCGCTCCAGGGAGGGCACCTTGAAGGTGATGTGGTGGGGTCCTGGGCCGTCGCGGTCGATGAACCGGTGCATGAAGCCCTCCTGCGAGCCCGGGGCGATCAGCTCAAGTCGGAATCCATGTTCGTAGACGAGCTGGTACGGGGCGAACGCGCCGGCATCGCCGCCGTGCGACCAGTGGCCGCCCAGCTCGCGGGCAAAGACGTCGTACCCGTCGCTCCAGTCGGCGACGCCGATCGCCAGATGGTCGAGCATGCCTGGTCCTGTCATGGTTCCTCCAAGGCGGTGGGTTCCGTTGTGCCGGAGGGTGAAATGTCGCTCCCGAGGACGGGAGGACCACGCCGACTATTGACGAAACTGTAATCTGGTTTCATAGTCGGTGTCGATGCTTGATGTCGTGAGGCATCCCCGACGCTCAAGGAGGCACCGCATGGCAATGCCCGCCGGAATCCCCGTTATCGACACGATGATCGGGTTCCCTCACGAGGGATTCGCCCAGTACGACTTCATCCGCAAGCAGACCCGCGACAAGGGTTCGGAGGAGATGGAGTTTCCCGCCGAGTACATGTTCAAGCAGGTGCCGAAGGACCTGCCGAGCGGCGACCCGATCTCGGTGACGTTGAAGGAGATGGACAGGTACAACATCGAACGGGGTCTTGTGGGCGTCTCGGACGAGACCTCCCGACTTGCTCTGAAGAAGCACCCCGACCGCTTCATCCCGTCCAGCGACATCAGCGACCCGAATGACATCACCGGATCCGTGCGCCAGCTGCGCCGGGATCACGACGAGTTCGGCATCAAGGCTACGGGCGTCTTTCCTGCTGGCACCTTCCCGCAGGTCGCCATCGACGCCCCACAGATGTATCCGATCTACCAGACGTGCGTCGACCTGGACATCCCGATCTTCTGCACCGCCGGCATTCCGGGTCCCCGCCTGAAGTTCGCGGTCCAGGAGGTGTCACGCATCGACACCGTCATGTACGACTTCCCCGACCTGGTCTTCATCACCCGTCACGGGTGCGAGCCGTGGGAGAAGCTGGCGTGGAAGCTCATGCTCAAGTGGCCGAACCTCTACTACTCCACGTCGGCCTTCGCGCCGAAGCACTATCCGAAGGAGATCATCGACTTCGCCAACACGCGCGGCGCCGACAAGATCATCTACGCCGGCTACTTCCCCATGGGTCTGAGCCTGGAGCGGATCTTCACCGACATGCCCCACGTGCCGTTCAAGGAGGAGGTCTGGCCCAAGTTCCTCAGTGGGAACGCCCGTCGCGTCCTCAAGCTCGACGCGTAGGCGTCCACGGGCGTCGGTGACGCGCGGGCGGGTGCAGTCGCGACAGCGCGTCGCAGCTGCACCCGCCCGCGCGTGGCCACCATCTTCAGAAGGGATCAAGAGTCATGAACGGTGACCCCGGCCACTCGGCCGATTTCCTGCTGCTCCTGCTGCGGTTCACCCTGGCAGTGGTGTTCTTGGCACACGGGTGGAACCACGTGTTCGGCGGGGGCAGGATCCCAGGGACCGCGCGATGGTTCGAGTCGTTGGGCATGCGCCCGGGCCGGCTGCACGCCTGGCTGGCCAGCATCACCGAGCTCGGGGCCGGGGCGCTGCTGCTCCTCGGGCTGCTTACCCCGCTCGCTAGCGCCGCGTTGCTCGGGACCATGGTGGTGGCTCTGGTCACCAACCACTTGAAGAACGGCTTCTTCATCTTCCGGCCGGGTGAGGGCTACGAGTACGTCCTGGTCCTCTCGGTGTGCGCTGTGGTGATCGGGGGATGGGGTGCGGGGGCGTTCTCGCTGGACCACGCGCTCGGCATCCTGGGGGCGGCTGGTGGCAGACCATCGCCACCGCGGCACTGGGTCTGGGCGGGGGAGCACTGCTCCTCGTCATGTTCTGGCGACCCGACCGTACGGCGGTCAGCGCGCCGGCCGGTAGCGCAGCATCGTGATGGCGTGCTGCGGGTAGTCGCAGAACACGGGCTCCATCCTCATCCCCACCTCGAGATCGTGGACCGTGGCGTCCACGATCTCGGTGGTGCAGCGAGGGCCCTCGTCCCACTGCACCACCGCCAGCAGTTGCGGGACATCGTCGGCGAAGTGTGGGGAGACCGGCCGTTCCGCCACGGTGAAGGTGTAGAGCCTGCCCATGCCCGAGATCTCCCGCCACTCGAGGTCATCGACCAGGGTGTGCGGCGAGATCACCCGCGGGTAGAAGACGTACTCGCCCAGCGAGGGGGAGTACTGGATGCGCACCCGGTGTGCTGCCAGTGCGTCCCAGTACGGCTGGCTGGTCGGTGTGGGCACCGGCATGGGCCTCGGCGGACGTGCTGTCATCGTCGTTGCTCCCTCTCGATTGCCATGTCAGTCGCCCTTCAGGACGAGTGCGCCCTGTTCGCCCATGATTCCGCCGTTGCCCGAGACGAAGGCGACCGAGCAGTCGGGCACCTGTGCCGCGCCGGCACGTCCGGTGAGCTGACGGGTCGCATCGCACACGTGGTGCATCCCACCTGCGGAGCCCGCCTGGCCGAACGACAGCTGCCCTCCGCCGGTGTTCGTCGGAAAATCACCGCGGAAGGTCAGGTCGTGATCGCGCACGAACTGCATCCCTTTGCCCTTCTCGCAGAATCCGGCGTCCTCCAGGCTCATCAGGACCGTGATCGTGTAGCAGTCGTAGATCGACACCATGTCGACGTCGCCCCGGGACAACCCGGCCATGGCGAACGCCTGCTCCGCAGCGTGCTTGATGGGGGAGACCAGAAGGTCCTCGGCATAGGTGGGTGTCTTGTAGGGCACCCGTTCCCCAAAGCCCTTGATCCAGACCGGCCGGTTCCGGGACCTCCCAGCCAGCTCGGAGTTCGTCACCAGTACCGCGGCTCCGCCCTGGCACGGCATCACGATCTCCAGCTTGTGCAGCGGGTCGGCGATCAGGGGGCTGGCCAGCACGTCCTCGACGGTGATCGGCTGGCCGTGGAAGACCGCGTCCGGGGTCGCGCAGGCGTTGGTGCGCTGGTCGACGGCAATCTTGGCCATCGCCCGCGGGTCGTAGCCGTACACCTCCCCGTAGAGCCGGGCGATCTGGGCGTAGGGCGCGTTCTGCCCGAGGTTTCCGTAGGGCACCTCGAACTCTGCCTGCGGCGAGCCGAAGAGGTTGCTGGAGGCGCCGAACCAGGACCGCTCCTCGATTCCGGGAATGGGCTTCAGCGGTGAGGCAGGCACGTTCCAGCTGCCGGGGATGACGCACAGCACCGCCTGGCAGATCCCGAGCTCCACCGCGGCCGCGGCGCGCCACACCATGCCCACTGCATTCGCACCGCCGAGGTCGACGATCTCCGCGAAGTTGGCGGGGATGCCCAGGTACTCCGCAACCGTCGACGGCACGAACATGGCCGACTCCCCGAGCTGGCCAGTCACCAGACCATCGACGACCCGGCCGTCCAGTCCGGCATCGGCGACTGCCGCTGCCGCGAGGCGGGCGTACTGCTCGATCGTGAACTCGGCCGGGCCGGCAGGCAGCCGACTCGGAGGCAGTTCGCACATTCCCACAATCGCTGCTTCGCCCCGCAGGCCCATGTCGCGTCGTCTCCCTCAGGTGCCGTTCAGTGGTTCGAGACTAGATTCTAGTTCTCCTAATGTCCAGGCTCTCAACGTGATTGACGTTGCGGTACATCGATGTGGGTCTAGACAGAGGATAGGAATCCTGTTTCACTTCTGGAGACGTGTGATCACCGTCACTTCCAGAGGGAGACAGAGTATGCGTGCTGGGTATAGGACCGTGGCGGCCGTCTTTGCGACGGCGTTGTTGCTCGCTGGTTGCGGAGGCGCGGAGCGGACCACCGCCGACGGAGGCCTCGGGGACGGCGAGGCAGGGGGCAAGGAGCCCACTTCCTCGAGCGCCTGCGAGGGCGTGAGCCTCGAGGCCACCGAGATCGGAGTCACCGAGGACACGATCACGGTGACCATCGGGGCGGACACAGGGTCGCAGGCGATCCCAGGCATGGCCAACGGGTCCCTGGAGGCGATCGAAGCGTGGGCCGACTTGGTCAACGAAGAGGGCGGCTTGGCCTGCCGGCAGATCGAGGTGCGGACCTACGACACGAAGATCGACCCCACCGAGTCGCGCAGCGCCATGCTGGACGCCTGCCAGAACAGCGTCGCCATGGTCGGCAGCTTCATGCTCGCGGTTGCGGACGCCACCGCGGTCGCCGACTGCGTCGACAAGAACGGCGCCAAGACGGGTCTGCCCGACATCCCGGCGGCGATCCTCAACCCGCTGCACGGCTGCAATGAGACGACCTTCCGTTCCGGGCCCGGCAGTGGGGACGCGTGCCCCCCGAAGCAGGGCAAGCGCGACATCGTCCAGGGGCTCGCACTCGGTGAGGCGCTGGAGGAGATCGTGGGCGAGGGAGCAAGCGGCGGGTACATGGTCGCCAACACCTCACCGGTCACCATCGGCTCCGTCATCCCGGCCTGGCGCACGCTGCAGACCGTCCAGGGCTTCACCTCGGACGGCGAGATCGGTTCCAAGGGCACGGACACCCAGAGCCACTACACCCCGCTCATCCAGGACATGAAGGAGGCCGGCTCGACCTTCGGCATCACCTCGGCCACCTTCCCGAGCTTCATCGTGGCGCTGAAGGAGGCCGCAGCGCAGGGGCTGGAGGACGTTCGGTGGGTGTGCCAGACGACCTGCTACGACCCGGCGTTCCCGAAGGCCGCGGGACCGGCCGCGACCGGCGTGGTCGCGATGCTCACCAGCCTGCCCTACGAGGAGGCTTCGGAGAACGAGGAGCTCCAGACGTTCGTGGACCGCGTGAAGACGCACAACACCTTCTCGCAGCCGACCTGGGTCGCCGCTCGTCTCTTCCAGAAGGCGGTGGAGGAGATAGTCGCGTCGGAGGGACCCAACGCGGTCACCCGTGAAGCGATCCTCACGGCGATGAAGGGGATCACGGAGTTCGACAACGATGGGATGGTCGCGCCGTTCAACCCCAATGACGCGGCAATGCCCCCCAAGTGCGTCGTCGCAGTAGAGGTCCAGGAGGACGGCACGTGGCAGCGGGTCTTCCCTGAGGCTGCCGGCACGTTCCACTGCTCCGGCACCGAAACGGTGACCGTCGACCCTGTTGCCGACTTCAAGGGCTGATCACGCATGAGGAAGATCCCGTGGCGCCATGCCGCCCTCGCACTTGTCCTGGTCGCCGTCTTCGGTCTGATCGCTCGCGCCACCTGGTCCGGAAGGCCTGTGACGGGCGAGTCAGTGACGCAGCTGCTCGTGTTCGCTCTCCCGGTGGCGGGCGTCTACGCGATCAGCGCGACAGGTCTGGTCGTGGTGCATAGCGCCACGGGAATCTTCAACTTCGCCCAGGGCGCGATGGGCATGGTGTGCGCCTTCGTGTACTGGGAGGTCAGTGTGAACCTGGGAGTCCCCGTCCCGCTCGCGCTGGTCCTGGTCGTCGGCGGCTTCGCGCCGCTCTTCGGCTACCTGCTGGAGCGGTACGTGATGCGACACCTCAAGCACGCTCCGCTGGTGGCGCAGCTGGTGGGCTCGGTCGGCGTGCTCATCGCACTGCTGGGCATTGCGACGTTGATCTGGAACCCCAACAACCCGTACCCGATTCAGGGACTGGGTGGTCCTGGGGGCATCGAGATCGCCGGTGTCACTCTGACCTGGCACCGCGTGATCACGATCTCGACGGCTGTGGTCCTGGCCGTCGCGGTCCAGCTGTTGCTCCGTCGAACACGTCTGGGCATCTCGATGCGCGCTGTCGTCGACAACGAGGACGTCGCGGCCCTGTACGGCGTGCGGCCGAGCCGAGTCTCGGCCACCGCGTGGATCATCGGGTCCGTAAGCGCGGCGCTGGCCGGAATCCTCATCGCACCCGAGGTTGGCAACATGGGGGCGGAGACCCTGTCCCTGCTCATCGTTAACGCGTTCGCTGCGGCAGTCTTCGGTCGGCTCCGGAGTCTCTCGATGACGTACCTGGGCGCGCTGCTGCTCGGCCTGCTGGTCACCTTCTCCGCGACCTTCCTGGAGTTCGGGGGCGGTGGAACCTCGTCCCCAATGCCATCCCGGGGCTGGCGCTGTTCGTGGTGCTGCTGTTCCTGCCCCAGCCAGCTGTGAAGATGGCCGGCGCAGCACGCACCTACGCCATGGAGAGCCTGCCGTCCAACCGCAGTGTGCTCGTGTGGTCGCTGGTGCTGCTCGGGTCAGCGACGCTGGCGGGATTCGTGGCGAGCACCACTCTCCAGTCCAGGCTGGTCACCGCCTTGTCGGTCGGCGTCATCTTGCTCGGCCTGGTCCCTTTGATGGGTTGGGCCGGCATCCCCCTGCTCGCGCCGTACGCGCTGGGTGGAGTCGGCGCTGCGATCACCTACTACGCAGGGGGAGCGGCCTGGGCGCTCATCCCGGCCGCGCTCGGCACGGCGGCCTTCGGCGTGATCTTCGCGCTGCCAGCCCTACGACTGCGGGAGCTGTACCTGGCATTGAGCTCGATCGCACTCGCGCTGATCGCTACCGGACTGATTCTGGTCCAGCCCGAGCTCTTCGCCGAGATGCGGAGCCTTCCGCCGATCTCGGTGCTCGGCATCGACCTCTCCTCACCAGCGGCCTTCCTCCTCTACGCGGCCGTCATATACCTGCTCGTCGCCCTCGGCCTGGTGTGGGTGCGTCGAAGCGCGGTCGGTCGGCGCTTGGTGGCGCTGCGTGACAGCGAGGCGGCCGCAGCCTGCATCGGCATCAACGTGGCCCGCCAGAAGGCGTACGTGTTCGCGATCGCGGGCGGCATCTCGGGCGTTGGCGGAGGCGTGCTGGTCCAGGGCGCCAGGGTCGGCAGCGTTGACCAGTTCTCGATGATCGCGGGGCTCGGCGTGGTGCTGGCCCTGACCATCTGGGGCGTGGGCACTGTCAGCGGACCTCTCGTCGCGGCCCTCATGGGGGTTGTCTTCACCACCTTGGCCAAGGACGTGGCCCCGGGGACGCTGACGCACGGCGTCGAGCTCCTCGGTCCCGCGCTGGCGGTGCTGGCCCTCGGTGAGTACCCGCGTGGCCAGATCCCGCTGTTGGTGGACCTGTGCCGGCGCCGGCCATGGCATGTGCTGTGCGTGCTGGGCGGTGTGACAGTCGGCATCGGCGTCGGGGTGGTCGTCGGGCTCCCGGGTGTCGTGCCGACCGTGCTCGGAGTCGGGCTCGGATGGCTCGCCGTCCTCGTGCTCACCGGGTGGGGCAAGGGACAGCTCCCCACCGGGGAAGCGGGGGCACAGGTCCAGACCGCACTCGCCCCAGAGACCGGGGTCGACCGACCGTTCGACCCCGCAGGCATCTCGGCCCTCAACAGGGCACTGGGCATGAAGGAGGTGGCGGCACGATGACCGCTCTGCTGCAGGTCAGGAACGTCACGGTCAGGTTCGGCGCCAACACCGCCGTGGACGATGTGTCGCTCGAGATCGAGCCCGGCACGATCGTGGGCCTGATCGGCCCCAACGGCGCCGGCAAGACGACGCTGTTCAACGTGATCGCCGGGATCCAGCACTCGGTCGCCGGCTCGGTTCATTTCGAGGGGCGCGACATCACCCATGCGCCGCCACACGTCCGTGCGCACCGTGGCATCGCTCGCACGTTCCAGCGCCTGGAGACGTTCGGGACGCTCACCGTCCAGGAGAACGTGCTGGTCGGCGCCGAGGCGCGCGGGGGCCGGGGTGCCGCAGGTCGCCACGCTCAGGAGCTCGCCAAGGAGCTCTGCCGGAAGTTCAATCTCGACGGCATCGCGGACGAGCGCGCCGACTCGTTGGCCACCGGCACCCAACGCCTGGTGGAGATGGCGCGTGCCCTCGCCACCGGACCCCGCCTCCTCCTCCTCGACGAGGCATCCTCCGGGCTGACCTCCTTCGAGACCAAGGAGGTCGCCACCACGCTGCGCGCGCTCGCTGACGATGGCCTCACCATCGTCCTGGTGGAGCACGACATGTCGTTCGTGATGGGACTGTGCGACCGGATCGCCATGCTCGAGCGAGGGAGCCTGGTCGCTGATGGCACACCGGAAGAGGTCAGTCACATGCCGGCGGTGATCGAGGCCTACCTCGGCTCCGAGCACAAGGCAGGAGCCGCGTCATGACTTCAATCGCAGCTGCACCAGCGCACACCGCAGAGACCGTCGGGATCCCGGCACTGCGGGTGGTGGATCTGCACGCCGGCTACGGCATCGTCGAAGCGCTGCACGGTGTCTCGCTCAGCGTTCGCCGGGGTGGCGTGCTCGCGGTCCTCGGGCCCAACGGCGCAGGCAAGACCACGACCGTTCGCGCGATCAGCGGGCTCGTCCCGCCGACCCACGGTCAGGTGTACGTCGACGGAGTCGACGTCACCGGTGCCTCGCCGGACGGCCTGGCCCGGGCGGGAGTGTGCATCGTGCCGGAGGGCCGCGGCATCTTCCCCAGACTCTCCGTGGACGAACACCTGCGGTTGATCGCACCCAGCTCTCGAGCCCACAAGCTGATCGAGGAGAAGTTCTTCACGCACTTCCCGGTGCTGAGGGACCGGCGCGCCCAGCTGGTCGGCACCATGTCGGGCGGCGAGCAGCAGATGGTCGCCATGGCCAGGGCAGTGGCGCTCGACAGCACCGTCGTCATCGTCGACGAGCTCTCCATGGGCTTGGCCCCGCGCGTGGTCGAGGACCTCTACCAGCATCTCGGCGCACTCGCCTCCGCAGGCGTTGCGGTCGTGATCATCGAGCAGTTCATCCATGACGTCCTCGGTCTCGCCGACGAGGCCGTCGTGATCAACCACGGCGTGGTCGTGGCACGCGGCCTGCCTGGCGACATCAGTGAGCAGCTCGAGGGTCTCTACCTCGCGAATGGCCCGCATGCCTGAGCCCGCAAGACATCCCGCACCAAACCAACAGTTGGAGGTCCACATGTCCGACACCGCATCCCCGTCCAGCGGTGCTCACCAGATGAGCCAGCAGGCCGCGGCAGGCTTTCGCTCCGAGTTGGAGAAGCTCCGCGCCAACTCGGGTCCAGGCCCCAGGGACAAGGCGGTCGGCGCCTTCGGCATCGCCATGGTCGTCATCGGTCTCGTAGTGATCCTGGTGGCCTACAACCAAGCCACCTCCATGCCGGACGTGCGCGACCAGTTGGAGATGGTGATCCTCGGCGGCTTCGGAACCGCCCTCGCGATCGTCGGCGGCGTCGTCTACGCCGTCATGAGCGCGCAGCGTTTCATGCGGTTCTGGCTGCTCCGGGTCATCTTCGAGCAGCGCGATCTTGCAGCACGCAGCCATGAGGGTGGGGTTCGCGCCACAAGCGACTCGGCTCCGGAGCTCGTGGCCTTCACCCGAGGGGAGATCTGATGACGTACACCTACGTGCTGACCGACGACCCCGCGCCGTTCGTCCGGCGGGTCACCCTCAACCGGCCGGAGAAGCGCAACGCGCTCAACGCGACCCTGCGCGGCGAGATCCTCGCGGCGCTGCGCGAGGCGGACGCGGACCCCGACGTGCGGGTCACCATCGTCCGCGGGAACGGCCCGTCCTTCTGTGCGGGCTACGACCTGATGGCAAGCGGCGAGGAGTACGGCGTCGACTCGACCGAAGGCTCCTTCCAGCGGTCGGTCGTGGACGGGTGGATCAGCATCTGGGACCTCAGGAAGCCGGTCATCGCCCAGATCCACGGGCACTGCCTGGCCGGCGGATCGGAGCTGGCGACCGGGTGCGACCTGGTCTACACCGCCGACGACGCGAAGATCGGCTACCCAGCGGTGCGGTTCGGCACTCCCGACATGCAGTACCACGCTTGGCTGGTCGGGATGCGCAAGGGAATGGAGATGATGCTGACCGGCGACACCATCTCCGGCGTCGAAGCGGCCCAGTTCGGCTTCGCCACCGGGTCGTTCCCGGCGGACGTCCTGGAGGAGAAGGTGCTGGAGAAGGCGCAGCGCGTCGCCAACATCCCGGCGGACGTGCTCCAGATCAACAAACGTACCGTCCACAGGGCCATGGACCGGATGGGCTTTCGTGACGCGGTGCGAGCAGGCACCGAGTTGTCTGCGCTTGCTGTCCACACCGAGGGGTTCAAGGCCTTCATCGAGTCCGCCCACGGGCAGGGCCTCACCCAGGCACTGACCGCACGCGACGGTGCCTTCGGCGACGGCCGCGTGCTGACCCACGACGGCATCTGACCCGCGAGACCCCTCGCATCCGAATCCACTAGTACGGAGACCACGCATGCCCATTCCCATCACTGATGAGCACCACGAGCTCGCCGCCGCCACGCGTGGCTTCGCGGAGCGGCACGCCCCGACAGCGTGGACGCGCAGCGCGTTCGAACCGCTCGCCGGAGGCGGCCGTCCCGCTTTTTGGGAAGCGCTCGTGGCCCAAGGCCTGCACGCGATCCACCTCGACGAGGACGCGGGCGGCCAGGGTGGCACGGTCCTCGATCTCGCGGTCGTGGTTGAACAGGCCGGCCACTCGCTGCTCCCGGGGCCCTTCACGCCGACCGTGGCGGCCAGTGCGGTGCTCAGCGCCGCGCAGCCGGGCCCATGGCGAGACGAGATGCTGGCCCGGCTCGCCGCCGGTGCTCCCGCAGCGATCGTGCTGCCCGGGTCTGGACTCTCTGTCCGCGCCGCGGGGGAGGGGTGGCTCCTCTCTGGACGCAGCGTGCCCGTGCTGGGGCTGCTGTCCGCCGAGATCGTCCTCGTCGGCGTCACCGAGTCCGGTGCCGAGGCTGACAGCGCGGTCTGGTTCGCGCTCGAGGCCGGCACCCTGACCCCAGTCGTCGAGGTGGGCACGGACCTGACCCGCGACCTGGGTCGGCTGGAGCTGGGAGACCTCGATGTGCCGGGTGACGCCCTCGTGGAGGGGATCGACAGCGCGACCGCTGGGTCGACGGTGGCCGCTCTCTACGCAGCCGAGGCCAGTGGTCTCGCGCGTTGGGTGCGCGAGGCCGCCATCGACTACGTGAAGGTTCGTGAGCAGTTCGGGGTGCCGGTCGGCTCGTTCCAGGCGGTCAAGCACAAGGCCGCCCGACTCTTCATCAGCAGCGAGCTCGCCGCTGCGGCCGCGTGGGATGCCGCTCGGAGCCTGACCCAGTCGGTCGAGCAGCAGTCGCTTGCCGTGGGGGCGGCCGGAGTGGTCGCCCTCGACGCGGCTGCGGAGACCGTCATCGGCGCGACCACCATGTTCGGCGGTATCGGCTTCACGTGGGAGCACGACATCCACCTCTACATGCGGCGGGCGATGAGCATCGCGGCCCTCAGCCGCCCCGTCGGGGGATGGGACCGCCAGCTCGGGGAGGCGGCCCTGGCCCACGAACGGGACGTCTCGTTCGAGCTGCTGGACGAAGAGCCGGCGTTCAGGGAGTGGGTGGCTCGCACCCTGGACGAGGCGCTGACGATCAGCGTGGCTGAAGGAACCCGGGAAGGATGGTCGGGGGCAGTGGCGCCCGGGCCCCGCCGCAGCTTCCTGGCGGAGAACGGCCTGGTTTCCTCGCACTGGCCCAAGCCCTGGGGTCTGGGGGCGACGCCCGTCGAGCAGATCGTCATCGCCGAGGAGTACGCGGCCCGCAACCTGCCCCAACCGAGCACGGTCATCGGGGAGTGGGCGGTGCCCACGATCCTCGCCCACGGTACCGATGCCCAGGCGGAGCGGTTCGCGAGGGCGACGCTGCGCGGCGACATCGTCTGGTGCCAGCTCTTCAGCGAGCCTGGCGCCGGCTCCGACCTGGCCGGACTCTCCACGCGAGCGGTCAAGCAGGACGACGGGTGGCTCATCAACGGTCAGAAGGTGTGGACCTCATCGGCGCACGAGGCCGACTGGGGCATCTGCCTCGCCCGCACCGACCCCTCGGTCCCCAAGCACCGTGGGCTGACCTACTTTCTCATCGACATGCGCTCGCCCGGGGTGGAGGTCAGACCGCTCAAGCAGTCCACGGGCCACTCCGAGTTCAACGAGGTCTTCCTCACCGACGTGTTCGTGCCAGACGACCTGATGGTCGGCGAACCCGGGCAAGGCTGGCGGCTCACCGCAACGACGCTCGCCAACGAGCGCCTCAGCATCGGTTCCGGGCTGGGAGCGCACAAGACCTCGGACGCGCTGCGGGAGCTGCTGCGCAAGGAGCCGGTCGCGGTCGCCCGCGACCAGGCTCTCTCGGTGCTCGGCAGGGCGTTCGCCCTCGACCTCGCCCTGCTCGCCCTCAACCGGCGCGAGCTGTTCCGGCGACTCTCGGGCCTCGAGCCGGGCGCCAGCTCGAGCGTGGCCAAGGTGGCCAGCGCCTTGGCCGCCCAGCAGACGCACACCGCCGCGCTCGGCCTCCTCGGCGCGGAAGGAAGCCTCGATGATGCGCCGGGCGGGCTGGTCCAGAACGCCCTGAGCCTTCCCAGCTCGCTCGTCGGTGGCGGGACGGTCGAGATCCAGCTGAACATCATCGCCGAGCGGATCCTTGGGTTGCCACGCTGAGAGCAAACGACGTGGTGGGTACCCCGAACGCTACGATGCAACTGGATCTCAATCACAGGCTGCCCATGGTGGCCGCATCCGTATGAGAGAAAGAGCTCGGGGACGCATGGCATCGAACAAGGGGGAGGTGGCGGCGTCGCTTGACGTCGCCGCCCTGCCGCCCGGCCAGCTTGCTCGGCGACGACGGATCATCGGCGTCGCTACCAGGCTGCTGGAGGACACCGACTACGAACAGGTGCAGATGCGGGTGGTGGCGGAGAGCGCGGATGTCGCGCTGGGGACGCTCTATCGCTACTTCGCCTCTAAGGAACAGCTCTATGCCGCAGTACTGCTGGAGTGGTCGACGTCGTACGAGATCGACGACTCAGTTCCGGAGGACACTCCTGCCGACCGGGTGAGACGACGTCTTCAGCGGGCACTCACGGCCTTCGAGCGACGACCTCAGTTCTACAAGGTTCAGGCCATGCTCCAGACCACGACCGACTCGCGTGCCGAGCTGCTGTTCAACGAGTTCTCGGCGCGCAACCACGACACGCTGGTCCGAGATCTCCGTCCTCTCGCCCGGCCCGACGCCGACGACCGGGTGCTACTGCTCAACGCCGCTCTGGGGGCGGTGCTCACCAGCTACGCGTATGGGCGGATGACGATGCAGGAAGCTCGGCGGGTCATGGACCGAGCCGTCGACCTCGTGGTGGGCGCCGGCGGGGAGTAGTAGTGCGGAGGGCCATCGGGGGATAGAATGAGATTCCATTCTCATTCTACTGTCGAGGAGCCGTCTTGACCGCCTACGAGCTCGACCACCTTGCCATCGCCGTGCCTTCGTGGCGGGCGCCCACCGAGTACCTCGTCGAACACCTCGGCGGCATGTGGAAGCACGGGTTCGAGATGCCGGAGTTCAACCCGTGCCAGCTCTCCTTCGCCGAGGACATGAGGATCGAGCTCCTGGCGCCAGGGAGCGACGAGACGTCGTTCATCGGTCGCTACCTCGCCGCCGGTGGGGGGCACCCACGGCCGCACCACATCACCTTCAAGGTCAAGGACGTCGAGGAGACGATCCTGGCCGTCCGCAACAACGGCTTCGAGCCTATTCAGCTGCGACTGGACAACGAGGTCTGGCGTGAGGGGTTCCTGCATCCCAAGGACACCGGGCTCGGATTCCTCGTCCAGTTCGTGGAGGCGACGGAGGATCCGGGGGAGCTCGCCAGCAGCGACCCGTTCAAGTCGGGGGGACTCTCGTGGTTGCCCGCGGCCACCGGGGCGCCGGTGGGCATCCCGTTCCTGTTCGGCCGGTTGCCGGCTTGGGGGAGCGCCCCGCGAGTGCTGGTTGACATCCTGGGCGCCGAGATGGTCGAGGTTGAGCGCGGTGACGGCTGGTCGACGTCCCGGTTCAGCTGGAACCAAGGTGCCGACCTTCTGCTCACCACGCATCCCGGCCAGTCCGGGGTCCACGGCGTCGAGGCGATGGGTCGACTGGACGGGGGCGAGTGGAGCGACGCCGGGTGTCGCGCGCTGGTCGACGAGAACGCGCTCGTCGACGTGCTCGGCGTCAAGGTCGTCAGCGTCCCATAGGCGTTAGACCAGGGACGGCGGTCAGCGAGCAACGACGGCGCAACTAGACTAGAATTGGGCTTCGATTCTTGTTACTGTCCTAGTAGTGCACCGCCTGGCGCGCGACTGCGAGAGGACTCAGACATGAACTCGAACCGCTACACCATCATCTCGGCGGACACCCACGCCGGCGGTAGTCATGAGCAGTACCGCGAGTACCTCGACCCCGAGTGGCGCGACGAGTTCGACGCCTGGCGGGGGCGGTACAAGAACCCGTGGAAGGACCTGCGCGACACCGAGCTCCGAGTGCGGAACTGGGACGATGAGCGGCGCGACGCCGACCAGCTCGCGGACGGCGTCGTGGGCGAGGTGATCTTTCCCAACACGGTCCCGCCGTTCTACCCGGGGTTCGTGCTGTTCGCAGGTCCCCCCAAGGCGGAGGATTACGCACGACGTCGCGCGGGCATTCAGGCGCACAATCGCTGGATGGCCGACTTCTGCGCGCGGAAGCCTGCCCAGCGCGCCGGAATCGGCCAGTTCTTCCTCAACGACATCGACGACGCCATCGGTGACGCGACCCGGATCAAGGAGCAAGGGCTTCGCGGCGGAGTACTTCTCCCGACGGTCGCCCCGGACGTGACCTGGGTCAAGCCGCTCTACCACCCTGAGTACGACCGCCTCTGGGCGGCACTTCAAGACCTCGACATCCCCGTCAACCTGCACTCGGGCACCGGCTCCCCGAACTACGGGAACTTCCCGGCTACGCCGTCGATCATGATCAGCGAGGTCGGCTTCTACGGGATGCGGGCCTTCGTGCACCTCATCCTGTCCGGGGTGTTCGAACGCTTCCCCAGGCTGAAGTTCGCGGTGACGGAGAGCTCCGCGGCGGCCTTCGGTCCGTTGCTGAGGCAGCTGGACACCAACATGGAGATGATCCGCAGCGGCTCGATCGGTGAGCTCAAGTACGCCTCCGAGGCAAGCCTGCCGCGCAACGCATCCGACTACTTCGACCAGAACGTCTGGGTGGGTTCGAGCTTCCCGTCGATCGCCGACGCGGAGGCGCGCAAGTCGATGCGCCCTGACAGATTCATGTGGGGCAGCGACTATCCCCACGACGAGGGCACTGGCCCCTTTACCCGCGAGCACCTGCGTCTGGTCTTCCACGACACACCGGAGGAGGAGCTTCGCATGATTCTGGGTGGGAATGCCGCAAAGCTCTACGACTTCGACCTGAACGCGCTCGCGCCTCTCGCCGAGCAGTACGGCCCGACGGTGGAGGAGATCAAGCAGCCCCTGCTCCAGCTTCCGGAGGGCGCCAACCAGGCGCTCCTGCGAGCCACGGACGAGCCGGCGCTTGTCTAGAGCCGGGTCGGTCGCCGATCTGAAGGGGAAGTGATGGGAACGGTGACACGCGTGCCGAGGTTTTCCGGGGAGTCACTCCACAGGTTGCCGCGGGGGAGGACGGGCCGTATCGAGAGCGTCAGCTCCGAGGATGGTGCAACGACTCTCCGCCTGCACTTCCACGATCGGTCGGCCGTCGAGCTTCGGGTGGAGACGCTCCCTGACCAATACGCGGCTAGCCGCGAACTGGGACCGGACTTTCACCCCATCGCCGTGCTTGTCACTGCCGGTGCCGGATCGGGGTGCACGTTCAGCGTGTTGGCCTCGACGTCCCAGGGGCCGAGCAGGCTGGCGGTGGAGCCGAAGACGGCGCTGTGGTTACTCAGATCGGGCACGCACGGGGTGGTCAGGTGTGGGGACTAGTGGTGCGAAGCCGCCCCGCTCAGTCCGCCACCCCATGGACAAACGGCCGATCTGGATTGATCCGCCGCGCGACGGCGGCCCCGATCCGGGTCAGCGCGGCCAGGTCGCCGGGCTCCAGCACGTCGATGTAGTACTCGCGCACGGCGGCCAGGTGGTCCGGTGCTGCCTCGACCACCTTGGCGTAGCCGTCGTCGGTCAGGGTGACGTTGGTCCTCCTGCCGCTGCCCGCAACGCGTGCCCGGCACACGAGTCCCTGCTTCTCCAGTCGCGTGACGACGTGGGATAGGCGCGAGAGAGACGACGACACGCCCGCGGCGATCTCGCTCATCTGCATGGTGCGGTCGGGTCGCTCCGAGAGCGCCGCCAGGACCATGTACTCGAAGAACGACAGACCGCACTCCCGCTGCAGTCGCGAGTCCAGGGCGGCAGGCAGCGAGATCATGATGGCGGCCGTGGCCAGCCAGGCGGCCCGCTCGTCATCGCTGAGCCAGTGCGGCGCGGCCGTGGGTGTCGTCATGGGGCAAGTGTACTTGTTGACGTTTCAACTTGTGTTAAGTTGAAGCGTCAACAAGTGATCCACGACCCCAGGAGAACCCCATGCGCGCAGTGCACATCACCGGACCGGGCGAGCAGCTTCAGCTCGCGGACCTGCCCATCCCGACACCGTCGGCGAACGAGGTGCTCCTGCGCGTCCGCGCTGCCTCGCTCAATCCCTTGGACAACCACATCGCCGCGGGATGGCTGGAGGGGATGTTCGAGCACCGCTACCCGCTGGTGGTCGGCCGGGACGCCTCGGGCGTCGTGGAGTCGGTCGGTGAAGGAGTCACGGACGTACGCGTCGGCGACGAGGTCATCGCGCACATCCTCTTCGAGCCGCCGTTCGAGGCGGGCACCCTGGCCGAGTACGCCCTGGTCCCGTCCCGGACGGTGACCCCCAAGCCGGCCGACCTGGACCACGTCACCGCCGCCGCGCTGCCGCTGGCCGGAGGGGCGGCCCGGATGCTCGTCGACGCCATCGGGTCCGAGGCCGGCCAGGTCGTGCTGATCAACGGCGCCTCCGGGGGAGTCGGCCGGTACGCCGTTCAGCTCCTCAGTCAGCAGGGCGTCACCGTGGTGGCGACCGGGACCGCGGCCGATGCAGACCGTCTCCGCGAGATGGGGGCCGAGCTGGTCATCGACTTCACCCTGGGAGACGTGGCCAAGCAGGTCCTGGCGGTCTACCCGCAGGGGGTCGACGCACTCATCAACCTCACCGGCTACGCCCTGGAGGAGGTCCCCGTCGGTGCGATTCGCAGCGGCGGCGTCGTGCGCACGACCACCCAGATGCCGACCGACGAGATCATCGTCGAGCTGGGGCTCACCGGCGGCGGCATCGTCGCTTCCCCCACGCGCGAGGTCATCGAGCCGCTCGCCCAGGGCGCAGCCAGCGGCGACCTGCTGGTGGACGTGTACAAGGTCCTCAGCCTGGACGAGGCGATCGCAGGCCTCTCCGAGCTCGCCGAGGGTCGGGCCCCGGGCAAGCTCGTCGTGGACTTCGCCCGCTGACTCGACCCCGTCGTCTGCGCAGCCCCGGCCCACCGGGGGACCGGGGCTGCGCACCCCAGCTGCACCCGAGGAGAAGGAACGGTTCGATGAACGCCAGCACCGACACCACCCCGACCGCCAGGCCCACCCGGCCGGCCGCGGCGTACGACGACCACCTCGCCCGCAACGTGCCGCTGGCGCTGGCCCGACGCGAGTGGACGCCGAGCGACGGACCCCTGCCCAGCCTCTTCGTCAGCCACGGCGCCCCCTTCACGCTCGACGACCCGCGATGGATCGGCGACCTCTTCGCGTGGGCGCAGGCGCTCCCCAAGCCGAGAGCCATCGTCGTGGTTTCGGCGCACTGGGAGGACGCCCCGGCTGCGATCTCGGGTTCCGCGGCCGGCACGCCGCTCTACTACGACTTCAGCGGCTTCCATCCCCACTACAAGACGTTGACCTATGCGACGCCGGACGCCACGCACCTCGCCCGCCGCCTGGGCAGCCTCCTGACGCCGGGCGGCGCCGTCCACGAGTTCGCAGGTCGTGGACTCGACCACGGGGCCTTCATCCCCCTGATGGCGATGTACCCCGCCGCCGACGTACCCGTCGTGCAGCTCTCGATGCCCAGCCTCCGCCCGGTCGACCTCCTCGCCCTGGGCGAGCGGCTCCGCACGTTGCGCGACGAAGGGATCCTCGTCATCGGCTCGGGTTTCATGACCCACAGCTTCGCGGTCATGCGCGACCCCCGGCTCGCCGCGCATACCCGGGCCTTCGACGAGTGGGCCGTCGACGCACTCGCCCGGGCTGACGTCGACGCACTCACCGACTACCGCAGGGCGCCTGGGGTGGCTGTCGCCCACCCGACCGCGGAGCACTACGTGCCTCTCTTGCTGACCCTCGGTGCTGCCTCCGACCCGGGCAGCGCAGTGAGCGCGGTCGATCGCATGATCTGGGGGAACTCGACCCGATCGCTCCAGGTGGGCTGACTCGCGGCGACCTGGACCGTCAGTACTCCCGCAGACCCCGTGCCGCCGCGGCCCACGCCACCAGCTTCAAGCCGCTGAGCGCCAGCGACGAGCCCCCCGTGTTCAGGTGGGAGTCGAAGTAGGCCGCGAACGAGCCACCGTGGGCCTTCATCTCGGTGACGGTGTCGGTGAAGAACGTGCGACCGCGCGGGTCGGCGAACCCCTCGTCGGTGATGCCGAACTCGCCGAGGCCCCAGTCCACCCCGACCGAGGCAGCGAAGGCGCCCATCCGGCGCCAGTAGTCGGACAGGTCCGACCACTTCGTGGGGTTCTTGAGCTCGCCGTACGTCTGGTAGACGTCCAGGGCGATGAAGTCGATCGGGGCGCCGAAGGGATACATCGACTCGAACGAGAACTCGGGCTCGCCGTGGAACTGGTTCCAGCCGGTCACGCAGATGCCGAACCGGATGCCAGGCCGGTCGAACATCGGGGCCAGCCGCTGCTGGAGAGCGGTCCACTGGCGGATGTCGGGCTGGTCGCGCTCCGGCTCGTGGTGCAGCACGACCCAGACCTCGCGTCCGGGCTCGCCGATAGCCGCGAGTCGTCGAGCGGCGTCCCGGGCCCACGCGTCGCCGTCTCCTGCGGCCATCCGGTCCCAGGTGGTGGGCAGCTTGAAGGAGACGAACGGGGTCCGGTTCTTGGCCAGGTCCGCGGCTGCGGTCGCGACAGCGAGGTCCACCTCGGTGGACTGGAAGTAGGTACGGCGCAGAGCGAGCGGGCCGCCCGCAGCGGACTCCAGCGACGTGGGCTCGGTGTTGGCCCCGTGCGCGGCCCCGAGGAGGAACGGGGTCTCGGCCCGCGGGTCGACGCCGTGCGCCTTCGTCGTCGGTCGGTCTTGCGTGCCGGCGGACGAGGAGGCGCTGCCGACGGGGGAGTGGATGCGGTAGACGGCCGGGGGGCCGGTCGGCGGGTCGACGGGGAAGACGAAGACGTCCTCGGGCCCGCGCACGACCGTGCGGCGGGACCGGCCGGTCGTGGTCGGACGGTCCAAGCAGGCGGCCGGGGGCAGGGACATGTCGCGCAGTCTGCCCGAGATGCGCCGCCCGTGCGCGGCTCCTCCGCGCCTTGTCGCTCGTCCCACCCGGGCGAGAGCGCCGAGCAAGGGAGCCGAGGCTCTTGCCTACCAACCAGTTGATTGGTTAGTGTGACGCGCGTCGCAGCGAGCGACCGCCGGCGCGGTGCGCGGCGGTGCAGATCCAAATGCCCTGGCGGGCGAGGAGGCAGTCGGTGGGAACCCTCGAGGGACGCGTGGCGATCGTGACCGGAGCCGGTCGAGGGCTCGGCAGGGCGCACGCCCTGCTGCTGGCCCGAGAGGGCGCCCGGGTGGTGGTCAACGACCTCGGCGGCTCCCTGGACGGCTCCGTCGACGGTGGGGGCCACGATGAGGACCCCGCCCAGCAGGTGGTCGAGGAGATCCTGGCCGCCGGCGGTACGGCGGTCGCCGACCACGAGGACGTCTCCTCGTTCGAGGGCGCCGGTCGCCTGGTCGCCCGGGCGGTCGAGACCTTCGGCGGCCTGCACGTGGTGGTCAACAACGCCGGCATCCTGCGCGACGCCTTCCTGCACCGGATGACCGAGGCCGAGTGGGACGCGGTGATCGCGGTGCACCTCAAGGGCCACTTCGCGCTCGTCCGGCAGGCCGTTGCCTACTGGCAGCCCTTGGCCAAGGCCGGTACTCCGGTCAACGCCTCGGTCATCAACACCACGTCCGCCTCCGGCACCTACCTGGCGCTGCCCGGCCAGGCCAACTACGGCGCTGCCAAGGCCGCCATCGCCTCGTTCTCGATCGTCGCTGCCGCCGAGCTCGGACGACTCGGCGTACGCGTCAACGCCATTTCCCCCGGTGCCCGGACCCGGATGACCGAGGCCACCCCCGGCCCGATCGGGGAGCTGATGCGCGCCCCGGTCGCCCCCGGCGCCCTGGACGAGTTCAGCCCCGAGAACGTCTCACCCCTGGTCGCCTACCTCGCAGCCGAGAGCACCACCGTCACCGGCCGGGTCTTCGCCGTCCGGGGCGGGGAGATCCAGGAGATCTCGCCCTGGGCGCTGTCCCCGGAGCGGGTGCTGCGCAGCGACGTGGACTGGACCCCTCAGCAGGTCGCCGAGGGGTTCGAGACCGTCCTCGGCGTCGGCGACCTCGGCACCCCCGCCACCGCGTGACCTCATCCCGGAACCCAGGAGCCCACATGATGGAAACGAAAGCCTTCGAGCTGCTGCCGCTGCCCGAGACCCTGACCGACGCCTTCGACCGGATGGTCGGCATGCGGGGCGACCAGACGGCCGTCCGGAGCCACGACGGCCGGGTCAGCTGGACCTGGAACGAGCTCTCGGCGAAGGTCGACGAGCTGGCCGCCGGCTTCCACGCCCTCGGCCTCCGCAGGGGCGACAAGGCCGCCCTGCTGCTGCGCAACCGTCCCAAGTTCTACCCCATCGACCTCGCCCTGGTCCGGCTCGGCGTGGTCCCGTTCTCCCTCTACGCCACCTCCTCGCCCGAGCAGCAGGCGCACGCCCTCTCCGACTCCGGCGCCACCGTCGTGGTGGCCGAGCCGGCCCTGATGGGCACCCTCGCCACGGTCGACCTGCCCGAGCGTCGGGTGCAGCTGGAGGGCGACCTGCTCCCCGGCTGGTCCTCGATCGACAGCGTGGTCGAGGCCGGCCGCGGCACCGAGGTGTCCGAGGTCGCGCGACCCCAGGCCGACGACCTGCTCACCCTGATCTACACCAGCGGGACCACCGGCGTGCCCAAGGGCGTGATGATCAGCCACCGCAACTTCCTGGCGACCGCCGAGGCCACCCTCGAGGCCCAGCGGATCCCCGAGGGCAGCGTGGTCGTCTCCTGGCTGCCGTCCGCACACGTCGGGGAGCGGCTCGGCGGCTACGTCATCGCCATCGTCCAGGGCTGGGAGATCGTCACCGTGGACGACCCCCGCCAGGTGATCTCCGCCCTCCAGGAGATCCACCCCCACTACTTCTTCGCCCCGCCCCGCATCTTCGAGAAGCTCCGCGCCTCCTTCGACACCTGGCTGCTCGGCCTGGACGGCCCGGAGCGCGCGGACGCCGAGAAGGCGCTGGCCGACAGCCAGCAGCGCGTGGACCTGGAGCAGGCCCAGCAGCCCGTCCCGCAGGAGCTGATGGACGCCTCGGTCCGGGCCCGCGAGGAGCTCTTCATGGTGTGGAAGCGCTCGGTGGGACTGGACCAGCTGACCGTCGCGGTGGTGGCCACGGCCCCCAACCCGGGCCCGCTGATGAGCTTCTACCACTCCATCGGCATCCCGATGGGCGAGGCCTACGGCCTCAGCGAGAGCGGGGCGTCGGGGACCGCGTCGTACCCGGGGAGCATCCGGATCGGCACCGTCGGCCAGGTGAGCCGCAACATGGAGCTCAAGATCGCCGAGGACGGCGAGATCCTGCTCCGGGGCCCCGCGGTGATGGTGGGCTACCTGAACCTCCCGCAGGCCACCGCCGACGTCATCGACCCCGAGGGCTGGCTGCACACCGGTGACCTCGGCACCCTGGACGAGGACGGCTACCTCCGGGTGGTGGGGCGCAAGAAGGAGATCCTGATCAGCTCCTCGGGCAAGAACATCGCCCCGGTGACCGTGGAGTCGGCGATCCTCTCCGCCAGCCCGTTCATCGGCCAGGTCTGCTGCTTCGGCGACGCCCGGCCCTACACCGTCGCGCTGATCGTCCTGGACACCGAGTACGTCACCGGGTGGGCCAAGCAGCAGGGCATCGTCGACACCTCCCTGGCCGCCCTGGCCGACGACGAGCGGGTGCGCGCCCAGGTGGCGGCCGGCGTGGAGGCGGGCAACGCCCGGCTCAACCGGCCCGAGCAGATCAAGAAGTTCCACATCGTGGCAGGGGAGTGGCTGCCCGGCCGCGAGCTGACCCCCACCTCCAAGATGCGGCGCAGCCAGATCGCCTCGCTCTACAACGACGTCATCGAGGAGCTCTACACATGACCGGCGCGCGACTCTCCGCAGCCGCCGCCGAGGCGGTCACCCTCACCGTCGAGGACGGCGTCGGCATCATCACCCTCAACCGTCCCGACCGGCTCAACGCCATGGACCCGGCGATGCAGGAGGGCCTCCCGGCCAGGCTGCACCAGGCCGCGGACGACGACGAGATCCGGGTCATCCTGCTCACCGGGGCGGGGCGCGGCTTCTGCGCCGGCGCCGACCTGGAGGTCCTCAGCGGGCTCGGCGACGGCGACAAGGTCGAGATGCCGGGCCGGGAGTTCCTGGTCGCCCGCACCATCGCCAAGCCGGTGATCGGCGTCGTCAACGGCGCCTGCGCCGGCATCGGGCTGGTCTTCGCGCTCGCCTGCGACCTGCGCTTCTCCACCCGCGAGGCCAAGTTCGGCACCGGCTTCGCGCGCCGTGGGCTGGTCGCCGAGCAGGGGCTGGCCTGGCTGCTGTCCAGTCTCGTCGGCCACCCCCGGGCGCTTGACCTGCTCTTCACCTCGCGCGTGATCACCGGTGCGGAGGCCCACGCCCTGGGCATGGTCGACCAGCTGCACGACGAGGCCGACCTGCTGCCGGCGGCCATCCGCTACGCCCGGAACCTGGTCGAGAACAGCTCCGCGGTCTCCATGGGCGTCATCAAGTGGCAGGCCCAGCGCGCCCAGGAGTCGACGCTGTGGGAGGCGCTGGACGACGCCGAGGAGATCACCACCCGCTCGCTGGCCGGCAGGGACTTCGTCACCACCGGAGCCACCCTGGCGCGCGACGCCCGGCCTGAGTACCTGCCGATCCCGCAGGGCCGGCTCGGCGAGAATCCCCCGTGGAGCTCATCCCACCCGCCCCGTAGGGCGCCCCCGCACCCTCACCGCCGCTCACTGCGGCGATCCACACCAGCAGACCGGAGAAGAGACCATGACAGGACTGACCGGCCGCGAGGCCGTCATCGTCGGTGCCACCCGCACCCCCATCGGCAAGGGCAACCTGGAGAAGGGGGTCTTCGCCGACGTGCACCCGGTGGCGCTGCTCGGGCGCGTCTACTCCTCGGTGCTGGAGCGCGCCGGGATCGACCCCGCGGCCGTGGACGACGTGGCCGCGGGCTGCGGCCAGCCCTTCGGCGTGCAGTCGGCCAACGTAGCCCGCAACGCCTGGCTGCACGAGAACCTGCCCGTCGAGACCCCGGCCACCACCGTCGACCGCGCCTGCGGCTCCTCCCAGCAGGCGGTCAACATGGCCGCCGCGGCAGTCGCCTCCGGCGCGGCCGACGTCATGCTCGGTGCCGGCGTGGAGCACATGGGACGCATCCCCTTCTCGGCCGGCCCCGCCATCCAGCGTGACTTCGGCGACCCCTTCACCGACCAGCTCCTGGCCCACCACGCGCTGGTCGGTCAGGGCGAGGCAGCCGAGCGGGTGGCCGACAAGTACCAGATCACCCGCGAGGCGATGGACGAGCTCGCGGAGCGCTCCCACCGGCTTGCTGCCCGGGCCGTCGCTGAGGGACGCTTCGACGCCGAGATCACCACCGTCCGCACCGCCGCCGGCGAGGTCTCCCGCGACCAGGGCATCCGGGAGAGCACCACGATCGAAGGGCTGGCCGGCTTGCGACCGGTGTTCCGCGAGGACGGCCGGATCACCGCCGGCAGCTCCTCGCAGATCTCCGACGGGGCCGCCGCCGTCCTGGTCGCCGAGGCCGGCAAGGCACGCGAGCTGGGCCTGCGTCCCCGGGCTCGCATCCTCGACGCGATCACCGTCGGCTGCGACCCGGTGCTGATGCTCGAGGGCCCGATCCCCGCCACGCAGCGCATCCTGGAGCGCAACTCGATGTCGATCGACGACATCGACCTCTTCGAGGTCAACGAGGCCTTCGCCCCGATCGTGCTCGCCTGGGAGCGGGAGCTGAAGCCCGAGCGCGACCGGGTCAACGTCAACGGTGGCGCAATGGCCCTGGGCCACCCGCTCGGTGCCAGCGGCGCCCGGCTCATCACCACGCTGCTGCACGAGCTCGAGCGCGCGGACAAGGAGATCGGGCTGGTCACCATGTGCTGCGGTGGCGGGTTCGGGACCGCGACCCTGATCCAGCGCGTGTGACGAGCACCGTGCACCCGGAGATGGCGGCCGCCGCGCAGGCGTTCTTCGACCAGCAGGCGCCGCTGTCCGCGCTTCGCGGGCACCTCGAGGCCGGGCCCGGCTACGACGCGCAGACCTGGCGGCGCTACTGCACGGAGCTCGAGGGCGGCCGGCTGCTGCTGCCGGCCGAGGTCGGCGGGCTCGGCGCCGGCATCCGGGAGGCCTCCGTGGTCGCGGAGGCCGCCGGCCGGGTGCTGTACGGCGGGCCGTACCTCTCGCAGTGGCTGGCCGGACTGCTCCTGCTCGGCTCCGACCAGGACCCCAGGCCGAGCGCCGCGAGCGGTCTGCTGAGCGAGGTCGCGGCCGGTCGCACCGTGGTGGCGCTGAGCCTGGATCCCACGTTGGTGCGAGCCCGGCGAGGTCCGGACGGCTGGCGGCTGGTGGGCGACAAGTGCCCGCTGGAGCACCTGGACTCCGCCGACGTGCTGGTGGTCGCGGCCCGGGTGGACACCGTGGACGCCACACCTGCCCAGAGCGACGAGGTGGCGCTGTTCCTGGTCCGGCCCGACGCCGACGGGCTGCACCGGCAGGACGTGGACAACCTGGACCTCACCCGTCGTACCGGCCTGGCCCGGCTGCGGGACACCCCGGCCACCCGGCTGACCAGTGCCGGTGCCGGTGCCGGTGCCGGTGCCGCCCAGCGGCTCACGGAGGTCGCGACGACCGCCACGGTGCTGCGGGCCGCGGAGAACCTCGGCTCGCTCCGCCGGCTCCACGAGATCACCACCGCCTACGCCCTGGCTCGCGAGCAGTTCGGCCGCACCATCGCCTCCTTCCAGGCGGTCAAGCACAACCTGGCCGACCGCCTCGTTGAGATCGAGGCGGCCACCGCGGCGGTGGACGCGGCCGTGCGGCTGCTCGCGGAGCAGCCCGGCTCACCGGGGGCCGAGGCCGCCGTGCTGACGGCCGGCCTGGTGACCGAGGACGCGTTCGCCCGGATGGCGCACGAGGGGATCCAGCTGCACGGCGGGATCGGGTTCACCTGGGAGCACGACGCCCACCTCTTCTACCGCCGCGCCGCCGCGGGCCGGGGGGTGGCGGGGGCGCGCTCGGTGCGGCTGGCCCGGCTGTTGGACCTGACGACGCTCGCCGACCCGATCGAGGACGGCGTACCCATGGCGGCGCCCCTGGAGACTCCCGAGCTCGCGGCGTTCCGGGTCCGGGCCCGCGCCTGGCTGACGACGGCGATCGCCGCGGGGGAGGCGCCCGAGGTGCGGCCCGGCCCGGTCAGCACCACCGCGGAGGGCCTGGCGGCCGGGAAGCGCCACCAGGCCGCGCTGCACGAGGCCGGGTTCTCCGGCATCACCTACCCCCGTGAGTACGGCGGCGCCGGGCTGCCGGCGCCGTACGAGGACGCCTTCTTCGAGGAGACCCGGGCGACCGGGGCGGGGGAGGACAAGCTCTTCCGCATCGGCATCGGCATGATCGGCCCGGCCATCCTGGCGATGGGGACCCCCGAGCAACGCGACCGCTACCTCCCCCCGCTGCTGCGGGGCGGGGAGGTGTGGTGCGAGCTCTTCTCCGAACCCGGCTCCGGCTCGGACATGGCGGGGGCCAGGACCCGGGCGGTGCCGGACGGTGACGGCTACCTCGTCACCGGCCAGAAGGTGTGGACCTCCAACGGGCACCTGTGCGACTTCGGCCTGCTGCTGGCGCGCACCGACCCGACCGCGGCCAAGCACGCAGGCCTGTCCATGTTCGTGGTGCCGATGGACGCCCCCGGCGTCGAGGTGCGGCCGCTGCGCCAGATCACCGGCGAGACCGACTTCAACGAGGTGTTCCTGGACGAGGTGCGGCTCCCGAGGGAGTCCCTGCTCGGCGGCCTGAACGACGGGTGGCGGGTGGCCCGACTGGTCCTCCAGCACGAGCGGATGGCGATGGGCACCACCGCGGTGCGCCGGGTCACCCTGGCCGACCTGGTGGAGCTGGCAGCCGGGCGGGGGACCGATCCCCTGGTCCGGGCGGGGCTGGCCGAGCAGACGCTGCGCGAGCGCGCGCTCCGCACCTACCTGGAGTACCTGGCCGGTGCGGAGCACCGCCACCGCCTCCCGGCAGAGGCGGGAGCGGTCGCGAAGCTGCTGATGACCGGCACCATGCACAGCGCCTCGACGCTGGCCGTGGAGCTGCTCGAGGGCGGCTCCGCGCTCTGGCCTCGCGGGTCCGGGACCGGCGACCTGCTCAAGCGGGTGCTCGCCGCCCAGGCGTTCTCCATCGCCGGGGGCACCGACAACATCCTGCGCAACCTCGTCGGCGAGCGGGCGCTCGGACTGCCCCGTGACTGAACAATTGCGGGGATCTGACCGTCCAGCCTGGATAATGGGTCGGATCGACACCCCAGAACTGGCGCCGCGGCGCATCGAAGACGGAGAAGTGTGATGGCGAAGCGAGCAGTGCGCCCCAGCGACGAGGGCGACAAGGGCGACGGCGCCAGGACCCTCGGCGGTTCGACCGGTACGAGATGGTGATCGCCTCGGCCGCGGAGATCTTCCGCAGCAACGGCTACGACGCGACCAGCCTGCAGCAGATCGCCGACGACGTCGGGATCCTCAAGGGCAGCCTCTACCACTACATCGACACCAAGGAAGACCTGCTCTTCGCGATCATCAAGCGCAACCACGAGCACATCACCCAGGAGAACTCCCAGTGGCGTGACCTGGTCGGGGACCCGGTGGCTGCGATCCGCTCGTTCATCGAGGGGCACATGCGCGAGTCGCTGTGGAACCCCACCTTCTCGGAGGTCTTCGTGCGGGACTTCCGGGCGCTGAGCCCGGATCGCGCCAAGATCATCCGCGAGACCCAGGAGGCCTACGACGCCGAGTTCCGGGGCCTCATCGCGGCAGCCATCGAGACCGGCGCGCTGCGCGACGGCGTGGAGCCCGCGTTCGCCGCTCGCGCCGTGTTCGGCATGACCAACTGGGTCTACTACTGGTACCACCCGGGCGGCTCCCTCTCGGTCGACGACGTGGTCACCAAGATGTCCGACTACGCCATGGCCAGCCTGATGGAGCCGGCGAACAAGGACGCCCTCTCGTCCTGAACCTAACTAATCAAACGGTTGGTTGACAGGGCGGATCTGCCGATCTAGCCTCGGTCCATAGCTTGAACGTCGTTGCCGGCAACCGGCACGCATGGACCTGGAGGCAGCAGTGAGCGAAGCCGTGACCGAGAACCACGGACCGGTGTCCGTCACGATCGAGGACGGCGTCGCCGTGGTCCTCGTCGACAGCCCGCCCGTCAACGCGATGGGCAAGGCAGTGCTGGAGGGGCTCGGCGAGGTCGCCGCGCGCCTGCACAAGGACGAGTCGGTGCGGGTGGTCGTGCTGACCGGTGGTGGCACCAAGGCCTTCATGGCCGGCGCCGACATCAGCGAGTTCGAGCAGCTCCGGGCCGCTCCCGGCGGCATGGAGAAGCACAGTGCCTGGGCCGGCGGCGTGCTCGCCGCCTGGGCCGACCTGCCGCAGCCGGTCATCGCCGCCGTGCAGGCGAGCGCCGTCGGCGGGGGCCTGGAGATCGCGCTCACCGCGGACATCATCCTCAGCGAGCCCACCGCCAAGTTCGGTCTCCCCGAGGTCAAGCTCGGCCTGATCCCCGGCGGCGGCGGCACCCAGCGGCTGCCGCGCCGCATCGGCGCCCAGGTCGCCATGGAGCTGATGTTCCTGGGCAGCGTCATCGACGCCGCCCGCGCCGAGCAGCTGGGCCTGGTGAACCGGCTCAGCGAGCCCGGCTCGGTGGTGGAGGACGCTCGCGCCATGGCGCGCAAGATCGCCGGGCACCCGCGGGTCGCCGTACAGGCGCTGAAGCGGGCCACCCACGAGGACCTCTCGGCCGCCCTGGTCACCGAGCGGGAGATCTTCCTCGAGGTGGCGCAGTCCGAGGACTTCCGCGAGGGCTTCTCCGCATTCGTGGAGAAGCGCGCCCCCCAGTTCAGCCACCGCTGAGCATGGGTCCCCTCAAGGACGTCCGCGTCCTCGACCTCAGCCGGATGCTGCCCGTCGGCGTCCTCAGCCAGCTGCTGGCCGACCTGGGCGCCGACGTCGTCAAGGTCGAGCGGCCCGGAGTGGGCGAGGAGGGGCGCGCCTTCGGTGCGCCCGTGGCCGGCACGTCGGCGACCCACGCCTTCCTGGACCGCGGCAAGAAGTCCGTCGCGCTGGACCTCAAGCACCCGCACGGGCTCGCGGTGGTGCACTCGCTCGTCGCCCAGGCGGACGTGGTGCTGGAGTCCTTCCGGCCCGGCGTCGCCGAGCGGCTGGGCGTCGGCTACGACGACCTGCGCGCCCTCAACCCCAACCTCGTCTACTGCTCCGTCAACGGCTACGGCACCGGCGGTCCCCGCGACCAGGAGCCGGGACACGACATGAACTACCTGTCGTACGCCGGCGCCATGCACTTCGGCGGCACCAAGGCGCACGGACCGCAGCCCGGCGGCATCCAGGTCGCGGACCTGCTCGGTGGGCTCACCGGCGGCATCGGCCTGCTCGCGGCCCTGCTGGCGGTGCGCTCCGGCGCCCCGGGCACCCGGGTCGAGGTGGCCCTGGCCGACGCCGCGCTGTGGGCCCTGGGGCTGCACGTCAGCTCCTGGATGGCCGGTGGCGACGCCGCCGGTCCGGAGTCCACCGCCGTCACCGGCGCCGGTCCGGCCTACCGCGTCTACCGCTGTGCCGACGGCCGCTACCTCAGCGTGGCGGCGATCGAGCCCCAGTTCTGGGCCCAGTTCGTCACCGCGGTGGAACGCCCCGACCTGATCGCGCGCCAGCACGACCCCAGCGCCATCGAGGAGGTCGCGGCCCTGGTCGCGACCCAGGAGCTGGCGCACTGGACGAAGCTGCTCGACGGGCTGGAGACCTGCGTGTCGCCGGTCCAGGACTTCTCCGAGGTCGCGGCCGACGAGCAGTTCCAGGCCCGGGGGATGTTCGTCCCCGTCCCCGGCCAGGACGAGGTCCTGCAGGTCGGCAACCCGATCAAGCTCAGCGATCCGCTCCCCACCCCGTCCCCGGCCTCAGCGCTGGTGGGCGGAGACACCGAAGCAGTCCTGGCAGGCCTGGACCTGCCGCCCGAGGTGAGGCGTTCCGCACTCGCCTGGGCCACCACGACCAACGACCGAGGAGAAGAGTCGAGATGACCGAGAACGACGTGATGCTGGTGGCCGGGGCCCGATCCCCGTTCAGCCGGTTCGGCGGTGCCCTGAGGGAGGTCGCCAGCGTGGACCTCGCGGCCTTCGCGATGGTCGAGGCCATGCGGATGGCCGGGATCCGTCCCGAGGACGTGGACGAGGTCTACAACGGGGTCACCATCCCCGCCGAGGAGGCCCTCGACGGGTCCATCCCGGCGCGCGTGGCGATGCTGCGCGCCGGCATCCCCGAGGACCGGCTCTCGCTCACCATCGACCGCGCCTGCTGCTCCTCCATGACTGCGGTGCAGCTCGGCTCGCGGGCGATCCAGAGCGGCCAGAGCGACGTGGTCCTGGTCGGCGGCGCCGACAACATGGGGCGCGCGGCGTTCCTGATGAACCCCAACATCCGCTGGGGCATCAAGCGCGGCGGGCCCAAGCTGAAGGACCCGATGGCCGAGCCTGGCGCGGACATCGGCGGCAAGCCGGTCGCCGTGGACGCCGGCGAGGTCGCGGCCGAGCACGGGATCACCCGTGAGGAGTCCGACGAGTTCTCGCTGCGCAGCCACCAGAACTACTTCGAGGCCAAGGCCCGCGGCTACTTCGACGGCGAGGTCGTGGCGTACGCCGGCGAGAAGGGCAGCCTGGAGCACGACGAGGGCCCCCGCGCCGACACCACCCTGGAGCGCCTGGCGTCGCTGAAGACGATCTTCGGCGGCCCGATCGTGACCCCCGGCAACGCGCCCGGCCAGGACACCGGTGGCTGCTACCTCGTGCTGGCTCGCCGCAGCTGGGTCGAGCAGCGTGGCCTCGAGGCGCTGGCGACCCTGGAGGGCGCCGGCAGCGCAGCCCGCGCCCCCGCGAGATCCCCGTCGCCCCGGCTGACGCCATCAACAAGGCCCTCAAGCAGCCCGGCTGGGACCTGGAGGCGCTGGACCGCTTCGAGATCAACGAGGCCTTCGCCGCGGTACCGCTGACCTCGGCCCGGGTGCTCGCCAACGGTGACGTGGCGCGCGAGAAGCGGATCCTGGACCGGCTCAACCTCAACGGCGGTGCGGTCGCGCTGGGTCACCCGCCGGGCGCCTCCGGTGCCCGCATCCTGCTCACCCTGGCCCGCGGGCTCGCGGAGAGCGGTGGCGGTCGCGGCGTGGCCTCGATCTGCGGCGGTCTCGGCCAGGCCGACGCCGTGGCGCTGAGCGTGGGCGTGGACAGGTGACCGCAGTGGACAACGAGTCCATCGGCACCGACGAGCGCGCGGCCCTGGCGGACCTGGCGTTCTCGCTCGGCGCGAAGTACCAGGACCGTGCCTTCAGCGACCTGGACGCCGCCCGCAAGCACTGGGACGAGGTGTGCCAGGCCGGGCTGCCCGCGATCTCCCTGCCCGCCGAGTACGGCGGCGCCGGGGGGATGAGCGACCTGTTGCTGGTGGCCGAGCGGCTCGCCGCCGGCGGCTACCCCGCGGGCAAGCTCACCATCTCCACGGCCATCGGCGGTGCGGTCATCCTGCGCCACGGCACCGAGGAGCAGAAGCGGGAGTGGCTGCCGGCGATCGGGGACGGCTCCCTGCGGTTCTGCTTCGCCCTGACCGAGCCGGGAGCCGGCTCCAACGCCGCCAACATGACCACCAAGGCGACGCGCACCGCGGACGGCTGGCGGATCAACGGGGAGAAGACCTACATCTCCGCGGTGGACGACTCCGACGTGATGCTGGTGGTGGCGCGTGACTCCGAGAGCGGCGGCTTCTCCATCTTCACGCTGGCGCTGCCGTGCGAGCAGCTCCAGCTGCAGCAGGTCGGCGTGATGGTCGGGGTGCCGGAGAACCAGTGGACGGTGTACTTCGACGACGTCGAGGTGCCCGCGGACGCGCTGATCGGCAAGCCGGGGGAGGGCGGTCGGGCACTCTTCGACGGCCTCAACCCCGAGCGGCTGATCGTGGCTGCCCAGGCCGTCGGCATCGGCCGCTGGTGCCTGGCAAAGGCCTCGGAGTACGCCCGGCAGCGGGTCGTCTTCGGGGTGCCGATCGGCGAGCACCAGGCCGTGCAGCACCCGCTGGCCGAGGCGCTGGTCGACCTCGAGGCCGCCTGGGCCCTGATCGAGCGGGGAGCCGCGGCGTACGAGGCCGGGGAGAACGCCGGACTGGCCTGCAACATGGCCAAGGTCAAGGCCTGCGACGCCGGGCTGAAGGCGGCCGACGCGGCGCTCCAGACCTTCGGTGGCAGCGGCTTCACCGACGAGACGATGATGTACGACCGTTTCGGCTACCTCCGGCTCCTGAAGTCCACCCCGGTGGCGCGGGAGCTGGCGCTCAACCAGATCGCGGTGTCGGGGCTCAACCTGCCCCGCTCGTACTGACCGAGCGCAGCCCGGAACGACCAAGAGCCGCAGCCGGACCCGAGGGTCCGGCTGCGGCTCTTGTCTGTGCCTGGTGAGTGGTGCCTGGTGCGGTCAGCCCTTGATCATCGGCAGCACGACGGCGGTGTCGTACCAGGAGACCACCTTGGTGATGTGGGTGCCGTCGGTGTCGATGAAGTCGACGGCGTCGAACTCCAGGGCGGTCCCGTCCGGCTTGGTGCCCTCGAACTTGATCTCGATGGCGGCGACGTTGCCGTCGACCAGCGTGCGGACCGGGATGTCCTCGTGGGTGGCGAACTGACCGACCACGGCCGTCAGCAGCCGGACCGCCCGGTCCCGCCCGGTCGTGGACAGGCTCATGCCGTGCTGGATGGTGACGTCGGGGTGGAAGAGCGCGCTCAGCTGGTCCCACTTGTGGTTGTTGACGGAGTCGAAGTACTGGTCGAGAAGGTCCTGGGTGCTCATCGCGTGTCTCCTGAATGGTGTCGTGTCGGGGGTGGGTGGATGGTCGGGTGTGCTCAGCCGCGGGTCGCGGGTCGCTGCGGGCGGATGGAGCCCAGCTGCGCCACGGAGCACAGCAGCTCACCGTCACGGGCGTAGATGTCGGCCACGCCGAGACCGCGGCCGCCGCGCATCGCGGGGGAGTGCAGGTCCAGCAGCAGCCAGTCGTCGACCCGTGCCGGTGCGTGGAACCACATGCTGTGGTCGAGGGTGAGCCCGCTGGCCGATCCGTCGCCGAACCAGAGTCCGGCGGGGCGGAGACAGGCGTCGAGCATGCACATGTCGCTGGCGTAGGCCAGCAGGGCCGCCGCCAGCCGCGGGTCCCCAGGATCGGCGCCCCCGGCCTTGAGCCACACCTGCGAGGTGGCCTCGCCGGGTCCGGTCGCCTCGGCGGCGATCCGGGGTGGCGCGTCGACGTGGCGCAGGTCGAATGCGGAGTCGGGCCCCCACGGCGTGAAGGTGCCCGGGTACGGCGCCAGGTCCACCCCGACGTTGGTGAGGTCATCGGGGGCGGGCACCTGCGGCATCGTCCGTGCGTGGTCCGGACCCGGACGGTCCCGGGAGAACATCGCCTCGGCGCGCAGCAGCAGCCGTCCACCCTGGGACACGTCCACCGAACGCCAGGCGGTGGCCCTGGAGTCGGCCACCTCGCCGACCCGGAGGTCGACCGGCTCCTCGTCGCTGCCGACCCCCACGAAGTAGGCGTGCAGGCTGCGCGGCCAGAGGTCCGACGCGGTGGTGGCCGTCGCGGCGGCCAGCGCCTGGGCGACCAGCAGGCCCCCGAAGGGCACCCCCCACTGGACCGGCATGGGTGCGCCGAGGAAGGAGGAGGCACCCTGCGGGACGGGCCGGAGGGCCGCGCAGACGGCGTCGTACGCCTGTCGTGCGCGGCCCTCCGTTGCCTCGGGTCCCGCCTGGCCAGCCGGTCGAGCCGTCGCAGGGACGGCGCTCGAGCGGTCGGCCACTACTAGCGAGCCTCGCCGTACTCGCTGAAGCCGCGACCGGTCTTGTAGCCGTAGTGGCCGGCGTTGACCAGCGCGCGCAGGCCCTGGGTGGGGCGGAAGCGGTCGCCGAAGTGGTGGGTCATGGCCTCGGACGCCTTGACGAAGGTGTCGAGCCCGCCCATGTCCGCGGTGGCGAGCGGGCCCATCGCGTGGTTGAAGGCGAGCTGGCAGGCGCGGTTGACATCCTCGGGCGTGGCGACGCCCTCCTCGACGATCCGCATGGCCTCGACGACCAGGATCATGATGAGGCGCGAGGTGAGGAACCCCTGGGTGTCCTTCTCGCAGACGATCGTCTCCTTGCCGAAGCGCTTGGCGAGCTGCTGGATCGTCTCCAGCGTCTCGTCGCTGGTCTCCACGCCGCGCACGATCTCGATGAGCCGCATCACCGGCGGCGGGTTGAACCAGTGGGTGCCGATCACTCGGTCGGGGCGGTTGGTCGCGCTGGCGATCTTGGAGATCGCGAACTGCGAGGTGTTGGAGGCCAGGATCACCTCGGGGCGGCAGACGGCGTCGAGCCGGCGGAACACGTCCTGCTTGAGCTCGACGTCCTCGATGATCGACTCGATGGCGTGGTCGGTCTCGGCGCCGGTGGCCTCCAGGTCGGTGCTGGTCCCGATGCGCTCGCGGGCCGCCTTGGCGTCGGCGTCGGTCAGCTCGCCCTTGCGGACCATGCGCTCCAGGCTCTTGTCGATGCGGCGCAGGCCGCGGTCGAGGTCCTCCTGCGAGATGTCGACGAGCGTCACGTCGAGCCCAGCCACGGCCGCGACCTGGCCGATGCCGTTGCCCATCTGGCCGCCGCCGCCGACCACCATCACCTTGTTGATCGTCATGTGTGTTGTGCCCCTTCGATATTCGGGTCCGCACCGGGGGACCGGTGTGGTGGAACTCACCTCGTCGGTGGGTCAAGTCTTTACAACATACCAACCGATTGGTAGTTTCCTCAACATGTCAGGGATGAGTAGTTGGGCCAGTTACTGGGCGCGGTTCGGTGCAGATCGACCGGCGTTGATCTTCGAGGGTCGCGACGTGACCTGGGGGCAGCTGGAGGACAGCTGTGCGCAGATCGCAGCGGGGCTGCTGCAGGAGGGGCTGCGCAAGGGCGACCGCCTGGGCTGCCTGGTCCGCAACACCCCGGAGCACTTCGAGGTGCTGCTCGCCTGCTCGCGACTGGGTGTCATCTTCGTGCCCCTCAACCCGCTGCTCACCGCACGGGAGCTGCGGGAGGCGGCCGGTGACGCCGAGCTCGCCGCGGTGGTCACCGACCCGTCGTTCGTCGACGTGCTCGGCCCGCTGGAGGAGCTCGTCGGAGCCTCGCGCATCTTCTTCGTCGGCACCCCGCCGGACCAGGGCAGGGCGCTGGACGCGCTCCGGGAGCACGGCTACCAGCGTGCGGAGCTCGACATCGTCGCCTCCGACCCGGCCATGATCTGCTACACCAGCGGCACCACCGGCCGGTCCCGCGGTGCGGTGCTCACCCAGGGCAACATGACCGGGGTGGCCGTCAGCGCCAGCGCCATCGACGGGCTCACCTACCGCGACCGCGCCATCGTCACGGTCCCGCTGGCCTTCACCGGTGCGGGGGTCTCCTTCGCGGTGCCGATGATGTATTGCGGCGGCTCGGTGGTGATCCGGCAGGAGCTGGTGCCGTCCCTGGTGCTCGACGACATCGAGAACAACGGCGTCTCCTTCATCGGGGTGGTGCCGCTGGTCCTGGAGCGGCTGGCGGCCGAGCCCGACTTCGCCGACCGGGACCTCAGCGGTCTGAGGATCGTCAAGTCCGGCGGCAGCGCCGTGCCCGAGCACCTCATCCGGCTCTACCAGTCCCGCGGTGTCGGCATGGTGAACGCCTACGGCCTGACCGAGGGCTCCGGCCTCAACCTGGAGCTCCAGGCCCACGAGGCCATCGACCGCCTCGGCTCGGTCGGCATCCCGCTGATGGGGCAGGAGGCCAAGGTCGTCGACCTCAACGGCGACCCTGCGGCACCCGGCGAGCCGGGCGAGCTGCTGCTGGCCGGCTCCTGCGTGATGCAGGAGTACTGGCGGGATCCCGCCTCCACCGAGAAGACGCTCCAGGACGGCTGGCTGCACACAGGGGATGTCGCCACCGTCGACGAGGACGGCTACTTCCGGATCGTGGACCGCTCCAAGGACATGATCATCTCCGGGGGCATCAACATCTACCCGGCCGAGGTCGAGTCCGTGCTCTCCGCGCACCCCGACGTCCTCGAGGTGGCCGTGATCGGCGTACCGGACGCGGAGTGGGGGGAGACCCCGGTCGCCTGCGTGGTCAGCTCCAACCCGGACCTGGACATCGCCTCGCTGAACGCGTTCGCCAAGGACCAGCTGGCCCGCTACAAGCAGCCGCGCCGCCTGATCCTGCGCGCCGAGCCGCTGCCGCGGGGGATGAGCGGCAAGATCCTCAAGCGCGAGCTCCGCTCCGACGTGGCCGAGTAGCCGTGAGCGCACCTGAGGTGGACACCGACTCGATCACCGTGGAGCACCACGGCGCCGTCACCGTGCTGACGCTGAACCGGCCCGACCGGCTCAACGCGCTGTCCCACGGCCTGCTCCGCCGGTTCCACGAGATCCTCGACGACCTGCTCTACGACTACGAGCACCGGGTGGTGGTGCTCGCCGGTGCGGGCCGCGCCTTCTGTGCCGGCATGGACCTGCACGCGGTCGCCGCCGGCGAGGAGTGGGTGCCGGACGTGGGACGGGTGCAGACGATGTACGGCCTGCAGGAGGCCGTGGGGCGGCTGGTCACCAAGCTCCGCAAGATCCCGCAACCGGTGATCTCGGTGGTGCACGGCGTGGCCGTCGGTGGCGGGCTGTCGATCGCCTGTGCCTCCGACGTCCGCATCGGCGAGCCCGGCGCCCGGTTCAACCCGGCGTTCGTCAAGCTGGGCGCCTCCGGAGGAGACATGGGGTCCTCCTGGCTGCTGCCGCGCATCATCGGCTTCGAGAAGGCCGCCGAGGTGCTGCTGACCGGGCGGGACGTCGATGCCGAGGAGGCGCTGGACCTCGGCCTGCTCAGTCGCCTCGTGGCGCCCGGGGACGGGATGGAGACTGCCCTGGAGCTGGCCGCCGAGATGTGCGAGCTCGCCCCGTTCACGACCCGGATGACGAAGTCGCTGCTGAACCTCTCGCGGGACGGCGTCTCGCTGGAGCAGATGATCGAGGTCGAGAACCGGACCCAGATCATGATGACCTCCACCGACGACTTCCGCGAGGCGACGACCGCGTTCTCCGAGCGCCGTACGCCGACGTTCCGTGACCACTGAGGTGTCCGACGAGCTGGTCGGCTGGTTCAACGCCCTGCCGATCAGTGAGCTGCTCGGCCTGCGGTGCGTGGAGGTGCGCTCCGACGGAGCCCTCGTGGAGGTGCACGTCCAGGACTGCCACCGGAACCCGGACGGGCACGTCTCGGGCGCGGTGATCGCCGGCGCTGCGGACGTCGCCGCGGGGATCGCGGTGACCGGGGCGACCGGTCAGGACTCGGCGACCGGTGACCTGAGCGTGCACTTCCTGGCGCCGGCGCGGAGTGGACCGCTCCGGGTCGAGGTGGAGATCCTGCGGCGCGGACGCCGTACCTGCGTGCCGCAGGTGAAGGTCTTCGACGGCACCGGGAGGCTGTGCGCCGCCGCGACCGGCACCTGGATGCTGCGCGACCAGCCGATCGAGGTCGGCTGACCGCCGGCAGCCGGCAGCCGGCAGCCGGCAGCCGCTGGCCGCTCAGGCCAGCGTGCCCGCCACCAGCGACTCCCGGAGCTGCGCCTTCATCACCTTGCCCGTGGCGTTGATCGGGAACGACGAGCGGACCAGCAGGACCTCCTTGGGCCGCTTGTAGTCCGCCAGGCTCTGGGCACACGCGGCGAGCACGGCCGCCTCGTCCAGGTCGGTGCCGAGGTGCGGGCGCACCACCGCGACGACCCGCTCGCCCCAGTGGTCGTCCGGTACGCCGATCACCGCGGCCTCCGCGACCTCGGGCAGCTGGTAGATGACGTTCTCCACCTCAGCCGGGTAGACGTTGAACCCGCCGGTCACGATCATGTCCTTGAGGCGGCCGGTGACGTAGAGGTAGCCCTCCTCGTCGGCGTACCCCAGGTCCCCGGTGCACAGCCAGCCGTCGACCACGGCGCGCTCGTCGGGGCGCCGCCAGTAGCCGGCCATGACGGAGGGTCCGGAGACCCGGATCTCGCCGATCTCACCGGGGGCGGCCACGACCTCGTCGCGGAAGACCCGGACGTCGCTGTAGAGCAGGGACTTGCCGATCGAGCCGGCCTTGCGCACCGCGTCCTCGGGCATCAGGTAGGTGGAGAAGCCGCACGACTCGGTCAGGCCGTAGCCCTGCACGAAGACCGACAGCCCGCGGGCCTGGAAGCGCTCGATCAGCGAGACCGGCATCGGCGCCGCGGCCGAGAGGACCCGGTTGAAGCAGGTCAGGTCCAGGTCCGCGAAGGACGGGTGGTCCAGCAGCGACTTGAAGACCGTGGGGACGCTGGCCATGTAGGTGGGGCGGTGGTCGCGGATCGCTGCGGCGATCGCCTCCGGGGTGCCCTGCTCCAGCAGCCGCAGGGTGCAGCCGAGGTGCAGGAAGGGCAGCACCCCGGCCAGCATCGCCCCGGAGACGCTGATGGGCAGCGAGACCAGGGGTCGGTCCTGTCCGGTGAACCCGATGTCGACGGCCAGGGAGGTCGCCACCGACCGGATGTTGCCGTGGGTGATGATCGCGCCCTTGGGCAGTCCCGTGGTCCCGGAGGTGTAGAAGAGCCCCGCGGCGGAGTCGTCGTCGAACTCCTCGACGGCGAAGGGCGTCACCACCTGGTCCGGCTGGGGCCATGCCGCGACCCGGCCCGGGAAGTCCTCGGGCGGGCCATCGGTGAAGAACGTCGACAGGGTCGGGTTCGCCCGGGCGAAGAGGGCCGCCTGGTCGCGGTAGCCGCTGGTGGTGATCACGGCGACCGGTTCGCTGTCCGCGACCAGCGCGGCCATCTCGGGGGCGGCCAGCCGCAGGTTGAGGGGCACGAAGACGGCGCCGAGGCGCAGGATCCCCAGCGTGGCGGGCATGAACTCCGCGTGGTTCTCGTGCAGCACCGCCACCCGGTCCCCCGCGAGACGCCCAGCTGGCGGAGCGCGTCGGCGACCTGCCACGTGCGTCGCTCGAGGTCGGCGTAGGAGAGCGTGCGGTCCGAGGTGATGATGGCCGGCTTGTCCGGCGTCCGGTCGGCGTGCCGGGTGATCCACGCGGCGACCCCGGGCCGGAACCGGAGGTCGGAAGCGGTGCGGGGGCCGGCGCTGGACGGCGTCGCCGAGTCCGTGGCGGTGCTCACAGGTCGATCTCCTTCGCCAGGGCGCGGATGTCCGCGGTGTCGCGCAGACCCATCATCACCACGGTGTCGACCTCCGAGCGCTGCCAGCGTTCCAGGCGCTCCTTGATCCGTTTGGGGGAGCCGATGAGCGAGGTGCCGTCGACCAGCTCGTCGGGGACCGCGTCGACCGCCTCGTCCCGGCGGCCGGCCAGGAAGAGCTCCTGGATCCGTTCGGCCTCCTGGCCGAACCCGGCTCGGGTGACCGCGTCGTAGTGGAAGTTCGCACCCTTGGCGCCCATGCCGCCGACGTACCAGGCCAGCGGCTCCTTGGCGCGTCGGAACGCGGCCTTCAGGTCGTCGTCGACGAACGTGTTGACGCTCGCCACGATGTCGAGGTCGGGGCGCCGGTCGACCAGCGCGTCGCCGTACATCTCCTGGAACTTGTCGACGTGCACGAAGGCCGGGAGCCAGCCGTCGCCGATCTCCACGGCGAGGGCCACGTTCTTGGGGCCCTGGGCGCCGAGGTAGACCGGGACCCGGGGCGGAAGGGCTCGGTGATCAGGCGCAGCGGCTTGCCGAGCCCGGCGCCACCGGGATGGGGGAGGGGGAAGAACTCGCCCTCGTGCGTCAACGGCTCCTCGCGGTCCCAGATCCGGCGCATGATCTCGACGTACTCCCGGGTCCGCGCCAGCGGCTTGGGGAACGGGCGGCCGTACCAGCCCTCCACGATCTGCGGCCCGGACACCCCCAGCCCGAGCATCAGCCGGCCCTGGCTCAGGGCATCCAGCGTCATGGCGGCCATGGCCGCGTTCGCCGGGGTGCGAGCGTCGAGCTGGATGATCGAGGTGCCGATCTTGATCCGCGTGGTGCGAGCGGCGTACCAGGTCAGGGGGGTCAGCGCGTCCGAGCCGTAGGCCTCGCCGGCCCACACCGAGTCGAACCCCACCTCCTCCGCGGCGAGCACCGCCTCGGTGGCGTCGTCGGGCTGCTTCGCCCAGTAGCCCAGCCCCAGGCCCAGCTTCAGGTCATGCCCCATCGTTACGCTCCTCGTTCCACGTCGTCGTACGACCCCCGGGTTCGTGCCGGACGCCCCGTGCGCACAGGGTGATTATGTCCGGCGTCACAGGGCTTGGCAACCATCCGTTTGGTAGGCGTAGGATGTCGCCACGCGTAATCCCGACAGATGGGTGGACCTGTGGACATCTTCGACGCTCCGGCCTACTGGTCGAGGTTCACCCCCGAGGCCGTCGCGGTGCGCGACGACGACGGGGACCTCAGCTGGACGCTGCTGGTCCGCGGTGCCGAGGCCGGCGCCGCCGTCCTGGCCGCTCGCGGGGTGCAGCCGGGCGACCGGGTCGGCCTGCTCATGCTCAACTCCCGGCAGTTCTGCGTCTCGGCACTGGCCGTCCTGGCTGCGGGTGCGGTCCTGGTGCCGATCAACTTCCGCCTGCACCCCCGCGAGATGGCAGAGCAGCTGGTGGACGCGGGTGCCCAGCTGCTCCTGCACGACGCTCACCACGTCGAGCAGGCCGCCGCCGTACGCACGCGGTGCTCGGTGGAGACCATCGTCCCGGACGAGGTCCAGGCGCCCCCGGCCGCGGACGCGGTCCGGGCCCGCACGGTCCGGGACTTCTCCGACGTCGCGGTGATCCTCTACTCCTCCGGCACCACAGGGCGTCCCAAGGGCGTCGTCATCACCCACGAGAGCATCTACGCGATGGCCCACGACCGGGTCGTCAATGACGCCTGGTCCCGGGACACGCGGACCTACGTGCCCTACCCCCTGGCCTTCTCCGCCGGCCTGCTCGCCTCCTGGATGGCCACCATGGTGGCCGGCGGCATGACCGTGGTCGACGCCGCCTTCGACCCCGGTCGCGCCCTGCGCAGGTTCGAGGAGGACGGCATCACGGTCTTCATGTCGGTCCCCGCACTGTGGCAGGCCATCGTCAACCACCCCGACATCGACAAGACCCGAGTGGACACCCTGTCCACGGTCTCGGCCGGCGGGGCGATGGTCACCCCCGAGCTGATGGGGCGGCTCCGGAGCCACGGCATCCTGCTCTCCCAGGGCTACGGGCTCACCGAGTCCTCCGGCGTCGCGACCGCGCTGCGTCCCGAGGACATCGACCGCAAGCCCGGGTCCATCGGCCGTCCGATGATGCGGATGGAGGCCAAGGTCGTGGACCCGATGGGAGTCGAGTGCCCGGTGGGGGAGTCCGGCGAGCTCTGGCTCCGCGGTCCCGCGGTGATGGCCGGCTACTGGCGCAACGGTGCCCCCGACCCCGCCACCCTGCACGACGGGTGGCTGGCCACCGGTGACATCGCCACCCAGGACGAGGACGGCTTCCTCTACATCGTGGACCGCCTCAAGGACATGATCATCACCGGCGGCATCAACGTCTTCCCCGCAGAGATCGAGCGCGTCCTGGAGGACGTTCCCGGTGTCCTGGAGTGCTCGGTCGTGGGTGCGCCGCACGAGAAGTGGGGCGAGACGCCGATCGCCTTCGTGGTGACCGCCGACGAGACGCTGACCCCGGAGCTGATCGAGTCGCGGCTGCGGGACCAGCTCGCCGGCTACAAGGTGCCGAGCCAGATCCTGGTGCGTGCCGGCTCCCTGCCGCGCAGCGCCAACGGCAAGATCCTGCGCCGCGAGCTGCGCCGGGAGGTGGCGGATGCTCCCGGTGCCGCCACGCAGGCCGATGCCCCCTCCGCCGGAGGGCACCGGGCCCTGGTGACGAGGTACTTCGACGCGGTCAACACCCGCGACTGGACCACCCTGGCCTCCGTGCTCCACCCCGAGGTCACGATCCGGCACGGCGACCTGATGTCCGCCTCCGGCGTGGAGCAGGTGGTCAAGCTTTACCAGGCCATCCTGCTGCAGTACCGGGAGGGCGGCCACGAGGACCGACCGACCCGCATCTTGGTCCAGGGTGACCTGGTCGCTGTCGACATCACCGCCACCGTGGTCAAGCTGGACGGCACCCGGCTGACCTTCCCGGCGGCCGACTTCATCGAAGTGCAGGACGGGCTGCTGAGGTCCATCTCCACCTGGTACGACACCGCGGTCGTCGTGCCGATGATCAAGGGACAGAACTGATGACGACGCTCACCGGCAGCCAGACCCAGCAGGCCCTCGCCCAGCTGCTCGACGAGCGCTACAGCTGCCGTGGCTACCTGCCCGACCTGGTGCCCCAGGACACCCTGAACCGGCTGTTCGAGCTGGCCCAGCGCACCGCCTCGTGGTGCAACACCCAGCCCTGGCAGGTCACGGTCACCTCCGGGGAGGCCACCTCCCGGTTCGCTGCGGCGCTGTCGGACTACACCGCGAGCCACCCTCCGCGCTCGGACTTCGAGATCCCCGCCAAGTACGCCGGGGTGTACGACGAGCGGCGCAAGGAGAGCGGCTTCGCGCTCTACGAGAGCCTCGGCATCGCCCGCGAGGACAGGGCTGCCCGGGCCGAGCAGGCGGGGCGGAACTTCTCGTTCTTCGGCGCCCCGCACGTCGCGGTCATCACCACCGACCGCGACCAGGGGGTGTACGGCGCCGTGGACTGCGGCGGCTACGTGGGCAACCTGATGCTGGCTGCCAGGTCGCTCGGTCTGGCCTCGGTGGCGCAGGCCGCGATCGCGATGTACTCCGACGGCGTGCGGGAGCACCTGGGTCTGACCGAGGACCGGATGACGGTGTGCGCGGTCTCGTTCGGCTACGAGGACCCCTCGCACCCCGCCAACGCGTTCCGGACCACCAGGGCCCCGGTCGAGGTCGCGGTCGACTTCAGGACCCGGTAGGCGGCTCGCGGGTGCGGGGTGCCAGTCGGGCGCGCATGTCGGCGGGCAGGCCGTAGGGCAGGCTGCGCTCGAAGGCCAGTGCGCGGGTGCGCTCGGCGCTGCCGCGCTCGGCGTACAGGGACTTGTAGATCCGGTTGCTGTCCCGGGAGCCGCTGGCGATCTCGCCGGCGAGCTCCGCGACGGCGTCGTCGAGCTGGCCCGGCGGGACGCTGCGGTCAGCCAGGCCGATCGCAGCGGCCGCGCTGCCGGCCACGATGCGGCCGGTGAAGCTCAGCTCGCGCGCTCGGGAGCGCCCGACCCGCTCCGGCAGCCGGACGGACAGCCCCCACGCCGGCACCAGGCCCCAGCGTCCGTGGGTGTCGCCGAAGGAGGCGTCGTCGGCGCAGACCAGCAGGTCGCAGGCCAGCGCCAGCTCCAGGCCGCCGGTCAGGCAGTGCCCGGTGATCTTGGCGATCGTGGGAAACGGGAAGGACTCGAGCAGGTCGATGGTCTCGGCCGCCTCGTGACCTGCCGGTTCGGCGTCCGGGTCGATCGCGTCGAGGTCGAGCCCGGCGCAGAACGACCGTCCGGACCCGGTGAGCACCAGGCAGGTCACGTCGCTCCGGCTGGTCAGCGCGGCCAGATGGGCACGGAGCTCGGCGAACGTCTGCGGCAGCAGGGCGTTGAGCCTGGCGGGACGGTTCAGGGTCACCGTCGCCACGCCGCCGGCCACGGAGAGCAGCACCAGGGGTGCCGCCTCGGGGTGCGCCGTCATCGGTCGACGAGGTCCCGCATCTCGCGCACGGTCGTCACCGGGTCGTCGCCCGCGGGCTTGATCATCAGGTTCGTCACCCCCGCCTCGCGGTAGGCCGCGATGCGGTCGAGCACGTAGTCCCGCGGGCCGACCAGGTTGGTCGCCTCGAGCAGGTCCAGCGGCACTCGGGCCTCGGCCTCCTTCTTGTGCCCGGCGAGATACAGGTCCTGGATCTCCCGGGCCTCCTCGGCCCAGCCGAGCTGGCTGACCAGGTCGTTGTAGAAGTTCTTGTCCCGAGCGCCCATCCCGCCGATGTAGAGCGCGAACATCGGCCGGGCCAGGTCCAGGCAGCCCTTGACGTCGTCGCCGATCGCCACCAGCCCGCCGGCGACGACCTCGAGCGGCGCCAACCCCTCGGTACGCCGGGCGGTCCCGGCTGCCAGCGACTCTCCCCAGACCGTGCCGGCCCGCTCCGGGACGAACATGGTCGGGATCCACCCGTCCGCGTACTCCGCGGTGCCCTCGACGCTGCGTGGACCCAGTGCCGCGACGTAGATCGGCACGGCGGGGCGGCCGGGCCGGTTGAGCAGCTTGAGCGGCTTGGCCAGACCCGTGCCCTCGCCCTGGGGGAGGGGAAGCTTGATCAGGCCGTCGTTCTCGATCACCTCCCGGCGCAGCACCCGCCGGATGATGTCGACGACTTCGCGCATCCGCGCGACGGGCTTCTCGTAGGCGATCCCGTGCCAGCCCTCGACGACCTGGGGACCCGAGGCGCCGAGCCCCAGGATCGTGCGGCCCCCGCTCACGTTGTCCAGCCCGGCAGCGGTCTGGCCCAGCGCGGTGGCGGTGCGGGAGTAGATGTTCATGATCGCGGAGCCGATCTCCACCGTCTCGGTGCGGGCCGCCAGGTAGCCCATCAGGCTGGGGGCGTCGAACCCGTAGGCCTCCGCGACCCAGACGGTGTCCAGGCCTGCCTGCTCCAAGGCGCGGACGGAATCGGCGGCGGCGCGGGGGTCGCCGGCGTAGTCGAGGGCGGTCGAGAGCTTCATGCACATCCTTGGGGTCGGGTGCGGCGAAACTACCAATCGGTTGTTGGGTTGGCAAGGGTTCGGGCGGGGCGAGAACTCGGGTCTGGACAGGCCTTGACGGAACCAAACGGTTGGTTGATCATGTGACGTGCGTCATGTTCCTCGATTCGCGGTGGCTGTCATCTGCGGGTCGGGCGCCGGTCTGCCGCCCGTCCGGGCGCCACCAGCACGAGGAGACCCATGCCTGTACCGAACGACCACGAGGACTACGTCCCGTTGGAGCTCGCCCCGACCCTGACCGCCGCTCTGGCGCGCACGGTGGCGACCCGTCCCGACGCCACGGCCGTGCGCTCGCACGACGGCCGCCTGAGCTACACCTGGTCCGAGCTGGCCGCCGCGGTGGACCGGTGGGCGGCGGGCTTCGCCGGTCTCGGGGTGCGCCGCGGCGACAAGGTGGCGCTGCTGCTGAGCAACCGCCCGGAGTTCTTCGCCGTGGACCTGGCCCTGGTCCGGATCGGCGCGGTCCCGTTCTCCCTCTACGCCTCCTCCTCGCCCGAGCAGAACGCCTACTCGCTCAAGGACTCCGACGCCCGGGCCGTGGTGGCCGAGCACGGTCTGGTGGCCACGCTGTCGGGGGTGGCCCTGCCGGCCGTGCGCGTGCTGCTGGACGCGGAGCCCGGTGAGGGTTGGCTCGATCCGGCCGCGGTGCACGCCGCGGGCGCGGACGTCGACCTCGACGCCGTACCGAAGCCGGAGCCGGACGACCTGCTGACGATGATCTACACCAGCGGCACGACGGGCACGCCCAAGGGGGCGCTGATCTCGCACCGCAACCTGATGCACGCCGCCGACTCGACGCTGCGCAGCGTCCGGGTGCCCGCGGGCACCATCATCGTGTCGTGGCTGCCCACCGCCCACATCGGTGAGCGGACCGGCGGCTACTGCATGACCGTGGTGCAAGGGTTCGAAGCCGTCACCGTCGCGGACCCCCGCAAGGTCGCGGACCTCGTTCCGGCCATCCGGCCCGGCTACTTCTACGGGCCGCCTCGCGTCTTCGAGAAGCTCCGAGCGACCTTCGAGACCTGGCTGCTCGGGCTGGACGAGGCAGAGCAGGCCCGGGTCAGGGCAGGGCTGGACGCCAGCCGGGAGCAGGTGCGCCTGGAGCAGGCCGGCAGGATCGTGCCCGACGACGTGCTGGCGGCCTCCCGGGAGGCACGGACCCTGGTGTTCAAGCCCTGGCGCCAGGAGGTGGGCCTGGACGACCTGAGGATCGCCATCGTCGCCACGGCGCCCAATCCGGGTCCGCTGATGGAGTTCTTCCACGCCGTCGGGATCCCCATGGGCGAGGTCTACGGCCTGACCGAGAGCGGCGCCGGCGGCACGGCCGCCACGGCCGACACGATCCGCATCGGCACCGTGGGACGCGCCGGTCCGCACATGGAGCTGGCCATCGCGGACGACGGCGAGATCCTGCTACGTGGCCCGACGCTGATGGTGGGCTACCACAACCGACCCGCCGAGACCGCCCAGGCGATCGACGGCGACGGCTGGCTGCACACCGGCGACCTGGGGGAGGTCGACGCGGACGGCTACCTCAAGGTGATCGGCCGCAAGAAGGAGATCCTGATCAGCTCGAGCGGCAAGAACATCTCACCGGTCACCGTCGAGTCCGCCATCATCAGCGCCTCTCCGCTGATCAACCAGGTCATGTGCCTGGGCGACGCCCGGCCCTACAACGTGGCCCTGGTGGTCCTGGACTCCGAGCACGCCCTCACCTGGGCGCGGCAGCGAGGCCTCCGGTTCGAGGGCTTGGCCGACCTCAGCCAGGCTCCCGAGCTCCTGCAGGCGGTGCAGGAGGGCGTGGACGCGGGCAACGCCCGGCTCAACCGTCCCGAGCAGGTCAAGAGGTTCCACGTGCTCCCCGTGGAGTGGGTGCCCGGCTCGGCCGAGCTCACTCCCACGTCCAAGATGCGCCGCGGGGAGATCGCGCGCAAGTACTCCGAGACCATCGAGAGGTTGTACGCATGAGCGTCAACGCAGAGGCAGAGATCAACGCCCTGGAGGACCCGCCGCCCACCGGGGACTGGTTCAGCCGGATCCTGGCCGGCGCCGCCGCGTTCGTCACGATCGCGATGATGCTGCACGTCACCGTCAACGCGCTGTCCCGCACGTTCCGCAGCAGTCCCGTGCACGGGACGCTGGAGTACACGCAGTTCTGGTACCTGCCGATCGTCGCGTTCGTCGGGATCGTCACCGCCCAACGCAACAAGGAGCACATCGAGGCACGCCTGCTCTTCGACCACATCCCCGCGCGGGCGCAGCCCTTCGTCCAGGCCGGGACTGACCTGCTCACCCTGGCCCTGGCCGTGGCGCTGACCTACTACACCGCCGAGATGGCGCTGGACAGCATGGACCTGGGACGTACCGCCGGCGTCAGCGGCATCACCATCTGGCCCGCCACCTTCGCCGCGCCGGTCGGGTTCGCCCTGTTCTCGGTGTGGCTCACCGTCGACCTGTTCCGGTCCGTGCGCGCGGGGCTGTCCAAGCCCTCGTCCAGCGGCACCACTCCCGAGGAGTCCTGAGATGACCGATCTGATCACCCCGGTCGGCGCCGAGCCGGCCTCGGAGGCTCCGTCCGGAGCCAGCGGGCGGCGCGGCTGGCTCGTCCTGGCCGCACTCCTGGTCAGCGTCGTGGTCCCCGTCGTGGGCATGTTCGCCGACGTCGAGCGCGAGATCGTCGGGCTCCTGGCCATCGTGATGATGCTCGGCCTGATCTTCGTCAAGGCCCCGGTCGCGGTGGCGCTGATGGTCCCCGGGCTCCTGGGCACCCTGGCGCTGCGCGGCTTCCCGGCGATGAAGAGCGGGCTCACCGACCTCCCCTACAACTCCACCGCCACGTGGACCCTGAGCGTCATCCCGATGTTCGTCCTCATGGGGCTGCTGCTGTGGCAGTCGGGCATCACCACGCGGGTCTACGACACCGGGCGCGACTGGTTGGGCTGGCTGCCGGGCGGGCTCGCCATCGGCACCAACTTCGCCGGGGCCGGGCTCGCCGCGGTCAGCGGCTCGTCCATCGCCACGACGTACGCCCTGGCCCGGGTCGGGGTCCCGGAGATGATCAAGGCCGGCTACGACAAGCGGCTCGCGATCCTCGCCGTGGCGGTCTCCGGGCTGCCGGGGCAGCTGATCCCGCCGAGCATCATGCTGGTCATCTACGCCGGGATCGCCGAGGTCCCGGTCGGTCCCCAGCTGATGGCCGGCGTCGGCCCGGGCGTCCTGGTCGCCCTGGTCTTCGCCAGCGTCATCGCCGGCATGAGCATGGTCTTCCCGCGCCTGACCAACGTCACCGGGGACGTGGCAGCGAAGCCTCGCACGACCTGGGCCGACCGCTGGCGCAGCCTCGGGGGCGCCTGGTCGATCCCCGTGCTCATCGGCATCATCATCGGGGGCATCTACAGCGGCACGCTCACCGTCACCGAGGCGGGCGCGGTGGCGGCGCTGGTGGCGATGCTGCTCACCCTGTTCTACAAGCGCAACGACAAGCCGTTCGCCGCCATCGGACAGGCCTCGGTCAACACGGTGGCGTCCACCGGCGCGATCTTCTTCCTCATCATCGGCGCCACGATGTTCTCGCGGATGCTCACCCTGTCCGGGGTCACCCGGGGGATCGGTGAGTGGATCATCGAGATGGAGCTGCCGTCCTGGCAGTTCCTGCTCCTGATGACCCTCATCTATCTGATCATGGGGATGTTCCTGGACCCCCTGGCGATGATGCTGCTGACGGTGCCGATCCTGATCCCGACCCTGGAGATCCTGGACATCTCGCTGCTGTGGTTCGGCGTCTTCGTGGTCTTCATGGGCGAGCTCGCCGTCCTCACCCCACCGGTCGGGATCCTGGCCTACATCATCCACAACATCACCAAGGACCCCTCGGTCAACCGGGGGACCGACATCTCGCTGCGCGACGTCTTCGTCGCCATCGCCTGGATGATGCCCGCCTCGATCTTCATCGTCGTGATCCTCATCGTCTTCCCGGAGATCGCCACCTACATCCCGGACCACACCGGGGGGTGATGAACCGGCTCCGGCACGTGCGCCCTCAGGAACGTCTCGACTCGGGTCGACCCGACAGCTGATCCATCCACCGCCACGGCGTACCCCTCCCGGGTGCGCTCGACCTCCAGAACAGGAAGCCACATGTCCAGAAGCTTGACCCGCTCCACGAAGTGGAACCGCAAGTCCCTCGGGGTGCTCGCACTCGCGGCCACCCTCACCCTCTCAGCCTGCGGCGGTGACAGCGACAGCAAGGGCGCCGAAGGCGAGAGCGTCGCCGCGGGCGCCTCCAAGGAGGAGTACCAGGCGGCCTTCGAGGAGATCGACCCGATCACCATCATCACCCAGACCGCCGGCGCCCAGGGGACGGTGACCAGCGCCTACTTCGAGGCCTACCAGGAGGCGGTGAGCGACTGGTCCGGCGGGAAGATCGAGTTCGAGACCAACTACGCCTACTCCGTCGCCCCGCCGGTGGAGGTCAGCGACGCGGTGGCAGACGGCCGCCTCGACATGTCCTACACCATCCCGGCGTACCAGCCCGACGAGCTGCCGGCGACCAACGCGCTGATCGACCTCAGCATCTCCGCCGACCAGACGCCGCTGGTCGGAGTGCTGCAGCTGCTGGGCTGGTCGCTGGAGACCTCGAACGCGTCGGAGGAGATCCTCGACGAGTACGAGGCCATCGGCCTGCACCCCCTGCTGCCGGTCTACTCCCTGGGCCCGGACGCTCTCTTCTGCGCGGAGCCGCGCTCCTCGCTGGCGGACTTCAAGGGCGTGACCAGCCGGATGGGGGCCCGCCTGCACGCGGCACAGTTCAAGGCCCTGGGCATGGAGGGCACCAGCGTCGACCTCTCCGAGATGTTCGAGGCGCTGCAGCGCGGCGTGGTGGACTGCACCGTCGCCAACCCGCTGACCGCCGCGCTGACCGGCATCTTCGAGATCGCGCCGAACGCCAGGATCGCTCCGTCGGCCGGGTTCGCCGGCGGCGTGGGCTCCATGGTCATCAACAAGGACGTGTGGGGCGACCTGCCGCTCGCCGCGCAGCAGCTGCTGCACGACCGCCTCGACGTGTTCGTCAAGGAGCAGATCGGGGCCACCCTCAACGCGATCACCGAGACGGTGGAGTCCACCAAGAAGTACGACGGTGAGCTCGGCCTCTTCGACGACGACGTGGTGAGCGCCCTGGAGACCGCCAACGAGGGTCTGCTCGAGGAGAGCCGCAAGGAGCTCGCCGGCGTGGACGACCCCGCGGCGTTCGTCGACGGCTCCGTGGAGAACATGAAGCAGTGGCGCGACGTGGTCACCACCGACCTGGGCTTCGACCCGGACATGACGCCGGAGGAGTTCGTGACCTGGTACGAGGAGAACGACAAGGACCTCGACGTGTTCGACGAGTTCCTCGCCAGGCTCTTCGACGAGGCGATGGGGGAGCGCCGCCCCGCCTGACCTCCGCTCTCAACCTCAGCCCCGTCCCGCGACACGCTCGCGGGGCGGGGCTGAGCCGTCTCAGGACCCGCACAATCGGCGGTAGTCCGCCCGGCGCTGGTGAAGGGGAGTGTGCACGATGTTGTTCGGCGAGGTTCCTGCGCTGCCGGTGGTGGCACCTGTCACCGCAGTGGCGCTCGGCGTCCTGCTCTGGCGCCTGCAGCGGCGCGGCGCGCTGTCCCCGCTCCGAGTCGTGGTGGCCGTCTGCGTCTGCATCTACGGCGCCGGCGTGGTGGCCAACACGATCTTTCCCATCTTCCTGGACAAGCCAGGCGGCACACCACCGTGGTCGTCATCGATCAGCATGACGCTGTTCGACGACTACGAGCTCAGCGACGCGATCCAGAATGTCGTGGTCTTCATCCCGTTGGGCGTCCTGCTGCCCCTGATCGCCGGAACCCGCTCGCTGTGGCGGGTGGCGGGTCTCGGGGTGCTGCTCAGTCTGCTGATCGAGACTGCCCAGTTCTTCAGCGACCACTTCCTCGACGGTGGTCACGTCGCCGACATCAACGACTTCTTCTTCAACGCGGTGGGGGCGCCAGTGGGCTACGGCATCTTCATGATGGCCACGCGAACGCCCATCCTGGCGCGCCTGGCCGATCGGATGAGCTGGCCGTCAACGCGTGCGGTGAACCAGGGCGAGGCCCGCGGGAGAGCGGGCGCTTCCCGAAGCAGGGTGTAGCGCGCCCTGCCGTCGCGCACATGCGCAGTTGGGGCGGTGGCCTCAGCACCGGCGGATCCGCAGCGGCCCTTTCCGAGCCGCTGCGGATCGTCGCTCAGGTGGTCACTGCAGCTTGACGGCGTTGCCTGCCTCGCTGTCGAACCAGCCCTCGGACAGGGTGAAGCCGTCGTCGGCGTCGTTGCTGACCGTGCACAGCTGGGTCTGCCGGTACGCCGTGCGCTCGTCGATGCTCTCACCGAAGGTCATGTTCGGGGTGAGACCCAGGGTGTCGACCGTGGAGCCCTGGGCTGCCTCGATGATGCCGGCCGGAGTGGCGTCACCCTGCTCGATCGCGTTCTCGACGAAGGTCAGGAGCACCTTGGCGGCCAGCCATCCGTTGACGTAGGACCCGTGCGGGGGCAGCGACGGGTCGAGTGTTTCCTTGAACTCGGTGTTGCCCTCGCTCTCCTGGTCCCACAAGGGGTAGGAGCAGGTGGACAACAGCTGCTTCTCCAAGGTGGCGGCGATCGGAAGCTCCATGAGCGACTTGGTGTACGCGACCCCGGGGGAGAGGATCTGCGCGTCGTACTTCAGGGACGACACGGCCCCGGCGGTGGCCAGGAGGCCGCCGGGCCCCATGCCCAGCAGGATGTGGTCTGCTCCGGCCTTGCGCATGGCGGTGACCTGCGCCGTGAGCTCCTGGCTGGTGGAGTCCGCGGAGGTCTCGGCCACCAGTTCCAGGCCGACGGTGTCGCTGACGGCGTCGACGCCCCGCTTCACCGCCTCGCCCATCGCGTCGGCCTGCAGGATGGCGCCGATGCGGGCGTCGGGATCCTCCTCGAGCACGTGGGTCAGGAGGTTGGCGGTGTCCACCTCGACCGCGGTAGCCATCGAGAAGCTGTTCTTCTCCGGGAAGGGGCCCTTGAGCCCCAGGGCCAGCACCTGGTCGTCGCTGGTGAACGCCCGGATCGCGTCCGTGGTCGGCGTCCCGTAGCTCAGCAGCGCAGCGATCTCGTCGCGGTTGCCCTGGTAGAGCTGCACGGCCTTCTGCGGGTCGTACTGGGTGTCCACGGTCTTCACGACCACCTGTCGCCCACCGATCCCGCCGTCGGCGTTGACCTGCTCCAGGTAGGCGTCGAACCCTGCCTGGATCGGCTTGCCACCGGCGGCGGCGGGACCGGAGAGGTCGTTGAGCGAGAGCAGCGTGATCGTGTCCTCGGTGACCCCGTTGCCCGTCTTCACACCACCTTCGGAGGAGCTCCCGTCACCCTCCGGGGCAGCCGTGCAGGCCGTGGCTGCGAACAGCCCGACGGCGAGGAGGACGGCGGCGCGGGTCGGACGGGCTCTGCTCATGGTGGGCTCCTGCTCGTTGACGGGTGGTGCTGGGTCGGTGAAGCGTCCTCAGGCCACCGGCTGCTGGCCGCCGAGGTAGGCCGCGGAGAGCCGCTCCTCGTCGAGGAGCTCGCTCGCCGGACAGCTCAGGACGACGCGGCCCGACGCCAGGACGACCGCCTGGTCGCTGATCGACAGCGCCAGGGAGGCGTTCTGCTCCACGAGCAGCACCGTGACTCCCTGGGCCGCGATCCCGGCCACGACCTCGGCGATCCGCTCCATCATCAGCGGGGAGAGCCCGAGGCTCGGCTCGTCGAGGATGAGCATCTTGGGCAGCCGGAGGGTGGCGCGGCTGATGGCGAGCATCTGCTGCTCCCCGCCGGACAGGTAGCCCGCGCTCATGTCGGACTTGTCGGCCAGCACCGGGAAGTCCGCGTACACCTTCTCGACCGCCGCGGCGAGCTCCTGCTTGTCCAGTCCCTGGCCGCCCACCACGAGGTTGTCGTGCACGGTGAGGTCGGTGAAGATGTGGCGCCCCTCCAGGACCTGGGCCACCCCGAGGCGGACCAGGTCCCAGGGGGCGCGGGTCTCCACGCGCTCCCCGCCGAACAGGATGGTCCCCGAGCGCTCCGCGCGGTACTGCGGAAGCAGCCCGCCGAGCGCCCGGAGGAGCGTGGTCTTGCCGGCGCCGTTGGCGCCGAGCACCGTGGTGACCTTGCCGGTCTCGGCCGCGAGCGTGACCCCGTGAAGGGCGACTGCCCCTCCCGGGTAGGTCACGGACAGGTCGTTGACCTCAAGCACGTCTCAGCTCCTGATCTTCGCTGGTGGGCAACCGGGTCACTGCAGCTCGACGTTGGTGGCGGCCGAGCTCTCGAACCAGTCCTTGACCACGGTCACGCCGTCGTCGCCGTCATCGCTGACGGAGCAGACCTGGGACTCCCGGAAGGGGGTGCGCTCGTTGATCTCCTTGCCGAACGTCATGTCGGGCGTCAGGCCGTCCGTCTGGACGGTGCTGTGCTGGGCGGCCTTGATGATGCCGGCAGGCGTCAGGTCGCCGTCCTCGACCGCGGTCTCGAGGAACTCGTGCAGCATCCGTCCGGCGATCCAGCCCAGCACGATGGTCGCGTTCGGCTCGGTGTCGCCGAGGGCGGCCTTGAACGCCTTGTTGCCCTCCGACTCCTGGTCCCACTGGGGGTAGGAGCAGGTGATCAGCATCTGCTTCTCCATGGTCGGACCGACCGGGAGGGCCAGGAGCGCCTTGCTGTACGCCACTCCGGGCGACAGCAGGGTGGCGTCGTAGTCGAGCGCCGAGACGGCGCCGACCGCGGCGATGGTGGTGCCCGGGCTCAGACCCATGAGGACGTGGTCGGCCCCGGCCTTGCGCATCGCGGTGATCTGCGCGGTGAGGTCCTGGCTGGAGGCATCGACGCTCGCCTCGGCGACGGTCTTGTTGCCCGTCTCGGCGAGCACGGCCTCGACCCCACGCTTGACGCCGTCCCCGACGGCGTCCGCCTGGTAGAGGACGCCGACCTTGGCGTCCGGGTCCTCCTCGTAGACGTAGGTCAGCAGGTTGGCGGTGTCCACCTCGAACGCCGTGCCCTGGGCGACGCTGTTCTCCTCGGGGAAGGGCCCCTTGAAGGCCAGGGCGAGCAGGTCGTCGTCCAGGCTGAAGGACCGGATCGCGTCCGTCGTGGGGGTGCCGTAGGAGACGACGGCGGCGACGTCGTCGCGGGCGCCCTGGTAGAACTGCACGGCCTTCTGGGGGTCGTACTGGGTGTCGGCCGTCTCCAGCTCGATCTTGCGCCCGTCGATGCCGCCGTCCTCGTTGAGCTGCTCGACGTAGGCGTCGAGGCCGGTCTGGACCGGCTTGCCACCGGCGGCGCCGGGTCCGGACAGGTCGGTCAGCGACAGGATCCTGATGGTGTCGTCGGTGACGCCGTTGCCGGTCTTGAGCCCGCCGTCCGCGTCGCTGCCCTCGTCGGGAGCGGCGGTGCAGCCGGCTGTGCCGAGCAGGCCGACCGCCAGCAGGCTGGCGGCGATTCGCTTGCGTGTGTCTCGCATGTGGGTGGATCCCTTCACGGTGTTCTGGATGGATGTCCGGCTGGTGTTGCCGGGGTGGGGCTAGTGCTGCTTGTCGTGTTTTGCGCGCCCTCCACCGAGATGACGCCCGAGCTGGGAAAGGCCCCCGGCGATGCCGTTGGGAGCCAGGCACATGACCGCGACGATGATGAGGCCGTAGGCGATGAGCGCCAGGGTGCCGGTGTTGAAGCTGCTCGAGGTGCCGCTGGCCTGTTCCACCAGGCCCAGCGCGGAGCTCACCTCGTTGAGGATCGTGGGCAGCGCGATGATCAGCAGGCCCCCGATGACGGCGCCGCTCACCGAGCCCAGGCCACCGACGATGATCATGGCGATGTACTGGATCGACTGCTCCAGCCCGAAGGTCTCCGGGTTGAGGTAGCGCAGGTAGCCCGCCAGCAGGGCGCCCGAGAGGCCGCCGAGCGCCGCCGAGAGCGCGAAGGCGGTGACCCGGACCCGGTTGACCGCGATCCCGGCAGCAGCCGCCGAGTTCTCGTTGTCGCGGACCGCCCGGAAGGCGCGTCCCCAACGGAGCCGGCCCAGGGTCGCCACACAGGCCCCCACCACCAGGGTGATGAGGCTGAGCAGGACGAACCACTTCATGTCGCCAGTGACCAGGCGTCCGGCCAGGCCGGCCGACTCCGAGAGCTTGGTGCCGAACAGCATCGGAGACTCCACCATGCGTCCGGCGCCACCACCGGTGAGGGAGCGGAGGTTCACGAACAGGTGCTCACCGACGTAGGCGATCCCGATCGTGCCCACAGCCAGGTAGAGGCCCGATAGTCGCAGGGCCAGCGGCCCGATGGACAGGCTGGCGATCGCGGCGACCAGCATGGCCAGGACCGCGGCCACCGGGTAGGGGAGTCCGTGGTCCGCGGCCACCGCGGCGGTGAACGCCCCGAACCCGACGAAGACGGCGTGCCCGAGGGAGAGGATGCCCGTGGTGCCCATGGCCAGGTTGAGACCGATGGCGGCGACCGCGGCGATCAGGCCGAAGTTGACGACCGAGAGCATCTTGGCGTCGCCGGAGGCCAGCAGCCCGACGGCGAGGACGAGGGTCAGCACGGCGGCGACCCGCGCCATCGGGGTGCCCAGCAGGTTGACCTGGGCCCGGAGCTCGGAGGGTGCCAGCGCCTTGACCGGAGTCGTGGTGGTGCCGGCGCGTGCCGGCAGCTCGGAGGTCGTCTCAGGCACGGATCACTCTTTTCGTTCCGAAGAGCCCCTGGGGGCGGACGAGCAGGACCAGCACCAGGACCAGCCACGGCACGATGACGTGGAAGTTCTGGCCGATGACCCCGGCGAACGGCGCCTCGTAGCCGGCGACCAGCGTCTGGATGATGCCGATGAACACGCCGCCCACGACCGCGCCGTTGATGGAGTCGAAGCCGCCGAGGACCGCGCCGGGGAAGGCCGCGAGGGCGATGAGCCCCATGTGCGGATCGATGGCCCGGGGGTAGCCGGCGAGGAAGATGCCGGCCAGCACGGCGAGCACCCCGGCCGTGGCCCAGACCGCGATCGTCATCCGGCGGGTGTTGACGCCGAGGGCCGCGGCAGCCACCGGGTCCTGGGACATCGCGGTGATCGAGATCCCGGTCCGGCTGCGACGGAACCAGATCGCCATGGCACCCACGATCATCCCGGTGACGGCGATGGCGAAGATGCTGGAGGTGGTGAGCGCGACCCCGGCGACCGTGACGCTGTCGGAGCCCCACGGGTCACCGATTCCGAGCTTGTCGGTGCCGAAGGAGGCGGCGAGCACCGCCCGGATCAGGATGCCCAGCCCGAGGGTGCCCATCATGACCGCCTCGTGCGAGAAGTGGCTGAGCCGCCGTACGACGGTGCGCTCGATCAGCACCATGAAGGCGGCGGTGCCGATGATGGCCAGCAGCGCGGCGACGCCGAAGTTCAGTCCGAAGCGTCCCGGCCCGAACCAGTAGACGAGGAAGGCGCCCATGGCCATCACGTCGCCCTGGGCGAAGTTGATGTGCCCGGTGGACTTGTAGATCAGGACGAACCCGAGGGCGACCAAGGCGTAGACGCAGCCGAGCGAGGCCCCGCTGACGATGAGTTGTACCAGCTCTTGCACGTCATGTCTCCGTTGTCGCTGGGGCTGAGTTGCCGAGGTAGGCGGCACGCACGCGTGCGTCCTTCTGGATGTCTGCGGGGCGGCCCTCGGCGATGACGTGCCCGAAGTCGAGGACCGTGATCCAGTCCGCCACCTCCATCACCATGGCCATGTCGTGCTCGACCACCAGGATCGACAGGTCCCGCTCGGCACGGATGCGGGCGAGGATCTGGGTCAGCTCTGCGGTCTCGGTGGGGTTCATGCCGGCCACCGGCTCGTCCATCAGCAGCAGGGTCGGGTCCGAGGCCAGCGCCCGGGCGAGCTCGACCCGCTTGCGGGTGCCGTAGGGCAGGTCGCCGACAGCGGTGTTGCGCAGCTCGAAGAGGTCGAGCAGCTGCAGCACCTCGGCGACGGCCTGGCGGTGCTCGAGGTCCTCGCGGCGCGAGCGCCGCCACAGCAGCAGGTTGCCGGCGATCGAGGAGCGCATCAGCGGGTGCCGGCCGACCAGGGCGTTCTCCATCACCGTGGCACCGGGGAACAGCGACAGGTTCTGGAACATCCGGCCGACCCCGGCCGCGGCGATGGTGTGCCTCTTGGCCGTGGTCAGGTCCATGTCGCGGTAGCGAAGCGAGCCCTCGGTGGGCCGGGAGAAGGCGCTGACGCAGTTGAACATCGAGGTCTTACCGGCGCCGTTGGGGCCGACCAGGGCCACCACTTCGCCCGCGCGCACGGTGAAGCTGACGTCCTCCAGTGCGGTCACGGCGCCGTAGCGCAGCGTGACGCCGTCGACGTCGAGCACGACGTCCCCGGGTCGGTCCTGTGCTCGAGTGCCCGGCGTTGCCGGCTCGGCGGGACGGACGGTCATGGGCCAACCCCTCATGCCACGTGTCGATAGGTCCCCAAACGGGGCGAATGATGGGCATCATATGCACACGTGATGTGAGGCACGCAACACCTAATCCACCATACGGTTGGTTAGTTACCGAATTTCTGTCGATCGTTGACAACCATCCGTTTGGTGGATTCACTGAGCAGCAATCCGGTGGGACGCACGTCCCCGAGCCGGGACCCGATCAGGTGTCATCAGGGGGAGCCATGCCCACCGTCGAGCCGTGGAACAAGCGGATCCTTGCGTTCCAGCCGAGTTCGCTGGTTCCGCTCGAGCAGTGCGAGCGGCACTACCTCCGGGTGCACAGCCCCTGGGCGGTCCGCGAGATCCGCCGTATGGACGACATCGTGAGCTACCACACCAACCTGATGCTGGGTCAGTGGGACCTCCTGGGGGGCTTCCACCAGGCGCCCGACCAGTGGCGCTTCGCCACGATGCGCTCGCGACCCGGAGGGCACGCCGGCTTCCCGCCCCCATGCTGGGCTTCCTCAGCCAGGACCACGAGAGCTTCCTGAGTCATCTCCGCGGCTTCGCCGTCGAGGAGTCCGTCTGGCTGGACCGGCGCTCCGGCCAGCTGACCAGCGAGAAGTACGTGATCGTGCTGGACCGGCCCGACGGTCTGGGCCAGGCGGCCGCCCACGAGGCTGCCGAGGTCGTCCAGGACCGACTGCGCGAGCTCCTCGAGGACGCCTACGGTGCCCGACTGATGGTGGTCAACCGGGTGCTGGCCGAGAGCCAGTACGACGAGGGGCGCGAACCCGGTCAGCGGATCACCTCCCGCTCGGCCAGCGACTCCTCGCGGGTCTCCTACCTGGAGATCTACTTCGACCACCAGGAGTGGGGCGAGGAGTTCTTCGCCCGTGCCGACGTGCAGGACTCGGTCCGCTCCTCTCCGTTCGCCCCCGGCTGGGTTGCCGGCTACCACGTGCTGGAGCGAGCCGGGCACGACAAGCGCTCCGCCTGAGCCGGCGGCTCCGGCTCCGACCTCCCCCCCGCGAAGGACCCTCACCTTGACCAGCCCCGTGACCAGCCCGGTGACCAGCCCGGTGACCTCTGTCGCCCACATGTTCGAGCCGATCGACATCGGCCCCCTGAGGCTGCGCAGCCGGTTCATGATGCCTCCGCACGGCCTCTCCGTGGGATCCCTGTGGGCGTCGGAACGGGCAGCCAGGCGGGGCGCGGCCTACTGGGGAAGCAGGGCCGCTGACGGCGTCGGACTGGTCTGCGGGCTCAACGGGTTCATCGACAACAGCCTCGTCGTCCCGGGCTTCGACCCCACCGGGGTCGGCGCCGTCACCCGCGGCGTCTTCCGGATGCCGCACTTTCGTGAGCGGGTCGGAATGTACGTGCGGGCGGTCAAGGAGGGCGGTGCCCACGCCGGGATTCAGCTCATCGCCCAGGGCGCGACCCCGCACTCGCCTTCCGGGGTGCTGGCCAACTACACCAACAACGTCGTCCCGCACGTGCTGACGCGCTCCGAGATCGCCTGGTTCGTCGAGGAGTACACCTTCTCCGCGGCCGAGTCCGCCGCCGCCGGCCTGGACGTCATCGAGCTGCACGCCAACCACGAGGACCTGCTGCACCTGTTCCTCTCCCCGGCCACCAACAAGCGCACCGACGAGTACGGCGGTGACCTCGAGGGACGCAGCCGGTTCATCCGGGAGATCCTGGCCGGTGTCCGCTCGGTCATCGGCGAGGGCATGGCGGTCGGTGTCCGGATGAACATGGACGAGCTCTTCGAGGGTGGCTACGACCTCGCCGGCGGCATCGAGATCGCCCGGATGCTCGAGGGGACAGGGCACGTGGACTACATCCACTGCGTGATGGGCAACAACTGGGGCGCGCCCAGCTACATCCAGCCGCACGTCTATCCGGTGGCCGGGTGGGCCGATCTCGCCGGCCAGGTCAAGGCGGCGATCGGGCTCCCGGTGATCTACACCGGCCGGGTCTCGACGCCCCAGGCTGCGGCCGCCGTCGTCGCCCAGGGACAGGCCGACGTGGTGGGCCTGGCCCGGGCGATGTTCGCGGAGTCGCGATTCGTGTCCAAGACGCGGTCCGGCGACTTCGACGCCGTACGTCCGTGCATCGGGACCAACGACTGCCTGCACCGCACGATCGTCGACGGCATCCCGTTCTCCTGCAGCGTCAACCCCGGCACGGGTCACGAGGTCGACGGTCCGCTGCCCGCGGCCGACCCGGCCCGGACCATGCTCGTGGTGGGCGGCGGACCGGCAGGGATGGAGACGGCCGCGCTGCTGGCCGAACGAGGCCACCGGGTCTCGCTGTGGGAGCGCGCGGGCGAGCTCGGAGGGCAGCTCAGGTCGGCGCGCCAGGTCTCCGAGAACGCCGCGTACGGCGACTTCGTGGCCTTCCAGGAGCGACGGCTCGCCGCCTCCGGGGTGCGGGTCGAGCTCGGGCGCGAGGCGACCCTGGAGGCCGTGCGGGGCGCCGGGGTCGACGTCGTGGTGGTCGCCACCGGCGCCCTGCCTCGACGCCCCGACCGGCCCGGGTTCGATGCTCCGCACGTGGTGCAGGGCACCGACGTCCTGCTGGGCGCCGAGCAGGTCGGCGAGCAGGTTGCCGTGGTGGCGATGGAGGACCACATGCAGCCCCTCACGATCGCCAGCCACCTGGTGGAGCAGGGCAAGAAGGTCACCATCTTCTATCCCACGCCGAGCGTCGCGCCCCTGGTGGGGAAGTACTCGATCGGCGCGGTGATGGCGAAGCTCTCGGCAGGCGGCGTCGAGGTCAAGGTGATGGAGCAGGTCAGCGCCGTGGTGGGGGACCGGGTGGTGACCAAGAACGCCTACAGCGGGGTGGAGCAGTCCTACCCCGGCTTCGACCACGTGGTGCTCGCCTGTGGTGGCGACGCCCACTCCAGCCTGTACGACGCGCTCGCGGACACCGACATCGAGGTGCACGTCCTGGGCGATGCCTACGCTCCCCGCCGGATCTCGTTCGCCACCCGGCAGGCCTACGCGTTGGCCGCCCGGCTGTGACGGGCCAGGCGGGGGGAGTGAGCGCACCGAGGAAGAAGTTCGTGCAGTTCCAGCCCAGCGCCCTGCGCAGCGCCGAGGAGTGCGAGCGCTACTACTCCGAGGTGCACACGGTCTGGGCCATGCAGGCGCTCCGGGACGCCCCGTCGCTGGTGAGCTACGAGACCAACCTGGTGGAACGGCAGTGGGACCTGCTGGGTGGCCTCGACCAGCCGCCGGACCAGTGGCGGTTCGCGGTGCTGCGGGAGACCGGCGACGCCCCGATGTTCACCCCGTCGCAGGGGCGGGTGCTCGCGCACGACCACCAGGTCTTCCTGCGGGACCTGCGCCGGTTCGACGTCGAGGAGACGGTGCGGTTCGACCGGAGCAGCAGGTCCCTGGCCGCGGCCAAGTACCTGCTGGTGCTGGACCGGCCCGACGACCTGGGCCCGACCGAGGCCGCGTCGGCGTTCGAGTCCCTGCTCGCCGGCCTCGTCACCGGCCTCCGGGAGGCGCAGGGGGCTCGCCGGCTCGTGGCCAACGTGGTCGTCGCGGAGCGTGGCAGCGCACCGGGCCGCGAGCCCGGACAGATCCCCACCGACGAGACGCTCCCGACCCGGCGCCTCGGGTTCGTCGAGCTCTGGTTCGACGACCGGGTGTGGGGTCGGGAGCACCTGGGGTCCCAGCCGGTACGACGACTCCTCACGGACTCGCCGTTCGCACCTGACCGGTTGGTGGGCTACGAGGTCGCGGAACGCGTCGCCCACGACAGGAGGCCACCGGCATGACGAGCGCCGGCACGACGAATGCGCCGGGCGCGGACCCGGCGCCCAGCCTGGTGGAGCGGGTGACCGCGCTCTACCACGACTACGCGTGGGCGGTCGACGACCAGGACTACGACGCCCTGCGCGGGCTGCTCATCCCCGACGTCCGTCTGACCGCGAACGATTGGGAGGCCGAGGGCGTCGACGACTTCATCGCGACCTACCAGCGTCTGCTGGCAGGACTGGCTGGTCCTTGCCGTCACCTCATCAGCAACGTCCGCGCGAACCGGTCCGCGGACGGCGTGATCCAGACCGGCGCCTACTTCCAGGCCGTCTTCCACGCGGAGTCGGCCGTGCGGATCCAGACCGGGCGCTATCGCGACGTCCACGTGGAGACCCCTGCGGGGCTCCGGATCATCCACAAGCGGATCGAGATCGACCCGACACACACGCTCAAAAGCCTCACATGACGCTGGAGTCCTCGACCCGGGGTGAGGAACGTGCCCTGCCCCAGCACGCCCTGCGCACGACTACGAGGGCGTCCTCGACAACAACAGGGGCTGGATGCCATCCAGGAGCTCGTCCGCGAGGTGCTGACGCCGGACCTGTACGCCCACGTTCCCGCCGGTTGGCGGATCGCCCACCGGGAGCTGAGGCGGACCTGGATGTCGGGCAATCCGGCCGCGGTGGCCCGAGCCGAGTGACCGGGTCAGGGCCGCGTGCCGGCAGCGCGCAAACCCTGACCCGGTGCGGCGCTCTCTCCGGTCTACTTCTCGCGGTGCTCGTGTCAGACCCCGGCCTTGACAACCAGCCGATTGGTGGTTTCACTCTGTGACTCAGGTCACAGGAGAGTGTCTATGCCCCGCACCGGCGATCGAGGAGAACCATGTCGCGAGTCCCACCCGCCCCGGCCGAGGTCTACGAGCCGATCTTCGGCTCGGAGCCCTCTCTGCGGCGACGAATCCACGCACAGGCGTCCCACCTCACCGCTGACTACCTCGCCTGGATGACGGCACTCCGAACCAAGGGGATCCTCCCGGGGCGGCTGGTGGAGCTGGTCCGGCTCCGGGTCGCCTTCCACAACCAGTGCCGCAGCTGCATGGCGATCAGGTACTCCACGGGCGACGTCAGCGAGGAGCTGGTCTGCTCGCTCGAGAAGCCGGAGGAGGCCGAGGATCTCACCGAACCCGAGCGCGCCGCACTCGCGTTCGCCGACCTGATGGCGACCGACCACCTGCGGGTCGACGACGCGACCTTCGCCCGGCTGCACCAGCACTTCACCTCGCCGGAGGTGATGGAGCTGTGCCTGCTGGTCGGGACGTTCGTCGGCTACGGACGGATGGACTCTGCTCTCGCGATGACCGACGACCTCCCCGAGGAGTACGCCGATCCCGATGCCACGGTGGCACCGTGGCGACAGGCGCCCGTCACCTTGATCTGAGCCGACGGACGTCGGCGGTGGCGCACTGCCAAGGCGATGACAGCCAACGCGATCTCGGCCGAGGCGACAGCGGTGGCCAGTGCGCTCAGCACCGCGCCGTGGCCGGCCGTCTCGTGCAGTGCCCACGCGTGGTGCACCCCGAGCATCAGCCCGGCCATCACCCCGGTGGTGGCCCAGGCCCGCGGTGAGCCGCCGCGCCACAGCGCGACTCCGCAGGGTGCGCAGAGGGCCACCATCACCACCATGAGCGCGGCCGGGCCCGCCGACATGTGGTGCAGCATCAGCAGGTGGAGACCGACGGCCGAGGTCACCAGCGCGGCGCCGAGCCTGCCCAGGTCCCGTTGGCTGTCCCGTCGGGTGGTCACGGGGCCGGCTCCGAGATGGTGTCGATGACGGTCTCGTAGACCCCCGGTCGACTCCGCTTGAGCCAGACCGCCTGCACCAGCCCGAAGACCGGGAACGCCGCCATGGCAACCAGGAACGTGATGGTCAACGACCCCGTCCGCGGAGCGCCCGTCTCGTCGACGTCGCCGAGCAGCAGGGAGAAGTTGGAGAACAGGATGACCGTGACGACCGCCAGCCCGAGGAACCCGAGCACCGGTGCCACAGCGGTGTGCCAGATCGTCGCCTCGACCTTGTTGCGGGCGAAGTAGACGATGACGGCCGCACAGGTCAGGGCCATCAGGACCACCACGGCCACGGTCGCGATGCCGCTGAACCAGGTGAACACCTCCAGGTAGGGGTCGAGACCGAAGGCGGCGAAGAGCGCGACCGCGACCAACCCGACGATCGAGGTGATCAGCGACGACACGTGCGGGGACCGCTGGGACTCGTGCACCGACCCGAGCTGGCGGGGGAGCAGGCCCGCGTTGGACATCGAGTGGGCGTACCGGGTGATGACGTTGTGGAAGGACAGGATGCAGGCGAACAGCGAGGTGATCAGCAGGATGTTGACGATCTCCGCACCCGGCGCCCCCAGGTAGCGGTCACCGGTGGTCACGATGAACCCGTCGAGGTCCTCGGCCACCTCCACGGCGAAGCCCTCGCCCCAGCCCTGCACGATCGCCCACGAGGAGAAGGTGTAGAACACCGAGATCAGCAGCACCGCGCCGTACGTCGCCCGGGGGATGGTCTTCTCCGGCTCACGGGCCTCGTCCCGGAAGATGGCGGTGGCCTCGAAGCCGATGAAGCCGGCCATGCAGAACATCAGCGCCAGGCCAGGGCTGCCCGAGGTGACGGTGTCCGGCTCGAACGAGCTGGCCGAGATGCCGTCGGCACCCCCTTGGAACAGGATGACCAGGGCCAGCAGCACCACGATGCCGACCTCGGCGATCAGCAGCACGCCGAGCACCTTCGAGCTGAGCTCGATGTGGCGGTAGCCCAGCACGCCCACCACGCCGACCAGCACCAGCGACCACACCCACCAGGGCAGGTCGAGCCCGGTCTTGTCCGCGACCCAGCCACCCAGGGCCAGGCCGATGAAGCCGTAGACGCACAGCTGCACCGCGACGTAGGTGAGGATCGCGATCCAGGCCGCCGCCAGCCCGGCGGGGCGGCCGAGTCCGTAGCCCACGTAGGTGAAGAACGCGCCGGGCTTGGAGACGAAGCGGCTCATCGTGGCGAGGCCGACGGCGAAGAGCAGCAGGATGGCGCCGCCGATGGCGAACATGGCTGGCGCGCCGGCGCCGTTGCCGAGCAGCGCCGCCAGCGGGAAGCCGCCGCCGATGACGGTGAGGGGTGCGGCGGCGGCGACCACCATGAACACGATGGCCCCGGCGCCGAGCGAGCCGCCGAGCCGGTTCCTCTGGGGCTGTCCTTCGGGTCCCGGAGTCAGGACCTCCGCGGTCTGCGTCATGTCGTGGTCCTGTTCTGCTAGTTCTCGGCGTGGCAGTGGCCACCGGTCGGGGCGGACTTCGGCAGGTCGAGCGCCGGGTTGCCGTCGAAGAAGCCGACGGGCTTGAGGTGGAACCCGATGTAGGCCACCGGCATGACGGGCCAGTCCTCGGGACGCACCACGTGGTGGGTGCCCAGGGAGTACCAGACGACGACGTCGGTGTCCTCCAAGGGCGCGTCGTCCTCGAGGTAGACCGGAAGGCCCTGGACCTCGCCCGACTGGTACATGTAGTCGCCGGCGGCGTACAGCTCCCGGGGGTCGTAGGCGGTGACCCAGAGCGGATGCTGCACGAAGCGGGCGCGGTCGTAGATGTGGCTGCCCGGCATCACGAAGGGCGCCACCACGCCACGAGGCTCGATCTTGTACGCCGTGGCCTCGCCGAGCTCGTTGAGCTTGTCGGACTTGACCACCCAGTAGCGGTTGGTCTCGTACTTCCAGTCCCTCGCGCCCTCGGCCTCGGAGGTGATGGGGGTGGACCGGGTGTACCAGGCGTTGCCCCAGCTGTTGAGCTCCCCGTCCTCCTCCGGCACCGAGTCGACCTCGTGGACGGTGTTGTTCTCGCCGTCCACGGTCATGTCCATGCGCACGTTGAAGAAGTGCTGGTGGTGCGGACCGTAGAGCCCGGGTGCCACCAGGTTGCCGTACTTGGAGCTCTCGCCGACCGCGATCGAGTTGGTGGTCAGGATGCCGGTGAGCTTGGTCTCGAACTCGATCGAGCCGTCGGTGTAGAGGTACCAGAAGAAGCCGTACTCGTAGTTCCCCACGGTGCAGAACATCGAGATCACCAATCGGCGGGACCGGCGCACGGCGAGCTCGCCGGTGCGGAAGTCGGTGTGCTTCCAGCCGACGCCGAAGTCCTCCTCGTGCATGCAGATGGCGTTGGGGATGACGACGGCGTTGCCCGCGGAGTCGTTGACCACCCCGTCGAAGTAGTAGATCTCCCCGAGGCAGTCGCAGCCCAGCACCAGGGAGTTGGCCGAGAGGCCCATGCCGACCTCGCCCATGTCGAAGACGTTCTTGTTGCGCTGGGTGGGCGCGACGTCGCCGTAGGGCACCACCATCTCCGAGAGCGAGGCCCGCCACATGATCGGGCGCCGGGTGCCGCGGTCGGTGTAGGAGACGTCGTGGAGGGTGAGGCCCTCGCGGGGGTTGAAGCCGACGCGGACGTGCCAGTTCAGCCACTCCACCTGGTAGCCGTCCACGGTGAAGGAGGCACCGTCGGGCTGGGTGATGGCGATCTCCTTCATGCCCTCCCGCGGCTCGGTCAGGGCCGGGCGGTTCTCCTCGGTGAACATGAAGCGGTCCAGGTAGTTGCCGGCCTGCGGCGGCAACGGGACCACCTCGAGGTCCTCCACCTCGAGGACCGCGTTGGTCGAGAGGTCGAACTTCACGATCAGTCCCTCCACCGGGCGGGCGTAGCCGTTCTCGCCCTCCGCGGTGCGCACGAAGGTGAGGGGTCGCGAGATCCAGGGACTGTTCCCGTGGTCGTCCTCGGCTCCGTAGTAGCCCGCGGGCCACGGGTCGACCATGCACAGGTCGAAGTCGGTGACGCCGCGCTTGCGCATCGCCTCCTGCCAGCGGGGATCTGCCTTGACGCCCTCCTCGATGAGGAAGAAGTGCTCGGCCAGGTAGGAGGGGAAACGACCGGGCACGGGCGTCCAGGACTCGACGAGGGCTGCACCCAGGTCGACGACCCCTTCGTAGATCAGCTGCTCGGCGGTCTCGAACGCCACGACGAAGGCCTGGCGCGCCTCGTCGCCGGTGAACACCAGGCCCGCCGGCTTGGTCGGCTCGGCCAGGGCGATCGTGACGAACTTGAGGGTCTCGCTCGCATACCGGCTGGCCTTCACGATGCCGGCCGCCGTCTCGACCTCGGCCGCGCTGAGCGGGTCGAGCGGGTGGGCGGTGGTGACGGAGACGTCGGTCAGGGTCATGGAAGCACCTTTCGAGGCCGCATGCTCGCCGGTCATGCGCCGGTTCCTCGGAACATAATCAACATCGTTGATTAATGTGTTTCGGGCGGAAGAAGACCCTGTATGCGTTGCGTGTCCACCAACGCACAGGACGCCCGCAGGACGCCGTACGGGGCGCCGGGCCAGAGTGGGGTGGGCGGGTCAGGCGAGGGCGCGCAGGACCGACTCGACCAGCGCCTGCAGCCGTTCCTCGGTGCCGGTCTCGGGCAGCAGCAGGGGGTTGGCCTGGGCGCCCGACACGACGGTGAACAAGAAGTCCAGCGCCGTGGTGCGGTCCAGGTCCGGGCGGGCGGTGCCCTCGAGGACCATCTCGTCGAAGATGCGGTCCAGCAGCGGTCGCTCCAGCTCGACGAAGTCCTGCCAGATGCCCTGGAGCCGCTCGTTGTGCTGGGCGTAGTCGAAGAACGGGATGACGATCAGCGCCTCGCGCCGGGTGACGTCGTCGAAGGGGAACATCTCGTGCAGCAGCGCCCGCAGGGCCTTCGAGCCGGTCAGGACGTCGCCGCCGGCGGCGAGGAACCGCTCGTGGGTCGCGTCGGTCGCGGCACTGAAGACGGCGCCCACGATGTCAGCCTTCGCCGGGAAGTATCGCGCCAGCGCCCCGTTGGAGAGTCCCAGCTCGTCCGCGAGGCGCCGCATGGTGACGGCGTCCACGCCCTCGGCGGCGATGATCCGCCAGGCGGCCGCCACCACCTGTCGTCGACGCTCGTCGTGGTCGACGATCTTGGGCACGGCGAGAGTCTAGGCCCCGGGATCGGCGTGGGAGGCGGACCCTCAGCCTGACCCTCAGCCGGATACCGCGGTGGCCTCCAGGTAGCGCAGCCAGTCGCCGTGCTCGGAGATGTCGCGCCCCGCGGCCGCGGCGTCAGCGGCACAGGCGAAGCCGGGAACCCAGGACCCGTCGGCGAGCTCCACGCGCCCCAGCGCCATCGGCTCCGGGAGCGCGGCCAGGAAGTCGCCCAGCGCCGCGACCGGGAGCTGCCACAGCTCGCCGGTCACCGACACCCCGCCGCCGTCGCCGAGCGGGACCCGGACCAGCCCCGGCTTGGGCGGCACCGTGTCCAGAGCCAGCAGACGGTACGTCGAGGAGGTGCGCACCGTGCCCGCCCACCGCGCGGACCGCGAGGTCAGCTCACCTTCGAGGGGCTGGCCGCGGCGATGGGCGCCCACGACCATCAGCGGCACCGAGGAGGCCCCCGCGGCCACCGGCCACGGGAGCCGCGCGGTCACCGGAGCGGCGGCCCCCGCAGCGGCGACCGGAGCCGGCGCCACGGCGACCAGGCGCGCCAGGTCCGCGGCGACGCCGTCGTGGAAGGCCGGGGTCAGCACGGTCACCCCGAACTGGGCGACCCCGGCGGCCCCCTCGTCCACGGTGCCGGCCGGGACGGCGACCCCGGAGAGGTCGAGGAGGTTGCAGAAGTTGGTCCAGGTCCCCAGCCAGGAGTTCACCCCGATCGGGTCGGCGGCGACCGCCGCCTGCGTCGGGTGGCCCGGCGCGGTGGGCACGAGCAGGGCGTCGTAGCGGCTCATCACCTCCGCGCACACCGCGTCCAGCTCCGCCAGGCGCGCCAGGTCGCGGACCATGGCCGACCCGCTGAGGGTCCCGGCCCGGGCGATGAGCCCGCCGACGGTGGGATCGATCCCGGAGTCGGGGTCGTCGTGGTGGGCGTCGATGAACGCACCGACCGCGGCGTGCCGCTCCGCCACCAGGGCGCCGTCGTACAGCAGCCGGGCGGCCTCTAGGAACGGTGCGAAGGAGACCGTCTCGACCGTGCAGCCCGCAGCTCGCAGCCGCTCCGCGGAGGCATCGAAGGCCGCAGCCCAGCCCGGGGCGAGGCCTCCGAGGTCGTCGGGCACCGCGACACGAGCGCCGGGCGGGGCGGCCAGTGGGGCGTCCGCCGGCCAGGGGCGGGTGCCAGGCCCGCCGGCCATGATCCCCATCGCGGTCTCGGCGGTGTCGAGGTCGCGGGCGAAGATGGTGACCGCGTCCCAGGAGCGGCAGGCCGGCACCACGCCGGCGGTGGAGACCACGCCCAGGGTCGGCTTGATCCCGACCAGCCCCTGGAAGGCTGCGGGGACCCGCCCGGAGCCGGCGGTGTCGGTGCCGATCGCGATGTCGGCCAGGCCCAGGGCCACGGCGACCGCCGAGCCGGAGCTCGAGCCTCCCGAGACGTACGTCGGACGCCGGGCGTCGCGCACGCCGCCGTAGGGGCTGCGCTGCCCGACCAGTCCGGTGGCGAACTGGTCCAGGTTGGTCGCGCCCAGCACCGTGGCACCGGCCGCGCGCAACCGCGCCACGGCCGCGGCGTCGGCGGCGGCCGGCCCGTCGGCGTACGTCGGGCAGCCGGCCGTGGTGGGCAGGCCCGCGACGTCGACGTTGCCCTTGACCGCCAGCAGCAGCCCGGCGAGCGGTCCGCCGGCGGCCAGCGCCGCGTCGTGCTCGGCCTGCACCTCGGCCTCGGGGCGCAGGTTGATCCAGACCTCGGGCCGGTCGACGGCCCCGACCGCGGCGTACGCCGCGCGCACCCGGGTCACGCGACCGGCTCCAGCACCACGAGCGCGTCGCCGGGGGCGACCTGGGTGCCGGGACTGGCGTGCACGTGCACCACTCGGCCCGGTCCGGGTGCGGACACGTGGGTCTCCATCTTCATCGCCTCCAGCGACACCAGCCTCTGACCTTCCTCCACGACGTCGCCGGCGGCGACCTCGACCTTCCACACGTTGGCCACGAAGGGCGCGTCGACCCGTGAGCCGCCCTCAGGCACCTCGACGTCGACGGCGCCGTCGACGGGCGTCGCCTCAGCCTCGGCGCGGTCGAACTCGCCCGCCGCCTCCCACGCCGCGCGCTCGGCCGCGAAGGCCACCGACTGCTGCTCCCGGAAGTCGGCGATCGAGGCGGCCTCGCGGTCCAGGAACTCCTGGTAGTCGGCCAGCGAGAAGGAGCCTTCGGTGATGTCGACGGTGCCGCGTCCGGCGGCCAGGTCGGCGCGCAGGTCGAGCAGCTCCTCGGCCGTCACCGGGTACCAGCTGATCCGGTCGAAGAACCGCAGCAGCCACGGCGACCCGGGCGGGAACGCCGCGCTGGACCGGTGCCGGGACCAGACCTGGGTGGTGCGTCCGACGAACTGGTAGCCGCCGGGCCCCTCCATGCCGTAGACGCACAGGTAGGCGCCGCCGATGCCGACGGAGTTCTCAGCCGTCCAGGTGCGCGCGGGGTTGTACTTGGTGGTGACCAGCCGGTGCCGCGGGTCGAGCGGGGTGGCGACCGGTGCGCCGAGGTAGACGTCGCCCAGCCCGAGCACCAGGTACTCGGCCCCGAACACGGTGCGGTGGACGTCGTCGACCGAGGCGAGCCCGTTGACCCGGCGGATGAACTCGATGTTCGAGGGGCACCAGGGTGCGTCGTCGCGGACGCCGGCGGTGTAGCGCTCCACCGCCTCGCGGCACGCGGGGTCGTCCCAGCTCAGCGGGAGCCGGACCTGCCGGGACGGCACCACCAGCTCGGAGACGGCCGGCAGCGAGTCCTCGATCTCGGTGAGCAGGTCCAGCAGGACCGGGACCGGCAGCACGTCGGGGTCCACGTGGACCTGCAGCGAGCGGATGCCCGGAGTCAGGTCGAGGATCCCGCGCACCGAGCGCTCGGCCAGGGCGGTGTGCAGGGCGTGCACCCGCGCCCGCAGCCCGAGGTCGAGGACCAGGTCGCCGTACTCCACGAGGACGTTGTCGTCGCCGCTGCGCCGGTAGGTCACCGGGACCTCACCGGCACGGCGACGCAGCACGCCGTCGTCGCCGTCGCCACCTGGGCGGTGGGTCGCCAAGGCGAGTGACCTCGCCGATGGCGCGTCGGCGCCGCGTACCGGGACGAAGGAGACCGTGTCCCCGGGTCGCAGCTGGCCGAGCTTCCACCGGTCCGCCCGCACCACCGTGACGGGACAGACGAAGCCGCCCAGGCTGGGCCCGTCGGGCCCGAGCAGGATCGGGGTGTCCCCGGTGAAGTCGAGCGCGCCGACGGAGTAGGCGGTGTCGTGGATGTTGGAGGGGTGCAGGCCCGCCTCGCCGCCGTCCTGGCGTGCCCAGGTGGGCTTCGGGCCCACCAGCCGCACGCCGGTCCGCGAGGAGTTGAAATGCACGGCGTACGACGTGGCGAAGAGCTGCGCCATGTCGGCCCGGGTGAGGAACTCCGGGGCGCCGTGTGGTCCCTCGGTGACCGCGAGCTCCCAGTGGGAGCCGAGGTCGGGGCGGAGGTGGGGGTCTACCGGACCGCTCCCGTCGCCGCTCGGCCCGGTCGCGGTGCGCAGCACGTCGCCGGGCCGCAGCGCGCGGCCCCCGTGGCCGCCGAACTGGCCCAACGTGAACGTCGCGGCGCTGCCCAGGTACGCCGGCACGTCGAGACCTCCGGCCAGGGCGACGTAGGTGCGCAGCCCGGCGGTCGCGTCGCCGATGTCGAGGGTGCCGCCGGCCGGCACGTCGACCGGCTCCCACATCGGCACCGGGGAGCCGTCGACGGTGACCGCGGCGACCGCGCCGGTGACGCAGACCCGGGTGCGGTGGGTGAAGACCAGCGCCGGGCCCGTGGCGGTGCACTCGATGCCGGCGGCGTTCTCGTCGTTGCCCAGGGCCAGGTTGCCCAGGCGCAGCGACCGGCCGTCCATGGCTCCGCTGGGCGGCACCCCCACCTGCCAGAGCCCCAGCCGTCCGGTGACGTCCTGCACGGTGCTCATCAGGCCGGGACGCACGACGGTGATCCGCGGCTCCGGGTCGCCCGCGCCGTCCAGGGTCCGGGTCGAGTGGCGGGCGGAGGTGAACTCCGGCAGCTCCAGGACGGCGCGGAGCATCCCGAGGTTGACCTCGATGCCGTCCATCCGGGTGCTGGCCAGCGCCCCGGCGAGGGCGGCGACCGCCTCCTCGCGGGTGGCACCGGTCCCGATCACCTTCGCGAGCAGCGGGTCGTAGGCGGTGGTCACCTCGGTCCCGGTCTCGACCCAGCCGTCCACCCGGACCCCGGCTCCGGTGGCCGGCAGCTCCACGCGGGTGAGCAGGCCGGCGCTGGGCTGGAAGTCGAGCGACGGGTCCTCGGCGTACACCCGGGCCTCGACGGCGTGGCCGGCCACCGGCACCGTGCCGGTCGGGTGCTCCGCCAGCATGGCGGTGTCGCCGGTGGCCAGGCGGAGCATCCAGGCGACCAGGTCGACTCCGGTGACCTCCTCGGTGACCGGGTGCTCGACCTGGAGCCGGGCGTTGACCTCCAGGAAGGACGCCTCCTGGCGCTCGGCGTCGTAGACGAACTCCACGGTCCCCGCCGAGCGGTAGCCCAGGGAGGCGGCGAGCGCGCGGGCGCAGGTGTGCAGCTGCTCGCGGACCGTGGCCGGGAGTCCTGGGGCCGGTGCCTCCTCGACCACCTTCTGGTGGCGCCGTTGCAGGGAGCAGTCGCGGTCCCCGAGGGAGACCACGCGCCCGGTGCCGTCGCCGAAGACCTGGACCTCCACGTGGCGGGCCCGCTCGACGTAGCGCTCGGCGAAGACGCCGGTGGAGCCGAAGCTGGCACCGGCCAGCCGGGTCACCGAGGCGTGGCCGGCGCGCAGCTCCTCAGGGGTGCGGCACACCGTCATCCCGATGCCGCCGCCCCCACCGGTGGCCTTGAGCATCACCGGGTAGCCGATCGCCTCGACCTGGGCCACCGCGTCGTCGGCGTCGCGCAGCAGCCCGGTGCCGGGGAAGATCGGGACGCCGGCTGCGGCCGCGGCCTCGCGGGCGGTGTGCTTGGCGCCGAAGACCCGCAGCTGGTGCGGCGTCGGGCCGACGAAGGCCAGACCGGCGGACTCGACCCGCTCGGCGAAGTCGGCGTCCTCGGAGAGGAAACCGTAGCCGGGGTGGATCGCGGTCGCCCCGGTCTCGGCGGCCGCGCGCAGCACCGCGTCGGCGTCGAGGTAGCTCTCCCGGGCAGGGGTGGGCCCGAGGCGGACCGAGGTGTCGGCCAGGTGCACATGGGCGGCGCCGCGGTCGGCGTCGGAGAAGACCGCGACCGTGCGCCAGCCCAGCGCCCGGGCGGTGCGCAGCACCCGGCAGGCGATCTCGCCGCGGTTGGCGACCAGGAGCACCCCCGGGGCGCTCATGCCGGCTCCGTCACGATCATCTCGGCCCGGCTGGGGTCGAAGCCGTTGCACGGGTTGTTGACCTGGGGGCAGTTGGAGACGACGACGAGCACGTCCTTCTCCGCGCGCAGGCTGAGCGAGAGCCCGGGTGCGGAGATGCCGTCGACGATGCCGAGGGCCCCGTCGGGGTCGACGGGGACGTTCATGTACCAGTTGACGTTGGCCACGTGGTCGCGCTTGCCCATCCCGTGGCGGGAGAGCTCGGCCAGGAAGTTCTCCGCGCACGCGTGCTGGGCCCAGGTGTGGTGTCCGTAGCGCAGCGTGTTGGACTCCCGTGAGCAGGCGCCCCCGAGGGTGTCGTGCCGGCCCACCTCGTCGGCGACCACGGTGAGCAGCGCGTCGGACTCGTTGTCGCGCAGCACGCTTCCGGTGGTGAGGAAGACCGAGTCCTGGGCCTGCAGGGTGGTCTGGGCGCTGTAGGCGCGAGAGGTGTCGTGCGCGTCGTAGGCCAGGAAGTCCACGGCCTGGTTGCCGTCGAGGTCGACGATCGTGAGCACCTGCCCGCGACCCAGCGTCCAGGACCAGGGTGCGCAGGCCGCGACGGTCTCGCGGTGCACCTCGCGGCTGCTCACAGTCCCAGTCCCTTCCGGAGGTCGGCGGTGTTCTCGAAGGCGCGTCGGCGCTCGGGCGTCGCGCACCACAGCGGGTCGTCAGGCGTGGTGGGCCGACCGCGCCAGGCCAGCACCTCCAGGGGGCCCACGGTGTACTCCGGCCGGGGATCCAGCGGGTGGGCAGCGTTGGCCAGCAGCAGCACCACCGGGAGCTCGGTGCGCAGGGTGAGGCTCGCCCCGGGGCCGGCGGAGCCGCGCCAGACGGGATGGCCGGCCTCGTCGATGCGCACGCCCTGGAAGAAGGAGACCGACGGCGGCAGGTCACGGCGGCCGAGCCCGTGCTTGCCCGCGCCGAGGAGGAAGAGCTCGCGGCCGGCGGGGGAGCGGCCCTGGGGTGAGCCGTCGCCGTACCGCTCCTGGTTGCGGGACCGGGTGGAGGCGCCGTAGACGGCGTCATGGTGGCCGGAGGTGTCGGTCAGGACCGTGGCGAGCACCCGGCCCTGGTCGCTGAGGAGCAGCTGACCGGCGGCGGTGTAGACCTGCCACTGGACCTTGACGGTGTCGGCGACGTTGAGCCGCTCCCAGGGCATGCCCGCGTGGTGCAGCAGGGTCCCGGCGCAGGCGTCTCCGGTGGGGTCGGTGAGGCGCACCGTGGTGCCGGCGGCCAGCACCCGGTGGCCGTAGCCGCCGCCCGCGATCGTCTCGGCCCACACCACCTGGTCCGCGACGACGCCCTCGGGCAGGGCTCCGGCCCCGGCCGCCGGCACGGTCGGCATGGCGTCGACGACCGTCCCCTCCTGGGCGCGGGCATGGTCGCGGGCTCCCGCGGTGGTGCTGGTGGTGCTGCTCATCGACGCTCCTGGGATGACTTTCGGTTGGTCAAGCGAAAGTCAACGGCGCCCGTACGACCGGGTCGTTCCGGCGCGGTTAACTCTGTGTAACGCGCCCATGAGCCGGCCCGACGCGTGGGCGTCGCGCTGCTAGGTTGCCGGTCATGGCCCGCCGCGGTATCGGACGACCTCGCTCCCGGGCCTCGGTCTCGGGCCTCTCCACGGAAGAGGACATCCTTCTCGCCTCGGCCACGCTGTTCTGCGAGGTGGGCTACGGCTCGACGAGCACCTACGCCATCGCCGAGGCCGCCGGCACCTCCCAGGCCACGATGTACCACTACTTCGCCGGCAAGCACTCCATCCTGCTCGCGCTGCTGCTGCGCACCGTGCAGCCCTCGACCGTGGTGGCGACGGCGTTGCTGGGCCGCGACGAGCCGGCGGAGGTGCGGCTGTGGGCGCTGTGCGCCTTCGACGTGCGGCTGCTGGCCTCCGGGGAGCAGAACACCGGCTCGCTCTACCTGCTCCCCGAGCTCTCCGACGAGCGGTTCGCGCAGTTCCATGCCGAGCGCCAGCGGCTGGCCGACGTGTACGCCGCGCTGGTCGCCGGGGTGGCCGGCCAGGAGCAGGATCGTGGGGAGCAGGACAGTGGGGAGCAGGACAGTAGGGAGCAGGACAGTGCGGACGACTCCTGGCTGGTCTTCGGGCTGGTGGAGTCGGTGATCCTGCGGCGCCGTACCGGGGGATGCGAGCCCGACGCCGCGACCCGGATCGCCGACGCGGCGCTGCGGGTGGTGGGCGTTGCCGAGGAGCGGATCGCGGCCGTGCGCTCCGAGGCCGAGGAGCTGCTGCGCGCGCTGGAGGATGTAACACAGATGTGAGGTTGCGGGGACGCCGCCGGAAACATCTCGGCGTCTCAATGGTGGCACTACCTGTCGGTCGATCGAAAGTCGGTCGGGGCCCCGGCAGGCCACCGTCAAAGGACCTCTCATGATCATCACCGGAGTCATGCTCACCGTCGTGCTCATGCTGGTCGTCGGCATCGCCGTGTCCCGCAAGGTCGACGGCGACAGTGCCAACTACCTCGTCGCCGGCCGCTCGCTGGGCGTGCCTCTGGTCGCGGTGGCGCTGACCACCGCCGCGGTCGACAGCAACGCCACGGTCGGCAACACCGACCTCAGCTCGGCGTACGGGTTCTGGGCCGGCGCCTCGCTCGCCCTCGGCCTCGCGATCTGCCTCGCGCTGTCCGGGCTGTTCCTCGCCAAGCCGATGAACCGGATGGGGCTCTACACCCTCGGTGACTTCTTCGCCCGGCGCTACGACCGTCGGGTGGAGGTGACGGCGTCGCTGCTGATGATCTTCGCCTTCACCATCCTGCTCGCCGGCAACCTGGTCGCGATGGGCTTCATGGTGGAGTACTTCACCCCGCTGGGCTACGAGCTGGGTGTCGTCCTGGCGGTGCTGCTGGTGCTCGCCTACACCATCGGCGGCGGCCTGTTCTCCGACGCCTACACCGCCGTCATCCAGGCGGTGATCACCGTGGTGGCCACGGCGGCGCTGTTCGTCTGGGTGGCCACGGAGTACGGGCTGTCGCTGCCCGTCGGCATGGGGCCCTTCGACCTCGGCCAGCTCACCGACACCTCCCAGGGCGCCGCGGTCAACTGGGCAACCCTGGTCTCGCTCGGCATCGGCGACCTGGTGGCCATCGACTTCATGCAGCGGATCTTCGCCGCCCGCACCCCCGAGATCGCGCAGCGCTCCTGCTACCTCGGCGCCGCGATCACCGCCGGGATCGGCGTCGTGTGGTCCCTGATCGCGCTCAGCACGACCGACGCGCTCGGGCTCAGCCTCGACGACGGCCCCGTGATGTACCAGCTGCTCGACGGTCCTGCTCCCGCGCTGATCGCGGTGCTCTCCCTGTCCGGCATCGTGGCCGCCTCCTTCTCCACCGCCTCGGGTGCGATCCTGGCCACCTCGGCAGTCGCGGTCCGCAACGTCCTGGGCGTCCGGCGGGTCGTGGCCCAGGGCCAGGCGGACCCGCTGCTGCGCTGGACCCGGATGGCGATGGTGCCGGTGGTGGTGCTCGGGGTCTACTTCGCGATCAGGGTGAGCGAGACCGGGATCCTGCTGACCCTGGCCTTCGACCTGATGCTCGCGTGCCTCATCGCCCCGTTCATCCTGGGGCTCTTCTGGAAGGGATCGACCTCGATGGCGGCCCTCGTCGGCTGCGGTGCCGGCCTGGTCGTCCGAGTGATCCTGCTGGCGCTGACCCCCACGCTGTACGGCGTGCCGAACACCCTGTTCTTCCTCGACAACGACCTCGTCGGCACCGGCTTCGACGGCTGGGCCACCTTCGTTGCCTTCGGCGCCGGGGCCGGGGCGTTCGTGCTCACCGCGCTGGCCACCCGCTCCCACGACGCGGAGGAGACCGGGCTGCGGCACGCCGACCGCTTCGCCGAGGAGCCCCTTCCCGAGCCGGCCGCATGATGGCGCTGGCACCGGTCGGCAACGTCGTCCTGGTGGTCGTCGACATCCAAGGTGGCGGCGACCCGGACACCCACTCCGTCGGCCTGGGCTACATGGCGGGGCGGCCCGAGCGCAACGCCCGGGCCGTGGACCTGGTCGCCGCCTTCCGGGACAAGGGGGTGCCGGTGGTGTTCATCCAGGAGGTGCACAAGCCCTCGCTGGTCGACATCGGCCGAGAGCTGGACGGTGCGGAGGGTCCGCACTGCCTGGAAGGGGCTCGCGGGACCGAGCTGCACCCCGGGCTCGACCCACGTCCCGAGGAGTACCTGATCCGCAAGCGCCGCTACTCCGCCTTCTTCGGCACCGAGCTCGACCTGGTGCTGCGCGGCTACCGGGCGGAGACGGTGGTCCTGGTCGGCGGGATGACCGACGTGTGCATCCACTACACCGCGGTGGACGCCCACCAGCTCGGCTACCGCGTCCGGGTCGTCACCGACGTCGTCCTGGGCTCGGGGGAGGAGCTGCACCGGGCTGCCCTGCGCGCCATGTCGCGTCTCCAGGACGGCGTGCTGGTGTCCCGGTCGGAGGTGGCCGACTGGCTGGCGGGGGTGCCCGCCGGAGCCGAAACCGGTCGTTAACAGAAGTCGTCGCTCCTTGAAACTATCAATCGATAGTTTTCAGGCACCTGGTCATCCCGCCTCGAGGAAGCGCGCCCACCATGAAGAACTTGTTGCGTCTCACCGCCCTGGCCACTGTCTCCGCGCTGGCGCTGACCGGCTGCTCGGGCGGGTCCACCCCGGGGGGCAGCACCGCCAGTGCCGCAGACACCACCCTCAACCTGGCGTTCCTGGGTGACATCCCGCCCCCGGACCCGGACACGGCGTACGACGGCGCGGAGCTCAACCTGGCCAACAGCGCCTACGAGGGCCTGCTGGGCTACCAGTCCGGGCAGAGCGAGGCGGAGCTGGTCGGCAAGCTGGCCACCGAGTGGGAGGCCAACGACGACAACACCGTCTTCACCTTCACGCTGCGCGAGGACGTGACCTTCCACGACGGCACGCCGTTCGACTCCTCCGCGGTGAAGGCGTCGTTCGACCGTCGTACGGCGGTCGGCGAGGGACCGGCCTACATGGTCGCGGGGGTGACCAAGGTGGAGACGCCGAGCCCCAGCGAGGTGGTGATCACCCTCGAGGCACCGAACTCGTCGTTCCTGGACCTTCTCGCCTCGCCGTTCGGCCCCAAGATGATCAGCCCCCAGGCGCTGAAGGCGCACCCGGTCGAGGCCGGCGCCGACACCGACTGGTTCGACACCCACGACGCCGGCACCGGCCCCTTCACCTACGGAGACTTCCAGCCGGGCGTCGCCTACGAGCTCGAGGCGTTCGCCGACTACTGGGGCGAGCCGGCCGGCTACCAGGCGGTCCGCTTCGACGTGATGTCGAGCATGTCCACGATCCAGCTCAAGCTCGGCAACGGCGAGCTCGACGGACTGATCGGCTACAGCGACGACGCCTCCTTCCGCGAGCTCTCCAAGAACCAGGACCTGGAGGCTTACGCCTTCCCCAGCATGCAGACCCCGACGCTCTTCGTGAACCCCAAGAGCGCCGCCCTGGGGGACCAGGCGACCCGCGTGCAGCTGTTGTCCGGGATCGACTTCCCCGCGCTGGCCGAGAAGGCGCTGGGCGAGACCGCGGAGCCGACCGACGAGGTCTTCCCCAAGAACCTCCTGCCGGCCGAGGGCAACAAGCAGGTCATCGAGCCTGACCCCGACGCCCTGGACACCCTCGCCGCGGGCGCGTTGTCGGGTCGGACCATCTCGTGCGGCTACGCCGAGAGCACGCCGGCCGCCCAGGTGCTCTGCGACAACCTGGCCGCCGTCCTGAACGGGGCGGGCATCAAGACCAAGAGCGTCGGCTTCGCTCCGGGCGCCTACTACGAGGCGCTCGCCAAGGGCGCCTCCGCACCGGACGTCACCTTCTTCACCGGCTTCCCCGACACTGCGCACCCGGACGCCTGGGGCTTCGTGTTCTACACCCCCGGCGGCGGTCTCGACCTGTTCGGTGCGGAGGTGCCCGGCCTGGCAGACCTGCTCGCCAAGGCGGTCGAGACCAACGACCTCCAGGCGTACGGCGAGGCTGCGCGCATGGTCAGCGAGTCCGGCCTCTGGTACTCCGTGGCGACCAAGAAGGGCACCGCGGTCTTCTCCGACGACGTGGCCGGCGTCGACGAGGCGTGGCACCCGGTGATCACCGACGTGCTCGACCTCTCGCTCGTCAGGCCGACCCCGTGACGGAGCAGGCGACGGGGCCAGTGACGGAGCCGGCGACGGGCCCGGCCACCGACGCGGCGCTGCGGGTGGAGGAGCTCACGGTGCGCTACGCCCCGCGGGGGTCGGCCCGGTCGGCCCGGCCGGCGGGACCGGTCGCGCCGGCGGTCGAGCAGGTGTCGTTCACCATCGAGCCCGGGCAGTGCCTGGGCCTGGTGGGGGAGTCCGGCTCGGGGAAGTCGACCATCGGCTCTGCGGTCCAGGGACTCCTGGCGCGCACCCCCGGTGTGGTGACCGAAGGGTCCATCGTCGTGGCGGGCACCCGGCTCGACCCGTCGGACGAGCGGCAGTGCCGTGCGGTCCGGGGGGACCTGGTCACCACGGTGTTCCAGGACCCGATGTCCTCCCTCGATCCGACCATGACGATCGGCCGGATGCTGCGGCTGGTCACCGGCAGCCGGGAGGAGAGCCTGCGCTGGCTGGAGGAGGTCGAGATCCGACACCCGGCGGCGGTGCTGAAGAGCTATCCGCACCAGCTCTCCGGCGGCATGCGCCAGCGGGTCATGATCGCGATGGCCCTGGCCCGGCGACCGGCCGTGCTCGTCGCGGACGAGCCGACCACCGCGCTCGACGTCAGCGTGCAGGCGCAGGTGCTGCGACTGCTGGACCGGGAGCGCCTGGGACTCGCCCTTTTGTTCATCACCCACGACCTCGGGGTGGCCGGGGCGATCTGCGACGACGTCGCGGTGATGCGGCACGGCCGGATCGTCGAGCAGGGCGCGGCCGCCGGGGTGCTGGGGGAGCCGACCCACGACTACACCCGGCGGCTGGTGGCCTCCCGGCTCACGCTGGAGACGGACCGGAGCCGACCGACCGGCCTGCCCGAGCCGACCGTGGTCGCGGCCATGAGCGAGGCGACCGGGCGCAGTCCCGAGGTGCTCACCCGGGACTGGGAGAGCGGTGACCTGGGCTGGAACGGGTTCGGCCGCCACCTGCCCTCGCCGGGACGTGTGCCGGCACTGGAGCTGGCGCTGGTCACCAAGTCCTTCACCAGCGGCGGCTTCGGCCGCAAGCGGCGCACGTCGGTGCTGCACGGAGTCGACCTGCGGGTCGCACAGCAGGAGAGCGTCGCGCTGCTCGGGGAGTCCGGCTCGGGCAAGTCCACGATCCTGCGGATCGCCGCCGGCCTGGAGCGGCCCGACTCCGGAGACGTGGTGGTCGACAGCCGCCGCGGCGAGGGGGTCCAGGTGATCTTCCAGGACGCGGGTGCCTCGCTCACCCCGTGGCTCACGGTGCGCTCCTTGCTGCTCGAGCGGCTGGCCAACACCGCCACCGGGCGGGCGCTCGGCTCGACCGAGCGGGAGGACCGCGTCCGGCTCGCGCTCGAGCGGGTCGCGCTGCCCGAGGCCGTGCTGGATGCCAAGGCGGGGCAGCTCTCGGGCGGCCAGCGCCAGCGGGTCGCGATCGCGCGCGCCGTCGTGGTGCCGCCGGCGCTGCTGCTGTGCGACGAGCCCACCAGCGCCCTGGACGTGTCCGTGGCCTGCACGGTGCTCAACCTGCTCAACCTGCTGCGTCACGACCTCGGGCTCTCGATGCTCTTCGTCACCCACGACGTCGCCGCGGCCCGGGTGGTCGCCGACCGGATCGACGTGATCAGCGAGGGACGGATCGTCGAGCAGCGACCCGCGGCGGAGCTGCAGGCCGTCACCAGCGACTACGGAAGGAAGCTCCTCGATGCCGTCCTCGCCTGAAGCCCTCGTGCTGCGCCGTCTCGGGCGGCGCGCGGTCCGGTCGCCCGGTCGAGGTGCCGGGGTGCCGCGCCTCGGGGTCCGGGTGCCCTACGTCCTGCTCGGGCTGCTGGTGCTGGCCGCGGTGGTCGGCCCCTGGCTCTCGCCGTACCGCACCGACGTCCCGTCGGGGGAGGCCTACCTCGCGCCGTTCAGCGCCGGCCACCTGCTGGGCACCGACAACCTCGGCCTCGACCTGGCGACCCGGGTGCTGTCCGGCATGCGGATCAGCCTCTTCGCCGCCGTGGTGGTCACCGGCGTGGCGGCCGTCGTCGGCCTGGTCGTCGGCACTCTCGCCGGCTACGCCGGCGGCTGGGTCGACAGCCTGCTGATGCGGGTCACCGACCTGTTCCTGGCCTTCCCCGCGACCATCGTCGCGATGGCGATCGTCGCCGGGCTGGGGCCGGGCCTGACCAGCTCGATGATCGGCATCAGCGTCGTGTGGTGGCCGCTCTACGCCCGGATCGTGCGCGGCGAGGTGCGTCGCGCCAGTCGCAGCCTGCACGTCGAGGCGGCGCGGACCAGTGGCACCACGGGGTGGCGACTGCTCACCCGGCACGTCGTGCCCACGGTGCTGCCCACCGTCCTGGTCACTGCCAGCCTCGACATCGGCGCGGTGGTGATGACGCTGGCGGCTCTGGCCTTCATCGGCCTCGGCTCGCCGGCACCCTCCCCGGAGCTGGGACTGATGGCCTCGGGCGGCATGGACTACGTGCTGTCGGCCTGGTGGATCCCGGTCGTCCCCGGCATCGCCGTCGGCGTGCTGGCCCTGATCTTCAACTACGTCGGCGACAGCGTCCGTACGACGCTGCGCGCGAAGGAGGCCTGACATGCTGCGCTTCACCCTGTTCCGGGTCGCCTCCCTGGTGCCGGTGCTGCTCGCCCTGAGCGTGCTGGTCTTCCTGGTCAGCCACTTCGGCGGTGGCGACCCGGTGCACGCCTACCTGGGGGCCAACGCGTCCCAGGACGCGGTCGAGGCCACGCGGGCCCGCCTCGGGCTCGACGACCCGCTGGTCGTGCAGTACTGGAACTACGTCAGCGGCATCCTGACCGGCGACCTGGGCCAGAGCCTGTCGACGCGACGCTCGGTGTCCTCCGAGCTCGCCACCCGGATCCCGGCGACGCTCGAGCTCGCCCTCGCCACGGTGGTGCTGTCCATCCTGATCGGTGTCGGGCTGGCGCGTGCCTACGCCCTGGACGGCCGGGGCGCCGGCTGGCTCCGGTTCGTGCTCTTCAGCGCGGCGAGCGCGCCGGCGTTCCTGGTCGCCACGGCAGGCGTGGTCCTCCTCGCCGTGCAGGTCGACCTGCTTCCCGTCTCCGGTCGCACGTCGTACGGCGCGTCGGAGGGGTTGACCGGCCTGTACGTCCTCGACGGCCTCCTGACCGGCAACCTCGCCTACTCCCTCGACGCGCTGAAGCACCTGGCGCTGCCCGCGCTCGCCGGCAGCCTCGGTCCCGGTGTGGCGCTGGCCCGGGTGCTCGCGGACGGACTCTCCACGAACCTGGCCTCCAAGCACGCCCAGACCGCTCGTTCCCTGGGCGAGACGGAGTCCCAGGTGCTGCGACGGCACGGTCTGCGCAACGCCGCCAGCCCGGCGCTCAGCCTGCTCGGCGTCCAGGTCGGGATGATGCTCTCCAGCCTCGTCGTCGTGGAGTCGATCTTCTCCTGGAACGGCCTGGGCCAGTACCTGGTGCGCGCCATCAACACCGCCGACACCAGCACCGTGGCCACCGTCAGCCTGCTCCTCGGCGCGACGTACGTCGTGATCAACACGCTCGTGGACCTGGGCCTGGCCGCCCTGGACCCCAGGGCCCGGCTCAGCTGACCCGGGCGCCCCGACTGACCGGGAGCGCCGTCCCCGATCCCCCCATCAAGCCCATCCACATGAGTGAGGAAGTCCCATGCCCCAAGTGCAGAGCCCGTGGCAGGTCACGGAATGGTCCCCGAGCGACGAGCTGAAGCCCGTCGGCAACGTCGTCCTGGTCGTCGTCGACATCCAGGGCGGCGGGTTGGAGAACCCGTTCACCCCCACCCGCCCCGAACAGACCTTCATGCCCGGGCGCGCCGAGCGCAACGCCCGCGCCGTGGACCTGGTCGCCGCCTTCCGGGACAAGGGGGTTCCGGTGGTATTCATCCAGGAGGTGCACAAGCCGTCCCTGGTCGACATCGGGCGGGAGCTCGACGGAGCCGAGGGGCCGCACTGCATCGAGGGGGAGCAGGCGACCGAGCTGCACCCCGGGATGGACCCGCGGCCCGAGGAGTACCTGATCCGCAAGCGCCGCTACTCCGCCTTCTTCGGCAGCGAGCTGGACCTGGTGCTGCGTGGCTACCACGCGGAGACCGTGGTCCTGATCGGCGGCATGACGGACGTGTGCATCCACTACACGGCGGTGGACGCCCACCAGCACGACTACCACTTCCGCACCGTGACCGACCTCGTCGTCGGTTCCGGTGAGGAGCTGCACGAGGCCGCGCTGCGCGCCATGAAGTACCTCCAGCGGGACTCCCTCGTCACCAGCGGCGCCGTGACCGACTGGCTCGCCGCGCTGCCCGCGCCGACCGCCACCACCCTCGAGGAGATCGCATGAACATCCAGGGCAAGACCGCACTCGTCGTCGTCGACTTCCAGGGGGGCGACCTGTCCGGTCCCTTCTGCACCTACACCGCCGAGCAGCGCGACAAGGCCGAGGCCATCGTCGCCGCGTGCCGCGAGAGCGACGTCCCGGTGGTGTGGATCCAGGAGGTGCACAAGCCGCACCTGACCGACATCGGGCGCGAGCTCGACGGCTCCGAGGGCCCGCACTGCATCGAGGGCGACCCGCAGAACGAGATCGCGCACGGGCTCGGCCCCGTGGGCGAGGAGTTCCACATCAGGAAGCGCCGGTACTCCAGCTTCTTCGCCACCGAGCTGGACATCGTGCTCAAGGCCTACGGGGCGGAGAGCCTGATCCTCATCGGCGGCTTCACCGACATCTGCATCCTCTACACCAGCGTCGACGCCCACCAGCGCGACTTCTTCATCAACGTCGTCACCGACGTGGTCGCCGGGTCGAGCGAGCAGGCGCACGACGACGCGCTGAAGATGATCAACTACCTGCAGCGCAAGGCCCTGGTCACCTCCGAGGAGGTCATGGGCTGGCTGGCGTCGCGTCCCGTGATGGTGTGACCCGTCCAGGGGACGGGCGTCGGCTGCCGCGCAGCTTCTGGGCGCTGTGGACCACCGTCCTGGTGCTCTCGATCGGCCGGTTCGTCGCGCCGCTCCTGGCGTCCTGGCTCGCCAGCGAGCGGGACCTGGGGGCCACGACGATCGGGTTGGTCACCGCGACCTTCGGCGCGGGCGGGGTGGTCGCCAGCCTGGCTGGCGGCTACCTCGCCGACCGCCTCGGGCGGCTCGGCCTGATCGTCGCCGGCCAGGTGGCCTCGGCACTGCTCCTGGTGGTGCTGGCCCAGCCCTTGGGCACCGGCCCGTTGGCGGGGGTCCTGCTGCTGTACGGGATCGCCTGCCACATCGGCAACGCGGCACTCAGCTCGCTGGTGACCGAGCGGGTCGAGCCGGCCCAGCGCGAGCGCGCCTACAGCCTCTACGTGTGGGCGATGAACGCCGGCTGGGCGGTGGGTCCGATCCTCGCCAGCTGGCTGGCGGGCTGGTCCTTCGCCGCGGTGTTCTACCTCGAGGCAGCGCTGCTGCTCGGGGTCCTGGTCGTCCTGGTCCCGAGCCTGCGGAGCGGTTCGGCACCTCCGCCCGGCGGAGCCCCGATCACCGTGCGCACCGCGTACGGCGAGCTGCTGCGGGACCGGGTCTTCCTGGTCTTCACCGTGACCATGACGGCCTACATGGTCGTCTACATCCAGGGCACCACCACGCTCCCGGTGGTGATGGACCACGCCGGCTTCTCGGTCCCGCAGTACGGCGTGCTGCTCACCGTCAACGGGGTCATCCTGTGTCTCTTCCAGCTGCCGCTGGTCCGGCTCCTGGAGCGGGTGCCGAAGTCCACGGTGCTCGGCTGCGCCGTTGCCCTGACCGCGGCGGGGTACGTCGTGCAGGTGTTCGCCGCCGCGTGGTGGCACTACGCCGCCGCCACGGTGCTGTGGACGCTGGGGGAGCTCGGCATCTTCCCGGTCGCCGCCACCGTGGTGGCCGACATCGCGCCGCCGCGTCTGCTCGCGACGTACCAGGGCTTCTACTCCATGACCTGGACCGTGGGACGGACCTTGGCGTCGCTCGTCGGTGGCCTGGCGCTGGGAGGGCTCGGCGCCCGCGGTCTGTGGATCAGCTGCGTCGTGGTGCTGCTGGGGACCATGTGGGTCCTGGTGGCGACCCGGCACGACCGCCAGGCACGTGAGCGCGCAGGGCGGGCCGCTGCGCAGGGCCGGACCAGCGACGTCCGAGGACAGCAGGACCCGGCCGGGGCGCCGCTCAGCGCACCAGCGTGAGCACGGCGTCGCGCAGCAGCGGAGCGAGCTGCTCGCCGGTGACGCTGGGATCCACGATGCGGCGGAGGATGACGCCCTCGACCAGCGTCAGCACGACGTCGCTGATGCCTCGGGCGTCCTCGACCGGCCGTCCTGCTTCGTTCAGCGCTCCCTCGACCAGCACCTGGTAGGCGCGGCGCAGGTCCCGGTGCTGCGCGTCGAGCTCGGCGTCGATCTGCTCGGCCCGGACGTCGGGCAGGTAGCCCAGGTGAGCGAGGTTCGGTCCGTCGCAGAGCAGCTTCACGTCGAACTCGACCAGCCGTGCCAGACGCTCGACGGCACTGAGCCCGGCGTCCTCGATCAGGGCGGCCGAGGTCTCCACCGAGGCCCGGATCGGTTGGGCCAGGACCTCCAGCAGGATGTCGGCCTTGACCTTGAAGTGGGCGTAGAGCGAGGGCTGCCGGATGCCCGCCCTGGCGGCGATGTCGCGCGTGGTGGTGCCCGCGTAACCCTGGGAGAGGAAGAGCTCGGTCGCGGCCTCGATGATGCGCGCGCGACCGGTGCCGCGGCGGACGGGTTCGGCGCTCATGCGAGCCCGAGCTGGGCGTACCCGCTCTGCAGCGCCCCTGCGAACCGCCAGTCGTCGGTCGGCCACGGCCAGGTCGCCGCCGCGATCGCCCGCTCGATCGGGACGCCCTCGGAGCCCAGCTGCTGGATGGTGTCCGCCACCTGCGCGATCTCGGCGCGCTGCCCCCGGACCCATTCCTTGTCCACGGGTACGCCGTGCCCCGGCACGACGGTGGAGCGGTCGTCGATCAGGTCCAGGACGACGTCGATGGTGGCGGGCCAGTCGAGCGGGTAGCTGTGGTCGGTGTAGACCGGTGGCCCGGTCTCCTCCAGCAGGTCGCCCGCCTGGAGCAGGTTGGCGTCCGGCACCCAGGTGACCAGGTCTCCGGCGGTGTGCCCACGACCGGGGTGCACGAGCTCCACGGTGCGGCCCCCGAGGTCGAGGGTGGTCCGTCCGACGAACGGGCGGTCGGGTGCGACGACGTCCGTCTGGAGGATCTCCGGGGTCCGCGGGTCGGCCAGCTCCCCGGCGGCCACCTGGGCGGCGAAGCGAGCCTTGAAGGCGACCGCCGAGCTCAGCGTGTGGTCCGTGGCGTGCTGGGTGGCGTGGATGGGGACCGGGCCGTAGGCCGACCGGACGGCGGCGTTGCCGAAGGTGTGGTCGAAGTGCTCGTGGGTGTTGACCACGACCGTGACCTCTCCCAGGCCGGCGCGTCGGATGTGGTCGATGACACCGACCGCCGCCCTGGTGGAGGCATGGGTGTCGATCATGAGCAGGCCCGCGCCGCCCTCGATGACCGTGATGTTGACGTCGTGCCACTCGTAGCGCGCGACCCAGATTCGGTCGCCGACCTCGTGGAAACCCGTGTCGTAGCCCAGCATGGGCTCAACCTATCGCTTGACAGTTTCAGGCGTGTTTCGTCGCGGGGAGCACACAGAACTCGTTGCCAGAGGGATCGGTGTAGGACCGCCACGGCAGCGCGCCCCAGTCGACCTCCAGCCGTGCGCCTCCCCGCTCGGTGATGTGCGCCTCCACGTCGTCGGCGTCCTCGCCGGACTCCAGTCGGACGTCGAGGTGGAGCCGGTTCTTGGCCGCTGTCTTGCCGGTCGTCTCCTGGCACAGCTCGAGCAGCGGACCCAGCCCGGACTCGTGGCGCAGTGCGTGGGGCGCGCTGCCGGGGACCTCGCGCCAACCGGTCAGCCAGGACCAGAACGCCGCGTCCCGACCCGGGTCCGCGGAGTGCAGGGGCAGCGCGGCGATCGGGCCGCTGCCGGCGTACTCCGGGCGCTCCTCCACGACGCAGCAGGGGATGCCCTCGGGGTCGGCGAGCACCGCCCAGGGCACGTCGCCCTGTCCCAGGTCCAGGCGGCGGGCACCCAGCGCGAGGAGCCGCTTCACCTCCTCGGCCTGGCGCTCCCCGCCCGCGAGGTCGACGTGCAGCCGGGGCGGGTCGAGCGTCGGGTCGGCGACGGGCTGGAAGCACAGGTCGAGCGTCGGTCCCCCCGGGACGGCGAGCCGCGTCTCGAAACCGGCGGGCTCGTCGGTCAGCCGCTCACCGCCCACCGCGGACTCCCAGAACCGCCCGAGCAGCCGTGGCTCCATGGCGTCGAAGACGACGTTCTCCAGGTACATCCGCTCACCGTAGAGCGGGGGAGCTGGCGGCGCACGCCGATTCTGGTCCGCTAGTCACCCTTGACGTTCACGATCTGGCGCAGCGTGTGGCGCACCTCCACCAGGTCCTTGGCGTCGTTCATCACCACGTCGATGTCCTTGTAGGCGTTCGGGATCTCGTCGATGAACTCCCTCGACCCCGACCACTCGATGCCCGCCATCGACTCGACCAGCTGGTCGTAGGTGAACGTCCGCTGCGCGTGCCGCCGTCCGTACTCCCGCCCCGCCCCGTGCGGGGAGGAGTTGAGCGCGAGGCGGTTGCCCTTGCCCTGCACCACGTAGGAACGCGTGCCGATGCTGCCCGGGATCAGGCCCCACGTCCCCTGGGAGGCGTCGATGGCGCCCTTGCGGGAGAGCCACACGGTCTCGCCGAAGTGCTCCTCCTGCTCGGTGTAGTTGTGGTGGCAGTTGATCCGCTGCGACTCCACGACTGCACCGCCGACCCATTCGCCGAAGCAGTGGGCGAGGCGATCCATCATCTCCTCCCGGTTGAGCAGGGCGAAGTGCTGGGCCCACCGCAGCTGGTCCAGGTAGGTCCAGAACTCGGGATCGCCCTCGACGAGGTAGGCCAGGTCGGGGTGGGGGAGCTTGATGTAGCGCTGTGCGCACAGGCGCTGCGCGACCTTGATGTGATGGGTCGCGATCTTGTTGCCCACGCCGCGGGACCCCGAGTGCAGGAACAGCCACACCCGGTCCTCCTCGTCGAGGCTGACCTCGATGAAGTGGTTGCCCGAGCCGAGCGTGCCGAGCTGCAGCCGCCAGTTGGCGGCGTAGCGAGCCGGATCGAAGCCGGCGCGCTCGGCGCGGGCCTCCAGGTTCGCGACCCGCGACCGGGTGTGCTCACGCGTCACCGCGGCGTTGTACCGGCCCGCCGACAGCGGCACTGCACCTTCGACCGCTTCGCGGAGCGGCCGCCGATCGGCGGGCAGGTCGGCTGCGACGTACTGGGTGCGGACGGCGATCATCCCGCACCCGATGTCCACTCCGACCGCAGCGGGCATGATCGCGCCGCGGGCGGGCAGGACGGCCCCCACGGCGCAGCCCCTGCCCAGGTGCGCGTCCGGCATCAGGGCGACGTGGGGGTAGATGAAGGGCATCTCGCTGGTCATCTGAACCTGCGCCCGGGTCGCGTCCTCGAGGATGCTCGCCCAGTTGAGGAAGCGCTTGGTGATCTGTTCCATGTCCGCAGCCTTCCGCACCGGTCAAACGAAATTCTCGCACCTGGCCGAGGCGCGGATCCGCCACGTTTGCTCCTCGCTTCGCCGGGCACGGTGGGTCCATGACGACGACATCCGAACGACCGCCGGCACTCGTGCGCTGGACCCTGCGACTGGAGGGTGCCTCGGTGCTCGACCGCCCGGTGGCTGCCCTCCAGCCACACGTCCAGACGCTCTTCGCCTCGGGGGTGAAGGGTCAGGTGCTGCGCGGCGACTGGCTCGGTCACGCCCTCCACCCGCTGCTCACCGACCTGGTCGTGGGCAGCTGGACCTCGGCCAGCCTGCTCGACGTGCTGGGGCGGGGCCGCTGGGCCGCCCCCGCCCAGGCCCTGGTGGGCACCGGGCTCGCCGCCGCGGTCCCGACCGCCTGGACGGGCTGGGCCGAGTGGTCCGAGGCATCGTCGAGGGAGAAGCGCGTGGGGCTGGTGCACGCGGTCAGCAACGGCGTCGCCATCGGCGCCTACGCGGCCTCCTGGCGGGCCCGCCGTCAGGGCCGCCAGGCCGCCGGGGTCAAGCTCGGCCTGCTCGGCTACGCGATCTCCGGCGCCGGCGCCTACCTCGGCGGTCACCTCGCCGAGGCCCGCAAGGTGGGCAGCCACCACCCGGCGTTCGACGCGACACAGGTCTGAGTGGCCGGCGGCGGGACCGATAGCATCGACCTGTCCTCACCCAGCCGAACCAGGAGCTACCCCGTGCCCGAGATCAAGGTCGTCCGCATCCACGCCGGTGAGCGTCAGGAGCAGACCACCACGAGTGGCACCAAGGCCTGGCAGCTGTTCGCCGACGACGCCGAGGTGATCGCGGCGCGGGTGGGGGGCCAGCTGCGCGACCTGGCGCACGAGCTCTCCGACGGCGACGAGGTCGAGGGCGTGGCGATCGACTCCGCCGACGGCCGCGACATCCTGCGCCACTCCACCGCCCACGTGATGGCCCAGGCCGTGCAGCAGATCTGGCCCGAGGCCAAGCTCGGCATCGGGCCGCCGGTGGAGAACGGCTTCTACTACGACTTCGACGTCGAGACCCCGTTCGTGCCCGAGGACCTGGCCAAGATCGAGACCGCGATGCGCAAGATCATCAAGGAGGGTCAGCGCTTCGACCGCCGCGTCACCACCGACGCCGACGCCATCCGCGAGCTCCAGGACGAGCCCTACAAGCTCGAGCTGATCGGGCTCAAGGGCTCCGGGCACGCCGAGGGCGCGGCCGAGGGGGCCGCCGTCGAGGTCGGCGCGGGCGAGCTGACCATCTACGACAACGTGCGCCGCAACGGCGACGTGGCCTGGTCCGACCTGTGCCGCGGTCCGCACCTGCCGACCACCAAGCGCATCCCGGCGTTCAAGCTGATGCGCTCGGCGGCGGCGTACTGGCGCGGCGACGAGAAGAACAAGCAGCTCCAGCGCATCTACGGCACCGCCTGGGAGTCCAAGGAGGCGCTCGAGGAGCACCTGCACCGGATCGAGGAGGCCGAGCGCCGAGACCACCGCAAGCTCGGCCGCGACCTCGACCTGTTCAGCTTCCCCGACGAGATCGGCTCCGGGCTGCCGGTCTTCCACCCCAGGGGCGGCGTGATCAAGCGGGCGATGGAGGACTACGTCCGGCAGCGGCACATCGAGGAGGGCTTCGAGTACGTCGGCACCCCGCACATCGCCAAGGAGGGCCTGTTCTACACCTCCGGCCACCTGCCGTACTACGGCGAGGGCATGTTCCCCGCCCTCGACGTCGACGGCATGGACTACCGGCTCAAGGCGATGAACTGCCCGATGCACAACCTCATCTACCGCTCCCGGCAGCGCTCCTACCGTGAGCTGCCGCTGCGCCTGTTCGAGTTCGGCAGCGTCTACCGGCACGAGAAGTCCGGAGTCGTGCACGGCCTGACCCGGGTGCGCGGCTTCGCCCAGGACGACTCCCACTCCTACTGCACCCCCGAGCAGGCTCCCGAGGAGGTCGAGCACCTGCTCAACTTCATGCTCAGCGTGCTGCGCGACTTCGGTCTCGACGACTTCTACCTCGAGCTGTCCACCCGCGACGCCGCCAAGGACAAGTTCATCGGCTCCGACGAGGACTGGGCGACCGCGACCCAGGTGCTCGAGGACGTCGCCACCCGGACCGGCCTGGAGCTCGTGCCCGACCCCGGAGGCGCCGCCTACTACGGCCCCAAGATCTCCGTCCAGGCGCGCGACGCGATCGGCCGGACCTGGCAGATGGGCACCGTCCAGTACGACTTCAACCAGCCGTCCGCGGACCGCTTCAACCTGGAGTACGTCGCCGCCGACGGCTCGCGGCAGCAGCCGGTGATGATCCACTCGGCCAAGTTCGGGTCGATCGAGCGGTTCCTCGGCGTCCTGGTCGAGCACTACGCCGGCGCGTTCCCGCCGTGGCTCGCCCCCGTCCAGGTGCAGGCGATCCCGATCGCCGAGCGGCACAACGACTACCTCTTCGAGGTGGCCAAGCGGATGAAGCCCCTGGGCCTGCGGGTCGAGGTGGACGACTCCGACGACCGGATGCAGAAGAAGATCCGCAACGCCCAGCTGCAGAAGGTGCCGTTCATGATGATCGCCGGTGACGACGACGTCGAGGCCGGGGCCGTCTCCTTCCGCTACCGCGACGGGCGCCAGGACAACGGGGTGCCGCTGGAGGAGGCCATCGAGCGGGTCGCCGCCGCGGTGGCCACCCGCGAGCAGGTCTGACCACGATGGCCGCCGAGCAGGAGCACCCGGAGGCGCACCAGGACGGGATCGGCCGTCCCGACGACCTCGAGCGGCTCTGGACGCCGTACCGGATGGCCTACGTCCGGGGCGAGAACAAGCCCGCGGACCCCTCCAGCGAGCAGTGCCCGTTCTGCAGGATCCCCTCGCTCGACGACGTGGACGGGCTGGTGGTGCACCGCGGGGAGACCGCCTTCGTGGTGCTCAACCTCTACCCGTACGCCTCGGGACACCTCATGGTCTGCCCCTACCGGCACATCGCGGACTGGACGGAGACCACGGACGAGGAGGCGGTGGAGATCGGCCGGCTGACCAGGAAGGCCATGCTGGTGCTGCGCTCGGTGTCCCGGGCCGAGGGCTTCAACATCGGGATGAACGCCGGCACCGCCGGCGGTGCCGGAATCGCCGCCCACCTGCACCAGCACGTGGTGCCCCGCTGGATCGGCGACTCCAACTTCATGCCGATCATCGGCCACACCAAGACCCTGCCCCAGCTGCTCACCGACACCCGCGCCCTGCTCGCCGACGCGTGGCAGTGACGACGCCATGACCGATGCCGCGCTGGCCTCCGACCTCGTCCGCGAGGCCGGGGCGCTCGCGCTCGGCATGCGCGTCGCCGGGCTCAGCGTCGAGCGCAAGACGAGCGTCTCCGACGTCGTCACCGCCGCCGACCGGGCCGCGGAGCGTCTGGTCCTGGAACGGCTGCGCGCCGAGCGGCCCGACGACTCGATCGTGGGGGAGGAGGGGGCCGCCCACACCGGCTCCAGCGGCCGGACCTGGGTCATCGACCCGGTCGACGGCACCTACAACTTCCACCGTGGCCTGGAGTGGTGGTGCTCGGCGCTCGCCCTCTCCGACGGGGACGAGCTCGTCCTCGGCGCCGTCCACCACCCGCACGAGGACGCCACCTACGTGGGCGGACCGGGCCTGGCACCCACCCGCAACGGCGTCGCGCTGGCCCCGCTGGTCGACGTACCCCTGGCGCAGGCCTGCCTGACCACCTACCTGCACCCGCCCTTCTACGGCGGCCCGGTCGGTGAGGCGTTCGGACGCGCGGTGCGGGGAGCGGCGACCCTGCGGATGATGGGCTCGGGCTCCATGGACGCGATGGCGCTGGCCCAGGGACGGGTCGACGTCCTGGTGCAGCACTCCGTGCCGGTCTGGGACGAGCTCCCGGGCGCGGCCGTCATCCGAGGCGTGGGGGGCACCACCAGCCGGGTGTCGGCCGGGGGCGTGGAGTGGTACGTCGCGGGCGTCCCCACCGCCGTGGCGGAGGTCTGTCAGGCACTCACCGGCCAGGGCCGGTAGCCTGCTCCCGACATGCTGGAACACTTCAGAGGCTTCATCACCAAGGCCCTCATCGCCCCCGTCGCCCGAGTCCTGCTGCGCCTGGGGCTCACCCCGGACGCGATCACCCTCATCGGCACGGTGCTCACCTGCGCCGCCGCGCTCTACTGGGCCCCGCGCGGCCACCTGATCACCGCGCTGGTCGTGGTCACCGTCTTCGCGCTCTTCGACCTGCTGGACGGCACCATGGCCCGGCTGAGCGGGCGTACCAGCGACTTCGGCGCCTTCCTGGACTCCACGCTGGACCGGATCGCCGACGCCGTCGTCTTCGGCTCCGTGCTGCTCTACTTCGCCGGTCCCGGCGACATGGTCCTGGGCCAGGCGACCGCGCTGTGGTGCCTGGTCACCGGTGCCACCACCTCCTACGCCCGGGCTCGCGCGGAGTCCGTGGGCTACACCGCCCGGGTGGGGCTGATGGAGCGGGCGGACCGGCTGGTCCTGCTGGGCGTCTTCGCGCTCGCCGCCGAGATCGCCGACGAGCCCGCCGTGCTCGCCTACGGCCTGGGCCTGCTGGGGGCGCTGAGCACGGTGACGGTGGTGCAGCGCATCCTGACGGTGCGCAACCAGGCGCTCGCCAGGGCGAGGGCCGCCGAGGCGGGCTGACCGGTGTCGAGCGCTGGCGGGGGAGCGGAGATCGTCCCGACCGAGCGGCGCACCGCGTTCGCGCTGCGCGCCGACGGTCAGCTCCAGTCCTACGTCGACCTGGCCGACCCGCTGCACCTCGCCTTCGACTACGTACGACGTCTCGGCGACGTGCTGGACGCCGTCGACCCGCCGGGAGAGCCGTTGCGGGTGGTGCACGTCGGGGGAGCGGCCATGAGCCTGCCGCGCTACGTCGCCGCCACCCGTCCCCGGTCGGCCCAGATCGTGCTCGAGCCCGACACCGAGACCACCGAGCAGGTCCGCGCGCACCTCCCGCTGCCGCCACGCAGCGGCATCAAGGTCCGGCCGCAGGACGGGCGCACCGGGCTGGGCGCGCTGCGCCCGGACAGCGCCGAGGTGATCCTCGTCGACGCGTTCGACCGCGGCCGGGTGCCGGCCGACCTGGTCACCGTGGAGGCCTTCACCACGATGCGCGGCGTGCTCCTCGACGGTGGACTGCTGCTGTTCAACCTGGTCGACCGCGCGCCGTTCGCCTGGAGCCGACGGGCGCTGGCCGCGGGGCGCAGCGTATTCGACGCCACCGCGCTGCACGTGGAGCCGGCGGTCCTGAAGGGACGGCGCGCCGGCAACGTCCTCCTCCTCGCCTCGACGCGGCAGCGGTCCCTCGACACGGTGCACGCGCGGCTGAGTGGGCGCCAGAGCGGGTTCCGGGTGCTGGCGGGAACCCGGGTCGGTGACTTCTTCGGTGGCGGAGTGCCCTTCACCGACTCCGACACCGAGGCGTCCGGCGCGCCCTGAGGCGGCCGCCCAGGCTGGCCGTGCGCGCCGGGCTGCCCGCACTGCGGGCGTGGCGGGTCCTCGCGGGCCGCGCGCCTACGATCAACACATGACCGAAAACACCCCCCAGGCTCCACAGGCCAGCACCGGCACGTCCCGCGTCAAGCGCGGCATGGCGGAGATGCTGAAGGGCGGCGTGATCATGGACGTCGTCACCGCGGAGCAGGCCAAGATCGCGGAGAACGCCGGGGCCGTGGCGGTGATGGCGCTGGAGCGGGTCCCCGCGGACATCCGCGCCCAGGGCGGGGTCTCCCGGATGAGCGACCCGGACATGATCGACTCGATCATCGAGACGGTCTCCATCCCGGTCATGGCCAAGGCACGGATCGGTCACTTCGCCGAGGCACAGGTCCTGGCCAGCCTGGGGGTGGACTACATCGACGAGTCCGAGGTGCTCACCCCCGCCGACTACGCCAACCACATCGACAAGTGGGACTTCACCGTGCCGTTCGTGTGCGGCGCCACCAACCTGGGTGAGGCGCTGCGCCGGATCACCGAGGGGGCGGCGATGATCCGCTCCAAGGGCGAGGCCGGCACCGGTGACGTCTCCAACGCGGTCACCCACATGCGCACCATCAGGGCCGAGATCCGGCGTCTGGGAGCGATGGCGCCCGACGAGCTGTACGTCGCGGCCAAGGAGCTGCAGGCGCCGTACGAGCTGGTCCGGGAGGTCGCCGAGGCCGGCAAGCTGCCGGTCGTGCTGTTCACCGCCGGGGGCATCGCCACGCCGGCGGACGCGGCGATGATGATGCAGCTGGGTGCCGAGGGGGTGTTCGTGGGGTCGGGGATCTTCAAGTCCGGCAACCCCGAGCAGCGCGCGGAGGCGATCGTCCAGGCCACCACGTTCTACGACGACCCCAGCGTGGTCGCGAAGGTCTCCCGCGGCCTCGGCGAGGCGATGGTGGGCATCAACGTCGACGAGCTGCCCCAGTCGCACCGGCTCTCCGAGCGCGGCTGGTGACCGAACCCGACGCCAGACGCCGCGCCGAGGACGGCCTGCGCCACCTGGCCCGGCTCCAGGTGCGCACCGGGCTGCACCCACCCGAGACCGTGCTCGCCGAGCTGGTCGAGGCGATCGAGGTCGAGCTCCCGGGGACCGATCCCCAGGTGCTGGCCCGGGCGTGGATCGCCGCGGAGACCGCCGCGCTGCGCGCCGAGGCAGCACGGTGGCCGGAGGTCACCGGTCACGACCGGCTGGTCAGCGCGCTGACCGATCTGCGCAACCGCGGGGTGGCGGTCCGGGCCGGGGTGGCCGACCGCGCCGCCGCGGGACGAGACCTCGACCCCGGTGAGCTGCGCGGCGTCCTGTGGTTCACCCACCCCGACGTGTGGCACTCCCTGGACCACGGGGTGCTCGAGGTCACCCTGTGCCACCCCGACCTCACCGACGCGGTGCCGGGCGACGACCTGCTGTCCGGGGTGCTGAGGGTGCTGGCCCGCCACCAGGTGCCGGCGGCCTTCGAGCGCGGCCGGCTGCTGCTCTCGGTGACCTGGCAGGCGCGGCCGTGACCGCGGCGCCCACGATCGGGGTGTTCGCCCTCCAGGGCGACGTGCGCGAGCACCTGGCCACCCTGGGGTCCCTCGGCGTCCGCGCGGTGCGGGTACGCCGCCCCGAGGAGCTGGCGGCGTGCCACGGCCTGGTGCTGCCGGGAGGGGAGTCCACGACGATGGCGAAGCTCGCGGTGACCTTCGGCCTGATGGAGCCGCTGCGCGCGCGGATCGCGGAGGGGATGCCCGTCCTCGGCACCTGCGCGGGGATGATCCTGCTCGCCGACCGGATCGAGGCAGGCACCCGCGACCAGGTGAGCATCGGCGGGCTCGACGTCACCGTGCGGCGCAACGCCTTCGGGCGCCAGGCCGAGAGCTTCGAGCAGGACCTGGACCTCGCGGGGCTCCAGGACCCGGTCCACGCGGTGTTCATCCGGGCTCCCTGGGTGGAGCAGGCAGGCCCCGCGGTCGAGGTGCTGGCGCGGGTGCAAACGGCCCCCGACGCGAGCCGGGACGCCGTGGGTAGGATCGTGGCCGTCCGGCAGGGTTCGGTGCTGGCCACGTCGTTCCACCCCGAGGTGGGTGGCGACGGGCGCGTCCACGGATTGTTCGTGGACGCGGTGCGCCGGGCTTGACCCCGCAGACCATCGCAGCGAGCAGAAGAGGGACTGATGTCTGGCCACTCCAAATGGGCGACCACCAAGCACAAGAAGGCGGCCGTCGATGCCAAGCGCGGCAAGCTGTTCGCCAAGCTGATCAAGAACATCGAGGTCGCGGCGAAGATGGGCGGCGGCGACCTCTCCGGCAACCCCACGCTCTACGACGCGGTCCAGAAGGCGAAGAAGTCCTCGGTCCCCAACGACAACATCGACCGCGCCGTCAAGCGCGGCTCCGGTGCGGAGGCGGGCGGCGCTGAGTACTCCACGATCATGTACGAGGTCTACGGCCCCCAGGGCGTCGCCCTGCTGGTCGAGTGCCTGACCGACAACCGCAACCGCGCCGCGATGGAGGTCCGCACCGCGGTCACCCGCAACGGCGGCACGATGGCGGATCCCGGCTCGGTGTCGCGGCTGTTCACCCGCAAGGGCGTGGTGACGGTGCCCAAGAGCCAGGAGTCCCGTGAGGTGACCGAGGACGACCTCCTGGAGGCGACGCTGGACGCCGGGGCCGAGGACGTGAACGACCTGGACGAGTCCTTCCAGGTGCAGTCCGAGGCCACCGACGTGGTGCAGGTGCGCACGGCGCTCCAGGCCGCGGGCATCGACTACGACTCCGCCGACGTGGAGTTTGTGGCCAGCCTGGAGATCCCGGTGGACGCCGAGGCTGCCCCCAAGGTCTTCAAGCTGGTCGACGCGCTGGAGGACCTCGACGACGTGCAGAACGTGTTCACCAACGTGGACGTGCCCGACGAGGTGCTGGCCGAGCTCGAGGACTGAGGCCTGCGCCCCGCGCGTGTCGCGGGTGGATCGGTCCCTCGTCGGGGGATAGCGTGTCGTGCGAACACACGTTCGACGAAAAAGGTGGCTCATGCGTGTCCTGGGGATTGACCCCGGCCTGACCCGGTGCGGAATCGGCATGGTCGAGGGCGAGGTCGGCCGGCCGCTGAGCCTGATCGACGTCAACGTGATCCGCACCAGTGCCGACCAGCCCGTGGCGCTGCGCCTGGTCACCATCGAGAAGGGCATCGACGCCTGGCTCGACGAGTACGCCCCCGACGCCGTCGCCGTCGAGCGGGTCTTCGCCCGCTCCGACTCCAGCACCATCATGGGCACCGCCCAGGCCAGCGGCATCGCGCTGGTGGCCGCGGCGCGCCGGGGTCTCCCGGTGGCCCTCCACACTCCCAGCGAGGTCAAGGCGGCGGTCTCGGGCAGCGGTCGCGCCGACAAGGCCCAGGTCGGTGCCATGGTGACGCGCATCCTGCGGCTGAGCGCCCCGCCCAAGCCGGCGGACGCCGCCGACGCCCTGGCCCTGGCCATCACCCACATCTGGCGCGGTGGCGCCCAGTCCCGCCTCGAGGAGGCGGTGGCCAGGCAGGCCGCCCGCGTCCGGTCCGTCACCACGAGCTCCAGGAGTCTGCGTTGATCGCCTTCGTCCGCGGCCGGGTCGCCGCCGTCACGCCACTGTCCGCGGTCCTCGAGGTGGGGGGCGTCGGCCTGGAGCTGATGTGCACCCCCGGCACCCTGGCCACCCTGCGCCCCGGCCACGAGTCCACGCTGCCCACCTCCATGGTGGTGCGCGAGGACTCCATGACGTTGTTCGGCTTCCTCGACGACGACGAGAAGGGCTGCTTCGAGCTGGTGCAGACCGCCTCCGGCGTGGGCCCCAAGGTCGCCCAGGCCATGCTCGCGGTGCTGACCCCGGACGACCTGCGCCGCGCCATCTCCTCCGACGACGTCAAGACGCTGACGCGGGTGCCGGGAATCGGTCAGAAGGGCGCGCAGCGGATCATCCTCGAGCTCCGGGACCGCATCGGCGCGCCCACGGGCTCCGGCGCCGCGGCCGGCGGCGTCAGCGCGGCCCAGCCCTGGCGGGACCAGGTCCACCAGGGCCTGCTCGGTCTCGGCTGGTCGGCCAAGGAGGCCGACAAGGCCGTCGAGGCGGTCTCCGACGAGGCCGGCGCCCAGCCCGACGTGGGACGCCTCATGCGGGCCGCCCTCCAGACGCTGAGCAAGGCCTGAGGTGGACCCCGAGGAGCTGCTGGCCGCCAGCGAGGAGCGGCACCTGCAGTCGCTGACCGCCGCCGAGGCCGAGGGGGACGAGCGGACCATCGAGGCGGCGCTGCGTCCCCGCACCCTGGACGAGGTGGTCGGGCAGACCCGCGTGCGGGACCAGCTCGGCCTGGTGCTGGAGGCGGCTCGGCAGCGGGGCCGGGCACCCGACCACGTGCTGCTCTCGGGACCGCCCGGCTTGGGCAAGACCACGCTCGCGATGATCATCGCGGCGGAGATGTCCACACCGCTGCGGCTCACCAGCGGACCGGCGATCACCCACGCCGGGGACCTGGCCGCCATCCTGAGCGGGGTGAACGAGGGCGATGTGCTCTTCGTGGACGAGATCCACCGCATGTCCCGGCCCGCCGAGGAGATGCTCTACATGGCCATGGAGGACTTCCGGGTCGACGTGATCATCGGCAAGGGGCCCGGCGCGACGGCGATCCCGCTGGAGATCCCGCCGTTCACCCTGGTGGGAGCCACCACCCGGGCCGGGCTGCTGCCCGGGCCGCTGCGCGACCGGTTCGGGTTCACCGCCCACCTGGAGTTCTACGAGCCGCACGAGCTCGACCTGATCGTGCACCGCTCCGCGGGGCTGCTCGGGGTGAACCTGACCGAGGGTGGCTCGGCGGAGATCGCGTCCCGCTCCCGTGGCACCCCGCGGATCGCCAACCGGCTGCTGCGCCGGGTGCGCGACTACGCCCAGGTCCGCGCCGACGGGGTGCTCTCGCGCGAGGTGGCCCGGGTGGCGCTGGAGCTCTACGAGGTCGACGAGCTGGGCCTGGACCGGCTGGACCGCGCCGTGATCGACGTGCTCTGCCGGCGCTTCGCCGGAGGTCCGGTGGGGCTCTCCACCCTGGCTGTGGCCGTGGGGGAGGAGCGCGAGACCGTGGAGGAGGTGGCCGAACCCTTCCTGGTGCGCAACGGCTTCCTGGCCCGGACCCCGCGCGGGCGGGTCGCGACCGCGGCCGCCTGGGTGCACCTCGGTCTCACCCCGCCGGCCGGTGCGGGCCAGGACGAGGTGCTGTTCGACGAATGACCCCTGCGTAGACTCGTGCTTCGTGGCCGGCCTGGAGGTCGGCCTCCCTGACACTGAGTTTGAAGAGGGTTGAGCACGTTGGAGCAGTACGTCTCGTGGCTGTCACTGGCAGCGATCGCCTTGGTCTTCTGGCTGCTGATCGTGCGTCCCGCGTCGCGCCGGCAGAAGGCGATCGCCGGGCTGCAGTCCCAGCTGAAGCCCGGTGACCGGGTGCTGCTGAGCTCTGGCATCTTCGCCACCCTCAGTGCCGTGCAGGACGACCGGGTCTCGGCGGAGATCGCTCCCGGCGTCGTCGTCTCGGTGGCTCGTGGTGCGGTGGCAGCGGTCGAGTCGACCAGCGCCGACACCGGCACCAGCGCCGACACCGGCACTGAGCCGACCACCCCCGAGGTGTGAGCGCCGTGGAGACCCCGGAGATCCTGCGCGCCCGTAGCGCCCTGGACAAGCTGGTCGTCGACGTCCAGGACTTCCCCACGCCGGGCGTGGTCTTCAAGGACATCACCCCGGTGCTGGCCGACCACGCCGCCTTCCAGGCGGTCGTGACCGCCCTGGCGCAGGCCGGACGGGACGCGGACGGCCGGCCGGTCGTCGACAAGGTCGTGGGCATGGAGGCCCGGGGGTTCATCCTCGCCGCCCCCGTCGCGCTCGCCCTGGGCGCGGGGTTCGTGCCGGTGCGCAAGGCGGGCAAGCTGCCCCGCGGGGCGCACGCCGAGTCCTTCGCCCTGGAGTACGGCGAGGCCACCCTGGAGCTGCACCACGACGCCGTGGCGCCAGGTGACCGGGTGCTGCTGGTCGACGACGTGCTGGCCACCGGGGGCACGGCGGCCGCCACCCGCCGGTTGGTGGAGACCTGCGGTGGCACCGTGACCGGGTTGGCGGTGCTCATGGAGATCGGCTTCCTGGAGGGACGGGGCCTGGTCAGCGACCTTCCCTGCACCGCCCTGCTGACCATCTGAGCCGTGACTAGACTGGTGCGATGACCGAGGAAAGCGCCCAGGCCCCCGAGCAGGAGCGCGCCTCGGAGGTCCCGGTATCGGCGCGCTCGATGCGGGCCCGCCTGGCTCGGATCGGCACCCGCACCAGCCAGCCCGGCAACCCGGTGCTGGAGCCGCTGTTCCGTGCGGTGCGCGCCAACCACCCCAAGGCGGACCTGGCGCTGCTGGAGCGGGCCTACCTGGTGGCCGAGCAGAAGCACGGCAGCCAGATGCGCAAGAGCGGTGATCCCTACATCACCCACCCGCTGGCGGTCGCCACGATCCTGGCCGACATCGGCATGACCGAGCCGACCCTGGTCGCGGCCCTGCTGCACGACACGGTCGAGGACACGCCGTACACGCTGGACGAGCTGCGCGCCGAGTTCGGTGACGAGGTCGCGGTGCTTGTCGACGGGGTCACCAAGCTCGACAAGGTCAAGTACGGCGACGCCGCGCAGGCCGAGACGATCCGCAAGATGATCGTGGCGATGGCTCGCGACATCCGCGTGCTGGTCATCAAGCTCGCCGACCGGCTGCACAACATGCGCACCCTGCGCTACGTCCCGCAGGCCAGCCAGGAGCGCACCGCCCGCGAGACCCTGGACATCTACGCGCCGCTGGCCCACCGGCTGGGCATGAACACCCTCAAGTGGGAGCTGGAGGACCTGGCGTTCGCCACCCTGCACCCCAAGATCTACGACGAGATCGTGCGGATGGTCGCCGAGCGGGCGCCGTCCCGCGACCAGTTCCTGGCCCAGGTCATCGACCAGGTCAAGGACGACCTGAAGGACTCGCGGATCAAGGCCAAGGTCAGCGGCCGGCCCAAGCACTACTACTCGATCTACCAGAAGATGATCGTGGGTGGCCGGGAGTTCTCCGACATCTACGACCTGGTGGGCATCCGCGTCCTGGTGGAGGAGGACCGCGAGTGCTACTCCGTCCTCGGGGTGCTGCACTCGCGCTGGAACCCGGTGCTGGGGCGGTTCAAGGACTACGTGGCGATGCCGAAGTTCAACATGTACCAGTCGCTGCACACCACCGTGATCGGCCCGGCCGGCAAGCCGGTGGAGGTGCAGATCCGCACCTTCGCGATGCACCGCCGCGCGGAGTACGGCGTCGCGGCCCACTGGAAGTACAAGGAGGACACCCGCAACGGGGTGGACACCGACCGCGCCGGCGACATGGACGACATGGCCTGGCTGCGTCAGCTCATGGACTGGCAGAGCGACGTCGAGGATCCGGGCGAGTTCCTGGAGTCGCTGCGCTTCGAGATGAACCGCGCGGAGGTCTACGTCTTCACCCCGCGCGGGGACGTGATCGCCCTGCCCGCGGCGGCCACCCCGGTCGACTTCGCCTACGCGGTGCACACCGAGGTCGGCCACCGCACGATCGGGGCCCGGGTCAACGGACGCCTGGTGCCGCTGGAGTCCACGTTGGACAACGGCGACGTGGTCGAGGTCTTCACCTCCAAGGCCGCCACCGCCGGACCGTCGCTGGACTGGCTCAACTTCGTCAAGTCACCGCGGGCCCGCTCCAAGATCCGGCAGTGGTTCACCAAGGAGCGGCGCGAGGAGGCCATCGAGCGGGGCAAGGACCAGATCGCCCGCCTGATGCGCAAGGAGGGCCTGCCGCTGAAGCGGCTGCTCTCGCACGAGTCCCTGACCCTGGCCGCGGTCCACTACCGGCTCCAGGACGTCTCCGCCCTGTACGCCGCCGTGGGGGAGGGCAACCTCTCCGCGCAGGCCGTCGTGCGCAAGGTGATCGACCTGCACGGAGGCGACGACGGGGCCGCCGAGGACCTCGCCGAGGGCGTCACGATCACCGGGCGCCGCAGCCGGGCCAAGACGCCCACCTCCGGCGACAGCGGGGTCGTCGTGGAGGGCAGCGGCGACGTGTTGGTCAAGCTCGCCAAGTGCTGCACGCCGGTGCCGCCGGACCCGATCCTGGGCTTCGTGACCAAGGGCGGCGGAGTCTCGGTCCACCGCCGCGACTGCACCAACGCCACCAGCCTGCAGAGCCAGGCCGAGCGCCTGGTCGGGGTGGAGTGGGCGCCGACGGGCCAGTCCACGTTCCTGGTCAACATCCAGGTCGAGGCGCTGGACCGGGCGCGCCTGCTCTCCGACATCACGATGGCGCTGTCGGACACGCACGTGAACATCCTCAGCGCCACCCTGCAGACCACCCGGGACCGGGTCTCCAAGAGCCGGTTCACGTTCGAGATGGCCGATTCCACGCACCTGGACAGCGTGCTGCGTGCGGTCCGAGGCGTGCCGGGCGTCTTCGACGCCTACCGGGTCACCCAGTAGGGACCCGGCAGGCGTCGCCGGTCACGACGCGCTGAGAGGCCTCAGCCGGAGAACTCCTCGGCGGCCTTGCGAGCCATCTCCAGGAAGGCGCGACGACCCTCGAGGTTCTCCTCCAGGTCGCGAACGGCCTTGTCGTCGCCGGCGCTGCGGGCCTTCTCCAGCCGGCCCTCGATCTCGGCGATCGCAGCCTCCAGCTTGCCGACGAGGTCGTCGGCCCGCGCGGACTTCTCCGGGTCGCTGCGGCGCCACTGCGCCTCCTCGACGCCACGGATGGCCTGCTCGACGGCCCGCATCCGGCCCTCGAGCTCCTTGATCCGGTCCCGCGGCACCTTGCCAGCGGCGTCCCAGCGGTCGGCCAGGTCACGGAACGCAGCCTTGACCGCGTCGAGGTCGGCGGACTCGAGGTCGGCCACCAGGGCCTCCGCCTCGACCAGCAGTGCCTCCTTGACCTCCGCGTTGGCGGCGAACTCCTGGTCCAGCGCCGCGTTCGCGGAGTCGCGGTTGCCGAAGAACGTGTCCTGGGCGCCCCGGAACCTCTTCCACAGCTTCTCCTCGACCTCGCGAGGCGCGGGACCGGCGGCCTTCCAGTCACGCATCAGGTCCCGGAAACGCCCCGAGGCCGGACCCCAGTCGGTGGACTCGGCGAGCGCCTCGGCCTCCTTGGCCAGGCGCTCCTTGATGGTCTTGGCGGCGTCGCGCTTCTCGTGCTGCTCGGCGAAGTGGCTCTTGCGGTGACGGGTGTAGGTGGTGCGGGCGGTGGAGAACCTGCGCCACAGGACGTCGTCGGCGCCCTTCTCCAGGCGAGGCAGGGCCTTCCACTCCTCCAGCAGGTCGCGCAGGCGGTTGGCGCCGTTGCGCCAGTCGTTGCCCTCGGCCAGCCGCTCGGCCTCCGCGACGATCTTCTCCTTGCGGTCCTTGGACTCCGAGACGCGCTGGGCCCGCTCCGCCTTGCGGGCCTCGCGCTGGATGGCGATCACCGGTCCGAGGGCGTCCAGCTTGCCCGCCAGGCCGTCCAGGTCACCCACGGCGTTGGCCTCGCTCACCTGCTGCCGCACCGTCTTGACGGCGGCCGCGGCCTCCTCGGGGAGACCTTGCCCGCGGCGATGCGCTGGGCCAGCAGCCCGACCTCGAACTCCAGCGCGGCGAAGCGCTCGGTGAAGAACGCCAGGGCCTCTTCGGGCGTGCCCGCTGGGTACTGTCCCACCGCCCTCTCGCCGGCCGTGGTCTTCACATAGACGGTGCCGTCCTCGGCCACCCGGCCCCACTCCGACTGCTTCTGCGCGCTCATGGTCGCCCATGCTAGTCAATCGCCGCGCGGGCCTCGGTAGGCTGACTCACCTGCCCACAAAAACCCAGTCGTGAATCGAGCGTCCATCACCGTGTTCATCGCCGGATTCCCCGCAGGTCCCTGGGGAACCAACTGCTACGTCGTGTCCACCGGTCCGGGCAACGAGTGCCTGGTCATCGACCCGGGCAAGGACTCCGCCGCCGGGGTGGACCAGGTGGTGCGGGAGAACAAGCTCAAGCCGGTCGCGGTGCTGGTCACCCACGGGCACATCGACCACATGTGGTGCGTGGCCCCCGTCGCCGGCACCTACGACGCGACCGCCTGGGTGCATCCCAGCGACCGGCACCTGCTCACCGACCCGATGGCCGGCATGTCGCGCGAGTCGACGCAGATGCTGCTCGGCGGGTCGTACGAGTGGGCCGAGCCCGAGGACGTCCGCGAGCTGAGCGACCTGCAGGAGCTCGAGGTGGCCGGACTGCGGTTCACCGTCGACCACACGCCGGGCCACACCCAGGGATCCGTCACCTTCCGCACGCCGTACGGCGAGGCGGGGGGCCAGCGCGACATCTCCGAGGTGATGTTCTCCGGGGACCTGCTGTTCGCCGGCTCCATCGGGCGCACCGACCTCCCGGGGGGCGACCACGCCACGATGCTGCGCAGCCTGACCGACAAGGTGCTCCCGCTCGCCGACGACATCGTGGTCCTGCCCGGTCACGGCGAGCAGACGTCCATCGGCCGCGAGCGCGCGACCAACCCCTATCTGCGCGAGCTGCTCGAGGGCGGCTCCGCAGGCCGAGTGACCCGAGGTCTCTAGCCATGTCCAAGCCACGCCCGCTGAGCGGGTTCCCCGAGCTGCTGCCGGCTCAGCGCAGCGTCGAGGTCGAGGTGGTATCCACCCTGGCGCGCACCTTCGAGCTGCACGGGTTCGCCGGCATCGAGACGCGTGCCGTCGAGCCGATGGACCAGCTGCTGCGCAAGGGCGACACCTCCAAGGAGGTCTACGTCCTGCGCCGCCTGCAGGAGGAGGCTGGGGGACGGGACTCCGGCATCGGCCTGCACTTCGACCTCACCGTGCCCTTCGCCCGCTACGTGCTGGAGAACTCCGGCAAGCTCGAGTTCCCGTTCCGGCGCTACCAGATCCAGAAGGTGTGGCGGGGCGAGCGACCCCAGGACGGCCGCTTCCGGGAGTTCACCCAGGCCGACATCGACATCGTGGGCGCCGGCGAGCTGCCGTTCCACCACGACGTCGAGATCACCCGGGTGATGGTGGAGGCGCTGAAGGGGCTCTCGTTCCTGCCCGGCTTCCGCCTCCAGGTCAACAACCGCAAGCTGCTCCAGGGCTTCTACGCCGGCCTGGGCGTGAGCGACGTCGACGAGGTGATGCGGCTGGTCGACAAGCTCGACAAGCTGCCCGAGCAGGCGGTGCGGGACCTCCTGGTCACCGAGCACCAGCTGCTGGACGCCGAACGTGCCGACAAGGTCCTCGCCCTGGCCCGGATCTGCACGCCCGACGACTCCTTCGCCGAGCAGGTGCGTGCCCTCGGGGTGGAGCACCCGCTGCTGGAGGAGGGCATCGGCGAGCTCGGCGCCCTGATGAGGGGCTGCGCCGACCTGGTCACCGACACCGTGCGCCTCGAGGCGGACCTCAAGATCGCCCGGGGCCTGGACTACTACACCGGGACCGTGTTCGAGACCCGCCTGGACGGCTACGAGTCGTTGGGCTCGATCTGCTCCGGTGGACGCTACGACGCCCTCGCCGCCGACGGCCGTACGACGTACCCCGGGGTGGGCATCTCCCTCGGCGTGAGCCGGGTGCTGGTGCCGCTGCTCAACAAGGGCCTGCTCACCGCCGACCGCAGCGTGCCCAGCGCGGTCCTGGTGGCGCTCGTGGACGAGGAGTCCCGCAGCGCCTCCGACGCGGTGGCCACGGCGCTGCGCCGCAGCGGCGTGCCGTGCGAGGTCGCCGCCACCGCGAGCAAGTTCGGCAAGCAGATCCGCTACGCCGAGCGCCGCGGCATCCCCTGGGTCTGGTTCCCCGGCGATCCGGAGCACACCGTGAAGGACATCCGCACCGGCGACCAGCACACCGCCGACCCGAACACCTGGACGCCGCCCGCCGAGGACCTGCGACCGCAGGTCCGGGTCGTCGGCCCCAGCACCCAGACAGACACCGCACGCAACCCCAAGGAGACCACCTCGTGATCCGCACCCATGACGCCGGAGCGCTCCGCTCCGAGCACGTCGGCCAGACCGTCACCCTCGCCGGGTGGGTGGCACGTCGTCGCGACCACGGTGGGGTGGCCTTCCTGGATCTGCGCGACGCCAGCGGCATCGTCCAGGTGGTCATCCGCGACGAGGCCGTGGCCCACAGCCTGCGCAACGAGTTCTGCCTCAAGATCACCGGTGAGGTCAGCGCGCGCCCCGAGGGCAACACCAACGACGCGATCCCCACCGGCGAGGTCGAGGTCATCGCCTCCGACGTCGAGGTGCTCAGCACCTCCGCGCCGCTGCCGTTCCCCATCGACGACCACGTCGACGTGGGGGAGGAGATCCGGCTCAAGCACCGCTACCTGGACCTGCGCCGCAGCGGTCCGGCCGCCGCCATCCGGCTGCGCAGCCGGATCAACAAGGCCGCCCGCGACGTGCTGGACCGCCGCGACTTCGTCGAGGTCGAGACCCCGACCCTGACCCGGTCCACCCCGGAGGGTGCCCGCGACTTCGTGGTGCCGGCGCGACTGCGTCCCGGCAGCTGGTACGCCCTGCCGCAGAGCCCCCAGCTGTTCAAGCAGCTGCTGATGGTGGGCGGGCTGGAGCGGTACTACCAGATCGCCCGCTGCTACCGCGACGAGGACTTCCGCGCCGACCGGCAGCCCGAGTTCACCCAGCTCGACATCGAGATGAGCTTCGTGGACCAGGAGGACGTCATCTCGCTGATGGAGGACGTGCTCTCCGAGATGTGGGCGCTGGTCGGGCACGAGATCCCGCGCCCCATCCCTCGGCTGACCTACGCCGAGGCGATGCGCCGCTTCGGCTCCGACAAGCCGGACCTGCGGATGGGCCTGGAGCTGGTGGAGTGCACCGAGTTCTTCGCCGAGACGCCGTTCCGGGTCTTCCAGGCGCCCTACGTGGGTGCCGTGGTGATGCCGGGCGGGGCCAGCCAGCCCCGCAAACAGCTCGACGCCTGGCAGGAGTGGGCCAAGCAGCGTGGCGCCAAGGGCCTGGCCTACGTGCTCGTCGGCGAGGACGGCACCCTCGGCGGCCCGGTCGCCAAGAACCTGTCGGCGACCGAGCTGGAGGGGCTGGCCGCCCACGTGGGCGCCAACCCCGGCGACTGCGTCTTCTTCGCTGCCGGCGAGGCCAAGCCGAGCCGGGCGCTGCTGGGAGCCGCCCGCCTGGAGATCGGCCGCCGCGGCGGACTGATCGACGAGTCCGCCTTCGCGTTCACCTGGGTGGTCGACGCGCCGCTGTTCGAGCCGGCCTCCGACGCGGTCGCCAGCGGCGACGTCGCGGTGGGTGCCGGGGCCTGGACCGCGGTGCACCACGCCTTCACCAGCCCGAAGCCGGAGTTCCTCGACTCCTTCGAGCAGGCGCCCGGCGAGGCGCTGGCCTACGCCTACGACATCGTGTGCAACGGCAACGAGCTCGGCGGCGGGTCCATCCGTATCCACCGCGAGGACGTGCAGAAGCGGGTCTTCGCGGTGATGGGGATCGACGAGGCCGAGGCGGAGGAGAAGTTCGGCTTCCTGCTCGAGGCGCTGAAGTACGGCGCCCCGCCGCACGGCGGCATCGCGGTCGGCATGGACCGGATCGCCGCGATCCTCTCGGGCAGCGACTCCATCCGCGACGTGATCGCCTTCCCCAAGTCCGGCGGCGGCTACGACCCGCTGACCGAGGCCCCGGCGCCGATCACCCCCGAGCAGCGCAAGGAGGCCGGCGTCGACGCCAAGCCGGCCGCGAAGCCGACAGCTGAGGACACCGCGGGGGAGCGCTGAGGTGGCCCGCCCGTGCCCTGGGCCTAGGCTGGGACGGTGACTGACGTGGAGGGACTCTTCGACACCCCGAGTCCCTCCGCCGGGTCGCTGGGGGTCAACACCCACTCCTCGGCGCCGCTCGCGGTGCGGATGCGTCCGCGCACCCTGGACGAGCTGGTCGGGCAGCCGCAGCTGCGCGCCGAGGGCTCGCCGCTGCGCCGACTGGTCGAGGGCGACCAGTCGATGTCGCTGCTGCTGTGGGGCCCCCCGGGGACGGGCAAGACGACGATCGCCGCCATCGTCAGCAACCAGACAGACCGTCGCTTCGTCGAGGTCTCCGCGGTGTCCGCCGGCGTCAAGGAGGTCCGGGCGGCGATCGACGCGGCCCGCTCGGAGCTGTCCCGGGGCGGGCGCGAGACGGTGCTCTTCGTCGACGAGGTGCACCGGTTCTCCAAGGCCCAGCAGGACGCGCTGCTGCCGGGGGTGGAGAACCGCTGGGTCACCCTGGTGGCCGCCACCACGGAGAACCCCTTCTTCTCGGTGATCTCGCCGCTGCTCTCGCGCAGCCTGCTGCTGCGGCTCACCTCGCTGACCGACGACGACGTCCGTGAGGTGATCACCTCCGCGCTGGAGGACGAGCGCGGTCTGGCGGGACGGTTCACCCTCGACGAGGATGCCCGGGACCACCTGGTCCGGCTGGCCGGCGGGGACGCCCGACGGGCGCTGACCTACCTCGAGGCTGCCGCGGGCGCGGCCAGCTCGGTAGGTGGCGAGGACGCCCACGTCATCACCCTCGCCCTGGCCGAGACGGCGGTGGACCAGGCAGCGGTGCGCTACGACCGTCAGGGGGACCAGCACTACGACGTGACGAGCGCCTTCATCAAGTCGGTCCGGGGCTCCGACGCGGACGCGGCCCTGCACTACCTGGCCCGGATGGTGGAGGCGGGGGAGGACCCCCGCTTCATCGCCCGCCGCCTGGTGATCCTGGCCAGCGAGGACATCGGCCTGGCCGACCCGACCGCGCTGACCACCGCAGTGGCGGCCGCGCAGGCGGTGCAGCTGATCGGGATGCCCGAGGCGCGGCTCAACCTCGCCCAGGCCACCATCGCGCTGGCGCTCGCCCCGAAGTCCAACGCGGTGATCTCGGCCATCGACCGCGCCAGCGCCGACGTGCGCGCCGGCAAGATCGGCCCGGTGCCGCCGCACCTGCGCGACGCCCACTACGGCGGCGCCAAGAAGCTCGGGCACGGCGTCACCTACAAGTACGCCCACGACGAGCCGTTCGGCATCGCCCAGCAGCAGTACGCACCCGACGTGGTCGCGGACGCCGAGTACTACCGACCCACCGCCCTGGGGGCCGAGGCAACCCTGAAGGAACGCTGGGAGCGGGTCCGGCGGCTCGTCCGGGGCCAGTCGAGGGGCAGGTAGGGTTCCCCTCTGTGAGCGAACCGATGGTCCCTGCGGTGATCGGCGCTGCGGCCCTGGTCGTCTGCGCGCTGGTCCTGACGCTGGTGCGCCTGCGGACCAGCACCCGCACGGCGCTCGCTGCCGCGCTCCGCGAGCAGCAGGAGCTGCGCGCCAGGCTGGAGCTGCTGGAGCGCTCGGACCCGGCCGCGCCGACCGGCGAGCAGCCTCGCGAGTTCGTGATCACCGAGGTCGGGGGCGCTCCCGGGCCCCCGAGCCCGCACCGGTCCCGACCCGGATCGAGGGACGGCTCTTCGCCGACATCGTGCTGCGCGAGGGCGTGGTCAAGGTGGCCTCCTTGGCCCACGGCGTACGCCGGGCGCTGGCACCGGAGCAGCGCAACCGGATCCGGTTCGAGGTGCGCCGCGAGACCCGGCGCGCCGGGCGACGCCGCAAGGCCGACGTCAAGGAGGCCCTGCGTCAGTACTACGCGCGCGAGCCGGGAGACGTGGCATGAGCCGGAGCCTGTGGTTCGTGGCCGGCGCGGGGGCCGGGGCCTACGCCGTCACCCGGGTCCGTCGCGCCGCCGAGAGCCTGAGCGTCGACGGCCTCCGGGACCGGATGCGCGGAGTGGGAGCCGGTGCCCGGCTGTTCCGCGAGGAGGTCCGTGCCGGCCAGCAGGAGCGCGAGACGCAGCTGCGCGAGCGCTTCGGCCTGGTGCCCGACTCCACGCCACAGCTCACCGCGTCCGCCCCCGGGACGCCACCCAGCCTGCACCTTCCGCCCGACCACACGAAAGACACTGACTGATGGACACCGCCGAGATCCGCCGCCGCTTCCTCGCGCACTTCGAGGCCGGGTCCTCCTACGGCCCGCACACCGCGGTGCCGTCGGCGTCGCTGCTGCTGGACGACCCCAACCTGCTCTTCGTCAACGCTGGCATGGTGCCCTTCAAGCCGTACTTCCTGGGCCAGGAGACGCCGCCGTACTCCCGCGCGACCAGCATCCAGAAGTGCGTGCGCACCCCGGACATCGAGGACGTCGGCAAGACCACCCGGCACGGGACGTTCTTCGAGATGTGCGGCAACTTCTCCTTCGGCGACTACTTCAAGGAGGGCGCCATCTCCCTGGCCTGGGAGCTGGTCACCAAGAGCCAGGCCGACGGCGGGTTCGGCCTGGAGGAGAGCCGCCTGTGGCCCTCGATCCTGCAGGGCGACGACGAGGCGCTCGCGCTGTGGATGAAGGTCACCGGCCTGCCCGAGGAGCGCATCGTCAAGCTGGGGCGCAAGGAGAACTACTGGTCGATGGGCGTCCCCGGTCCCGGTGGTCCGTGCTCGGAGATCCTCTACGACCGCGGCCCGGCCTACGGCCCCGACGGTGAGTTCGGCACCACCACCCGCACCGAGATGCCCACCAAGCTCGAGGACCGCTACCTGGAGATCTGGAACCTGGTCTTCATGCAGGACGAGCTGAGCGCCGTGCGGTCCAAGGAGGACTTCGACGTCGCCGGCAGCCTGCCCAAGCGCAACATCGACACCGGCATGGGCCTGGAGCGTGTCGCCTTCCTGCTCCAGGGCAAGGAGAACATGTACGAGATCGACGTCATGTTCCCGGTGATCCAGCGGGCCGAGGAGCTCACCGGTCGCCGCTACGGGGCGGACCCGGTCGACGACGTGCGGTTCCGGGTGGTGGCAGACCACATCCGCAGCTCGATGATGCTGATCGGTGACGGGGTCACCGCCGGCAACGAGGCCCGGGGCTACGTGCTGCGCCGGCTGCTGCGGCGCGCGGTGCGCTCCATGCGACTGCTGGGCTACGAGGACCCCGCACTGCCCGAGCTGTTCCCGGTCAGCCGGGACAAGATGGGCGAGACCTACGCCGACCTGCACTCGGACTGGCAGCGGATCTCCCGGGTGGCCTTCGCCGAGGAGGAGGCCTTCCGCAAGACCCTCCAGGCGGGCACCCAGATCTTTGACCTGGCCGCGCACGAGGTCAAGACCAGCGGCGCCGCGGTGCTCCCCGGCGACCAGGCCTTCGCACTGCACGACACCTACGGGTTCCCCATCGACCTCACCCTGGAGATGGCCGCCGAGCAGGGGCTGGCGGTCGACGAGGCCGGCTTCCGTGGCCTGATGGCCGAGCAGCGGGAGCGGGCCAAGGCGGATGCTCGCGCCAAGAAGGGCCAGCACGCCGACACCTCGGCCTACCGCGCCATCCTCGACGAGCACGGACCGACACAGTGGTTGGCCTACGAGCGGCTGGAGACCGAGTCCGCGCCACTGGCCCTGCTGCGTGAGGGACGCGCCGTGGACCGGCTCGAGGCCGGCGAGGTGGGCGAGATCGTCCTGGACCGCACCCCGTTCTACGCCGAGTCCGGGGGCCAGGCGGCCGACGCCGGGCGGATCGAGTACGCCGGCGGCGTGCTGGAGGTTCTCGACGTGCAGCGCCCGGTGCGCGGGCTGGTGGTGCACCAGGTGCGGGTGCTCGAGGGCGAAGTGGACGCAGCGACCAAGGTGCTGCACGCCCAGGTGGACCCGCAGTGGCGCCTGGGCGCGCGGCAGGCGCACTCCGGGACCCACGTGGTGCACGCCGCGCTGCGCGAGGTGCTCGGCCCCTCGGCGCTGCAGTCCGGCTCCTACAACCGTCCCGGCTATCTCCGTCTCGACTTCGGCTGGGGCTCCGGCCTCTCGCCCGAGCAGGTGCGCGACATCGAGACCGTCTCCAACCAGGCCCTGCGCCAGGACCTCGCGGTCGCGGCGCAGTACATGACCTTGGCCGAGGCCAAGGAGTGGGGCGCCATTGCGCTCTTCGGCGAGACCTACGACGCCGAGCTGGTCCGCGTCGTGGAGATCGGCGGACCGTGGTCCCGCGAGCTGTGCGGCGGCACCCACGTCGACCACTCCTCCCAGATCGGCACCCTGGTGGTGACCGGGGAGTCCTCGGTCGGGTCGGGCAACCGGCGGATCGAGGCGTTCACCGGGATCGAGGGCTTCGCCTACCTGGCGCGCGAGCGTGACGTGGTGCAGCAGCTCACCGGGGTGCTCAAGACCCAGCCCGACGACCTGGTGTCGCGGGTCCAGGACATGGTGGAGCGGCTCCGCAGCACCGAGAAGGAGCTGGACAAGGTCCGCCTGGGCCAGCTGCTCGCCGGCGGTACGGCGATCGCGGAGGGCGCTACCGACGTGTCCGGCGTGGCGGTGGTCGCCCAGGCGCTGCCCGGTGCCGGTTCCGGCGACGTGCGCACCCTGGCCACCGACGTCCGCGGCCGGCTTGACCCGGCCCGGGCCGGTGTCGTGGTGCTGATCGGCGTCGACGGCGGCAAGGTCTCGGTCGTGGCGGCGACCAACGAGGCCGCGCGGGCCCAGGGCCTCTCGGCCAACGACCTGGTCCGCGCCGTCGGCCCCCTGGTGGGCGGCAAGGGCGGCGGCAAGCCCGACCTCGCCCAGGGCGGCGGCACCGACGCCTCCGGTGTGGACGCGGCCGTCGCCGCAGTCCCGGGCGCCGTGGCCAGCGCCCTGGCTGGCCGCTGACGTGCGGCACGGCGTACGGCTCGGCATCGACCCCGGTGACGCGCGCATCGGGGTGGCACGCAGCGACCCGTCAGGGTTCCTGGCCACCCCGGTGGAGACCGTGCCCCGCGGACGCGGAGACCTGCGCCGGATCGCCCGGATCGTGGCTGAGGAGGAGGCCGTCGAGATCGTCGTCGGCCTGCCGCGCTCGCTGTCCGGTGCGGAGGGACCGGCGGCTGCGAAGGCCCGGGAGTTCGCGGCCGGCCTGGCGCGCAAGGTCGCCCCGGTGGTCGTGAGACTCTGCGACGAGCGCTTGACCACGGTCACGGCAGAGGCGATGCTCCGTGACCGGGGGCGCAAGGGCAGCAACCGACGAGCGGTGGTCGACCAGGCCGCAGCCGTCGTCATCCTGCAACACGCGCTGGACACGGAGCGAAGCTCCGGTATCGCGCCCGGAGAGATCGTCGAGGTCAACGATGCATGAGGACGAGAGCCCCGTCCTGCCCCCCCAGGACGAGGCCCCGCGATCGGTGGGCGGAGCGCGCAAGAAACGCCGTGGCCCGGCCGGGTGCCTGGCCGTGCTCCTCGCCCTTGCGGTGCTGGCGGGCGGCTTCTACGTGGCGGTCACCAAGGGCGTGGATTTCGTCTCCGACCAGTTCGGCTCCGTGGAGGACTATCCCGGTCCGGGCACCGGCACGGTGACCTTCCAGGTCGAGCAGGGCGACACGGTGGCCGCGATGGGCCGCGGCCTGAAGAAGGAGAAGGTCGTCGCCTCGGTGCAGGCCTTCATCGACGCCGCCTCCGCGGACCCGAACTCCAGCACCATCCAGGCGGGCACCTACGAGCTCGCCAAGGAGATGCGCGCCGTCGACGCGCTCGACATCCTGATGGACCCCGCCAACCAGGTCCGCAACACGGTGACGATCCCCGAGGGCCTGCGCGTCGTCGACATCGTGGACATCCTGGTGGAGAAGACCAAGTTCAACCGGGGGCGCTACGAGAAGGCTCTCGCGGACACCGCGGCGCTGGGGCTCCCCGACTACGCCGAGGGAAACCCGGAGGGCTACCTGTTCCCCGCGACGTACGAGCTGGGCCCCAAGGACAAGCCCGCCGACATCCTCGCCGCGATGGTGGCCAGGTGGCGGCAGGCGGCCGACGAGGCCGGCCTGGAGAGCAGGGCTGCGGCGCTGGGCCGGACCCCGGCCGAGCTGATGGTCATCGCCTCCCTGGTCGAGGCCGAGGGGCGCGGAGACGACATGGCCAAGGTGGCGCGGGTGATCTACAACCGCCTCGACGGTCCTGGCGACAAGGGCGGCACCAACGGCCTGCTGCAGATCGACGCCGCCAACGCCTACGGAATCGGCAAGTCCGGGACCACCGCACTCAGCGCGGACGAGCTCGCAGTGGACACGCCCTACAACACCCGGCTCTACCCGGGGCTGCCGCCGACGCCCATCGAGGCGCCCGGCGACGACGCCATCAAGGCCGCAGCGAACCCCGCGGACGGGCCCTGGTACTACTACGTCACCGTCGACCTGGCGACCGGGGAGACCAAGTTCGCGGAGGACTACAGCGAGTTCCTGGAGTTCAAGGCCGAGTACCAGGCCTACTGCGAGACCTCGGACGCCTGCTGAGCATGGCCGAGCCCACCCGTCGGTGCGGGGTCCTCGGCGACCCCATCGAGCACTCGCTCTCTCCGGTGCTGCACCGGGCGGGGTACGCCGCGGTGGGGCTGGACTGGACCTACGACGCCCACCGGGTGCCCGCCGGCGGGCTCCCCGAGTTCCTGGCCGGCCTTGACCCCACCTGGCGCGGCCTGTCGCTGACCATGCCGCTCAAGCGCGAGGCGATGACGCTGGTCGACGACGTGACGCCGCACGCCACGGTGAGCGGCGCGGTGAACACGCTGGTGCTCGACGATGGGCTGCACGGTCACAACACCGACCTCCCGGGGCGGTCGCCGCGATCGGCGAACGCACCGACCGACCCCTGGGTGCGGCGGTGGTGCTCGGGGGCGGAGCCACCGCCACCTCGGTAGGGCTGGCGCTGTGCGAGCTGGGCGTCACCTCGTTCACGCTGCTCGTGCGCTCAGCGGACCGCGCCGCGGAGACCCGAGCCGCCCTGGCAGCCCACCCGTCGCGGCCCGAGGTGCGGGTCGAGTCCCTGGTCGAGTCCCTGGCGGAGCCGGCGCTGGGAGCCGCCGACATCGTGGTCTCCACCATCCCGGCCGTGGCCCAGGGCGCGGCCCTGGTCTCGGCGCTCGCCGCGGCCCCGTGCCTGTTCGACGTCCTCTACGACCCGTGGCCCACACCGCTGGCGGCCGCGGCCGAGGGCGTGGTCGTCTCCGGTCTAGACCTGCTCGTCCACCAGGCTGCGCTGCAGTTCACCCTGTTCACCGGGCTTCCGGCGCCGCTCGCGGTGATGCGTGCGGCGGGGGAGAGGGCGCTCAGCGAGCGTGGCGCTCGGTGATCGGTTCCGCTGTCCTGGGTGCCCTGGCCGCCGGAGCGGGCGGCCTGCTGATGCCACTCGTGGTGCGCCGGGTACCGGAGCCTGCCCCGGATCCGACGCCGCTCGAGGACCCGACGCCGCTCGAGGACCCGACGCCGCTCGAGGTTGCGACGACGGGCGAGGGCGCGACGCCGACCGAGGTGCTTGCGACCGCCGACGAGGCTGCGCCGGTCGCGGAGGCTGCGCCGAAGGCGCTCTACGTCGACATCGCTGCCGGCCGGGGGATCCGCGTCGGCGTCCCGGTGGCCTCGGTGGCCGCCGGCGCCCTGGTCGGCGCCGTGCTCGGCTGGGACTGGTCCCTGCTGCTGTGGCTGCCGTTGACGCCGGTGCTGATCGCCCTCGCCGTGGTGGACTGGCGCACCCGGCTCCTGCCCACCTGGGTGATCCGTCGTACGTACTGGGTCCTGGGGGTGCTCGCGGTGGCCGCCGGCGTGCTCTCCGGGGACCTCGACGCCCTGCTGCGCGCCGGGCTCGGTGGCCTCGTCGCCCTGGCCTGCTTCTTCGTGCTGTGGTTCATCCATCCCCGCGGCCTGGGGTTCGGCGACGTGCGCCTGTCGGGAGTCCTCGGCATCGCCCTGGGCTATCTCGGCTGGGGCGAGCTGGTCGCGGGCCTCTACTCGGCCTTCCTGGTGGGCGGGATCGGGGGTGCACTGCTGGCGCTGCTGCGCCTGGCGGACCGCAAGGGCGTGCCCTTCGGTCCGTTCCTGGTGATCGGGGCGTTCCTGGGCGTCCTGGTCGGTCCCTGGACCTGGTCCCATCTCGCCGGGGGCGGAGCGTGAGCGAGACCGCGCAGGTGGCGTGAAAGACTGCGCCCATGCTGCGTTGGCTCACTGCGGGCGAGTCCCACGGTCCCTCTCTGGTCGCGATCCTCGAAGGTATGCCCGCCCGCGTGCGGGTCACTACCGAGGACATCGCCGACTCCCTTGCCCGTCGTCGTCTCGGCTATGGCCGGGGCGCCCGGATGAAGTTCGAGGCTGACGCGGTGCGCGTGCTCGGCGGCGTCCGGCACGGTGAGACGCTCGGCGGCCCGGTGGCCATCGAGGTGGGCAACAGCGAGTGGCCCAAGTGGGAGAAGGTGATGTCCGCGGACCCCGTGGACCCCGCCGAGCTCGACGTGCTCGCCCGCAACGCCGCCCTGACCCGGCCCCGCCCGGGCCACGCCGACCTCGTGGGCATGCAGAAGTACGACTTCGACGAGTCCCGGCCGATCCTGGAGCGCGCCTCGGCGCGCGAGACCGCGGCCCGGGTGGCCCTGGGCCGAGTGGCGATGAACTTCCTGCGCCAGGCCGTCGACGTGGAGGTCCTCTCCCACGTCGTCGAGCTCGGCGGTGTGGCCGCCCCGGCGGGCTCGATCCCGCAGCCTTCAGACCTGGCGCGCCTGGACGAGGACCCGGTCCGCTGCCTGGACCCCGACGCCTCGGTCGCCATGGTCTCCGCCATCGACCAAGCGCACAAGGACGGGGACACCCTCGGCGGCGTCGTCGAGGTCGTCGTTCACGGGCTGCCGCCGGGCCTGGGCTCGCACGTGCACTGGGACCGTCGCCTGGACGCCAGGCTCGCCGGCGCCCTGATGGGGATCCAGGCCATCAAGGGGGTCGAGGTGGGCGACGGGTTCGACCTGGCCGCCACGCCGGGCTCCTTGGCCCACGACGAGATCGTGCAGACCCCCGAGGGCCTGCGCCGCACCTCGGGACGCTCCGGCGGCACCGAGGGTGGCATGTCCACCGGCGAGATCCTCCGGGTGCGGGCCGCGATGAAGCCGATCGCCACCGTGCCGCGCGCGCTGCGCACCGTGGACGTGCGCACCGGCGAGGCGGCCGTGGCCCACCACCAGCGCTCCGACGTGTGCGCCGTGCCGGCCGCCGGCATCGTGGCCGAGGCGATGGTGGCGCTGGTGCTGGCCGACGCGGTGCTGGAGAAGTTCGGCGGCGACTCGGTGCGCGAGACCCGGCGCAACGCCGAGAGCTACCTCGACACCCTGAGGTTCAGATGAGCCAGGCGCCGTTCTCCGGCCCCCGCGTGGTCCTGGTGGGCCCGATGGGAGCCGGCAAGTCGACGGTGGCTGAGCTGCTGGCCCAGCACTGGGAGGTCGACGTGCGCGACACCGACCGGGACATCGAGGCGGCCGAGGGACGCAGCATCTCCGACATCTTCGTGGAGTCGGGGGAGGAGCACTTCCGTGCCCTGGAGGTCTCCGCGGTCGCCGACGCGCTGGCCAGCCACACCGGAGTGCTGGCGCTGGGTGGCGGCGCGGTCCTGGACCCCCGCACCCGTGAGGCCCTGGCCGGTCACCGCGTCGCCTACCTGCGGGTGGGACTGACCGAGACCGTGAAGCGGGTGGGCCTCGGCACCGGGCGCCCGCTGCTGCTGGGCAACGTGCGCTCACGCATCAAGGCGCTCCTCGACGAGCGCACCCCCATCTACGAGTCGGTCGCCACGGTGAGCGTCGACACCGACGACAAGAGCGCCGACGACGTCGCCGCCGAGATCCGAGAGGCCCTGTCGTGACCACCGCTGACCAGCCCACCGGCCGCCCCACCTCCGCCGAGGACACCGTGCTGCACGTCGGCGGGGCGTCGCCGTACGACGTGGTGGTCGGCCACGGTCTGGCCTCGCGGCTGCCCGGGATCCTCGGCGACTCCGTGCAGCGCGTCGCCCTGCTGTACGCCGGCGAGCTCGGCGCCCTCGCCCAGCCCGTGGCCGACGCGCTCGCCCCGCACTACGACGTGCTCGCCCTGGGTCTCCCGGACGGTGAGCAGACCAAGACCGCGGCGGTGGCCGCCGACTGCTGGGAGGCGCTCGGCGAGGCCGGGTTCACCCGGTCCGACGCCGTGGTCACCCTCGGTGGCGGAGCGACCACCGACCTGGGCGGGTTCGTGGCCGCCACCTGGCTGCGCGGCGTCCGGGTGGTGCACGTGCCCACCACCGTGCTGGGCATGGTGGACGCGGCGGTGGGCGGGAAGACCGGCATCAACACCGGCGCCGGCAAGAACCTGGTCGGCTCCTTCCACGAGCCCGCCGGGGTGCTGTGCGACCTGGAGCTGCTCACCACGCTGCCCCGCGCCGAGCTGGTCTCCGGTCTGGGCGAGGTGGTCAAGTGCGGCTTCATCGCCGACCCCGCGATCCTCGACCTCGTCGAGCGGGTCGACCCGGACGCCCTGACCCGCACTCGGCCGAGCTGCGTGAGCTGGTCGAGCGGGCCATCGCGGTCAAGATCGACGTCGTCGTGGGCGACCTCAAGGAGACCGGCGGCTCCGGGGGACACCCCGGCCGGGAGGTGCTCAACTACGGTCACACGCTGGCCCACGCGATCGAGCGGTGCTCGGGCTACACGGTGCGCCACGGCGAGGCTGTCGCCATCGGATGCGTCTTCGCGGCCGAGCTCTCTCACCTGGCGGGCACCCTGTCGGCCGACGTCGTACGGCGCCACCGCGAGGACTTCTCCCGGGTGGGGTTGCCGATCTCCTGGGACGGCGCCCCGTTCTCCGAGCTGCGGCAGGCGATGGCGGTGGACAAGAAGGCCCGCGGCTCGCAGCTGCGCTTCTTGGTCCTCGACGACGTGGCGGTGCCGCGGGTGCTCGCCGGACCCGACGACGACCAGCTCCGAGCCGCCTACGACGCGATGCTCCAGGCGGCCGAGGGTCAGCAGTCGTGAGCGCACACCCGGTGCTGGTGCTCAACGGGCCCAACCTGGGACGCCTGGGCCGCCGCCAGCCCGAGATCTACGGCGACACCAGCCACGAGGCACTGGTCGGACTGTGCGCCGAGTGGGGCGCGGCGCTCGGGCTCGACGTCGAGGTGCGGCAGACCAACCACGAGGGCGAGATGCTCGACTGGCTCAATGCCGCGGCCGACGAGCGGGTCCCGGTGGTGCTCAACGCCGGTGCCTGGACCCACTACTCCTACGCGCTCTTCGACGCCTGCGCCCAGCTGGAGGCGCCGCTGGTGGAGGTGCACATCTCCGACCCGGCCCGGCGCCCCGAGCAGTTCCGCCACACCTCGCTGGTGGAGCCGCACGCGATGGCCTCGGTGGTCGGCCTGGGTGTCGCGGGCTACCGCCGCGCCCTGGAGCTGCTGGCCGAGCACGCCACTTCGGCCGCCAGCGGGCACGGACGATAGACTCCCCGGTTGTTCCCCTCCTCGACGACGAAGGCTGACACGCGCGCATGGCAACCACGAATGACCTGAAGAACGGCATGGTTCTCAACATCGACGGGCAGCTCTGGGCCGTGGTGGAGTTCCAGCACGTCAAGCCCGGCAAGGGCCCCGCCTTCGTGCGGACCAAGCTGAAGAACGTCGAGTCGGGCAAGACCGTCGACCGGACCTTCAACGCCGGCACCAAGGTCGAGACCGCGAACGTCGACAAGCGGACGATGCAGTACCTCTACAACGACGGCAACTCCTACGTGTTCATGGACACCCAGTCCTACGAGCAGCTCGAGGTCTCCCCGGAGGTCGTCGGCGACGCCAAGAACTTCATGCTGGAGAACCAGGACGCCATCGTGGCGACCAACGAGGGCCGGGTGCTCTACATCGAGCTGCCGGCCTCGGTGGAGCTGCTCATCGCCGAGACGGAGCCGGGCCTGCAGGGCGACCGCTCCACCGGTGGCACCAAGCCGGCCACCCTGGAGACCGGGCACACCATCGCGGTGCCCCTGTTCATCACCTCGGGCGAGAAGGTCAAGGTCGACACCCGCGACTCCTCCTACCTCGGCCGCGTCAAGGGCTGACGGCGGAGCAGGACGAGGAGAGCGGCCGTGTCGGCGCGCAGCAAGGCCCGCAAGCGGGCACTGGACATCCTCTACGCCTCCGAGATGCGCTCGGAGAGCCCGGTGGACGCCCTGGACCGGGCGCTCGCTGACGGCGAGGGCCCGAGCAACGCCTACACCGGCGAGCTCGTGCGTGGGGTGTGGGAGCACCGGAGCCGCATCGACGAGATCCTGTCGACGTACTCCGAGGGCTGGACGCTGGCCCGGATGCCGGCCGTGGACCGCAACGTGCTGCGGCTGGGGCTCTACGAGATGCTCTACGTCTCCGACGTGCCGGACGCCGTCGCGGTGTCGGAGTCGCTGGCGCTGGTCCGCGACCTCTCCACCGATGACTCGCCTACGTTCGTCAACGGCGTCCTGGGCAACATCATGCGGCACAAGGACACCCTGGACTGATCTGCTGGACTTGACCGGCTGGGCTGACCCGCCCGGCCCGGGCAGGTGAGCGGCGGCCGCGGCCGCTGCTCAGGCCTGGACGGTCAGGGTTTGCTTGATCCGCCGCAGGACCCGCCGGCCCGTCGAGGGCGCCACGGCGTGCACCGGCATGGACCGAGGGTCGCGTGTTCCCGGCTGCTCGTCGCCGTCCTTGGCCGGGCCCGGAGCCTCGCGCATGTAGCGGTCGTTGGCCGGGACACCCCAGCGTGAGACGGTGCGCGACTTCTCCCAGGCCTCGACGATCCGCTTGCGGGTGCGGGACTCGAAGTGGAACAGCTCGCAGGTCGCGACCCAGACGATGCGCAGGCCGTGGTGGCGGACCTTGTAGCACAGGTCCACGTCGTTGAAGTTGAGCGGCAGGGTCTCGGTGAACCCGCCGACCTCGAAGTAGGTGTCGCGACGCATCGCGGCGCAGGCCGCAGTGACCCCGCTGGTCTCGCGGTTCACCACGAGATCGCCGAAGTGCCCCGGCGAGCTCCCCGGCGCGCCCATGTACGGGTGCTTGTAGTGGCCCCGGTTGTAGGCGTGCCCGGCGTGCTGGATGGTGTCGCTGCTGAAGTAGAGCTTGGCCCCGGTCATGCCCACGTCGGGCTCGTCGAGGGGACCGACCAGGTCCTCCAGCCAGCTCTCGGAGCGGATCGAGACGTCGTCGTTGAGCAGCACGAACCTGTCGCCGCTGGCGCGCAGGGCGCCGATGTTCATCTTGCGGCTGTAGTTGAACGGCTCGTCGAACTCCACCAGCACGAGCCGGTCGCCGGCGAGGTCGGCCAGCTCGTCGAGCACGGCCTGCGGAGTGGGCGGGTCGTAGACCACCACGATCTCGAAGTTCTGGTGCCGGGTCTTGGCCATCACCGTGCGCACGGCCTCCACCACGAAGACCTGGTGCAGGCCCCAGATCATGCTGCCCTTGCCGATGGTGGGGATGATCAGGCTGACCTTGAGCGCGGGGTCCAGCCGACGCTCCAGGCGGTACATGCCCGGGTGGGGGCCGAAGTCCACGTCCGCGGCCAGGCCGAGGCGGTCCATGTGGTCCTGCACGGCCTGGCGACCGGCGATCCAGGCGTACGGCTTGGCGTGGGCGTCCGCCGCGGCCGAGCCGGGCACCACCCGCCAGTGGTACAGGATCTCGGGGATGTGCACGATGGAGCGGGCCTGCTCGGTGACCCGCAGCACCAGGTCGTGGTCCTGGGAGCCGTCGTAGCCCTCACGGAAGCCGCCCACCCGGCGCAGCAGCTCGGTCCGGATGACAGACAGGTGGCTGGTGTACATCTGGCCACGGAGCCGCTCGGGCGACCAGTCGGGCTTGAGGAAGGCGTCGTAGAAGGTGCCGTCAGCCGCGACCTTGTCCTCGTCGGAGTACAGGTAGTCGACGTCGTCCTCGGCCTCGATCGCGGCCGCGTTGCGGGCCAGCGCGTCCGGGGTCAGCAGGTCGTCGTGGTCCAGCAGCACCACGAACTCGCCCGTGGCCACGTCGATGCCGTCGTTGGAGGCCTTGACGATGTGGCCGTTGGTCTCCCGCGCCACCACCTTGATCCGCGGGTCGCGGCCGGCGTGCTCGCGCAGCAGGGCCAGCACCCCCGGGTCGGGGGAGCAGTCGTCGACCAGGATCCACTCCCAGTCCTGGCACTCCTGGGCGAGCACCGAGGCGACCGTGTCGGCCAGGACGTCGAGCGGAGGGGCGTAGACGGGCGTGACGATCGAGAAGAGCGGGGCTGTCATGCCTGCCTCAGAGCTCGGACTTCGAGCCGGTGAGCAGCCTGCCGACGCGGTAGGCACGGGAGGCCTTGAGGCTCTTCAGCCTCTCCTCGGTGCGGGTCAGCCGCTTCTGCTGGCCGCGCAGCCGGTCGCGCAGCTTCTGCACGCGCTCCTGCTGGGCCTTGATGCGCACGTTGAGCCGGTTCACGGTCGCCTGGAGGCGCACCGCCTCTGCCTCCAGGCCGATGATGTGGTCGCGGGTGGTGAGCACGTCGTGGCGGGCGCTCTCCAGGTGCAGCTCGAGGTTCGCGACGTGCTGGGCCGTGGCCTCCTCCCGCTCCTGCGCCTGCGGGTCGGGGTGGTGCAGCGCGTCGAGCTCACGCTGCAGGGCCACCAGGCCCTGACGCTTCTGGCTCAGCTCGCCGGCGAGGTGGACCAGGCTGGACTCGTAACGGTGCACGATGTCGCGCGGTTGGAGCTCCGAGCGCTCGAACAGCACCGCCCATGGGGTGAGGAAGTCCAGGTTGACGTCGGCGCGTCGGTAGAACCCACGCTCGGCGAACGCGGCTGCCCACTCCGAGGTGGGACGCACGTTGACGTGGGTGGCCTCGGGGACTGGTGTGGGGTGGAGGAGAACAGGACCCGGTCGGTCGCCGCGCACATGGCGTCGATGCTGGCCCTGGCCGCGCGAGGATCCAGGTGCTCCACGACCTCGAGGCAGGTGATCAGGTCGAAGCGACCCTCCAGCGGGCGCGCGGCCGAGGAGAGGTCGAGCCGGGGACGCACCTCGGGGTGCGCGCCGGCAAGGGCGTGCTCGGAGATGTCGATGCCGCGGGCATCGACCCCCTTCTCGGCCAGCGCCTGGACCAGCAGGCCCTTGGCGCAGCCGACGTCGAGGGTCGTCTTGGGGTTGGCGAGGGCGATGAGCCGGTCGGCCAGGCTCCGGCTGTGCTCGCGCCAGGAGGGGTTGTCCCAGGTGTACTCGCCTTCGGCGCCGTTCAGCACGCGGGCGTAGTAGGACTCGGCGTAGTCGCTCGGCGCGGTCCCGCCGGTGACTGGCGTTACATCCTGCGACGACATTGCGACACGTCCCTACTTATCGGCCCCCAGCGCAGAGCCCCGCCCCGATCGCTGCCTTGCATGCGCTCGGCACCTTACCTCATGCAGCATCGCCGATCATGGCGCCGTACCGCGCGCTCCAGAGGGTGTCAGCGCCTGCCGGAAGCGCCGCGGGTGACCAGGGCGAGCGCTGAGCTGACGAGATAGTCCTTGACCTGCTGGGCCGAGATCTCGGTGATCGCCGGCGTCCCGGGGCTGACCTCGCTGACCAGGATGCCGACGCGCGCGAGCTGCAGGGCGCCGAGCCCGCTGGCGTACAGGGCGTTGGCCAGCACCCGGGGCTCGGCGACCACGAACTCGCCCGCCGCCACGCCGGCGTCCAGGGCGTCGGTCAGGAGCACCAGGCAGCCCGAGATGGCCCGGCCCAGACGCAGCGCCGCGTCCTCGCTCACCTCGTCGAGGAGCTCGGGACCGGTGCGCCGCATCAGCGACTGGGCGCAGTCGACGAACGCCGGGTGCGCGATGCCGTAGTCGGCGAACGTGCCCACCAGCGCACCCAGCCGGGAGGGGGCGGACAAGGCTCCGTCCGCGGCCTGCTGCAGCGCGGCCCTGAGGTCGTCGAGGTAGCCCACCAGGGTGAGGGCGAAGAGCTCCTCCTTGCCGCTGAAGTGGCGGTAGACGATGGCGCGGTTGATGCCCACCGCCTTGGCGATGTCCTCGATCTGGGCGTCGCGGACACCACGCTCGTCGAAGAGCGCGCGGGTCGCGGCCAGGATCTCCTGGGTGCGCGCCCGACGCCGTGCCGCAGCAGCGGTACGTCGTCCGTCGGGGCGCGGGCGCGCCGCACGCGAGTCGTCCATGAGGCGCAGTCTAGGCAGAATCGTCTCGGCGGGGCGCCGGGCTCGGTTTGACGGTCCGTTCCAGCCGAGCTCGGGCGGCCCCTCAGCCGCCGCTGATCGCCAGCACCGTCTCCAGGGTGTCGGCCTCGGCCGCGGACTTGTCGTCGCGGTAGCGCACCACGCGGGCGAAGCGGAGAGCGACGCCCCCCGGGTAGCGCGAGGAGCGCTGGAGGCCGTCGAGGGCGATCTCCACCACCTGCTCCGGCCGCACGTGCACGACGTGTCCCTCCCGGCGGGTCTCGAGCTCCAGGAAGCGCTCGGTCTGCCAGGTGAGCACCTCGTCGGTCATCCCCTTGAACGTCTTGCCGAGCATCACGAAGTCGCCGGTGGCCGGGTCCCGGGCGCCCAGGTGGATGTTGGAGAGCAGTCCCTGGCGCCGGCCCGAGCCCCACTCCACCGCCAGCACCACCAGGTCCAGGGTGTGCACCGGCTTCACCTTCACCCAGGCGGCGCCGCGGCGCCCCGCGTCGTACGCCGCGGCCAGGTCCTTGACCACGACGCCCTCGTGGCCGGCCTCGAGCACCCTCGCCAGGAACCCGGCGGCGGCCGCCGGGTCGCCGGTGACCAGCCGCGCGACCCGCTGGGACTCCGGCACCAGTGCCTCCAGTCGCGCCCACCGGACGTGTGCGGGCCGGTCCAGCAGATCCTCCCCGTCCAGGTGCAGCAGGTCGAAGAAGTACGACGTCACGTGCAGCTCGCCACCGGCCGTAGCCACCCTGGAGGCCGTCTCCTGGAAGGCGCGGGGTCGTCCGTCGCCGTCGACCAGCAGGGCCTCGCCGTCCAGCACCAGCCGGCTGGCCGGGAGCGCCCGAACCGCTGCCACCACCTCCGGCAGGCGCGCGGTGATCTCCTCCAGGGACCGGGTGAAGATCCTGACCTCGTCCTCGGCCCGGTGCACCTGGATGCGGATCCCGTCGAGCTTGGCGTCCACCGCGACCGGCGTCCGCCCCGGCTCCACCACCCCCTCCGGCACCTCTTCCGCAGCCGGCACCACGCGGCCGCCGATGCGCTCCAGTGCGGCCGCGACGTCGGGGGCGCTGGAGGCGAGCATCGGCAGGATCGGCGAGCCCACGGCGAGGCCGACCGACTCCAGGGCCGCCAGGCCGTCGCGCAGCGCCAGGGCGACCACGGCGATGGTGGATCCCGAGAGCATGGCGGCCCGGCGGACCGCCGCGACCGGCAGTCCGGCGGCGGCGGCGACCGCCTCCTGGAGCAGGGAGTCCAGCGCGCCCTGACGGACCTCGCCGAGCGCCACGGCGCGCAGCCACTGCTGCTCAGGATCGGTGGCCCGGGAGAACAGCTGGGCCACCGCGGCGGCCCGGGCGCCTTGCGAGCCAGGGCCGGAGAGGTCGGCGATCTCTTGGAAGGCGCGGTTCACCTCGGCCACGTCCAGCGTGGGCTCGACCGCAGGGGAGGGGAGGGCGCCCAGCGAGCGCCAGCCCAGGCCGGTGCGTCGCTGCAGCAGCGTCCCGGACAGGTAGGCGGCGACCACCTCCACGTGCTCGGGGTGGGCCTGGCCGAGGGTGCGCGCCAGCACCTCGACCTTGGCCTTGCGCGAGCGGGTGGCGGCCACGGCCCCGGACGCCTCGACGATCTCTTGCAGCAGCACGGTCCTCATTCTGGCCTGCCCGGGGAAGCCGCGTGCCCGCTCAGTCGCGCTGCGACAGCCTGGCGAGCTCCAGCACGAAGCGGTCCCAGCCTCGGCGCGGGTCGCGTCCGGTGAGCTCGCCGATCCTGCGGAGGCGCTGCCGCATCGTCTGCGGATGGCAGCCGGCCGAGGTGGCCGCGTCGGACGCGGAGCCGGTGGCCAGGTAGACGTCGAGGCTGTGCAGCAGCACCGGGTGCCGGCCCAGGGGTCCCAGGACCAAACGGTGCAGCCGCGCGGCGTCGGCGTCGCGGTGGCCCGAGGCGAGGGCGAGCGCCGCTGCGTCGGCGTCGTCGAGCAGGTCGCGGGCTTCGAAGGCACGGGCCGGCGCGTGGGTCAGGGCGTGCTCGGCCAGCCGGAAGGCGCGTGGGAGGTCGTCGATCCCGTGCCCGCCCAGGGCCACCGCCGACCACCCGCGTGCGCGCAGCGCTGCGGCCAGCGCCCCGCGCGGCACCTGGGGCAGCACGGCGAGGCCCAGGCCGTCCTGGACCCGGGTCAGTCGGCCCAGACCGGACGGGGGAGCGGGCGCCGAGGACGGCTGCGTGGTGCAGGCCTGTGCCAGGCAGGAGGCCCACGCCGCCTCTCCCGCCTCGGCCAGCGAGCCTCCCGTGGCGACCAGGACGAGGGGGTGCTCCGGCAGCCGCACGCCCAGCTGGCGGCTGCGGTCGGCGATGGCGGACCTGGTCGCGTGGCGTCCTGCCACGAGGTCGGCCAGCAGGTCGCCCAGGGCGAGCTCCCGGTCGTCGCTGATCCGGACCGTCGCGGCCGCGTGCCCGGCGTACAGCGCCTCGGAGAGCGCGTCGATGCTCGCCATCCACAGCCGGGCCAGGGCGAGGGCGTCGGCGACGGAGAGCCGGTCCAGGGCCCGGGCCGCCACCAGGTCGGTCACCGAGCTGCCCGCCACCCGATAGGCCCGCAGCACCACCGGCAGCGGACGCCCGTCGAGGGCGCGGGCGGCCCCGATGCCGCGGAACCGCTGCAGGTCCGCCTCGTCCAGGCTCGTGCCCTCCACCCAGGCGTCCAGCACCCGCGCGGTGCCCCAGGCCGCGATCGCGCCGACCTCCTCCAGCTGTGCCGGCGCCAGCACGGTGTACGCCGGGATCTCGGCGGTGACCGCCTCGACGATGCTCGTCGTGACGCCCTCCAGGTCGGCGAGCAGCTCGTCCCGGATCTCGCGGCGCCCCGCGTCGGCGCTCGGGTGATGGACACTCATGGGGTGACAACCTAGCCGCGCAGGGAGTGAGCGACGCCTTGACGTCCGCGCGGCCCGGATCGGAGCATCGCGGGCATGGATGCAGACATCATCGTCGTGGGCCACGGCCTGGCTGGTCTCGTGGCGGCCGCAGAGGCCGCCGACGCCGGCAGGCAGGTCATCGTGCTCGACCAGGAGGGTGAGCAGTCCCTGGGGGGACAGGCGCACTGGAGCCTCGGCGGCCTGTTCCTGGTCGACACCCCCGAGCAGCGACTGATGGGCATCAAGGACTCCCACGAGCTCGCGCTCGCGGACTGGCTGGGCAGCGCCCAGTTCGACCGCGAGGAGGACCGGTGGCCCCGGGCCTGGGCGGAGGCGTACGTCGACTTCGCCGCGGGGGAGAAGCGCTCCTGGCTGCGCGGGATGGGCCACCGGGTCTTCCCCGTGGTGGGCTGGGCGGAGCGCGGCGACGGCACCGCCGACGGGCACGGCAACTCGGTCCCGCGCTTCCACCTGACTTGGGGCACCGGCCCCGGCGTGGTCGCGCCCTTCGAGCGCCGGGTCCGGCAGCACGTCGAGACCGGGCTCATCACCTTCGCCTTCCGGCACCGGGTCGACGAGCTCGTGCTGGACCAGGGGGTGGTGACCGGGGTCCGGGGCCGGGTGCTGGCACCGAGTGCCGAGGAGCGGGGACGTGCCACCAACCGCGACGAGGTGGGCGACTTCGAGCTCTCCGCGCAGGCCGTCATCGTCTCCTCGGGCGGGATCGGCGGCGACCACGACCTGGTCCGCAAGGCATGGCCGGCCCGGCTCGGCGAGCCGCCGCGCACCATGGTCGCCGGGGTGCCGGCCCACGTCGACGGCCGGATGGTGGGGATCTCCACCACTGCCGGCGCCAACCTGATCAACCCCGACCGGATGTGGCACTACGTGGAGGGCATCCGCAACTGGGACCCGATCTGGGAGAACCACGGGATCCGGATCCTGCCCGGGCCCTCCTCGCTCTGGCTCGACGCCACCGGACGCCGCCTGCCCGCGCCGTACCTCCCCGGCTTCGACACGCTCGGCACCTTGGCGCACCTGCGCTCCACCGGCTACGACTACTCGTGGTTCGTGCTGACCCAGAAGGTGATCGAGAAGGAGTTCGCGCTCTCGGGCTCCGAGCAGAACCCCGACCTGACCGGCAAGGACGTCCGGCTGCTGCTCTCCCGGGTCACCGGCAAGGGAGCGCCTGGCCCCGTCCAGGCGTTCGTGGACCACGGCGAGGACTTCGTGGTGGCCGACAACCTGACCGACCTGGTCGCTGGGATGAACAAGGTCGGCACCGACGCCACGATCGACGAGTCGGACCTGCGCCGGCTGATGGAGGCGCGGGACCGTCAGCTGGACAACCCCTACGGTAAGGACACCCAGGTCACCTTCCTCCGCTCCCACCGCCAGCACCGCGGCGACAAGATCGTGCGCACCGCCGCCCCGCACAAGTTCCTCGACCCCAGGAACGGTCCGCTGATCGCCGTCCGGCTCAACATCCTCACGCGCAAGACGCTGGGCGGTCTGGAGACCGACCTCCAGGGGAGGTGCCTGACCAGCACGGGGGAGCCGCTTCCCGGGCTGTACGCCGCAGGCGAGGTCAGCGGCTTCGGTGGCGGCGGGATGATGGGCTACAACGCCCTCGAGGGCACGTTCCTCGGTGGCTGCCTGTTCTCCGGCCGGGCCGCCGGCCGCGCCGCCGCGGCGGCCGTGAGCTGAGACAGGCGTACCGTCGAGGGGTGACCGCAGCTCTGGAGCGCACCTGGCGCCCCGCCTGGCCCTGCCCCGTGCAGTCGGTGCTCGGTCAGCACCGCCGCGGGGGCGGCGACCCGACCCTGCGGGTGGTCGGCACCACCACCTGGCGGGCACTGCGCGCGCCGACCGGTGTGGCCACGCTCGCCGTGTCCGCCCTGGACGGCGGCGGCGAGGTGCGTGCGCGGGCCTGGGGACCGGGAGCCGAGTGGGCCCTGGACGCGTTGCCGGCGCTGCTGGGCGCCGAGGACGACCCGAGCGGCTTCGAGCCGCGTCACCCGGCGGTGATCGAGGGGCTGCGTCTCAGGCCGCACTGGCGGCTCTCGCGCACCGGGCTGCTGATGGAGTCGCTGGTGCCCTCGATCATCGAGCAGAAGGTCACCGGACAGGAGGCCTTCGCCGGCTTCCGGCGACTGGTCCGCCGCTTCGGCGAGCCGGCACCGGGTCCGGCCGAGGTGGACCTGTGGGTGCAGCCCTCGGCCGAGGTGCTGCGCGCGATCCCGTCCTGGGACTGGCTCGCGCTGCCCGTCGACCCGGCCCGCTCGCGCGCGCTGGTCCAGGCCGCCCGGGTCGCAGACTCCCTCGAGCGGCTCACCCGCTCCCCGGCCGAGGTGGTGGACCGCAAGCTGCGCACCCTGCCCGGCATCGGGGTCTGGACCAGCGCGGAGGTCCGGGCGCGGGTGCTGGGCGACCCGGACGCCGTCAGCTTCGGAGACTTCCACGTGGCCAAGGACGTCGGCTGGGCCGTGACCGGGACCCCGTTCACCGACGAGCAGCTGGCGGAGTTCCTCGAGCCCTGGCGCGGGCACCGCGGTCGCGTCGTGGCGGCCCTGATGGCCTCGCGCGGCCACCGTCCCCGGCACGGACCCCGGATGGCGCCGCGGACCCACCTGCCGGCGCGCAGGGTCACGCGCTGACCCGCTCAGAGCAGCGGGCGCAGGGGACCGAGGACGAACTCGGTGAACTTGCGGTGCAGGTCCCGGGCCTCCCACTCGCCGCTGGTGAGCTCGAGACAGTTGCTCTCGTCGAGGGCGAAGAGCTCCTCCATCAGCCGGGCCATCTCCTCGTCGATCAGCTCCACGTTGATCTCGTAGTTGCCGGTCAGGCTGAGCCGGTCCACGTTGGCGGTGCCCACCGTGGTCCAGTTGCCGTCGATGGTGGAGGTCTTCGCGTGCACCATCGCGTCCCGGTAGCGCAGGATCCGGACCCCGGCCGAGAGCAGCTGGGAGAAGTAGCCGCGGGAGATCCAGTCGGCCACGATGTGGTTGGACTTCAGGGGCAGCAGGATGCGGACGTCGACGCCGCGCTGCGCGGCCCGCTTGAGTGCGTCGACGAAGTCCTGGTCGGGGATGAAGTAGGCGTGCGTCATCCAGATGTTGCGGGTGGCGCGGTCGATTGCCTCGAGGTACATCGAGCGGATCGGGAACATCCAGAGCCGGGGGATGTTGCGTGAGAGCCGGATCCGCGGCTCCCAGGTGGAGTTGGTGCCCAGCAGCAGGGGCCGCTCGCTGGGTCGCAGGCGGTGCCGGCGGTGCAGGTTCCAGAAGTCGGCGAACGCCCGCTTCAGGTCCCACACGGCCGGCCCGGTGATCCGGATGTGGGTGTCTCGCCACTCGGTGGCGTAGGCGGAGCCGATGTTGTAGCCGCCGACGAAGCCCACCTCCTCGTCCACCACCAGGATCTTGCGGTGGTCCCGCCCGTAGCGGCTCAGCGCCCAGAACTTGATGCCGGCGTTGTAGACCGGGTAGCGCAGCACCTTGAGGTTGCGGGGGAACCGCTTGAACCTGGGGGAGACGACCAGGTTGGCGAACGCGTCGTAGATGCAGTAGACCTCCACCCCGCGGTCCGCGGCGGCGGCCAGCGCGCGCTTGAACGCCTCGCCCACCTCGTCGGACTTCCAGATGTAGGTCTCGAAGAGGATCTGGTGCCGGGCCCCGTCGATCGCGGCCAGCATGGCGTCGTACAGGTCCTGGCCGTAGGTGTAGGTGGTGACCGTGCCGTCGCCAACCGTCACCGTGCTCGGCGCGGCCCGCGGGAACGGCTTGGGCTTCTTGCCCCGCCTGCGGTAGGAGTCGACGAGGGTGAGGCCGATCGCCACGAGGAACGGGGTGCCGACCAGGGTCAGCACCGCTGCACGCGCGTGCCGAAGGACTCGGTCTGCGAAAGTGGGGCTGCTCACCCGCTCACCCTAGCGAGGCATCTCCGGCACCCCGGCACGCACGCCGCCCAGGACTGTCGGTGGCGCCGCGTAGGCTCGTGGTATGCGTCCAGTGACCGATCTCGAGCGCCGGGTGGCGCCGTTCCACGTGGTCTCCGACTACCAGCCGGCCGGGGACCAGCCCGCCGCGATCGCCGAGATCACCAGTCGGATCAAGGCCGGGGTGCCGGACGTGGTGCTGCTGGGCGCCACCGGCACCGGCAAGACCGCCACGGTGGCCTGGGTGGCCGAGCAGGTCCAGCGACCCCTGCTCGTGCTCCAGCCCAACAAGACCCTGGCCGCGCAGTTCGCCAACGAGCTGCGCCAGCTCTTCCCGGACAACGCCGTGGAGTACTTCGTCTCCTACTACGACTACTACCAGCCCGAGGCCTACGTCCCCCAGACCGACACCTACATCGAGAAGGACTCCTCCATCAACGAGGAGGTGGAGCGGCTGCGCCACTCCGCGACCAACTCGCTGCTGACGCGGCGCGACGTGATCGTGGTCTCCACGGTCTCCTGCATCTACGGCCTGGGCACCCCGCAGGAGTACGTCGACCGGATGCTGCGGCTCAAGGTCGGCGACGAGCGGGACCGCGACCAGCTGCTGCGCCAGCTGGTCAACATCCAGTACACCCGCAACGACATGTCCTTCACCCGGGGCACCTTCCGGGTCCGTGGCGACACCCTGGAGATCTTCCCGGTCTACGAGGAGCACGCGGTCCGCGTGGAGTTCTTCGGAGACGAGATCGAGCGGCTGATGACCCTGCACCCGGTCACCGGCGAGGTCATCACCGAGGACAAGGAGACCTACGTCTTCCCGGCCACCCACTACGTCGCCGGACCCGAGCGCATGGAGCGCGCCATCGCCGGCATCGAGCACGAGCTGGAGGACCAGCTGGCCAACTTCGAGCGCCAGGGCAAGCTGCTCGAGGCGCAGCGGCTGCGGATGCGCACCACCTACGACGTCGAGATGATGCGCCAGGTGGGCTCGTGCTCAGGCATCGAGAACTACTCGATGCACATCGACGGACGTGCTCCCGGGTCCGCCCCCAACTGCCTGCTCGACTACTTCCCCGAGGACTTCGTGCTCGTGGTGGACGAGTCACACGTCGCGGTGCCCCAGATCGGCGGCATGTACGAGGGCGACATGTCCCGCAAGCGCAACCTGGTCGACCACGGCTTCCGGCTGCCCAGCGCGATGGACAACCGGCCGCTGAAGTGGGAGGAGTTCCTGGACCGGATCGGCCAGACCGTCTACCTCTCCGCCACCCCCGGCAACTACGAGCTGGACAAGGTCGGCGGCGCCGAGAACGCCGTCGAGCAGATCATCCGGCCCACCGGCCTGATCGACCCGGAGGTCATCGTGAAGCCCACCAAGGGCCAGATCGACGACCTGATCCACGAGATTCGGCTGCGCGCGGAGAAGAACGAGCGCGTCCTGGTCACCACGCTGACGAAGAAGATGTCGGAGGACCTGACCGACTACCTCCTCGACGCCGGCATCCGCACCAGGTACCTGCACTCCGAGGTGGACACCCTGCGCCGCATCGAGCTGCTGCGCGAGCTGCGCCTGGGTGAGTACGACGTGCTGGTCGGCATCAACCTGCTGCGCGAGGGCCTGGACCTCCCCGAGGTGTCCCTGGTCGCCATCCTGGACGCCGACAAGGAGGGCTTCCTGCGCTCGGACAAGTCGCTGATCCAGACCATCGGCCGCGCGGCCCGCAACGTCTCGGGCCAGGTGCACATGTATGCCGACAAGGTGACCCGGTCGATGGAGTCGGCGATCGACGAGACCAACCGGCGGCGCGCCAAGCAGGTGGCCTACAACAAGGAGCGGGGCTTGGACCCGCAGCCGCTGCGCAAGAAGATCGCCGACATCACCGAGATGCTCGCCCGCGAGGACGAGAACACCGCCGAGCTGCTGGCGACCTGGCAGGGCACCGGTGCGCGCGGGGACAAGTCGAAGAAGGCTCCGGTGCCGGGCCTGTCGAAGATGAAGACGGCCGAGCTGCACCAGCGTGCCCCGGACACCGCCGGCATTCCCTCCAGCGACCTGGCCGAGCTCATCCAGCAGCTCACCGACCAGATGAAGGGCGCGGCGGCGGAGCTGCAGTTCGAGGTGGCCGCGCGGCTGCGGGACGAGATCGGGGACCTCAAGAAGGAGCTGCGCCAGATGATGGAGGCCACCAGGTGAGCCCGGCGCCGCAGCAGGCAGCGGACCGCCGGGGCTGAGCACGGGGAGTCGAACGGCATGGACGTCGAGACGATGCGCGCCCACTGCGCCGCCAAGCCCGGGGCCTGGGCCGACAAGCCGTGGGCCCACGAGCACCCTGTCTTCAAGGTGGGGGAGGGGGAGCGGGCCAAGATCTTCGTGTTCCTGCGCAGCGACAACGTCGGGATCAAGGGTGGTCTGAGCCGCGAGGCCGCGGACGAGTGGCTCCAGCGTTTCCCGGACGCGGCCCGGCCGATGGCCTACATCGGACGGTCCGGCTGGAACGACCTCGACTTCTCCGGCGCGATCAGCGACGAGGAGCTGCTCGACGCGGTGGACGAGTCCTACCGTCTCGTGGTCTCCCGGCTGCCCCGCGGGGCCCGGCCCGCGGGCTGGGACGACTGACGCCGGCCGCGGCTGTGCGGGGGCAGGCGGCTGTGCCGGGTCCTCAGGGGGTGCGTCGGGCGCGCGCGGCGGTGAGGCCGACGAGGCGGGCCACCACGAGCGCGATGTACAGCACGCCGACGACCTGCTGGACCATCACCACCGACCGGGCGTGGTCGAGCACCGGCAGGACGTCCGAGAGGCCCACACTGGTGAGGTTGGTGAAGGAGAGGAAGAGCAGCTCGAACCAGGCGAGCTCGTCCTCGCCGCCGGCACCCATGAAGGATCCCGGCCAGAGCACCTGGACCGCGGCGAAGACGTAGGCGAACCCCCAGGCCACCACGGTGAAGGCGGCTCCGGTGGCGAACAGCTCGTCCTGGCTGACTTGGTCGTCCTCGTAGAGGTAGCGGACCATGGCGTAGGAGACGTAGAAGTAGAACGGTGCATGGAGCAGTGCCGAGGTGAGCACGATCCCGTCATGGGTGGGGAAGTTGGCCTCGAGCACGGTGAAGATCACCGCCGGGACCCCGACCACCACTGTTACCCAGCTGAAGGCCGGGGTCCGACGTACGGCGTAGACGGCGGCGAGCACCACGAGCATGTTCACCACGCCGATCACGGCGCGGCCCCAGGTGGTGTGGTCCAGGAACGGGTAGCCGAGCACCGCAGCGAGCTGAGCCAACAGGAGTCCACCCGAGGGGTGGGTGCGCATCAGGCGGACCATGGCCGCCATCAGCGGTGCTCTCCCATGCGCCAGACCTTAGCCCCTCACCCGCCCGATGGCGTGCCGCGCAGCGCGCCGCCCGACCCGGTGCGGGAGTGGCCGACGTCACACCGGCGTCTGGCAGGTGCTATACCTAGCGTCGTGACTGCCGTCGAGACCGACCTCCTCGTCATCGGTGCCGGGCCCACTGGGCTCTTCGCCACCTACTACGCCGGGTTCCGCGGCCTGCGGGTCACGGTGGTCGACTCGCTCCCGGAGCTGGGTGGCCAGATCACCGCGATGTATCCGGAGAAGCAGATCCTCGACGTGGCCGGGTTCCCCGGCGTCAAGGGTCGTGACCTGGTCTCCGGCCTGGTGGCCCAGGCGGCGACGGCGAAGCCGACGTACCTGCTGGAGCGGACTGCTACGGACCTGGTGATGGACGGCGACCGGGTCGTGGTGGGCCTCGATGACGGCACCACGGTGCGGGCTGGCGCTGTGCTGGTGACCGCCGGCATCGGAAAGTTCAGTCCCCGGCCCCTGCCTGCGGGCGAGGAGTGGCTCGGTCGAGGCATGGAGTTCTTCGTCCCCTCGTTCGAGCCCTACCGGGACAAGGACGTGGTGATCGTCGGCGGCGGCGACAGCGCCTTCGACTGGGCACACCACCTCGAGCCCGTCGCCAGCTCGGTCACCCTGGTGCACCGGCGTGACGCCTTCCGGGCCCACGCCCGGACCGTGGAGCAGGTGCGCGCCTCCAGCGTCAGGATCCTCACCCGTGCCCAGGTCACCGCACTGCGCGGGCAGTCCCTGTTGGAGGAGGTCGAGATCACCGTGGACGGACAGGAGCCGACGACGCATCCCTGTCAGGCGGTGGTGGCCGCGCTCGGCTTCGTCGCCGACCTCGGTCCCCTGCAGACGTGGGGTCTGGAGACCAGCAAGCGGCACGTGGTCGTGGACTCGTCGATGCGGACCAGCGTGGAGCGGGTCTTCGCGGCCGGGGACATCACCGAGTATCCCGGCAAGGTGCGGCTGATCGCGGTGGGGTTCGGGGAGGCCGCGACCGCGGTGAACAACGCGGCCGTGGTGGTGGACCCGGCAGCGCACGTCTTCCCGGGACACTCCAGCGAGGACTAGGGCGTGTCTCCTAAGCCTCGGATCCACCTAGCCGATCGGTGGATCCGAGGCTATGGCACTCGGAGGATGCGTACCGGGTCTTGTGCTGCGGCGATGGTTGCAGGCGGGACTGCGGCCAGGAGGGCGGTGAGCAGCGTCAGGGTGGGGACCCCGAGGATGAACGCGATCCCTGGGACGGTGCCTTGGGTGGCGTTCACCATGGCCACCCCGAACCCGGTACCTAGCGTGACGCCTGCGAGGGCGCCGAGCCCGGTAGGGAGCAGCACCAGTACGACGAGAGCGGAGCGGGTTGCTCCGAGCGCGCGGCGGCGGCCGAAGTCGCGTTTGCGCGCTGCGGTCGCGCCGTAGAGGCTGACCGCGATGAGAACCAGGCCGCTGGCCAGGGCCAGGAGCATGAGCTGTCGGCCACTGTCGCCGAGCTCGCCGCGGAGCACCTCCTGGAGGTCGACGAGCACCGCGGGAGAGTCGATGCGCAGCTGGCTTGGGTCGGTCATGTGGAGCATGGTGGGGATCGCCCGTTCGAGGGTGCGTACGTCGGCGACGGTCTCGGCAACGACGTAGACCTCTCGCATCAGGCGGTCGTCGCTTGGGACGGTGCGGATCAGGACGCTCTGCTGGAGCTCTGTCACCGGGGAAGCCGCGTCGAAGGTGCCGACGACGGGGCCGTCGAAGAGTTGTCCGCGCACGCCGCCGGTCCGATCGGCCAGACCGAGGGCGGTCATGGCGTCGGTGCCTGCGATCGCTTCCTCGAGGCGAGGCGCGCGGCCGGCGGTGAGCCGGACCGAGGGTGGAAGCTCGCTGAAGAGGGCTGCGCTGGGAACGGGTCGGCCGACCTGGGGCATGGCGCTGTTGCGCACGTCGACGGTGTCCCCGATGGCCAGCATCCAGTCGACGCCGGGAAGCTCGGCAACGTGCTGCACCCCCATGGCGGTCAGGCCCGCCTCCCCGGAGGGGTCGGAGAACCGGATGGTGCGGGCGCCGGCTCCGTCGACTTGACTGACCACGGCGGCCTCGGCCGCAGCGGCACGGCCGGCGGTGACGAAGACCGACAGGCAGACCGCGGCTGTGATAAATGCGGTGACGACCGAGACCAGGGGTTGGGCACGGAAGATCTGCCACCCTTCCCCGAGCAGCGCGCGGACGCCTGGCCGGCCAGGTGCAACGTCGGCTCCCCTCATGTGCCGACCGTCAGTCTTGCGTCGGCGCGTTCCGCGAGCGCCTCATCGTGCGTGGCCACGATGACGGTCGCGCCCTCCGCGGCAGCGTCGATGAACGCCTGCCAGACGACCTCGGTGGTGTCCGCGTCGAGGTTGCCGGTGGGCTCGTCGCCGATGATGACGGGCGGCTGCTTGACCAGGGCCCGGCAGACGGCGACGCGCTGTGCCTGGCCCCCGGAGATCTCGCCGGGCCGGTGATCGGCGCGATGACTGACCTCCAGACGCTCGAGGAGTCCGTAGGCCCGTGTGGCGGCGTCCGTGCGGGTGATGCCGGCGTACAGGGCTCCCTCGAGGACGTTGTCCAGCACCGACCGGGACAGATCGAGCATCGCGTCCTGGAAGACGAATCCCACGCTCGCGCTGCGGACCTGGGTGCGGTCGGCATCGGAAAGGGGGGTCACCTCACGGTCGCCGTAGAAGATGACACCCTCCCGGGCACGCAGCATCAACGCGATGAGGTAGAGCAACGTCGACTTCCCCCCGCCGGAGGGCCCGGTCACCGCCGTGATCGCTCCGGACGGGAACGAGTGCGTCAGCCCCTCGAACACCCGATCGCCTCCAGCGCGGTACCCGAAGCTCAGCTCCTCGACGCGGATCATCCGCTCTGCGCCTCGGCCTGCCCGAACAGCAGGATCTCTGTACCAATCTCCAAGCCGTCCACGATTGCCTGACCGCCGTCCGCGGCCAGCACCTCGACGGGTCGCTGCTCCCCGGAGGTGTCGGTCACGAAGAGCCCGCCGTTCACGTCGGATTGGATCGCCGCCGCGGGAACCATCGGACCGGACGTGCGGGGCACGACCACCACGGTCGCGCGCAACCGCTGCGGTCCGTGGGTGCCGATGTACCGGTCGCACTGGGCACCGCACACCTCGCCTCCTCGGGCGCCTCGCAGCACCAGGGTGGTTTCACCCGGCTCACCGGCTTGGAGCGAGGCAACCTGGGCCTTCCAGGTCTGGCCGCCGGTGCTGACACGCACCCGCGCGTTCGGCGGCACGGAGTCCAGCTGCTCATCTGACAGCGTCATGGTGAAGCGCGGCGAGGCGGCGAGCACGTGCACCGCCTCGGCGCCCGGGGAGAGTTGCGCGCCCACGGTGATCGACCCTGCCAGTCTCACGCGGGCAGGCAGCCGTTCGACGAAGAGAAGATCGCCCCGGGGGACCACACCCGTCTCGCGGACCCCGCTGGCTCGTTGCCATGCTCGCACCGCCGACTCAGTGGCCGTGCCGAACGTCCCCGACGGAGTCGAGCTGAGGTACCCACGATCGGTGAGCAGTTGCTGAAGCTGACGGACATCCTGACCCACGTCCCCCGCGGACAAGTCCCGGTACTGCGGCACAGCACCTGAAGCCACGAACACCGGCCGCTCGTCAACGCGATAGAGGGCGTCCCCGCTCCGCACGCTGCTCCCCGGCCTGACGAGGACGCCCGTCACGGTTCCGCTGGCGGCGTTGGTCGCCCTCCGCACCACCTGCCACTCGGCGGTGGCGCCGAAGTCAAAACCCCGCTCCACCCTGCCCTTGTCAACCGTGTACGTCACCGGCTCGGCATCGGGCAGATCCACCACCGGCGGAGCAAGCGTTGCTCGACCCGCTCCCCAACCCAGGGCGGCGACCGCTGCGGCCCCGGCTGCCCAAAGCGCAACCGTCCTCACTCGGCCCACGTGTAGCCCCCGCCCATGGCGTCATCTCCGTCCAAGCCCGTGCGTGTTCTCGACCCTTGACGGCCGCCCCCGCCGCACGCATGCTCATACTCCACTAAATCCACGGGGGAATCGTGCACCGACGAAAGATCATCGTTGCTGGAGCGACAATCGGGCTAGTGGCTGTTGCAGCCGTGCCAGCCAATGCGGTGTCCCAGAGTGGCAATCGATCCTGCAACCCCACGAACGGCTACGGCTGGGTCCAAGCAGAGCACAAGGGCACGGCGGAGCAGCGACCTCCCGGCGGGGCAAACAAGTTGCTCGGCTCTTCGACCGGCTGGGTCGAGCACAAGACATTCGCGGGAAGCCCGGGGGGAGGTTCATGGTGGGCATACGGCGAGGTCGGCCTGCAGTACGTCAGCACCGGCTGCGTGGGCGGATGATCCTTCGTTCTCGCCGAGCGTGGCAGCGCAGTTCTCGATCGCTCGCAGCGATGTTGGTCGCTATGGCAGCGCTCACGGCTGGCTGCGCGGGCGAGGAGACCGAGACTGACCTCGAAGCTCTTCCTCCGCCGACTCCCGCCTCTTCCTCGTCGTCGTCGGAGGAAGAGACGCGACCGATCTTCGACGGGACCAAGAGAGAGTGGCTCTACGCCTACGCAGGGTGCATGGAGGACGGCGGCTTCGCCGTCAAGGTCAACGAAGAACAGGGTAACTTCGACTCTGTCGACCTACCGCCTGAGCAGTACGACGCATGGAACTCGCACATGGAGAAGTGCGGACAGGCGGTCGGTAATCCTAAGTTCGAGGAACTTACCGATGCTCAGGTGCGGGCTCATTTCGATGACTACCTCGCCACCGCGACCTGCCTGGAGGAACTGGGCTACGAAATCAGCGAGCCGCCCTCTCGGGAGTCTTGGGTGAAATCCTGGGACACAGCACTCAACTGGATGCCACATGGAGAAGTCAGCGACCTAATTGACGACCCATCTGAGTGGGAGCGAGTGAACCAGGAGTGCCCGCAACCGCAACCCTGACCTAAGTTGCCTGCCAGATGGTGATGGCGCGTAGGACGACGGCTCCTCGGTAGACGGTGGCGAGTTTGTCGTAGCGGGTGGCGATGCCGCGCCATTGCTTGTGGTCGTTGAAGGACCGTTCTACGACGTTGCGGCCCTTGTAGGCCGTGGCGTCGAAGGCGGGCGGTCGTCCGCCCGCGGGACCACGCCGCTTGCGGTGCGCGACCTGATCGGAGGGTTGAGGGATCACCGCGGTGATCCCGCGGTCGCGGAGCATGGTGCGGGTGCCGCGGGAGGAGTAGGCCTTGTCCGCGAGCACGGCGTCGGGTCGGGTCCGTGGCCGGCCTGGCCCGAGTCGGGCGACGGCGAGCTGGGCCAGGAGCGGCTTGAGCATCGTGGAGTCACCGGCCTGGCCCGCGGTCAGGGCGATGACCAGGGGCCGCCCGCGGCCGTCGACGAGCTGGTGGATCTTGGTCGACAAGCCCCCACGAGAGCGACCGATGGCGTGATCGGGTGGCTCGATCCAGGGGTTCTTGTAACTCGACTCAGCCCCCTGTGCGGGCCGCGGCTCGTGCCTCGCGTGCTGCTCGGGAGTCCCCGGTGGGTTGCTCGACCCGGGTGGTGTTGGTGGCGTGTTGATGAGCGCGGTTGATCGTGGAGTCGACGCTGACCATCCAGTCCAGCTTGCCGGCGGCGTCGGCCTCGGCGAGGAGACGGGCGTGGATCTTGTCCCAGGTGCCATCGGTGGAGAACCGGTGGTGTCGCTTCCACACGGTCTGCCAGGGTCCGAACGAGGAAGGCAGGTCGCGCCAGGCGATGCCGGTGCGGAACCGGTAGATCACGCCCTCGACGACCTGCCGGTGCTCGCGAAACGGTCGTGACTTCACACCGTCCGTAGACGGCATCAGCGGTGCGATCCGCTCCCACTGAGCGTCGGTCAGGACCCGTTCACGAGACATGACCGAAGCAAATCAACCCGCCACGCCTGGACTAGGGAGACACGCCCTAGGTGTGATGTCCAGGCACGTTGGTCAGTCGGCTGATCGGTGGTCGGGCCCCGATGGCTGAGTGGACGCGGTGGTGATTGTAGAAGTGCAGCCAGTCGGGCAGGGCTTCGTTGCGTTGGTCGGTTGAGGTGTAGAGCCGGGCGTACGCCCAGCCGTCGCCCAGGGTGCGGTGGAAGCGTTCGATCTTGCCGTTGGTCTGTGGGCGGTAGGGACGGGTGCGTTTCGGAGTGATCCCGAGCTCGGAGCAGGCATCGCGCCAGGCGTAGGACCGGTAGGCCGCGCCGTTGTCGGACAGCACACGTTCAACGGTGACGCCGTGGTCGGCGAACCAGGCCACGGCTCGCTCGAGGACCCCGATCGCGGTAGCGGCCTTCTCGTCGGCGTGGATCTCGGCGTACGCGACGCGGGAGCGGTCATCGATGACGGTGTGTACGAAAGCTGTCCCGATCAGTGGCCGGTAGTGCTTGCCACGGTCGCCAGTGCGCTGTGCGGTGGCGATGCCATTGGCTCGGCTCTGCTGACGGGTCAAGAACCTGTGTCCGCCGCCGTCGGGGATGTCGCCGAACTTGGTGACGTCGACGTGGATCAACGAACCGGCGTAGGCGTGTTCGTAGCGCCGGAGCGGTTCTCCGGTGATCCGGTCGATGTGGGAGAGCCGATTGATCCGGCAGCGGACCAGCACCGCGTGCACGCTCGAGGCCTGCATCCCAAGTCGGCCGGCGATCTGGACCGGGCCCAGTCGGTGACGCCACCGCAGCCGCACGATCTCGCGCACCACGTTCGGCGGGGCCTTGGTGGGGCTGGTGTGCGGACGGGAGCTGCGATCGACCATTCCAGTCGGGCCCTCTCGGCGGAACCGGTCGGCCCACTTCTTCGCGGTACGAGGAGAGACCATGAACATCTTGGCCGCCTCGGCATAGGTCCAGTGCTCCTCGACGACGAGCCGGGCAAGGCGTAAGCGGGCGCGGGGGGTCAGGGCGGCGTTAGCGTGGGACACGAAGGCCTCCGGGTTGGGAGCGGTGAACTAGACAGCTCCACTCCACAACCGGAGGCCTTCACCTGTCAGACCGACTCACCGCCGTGTGGCGGGACAACCTCCCTGGACATCACAACGAGGCCTGGTCCACCCAGCCCGCGGCGCGGGCCGGATCAGTCGCGGAGCACCAGCGTCACCGCGCGCCGCATGTGCTCTCCGGCTTCCTCCAGCGTGCTGCGTCCGGTCACCCACGCGATGAGAGCGGCGAGCCACACGTCGATGATCACCTTGGCGACGGCGAGCGAGTCCTCGCCGGGGGCCTCCTGCTCGGGGTGCATGGCCCGGGCCACCATGGTGGTCAGCAGCTCCTCCACGTCGACGATCTCGGAGGCCGCGGAGGAGTCGGCGAACATGAACGCGCGGACCAGTGCCTCGGTGAGGTGCTGGTCGTGGCGCATCCGCCGGCCGGCGGTGCGCAGCACCTGCACCACCCGGTCGGCGGCGGTGGCGCCGATCGGGGCGGACTCCGCCAGGGTGGCCTCGGCACGATGGAGCTCCTGGCGCAGCGCCGAGACCAGCAGGTGGATCTTGGAGGGGAAGTAGCGGTAGAGCGTGCCCAGAGCGACGTCGGCCTGGTCGGCGACCGTGCGCATCTGCACCGCCTCGAAGCCGCCCTGGGAGGCCAGCGAGGTGGCGACGTCGAGGATCCGCTGCTCGCGCTGCCGCCGGGCCTCGGGCACTGGGCGTGGGGGCAGTGACGATGACATGCTCAACCGTGCCCTCCTGTGGCCGTGCTCGCAGGGCCGCTGGCCGGGTCCTGTGTCCCTTCCGACTGCGCCGATGTGGAACAGTCTTCGGCAGCCGGCTGTTGCTTGGTCCTGCACAGGTTAACAATCGGGTGCCGTGATAGAAACACGTTTCACTAGTTCAGGAAGGCCCGCGTGTTGCGAGTTGCACTGCTGTCTTACAGAAGCAAGCCGCACTGTGGCGGCCAGGGGATCTACATCCGGCACCTCAGCCGCGAGCTCGTCGCCCAGGGCCACGAGGTGGAGGTGTTCTCCGCCCAGCCCTACCCGATCCTGGACGAGGGCGTGACGCTGACCAAGGTCCCCTCGCTGGACCTCTACCGGCAGCCCGACCCGTTCCGGCTGCCCAAGCTGCGTGAGTTCCGCGACCTGGTGGACGTGGAGGAGTTCCTCACCATGTGCACCGCGGGGTTCCCCGAGCCCAAGACGTTCAGCACCCGGGTCGCCCGGCTGCTCGCCGAGCGCGTGGACGACTTCGACGTGGTGCACGACAACCAGGTGCTGGGCTACGGGATGCTGGACATCGAGAAGATGGGGCTGCCGCTGATCACCACGGTGCACCACCCGATCACCTTCGACCGCCGGATCGACCTGGCCGCGGCGCCCACGCTCCGCAAGAAGCTGTCGCTGCGCCGTTGGTACGGGTTCCTGAGGATGCAGGGCAAGGTGGCCCGGCAGGCGCGCAAGATCCTCACGCCCTCGGAGTCCTCCAAGCGCGACATCGCCCACGACTTCGGGGTCGACCCGGCCCGCATGCAGGTCATCCTCCTCGGGGTGGACGACGTCTTCGTCCCGCCGACCAAGCCCAGGGTGCCGGGACGCATCCTGGCGATGGCCAGTGCCGACGCGCCCATGAAGGGCATCGCCACCCTGCTCGAGGCGTTCGCCAAGCTGCGCACCGAGCGTGACCTCGAGCTGCTCCTGGTGACCCGCCCCGAGCCAGGCGGACGCACCGAGCAGCTCATCGACAAGCTCGCCATCAAGGACTCGGTCCGATTCATCAGCGGCGTCTCGGACGCCGAGCTGGTGGAGGTGATGGGCTCGGCCGAGGTGGCCTGCGTGCCGTCGCTCTACGAGGGGTTCTCACTGCCCACCGCCGAGCTGATGGCCTGCGCGACCCCCTTGGTGGTCTCCCGCGCCGGAGCCATTCCCGAGGTCGTCGGGCCGGACGGTGAGTGTGCCCAGCTGGTGACGCCGGGGGACGTGGGAGAGCTCACCAGTGCCCTGGCAGCGCTCCTGGACGACCCCGAGCGCCGCGAGCGCATGGGCCAGGCCGGTCGCCGACGGGTCCTGGAGAAGTTCAGCTGGCGTGCGGTGGCGACAGCCACCGCACAGGCCTACGAAGAAGTGATCGCCGACTACCGTGCCGAGCAGGCGCACAAGGGAGAGCCCCGTGCTGACCGTTGACTTCGACAGGCTGGGACTGCGTCCCGGCGACCGGGTCCTGGACATGGGGTGCGGCGCCGGTCGACACGCCTTCGAGATGTACCGCCGTGGTGGCGACGTGATCGCGTTCGACCAGGACGCCGAGGAGCTCGCCGGGGTCCGCGACCTCTTCGTCGCCATGGCTGAGGCCGGCGAGGTGCCGGCCGGTGCCGAGGCCGACGTCAAGGAGGGCGACGCCCTGGCGCTTCCCTTCGGCGACGGCGAGTTCGACCGCGTGGTGGCGGCCGAGGTGCTGGAGCACATCCCCGCCGACATCCAGGCGATCCAGGAGCTGGTCCGGGTGCTGCGTCCTGGTGGCACCCTGGCCGTGTCGGTGCCCCGGTGGCTGCCGGAGATCATCAACTGGAAGCTCTCCGACGACTACCACAACACCCCTGGCGGTCACATCCGGATCTACACCGACAAGGAGCTGGTCGACAAGATCAGCAAGGCGGGGATGCACTACGACGGTGTCTCCTACGCCCACGGGCTGCACTCGCCGTACTGGTGGATCAAGTGCGCGGTGGGCGTCGACAACGACCAGCACCCGCTGGCCCGGGCCTACCACCGGCTCCTGGTGTGGGAGATCATGAAGCAGCCCAAGGTGCTGCAGCTCGCCGGCAAGGTGCTGGACCCGGTGATCGGCAAGAGCATGGTCCTCTACTTCACCAAGCCTGATGCTGCCTGACCTTCCTGCCGTTCCCGGGGTGCTGAGCGCTCACGAGATCGCCGCGACCGCGGCCTCGATCGCGGCCATGCAGGAGCCCAGCGGCGCCATCCCGTGGACCACTGGCGAGCACACCGACGTGTGGAACCACGTCGAGGCGGCGATGGCACTGCTCGTCGGCGGCCAGGCCGAGGCAAGTGACCGCGCCTACGAGTGGGCACTGGAGCTGCAGCGCCCCGACGGCTCCTGGCCGATGAAGATCGTGGCCGGAGAGGTCGAGGACGCCAGCGGCGAGACGAACATGTCCGCCTACCTGGCAGTGGGGGTGTGGCACAACTGGCTGGTCCGCCAGGACCTGCAGTTCGTACGCCGGTTCTGGCCCGCGGTGCGGCGTGCCCTCGACTGGGTCGTGTCCCTGCAGCTGCCCTTCGGCGGGATCGCCTGGTCGAGGGAGTACCACGACGGCGTGCCCGGACGGGTCAACGCCGACGCGCTCGTAGCCGGCTCCTCCAGCATCCACCAGGCGCTCGCCGCCGGAGTTGCGCTCGCCGACCTGATGGGGGAGCCGCAGCCCGGCTGGGAGCTGGCCGGTGGCCGGCTCGCGCACGCCCTGCGTGAGCACCGTGACGATTTCCTGGACAAGTCCCGCTACTCCATGGACTGGTACTACCCGATCCTGGGCGGTGCGGTCCGTGGACCGGCGGCGGCCCGGCTGGTGGAGGACCGGTGGGACACGTTCGTGGTCCCCGACCTCGGCATCCTGTGCGTCTCCACCAACCCCTGGGTGACCGGGGCGGAGACCTGCGAGCTGGTGATGGCCCTGGACGCCATCGGGCAGCGCGAGCGGGCCACCCGGCTCTTCGCCGACATGCAGCACCTCCGATCGGACCAGGGCCGCTACTGGACCGGCTACGTCTACCCCGACGAGGTCAACTGGCCCGCGGAGCACACGACCTACACCGCGGCCGCGGTGATCCTGGCCGCGGACCAGCTCTCCGGCGCCACTCCCGGCTCCGACATCATGCGCGGCACGAGCCTGCCCGACTTCTCCGAGATAGCCCTGGAGTGCGGTTGCGGCTCAGCCAACTCCCTCGGGCGCGCCCGCGTCACCTGAGGTCCTGCGCAGCACCCGCATGGAGCCCAGGGCCTCAACCTCGGTGAAGGCTCCGCCGGCCAGCGCCCGCTGGAACACGTGGTACGGCGGCTGCCCGCCGTCGGCGGGGTCCGGGAACACGTCGTGGATCGCCAGCAGACCGCCGGCCTGGACCCAGTTCGCCCAGCCGGTGTAGTCGTTCTGCGCGTGCTCCTCGGCGTGGCCGCCGTCGATGAACAGCAGCGACAGCGGGGTCCGCCAGTGCCGCGCGACGGTCACCGAGGTGCCCACGACCGCCACCACCTGGTCCTCCAGGCCGGCACGCTCGATGGTGTGCCGGAAGAACGGCAGGGTGTCCATCCGGCCGGTGCGCGGGTCGACGAGGTCGCGGTCGTGGTGCTCCCACCCGGCCTGGTTCTCCTCGCTGCCGTGGTGGTGGTCCACGGTGAACACGGTGCCCCCCACCTCACGCGCCGCCGCGCCGAGGTAGAGCGCGGACTTGCCGCAGTAGGTGCCGATCTCCAGCGCCGGTCCGTGGGGCAGCTGGGCGCGGGCCACCCGGTGCAGCAGCAGGCCCTCGTCCTCGGGCATGAAGCCCTTGGTCGCCCGGATCAGGGCGGTCAGGTCCTCCGGCAGCTGGGTGTCGAGGCCGGGGGAGAGGTTGTCGGGCACGGACGGAACCCTAGTCCGTGCCGCGGACCTCGCTCACGAGACCTCGACGTCGAGTCCCTCGCGATGTCGGTTCCAGTGCCAGGTGAGGTAGCGGCCGACCGTGGAGACCATGTACCCGGAGCGGATCGAGTGGAAGAAGTCGAAGGCGTGCTGGGTCCCCGGAAGCTCGGCGTAGACCACGGAGGCGCGCGAGGTGCGCCGCAGCTCGGCGACGAAGAGTCGTGCCTGGTTGACGTCGACCAGGGTGTCGTGGGTGCCGTGCAGGACGAAGAAGTCGGGCGCCTCCGGCGTGACGCGCAGGATCGGCGAGGCAGCCTCGAACTCCTCCGGCGCGTCGCGCCACCGCTTCCGCAGCACCCGTGGTGCCAGGAACAGGTCGCGCATCTGCGTCGCGCTGCGCAGGCCCGTCGCGCCGGCGAAGTCGTAGACGCCGTACACCGGCACGCACGCCTGCACCGAGGTGTCGCTGTCCTCGAAGCCCGGCTGGTACGCCGGGTCGCCCGGGGTGAGGGCGGCCAGCGCCGCCAGGTGGCCCCCCGCCGACCCGCCGGTGATCACGACGTGGCCGGGGTCCCCGCCGTACTCGGCGATGTGCTCCTTGACCCAGGCGATGGCGCGCTTGACGTCGATGATCTGAGCCGGGAACGGGTGTCGTGGGGCGAGCCGGTAGTTGACCGCGACGCAGACCCAGCCCTGGGCCGCGAGGTAGTGCATCAGCGGGAGTGCCTGGTGCTCCTTCTGTCCCACGGTCCAGCCCCCGCCGTGCACCTGGATCAGGACCGGTGCGTGCTCCAGCCCTTCGCCCTGGGCCGGTCGGTAGATGTCGAGCCGAGCGCGGCGCCCGCCCTCGGCGTAGGCGACGTCCCGCTCCACCGACACCCGCGCGTCGCGCAGGCCGAAGGGATTGAGGAACCGGCGCCATCGGGTGGCGCGCTCCGCCGGCGTGGGGGAGTCCAGCTGCTCGGCGTTCTCCGCGCCCAGTCCCTGGACCAGGGCATCCTCCAGCAGCACCCGCGAGCGGCGGCTCTGCGTCACCACCCAGCCCAGTCCGAGCATCGAGAAGCACGCCAGCACCAGTCCCGGGACGTGGCGGCGACGGGGCGGCAGGTGGGCAGCGGCGTCCAGCGCCGTGGCCGCCAGCAGCTGCGGGGCCACCTCGGTGCTGACGAAGCCGAGCAGGAAGGAGACCACCCCTGAGCGGAAGCTGCGCAGGGGACGCAGCGCGTTGGCCGTGAGGGCTGCGATGACGACCTGACGGCCGAAGAAGCTCATGGGCCCGATGCTAGTCAGCGCCTCAGGGCTCGATCAGGCCCACCCGGATCGCGTAGCGGGTGATCTCGGTGCGGTCGCGCATCCCCAGCTTGGCCAGGATGTTCTCCCGGTGCCGCTCGACGGTGCGGATGCTGATGGTCAGCATCCTGGCGATCTCGCGGGAGGAGAACCCTTCGGCGATCAGCTTGACCAGCTCGTCCTCGCGTGGGGTGAGCACGGCGCGGGGCAGCCGCTCGCCACGCGCGAGCCGTTCCAGGTAGTCCCGGACCAGCGCGCTCTCGGCTCCGGGGTAGAGGAACGACTCCCCTCGCAGTGCCGCGCGGCAGGCATCCACCAGGTCGCGGTCGGCCACCGACTTCAGCACGTAGCCGCACGCGCCCACCCGCAGCGACTCGAAGAAGTACTGCTCGTTGTCGTGCATCGAGAGCATCAGGATCTTGGGCGGGTCGGCTCGCCGGGAGATCTCCCGGGCGGCCTGCAGCCCCGTCATCCGGGGCATCGCCACGTCCAGGATGGCGAGGTCCACCTCCACGTCCCGGACCAGCTGGACCGCCTCGGCGCCGTCCGCGGCCTCGGCGACCACCTGCAGGTCCGGCTCGTTGTCCAGGATCAGGCGCACGCCGCGGCGCACCAGCGCGTGGTCGTCGGCCAGCAGCACCCGGGCCCCGGTACTGGTGCCCGTGCCCGTGCCGGTGCTGGTGGCCGTGCTCATGGCCGCTCCAGGGGGACGCGGAGCTCCACGACGGTGCCGCCGCCGTCGCGGCGGCCCACGTGGAGTCGGGCGCCGATGAGGGCCGCCCGCTCGTGCATGCCGCGCAGCCCGGTCCCTGCGGCGTCGGGCGGGATGCCGCGCCCGTCATCGGCGACCACGAGGACCAGCTGCTCGCCCACGGTGCTCAGGGCGAGCTCCACGGTGCGCGCCCGGGCGTGCCGCGCGACGTTGGTCAGCGCCTCCTGCGCCACCCGGAACACCACCAGCTCGACGTCGTCGGGCAGAGCTGGCAGCCCCGGCAGGATGCCGCGCCGGACCAGCACGTCGCCGGTGGTGAACAGGTCGTTGGTCAGGGCTGCGAGCGCGCTGCGCAGCCCGAGGTCCTCCAGCACGTGCGGCCGGAGATGGCGCGCCACCGAGCGAACTTCGTCGAGGCTGGCGCGCACCCCTTCGCGGATGCGCGCCAGGGCAGGCTCGGCGGGGGCGCGACCCGGACCCGAGATCGCTCCGAGCTCCAGCAGCACCGCGGTGAGCGACTGGCCGACGCCGTCGTGCAGCTCCTGGGCGATCCGGCTCCGTTCGGCCTCCTGGGCCGCCAGCGCGGAGACCGCGTTCTGCCGCTGTCCGGCCTCGATGCGGTCGAGCAGGTCGTTGACCGCGAGCGAGAGGCGGTGCGCCAGGCCACCGCCGGGGTCGGAGACCCGGGCCAGCGGCTCGTTGGACCTGACCTGGTCCAGCTGCGTCACCAGCCGGTCCAGCGGTGTGAGGGCGACCCGGACCAGGAGCGAGTTGGCCACGATCATGATGCCCAGTCCCACCAGGAGGACGACGAGCTCGGAGATCACGGGTTGGCGCGAGACGGTCGCAGGGGAGAACGCGAGCACCGCGGTGCCCAGGAGGAACAGGACGCCGTTGCTCGCGATCACTCGGGAGGAGAGCGAGAGACCGCGGGTGGGTGACATGGTCACCACCCTGCTAGACGTCGTCGGCGCTGTCGACGCAAGGGTCGGCGAATGGGTGCAGGACCCCATGGGCTCTGCCCGCACGGTCGGCCATGCTCGAACCATGGAGCCTGACATCTGGTACGTGCTGGTCCCCGTGGCGCTCGCGCTGGCAGTCGGCACCTGGTTGACGATGATGCGTCCACGCATCGCGGTCGACACCGGTGCCCGGCACCAGTGGGCTGTGGTCACCGCCACCACCCTGGACGGCGTGACCGCGCACGTCCAGGTGGAGTACTCCTGGCAGGGGCCACGCACCCGCAACCCCGAGGCGCTGGCGGCCACCGTCGCCGACGCGGTCGAGGACCGGCTGCGGCGACTGGTCACCACGCGGACCGTGCCCGCGCTGCCCGGGCTCGGCGACGACCTGGGCTGGGAGGAGGAGCAGCTCGTCCCCGGCGTACGGGTGGAGCACGTCACCGTCACCACCGCCGAGGTCGAGGTCACCACCGAGCTGCGCCGCCTGGTGCAGGACCGCGGGACCAGCTAGCGGATGGACCTCGACCTGGGGATCCTCACCGCCAGCCTGGTGCTGCTGACCGGCGTCGCCGCGGTGCGGGTCTCGGCCCGCGCGGGCCTGCCGAGCCTGCTCCTCTACCTGGCCATCGGTCTCGCCCTGGGTGAGGCGGGCCTCGGCATCCAGTTCGAGGACGTCGACCTGACCATGGTGCTCAGCACCCTGGCGCTGGCGGTGATCCTGGCCGAGGGCGGCTTCAGCACCCGGTGGGACGTGATCCGCCCCGTGGTCGGGCTGTCCGGGCTGCTGGCCACGCTCGGCGTCGCCCTCAGCGTGACGGTGACGGCCGGGATCGCCTACCTCGCGCTCGACGTCGAGCCCAGGACCGCGCTGCTGCTCGGCGCCGTCGTGGGGTCGACCGACGCGGCGGCGACCTTCTCGATCATGCGGCGGCTGCCGGTGCTCCCGCGCATCCGGGCCACGCTGGAGGCGGAGTCGGGCTTCAACGACCCGCCGGTGATCATCCTGGTGACGGTGGTGGCCAGCGACGCCTGGCACACCGCCAGCGGTCTGCAGATCGCGGGGCTGATCGGCTACCAGCTGGTCGTGGGGGTGCTGGTGGGTCTGGCGGTGGCCAAGCTCGGGCAGGTGCTGCTCGCCCACAGCGCGCTGCCGGCCGCGGGGCTCTACCCGCTGGCCACGTTCGCGATCATGTTCCTGGCCTTCGCCGTGGCGGGGCTGGCCGGGGCCAGCGGTCTGATGGCCATCTACGTGGCCGGGATGTGGCTCGGCAACGCCAAGCTGCCCCACCGCCAGGCGACCGCCGGCTTCGCCGACGGGCTCGGGTGGCTGGCCCAGATCGGGCTCTTCGTGCTGCTCGGGCTGCTGGCCAGCCCGGGACGCCTGCTCGACGCGGTGGTGCCGGCCGCGATCGTGGGGATCGGACTGACCTTCGTGGCGCGACCGCTCTCGGTGATGGCGTGCGCCGTGTGGTGGCGGGTGCCCTGGCGTCACCAGGTCTTCATCTCCTGGGCGGGACTGCGCGGCGCGGTGCCCATCGTGCTGGCCACCATCCCGATCACGGAGGGGCTGCCGTCCGCCACCATGATCTTCGACGTGGTCTTCCTGCTGGTCACCGCGTTCGTGCTGATCCAGGCTCCGTTGCTGCCCTGGCTGGCGAGACGCACGTCAGTGGTGGTGGAGCGCGGGCGCGACGTGGAGGTCGAGTCGGCCCCGCTGGAGGACCTGGACGCCAGCCTGGTGCAGTTCGTGGTGCCGTCGCGATCCCGGCTGGCCGGGGTGTTCGCCGACGACCTGCGGCTGCCCGCCAGGGCCGTGCTGGCCCTGGTCTCCCGCGGCGGCTCCATCGCGGTGCCGGACAGGCACACGTCGCTGCGTCCGGGAGACCACCTGCTGCTGGTGGTGCCCGAGGACGTGCGGGCGGCCACCGAGCACCGGCTGCAGGCGATCAGTGAGCACGGCCGGCTCGCCGTCTGGTACGCCGGTCCCGCGCAGGTGGGCCCGGCATCCCGGCGGGACGCCGGTCTTCGGCCCGGCACCGGCCCCGGGGGAGAATGGTCAGATGACCGACCAGCAGCGCGGCGCGTCCGGGCACCAGCACGGGCCGACGACCCGGCCCAGCCCTGACCTGATCGAGGGCTGGCTCGGTGAGGGGGAGTTCGGGCTCCCGGCGCAGGTGGGGGACCACGCGGCGGTCCGGGAGCAGCCTCCGGCCTTCTCCTCCAGGCAGTTCCGAGACGTGCTGGGTCGGTTCGCCTCCGGAGTCACCGTGGTGACGTCGCTGAACGACGGCGTGCCTGTCGGCATGACCTGCCAGAGCTTCACGAGCGTCTCGCTGGACCCGCCGCTGGTGCTGTTCTGTCCCTCGCGGAGCACCACCGCGTGGCCGCTGATCCGCCGCTCCGGCGCGTTCTGCGTCAACGTGCTGGCCGCCGACCAGGCGGAGGTCTCCAACACCATGGCCACGCGCGGCATCGACAAGTTCGCCCGCGTCAGGTGGTCCCCGTCCCTCCAGACCGGGTCGCCCGTGCTGGCCGGGGTGCTGGCGCACCTGGACTGCACGATCGAGGACGTGCACCACGCGGGCGACCACGACGTCGTCATCGGACGGGTGCACCACGTGGTTGCCGACGACGCCGGGGAGGGACTGCTGTTCTTCCGGGGCGGATACGGCTCCACCGGCTGCCCGGATCAGTCGCCGGATCAGTCGAACGTGTAGCCGAACTCGCTCACGTCTCGCTGGTACACGTCGGCGACGCGCCGCCTGGTCCGGTCGTCGTAGTAGTCCTGCCAGGGCCCCTTGGACCAGCTGTTGCGACGAGGGGGTTCGGCCACCGGCAGGCCCAGCCGTTCCTGCACCACCGCGATGTCGGTGGCCAGACGCTCGGTGCGACCGATGAAGTCGGCCTTGCGGCCACGGGTCTGCAGGAAGGAGATCTGCGGGGTGGCGAGGCGGGGGAGCTCCTCGGTGCCGCGCAGGATGAACTCCTCGAAGCCGTCGTACTCCGCGACCGCGCGCCAGAGGGGGTTGCCGCCCCGAGGCCCGTCCTGCTCCACCTGGGGCTTGCCCGAGGCCGGGCCGAGGCGTCGGTTCCAGCGGTCGATCATCGACCACCAGGAGACCATCCGGCTCCACGGGTTGCGCACGAAGCCGAACGTCCAGTAGTCGGCGAGACCGGGCTCCTGGGTCAGCACCCAGCGCAGCCGGGGATGGCGCCGCGGCCCCAGGTCGCGGAGGTCGTCGACGCCTTCGCGCACCACGGTCTCCACGGTCACCCCGCCGGTCTTGGGGACGTGGATGAACAGCAGGCGGTGAGCGTCGGAGATGAGCACCAGAGCAGGTTAGAGCAGGCCGGGCTCAGCGCTCCAAGGGCCAGCCGCGACGGGCCCAGCCGCCGGTGCCCTCGGCCACGTTGAGCGCCTCGATCCCCTGGGAGGTGAGGAACTCCACCACGTTCCGACTGCGGTTGCCGCTCTGGCAGATCACCAGCACGGGTCGGTCCCTGGGGAGCTCGTCGAGGCGGTTCGGCACCTCGGACATCGGGACGTGGTGGGCGCCGGGAACGTGGCCGGCGGAATACTCCTCGTCCTCGCGGACGTCCAGCACGAACCCGCCTGCCGCGTGCTGCGCGGCGAAGGTGTCGAGGTCCAGCTCGCCGTCGTCGGCCTCGTCCAGCTGGCGCCGTACCTCGTCCATGTCCAGCTCGCGGAGCTGGGAGATCAGCTGGGCCAGCGTCGCGGGGGCAGGGCCCCAGGCTGGGAGAACACCAGGATGCCGTCCCGGAAGGCCATCAGCGTGGGGATCGAGGTGATCTGGGCCATCGCGGCCAGGTCCCGCTCAGACTCGGTGTCGACCTTGCCGAACACGATGTCGGGGTGCTCGGTCGAGGCCGCGTCGAAGATCGGGGCGAACTGACGGCACGGTCCGCACCACTCCGCCCAGAAGTCCACGAGCACGATGCCCGGGGCGGTCACGGTGCTCTCGAAGGTCGCTGCGGTCAGCTCAACGGTCGTCATGCCTCGAACCTAACCCAGGCCCGCTCACGGCTCACCAGCCTCTCTCGCGCCAGTGCGCCAGCTGCGGCCGCTCCTGGCCCAGCAGGCCGTCGTCCCCGTGACCGGGATAGAACCAGGTCTCGTCGGGCAGCTCGGCGAAGATCTTGGTCTCCACCTCGTCGATGAGCTGGGCGAACGCGTCCGCGTCGCCGAAGGTGTTGCCCACCCCGCCCGGGAACAGGCTGTCCCCGGTGAAGAGGTGCGGCTGCCCGGCGGGGTCCTGGTAGAGCAGGCAGATCGAGCCCGGCGTGTGGCCGGCCACCGCGATCACCTGCAGGGTGCAGGAGCCCACCGTGACAGTGTCGCCCTGGCCGACCCGCCGGTCGACGGCCACGCCGGTCTGCTCGGTGACCGCGTCCGCGTCCGGGGCGCCGACGACCACCGTGGCACCGTGCTCCGCCACGACGTCGGCGAGCGCCCGGTGGTGGTCCCAGTGCTGGTGCGTGGTGACGACGGCGTCCAGTCCCGACGGCCCGATCAGCTCGAGCAGACGGGGCGCCTCGGCGGCCGCGTCGACCAGGACCTGCGCGCCGGTCTCGCGGCAGCGCAGCAGGTAGCAGTTGTTGCTCATCTGCTCGTCGACCGCGACCTTGGTGATGCTCAGCGCCGTCAGCTCGCGAGTCTGGGCGGGACCACCGGGCCGGACCTGCCCGGTGTAGACGCCGTCGTTCGTGTCGTGCTCGTTCACGTCGTGCTCCTGGAGGGTGGGGGAGGGCCGGTCTCAGCGAGCCGGCACGTCGGGAAGGGACGGGGAGTCGGTGGCGAGGCCGTCGGCGCCTCGCCCGGTGAGCCACCAGGCGAGATTGGCGGTGGTGCCCTGGACGAGGGGACCGTCGGTTCCGCCGAGGCGCCAGGTGCGCTCCGCGTCCAGCCCCTGGAGCGTGAGCGGTCCCAGTGCCCCCAGGTCCAGCGCCAGGGAGTCGACCAGGGCTTCGGCGGTCGCCACGGACCAGTCGGTGCGGCGGTGGCCGACGTCGAGGTCCACGTGGTGGACCGCCACCTCGACCAGACGCCGTCCCGGGACGCTGCGGGCGCTGAAAGTACGGCGGCCGGACGCGGTGCGTCGCACGGTCGCGTCCAGGTGCCCCTCCGGCAGCGCCGCCGTCGCGTCCGCGAGCCGCGTGCAGCTGGCCAGGAACCTGGCGCGGAGCTCGTCCTCGGGCGCCCCGGCAAGCTCCTCGATGTCGGCCGCACGGGCGGCGCTGGAGTCGTACTGAGGGACGTCCGAGCCCTCGACGACGCCCGCGAGGGCCCTGGTCAGCCCCTCGGCGTTCAGGGCCACGTGAGCCACCACGTGACCCCGGGACCACCCGGGCAGGGCGCTCGGCGCCGCCAGTGCGTCGGCGTCCAGGCCGTCGACGCTGCGCACCAGGGCGTTGGTGGCCTCGGCCAGCAGGTCAAGTGGATCCATGACCGCCATTGAAGCGTACTTGCCCCGGCTTGCTACCATGGCGAACACGTGTTCGAACAACGTGTTGAGGAAATCTGTGACTGACCAGCTCATCATCCGGGGAGCCCGGGAGCACAACCTCAAGGATGTCTCGCTCGACCTGCCGCGAGACGCCCTCATCGTCTTCACCGGGCTCTCCGGCTCCGGCAAGTCCTCCCTGGCGTTCGACACCATCTTCGCCGAGGGGCAGCGCCGCTACGTGGAGTCCCTGTCCGCCTACGCCCGGCAGTTCCTGGGGCAGATGGACAAGCCGGACGTCGACTTCATCGAGGGCCTGTCTCCCGCGGTCTCGATCGACCAGAAGTCGACCTCGAAGAACCCGCGCTCCACGGTCGGCACCATCACCGAGGTCTACGACTACCTGCGACTGCTCTACGCCCGCGCCGGCCGTCCGCACTGCCCCACCTGCGGGGCTCCGATCGAACGCCAGACCCCGCAGAAGATCGTGGACCAGGTCCTCGAGATGGAGGAGGGGCGCCGGTTCCAGGTGCTGGCCCCGGTGGTCCGCGGCCGCAAGGGGGAGTACGTCGACCTGTACCGCTCGCTCCAGACCCAGGGCTTCAGCCGGGCCCGGACCGATGGCGTGACGCACGCCCTGGACGACCCGCCGAAGCTCGACAAGCAGAAGAAGCACACGATCGAGGTGGTGATCGACCGGCTCTCGGTCAAGGAGTCCGCCAAGAGGCGGCTCACCGACTCGATCGAGACCGCGCTCTCGCTGGCGGACGGTCAGGTGATCCTGGACTTCGTCGACCTCGACGAGAAGGACCCGGGACGCGAGGTGCGGTTCTCCGAGCGGATGTCGTGCCCCAACGACCACCCGATCGACCACGACGAGCTGGAGCCCCGGTCCTTCTCCTTCAACTCCCCGTTCGGCGCCTGCCCGGCCTGCCACGGCATCGGCACCAAGATGGAGATCGACCCCGAGCTGGTCGTCCCCGACCCGCAGGCCACCCTTGGCGAGGGTGCGATCCAGCCCTGGACCGGAGCGCACGTCGCCGACTACTTCCTGCGGCTGATGGGGGCGCTGGGCGACGAGCTCGGCTTCGACCTGAACACGCCGTGGGAGAAGCTCCCGGCCAAGGCTCGCAAGGCCCTGCTCGAGGGGCACTCCACCAAGGTGCACGTGGTCACCCGGAACCGCTACGGGCGTCAGCGCTCCTACTACGCCGAGTTCGAGGGCGTGCGCGGCTACATCGAGCGTCGCCACCGCGAGGCCGAGACCGACACCAGCAGGGAGCGGTTCGAGGGCTTCATGCGCGAGGTGGCCTGCCCCACCTGTGGCGGCAGCCGGCTCAAGCCCGTCTCGATGGCGGTGACCCTGGGCGGCCGCTCGATCGCGGAGGTCTGCGCGCTGCCGATCAACGAGTGCGCGGAGTTCCTGCGCGACATCGAGCTGTCGCCGCGGGAGAAGCAGATCGCCGAGCGGGTGCTCAAGGAGATCCTGGAGCGCCTCAACTTCCTGCTCGACGTGGGCCTGGACTACCTCTCGCTGGACCGCCCGTCGGGGTCGCTGTCGGGCGGGGAGGCTCAGCGCATCCGTCTCGCCACCCAGATCGGGGCGGGACTGGTGGGCGTGCTCTACGTGCTGGACGAGCCCTCGATCGGGCTGCACCAGCGCGACAACCAGCGCCTCATCGAGACCCTGGTGCGGCTGCGCGACCTGGGCAACACCCTGATCGTCGTCGAGCACGACGAGGACACCATCCGGGTGGCGGACTGGGTCGTCGACATCGGGCCCGGTGCCGGCGAGCACGGCGGCCAGGTCATCCACTCCGGTGACGTCCAGGGTCTCTACGACCACCCCGACTCCATCACCGGCCAGTACCTGTCCGGCCGGCGCGAGATCCCGGTCCCCGAGCTGCGCCGTCCGCGCACCAAGGGTCGCGAGCTCGTCGTCAAGGGAGCCAAGGAGAACAACCTCGACGGCATCGACGTCGCGTTCCCGCTCGGCATGCTGGTCGCGGTCACCGGGGTGTCCGGCTCCGGCAAGTCGACCCTGGTCAACGACATCCTCTACACCTCGCTGGCCAAGCAGCTCCACCGGGCCCGGACCGTGCCGGGTCGGCACCGCACCATCACCGGGGTGGACCAGGTCGACAAGGTCATCCACGTCGACCAGTCGCCCATCGGCCGGACCCCGCGCAGCAACCCGGCGACGTACACCGGCGTCTTCGACCACGTCCGCAAGCTCTTCGCGCAGACGCCCGAGGCGAAGATGCGCGGCTACCTCCAGGGTCGCTTCTCCTTCAACGTCAAGGGCGGTCGCTGCGAGGCATGCCAGGGCGACGGCACGCTCAAGATCGAGATGAACTTCCTGCCCGACGTCTACGTGCCCTGCGAGGTCTGCCACGGGGCCCGGTACAACCGCGAGACGCTGGAGGTCCGCTTCAAGGGCCGCACCATCGCGGAGGTGCTCGACATGCCGATCGAGGAGGCCGCGGAGTTCTTCAGCGCCGTGCCCGCGATCGCGCGGCACATGAAGACGCTGACGGAGGTCGGGCTGGGCTACGTCCGGCTGGGACAGCCGGCGACCACCCTGTCCGGCGGCGAGGCGCAGCGCGTCAAGCTGGCCAGCGAGCTGCAGAAGAGGTCCACCGGACGCACCGTCTACGTGCTGGACGAGCCGACCACCGGACTGCACTTCGAGGACATCCGCAAGCTCCTGGGCGTGCTGGGTCGCCTGGTGGACCAGGGCAACACGGTGCTGGTGATCGAGCACAACCTCGACGTCATCAAGACCGCGGACTGGCTGATCGACATGGGCCCCGAAGGGGGCTCGCGCGGAGGCACCGTGGTGGCCACGGGCACGCCGGAGCAGGTCGCGGCCGTCCCCGAGAGCCACACCGGCAGGTTCCTGGCCCCTATTCTCGCCGGGAGAACGCACCTCTCGCCCACCGCCTCCAGGAGCACCGAGTGAACCCCCGAACCAGCATCGACGGACCGAGCCGACGCGCCACCCTCGCCGGGGCCGCCCTGACAGGGATCGGCATCCCGCTGCTCAGTGCCTGCGGCGGTGACGGTGACGACACCGCGGAGGACCACTCCGCCGTGCCGGCCGAGGCGCCGCGCAGCGGGGTGGCGATCGCCTCGACCGCGGACATCGGGGTCGGCGCCTGTGCCGTCTACCCGGATCTCAAGCTGGTGGTCGCCCAGCCTGCCGAGGGCGAGTTCAAGTGCTTCAGCGCGGTCTGCACGCACCAGGGGTGCCTGGTGAGCTCGAGCTCCGAGGGGGAGATCCCGTGCCGGTGCCACGGCAGCGCCTTCTCCCTCGAGGACGGCTCGGTGCTCGAGGGACCGGCGACCAGCGCGCTGACCGAGGTCCCGATCACGGTGTCGGGCTCGAAGATCATCCGCGCCTGAGGGCGCTGGCGGACCGCGCTGGCGGACAGGACGCGCCGACCGCGGTCGGCGCCCGAACGTAGGGTTGTGACATGGCTGTACCGGCGTCCTACCGTCCTGCGCCGGGGACGATCCCGACGCAGCCGGGGGTGTACCGGTTCCGCGACTCCCGGGGCAGGGTCATCTACGTCGGCAAGGCCAAGAACCTGCGCTCACGCCTGTCGTCGTACTTCGCCGACGTCCGCGGGCTGCACCCGCGCACCGCCTCGATGGTGACCACCGGGGCCAGCGTGGAGTGGACCGTGGTCCGCACGGAGGTCGAGGCGCTCCAGCTGGAGTACTCCTGGATCAAGGAGTTCGACCCGCGCTTCAACGTCAAGTACCGCGACGACAAGTCCTACCCGTGGCTGGCGGTGACCACCGGCGAGGAGTTCCCGCGGGTGATGGTGGGCCGGGGAGCAAAGAAGAAGGGGGTCCGCTACTTCGGGCCCTACAGCCATGCCTGGGCGATCCGGGAGACCGTCGACCAGCTGCTCCGGGTGTTCCCGATGCGCTCGTGCAGCAACGGAGTCTTCAAGCGCGCCCAGCAGGTGGGCCGCCCCTGCCTGCTGGGCTACATCGACAAGTGCTCGGCCCCCTGCGTGGGTGCGGTGAGCGCCGAGGAGCACCGGCGCATCGTGGACGACTTCTGCGACTTCATGGCCGGCAACACCGCCGCCTTCCTCAAGCGCGTCGAGCGCGAGATGTACGCCGCCTCCGAGGCGATGGACTTCGAGAAGGCGGCCCGGCTCCGCGACGACCTCGGCGCCCTGAACCGGTCCCTGGAGAAGCAGGCCGTGGTGTTCAACGACGCCACCGACGCCGACGTCATCGCCCTGGCCGAGGACCCGCTGGAGGTGGCGGTCCAGATCTTCTACGTGCGCGGCGGCCGGATCCGGGGCCAGCGGGGATGGGTGGCCGACCGCACCGACGAGGGGGACACCTCCCAGCTGGTGGAGGACTTCCTGCTCCAGCTCTACGCCGGCGAGCCGGACTCGATCCCGCGCGAGGTGCTGGTGCCGGCCCTGCCGCCCGACACCGGCACGATGGAGCAGCTGCTGTCGGGGATGCGGGGCGCGAAGGTCGCCATCCGGGTGCCCCAGCGGGGGGACAAGAAGTCCCTGCAGGAGACGGTGGCCAAGAACGCCGCCCAGGCCCTGATGCTGCACAAGACCAAGCGCGCCAGCGACCTCACCACCCGCAACAAGGCGCTGGAGGAGATCCAGCTGGCCCTCGGCCTCGACGAGGTCCCGCTCCGCATCGAGTGCTACGACGTCTCCAACCTTCAGGGCACCGAGGTGGTGGCCTCCATGGTCGTCTTCGAGGACGGCCTCCCGCGCAAGGGCGAGTACCGCCGCTTCGTGATCCGCGGGGTGGACGGGCAGAACGACGTCGCCTCCATGCACGAGGTCATCACCCGGCGCTTCCGCAGGCTGCTGGACGAGCAGGCCCGGTCCACCGAGGTGTCCACCGACTCCGGCCCGATGCTCGTGGACCCCGACACCGGTCGTCCCCGCAAGTTCGCCTACGCCCCGGGCCTGGTCGTCGTCGACGGCGGCCCGCCGCAGGTCTCGGCGGCGAGGCAGGCCCTGGCCGAGCTCGGGATCGACGACATCCCGGTGTGCGGTCTCGCCAAGCGGCTCGAGGAGGTCTGGGTCCCCGACGACGAGGACCCGGTGATCCTGCCGCGGACCAGCGAGGGCCTCTACCTGCTCCAGCGGATCCGCGACGAGGCACACCGCTTCGCCATCACCCACCACCGCGGCCGGCGCTCCCGGACCATGGTGGAGAGCGTGCTGGACGACGTGCCCGGGCTGGGGGAGGTACGGCGCAAGGCGCTGCTGCGGCACTTCGGCTCGCTGAAGAAGCTGCGACTGGCCGAGGTCGACGAGATCGCGCTGGTCCCCGGGATCGGACCGGCCACGGCTGCCGCCATCAAGGGGGCGGTCGCGGTCCAGGAGGGCAGCGGGAAGACTGGGACCCGGATCAACACCGCCACCGGCGAGATCGAGGAGGACTGATGGAGCAGCCAGCAGAGCTGGTGATCATCACCGGCATGACCGGCGCGGGTCGCAGCACGGCGGCCAAGGAGCTGGAGGACCTGGGCTACTTCGTCGTCGACAACCTCCCACCGACCCTGGTGCGCGACGTCGTGCGCCTGGTCGACGACAGCCGGGGCGTGACCCAGCCGATCGCCGTGGTGGTCGACGTGCGGTCGGGCTCGTTCTTCACCAGCCTGGCGGCCAACCGGCACCAGCAGGCGACCGGACGGCCCACCACGCTGCTCTACCTCGAGGCGATCGATGACGTCCTGGTACGGCGTCAGGAGGCGGTGCGCAGGCCGCACCCGCTGCAGGGCAGCGGGCGGCTGATCGACGGGCTGCGACGCGAACGGGTGGCGCTGGAGGAGATCCGCGGCGGTGCCGACCTGGTGATCGACACCAGCGCGATGAACGTGCACCAGCTGACCGACCGCATCGCGGAGCACTTCGGGTCGCCGGAGGCGCGTCGGCTCAAGGTGACGGTGATCAGCTTCGGGTTCAAGTACGGCATCCCGGTCGACGCCGACTTCGTCGCGGACATGCGCTTCCTGCCGAACCCGCACTGGATCCCCGAGCTGCGCCCGCGCAACGGCCGGGACCCCTCGGTCGCCGACTACGTCAAGAGCCAGTCCGGGGCCGAGGAGTTCCTCGACGGCTACCTGCCGCTGCTGGAGATCGCCGCGAAGGGCTACCTCAAGGAAGGCAAGCGGTTCATGACCGTCGCGGTCGGGTGCACCGGGGGCAAGCACCGCAGCGTCGCGATGACCGAGGAGATCACCGCCCGCCTGCTCGCCCAGGGCTACGACGTGCGCGCCACCCACCGCGACCTCGGACGGGAGTGAGATGACGCCTCACCAGGCCTCGGTGGTGGCGCTCGGCGGCGGGCACGGACTCCATGCCAGCCTCTCGGCCCTGCGGCGGGTGGTCACCGACATCACCGCGGTGGTGACGGTCGCCGACGACGGCGGGTCCTCGGGGCGGTTGCGCCGGGAGTTCGAGGTGCTGCCGCCGGGTGACCTGCGGATGGCGCTCTCGGCGCTCTGCGAGGACGAGGAGTGGGGCCAGACCTGGATGCGGGTGCTCCAGCACCGGTTCGACGGGGACGGCGAGCTGAAGGGGCATGCTCTGGGCAACCTGCTGATCGTCGGGCTGTGGGAGCTGCTCGACGACCCGGTGGCCGGACTCGACATGGTCGGGAGGCTCCTCGGCGCCAGGGGCCGGGTGCTGCCGATGTCCACCGTCCCCCTCGACATCACCGCCGAGGTGGAGGGCCCCCAGGGGGCCACGGTGCTGCGCGGCCAGGTGAGCGTGGCCACCGCCCAGGGGCGGATCCGCTCGGTCGCCCTCGACCCCCCGGACCCTCCGGCGTGCAAGGAGGCGGTGCTCGCGGTCCAGGAGGCCGACTGGGTGGTGCTGGGACCGGGCTCGTGGTTCACCTCCGTCATCCCGCACCTGCTGGTCCCTCAGCTTCGCGAGACACTGGTGTCCCGGGGCGGTCGCCTGGTCGTGGTGCTCAACCTCGAGGCTGCCGGCGAGACCGGGGGCTTCACCCCCTCGGACCACCTCTCGGCCCTGGCCTCGACGGCGCCGGGGTTGAAGGTGCACGCCGTCGTCGCCGACCCGACGTCGGTGAGCGACCGTGCCGCGCTGGACCGGGCCGTGGCCGAGCTCGGCGGCAGCCTGGTGGTCGCCGACGTGGCCCGTGGGGACGGGAGCAGCGCCCATGATCCGGACAAGCTGGGTGAGGTACTGCACAGCGTGATGGGCAGTAAGCCGGGAGTGGTCACGGGTGATTGACGTCCGTGGCAGGATTCGCGCATGGCGATGACGGCTCAGGTGAAGGCGGAGCTCGCCAACACCCAGATCACCAAGACCTGCTGCCGCAAGGCGGAGGTGGCCTCGATGCTCCGGTTCGCCGGCGGCCTGCACATCGTCAGTGGGCGGATCGTGGTGGAAGCCGAGCTGGACACCGGCGCGGCCGCACGTCGGCTGCGCAAGGACGTCGCCGAGGTCTACGGCCACCAGTCGGACGTCGTCATGGTGCAGGGGCACGGGATCCGCAAGGGCAGCCGCTACCTGGTGCGGGTGGTCAAGGACGGCGAGGCGTTGGCCCGCCAGACCGGGCTGCTGGACGCCCGTGGTCGTCCCGTGCGCGGTCTGCCCCCGGGCGTGGTCTCCGGTGGCGGCTGCGACGCCGTCGCCGCCTGGCGTGGCGCCTTCCTGGCGCACGGCTCGCTCACCGAGCCCGGCCGGTCCTCCTCCCTGGAGGTCACGTGTCCCGGACCGGAGGCGGCCCTGGCGCTGGTCGGCGTGGCCCGGCGCCTCGGCATCTCCGCCAAGGCGCGGGAGGTGCGCGGCGTGGACCGCGTCGTCATCCGCGACGGGGACGCGATCGGCGCCCTGCTCACCCGCCTGGGCGCTCACGAGACCCTGATGGCGTGGGAGGAGCGGCGGATGCGCCGTGAGGTCCGCGCCACGGCGAACCGTCTGGCCAACTTCGACGACGCCAACCTGCGCCGCTCGGCGCGCGCCGCCGTGGCGGCGGGCGCCCGGGTGGAGCGCGCCCTGGAGATCCTCGGGGACGAGGTGCCCGACCACCTCAAGCTGGCCGGTCACCTGCGGCTGGAGCACAAGCAGGCATCGCTGGAGGAGCTGGGCCAGCTGCACGAGCCGGTCCTCACCAAGGACGCCATCGCCGGCCGGATCCGGCGGCTGCTGGCCATGGCCGACAAGATGGCCGAGGACCGCGGGATCCCGGACACCGAGTCCTCGCTCACCCCGGAGATGCTGGCCGACGAGGCCTGAGCCGGCGTGGCGCGCGTCGGGGTGTGGCCCCTGGTGCACCCGTGATCGTCGCGCGCCGTGACGGTGTCGTCCCAATCACGACTGCGCCTGCGGGCGCGCTGACGGGGCGCGGTAGGCTCAGCTCCGCCGTCAGCCCACCGCTAGCCAGGAGTGATCGTGACTGTCCGTGTTGGAATCAATGGCTTCGGCCGTATCGGCCGCAACTTCTTCCGAGCCGTCCGTGCCTCGGGTGCCGACATCGAGATCGTCGGGGTCAACGACCTGACCGACAACGCCTCGTTGGCCCACCTGCTCAAGTTCGACTCGATCCTCGGCCGGCTGGACGCCGAGGTCTCCTCGACCGACACTGCCATCCACGTCGGGGACCAGGAGATCGCCGCCTTCGCCGAGCGCAACCCGGCCGACCTGCGGTGGGGTGACCTGGGCGTCGACGTCGTCGTCGAGTCCACCGGCTTCTTCACCGACGCCACCCAGGCGCGCGCGCACCTCGACGGCGGTGCCCGCAAGGTCATCATCTCGGCGCCCGCCAAGAACGAGGACATCACCGTGGTGATGGGCGTCAACCACGAGCTGTACGACCCCGCCAAGCACAACGTGATCTCCAACGCCTCGTGCACCACGAACTGCCTGGCCCCCATGGCCAAGGCGCTCCACGACGAGTTCACCATCGTCAAGGGCCTGATGACCACGATCCACGCCTACACCGCGGACCAGAACCTGCAGGACAACATCCACAAGGACCTGCGTCGGGCCCGCGCCGCCGCGCTGAACATCGTCCCCACCTCCACCGGTGCCGCGAAGGCCATCGGCCTGGTGCTCCCCGAGCTCAAGGGCAAGCTCGACGGCTTCGCCCTGCGCGTGCCCGTGCCCACGGGCTCGGCCACCGACCTCACCTTCGAGGCCGGCCGCGAGACCAGCGTCGAAGAGGTGAACGCCGCCATCGAGAAGGCCGCCGACGGTCGCTACCTGCGCTACTCGACCGACCCGATCGTGTCCACCGACATCGTCACCGACCCGGCGTCGTGCATCTTCGACGCGCCGCTGACCAAGGTCAACGGCAACATGGTCAAGGTCATCGGCTGGTACGACAACGAGTGGGGCTACTCCAACCGTCTCGTCGACCTGATCAGCCACGTCGGCACCACGCTCTGACGTGTCGGGCATCGACTCCCTGGGTGACCTCCGCGGCAAGCGGGTCCTCGTCCGGTCGGACCTGAACGTCCCGCTGGACAGCGACCGCATCGCCGACGACGGCCGGATCCGGGCCAGCGTGCCCACGATCCGTCGCCTCTCGGAGGCAGGCGCGAAGGTCGTCGTGATGGCGCACCTGGGGCGCCCCAAGGGCACCCCGGACCCGGCGTACTCGCTGGCTCCGGTGGCGCGCCGCTTGGGCGAGCTGCTGGGGCGCCAGGTCGCCTTCGCCCACGACACGGTGGGCCAGAGTGCCACCTCGGTGGTCTCGGCGCTGGCCGACGGCGACGTGGCGGTGCTGGAGAACGTCCGGTTCAACGAGGGTGAGACGAGCAAGGACGACGAGGTGCGGGCGTCCTTCGCCGGCCAGCTCGCCCAGCTCGGCGATGCCTTCGTCTCCGACGGCTTCGGCGTCGTGCACCGCAAGCAGGCCTCGGTCTACGACCTGGCGCTGCGCCTGCCGAGCGCGATGGGAGACCTGGTCGCCGCGGAGATCGACGTGCTGCGCCGGCTGACGGTCGAGCCGGAGCGCCCCTACGTGGTGGTGCTCGGCGGGTCCAAGGTCTCGGACAAGCTGGGCGTGATCGAGAACCTGCTGGACAAGGCCGACAAGCTGCTGATCGGCGGGGGGATGGTCTTCACCTTCCTCGCCGCTCAGGGCCACGAGGTCGGCAAGAGCCTGCTCGAGGAGGACCAGCTCGACACGTGTCGCCGCTACCTCGACGAGGCCGCCCAGCGCGGCGTGCAGATCGTGCTGCCGACCGACATCGTGGTGGACACCGCCTTCCCCTCCGGTGAGCGCGAGCCCGCCCCGAGGGTGGTGCCGGCCTCGGAGATCCCCGCGGACTGTCTCGGCCTCGACATCGGTCCGGACTCCGCGGCGGCCTTCGCCGCGGCCCTGGCCGGAGCCCGCACGGTCTTCTGGAACGGGCCCATGGGCGTCTTCGAGGTCCCGGCCTTCGCGGCGGGCACCCGGGCGGTGGCCCAGGCCCTGACCGGGATCGACGGCCTCTCGGTGGTCGGCGGTGGCGACTCCGCCGCCGCGGTACGCGCCCTGGGCTTCGAGGAGTCGGCCTTCGGACACATCTCCACCGGGGGCGGCGCCAGCCTGGAGTACCTCGAGGGCAAGGAACTGCCCGGCATCGCCGTTCTCGAACGCTGACCACTTCAGGAAGAGGAACCTCTGATGGGTGCCACCCGCACGCCGCTGATGGCGGGCAACTGGAAGATGAATCTGAACCACCAGGAGGCGGTGGTCCTGGTGCAGAAGCTCGCCTGGACCCTGGCCGACAAGCGCCACGACTTCAACCGGGTCGAGGTCGTGGTGGTGCCGCCGTTCACCGACCTGCGCTCGGTGCAGACGCTGGTCGACGGCGACCGACTCTCGGTGAGGTACGGCGCGCAGGACGTGTCGGTCCACGACAGCGGCGCCTACACCGGTGAGATCTCCGCTCAGATGCTCGCCAAGCTGGGCTGCTCCTACGTGGTGGTCGGTCACTCCGAGCGGCGGGAGTACCACGCGGAGACCGACGCCGTGGTCAACGCCAAGGCGCACAAGGCCCTGGCCGCCGGCATGACGCCCATCGTGTGCGTGGGGGAGGGCCTCGAGGTGCGGCAGTCGGGCCAGCACGTGGACTACACGCTGGCCCAGCTGGACGGCTCGCTGGCCGGCTTCACGGCCGAGCAGGTGGCCGGCCTGGTCGTCGCCTACGAGCCGGTGTGGGCCATCGGCACGGGTGAGGTCGCCACCCCCGAGGACGCCCAGGAGGTCTGTGCCGCCATCCGCGAGCGGGTCCGCCAGATCCACGGCGACGCCGCCGCGGACGGCTGCCGGGTGCTGTACGGCGGATCGGTCAAGCCGTCCAACGTGGCCGGGATCATGGAGAAGGCCGACGTGGACGGCGCACTGGTGGGCGGCGCGAGCCTGAAGGCCGAGGAATTCGGCGGAATTTGCCGTTTCCACGACATGCCAGTGCTATGACTCGGCAGAAGTGACGTAGGCTGCAGCCGTGATTCTGCTCTTTCAGACCCTGCTCATGATCTCCAGTCTGATCATGATCCTGCTCGTGCTGCTCCACAAGGGGCGCGGGGGCGGGCTCTCTGACATGTTCGGCGGAGGGGTGTCCAGCTCGCTGGGCGGCTCCTCGGTCGCCGAGCGCAACCTCGACCGCTTCACCGTCGGCGTCGGGGTCGTCTGGTTCTCGTGCATCGTGGCTCTGGGATTGCTGCTGGCCTACTAGGGGCTCATTGTTTGCTGCATTTCTTTTCTGGGAGGGATAGAAGTGGCTGGTGGAGGGAATGCGATCCGAGGGAGTCGGGTCGGAGCTGGACCAATGGGAGAGGCCGAGCGGGGAGAGGCGGCGCCGCGTCAGGCGGTGACCTACTACTGCTCGCACGCACACCGATCGGTGGTGACCTTCGCGATCGAGGCGGTGGTCCCCGAGACCTGGGACTGCCCCAAGTGCGGGCTGCCCGCCAACCTGGACTCGGAGAACCCGCCCCCGGCGCCGAAGATCGAGCCCTACAAGACCCATCTGGCCTACGTGAAGGAACGGCGTTCCGACGCGGAGGCCGCCAACATCCTCGACGAGGCCATCCAGCTGCTGAGGAGCCGGCGCAAGGCCGGCGACATCATCTTCTAGGCGCCGCTGCGGTTGCGCCACTCGGCTAGGTTCGGGTGATGCGACACATCCGTGACCAGTTCGGCGACTTCGTCTTCGCTCGGGTCGCCGGTCCAGACGGACCTTCGCGACGCGAGCGAATCCATGGCACGCCCGGGCCTCGCTGGTTCCCTCCGGGGAGCCCCGTCGCCCGGGTGCACGGGGATGCCTCGATGTTCGTGGGCGGCATCCGCGCGGTCGTCCTGCAGACGCTGCACCCGGTCGCGATGCAGGCTGTCTCGGAGCACTCCGGCTTCCGGGGTGACCTGTGGGGGCGGCTGGCCCGCACCTCGGAGTTCCTGGCGGTCACCACCTTCGGGCCCGTGGACCAGGCGGAGAGCGCGGTCGCACTGGTGCGACGCATCCACGAGCACGTCCGTGGGACCACTCCGGACGGCACGCCGTACGTCGCGAGCGACCCGCACCTGCTCGCCTGGGTGCACGCCGCCGAGATCGACAGCTTCCTGGTGGCCCACCAGGCCTACGGCGACCGTCCGCTGGACCCGGACGAGCAGGACGAGTACGTCGCCCAGGCGGGGCTGGTGGCGGCCCGTCTGGGAGTGGTGGAGCCGCCGCGCGACGTCGCCTCCCTCAGGGGTGTGCTCGAGGCCTACCGCCCGGAGCTGCGGAGCACCCCCGCCGCGCGCGAGGCGGTGCACGACGTGCTGTGGAACCCGGCTCTGCCCGCTGCCGCCCGCCCCGGCTACGCCATGCTGCGCACCGCGGCCGTGGGTCTGCTTCCCGAGTGGAGCCGCGAGCCCTTGGGTCTGGCGAACAGGCCCTGGCTCGACCGGACCGTGGCCCGAGGACTAGGGCACGTCTCGACGGGGGTTGTTCGCTGGGCGCTGACGTCGGGGCACGCCAAGGCCCGGGAGCTTACGCGCGACAGGGCAGCCGCCTAGTGAGTGGACCCGTCCTGGCTGGGTGACGCGACACCGGGGGTCTTGTCGACGTACCGCCTCTTGTGGAACCTCACGGACCCGTCGGGGTGGTGTTTGGTGAGGTAGGTGGTGTCGTGGGTGCGGTGGTGATGCCAGGGGCAGAGGAGCTTGAGCTCGTCGGCGTTGGTGGTGCCGCCTTGGGACCAGGGGGTGCGCCAGTGGTGGGCTTCGCAGAAGGTGGCAGGGACGGAGCAGCCGTGGGCGCGGCAGGTGGGGTGGTTCAGGGCCTCTTTGAGGCGTTGGGCTCTGCTGAACAGCCGGCTGGACCGGCCTAGGTCCAGGATCTCGGACTTGGTGCCGAGGATCGCGGGGATCAGGTTGGCGGTGCACGCCAGTCGGCGGACGTTTTCGGCGGTGATCCGCGTGCCGTCGAGGGTGGTGCCCTCGCCGAGGCCGGTGCGGAGCTTGTCGAAGTCGATGGTGATGACCACCGACGTGGCGGATCCGCCGTGCAGGGGCATCAGGTCGGTGGGTAGACATTCGATGAGGGCGCAAAACGCTTGGCCTTGGAGGCGGTCGAAGGGGGTCTTGGTGCCGGTCGCGGGGTCGATGATGCCGGCGCGGGGCCCTTGCCCGGTGCGGGGTGAGGTAAAGGCGTCGAGGTAGGTCTTGAGTCGGCGGGCGAGGGCGTCGGGGATTCGGGCGGAGAGGTCGGTGGACCCGTCGCCGCGGCGTCGCATGGTCAGCCGGGTCGCGGCCGAGGCGCGTCGTTCGGCGGCCTCGAGTTGGCGGCGTTCGGTCTCTTCGGCGATGTCGGGGGCGATGACGCTGAGGATCTTCTCCCCAAGGCGGCGGAGCTCACCCGGGGTGTGGTTGGCTGCGAGGTCGATCAGCCTGGTCTCGGCCTGGGCCAGGATCTCGGGGGTGACTGCACAGTCGGGATGGTCGCGGCCCACGGCGGTGAGGTCGTCCAGGCAGCGGGTAATCACTTTGGCTTGGGCGATCGTCACGGCTCCGACGTGGACTGCGGTGCCCGTGCTCAACCAGTCCCGTTCCAGGGATCGGGCGAGGTGTTGCGCCCCGGCGGCGACACCGCGGTCGAGGTTGGTGTTGGCGGCCAGCCATGCGGCCATGTCCTTGGCGCCGGTGTCCTCGGCAACATCGCGGCGGAGTCGATGACCCGGAGCCAGAGAACTTCGACGAGGTCCCGGGCGCGGGCGAGATCGAGCAGGGCTTGTTCCTTGTCCCCGAGGCGCATGTATGCCGGATCTACCCGGGCGACGGACTGCACGGCGGTGATGATCGTGGCGGCGCAGCCCAGCACCGGGTGTGCGGTGGGGGTCGGGGACCAGGTCATACGGTAAATCTAGAGGCGACCGCCGACAGTATTGGGACTGTATTCGAACAGTTGTCCTATGTCGCCTGGTGCGGATACGTCACGCTCGCACTGCGGGAGTCGACGTGCTTGCGCTGCTCGGCGGCGTGGCCGCGGCGAGCATTGAGGTGTTCGCGCAGGATGGTCGTCCAGGCGTCGTGGCTCGCGCGGCGTACTTTCACGCTGGGCGACCCCGACCGAGGTCCTACTCGAGTCGTGAGGCGGCAGAGCTGTCAAGGAACCAGATGGTCGCCTCGCGTCCGTGCACCCGCGCTGCGGGGCTCCCGGCCGAGCCGGGGGAGAGGCCGGCGACCGCGCTGGCCACGGCGTCGGCCTTCTCGTGCCCGGAGACCAGGAACCACACCTCGCTGGTGCGGCACAGGGCGGGGAGCGTCAGGGAGACGCGATCCGGTGGCGGTTTGGGGGAGTCGTGCACGGCGACGGCGTACCTGGTGTCGACCTCGACCTCGGGTCTCCCCGGGAAGAGGGAGGCCACGTGGCCGTCCGGCCCCAGCCCCAGCAGGACGAGGTCGAACCCGGTCGAGCCGGAGGCGAGGACCGTGCGGGCCAGCAGCTCGTCATAGGCGTCCGCGGCTGCCTCTGCGCTCTCCGCCTCGTCCTGGGCCGGGACCTCGTGCACCAGCGCGGGATCCACCCCGACGTGGTTCAGCCAGGCCTCGGCCGCCTGGCGGCAGTTGCGGTCCCCGGAGCCGGCTGGGACGAAGCGCTCGTCCCCCCACCAGAGAGCGACCCGCGACCAGTCCACCGAGCAGTCCTGCGCGCGGCGGGCCACCTCGCGGTGCACCACGTCGGCCACACCTCCGCCGGTGAGCACCACCTGGGGCACCCGCCCCTGCGCCTGCAGCTCCTCCAGCCGGGCCAGCAACCGGCTGGCAACCTCGCTGGCCAGCTCGGCGGCGTCCTCGTGGACCTTCACCGAGGCGGTCATCGGGCCTTCGCACCGCTCTTCCTGGGCTTCGCCTTGAGCAGCTGGGCGGCGGTCTCGGCGTAGATGTCGTCCTCGTCGAGACGCCGCAGCTCCTCGGCGAGCAGCACGGGCACCGCACGGCGGGCCAGGGCCATGGGCCGGTCGGGTGCGCCGGGGGAGGAGACCGTGGCCAGCTTGCCGTCGGTGCGCCGGATGCTGATGTCCCCGTCCTTGCCGGTCAGCACCACCTCGGTGATCCCCGGGCCGTCGGAGGTACGACGCTCCACGTCGGCGCGGAGTCGGTGACCCAGCCAGGCGGAGAGCAGGTCGGCAGAGGGACTGACCTTCTCGGCCTCCACCACGACCTGGCTCACCTTGGTGGGGTGCTGGTCCAGGGCCGCGGCCAGGAGCGCACGCCACAGCGTCGTGCGGGTCCAGGCGAGGTCGGTGTTGCCCTTGGTGTAGGCCGCACACTGACGCATCAACGCCGTGGTGTGTCCGTGGGTGACCAGGGCGCTGTCGGTGATCCGACGCTGGGCCAAGGACCCCAGCGGGTCGGCCGCCGGGTCCGCCGGGGGGTCGATGGGCCACCAGATCGCCACCGGCGAGTCCGGCAGCAGCAGGGGCAGGACCACCGACTCCGCGTGCTTGACCACCTCGCCCTTGAGCCTGATCAGCGCGGTCTCCCCGCTCCAGCCCGACCCGATCCCCACCTGGGCGTCCACCTGGGCGGCGCCGCGGCCATCGCCCAGGATGACCCCGAGGACCCGCGCCGGGTGCTCGTGGGAGGCCTCCTGGGCCGCCTTCATCGCCCGGACGGCGTGCTCCTCGGGGACCACCACGATCATCGTCAGGACCATGCCCATCACGGGGCTTCCGGACTGGGTGCGGTTGCGGACGAACTCGGCCGCGATGGCCGAGGCGTTGGTGTCGACGAGCTCGATCATGGCCTTCTCCAGGTGCGACCGTGGCGGGAGAGCATCGCGTCCGAGGACGAGGGACCCCAGGCGCCGGAGGCGTAGGGCTCGGGGCTGCCCGTCCTGGCCCAGTGCTCGAGCACCGGATCCAGGATCTTCCAGGACAGCTCGACCTCCTCGTGCCGCGGGAAGAGCGGCGGGTCGCCCAGCAGGACGTCGAGGATGAGCCGCTCGTAGGCCTCCGGGGAGCTCTCGGTGAACGAGCCGCCGTAGGCGAAGTCCATGGACACGTCCCGGATCTCCAGGGCGGTCCCGGGCACCTTCGAGCCGAATCGCAGGGTCATCCCCTCGTCCGGCTGCACGCGCACCACCAGCGCGTTCTGCGTCAGCTCCTCGGTGGAGTGCTCGCTGAACGGCAGGTGCGGCGCCCGCTTGAACACCACGGCGACCTCGGTGACGCGGCGCGCCAGTCGTTTGCCGGTGCGCAGGAAGAACGGGACCCCGGCCCAGCGGCGGTTCTCCACCTCCACGGTGATCGCGGCGAAGGTCTCGGTCCTGGAGTCCTTGGCGATCCCCTCCTCCTGAAGGAAACCCGGCACCTTCTCGCCGCCGGCCCAGCCCTCGACGTACTGGCCGCGGGCAGTGGTCCGGTTCAGGGGCTTGGCCAGCACGACGGCGGCCAGCACCTTCTCCTTCTCCACCCTCAGCGAGTCAGCGTCGAAGGAGGTGGGCTCCTCCATGGCGACCAGGGCCAGCAGCTGGAGGAGGTGGTTCTGGATGACGTCCCGAGCCGCTCCGATGCCGTCGTAGTAACCCGCGCGGCCCCCGATCCCGACGTCCTCGGCCATGCTGATCTGGACGTGGTCGACGTAGTTGCTGTTCCACAGGGGCTCGAACATCTCGTTCGCGAAGCGCATCGCCAGGATGTTCTGGACCGTCTCCTTGCCCAGGTAGTGGTCGATCCGGAAGATCGAGCCGGAGGGGAACACCTCCCCGAGCACCTCGTTGAGCTCGCGGGCAGACTCCAGGTCGTGGCCGAAGGGCTTCTCCACCACCACACGCCGCCAGGCGTTCGGGTCCTCTGCCAGTCCGTGCTCCTGCAGCTGGCTCGCCACGGTGCCGAACAGGCCCGGGGGGATGGCGAGGTAGAAGGCGTGGTTGCCGCCGGTGCCGCGGACCTCGTCCAGCTCGAGGAGGGTTCGCCGCAGCGTGTCGAAGGCGTCGTCGTCGTCGAAGGCCCCGGCCACGAAGCGGAACCCTTCGGCGAGCTGGTCCCACACCTCCTGCCGGAACTCGGTACGGGCGTGCTCCTTGACCGCGTCGTGCACGATCTGGGCGAAGTCCTGGTCCTCCCAGTCCCGGCGCGCGAAGCCGACGAGGCTGAAGCCCGGAGGCAGCAGCCCACGGTTGGCCAAGTCGTAGATCGCGGGCATGACCTTCTTGCGGGACAGGTCGCCGGTGACTCCGAAGATCACCATGCTGCACGGGCCGGCGATGCGGGGCAGCCGACGGTCCCGCGGGTCGCGCAGCGGATTGGGGCGCTCGGTGGGGCTCATGACAGGGCCTGGATCAGCGCCTGCAGGTCGGCAGGCGAGGACAGATGGACGCGGAGCACCGGCCGGCCCTTGTCGGCCAGCACCGCGGCGTCCCCGACAGCCTGGGCGGTGAGGAACTCGTGGAAGGTGAACGGCCGGTCGGGGACAGCCAGGTCCGCGGACGGCTGGCCGGTGAGCTGCAGGTAGACCCCGCTCGCCGGTCCTCCCTTGTGGTACTGCCCCGTGGAGTGCAGGAACCGGGGTCCCCAACCGAAGGTCACCGGGCGGCCCGTCGCCTCCGCCAGCCGAGAGCGGACGCCGGCGAGCTGTGCGTCCCGGTGCCGGTCCAGGTAGGCCTGCACGGCGAGGTAGCCGTGGTCGTCGTCGAGCTGGGCCAGCAGGGCGGACACCGCCGCCTTGACGGTGCCGGTGCCCTCGGGCAGCCACCCGGGGGAGGCGAAGACCGTCAACGGCCCGTCGGCGAACAGCGGCGCGGGTGCGTCCCCGGAGCCGTCGAGCATCTCTCGGGCCGCCGCCTTGGCGCTCTCCACGTCCGGCTGGTCGAAGGGGTTGATCGCCAGCACCCCGCCGGCGACCGCGGTCGCGTGCTCCCAGAGCAGCATCATGGCCCCCAGGGGGGCGTCGACGGCCACGGACCAGCCCGAGGGGGCCGAGGCCGGCTCCTTGCCGGGGCCGTACGTGACGAGCACCGAGTCGGCGGTGGCGGGGTGGAAGTTCGGCGCCTGCGTGCCCTCGACGACGACGGGGAGGACGCCCTTGCCCTGCTTGCCCGTCGACTCCGCGACGAGCTGCTCGGCCCAGTCACCGAACCCCGGGAACGGTGACCCGGCGTCCGCCAGGACCAGCTTGTCGATCTTCCGGCTCGCGGCCAGCCCCAGCAGGGCACCGAGCCGGAGGCCGGGGTTCTCGGGGGAGTCGACGGCGAGGTCGGCCCGCGCCCGATCGGCGTCGTCGAGCAGCCCGGAGATGTCGACGCCGGCCAGTCCCGAGGGGACCAGCCCGAAGGCGGTCAGGGCGGAGAACCTGCCACCGACCTCGGGGTCGGCACGGAAGACCCGGTAACCGGCTGCGGAGGCCTGCTCGTCCAGCGGGGATCCCGGGTCGGTGACCACGACGATCCGCTCCGCCGGGTCGATCCCGGCGTCCTGGAACGCCTTCTCGAACGCTCGTCTCTGACTGTCGGTCTCCACGGTGCCGCCGGACTTCGACGACACCACCACGACGGTGCGGGCGAGCTCGTCCTCGAGGGCGGCCCGCACGAAGTCGGGGTCGGTGGAGTCCAGGACCACCAGCGGCACGCCGGCGGCCTGGCAGATCACCTCCGGGGCCAGCGAGGAGCCGCCCATGCCGCACAGCACGACGCGGTCCAGGCCCCGGGCCTGCAGGTCCTGGCGCAGGGCGAGGATCTCGTCCACCAGCGGCCTGGAGGCCGTCGGCAGGTCCACCCAGGCCAGCCGCTTGGCGGCCTCCTGCTCGGCCTCGGGACCCCACAGGGTGGGGTCCCGGTCCGCCAGCCGGCCGGCCACCCCGCCGCGGACGAGGTCACCCAGGACCGCGTCGTAGGAATCCCCGTCGGCCACGTCGAGCGCCAGGGACCACCCGGCGCCCCACGCCCCCTCCCACGTGGTCATGCCTGGCGGGCCTTGTCGAGCTGACCCCGCACCGTGTCCAGAAGCTCCTCCCAGGCGGTGACGAACTTGTCGACCCCCTCACGCTCGAGGATCTCGATGACGTCGTCGTAGTCGATGCCGGCAGCCGCGAGGGCGTCCATCGTCTCGCGCGCGTCGGCGTACTGCGTGGTGACCTGGTCGCCGTTGACCTCGCCGTGGTCGGCGAAGGCCTGCAAGGTCTTCTCCGGCATGGTGTTGACCGAGCCGGGCACCACCAGGTCGGTGACGTACATCGTGTCCCGGTAGTCGGGGTTCTTCACCCCGGTGGAGGCCCACAGCGGTCGCTGGGGTCGGGCGCCCGCGGCGGCCAGCCTCTCCCACCGCTCGCCGGAGAAGACCTCCTCGAAGGCCTGGTAGGCCAGGCGGGCGTTCGCCACGCCCGCGCGCCCGCGCAGGGACGCGTCCGCCCCGGAGGCCTCGAGACGCTTGTCGATCTCGGTGTCGACCCGGGAGACGAAGAACGACGCCACGGAGTGGATCTTGCTGAGGTCGTGCCCGTTCTCCAGAGCCTGCTCCAGACCCGAGAGGTAGGCCTCCATGACTCCGCGGTAGCGCTCGAGGCCGAAGATCAGCGTGACGTTGACGCTGATCCCCTCGGCCAGCACCGTGGTGATCGCGGGGGCTCCCTCGGTGGTCGCGGGGATCTTGATCAGCAGGTTCTCCCGGTCGATCTCGGTCCACAGCTCGCGCGCCGAGGTCGTGGTGGCCTCGGTGTCGGCCGCCAGGGCGGGGGAGACCTCGATCGAGACCCGCCCGTCCACGCCCTCGGTGGCCTCCCAGACCGGGCGCAGGATGTCGCAGGCATCCCGTACGTCGGACGTGGTGAGCGCGAAGACGGTGGCGTCCACGTCCGCGCCCGAGGCCGCCAGCTCGCGCACCGCGGCGTCGTACCGCTCCCCGTCGGCCAGGGCAGCGGCGAAGATGGAGGGGTTCGTGGTGACCCCGACCACCGAGTCGCTCTTGACCAGGTCGGCGAGGTTCCCGGTCTCGATGCGCTCGCGGGAGAGGTCGTCCAGCCAGATGGACACCCCCGCTGCGGACAGTGACTTCAGACGATCGGACATGGTGTGTGCCTCCAGTGGTGCTGGTCGGTGGTGCTGGTCCGTGCCGTGGTCCGCAGCGAGGCCTCGTCTCAGGCGGTGGCCGTCGCGATGCTGTCCAGCGCCGCGGTGACGACCGCCTCGGCGGTCATGCCGTACTCGGTGTAGATGCGGGTGAAGTCGGCGCTGGCGCCGTACTGCTCGATGGAGACGATCCGTCCCGCGTCCCCGACCAGCTCGCGCCACCCCAGGGCGATGCCTGCCTCGACGCTGACTCGCGCCTTGACGATCGGCGGGATGACCTGGTCGCGGTAGGCCTGGGTCTGGGCGTTGAACCACTCCACGCAGGGCATCGACACGACGCGGGCCCGGACCCCCTGCTCGGCCAGCAGCTCGCGCGCCCGGACCGCGAGCTGCACCTCCGAGCCGGTGCCGATGAGCACCACGTCCGGCTGACCGCCCTCGGCCTCGAGCAGGACGTACCCGCCCTTCTCCACGTCGGTGGTGTCCGCCCAGCGCTGACCCGTCTCCGGGTCCTCGCCGCGGGGGAAGACCGGGACGTTCTGCCGGGTCAGGCACAGGCCGGCCGGCCGGTCGGTGTGCTGCAGGACCGCCTTCCAGGCCGCCGCGGTCTCGTTGGCGTCCGCAGGACGTACCACGTCGAGCCCGGGGATCGCGCGCAGCGCGGCGATGTGCTCGATGGGCTGGTGGGTGGGGCCGTCCTCGCCGAGACCGATCGAGTCGTGGGTCCAGACGTAGATGGTCGGGGCCTGCATCAGCGCCGCGAGCCGCACCGCGGGACGCATGTAGTCGGAGAACTGGAGGAAGGTGCCGCCGAAGACGCGGGTCCCCCCGTGCAGGGTGATCCCGTTCATGATCGCGCCCATGGCGTGCTCGCGGATGCCGAAGTGCAGCACGCGGCCGTAGGGGTTGCCCTTCCACTGCCGCGTGGAGTGCTCGGTCGGGATGAAGGACTCCGCGCCCTTGATCGTGGTGTTGTTGGACTCGGCCAGGTCGGCGGAGCCGCCCCACAGCTCGGGCAGCACGCCGGCGACGGCGTTGATCACCTCACCGGACGCCTTGCGGGTGGCCACCCCCTTGGGGTCGGCCTCCCAGGAGGGCAGGCTGGAGTCCCAGCCGTCGGGCAGGGTCCGGCCCTTGACCCGGTGCAGCAGTGCCGCGGCGCCGGGGTTGCGCTCGGCCCACTCCGCGTACTGAGCGTCCCACTGGTGGCCGGCGGCCTTGCCGCGCTCCAGGGCGAGGCGGGTGTGGGCGATGACGTCGTCGGGAACCTCGAAGGTCTTCGCCGGGTCGAAGCCCATGAGCTCCTTGGCGGCAGCGACCTCCTCGGCCCCCAGGGCGGAGCCGTGCGAGGCGCCGGTGCCCCGAGCGTTGGGGGCGGGCCAGGCGATGATCGTGCGCAGCTTGATGAACGACGGCCGGTCGGTCACGGCGCGCGCCGCGGCCAGGGCGTCGTACAGGGCGGGCACGTTCTCGTCGTAGGCGTCCGGGTTGCTGCGGTCGCCCGCCCAGTCCACGACCTGCACGTGCCAGCCGTAGGCCTCGTAGCGAGCGGCCACGTCCTCGGTGAAGGCGACGTCGGTGTCGTCCTCGATGGAGACCTGGTTGTCGTCCCAGATCAGGGTGAGGTTGCCCAGCTGCTGGTGACCCGCGATGGAGGAGGCCTCGGCGGAGACACCCTCCTGGAGGTCGCCGTCGGAGGCCAGGCAGTAGACGTGGTGGTCGAAGAGCGACTCCCCGGACGGCGCGTCGGGGTCCAGGAGGCCGCGCTGGCGACGAGCCGCCATGGCCATGCCGACGGCGTTCGCCACGCCCTGGCCCAGGGGGCCCGTGGTGGTCTCCACGCCCGCGGTGTGGCCGAACTCCGGGTGGCCCGGGGTCTTGGAGCCCCAGGTGCGCAGCGCCTTGATGTCGTCGAGCTCGAGACCGAAGCCGGCGAGGTAGAGCTGGATGTAGAGGGTGAGGCTGGTGTGGCCGCAGGAGAGGATGAACCGGTCGCGAGCGATCCAGTCGGGATCGGCGGGGTCGTGCCGCATGACCTTCTGGAAGAGCAGGTAGGCCACGGGAGCCAGGCTCATGGCGGTGCCGGGGTGACCGTTGCCGACCTTCTGCACGGCGTCCATCGCCAGCACTCGGACGGTGTCCACGGCCTTCTGGTCGAGCTCCGTCCAGTCAAGCGTGGATGAACCTTCGGTCGGCTTGGTCACGGGTTTCCCTTCGATTCGAGCGGCAGCAGGAGGTAGGGACGAGCCTACCCAGGGTGCGGGCTAGACTCGACCTCGCCTGTACCCCACTTCTTCGAGGTTCATCTCCGTGACGCACGTCGGCCCCTCGGCCTCGGCTGCTGAGCAGTCCCGCTCTTCCAGCGACGGCACCGGCGCCCCCGGTGGAGGACGTGCCACGGTCCGGGACGTGGTGGGGGCGTACGTCGGTCTCACCAAGCCGCGGGTGATCGAGCTGCTGCTGCTGACCACGGTGCCGGTGATGTTCTACGCCGCCCGCGGCGTCCCCGACCTCGGGCTGGTGGTCGCCACCGTGATCGGAGGCGCGCTGAGCGCAGGCTCGGCCAGCGCCTTCAACTGCGTCTACGACCGGGACATCGACGAGCAGATGCGGCGCACCCGACGCCGGGCACTTCCCCGGCACATCGTCACGGCCCGGTCCGCCCTGGTCTTCGCCACGGTGCTGGCGCTGCTGTCGACCGTGGTGCTCGCGCTGTGGGTCAACTGGCTCTCCGCCGGGCTGTCCCTGCTGGCCAACGCGTTCTACGTGCTGGTCTACACGATGCTGCTCAAGCGGCGTACCACCCAGAACATCGTCTGGGGCGGCCTCGCCGGCTGCTTCCCGACCCTGATCGGCTGGACGGCGGTCACCGACGAGCTGGCCTGGACCCCGATCGTGCTGTTCATGGTGGTCTTCTTCTGGACCCCGCCGCACACCTGGGCGCTGGCGCTGCGCTACCGAGAGGACTACGCGAACGTCGACGTCCCGATGCTGCCGGTGGTCAAGCCGGCCGCCGAGGTCGGCCGCCAGATCGTGATCTACAGCTGGGTGATGGTGGCGACCTCGCTGCTGCTGTGGCCGGTGGCCGACACCGGGATCGTCTACCCGGTGGTCGCGGCCGTGCTCGGAGGAGTCTTCCTGCTGGAGGCGCACCGGATGTGGGGGCGGGCCAAGCGCTCGGACAGCCTCACCGACATCTCACCGATGAGGTTGTTCCACAGCTCGAACCTCTACCTGTCGCTGCTCTTCGTCGCGGTGGCCCTGGACCCGCTGCTGTTCTGAGCCAGCTCCGCGGCCGTCAGGTCCCGGTGCGGCAGCACCGCGAGTGCCAGCCGCGCCAGGCCGGCGGCCAGCAGGCCGGCGCCGAGCATGTGCAGGGCCACCAGGACGATCGGCAGGTCCAGCCAGTACTGCGTCCAGCCCAGGACGCCCTGGGCCAGCTCGATGGCGAGCACGAGCCCGGTCACCGTGGCCAGCCACTGCAACCCGCTGCGCAGTGAGACCACCAGGAGGGCGACGGTGAGCGCCACCAGGAGGTAGACCGAGACAGCGTGCACCTGGGAGATCGTGGCGGGGTCCAGCCCGTTGCGCGCCGCGCCCTCGTCACCGGCGTGCGGCCCCGCCCCGGTCACCACGGTGCCGAGGTAGAGAACGACCCAGCCCACCCCCAGGTTGGCCCATGCCAGGGCGCGGACCGGGACCGGTGCGAGGCCTCGAGTCGGGCTGCGCAGCTCGTCCAGGAGGGCCACGCAGAACATGATGATCAGCATCGAGACCAGGAAGTGCCCGGAGACGATCCACGGGTTGAGGTCGGTCAGCACCGTGATGCCGCCCACCACGGCCTGCAGCGGGATGGAGAGGCCGACGACGAAGGCGAGCCAGATGGCGCGCCGGCGGCCGGAGCCCAGGGCGGCCAGGAAGGTCAGGACGGCGACCGCCGCCAGCACGAAGGTGAGCAGCCGGTTGCCGAACTCGATGGCGCCGTGCAGCCCGAGCTCGCCGTGCGCGGCGTAGGACTCGTCGGTGCACCGGGGCCAGGTGGGGCAGCCGAGCCCGGACCCGGTCAGCCGGACGGCCGCCCCGGTCACCACGATGCCGATGTTGGCCAGCAGGTTCGCGATCGCCAGGGGCCAGAGCCACGGCGCGAGACGACTGAGGTTCATCGAAGTCACTCCCACTTGAAGGTACGGGCGGTCGCGGCAGCGGCTGTCGCCGCCCACACGACCAGGACGAGCACGGCCGACAGGTCGAGTCGGCCGTCGAGCAGTGCGGCGCGCATCCCCTCGCCCAGCGCCCCCGAGGGCAGCCAGGTGGCGAGCGTGCCGAGGGCGCCGTAGGAGTCGGCCGGGATGACCACGGCTCCGCCGGCCATCAGCAGCAGGTAGACCAGGTTGGCCGCGGCCAGGGTGGCCTCGGCGCGCAAGGTGCCCGCGATGAGCAGGCCCAGGGAGGTGAAGGCAGCGGTCCCCAGGAGCAGGATCAGCACCGCGGCCGGCCACCCGGTGGCCTCAGGTCGCCATCCGATGCCGAGCGCCACGCACGCGAGCACCGCGACCTGGAGGACCTGGACGGCCACGACGGCCCCGACCTTGCCCAGCAGCAGGCCGTAGCGTGGCAGGGGCGAGGTGCCGAGCCTCTTGATGAGTCCGTAGCGGCGCTCGAAGCCGGTGGCGATCGCGACCGAGGTGAAGGAGGTGGACATCACCGCCAGGGCCAGGATCCCCGGCGCCAGCACGTCGACCACCGGGTGGTCGAACTCCAGCCCCACCCGATCCGCGGCCGCCACCCCGCCGAGCAGCACGATCACCGGGATCACCAGGGCGAGCAGGATCTGCTCGCCGTTGCGCAGGATGAGCCTGGTCTCCATGCGCGACTGCGCCAGGACCTGTCGGTGCAGCGGGGCCGCCCCGGGGGCCGGAGTCAGGTCGAGGGTGTCGGTCATTCGGCGAGTCCTCGTCCGGTGAGGTCGAGGAAGACGTCCTCGAGAGTGCGCTGGCCCAGGCTCAGCGACTCCGGCAGCACGCCGTTGGTCTCGCACCAGTGCGAGACCACCGCCAACGTGGAGGAGTCGGCCTGCCCGGAGATGACCATGCTGAGCGGGTCGAGCTGGCGCACCTCGGTGCCGGAGCCCAGTCCGGCCCGGAGCGACTCCGGAGCGCCGTCGGGGAACGGACGGGTGACCACGAGCCGGATGGTGGTGTGCCCACCGCCGCGGGTCAGCTCCAGCGGTGTGCCGGAGGTGACCAGGCGGCCGCGGTCGACGATGTGGATCACGTCGGAGAGGCGCTCGGCCTCCTCCATGTAGTGGGTGGTCAGCACCACGGTCACGCCACTCGCCCGCAGCTCCTGCAGCAGCTCCCAGGTGCTCCGGCGCGCGGCCGGGTCCATCCCGGCCGTGGGCTCGTCGACGAACACCAGCTCGGGCCGCCCCACCAGGGCCATCGCGAGCCCGAGACGCTGCTGCTGCCCTCCGGAGAGCCTTCGGTACGGCGTCCGCCCGCAGTCGGAGAGTCCGACCCGCTCGGCCAGCAGGTCCGGGTCCATCGGGTGGGAGTGCAGGGCGGCGACGTGACGCAGCATCTCCATCGCCCGGACCCCGGACCACGCACCTCCGGACTGGAGCATGACGCCGATCCGGGGCAGGAGCGCCCGGCGGTCCGTGTGCGGGTCGAGGCCCAGCACCCGCACCCTGCCCTGCTGAGGACGTCGGTAGCCCTCGCAGGTCTCCAGGGTCGTGGTCTTCCCGGCGCCGTTGGGGCCGAGCACCGCGGTGATGGTGCCGCGCTCGACCGTGAGCGAGAGACCGTCGACCGCCACCTTGTCGCCGTACCGCATCACCAGTCCCTCGATCTCGACGGCAGGGGAGGAGGGCACGAGGCGAAGTCTAGGAACCCGACCCTCGCGGGCCGGGGTCGGGGCGCTCGGCGAGCAGCTGCGCCAGCACCGTCGGCTCGTCGCTGATGATCCCGGTGACTCCGAGGTCGCGCATCCGGTCCAGGGACTCCAGGTCGTTGACCGACCACGTCATCACCACCTCGACCAGGTCCGAGAGCCGTGCCACCGTGCCGGCGTCCAGCAGGTCGCGGTGCACCGAGACCCCGTGCACCCGGGAGCCGTCCTCCAGGCGCGAGAGCAGCCGGCGAAGCTCGCCGCGGTTCCGCGCCGAGAGCACCGGGAGGACCTGCGGCTCCTCGGCCAGCAACTCCACCGAGGGCCAGTGCCGACCGCAGACCAGGATCGGGGCGTCGTGACCGAGGTCGCGCAGCAGCCGTGCGACCGCGCGAGCGGCGGCGGTGCGTCTGCCCTTGAGGTCCAGCATGAAGGTGGTCCCGTGGCGATCCGCGGCCAGCAGTGCGGCCAGGCCCAGGCGGGGGGCAGATGCCGAGGCAAGCTGCCACCGGTCCCACAGGAAGGGCAGTGGCCCGGCGGTCTTGAGGTGGCGGACCTCGAGGTTGCCCCGGTACTGGTGGATGTCGCACTCCACGACGTCGACACCGAGCTGGTTGGCGGCCTCCAGCCCGGCCAGGGAGTTCCCGGCCCGGTGGGCGATGGCGAGCAGCGTCACGGCTCGCCCTGCTCGGTGGGGCGACGCCGTCGACGTCGGTGCTGCTCGGCGCGCCGGGCGACCGCGTGGCCGAGCAGGGCAAGGGTGACCCCGGCGACGACGTCGAGGACGTAGTGGTTGGCGGTGGCGACCACGGCCAGGCCCATCAGCACCGGCAGCACGAAGCCGATCACCCTGAGGGTGAGCGTGGACGCGGCGCTGACGATGGCCATGCCGACCAGCAGGTCCCAGCCCGAGTGCAGGCTCGGCATGGCGGCGTACTGGTTGGTGAAGGCAGGAGGCTGCAGCACCCGGTAGGACTGGGAGTGGTCGGTGATGGTGTCCACCATGCCCAGGCTCGCCAGGCGTGGCGGTGCCAGGGGGTAGGTCACGAAGACCACCAGGCCCAGGGCTCCGGAGACCAGCATCGCGTCCCGCAGCCGGAGGAAGACCTCGCGGTGGTGCCAGGCGAGCCAGATCATGGTCATCGTGATGACCGGCCAGTGACCCCAGATGTAGACCCAGTTCGCCATGGTGCGCAGCGACTCGGAGGGAGCCACCCAGGCCTGCAGCTGCGGCTCGAGGGCGATGCCCAGCCGTTGCTCCAGGCCCTCCACCTCCGCGGCGTGCGCCAGTGCCACGTCGCGCGCGCCCTCGGTGTGGCCACGGACCAAGAAGTACCCGAAGACGCCGAACGCGACAGCGGCTGCCTGTCGCACCAGCCACCATGCAGGGGGGCGCCCCCAGCGGACCCGCGACCGTGAGCGAGCGCGCGGGACGATTAGCGGCAGGGGCCGGTGCGGTTGCAGGTGCATGCATACCCTTCGTAGCGCCTGTCCATCTTGACCGAAGAGCAGGCGGAAGCGCGAGGGGTTAGTCGTGCCGGGCCCCCACGGCAGGGCTGGTGGGAGATGCGTCCGGGCCATCACCAGGGACCGGGATGTGGTGCTGGTCACCCGGCGCCCGCCACTTAGGGTGCCCTTCGTTGAAACCAGCCCTTTAATAACGTAACAATCGTGTTGTGGAATTCGACCCGAGCACCGTGGCGCCTGTGGGCGACGCGTCGACGCGCGATCGCGTTGCCCGGTCGATCCTGGAGAACGGCGCCTCCACCGCGGCCGAGCTGGCCGAGCGCCTCGCGCTCACTCCCGCGGCCGTGCGCCGCCACCTGGACCACATGCTCTCCGAGGGCGTCGTCGAGGGCCGCGAGCAGAAGGTCTACGGCAGTCGTGGACGCGGTCGTCCGGCCAAGGTGTTCGCCCTCACCGGTGCCGGCCGCGACCAGTTCGACCAGCAGTACGACGACCTGGCCGCCCAGGCCCTGCGCTTCCTGGCCGAGACCGGCGGCGACGACGCGGTGATGGAGTTCGCCCGGCGTCGGGTGGCCTACGTGGCCCCCGACTACGAGCGGATCGTGGCTGCCGAGCCGCACCTGAGCCCGGCCGAGGCGCTGGCCCGGGTCTTCTCCGCCCAGGGGTACGCCGCCAGCGTGCGCGAGCTTCCCCTCGCCGGTGCCGCTGACCAGCTGTGCCAGCAACACTGCCCCGTCTCCCACGTGGCACACGAATTTCCCCAGTTGTGCGAGGCCGAGACCGAGGCGATCGGCAAGGTCCTCGGCACGCACGTGCAGCGGCTGGCCACCATCGCCCACGGCGACGGTGTCTGCACCACCTGCATCCCGAAGAGCAAGGAAGGCTGACCATGACCTCCATCGAAGAGCTCAACCCGGAGCTGAAGGGCATCGGGCGCTACGAGTTCGGTTGGGCCGACAGCGACGCTGCGGGCTCGAACGCCAAGCGTGGACTCAACGAAGACGTCGTTCGCGACATCTCCGGCAAGAAGTCTGAGCCGCAGTGGATGCTCGACCTGCGTCTGAAGGGCCTCAAGCTCTTCCACCGCAAGCCCATGCCCACGTGGGGCTCGGACCTGTCGACGATCGACTTCGACAACATCAAGTACTTCGTCCGGTCCAGCGAGAAGCAGGCGACCAGCTGGGACGAGCTGCCCGAGGACATCAAGAACACCTACGACAAGCTCGGCATCCCCGAGGCGGAGAAGCAGCGCCTGGTCTCCGGCGTCGCGGCCCAGTACGAGTCCGAGGTCGTCTACCACTCGATCCGCGAGGACCTCGAGGAGCAGGGCGTCATCTTCGTCGACACCGACACCGCGCTCCGCGAGCACGAGGAGCTCTTCCGGGAGTACTTCGGCACCGTCATCCCGGTCGGCGACAACAAGTTCGCCGCGCTGAACACCAGCGTCTGGTCGGGCGGCTCGTTCATCTACGTGCCGAAGGGTGTGCACGTCGACATCCCGCTGCAGGCCTACTTCCGGATCAACACCGAGAACATGGGGCAGTTCGAACGCACCCTGATCATCGTTGACGAGGACGCCTACGTGCACTACGTCGAGGGCTGCACGGCGCCGATCTACAGCTCGGACTCGCTGCACTCCGCGGTCGTGGAGATCATCGTGAAGAAGGGCGGCCGGTGCCGCTACACGACGATCCAGAACTGGTCCAACAACGTCTACAACCTGGTGACCAAGCGTGCGACCTGCGACGCCGGCGCGACCATGGAGTGGGTCGACGGCAACATCGGCTCCAAGGTGACCATGAAGTACCCGGCCATCTACCTGATGGGCGAGCACGCCAAGGGCGAGACGCTCTCGATCGCGTTCGCGGGCGAGGGCCAGCACCAGGACGCCGGCGCCAAGATGGTGCACGCTGCTCCCAACACTTCCAGCTCCATCCTCAGCAAGTCGGTGGCGCGTGGCGGTGGCCGCACGTCGTACCGGGGCCTGATCCAGGTCAACGAGGGCGCGCACGGCTCGAAGTCCAACGTGCTCTGCGACGCGCTTCTGGTCGACCAGATCAGCCGCTCCGACACCTATCCCTACGTCGACATCCGTGAGGACGACGTCTCGATGGGTCACGAGGCCAGCGTCTCCAAGGTCTCCGACGACCAGCTCTTCTACCTCATGTCGCGAGGCATGGAGCAGGACGAGGCGATGGCGATGATCGTGCGCGGCTTCGTCGAGCCGATCGCCAAGGAGCTGCCCATGGAGTACGCCCTCGAGCTCAACCGCCTGATCGAGCTGCAGATGGAGGGCGCGGTCGGCTGACCGCTCCCTCTCCGACACCCGTTCCCCGCCCCAGAAGGAATTCTTAGTGACTGTGACCGAAGCCGCGCGCGAGAGCGTCGCGTCCGCCCTCGAGATGGAGAAGGTGGAGAGCCACCTCCACCCGCAGGGGTCGTTCGACGTGGCCGACCACCCGGTGCCCCAGGGCCGGGAGGAGATCTGGCGCTTCACGCCGCTCAAGCGGCTGCGAGGGCTGCACGCCGACGCCGTCCTCGGCGCCGGGGCGACCCGCTACGAGTGGAACACCCCCGACGGGGTCCGGGTGGCCGACGTCGCCGGCGACGAGGCCCGCGCGCTGCGCGGCATCTCCGGGCTGGTGCCGATCAGTCGCTTCGCGGCCCGGGTGCTGGCCGAGGTCGAGACCTCGCTGCTGGTCGACGTCCCGGCCGAGACCGAGGTCTCCGAGCCCGTGGTGGTCCAGCTGACCGGGACCGACGCGGCCGAGACCGAGGGCGGCCACGTCGCCCTCAGGTTCGGCAGGCACTCGCGGGCCACGGTGGTGCTCAACCACACCGGCAGTGCTGCCATCGCCCAGGTCGTGGAGATCGAGGTGGGTGACGGCGCCGAGGTGACCGTGGTCTCGGTGCAGGACTGGGCCGACGACGCCGTGCACCTGACGCACACGCAGGCTCGGGTGGGGCGCGACGCGTCCTACAAGCACGCGGCGATCAGCTTCGGCGGCGACCTGGTCCGGATGGACGCCAACGTCACCTACGACGGGCCGGGTGGCTCCGCGGAGATGCTCGGTCTCTACTTCGCCGACGCCGGGCAGCACATCGAGCACCGGCTGTTCGCCGACCACACCGCTCCCAACACCAAGAGCCACGTGGTCTACAAGGGCGCGCTCCAGGGCCACAAGGCGCACACCGTGTGGGTGGGCAACGTGCTGATCCGCAAGGTCGCGGTCGGCATCGAGACCTACGAGGAGAACCGCAACCTCGTCCTGACCGACGGCTGCCAGGCAGACTCGGTGCCCAACCTGGAGATCGAGACCGGGGAGATCGAGGGAGCCGGGCACGCCTCGGCCACCGGTCGCTTCGACGACAACCAGCTCTTCTACCTGCGCTCCCGGGGGATCGAGGAGGCGGAGGCACGGCGCCTGGTCGTGCACGGCTTCTTCAACGACCTCATCCGCAAGGTCGACGTCCCCGCCATCGAGGAGCGCCTCGTGGCCACGGTCGAGGCCGAGCTGGCCAAGAACGTCACCGGAAAGCACTTCTGATGGCGTTCGAACGCGTCTGCACGCTCGCGGAGGTCCCCGCCGACGAGGCGTTCGCGGCGAACGTCGACGGCGTCGACATCGCGGTGGCCCGGGACGGCGAGGAGATCTTCGCCGTCCAGGACCTCTGCTCCCACGCCCACGTGGCGCTCTCCGAGGGCGGGGTCGCGGACTGTGCGATCGAGTGCTGGCTGCACGCCTCCACCTTCGACCTGCGTACCGGGAAGCCGACCGTGCTGCCCGCGACCGAGCCGATCTCGACCTTCGGCGTGGAGCTGCGCGGCGACGAGGTCTACGTCGACGTGGCCACCCCCTCAACGGCGTCCAGCCGTCCTGACGACAACTTTTCGACGAGCACCAGAGAGTAGAGAGACACACACATGAGCACCCTGGAGATCAACGACCTGCACGTCTCGGTCGACACCGAGGACGGTCCCAAGGAGATCCTGAAGGGCGTCACCCTCACCATCCGCGACGGCGAGACCCACGCGATCATGGGGCCGAACGGCTCGGGCAAGTCCACCCTCGCCTACTCGATCGCCGGTCACCCCAAGTACACCGTGACCGGGGCACCGTGACGCTGGACGGCGAGGACGTGCTCGCGATGTCGGTCGACGGCCGCGCCCGCGCCGGACTGTTCCTGGCCATGCAGTACCCCGTGGAGGTTCCCGGAGTCTCGGTGTCGAACTTCCTGCGCACCGCCAAGACCGCCATCGACGGCGAGGCTCCCAAGCTCCGCACCTGGGTCAAGGACGTCAACGCCTCCCTCAAGGCGCTGGACCTCGACCCCAGCTTCGCGACCCGCTCGGTCAACGAGGGGTTCTCGGGCGGCGAGAAGAAGCGCCACGAGATCGCTCAGCTGGAGCTGCTGGCCCCGAAGGTCGCCGTGCTCGACGAGACCGACTCCGGCCTGGACATCGACGCCCTCAAGGTGGTCTCCGACGGCGTGAACCGCTTCGCTGCCGGCAAGGACAAGGGTGTCCTGCTGATCACCCACTACACGCGCATCCTGCGCTACATCAAGCCGGACTTCGTGCACGTCTTCGTCGACGGCCGGATCGCCGAGCAGGGCGGCCCCGAGCTGGCCGACCAGCTGGAGGCCGAGGGCTACGACAAGTACACCAAGGCAGCGTCCTGACATGACCCTCCCAGGTCTGCTCCCCGAGCTCGAGGTCATCCGGAAGGACTTCCCGATCCTCGAGCGCACGGTGGCGGGTGGGCAGCCGCTGGTCTATCTCGACAGCGCCAACACCTCCCAGAAGCCGCAGTGCGTCATCGATGCGATGGTCGACCACCTCGAGCACCACAACGCCAACATCTCCCGAGCGATGCACGCGCTCGGGGCGGAGGCCACGGAGGCCTTCGAGGCGGCCCGCGACAAGGTGGCCGACTTCATCGGAGCGCCGTCACGCGACGAGGTGATCTTCACCAAGAACGCCTCCGAGGCGCTGAACCTGGTGTCCAACACCCTGGCGTGGGCTCGTGGCCCGCTCCAGGTCGGTGAGGGCGACGAGATCCTCATCACCGAGATGGAGCACCACTCCAACATCGTGCCGTGGCAGCTGCTCGCGCAGCGGACCGGTGCCACGCTGCGCTGGATCGGCCTGACCGAGGACGGCCAGCTCGAGCGGTCGAACCTGGGCGAGCTGATCAACGAGCACACCAAGGTCGTCTCCTTCACCTGGGTGTCCAACATGCTGGGCACCATCAACCCGGTGGCCGAGATCGCCGCCCTGGCTCACCAGGTCGGCGCGCTGGTGGTGGTCGACGCCTCCCAGGCAGCGCCCCAGCTCCCGGTCGACGTGGTCGCCTCCGGTGCCGACTTCGTGGCCTTCACCGGGCACAAGGTCGTCGGACCGACCGGCATCGGTGTGCTGTGGGGCCGCCGCGAGGTGCTGGAGCAGCTCCCGCCGTTCCTCGGTGGGGGCGAGATGATCCAGACCGTCAGCATGGAGCGCTCGACCTACGCCGACATCCCGCACAAGTTCGAGGCCGGGACGCCGCCGATCGTGGAGGCCGTGGGCCTCGGCGCCGCCGTCGACTACCTCGCAGCCGTGGGGATGGAGGCGATCCACGCGCACGAGCAGGCGATCACGGCGTACGCGCTCCAGGGCCTGGGGACGATCCCGGGTCTGCGGGTGCTGGGTCCGTTGGACGCCGCCGCCCGCGGCGGTGCCATCGCCTTCGAGATCGACGGCGTGCACCCCCACGACGTGGCCCAGGTGCTGGACACCCGGGGGATCGCGGTCCGGGCGGGGCACCACTGCGCCAAGCCCGCCCACGCCCGCTTCGGGGTGCAGAGCTCGACCCGGATGTCGTCCTACCTGTACACCACGCCCGCGGAGATCGATGCCCTCGTCGAGGGCCTGGCCTACACCCGCTCCTACTTCAAGGTCGGGTGAGGGCGATGTCCGCGGAGCTCGACTCGCTGTACCAGGAGATCATCCTGGACCACTACAAGAACCCCCACCACGCCGGTCTGCGCGACCCGTTCGGCGCCGAGGTGCACCACGTCAACCCGACGTGCGGCGACGAGATCACGCTGCGCGTGCAGCTGGCGGGTGACACCGTCGCCGACGTGTCCTACGACGCCGCGGGCTGCTCGATCTCCCAGGCCTCGACCTCGGTGATGGCCGACCTGGTGATCGGTCGCCCCGTGGACGAGGCGATGGGGATCCACCAGGAGTTCCTGACCCTCATGCAGGGCAAGGGCAAGGTCGAGCCGGACGAGGAGGTCCTGGAGGACGGGATCGCCTTCGCCGGCGTCGCGAAGTTCCCCGCACGGGTCAAGTGCGCACTGCTGTCGTGGATGGCGTTCAAGGACGCGTGCACGCAGGTGCTCGGATCGACAACACCGGAGGAGAAAGCATGAACGAGACCACCACCCACTCCGACCTTCCCGAGGTCGACGTGGAGGCTCTGGCCTCCGGATCGTCGTCAGTCTCGCTGGAGGACGTGACCGAGGCGATGAAGGACGTCGTCGACCCCGAGCTGGGGATCAACGTCGTCGATCTCGGCCTGGTCTACGGGGTCCACCTCGACGCGGACTCGAACTGCGTCATCGACATGACCCTGACCTCGGCTGCCTGCCCGCTGACCGACGTCATCCAGGACCAGACGAACTCGGCGCTCGAGGGGCTGGTCGGTGACGTGGCGATCAACTGGGTCTGGATGCCGCCGTGGGGCCCGGACAAGATCACCCCGGACGGCCGGGAGCAGCTGCGCGCCCTCGGCTTCAACGTCTGACCCGGCGGTGACCCTGCCGCCGCACCAGGAGTCGTCGACCGAGGTCGACGACTTCTGGAACCTGGCCAAGTTCCACGCCAAGCTCAACCACATGCCCGGCTACTTCGGCCCCACGGCCCTGGAGTCGGTGCGACCCCCGGTGTGGTCCTTCGGCGAGACCACCGAGGAGGCCGACCGCACCCTCGACGCGCTGCTCGACGGGTCGCGCACGTCCACCAGCACCCCCCAGGCCGACTACGTCGCAGCCCAGGAGCCGCTGCCGGAGGTGGGAGCGCTGGGGATCGTCCTGGATGGTCGGGGTCAGCCGCGGGCGCTGGTGGCCACCACCGCGGTGGACGTGGTGCAGGGGGACGTCGTGGAGCACTTCTCCGTGCTCTACGCGGCCGGCCACTGAGCCGCGAGCCGGTGTCCTCGCTGCTCCTACCGGCGAGCCGGGTGCCGCGGTGGGTGGAGAACTTCTCGCTGCGGCACGGGAGCGTGACGCTCGAGGTGAGCCAGGGCGAGCTGAGCGGGGTCGGCGCCGACGGCTCGACCTTCCGCGCGCGGCTGCCCTGGTCCCGGGTGTACGCCGCGGGCCCCGACGTCGCGGAGTTCGTGGCCGCGCTGGCGCCACCGCAGGACTGGGGAGTGCTGCTGGTGCGCAAGGGCGGGTTCGCGGTGGCCCGCTGTTCGGGGGCGGACCTGGTGGAGCACAAGATCGGACAGCGCCACGTGCAGGGCCGCACCAAGGCCGGCGGGCAGAGTCAGCAGCGGTTCGCCCGCCGCAGGGACAACCAGGCGCGACAGGCGTACGAGGCTGCGACCGAGCACGCAGTGCGGATCCTGCGCCCCGGGCTGCTGGTCACCGGGGGCGACCGGACGGCGATCGCCGAGGTGCTCGCGGACCCACGGCTGCGTGGCATGCGCGTCGTGGGGGAGTGGCTCCCCGTGCCGGACCCGAGGCGCTCGGTGCTGGACAAGGCGATCGCGGACGCCCAGGCGGCGCGCGTCGAGGTGAACAACGCCTGATCGGCTCCCGGCTCTGTCAGGATGTCGACATGTGGCGACCCGAGCCGGGCTGGCAGCGGTTACCCGGCGCTGGCCCGTCCACGCTCGGGGTGTGGGTCGCGCACGAGGACGACGGCGACGTGGTGGTCAAACGGCTCCTGGCACCGACCCCGCACGACCCGCCCGAATACCTCCAGCCGACGCACCCGGCGTACTGGCGGCGTGCCGCCGAGGTGGCCGAGTCCGGGGTGGTGGCCGGGACCCCGGGACTGCGCGAGGCAGAGCTGGTGCGGGTCCGCGAGGACGCCGAGGGCATCACGCTGGTGCATCGCCGGGTCCCCGAGGCAGGCAGCTCCGGTCTGTTCCTGGCGCGCTCCGTGGGGCGGTTCGCCCAGGCTGAGGTGCCGGACCTGCCGTGGCTGGCGCGCGACCAGCTCGGCGCGCGCCTGTCCCAGGTCGAGCGGCGTGGCGGTTGGGCGACCCTGGACCGCACCCCGGTCGCGGACGTGGCCCATCACCTGTGGCTGCGTCGTGAGGCGCTGCTCGGCCAGGTCGCCGCGTTGCCCCAGGTCCCCCAGCACGGCGACCCCGTCCCGGCCAACCTGCTGGGGCACCAGGGCGACGACGTGGTCGCCGTCGACTGGTCCACCCTCGGCCGCGGGCCCGTGGGGGGAGACCTCGGCTACCTGTCCCTGTCGACCCGGGAAGCCTTCGAGCCGTTGTTCATCGCCTACTTCACCGGGCTCCCCGACGGTCTCGCCTCGCCCGAACAGGTGATGCTGGCGGCTCGGGTCACCGCCGTCTACACGGTCCTGACCCGGGCCGACTGGGCGCTGGCCCGCGTCGCCGGGGGAGAGGGCGCCCTGGCCGGCAAGTTCCGCCACCCCAGCGTTGCGCCGTACCTGCTGGCGATGCAGCGCCAGTTCACCCAGATCGAGGCGCTGCTGACCTGATCAGAGCTGCTTGGCGGAGAAGGTGTCGCACGCCCTCAGCGTGCCCTTGTCGTAGCCGGTCATGAACCAGCGCATCCGCTGCTCCGAGGAGCCGTGGGTCCAGCCCTCGGGGTCCACCCGACCGCCCGACTGCTGCTGGATGCGGTCGTCGCCGACGGTCTTGGCCGAGTCCAGCGCCTCGTTGATGTCACCCTCGTCGAGGTCGAGGAAGATGCCGTCGCCGTCACTGGCGTCGCGGGTCCACATGCCGGCGAAGCAGTCTGCCTGCAGCTCCAGCCGCACCGCGTCGGACTCCGGGCCCTGCTGGGTGCGGACCCGTCCCATGGTGCCGAGCAGGTTCTGGATGTGGTGGCCGTACTCGTGGCCCAGGACGTAGGGCTCCACGAAGTCGCCGCCCTCGCCGCCGAGCTGGCCTTCGAGGACGTCATTGAAGAAGGTGGTGTCGAGGTAGATCTGCTGGTCGGAGGGGCAGTAGAACGGGCCGACCTGGGAAGACGCCTGGCCGCAGCCGGTGTCGACGGAGCCGCTGAAGGTGATGATCTGCGCCGGCGTCAGGTCGGTGCCGCCCTGCTGGGGCAGGGTCGAGGTCCAGTAGTCCTCGAGCGAGACGGCCACCGCCTTGCGCGCGCAGTCGACGTCCTCGGCGGCGTCGGCGCCCTTCTGGCAGTGGGCGTAGCGCTCGCCGTCGGCCTGCAGCCCCGCAGCAGTGCCCTGCTGGCCGCCGCTGTCCAGCCCGGTGCCGCCTCCCGCACCGGTGGTTCCCCCGTCGCCCAGGCACTGGGTGAGCACGACGAACAGCACGATGATGACGAGACCGCCGACGCCACCTCCGGTCTTGGCGCCCCCGGGCATCGGGAGGCGCATCCCGCCCCCGCCCATGCCTCCGCTGCCCCTGCCCGCGTCGCCTACACGACCGCGGCTGATGTCGGCCTTGGGGTTGAAGCGCATGAAGGGTCCTTCCGGAGGGACGTCGCCGATGAGGGAGGCAGGCAGAGGATACGTAGACTGAGTACCCTCATGATCACAGCTCAGAACCTCGAGGTTCGCGCGGGAGCGCGACTCCTCATGCAGGACGTCAGCTTTCGAGTCGCAGCAGGGGACAAGGTCGGACTGGTCGGCCGCAACGGCGCCGGGAAGACGACCCTCACCAAGATCCTCGCCGGAGAGGCGCAGCCAGCCTCTGGCACCGTGCTGACCACCGGCGAGGTGGGCTACCTGCCCCAGGACCCGCGCATCGGCGACCCCGAGACCCTGGCCCGCGACCGGATCCTGTCTGCCCGCGGGCTCGACGACGTCGTACGGCGGCTGCGCGAGGCGGAGCGCGACATGGGCAGCGACGACCCCCAGGTGGCCGAGCGGGGCATGAAGCGCTACTCGCGCGCCGACAACGAGCTGCACGCCGGAGGCGGCTACGCCGCGGAGTCCGAGGCGGCACAGATCGCCAGCAGCCTCGGCATCGCGGACCGGCTGCTCACCCAGCCGCTCAAGACGCTCAGCGGTGGTCAGCGTCGTCGGGTCGAGCTGGCCCGGATCCTGTTCTCCGGCGCCGAGACGCTGCTCCTCGACGAGCCCACCAACCACCTCGACGCCGACTCCATCATCTGGCTGCGCGAGTTCCTCAAGGCCCACCGTGGCGGGCTGATCGTGATCAGCCACGACAACGACCTGCTGGAGACGACCGTCAACAAGGTCCTCCACCTCGATGCCAACCGCGAGACGATCGACGTCTACAACATGGGCTGGAAGGCCTACCTCACCCAGCGGGAGACCGACGAGCGGCGCCGCAAGCGCGAGCGCGCCAACGCCGAGTCCAAGGCCAAGACGCTGACCGACCAGGCCAACAAGATGCGTGCCAAGGCGAGCAAGGCCACGGCAGCCCAGTCCATGCTCAAGCGAGCCGAGAAGATGATGTCGGGGCTCGAGGGAGAGCGGCAGAGCGACAAGGTGGCGCGGATCAAGTTCCCCGCGCCGGCCGCCTGCGGCAAGACCCCGCTCACCGCCCAGGAGCTGTCGAAGTCCTACGGCTCGCTGGAGGTGTTCACCGACGTCGACCTGGCCATCGACAAGGGATCGCGCGTGGTGATCCTGGGCTTCAACGGCGCGGGCAAGACGACGATGCTGCGGATCCTGGCCGGGGTGGACAAGCCCGACACCGGTGAGGTGATCCCCGGGCACGGACTCAAGATCGGCTACTACGCCCAGGAGCACGAGACGCTCGACACCGAGCGGACGGTGCTGCAGAACATGCAGAGTGCCGCGCCCCAGCTCACCGACACCGAGGCGCGCTCGGTGCTGGGCTCGTTCCTGTTCTCCGGCGATGACGCCCACAAGCCGGCCAAGGTGCTCTCGGGCGGTGAGAAGACCCGTCTGGCGCTGGCCAGCCTGGTGGTCTCCAGCGCCAACGTCCTGCTGCTCGACGAGCCGACCAACAACCTCGACCCCGCCTCGCGCGAGGAGGTGCTGGCCGCGATCCGCACCTACGAGGGAGCGATCGTGCTGGTGACCCACGACGAGGGGGCCGTGAGGGCGCTGGAGCCGGACCGGGTGCTGCTGCTCCCCGACGGGGACGAGGACCTGTGGAACGAGAGCTACGCCGACCTGGTGTCGCTGGCCTGAGCCGTTTCGTACCGTACTCGCGAGTAACCTAAGATCTCACCATGACTCCCGAGGAACTCGCCACCGTCGGCCTGCGCTACGACCTTGCCGGCCCCGTCGCCACCATCACCTTGGACCGGCCCGAGGTCCGCAACGCCCAGACGCCTGCCATGTGGCGGGCACTGCGAGCGCTGGGCGGGCAGCTCCCCGAGTCGGTGCGGGTGGTGGTCGTCACCGGTGCTGGGGAGACCTTCTCCGCCGGGCTCGACAAGGCGATGCTCGACCCGCGTGCGGCCGGTGGGGACACCGAGACCGTGGCAGGCCTCCTGGCCGGGACCGACGAGGAGATCTCGGCCACCATCGAGGTCTACCAGCAGGGGTTCACCTTCCTGCGGGACCCGCGCTTCGTCTCCATCGCGGCAGTGCGCGGCTACGCCGTCGGCGCCGGCTTCCAGCTCGCGCTCTCCTGCGACCTGCGGGTGGTCGCCGACGATGCCCAGTTCTGCATGAAGGAGTCGGCACTGGGCCTGGTCCCGGACCTCACGGGAACAAAACCGCTGGTCGAGGCTGTTGGATACGCCAGGGCGCTGGAGATCTGTGCCACGGCGCGGATGGTCGGTGCCGAGGAGGCAGTGCGCATCGGGCTCGCCCAGGCGTCGGTTCCGGCCGGTGACCTGGACGGCGCGGTCGCCCAGCTCGCCGGGGCCCTGACAGCACCTCTGCCCGACGCCGTACGGGAGACCAAGAAGCTCCTGCAGGGCGCAGCAGACCGCGACCTGGACGAGCAGCGACGGCTCGAGCGGGAAGCCCAGGTACGTAGGTTCCGGGAGATCGCCAGGATCTCCAGCCGGACCTGAGCAGAGCGGCGCAGGCCGCGGAGGAGGGACGACGATGTCCTTGCAGATGGGGATGGGGCCGGCATTCCGGCACATGCGCACCGATCGGGGGCTGGACGGGTCGCACCTGACTCGCGACACCCTGCGCCGGGTCCTGGAGTTCGCCCGCCCGCACCGGAAGGTGATCGCCGCCTTCCTGGTGCTGACGGTCGTGGACTCCGCGCTGGTGGTGGCCTCGCCGCTGCTGGTCCAGCGGCTCATCGACGACGGCATCCGGCAGGCCGACTCCCGACTCGTCACCTGGCTCGCGCTCGGCATGGCCCTGGTGGCGGTGCTGGGAGCGCTGCTCACGGTCGCCGCCGGGTACCTGTCCTCGCGCATCGGCGAGGGTCTCATCTTCGACCTCCGCACCAAGGTCTTCGCCCACGTGCAACGACAGTCGCTGGCGTTCTTCACCCGCACCCAGACCGGCGCCCTGGTCTCCCGTTTGAACAACGACGTGATCGGCGCCCAGCGGGCGTTCACCTCGACGTTGTCCACCACCGTGTCCAGCGTCGTGTCGGCGCTGGTCGTGGGCGTCACGATGCTGTTCCTCAGTTGGCAGGTGACCCTGCTGTGCCTGCTGCTGTTCCCGATCCTGTTCGCTGCCTCCCGCTGGGTGAGCGGGCGGCTCGCCGGGCTCACCCGTGAGCAGATGGACGGCAACGCCGACATGGGCAACGCCATGACCGAGCGCTTCAACGTCGGCGGCGCCCTGCTCCTCAAGCTCTTCGGCCGCAGCGACGTCGAGGACCGGGTCTTCGCGTCCAAGGCCGGACGGGTCCGGGACCTCGGGATTCGGATCTCGCTGATCACCCGGGTGTTCATGGCCACGATGCTGCTGGTCCCGGCCCTGGCCACGGCCCTGGTGTACGGGGTCGGCGGTCACATGGTGATCTCCGGCTCGCTGTCGCTGGGCACCGTGCTGGCGCTGGGCATCCTGCTGCTGCGGCTCCTGGGCCCGCTGCAGAGCCTGTCCAACGTTCGGATCGACGTGATGACCGCACTGGTCTCCTTCGACCGGGTCTTCGAGGTGCTGGACCTGCCCTCCAGCATCCAGGAGAAGCCCGACGCGATCTCGCTGCCGCCGACGGCTGCCCGGCTGGAGTTCGACCACGTCGCCTTCCGCTACCCCCACGCCGACGAGATCTCGCTGGCCTCCCTGGAGGGGGTGGCCCGACCCGAGTCCCGGGAGTCCGGCGAGGTCCTGCACGACGTCACCTTCACCGCCGAGCCTGGCCAGATGGTGGCGCTGGTGGGGCCCTCAGGTGCCGGGAAGACCACCATCACCCACCTCGTCGCCCGCCTCTACGAGGTCGGCGCGGGCGCGGTCCGGGTGGGTGGCCACGACGTGCGGGACGTCACCCTGGAGTCCCTCGAGGCCGTGGTCGGCTACGTCACCCAGGACGCGCACATGTTCCACGACACGATCCGCGCCAACCTGGTCTACGCCCGCCCTGGCGCCAGCGACCAGGAGATCTGGCAGGCCCTCGAGGCGGCGCAGATCGCTCGGCTGGTCCGCACCCTGCCCGACGGCCTGGACACGGTCGTGGGGGACCGGGGCTACCGGCTCTCCGGCGGCGAGCGCCAGCGGCTGGCCATCGCCAGACTGCTGCTCAAGGCGCCCTCGATCGTCGTCCTCGACGAGGCCACCGCCCACCTGGACAGCGAGTCCGAGGCGGCGGTGCAACGAGCGCTCGAGACGGCGCTGGAGGGCCGGACCTCCCTGGTCATCGCGCACCGGCTCTCCACCGTGCGGCAGGCGGACCAGATCCTGGTGGTCGAGGCAGGGCGGGTGGTGCAGTCCGGCACGCACGAGGAGCTGCTCGCCTCCGGCGGCCTGTACGCCGACCTCTACCGCCAGCAGTACTTCTCCGAGCCCTCCGCGCCTCAGCTGAGCTGACCGCGCCCCCCGAGGCGCAGATGCACCTTCGGGGCGGTGGGTCGGCCGCGCGGGGCGCCCTGGGGGTGCATGTGCGCGGCTGGGGCGGGTCAGAGCCGAGCGGTGTCCTGCGCTCCGTCGCGGGAGTCGCGGGACGGGACGTCCGCCGGCTGGCCCGGGCGCTCCCTGTCGCCTCGCCGGGCCGAGCGGCGGTGCCCCTGCTGCGTCGGCGCGCGTCGGTCCCGCAGCTCGTCGTAGAGCAGGTAGAAGAAGCCGAAGACGGCCAGCGCACCGAAGAACCACCACTGCAGCCCGTAGAAGAAGTGCGGGCCCTCGTCCAGCTCTGGCAGCTCGGTGGGGGAGAGCGGCGTGGCCGGCTCGGGAGACTCGGTCCGGGCGGCGATGAACCCGCCGAGCACGTCACGGTCCAATGCCTGCCCGATCGCCTCGCTGGCGATGGCACGCGTGCTGTGGTCCACCACCTGGGTGCTGTCGCCCTCGGCGTCGAGCCGGATCCAGCCGGTGACGGTGACCTCGCCGGACGGGGGAGCGGGGAGGTCGTCCGGCACGTCGCCGCGGTTGGCGGTGGGCCACCAGCCACGGTCCACCAGGAGGGTGGTGCCGTCGGGAAGGTCGAGGGGGACCACGGCCTGGACGCCGGACTTGCTGTCCCGAGTGCGGTAGCGCACCACGACGGTGTCGTCGGCGTCGTAGGTGCCGGTGGCCTGGACCAGGCGCCACTCGTCGGCGGCCTGGGCGGGCTCGCCCACCTTCAGGACCTCCGAGACCGGTGCGGGCGGCAGGTTCTCGTTGCGCTCGACGACCTCGTTGCGCGCGCGCCTGTCGTCGAGGCGGTGGAACTGCCACTGTCCGAGCAGAACCGCGACGTACGAGAGGACCACCACCGCCACGAAGAAGAGGGCCCACCGCTTGCTGACCAGAAACCCCAGACGATGCACAACCCGAGGTTAACTCTGCCCCTGTAGCGATGTGGCGCCAGCACCTATGCTCGAGAGATGGTGCAGCCTCTGGAGGACCTCTACGGTCGGGTCGCGACCGACTTGCGCGTGTCGCTGACCGACCGGTGCAACCTCCGGTGCTCCTACTGCATGCCGGCGGAAGGGCTGGAGTGGCTGCCGGACGAGGCAACGCTGAGCGACGACGAAGTCGTCCGTCTGGTGACCATCGGCGTCCGGATGCTGGGGGTGCGAGAGGTGCGGTTCACCGGGGGCGAGCCCCTGGTACGCCGCGGACTGGTCGACATCATCCGTCGTACCCATGACCTGGGCGGCGTGGAGACGTCGATCACCACGAACGCGCTCGGACTCCAGCGCACCGCGGTCGCCCTGCGCGAGGCAGGGCTGGATCGGGTCAACGTCAGCCTGGACACGGTGCGCAGCGACACGTTCGCCCAGATCACCCGCCGGGACCGGTTCCACGACGTGGTCGCCGGCCTCGCTGCGGCCAAGGCTGCCGGCCTGGGGCCGGTGAAGGTCAACGCGGTGCTGCTCCGGGGCGTGAACGACGACCAGGCGCCCGAGCTGCTGCGCTGGTGCCTGGAGCGCGGCTACGAGCTCCGCTTCATCGAGCAGATGCCGTTGGACGCCCAGCACGCCTGGAACCGTACGGCGATGGTGACGGCAGAGGAGATCTTCGCCGCCCTGGACCGCGAGTTCACCCTGACGCCGGCCGTGGAGCCGCGCGGCAGCGATCCCGCGGAGCTCTTCCTGGTCGATGGTGGTCCCGGGACCGTGGGAGTCATCGCGTCGGTGACCCGGCCGTTCTGCGGCGACTGCGACCGGGTGCGCCTCACCGCCGACGGTCAGGTGCGCAACTGCCTGTTCGCCCGGCAGGAGTCCGACCTGAGGACCGCGATGCGCGCCGGAGCGAGCGACCAGGAGCTCGCTGACCGGTGGATCGTGGCCATGCGCGGCAAGCTCGCCGGCCACGGCATCGACGACCCGTCGTTCCTCCAGCCGGACCGGCCGATGTCAGCGATCGGCGGCTGACTCCGACGGGTGCGCGACCACGTCCTTGAGGAAGGCTCGTGCGCCCAGGAAGTCCGCCAGCGAGGACCGGTGCGTCTCGCAGGCCAGCCAGGTCTTGCGACGCTCCGGGGTGTGCAGCTTGGGGTTGTTCCACAGCAGCGCCCACACGGCGGGCGCGGTGCAGCCCTTCGCCGAGCAGGTGTCCGGCTCCACCGGCGGCACGGAGGCGGTCACTCCGGACCCCCCGGCAGCGAGCCCGGGGAGCGACCCGGGAGCTCGTGACCCGCGGGGGCGCCGCGCAGCGCGAACGCGTCGGACCGGTTGTCGGTGCCGTTGGCCAGGACCACCGCGACGTAGGGCAGCAGCACGGCCCCCGCGATCAGCACCCAGCGCAGCCAACCCGGCCCGACGGCGACGGCGGCCAGGAAGCACACGGTGCGGATCGTCATGGAGATGACGTATCGGCGCTGCCGGTGCGAGATCTCCTCCTGGCGGTTGGTCGCCGCCGTGGTGATCCGGACGGGGTCGCCGTCCGGGGAGGGGCGCCTGCTTGACATGGGAGGAGTCTACGTCGGCGCCGGAATCGCTAGAGTCGGAGCCATGTCAGATCGAACCTACCGAGTCACCGAGATCGTCGGCACTTCCCCGTTGGGGGTCGACCAGGCCATCCGCAACGGGATCGAGCGAGCCGGGAAGACGCTGCGCCACATCGACTGGTTCGAGGTGACGCAGGTGCGGGGCCAGGCGAAGGACGGGCAGGTGGAGCACTTCCAGGTGTCGATGAAGGTCGGCTTCCGGCTCGAGGACGAGTAGCGGTCCAGCCCTTTTCGCGTACCCCTGGGTAATCACTAGCGTCTGGTGGCGTGACCCAGCCGACACCCGCCCAGCCTGAAGTCCGAGCCCCTCGGTCCGTCCTCGTCACCGGGGGCAACCGCGGGATAGGTCGCGCGGTGGCCCAGGCCTTCCTGGCCGCGGGAGACCGCGTCGCCGTCACCAGTCGCTCCGGGGGCGGACCGGAAGGTGCGCTGCACCTGCGCTGCGACGTCACCGATCCCGCCGCGGTGGATGCCGCCTTCGCGATCATCGAGGAGCAGCACGGACCCGTGGAGGTGCTCGTGGCCAACGCCGGGATCACCTCCGACACCCTGCTGCTGCGCATGTCGGAGGAGGACTGGTCCTCGGTGATCGAGACCAACCTGACGGGATCGTTCCGACTGGCCAAGAGGGCCGCCAGGGGAATGCTGCGGATGCGTCGCGGGCGCATCATCCTGATCTCCTCGGTGGTGGGGATGCTCGGATCAGCGGGCCAGGTCAACTACGCCGCCTCGAAGGCGGGCCTCGTCGGCATGGCGCGCTCCCTGGCCCGGGAGCTCGGCAGCCGGGGCATCACCACCAACGTGGTCGCCCCGGGCTTCGTGGAGACCGACATGACCGCGGTGCTCGGGGACGAGCAGCGGGAGACCATCAGGGCCCAGGTACCGCTGGGCCGATACGCGACGCCGGACGAGGTCGCCTCGGCGGTCACCTGGCTCGCCTCAGACGGAGCGGCCTACGTCACCGGGGCAGTCATCCCGGTCGACGGCGGCCTCGGCATGGGACATTGAGGGAGCGGGACATGGGAATTCTGGACGGCAAGCGGATCCTCGTCGCGGGCGTCACGATGGAGAGCTCGATCGGGTTCGCCACGGCGCGAGTGGCCCAGGAGCAGGGCGCCGAGGTGCTCATCTCCAACTTCGGGCGGGCGTTGGGCATCACCCGACGCATCGCCAAGCGGCTGCCCACCGAGCCGCCGGTGCTCGAGCTCGACGTGACCGACCAGTCTCACCTGGACTCCCTCGCCGAGCAGGTGCGTGAGCACGTCGACGGCCTCGACGGCGTGGTCCACTCGATCGCCTACGGCAACCCGGCGACCCTGCTCGGCGGCAAGTTCCTCTCCGGGCCCTGGGAGGACGTCGCCCAGGCGGTCCAGGTCTCGGCGTACTCGCTCAAGTCGCTGGCGGTGGCGGCACGCCCGCTGATGGGATCCGGTGGCTCCCTGGTCGGGCTCACCTTCGACGCCACCACCGCCTGGCCGGCGTATGACTGGATGGGGGTGGCGAAGGCGGGCCTCGAGTCGACGTCGCGCTACCTCGCGCGAGACCTGGGGCCGGACGGCATCCGCTGCAACCTCGTCTCGGCCGGTCCCCTCAAGACATTGGCCGCCAAGGCGATCCCCGGGTTCGAGGACCTGGAGTCGGCCTGGAAGGAACGCGCCCCCCTCGGCTGGGACGAGACCGACCACACGCCGACGGCTCGTGCGGTGGTGGCGCTGCTCTCGGACTTCTTCCCCGCGACCACGGGGGAGATCGTGCACGTGGACGGCGGGTTCCACGCGATGGGCCTCTGACCCGGGCGGCGAGAGCGGCGCCGTAGCCCTTGGCTACGGTTCGCTCCATGAGTTCACTGGTCGAGCTGAGGGTCCTGGAAGGACCCAATCTGTACTTCCCCCGTGCCGCGATCAAGCTCACCCTGGACGTCGGAGCCATCTCGGACGCCGACGAGGAGCGGGCGCTGCGCTTCGCCGCCCGCATCGGGCTCCGCAGCGCCCGGCCCGGCAGCGCGCAGTCGGGGTTCCGGCAACGGTTCGCGCTGCGCGCCGTGGAACGGCTGGTGCGCGCGGTGGCGGCCGAGGCCGGCACCCGCAAGCTGGCGGTGCGGGTCCGTCCCACCAGCGACCCCCGTCAGGTGGTGGTGGCCTTCCCGTGGCGTCGCCGGGAGCGTGCCCAGGCCCTGGGCCGAGCGGTGGCCGAGGTCCTCGACGCCCTGCCCAGCTCCGACATCGACCACGTGGTCAGTACGGCGGCCGCCCAGGTGGCAGCATCCGTGCCCGGTGAGCGGCCCCGCACCATCAACCCCAAGATCCCCGTGGTGGCCGTCACCGGGACCAACGGCAAGACCACGACGAGCCGGATGATCGCCCACCTCGCGCGCGGCGCGGGGCAGCTCGTCGGATGGTCCAACACCGACGGCGTCTACATCGACGGGGCGCTCATCGAGGCGGGGGACTACTCCGGTCCGAGCGGCGCCGGCCGGATCCTGGCGCACCCCGAGGTCGAGCTCGCGGTCACCGAGACCGCGCGTGGCGGCATCCTGCTCAAGGGCATCGGCCTGACCCACAACGACGTCTCGGTGGTCACCAACGTGACCGCCGACCACCTCGGGCTGCAAGGGATCGACACCGTGGACCAGCTCGCGGAGGTCAAGGCCGTGGTGCCGGGGATCACCCGCAAGGGCGGTTGGGCGGTCCTCAACGGCGACGACCCGCGAGTCTTCGCCATGCGAACGGGGCTGAAGGCACGGCCCTGGGTGTTCTCCCGGGACCCCGATGCCCCCTCGTTGCGGGCGGTGCTCGACGAGGGTGGCCGGGCCACCACCGTCATCGACGGCTGGGTGTGCACCCAGGAGCCGGGGGCGGATCCGGAGCCGCTGGTCGCGGTCGTGGACGTCCCGATGACGCTCGCGGGGCTCTCCCGGTACAACGTCGAGAACGTGCTGGCCGCAGCGTCGGCCGCGCTGGCGATCGGCATCACCCGCGAGGACGTGGCGCAGGGCCTGCGGACCTTCCGGCCCGACGCCGAGCACAACCCGGGCAGGATGAACTTCTTCAGCATCGACGGCTTCTCGGTCGTGATGGACCTGGCACACAACGAGGCCGGGCTCGAGGCGATGATCGAGATCATGAACGGCGTCCGGGCCCCGGGGTCCCGACTGCTGCTGGGCCTGGGTGCCGTGGGTGACCGCACCGACGAGCTCATCGCGATGCTGGGGGAGATCGGGGCGCGCGACAGCGACGTCGTGGCGATCGGCCACAAGGACCGCTACCTGCGCGACCGCACGCGCGAGGACCTCGACGACCTGTTGAGGGAGGGCGCCGCCCGCGTGGGCGTCACCGAGCTGGAGTCCTGGCCCACCGAGGTCGAGTGCCTGGCAGCGCTGGTCGCCCAGGCGCGGCCCGGTGACGTGGTCGGCCTGATGTGCCACGCCGAACGGCAGGAGTGCTACGACTGGATCGCCGCGCACGGCGGGACCCCGGACTCGCCCGAGGCGTTGCACGCGAAGGTCCAGGCGGCCGCCTGAGACACCTGCCTCAGGCGGCCCGCCTCAGGCGGCCTGCCTCAGGCTCCCTGAGCCTCGGTGACCGGCGGGGTGTAGTCCGGGTCCGCGGTCGGGTTCTCCTCCGAGGCGCCAGCCCCGGCGTGCGCGGTGTTGGACCAGTTCTCCAGCTCCGACATCACCGCGCCGTGCTGGTCCACGCACACGACCACCAGGTCGCCGCGGTTCGCGTGGCTCATCGCTCGCCTCACCGCGCTGATCTCGTCCAGCACGGTCTCGATGCGCTTGCAACGGGCGCCCTCCTCCATCGCGGTGCGCACGCCCTCTGCCACCAGGCCTGCGACCTCGCCCCGCGCGCGGCCACGCAGGGAGTCGTCCTCCCGGACGACGAGGACGTCGAAGTGCTGGGCCGCCACGTGCCCGAGCTCGCGCATGTCCTCGTCGCGCCGGTCCCCGGCGGTGGCGATGATGCCGATGCGCGAAGGCCGGGCGAGGTCGTGGGAGGACTCCATCGACTCGCCGAGCCGGTCGACGAAGTCGCCCAGCATCCGCATGCCGGGAGCGTTGTGGCAGTAGTCGACGATGACGTTGACGCCGTTGACCTCGACCTCGTTGAGCCGGCCAGGGGACAGGTAGTAGCTGGTGGAGAAGGTGCGCAGCCCCTGTCGGATGTCGTGCAGCGGGGCTCCCGCGGCGAACGCGGCGGCCGCGGCGGCCAGGCAGTTCTGCACGTTCATCCGCGCCCGGCCGCTGAAGGTGGCCGGCAGCAGGTGGGTCCAGGCCAGCTGCATCTCGCGGCGCCCGTGGCGCACCACGATCATCTCCCCACGCTCGGAGGGGTTCAGCACCAGCGCCTTGCCGCCCCGGCGACAGTGCGAGTCGATCATCTCGCGCACCTCCGAGCCGGGCTCCTCCATGGAGAACCAGACGACCTCCCCGGAGCACTTGCGCTTCATGGCCCGCACCAGCGGGTCGTCAGCGTTGAGCACGGCGTGGCCGTCGCGGGGGACGGCCTCGACCAGCACCGCCTTGACGTCGGCCAGCTGCTCCACGGTGTCGATGCCGCGCAGGCCGAGGTGGTCCGGCTGCACGTTGATGACCACGGCCACGTCGTTGCGCTCGTAGCCGAGTCCCTCGCGCAGGATTCCGCCGCGAGCGACCTCGAAGACGGCGAAGTCGACGCGGGGGTTCTGCAGCACCATGCGGGCGCTGCGAGGTCCGGAGGCGTCGGCCTTGATGAGGAGGCGCTCGTCGATCACCACGCCGTCGGTCGAGGTCATCCCGACCTTGCGTCCCATGCCCTTGAAGATGTGGCTGATCATGCGGCTGGTGGTCGTCTTGCCGTTGGTGCCCGTGACCGCGACGATCGGGATCCGGCTCTGCGTCCCGGCCGGGAAGAGCATGTCCACCACCGGCTTGGCGATGAACTGGGGCTCCCCGATCGTGGGGTGGGTGTGCATGCGGAACCCGGGTGCGGCGTTCACCTCGCAGATCGCCCCGCCGGTCTCGCGGACCGGCTCGGTGATGTCGGGACAGATGAAGTCGATGCCGGCGATGTCCAGCCCGATCATCCGGGCCGCTTCCTCCGCGATCTCGATGTTCTCGGGGTGGGCCTCGAAGGTGCGGTCGATCGAGATGCCACCGGTGGACATGTTGCCGGTCAGGGCGAGCTTGACCATCTCGCCCTCCTCGGGCACCGAGGTCAGGCAGTGCCCCTGGGCGGCCAGCACCTCCTCCGCACCGGCGTCGATCTTGATCCGGGTCAGCACCTTCTCGTGGCCCACGCCGCGGCGCGGGTCCGCGTTGGTGAGGTCCACCAGCTGCTCCACGCTGGACCGGCCGTCACCGACGACGTGGGCGGGGACGCGCTCGGCGATGGCGGCGAGGCGGCCGTCGATGATCAGGCACCGGTAGTCCTTGCCCAGCACCAGGCTCTCGACGATGACCCAGCCGCCGCGGGACTGCCCCAGGGCGATCTCGAAGGCGTCTCGTACTGCCTGCTCGTCGCGCAGGTCGAGGCAGACGCCGCGACCGTGGTTGCCGTCCAGCGGCTTGACGACCACCGGGTAGCCGATGCGCTCCGCGACCCGGACCGCCTGGTCGGCGGTGCGCACCGACTCCTGCTTGGGCACCGGGAGTCCCGCGGCCGCCAGCAGCTTGGTGGTGAGGTCCTTGTCCGAGGCGATGTCCACGGCGATCGCGGAGGTGCTCGAGGTCATGGTCGCGCGGATCCGCTTCGCGTGGACGCCCTGGCCGAGCTGGACCAGGGAGTGCTGGTTGAGCCGGATCCAGGGGATGTCGCGGGAGACCGCCTCGTCGAGGATCGCCTGGGTCGAGGGACCGAAGGCGGTGCGCTCGGCACGGAGGATGAACTGCTCCAGCTCGTGTGCCCAGTCGAACTCGGGGTCGGCGTCCACGAGGTGGTTGACCAGGCGTACGGCGAGCTTGCCGGCCGCGAGACCCACCTGCTCGTCGACGTAGGCGTAGATGACGTTGTAGACACCGGTCTGCCCCTTGACGCCGCGTGTCTTGCCGCGGCGGATGTCGTGTCCCACGACCTGCTGGAGGGCCAGGGCGACGTGCTCGGCCACGTGGCCGAGCCAGGTGCCCTCGGTCAGTCGCTCCACGAACCCGCCGCGGCGCCCGCGCGAGCAGGAGTGCTCGCGCAGCCCCGGCAGCATGGTGAGGAGCTCCTCGGTGAAGCCGTGCAGGGTGTTGGTGGGGAACTGCTCGAGCACGCCGAGGTCCACCACCAGGTGGATGGCCCGCTCGTAGGACCAGACGTTGGCACCGCGGTAGACCCGCGTCTCGAGGATGGCCAGGTCGGGCGTCGGTCGCTCGCTCATCGGGCGTCTCCCTCGGTGTCGTGGTCGGTGTCGTGGTCGGTGTCGTGGATGGTGGCGTGGCTGCTGTCCTGGGTGGTGCTGCGTGGCGTGGTGTCCAGGCCGCCGGGGGCGAGCCCGGGGACGGGACGCTTGCGTGCCATTCGGCGTCGCAGAGTACTCGGCGAGGCGTCTGAGGCAGCGATGTCGCGAGCCATGGTCCGCAGGTCGTGCTCGGCCTCGGCCAGCCCCTGGACCTCCTCCTCGTCGAGCACGGGGTCCTGCGGCACCAGGCGTCGATCGCCCAGGTCGAAGACCGCTCCCTCGGGGAGGACGTGCAGCATCACCCCGCTGCTGAGCAACGGGGTCGAGCGCGCGGCCTCGTGGGCGTTCGTGGTCATCCGGGCCGGGTCGAGGATGGTCACCGCGCCTCGGCCCAGCACTCGCAGCCGCTGCCGGCCGTCGACGGTGTCGACGACGGCGCACGTGTCCTCGTCGACGCCGATGCCGAGCAGCTGCGGGGACTGGGACACGATCATCAGCAGCCGCCCGTAGCGGTTGCGCTGCTCGAAGTGCTGGTCGATCACTGCGGACCCGACCAGGCCGAGCCCTGCGGCGACCTGGGTCATCCGCTGCTTGGGCGTGGCGCCGCCGACGCCGAACGCGACCATGTGTGAGGACTGGATGCTGGCCCCGGCGCTGGTCCCCGCGACCACGGCACCGCGCCGATGCGCAGCGACGATGGCGTCCCCGAACGGGGTGCCGGACACGATGCCTGACAGCTTCAGCTGGTTCCCGCCGGTCATGAAGATCCCCGTGGCGTCCTCCAGGAGCGCCACCAGGTCGGGGTCATGGGCCTCGTCCCGGCTGCTCGGACGGGCCGCGACCACCTGGCCGGCGCCGAGCTTGGTGAACACCGCGTCGTACAGCTCGACGATCTCGGTACCCAGTGAGGACGCGACCGGGATGACGACGATCCTGGCCTGCGCACCGCCGGACCGGGTCACGAACTCCTTGAGGATGGTGCGTCGGCGGAGCTTGTCCTCCGCCCCGCCGATGATCATCAGGGGACCTGCGGCGTGATCTGGCATGACACGGAGGCTAGTGCCTGTCAGAGTGACCCAGTGCAGAAGGACACCCGACTCCTCGTTGTGATGCGTCACGCCAAGGCGGAGGCGGTCGGTAGCAGTGACCTCGAGCGCGCCCTGACCGAGCGGGGACGCGAGGATGCGGGCGAGGCAGGGCGCTGGCTCGCCGAGCGCGGGTTCGTGCCCGACCACGCCCTGGTCTCCGCCGCGGTGCGGACCCGGGACACCTGGCAGGCGGTCAGCGCCGCGGCCGGTTGGACGGTACGGCCCGACCTGCAGGAGGCGCTCTACGCCGCCGGGCCGGAATCGGCCATGGACCTGATCAGGGAGTTCCCCGCGGCCGCACGGACGGCGCTCGTGCTCGGGCACAACCCGACGGTGTCCTACCTGGCCCAGCTGCTCTCAGACGGCACCGGTGACCCGGACGTGTTGGCCCGGATGGCCGGGGGATTCCCGACCGCGTCGCTGACCCTGTTCGCGCTGGACGGCGGCTGGGACGAGCTGGAGCTCGGGACGGCACGCGTGGAGGGGTTCCATGTCGGTCGACCCTGACTGGCTCGATCGGGACGCAGTGACCGACCGGCTTCGGACGGCGGGCTGCGTCTTCGCGGAGGAGGAGGCCGATCTGCTGCTGGCGCAGTTCACCGGACCCGAGCTCGAGCTCGCGGTGCTCGACCGGATGGCGGGCGAGCCCCTCGAGCACATCCTGGGATGGGCGGAGTTCGCCGGGCTCCGGATCGCGGTGGGCCCGGGGGTCTTCGTGCCGCGCCGTCGCTCGGTCCTCCTGCTCGAGCAGGCCCTGGCGCACCTGCCCCGGCACGGCGTCCTGGTCGAGCTGTGCTGCGGCGCCGGCGCCCTGGCGGCCGCTGTCGCAGGGGGCCGCGCGGACGCGACCGTGCATGCCTCGGACATCGACGAGCGTGCGGTGGCCTGTGCTCGGGAGAACCTGGAGCCCCGCGGGGGTCAGGTCCACCAGGGTGACATGGAGTCGGGCCTGCCGACCGCCCTGGCGGGGAGGGTGGATGTCGTGGTCGCCAACGCCCCCTACGTGCCGTCGGGGCAGATCGACCTGATGCCGGTGGACGCCCGCGACCACGAGCCGCTGATCGCCCTGGACGGAGGACCCGACGGCACCCGGATGCAGGACCGGGTGGTGGCTGCGGCCACCCGGCTGCTCGCGCCTGCGGGGGTGGTGGTCGTCGAGGCCAGCCGCACCCAGGCAGAGGCCACGGCTGCTCGGATGCTGTGGCGCGGGTTCGCGGCCGAGATCGTCACGGACGACGAGGTCTCCGGAACCTGCGTCGTGGGCCGCAGATCGGTGCGCTGACCTGCGGCTCGTCTCAGAGCGGGGGAGCGGGAGTGATGATGCCGACCTCGGCGTCCGCCGCCTCGACCTCCTCACGGGAGATGCCGAGCAGGTACACGATCGCGTCGAGGTAGGGCACGTTGACGGCAGTGTCCGCAGCGTCGCGCACCATCGGCTTGGCGTTGTAGGCGATGCCCAGCCCGGCGGCGTCGAGCATGTCGAGGTCGTTCGCGCCGTCACCGATCGCGATGACGGCCGCCTGCGGCACTCCCACGGCGGCGGCGAACTCGCGCAGGGCGCTCGCCTTGCCTGCGCGGTCCACGACCGGCCCGACGATGCCGCCGGTGAGCCGGCCGTCGATGATCTCCAGCTCGTTGGCGCGTGCGAAGTCGATGCTCAGGTCCGCCGCCAGACGGTCGGTGATCTGGCTGAACCCGCCCGAGACGAGGGCGAAGCGGTACCCGAGGCGACGCAGCGTCCGGACCATGGTGCGCGCACCCGGGGCCAGGACCAGGGCGTCGTACACCTCGTCCAGCGCGCTGGCCGGCAGACCCTCGAGCAGCGCCACCCGGTGCCGCAGGGACTGCTCGAAGTCCAGCTCCCCGCGCATGGCGGCCTCGGTGATCCGAGCGACCTCCGCCTCCGCGCCTGCGTGCGCGGCGAGCATCTCGATCACCTCGCCCTGGACCAGGGTGGAGTCGACGTCCATCACGATGAGCCGCATGCCGCGCCGCAGCAGGTTGGCCGGCTGGACGGCGATGTCCACCGCCTGTGCCGCGGCCTCGGTGGCCAGCACGCGGCGCAGCTCCACCGGCGCGACGCCGGAGACGTGCAGGTCGATGGCGGTGACCGGGTAGCGCGCCATCCGCTCGATCCGGTCGATGTTGGCGCCGCAGTCGGCGATCCGGCCGGCGATGGCGGCCATGGCCGCGGCCCGCAAGGGCGATCCGATCACCGTGACGTGGCTGCGCCCGACGGCGCGGACCTTGTTGTCGCCCACCCCCCGGTCCACGTCGACCTGCATGCCGAGCCCCGACGCGGTCTCGGTGACTGCGTCGCGCAACCGCTTCCAGTCACGGGGAGCGTTGACCAGGACCCCCAGCACCAGCCGGCCGCGCAGCACGATCTGCTCGATGTCGAGGACCTCGACGCCGGCCGCGGCGAGCCGGGAGAAGACCGCGGCCGTCACCCCGGGTCGGTCCTTGCCGGTGAGGGTGATCAGCAGGGTCTTGGGGTCAGTCTCGTCCATGGCACCGCTGAGGCTACTGCGGTGAGGTGAGGCCGCGACGCACAGGATCAACTCTCGGGCCACACCTCGGGGGAGCAGGAGGCCACCAGCGCCCGGCGGGCGGCCCGTTCCAGACCCAGCAGTGCCTCCTCCCGCTGGACCATCTGGGCGGCGGTGACCGCCGCCCCGTGGTCCTGCGTCGCCAGGGCCACGATCTCCTGCGCCTGGACGGCGCGTGCGGCCAGCTCCACGCACCGCGGCGGCGTCCCCGGTGGTGCCTGCACGTGCGGCAGGTGCCGCAGGTTCATCAGGGCGTCGGCCGCCTCGGGCCGCCAGCTCGCCACGTCGAGGGCTGCCAGCCTTGTCGCGGCGTCCAGCACCGCGGCCCGCAGCCCGCGGTCCGCCTCCCCGACGTCGGGGATGCTGCGTCGGCGCGCCGACCCCAGCACCCAGGTCACCCCGCGTCCCACCCGATGAGGGACGGCCCCGAGCTCGGCGTCGGGGGAGACCACGGCCTGGCCCGCCTCGAGCGCCTCGGCGTTGAAGTCCACCGGGCCGCCCAGACCCAGCGGGTCCCCCTCGATCGGCAGGGCGAGCCCGAGAGACCTGGCACCGGCCCGCCGCAGGGCCAGCAGGAGGTCGAGCAGGCCTGCGGGGGACTGCTCCGGGGCCGGGGTGCCGCCGAGCAGCACGGTGTGGACGTCCTGCGGACCCACCACCTCGTCGAGGACGAGGTCGGTCACGACGGCACCGCGCAGCCAGGCGGTGCCCCACCAGGCGAGAGCCGCGGCCTCGGGCAGAGAACTGTTCACGCTCGTTGAGGCTACCCACGGACCCGGATGAGGGCCTGGATAGGGTGAGGGCATGAGCGCCGTGCTGGAGTTCGCCGACGTCACCGTGCGCCGAGGCCGGACCACCTTGCTGCAGGAGGTGTCCTGGTCCGTCGACGACGACGAGCGCTGGGTGCTGCTGGGCCCGAACGGCGCCGGGAAGACCACCCTGCTGCAGGTTGCGGCCGCCCAGATCCATCCCACCTCAGGTGTGGTGGGGATCCTGGACGAGGTGCTGGGCACCGTGGACGTCTTCGAGCTGCGGCCGCGGATCGGGCTGACCAGCGCCGCGATCGCCGACCGGATTCCCCGCGACGAGCTGGTCCGCGACGTCGTGGTCTCCGCGTCGTACGGCGTGGTGGGCCGCTGGCGTGAGTCCTACGACGAGCTGGACCACGACCGGGCCGCCGGACTGCTCGCCGAGGTCGGCGCCGAGCACCTGGCGATGCGCACCTTCGGCACCCTCAGCGAGGGTGAGCGCAAGCGGGTCCAGATCGCCCGGGCCCTGATGACGGACCCGGAGCTGCTGCTGCTCGACGAGCCGGCCGCGGGTCTCGACCTGGGTGGCCGCGAGGACCTGGTCTCCACCCTCTCCAGCCTGGCCATGGATCCAGACTCCCCGGCAACGGTGCTGGTCTCCCACCACGTCGAGGAGATCCCGCCCGGGTTCACCCACGCCCTGATGCTCCGCGAGGGCAGGGTGGTGGCCCAGGGACCGCTGGACCGCGTGGTGACCGAGGAGGCGCTCTCGGAGACTTTCGGGATGCCGTTGTCTCTCACGGTCGCCGACGGGCGCTACGCGGCGCGGCGCCGACCGGCGCGTCGCGTGCTCTGACCCCGCACGCGGCACCACCTCACCTCGCGGCAGGGGCGCGACCTGCGGGGTTCGTCACACCCCTTCGGGATAGGCTCCGGGCATGGAATGGTTCCGTGACCACGCGTGGGAGACCTGGCTGGGCATCGCCGTGGTCCTGGGCGTGGCCGAGATGTTCAGCCTGGACCTGGTGCTGGCCATGTTGGCAGCCGGCGCCCTGGTCGGCATGGTCGCGGCCGCGCTGGACCTCCACGTCGCCGTCCAGGTGATCGCCGCCGCCGCCGCCTCCCTGGCCGCGTTGACCTTGGCCCGGCCCTCCATGGTCAAGCGTCTGCACTCCGGCCCGGAGCTGCAGCTGGGCCACGGCAAGCTGGTCGGCAAGCAGGCACTCGTGACCGAGGAGATCTCGGGGCTCACGGTCGGACGGATCAAGCTGGCCGGTGAGATCTGGACCGCCCAGCCCTACGACGACACCGCCACCATCCCCGCGGGCGAGACGGTCGAGGTGCTGGAGATCCGCGGCGCCACCGCCGTCGTGTACCCCGTCGCGCGACTCGAGCCCTGATTCACCCATCCACCATCAGTAAGGAGGCGCAGTGGAGGCATTCCTCGTCCTGCTGGCGCTGTTGTTGATCTTCGTCATCGTCGTGATGGCCAAGACGTTGCGCATCGTCCCGCAGGCCCGTGCCGGGATCGTCGAACGGTTCGGCAAGTACAAGCAGTCGCTCCCGGCCGGACTCAACATCGTGGTCCCGTTCATCGACCGGGTCCGCTACCTCATCGACCTCCGGGAGCAGGTGGTGAGCTTCCCGCCGCAGCCGGTGATCACCGAGGACAACCTCGTCGTCTCCATCGACACCGTCATCTACTTCCAGGTCACCGACCCGGTGGCGGCCACCTACGAGATCGCCAACTACATCCAGGCCATCGAGCAGCTGACCATGACCACGCTGCGCAACATCGTGGGTGGGATGGACCTGGAGGAGACGCTGACCAGCCGCGACTCGATCAACACCGGTCTGCGAGGGGTGCTGGACGAGGCGACCGGACGCTGGGGGATCCGGGTGAACCGGGTCGAGCTCAAGGGCATCGACCCGCCGCCCTCAATCAAGGACTCCATGGAGAAGCAGATGCGTGCCGACCGCGACAAGCGTGCGGCCATCCTGACCGCGGAGGGCCAGCGGCAGTCGGCCATCCTCACCGCCGAGGGCTCCAAGCAGGCCGCGATCCTCTCCGCCGAGGGCGACCGGGAGTCGCAGATCCTGCGAGCCCAGGCCGACCGGGAGGCGCAGATCCTGCGCGCCCAGGGTGAGGGCCAGGCCATCCAGACGGTCTTCCAGGCCATCCACGACGGCCGGCCCGACCAGTCGCTGCTGGCCTACCAGTACCTCCAGATGATGCCCAAGATCGCCGAGGGTGACGCCAACAAGGTGTGGATCGTCCCGTCCGAGATCGGCAAGGCCCTCGAGGGACTGGGCTCGACCATGACCGACATGGCCGGCATCCCGCGCGACGCCACCCCCACCAAGCGGGTGGACATGGGCCCCTCCGAGCCGCAGCTGCCGCGGTCCTCGGCCGAGATGGGCCAGTCCTCGGCCAGCAAGGCCGTCGAGGAGGCCATCGCCGAGGCGAAGCAGGTCTCGCAGGTGCCGGACGGCACCGGGGGGGACACGCCAGCCCCGTGATGCTCTGGGAAGCGGCCGTCGTCTTGCTGGCGGGCGTGGGCGCTGGAGCCATCAACGCGATCGTGGGGTCGGGAACGCTCATCACGTTCCCGACCCTGCTGGCGTTCGGAGTGCCCCCGGTGACCGCGAACGTCTCCAACACCATCGGCCTGGTGCCCGGCTCGCTCGCCGGTGCCTTGGGCTACCGCGCCGAGCTGTCGGGACAACGCGGCCGGGTCGCCCGGCTGGCGGTCGCCTCGCTGCTGGGTGGCACCGTGGGGGCCGCCCTGCTTCTGGTGCTGCCCGCTTCGGCCTTCGAGTCGATCGTGCCGGTGCTGATCCTCCTGGGGGTCGTCCTGGTCGTCGCCGGCCCTCGGGTCTCGGCTGCCGTGGCGCGACGTCACGCCCATCTCGGCGGACTACCCGAGCACGGTGCGGTCTGGGTCTGGCCTGCCGTGGCGGCCACGGGGGTGTACGGCGGCTACTTCGGGGCCGCCCAGGGCGTGCTGCTGATGGCGGTCATGGGGATCGGCATCCCCGAGACGCTGCAACGGCTCAACGGCGTGAAGAACGTGCTGGCGGCCCTGGTGAACGGAGTCTCCGGCCTCATCTTCGTGGTGGTGGCCGACGTGGACTGGCAGGTGGTGCTCCTGATCGCCACCGGCTCGGTGATCGGCGGGCTGCTGGGAGCCAGGGTGGGGCGCCGGCTCCCCGACAAGGCGCTCCGGCTGGCGATCGTGGTGGTGGGGCTCACCGCCCTGGTCTTCTTCGTCGCGCGCTGAGCTGATCGGCGCCGATCGTCGGCCTCCTCAGGCCTCCACGAACGCGGCGAGCCACCGGTCCAGGGTGGAGTAGACCTCCCGGCGCACCTCGGCCCGGGAGAGCACCACGTCGTGGATGGCCCCCTCCAGTGCCACGCTCGTGACGTGGCGGCCCAGCGCCGGCGCCCAGCGACGGATCTGCTCCACGTCGAGGACGATGTCGCTGCTGGTCACCTCCTCGCTCATCTCGTGGGGCTGGGCGGAGCGGGCCGAGGAGAGCACCAGCGACGGACAGCTCAGGTCGAGGCCGCGGTGCAGAGCGGCATGGCCGGCGCGGATGGCGGAGATCCAGCCGGCGCGCATCGGCCAGGACTCGACGGGCTTCCAGGCAAGGTCGTAGTCCCACTCCCCACCGAGCTCGGAGTGCAGCGACTCGCCGTAGAACCCACGCACCGTGCGGGGGATGACCTGCCGGGGGGCCATCGCGGCGACCTGCTGCAGCACCGTGGTCCCCACCGTGCGCAGCCACCACGGTCCCTGCAGCTCGAACCAGGGGGAGTTGAGCACCAGGCCGGAGAGCGGGGAGCGTCTCTCGTCGGCCCAGAGCGGCAGGGTGAGCCCGCCCGTGGAGTGCGCGCTGCCCACCACCGCCTCGTGGCCGTCGCGCTCGGTGATCCGACGCCACGCCTCGTCGATCTCGGGGAAGTACTCGTGCAGGTCGGTGACGTAGTTCGGGGTCTGGTGCGGGCGGATGGACCGGCCGTACTTGCGCAGGTCGAGGGCGTAGAAGGTGTAGCCCCGCTCCGTCCACCACTCGGCGTACTCGGTGTGGAAGAAGTAGTCGGCGAAGCCGTGGACGTGCAGCACGGCGCAGTTGGTGGGCCCGTGGGTCGGTCGCCGGACCAGGGTCGCGACCACCGCTCCCTCCTCGTCGCCCGGGAGCTGGATGGTCTCGGCCGTGTACGGCGCTCCGAGCACGTCGTCGCTGGAGGACTCGTCGATGGGCATGACATTGATTCTCGCAGCCGCCAGGGCCGCCGCGTTCAGGTGTGGGGGATCGGTGGACGACGTACCGGCGAGGAATAGGACGCCGTACGCCGGGGTTCTGCGTGTAGTTGTGTCTTCAACCAAAGGGGAGCGGTCATGCAGTTCGGGATCTTCACCGTCGGAGACGTCACCACCGATCCCACCACGGGACGCACTCCCACCGAGCACGAGCGGATCAAGGCCACCGTCGCCATCGCCCGCAAGGCCGAAGAGGTGGGCCTGGACGTGATGGCGTTCGGTCAGCACCACAACCCTCCCTTCGCGGCGTCGTCGCCCACCACCACCATGGCCTTCGTGGCGGCTCAGACCGAGCGGCTGATCCTGTCCACCTCGACCACCCTGATCACCACCACGGACCCGGTGCGGATCGCGGAGGACTACGCCCAGCTGCAGCACCTCGCGGACGGCCGGATGGACCTGATGCTGGGCCGTGGCAACACCGGTCCGGTGTATCCGTGGTTCGGTCGGGACATCCGCGACGGCATCGAGCTCGCCGTGGAGAACTACGCGCTGCTGCACCGGTTGTGGCGCGAGGACGTGGTGAGCTGGCAGGGCAAGCACCGCACCCCGCTCCAGGGGTTCACCTCCACCCCTCGGCCGCTCGACGGTGTGCCGCCCTTCGTCTGGCACGGGTCGATCCGCAGTCCGGAGATCGCCGAGCAGGCGGCGTTCTACGGCGACGGGTTCTTCTCCAACCACATCTTCTGGCCCGCGTCCCACACCGCACAGATGATCCGGCTCTACCGTCGCCGGTTCGAGCACTACGGTCACGGCACCGCGGACCAGGCCATCGTCGGCCTGGGGGGCCAGGTGTTCATGCGCCGCAACAGCCAGGACGCGGTCAACGAGTTCCGGCCGTACTTCGACAACGCTCCGGTCTACGGTCACGGCCCCTCGCTGGAGGAGTTCAGCAGTGCCACGCCGCTGACCGTCGGGTCGCCGCAGCAGGTGATCGAACGGACGCTCGGCTTCCGGGAGTACGCCGGCGACTACCAGCGCCAGCTGTGGCTCATGGACCACGCGGGACTGCCGCTCAAGACGGTGCTGGAGCAGCTGGACCTGCTCGGCGAGGAGGTGGTGCCGGTGCTGCGCAAGGAGTTCGCCGCACTGCGGCCCGCGCACGTCCCCGAGGCACCCACCCACGCGTCGCTGGTGTCCGCCGCCGCGTCGCAGAGCACGGAGGTGACGGCATGAGCAACCTCGTCGTCGTCACCGCCGGGCTCCATGTGCCCTCCTCGACCCGGCTGCTGGCCGACCAGCTGAGGGACGCCACCGTACGGCGGCTCTCCGACGCCGGGGAGGCGCCCCGGGTGAGCGTGATCGAGCTGCGTGCCCTGGCGCACGCCCTGGCGGACAACCTGCTGACGGGCTTCCCGTCGGGGGAGCTCGCCGACGCCGTGGAGCGGGTGCGCTCCGCCGACGCGCTGATCGCGGTCACGCCGGTCTTCTCGGCCTCGTTCTCCGGACTGTTCAAGACCTTCTTCGACGTCCTCGAGCCGGAGACGCTGCTCGGCAAGCCGGTCCTGATGGGAGCGACCGCAGGAACGGCCCGGCACTCGCTGGTGCTGGAGCACGCCGTGCGTCCGCTGTTCTCCTACCTCCGGGCGATCACGGTGCCCACGGCGGTCTTCGCGGCGACCGAGGACTTCGGCGGCGACCCGGCCCTGTCCGCGCGAGTCGAGCGGGCTGCTGCCGAGCTGGTCGCGATGCTGGGCGCCGAGCTGCCTCGTCCGGCACCGCGCCTGCGCAGCGTCGAGGACGAGCTGGCCGACCCGACCCCGTTCTCGGAGCTGCTCTCACGCCCGTGACCGGGTCGGCCGGGTCGGGTCAGCGCTGGTAGGTGCCGTGGATGATGGCCCGACCCAGGGTCTTGAAGGCCAGGTTGAAGCTCATCACCGCCGGGGTCGCGGTGTCGTCGATGCCCAGGCTCTCCTCGCCGACGGCGTGCACGACGAAGAAGTAGCGGTGGGGGTGGTCGCCCTCCGGCGGCGCGGCGCCGGTGAACCCCTGCTCCCCGGTGTCGTTGCGCAGGTGGAACGCGTCGCCCGGGAGCTTGCCCGCGGCTGCCCGCGCTGCAGGGAGGTCGTCGACGCCGGGAGGTCGACCAGCGACCAGTGCCAGAAGCCTGACGGGGTGGGCGCGTCGGGATCGAACGCGGTGACCACGAACGACCGGGTGCCCTCGGGCGCTCCCTCCCAGCTCAGCTGCGGAGAGGTGTTGCCCAGGTGGGCCACCTGGTCGTCGAGGAGGGGGGCGCCGTCGGTGACGTCGGCGCTGGTGAGGGTGAAGCTCGGCACGGCAGGTAGGTAGTCGTACGGGTTGGGGGCGATCGGTCGCTCGATGCTCATGGGTCGGACTCTAGCGACGGGTCGGTCAGCGGGGGCAGGGACAATGGTGCGGTGATGGACTTCCCCCCGTATCCCACCGGACTGCGCCTGGCCGGCCGACGAGTGGTCGTGGCGGGAGGCGGACACGTCGCCCAGCGCCGCGTCCCCTCCCTGCTCGCAGCCGGAGCCGACGTGCTGGTGGTCTCCCCCCAGGTGACGCCCGCGATCGAGGGGATGGCCGGCGAGATCACGCTCGAGCTGCGGCGCTTTCGGCCCTCGGACCTCGACGGCGCCTGGTACGTGGTCGCCGCCACCAACGACCCCGAGGCCAATGAGCAGATCTCCGAGGCTGCGGAGGAACGGCGGATCTTCTGCGTCCGCAGTGATGACGCCACGGCCGCCACGGCCTGGACCCCGGCGGTCGGGCGCCACGGGTCGGTGACGGTGGCGGTTCTCGGCAACCGCGAGCCCCGCCAGTCGGCCTCCCTGCGGGACGACATCATCACCGCCCTGCGCGACGGCCAGCTCACGACGGCCGGTGCCCTGGACCGCACCCCTGGTGTGGTGCTGGTCGGCGGTGGGCCCGGCGACCCCGAGCTCGTGACCGTCGCGGCGCGGCACGCGCTGGCCTCGGCGGACGTGGTGGTCGCAGACCGGTTGGCACCGCGCACGCTGCTCGGTCAGCTCGGACCTGACGTCGAGCTCATCGACGTGGCCAAGCTGCCCCGCGGGCGCAGCGCTCTCCAGGAGCAGATCAACCAGCTCCTGATCGACCGGGCACGCCAGGGCAAGCGGGTGGTGCGCTTCAAGGGCGGGGACAACTTCGTGTTCGGCCGGGGATACGAGGAGCTGCTCGCCTGCCGCGAGGCCGGGGTGCCGGTCACGGTGATCCCGGGGCTCTCCTCCTCCATCTCCGTCCCCGGCGTCTCCCAGATCCCCGTCACCCATCGGGGCGTGGCCCACGAGTTCACGGTGATCTCCGGTCACCTCCCGCCCGGACACCCCGACTCCCTGGTCGAGTGGTCGGCCGTGGCGCGGATGCGCGGCACCGTGGTGCTGCTGATGGCGGTGGAGAACGCGCCAGCCATCGCCGAGGAGCTGCTGCTGGGTGGCCGGAGGGCCGAGACCCCGGTCGCGGTGATCATGGAGGGCACGATGCCCGGCGAGCGCACCGTCCTGTCCACGCTGGGCGAGCTGACCCAGGACCTGGCCAGCCACCAGGTACGTCCGCCGGCCATCATCGTCGTGGGAGACGTGGTCCGGGTCGCCCATCCGGAGCGCTACCGGGTCTTGGCAGACTGAGCCTCGTGGCCCAGCTGATCGAGATCTCCGACCCCGACGATCCCCGACTGGGCGACTACCGCGACCTCCGGGACGTGCAGCTGCGCAAGAGCCTGGAGGCCGAGCACGGGCTGTTCATCGCCGAGGGGGAGAAGGTGGTACGCCGGGCGGTCGAGGCCGGCTTCGCCCCTCGCTCGTTCCTGATGGCGCCGCGGTGGCTCGACGGCCTCGCCGAGGTGCTGGCGACCACCGAGGCCCCCTGCTACGTGCTGAGCGAGGACCTGGCCGAGGAGGTCACCGGCTTCCACGTGCACCGGGGCGCATTGGCCTCCCTGCAGCGTCAGCCGCTGGCCCCGCTGGAGCAGGTGCTGACCGGGGCACGGTCCGTGCTGGTGCTCGAGGACGTGGTGGACCACACCAACGTCGGGGCCATCTTCCGGTCCGGAGCCGCACTGGGGTTCGACGCGGTGCTGCTGTCCCCGCGCTGCGCGGACCCGCTGTACCGCAGGTCGATCAAGGTCGCCATGGGCGCGGTCTTCACGATGCCGTGGACCCGCCTGCCCGACTGGGCCGAAGCCCTGCCCACCTTGACCACAGCCGGCTTCACCACGGTGGCGCTGACCCTGGCGCCCGATGCGACGCCGATCGAGCAGGCGGTCGCCGACGTGGACCGGCTGGCTCTCGTGCTCGGCTCGGAGGGCCCGGGCCTCTCGGCGCGGTGGCAGGCGAGCGCGGACCGCAGAGCCATCATCGAGATGCGTGAGGGCATCGACTCCCTCAACGTGGCCGCCGCGACGGCGGTGGCGTGCTACGTGGCCGCGCGCCGCCCGGGCGCGCACCGCTGAAGGCCCCAGTCACAGGGCCGGGAGGAACGCGTCCTGGCAGGTCGCCGGGGCGGTGCGGTGCACCGACCGCAGGGGCAGCCATCGCCACCACCAGGGGACGGGAGCCCCGAGGTCGCTGTCGCCCACCCGGTCCACCACCACGGTCTCGGCGGCGCGTCGATAGCTGACCGAGGAGTCGGGTCGGTTCGTCAGGTAGGTCCGGAAGGTCGGCCAGGGCAGGAGATAGTCCTCGCGCACGTAGCTGGCCAGCCCGGGGTCGTCGGTGGCCAGCACCCGCACCAGGTCCTGGTGCCCGGCGCGCAGCGGCCAGGCGGGCACCAGCAGGTGGTTGGAGGTCCCGTCGACCACGACCAGGTTGGAGTACATGTTCCAGCCGTAGGCGGACTTGACCTCGAGGTACGGCGAGAGGCCGTTGGCAGCCACCAGGACCGCCAGCGCCACCCCGGCCGGGCCCACGCGCCAGGAGAGCCGGGCCACGCGTCCCGGTCCCACCATGGCGAAGAAGACCAGTGCGACGTAGCCGGTCCACCACAGGAACGAGCCGGACTCGAGCCACGCCGCGGATCCTCGGCTCGCTGGCAGCACGCTGGCCGTGGTGGTGGTCACCCCCACCACGAGCACCGCGGCCCGCAGCCAGCTCCGGGCCCGACCCGCGCCGGCCCGGCCCCACCGGTCGATCCGCACGAAGGTCGCGTCGTCGAGGAACAGCAGGAAGAGCGGCAGCAGCACCGCGGTGAAGTCGTAGAAGTGCTGTGCCGGGTCGAAGGAGAGCGCGGTGTGGAAGCCGACCGCCACCAGCACCCCGACTCGTCGGGTCGGTCGCAGCAGGAGCAGCACCGGCACCGACAGCTCGATGACGGCGGGACCCCAGACCGCGAGCAGTGCCGGCACCGAGCCCGGGTCGACCGGCGCCAGGCCCACGGCGCCGATCGCCTGGTCGAGGTGGAAGACCCCGCAGCTGGTGACCGGGTCGAGGAAGCCGGTGTTGAGCTTGGCGAACGCGGCGAACGAGTAGAAGACCAGCAGTCCCGCGCGGGCCGCGGGCTCGAACCGGTGCCAGGCGCCGCCGGTGAGCAGGTAGGCGAGGGCGAGGAGGGCCGCCAGGAGCCAGTGGTTGCCGAGCACCGGGGCCTCCGCCAGTGCGCTGAGCACTACCAGGACCATCAGCACCAGGACGGCCGCGCGTCCGGGTCTCAGGATGACCCCGGTGGCCACCAGGCCGAGGAGGGCCAGCAGCACGCCGACCGGCTCGGCGGAGGGGATCAGGCCCCCGTAGGCGGGGTTTCCCGCGATGTGGGCCAGGGCGGCGACACCCCACAGGCGCGCGAACACCCTCTGTCGCAGATCCACGTGCCCCATGCTCGCGGCGAGGAGGCGCCCCCGCTGGGTATTGCCGAATCCCGCGAGGACTCCTAGACCGCCGAGCTCCCGGTGGCCGGCCACTCCAGCGGGTAGTCGGACGCGGCGGCCTGGTGGGCCTTGTTGAGCTTCTTGCGCTGGCGGTTGGCGAGGCGGTCCCCGAAGACCATCCCCAGGGTGTGGTCGGTCTCGTGCTGCAGGCACCTGGCCAGCAGTCCGTCGCCCTCGAACGACACCGGCTCACCGTCGAGCCCCACCCCGTCGACCCGGGCCCAGTCGGGCCGTGCGCACTCGACGAACGCACCGGGGAACGAGAGGCAGCCCTCGTCGTCCTCGTCGAGGTGCCGGTCCTTGAGGTCCGGCAGGGTGACGGCGGGGTTGCAGACCACGCCGACCGTGCGCACGCCGCGCTCGTCGGGGCAGTCGAAGACGAACATGGCGACGTCCTCCCCGATCTGGCAGGCGGCCAGTCCCACGCCGTCAGCGGCGTACATGGTGGCCACCATGTCGGCCGCGAGGGCCCGGAGGCCTGCGTCGAACTCGGTGACCCGCTGCTGGGGCCGGTGCATCACCGGCGTGCCCCAGCGCGTGATCGGGCGGACGGTGCCCCCCTCGGGGAGGGGGCCGTAGGGCGCGTGGACGGTCTCTGCCATGCCGCGATCCTACGGAGAGGCATGATGTGACCTGCATCACACACCACACCGTGGCAGTTTGTGTAACTGCGAGTTACATTATGGCGCATGGCAACCATCACCAGCCTCACCTCCCGGGGCAAGCACGGGCTCGCCTCCTGGGAGACCCGCGCCCCCATCGGATACGCCGTCGCAGCGCTCAACCGGCTGGCCCAGAGCGACCTGCTGGACCGCGTCGGCCTTCGCCGGACGACGGAGCAGGCGGTCTACACCGCCACCCGCAGCGGGTTCCAGGTCGCGGCCGCCGCGGGCCGGACCTTCGCCCGTCGGGGCAAGAAGCAGGACGGCGTCCGGGTGGCGACCGCGCGCCCGGGGGAGGTCTTCGACCTCACCCCGACCGAGGACGAGGAGATGCTCGTCGACGTGGTGCGGGAGCTCGCTGCCGAGGTGCTGCGACCGGCCGCCGGCGAGTCCAACGAGACCTGTGCCGCCCCCGAGGAGGTGCTGAGGTCGAGCCTGGAGATCGGTCTGCCGACCCTGGGTGTCCCGGAGGCGCTCGGTGGGATCTTCGAGGAGCGCTCCGCCGTGGCGGGCGCGCTCGTGGCAGAGGCGCTGGCCCACGGAGACATGGGCCTCGCTGTCGCCACCCTGGCGCCGGGTGCGGTCGCCACCGCCATCTCGCTGTGGGGCGACGACGAGCAGCAGCAGACCTACCTGCCGGCCTTCACCGGCGACGACGTTCCCGCGGCGGCCCTCGCCCTCGCCGAGCCGACGGTGCTCTACGACGCCCTCGCCCCGGCGACCGCAGCCACCCCGACCCTGGACGGGTACACGCTGACGGGCTGCAAGTCGGCCGTGGTGCGCGGCGCCGAGGCCGAGCTCTTCGTCGTGGGCGCCATGCTCGAGGGCGCTCCCGCCCTCTTCCTGGTGGAGTCCACCGCAGCAGGGCTGCGTGTCGAGGCGGATCCCTCGATGGGAGTGCGGGCCGCTGGGCTGACGCGGCTCACTCTCGACGAAACCCCCGCCCAGCTGCTCGGCGAGGCCGACGGGTCGTCGTACACCGAGTGCGTGCGGCTCTCCCGGCTCGCCTGGTGCGCCCTGGCGGTCGGCACCGGACAAGCCGTGCTCGACTACGTCACCCCCTACGTGAAGGAGCGGGAGGCCTTCGGCGAACCGGTGGCCCACCGCCAGTCGGTGGCGTTCATGGTCGCCAACATCGCGATCGAGCTCCAGGCGATGCGTCTGGTCACCTGGAAGGCGGCGGCGCGAGCCGCGCAGGGCAAGGACTTCGCCCGGGAGGTGGCGCTGGCGCGCCGTCTCTGCACGGACAAGGGCATGCAGATCGGCCTCGACGGCGTCCAGCTGCTCGGGGGACACGGCTTCGTCAAGGAGCACCCCGTGGAGCGGTGGTACCGCGACCTCCGGGCCCTGGGCGTGATGGAAGGAGGCGTCCTCGTCTGAGGACGGGGCACACGACATGATCAATCTCGAGACGCCCAAGAAGCACCGCACGCTGGTCGACCAGGCACATCAGGTCGCGATGAACATGCTGCGGCCCATCTCCCGCAAGTACGACCGCGCCGAGCACTCCTACCCCAAGGAGCTCGACATGCTGGCCGCGATGATCGACGGCCTGTCGGAGTCCGGCACTGCCGAGGGCGCCGGTGCTGCCCCGGTGATCAAGGAGCGGAAGTCCGACGACGGCTCGGTGCGCAACGGCGCCAACATCGCCTCGATCCTCTCGGTGGCGGAGATGTGCTGGGGCGACACCGCCCTGCTGCTGAGCATGCCCCGCCAGGGGCTGGGCAACGCGGCGATCGCCTCGGTCGCCGACGCCGAGCAGCAGCAGCGGTTCAGGGGGACCTGGGCGGCGATGGCGATCACCGAGCCCGGGATGGGCTCCGACTCCGCAGCCCTGACCACCACCGCCATCCTGGACGGGGACCACTACGTCATCAACGGCGAGAAGATCTTCGTCACCGCCGGGGAGCGAGCGGACGCCGTCGTGGTGTGGGCCTCGCTGGACAAGTCCCTGGGCCGGGCCGCCATCAAGTCCTTCGTGGTGGAGAAGGGCACGCCCGGCATGAAGGTGGAGCGGCTCGAGCACAAGCTCGGCATCCGCGCCTCCGACACCGCCGTGATCACCTTCACCGACTGTCGCGTTCCCGCGGAGAACCTGCTCGGCTCTCCGGACATCGACGTGAAGGCCGGGTTCGGAGGCGCCATGGCGACCTTCGACAACACTCGCCCTCTGGTGGCCGCGATGGCCATCGGGTGCGCCCGCGCGGCCCTGGACCTGACCCGGGACCTGTTGGAGCAGGCCGGAGTGGTCATCGACTACGACCGGCCCGCGCTGGTGCAGAGCGCGGCCGCGGCGAAGTTCCTCCAGATGGAGGCCGACCTCGAGGGCGCCCAGATGCTGGCGCTGCAGGCCGCCTGGATGGCGGACAACAAGAAGCCCAACTCGCTCGAGGCCTCGATGGCCAAGGCCAAGGCGGGCCGAGTGGGCTCCGACATCACTCTCTCCTGCGTCGAGCTCGCCGGCACGCTGGGCTACAGCGAGACCGAGCTGCTGGAGAAGTGGGGACGGGACTCCAAGATCCTCGACATCTTCGAGGGCACCCAGCAGATCCAGCAGCTCATCGTGGCCCGCCGCGTGCTCGGTCTCTCCAGCGCCGAGCTTAAGTAGCTCCGCACGCTTGTCGCCCGGCCGCTGGGCTGCACCAGCGGCCGGGTGACTTGGGTTCAGGCGACGGCGTTGAACGGGTCGTGGTCGGCCAGGATCTTCTCCACCCGAGCCTGGTCGAGACGACTCACCACGCTCTGGGTCTCCTGCGCGTCCCGCACGCACTTGGCGAGCGTGAAGCAGGAGGTCGTGAGGAAGACGGTGCCCATGCCGAGGAAGGCGCGGACCCAGGGATCGACCGGCAGGTAGAGGATGCCGACGATCATCGTCAGGAGGGCGACTCCGAAGGAGATGCCGGCCTGGAGGAAGAAGGCGTTGGTGTTGCGGGCAGTGGTCGGATTGCTCATGCCGCCAAGACTCTCCCGGTGGCTCGGGCCCGGGATCCGGGCGGCTACGCAATCCGGAGTGAGTACCCAGGCCCAGTGATGGTGCGTGCCGCTCGCCAGGCGCGGCGGGAACTGGTCGGATGGGCGCATGAAGATCTATGCCGACACCGCCGGACGTCGTACTCGTCAGCTGGTCGGGGACCTGCTCGTCATCGGATGGCTCCTCACCTGGGTATGGGTCGGCATGGCCGTCCACGACGGCACCATGGCACTGGCCGAGCCCGGCCGCCAGACCGCCGAGTCCGCCTCCGGGATCGCCTCGGGGCTCCGGGACGCCGGCGGCCGGCTCGACGACATCCCCTTGGTCGGGGACGAGGTGGCGGACCCGTTCGACCGGGCCGCGGCGGCCTCGGACGACCTGGCCGGCGCGGGGAGGTCCACCGTCAGCGCTGTGGAGCGGCTGGCCTTCTGGCTGGGCCTGTCCCTGGCCGCGATCCCCATCCTGGTGGTCGCAGCGTTCTACCTGCCGCTGCGCTGGCGCTTCGCCCGGGAGGCCACCGCGGGGGCCCGCTTCATCGACTCCGGCTACGACCTCGATCTCTTCGCGCTCCGGGCCCTGGCGCGTCAGCCGATGCACGTGCTGGGCAGGATCAGTGACGACCCGGCGGGCGCCTGGCGACGCAACGAGCCGGAGGTGGTACGCCGGCTGGCCGAGCTGGAGCTGCGGGACACAGGTCTGCGTCCCCCCCAGCGCACCGCCCCCTGATCGGGAGCTGCGTCTAGGTTGTCACCCATGTCCGGCGCACACATGACCCCCGAGGAGTTCCGGCAGCAGGGCCACGCGGTGATCGACTGGATCGCGGACTACTGGGACCGGCTGGACGACCTGCCCGTGCGATCCCAGGTGGCGCCGGGCGAGATCGCCGCACTGCTCCCGGACCGGGCGCCGCAGGACCCCGAGCCCTTCGGCGCGCTGCTGGCCGACCTCGACCAGGTGGTCCTGCCCGGGATCACGCACTGGCAGCACCCACGGTTCTTCGCCTACTTCCCGGCCAACAGCTCTCCCGCGGCGGTCCTCGGTGACCTCATCTCCTCGGGGCTGGGCGCCCAAGGGATGCTCTGGGCCACCAGCCCGGCCCTGACCGAGGTCGAGCAGGTGGTGCTGGACTGGCTCGCCCGCGCGTTGGGACTGCCGGAGGAGTTCTGCTCGAGCGGACCAGGAGGTGGCGTGATCCAGGACACCGCGTCCACCGCCACCTTCACCGCCCTGATCTGTGCCCTGCACCGTGCCACCGGCGGCCGGGTCCGTGCTGAGGGGGTGACGAGCGACCTGCGCGTCTATGCCTCCAGCCAGGCTCACTCCTCCCTGGACAAGGCGGTGATCATGAGCGGGCTGGGGGAGCAGTCGCTCCGCTTCGTCCCCGTCGATCCGCGCACCCAGGCCATGGACGTCGCCGCGCTCCGTGAGGCCGTGGAGTCCGACGTCGCTGCCGGGCTGCGGCCGGTGCTCGTGCAGGCCGCCGCCGGCACCACCTCGACCGGTGCCTTCGACGACGTCGCGGCCATCGGCGCGGTGGCCCGCGAGCACGGCCTGTGGCTGCACGTCGATGCCGCCTGGGCCGGCGTGGCCGCGGTGTGTCCCGAGCACCGGGACGCCACTGCAGGAGTGCCCGAGCATGCGGACTCCTTCGTCACGAACCCTCACAAGTGGCTGCTCACCACCTTCGACTGCAGCGCCTTCTGGGTGCGCGACCGGACCCAGCTGCTGGGGGCGCTGTCGCTGCTTCCTGAGTACCTGCGCAACCCCGCGACCGACTCCGGGGCGGTGGTCGACCTGCGCGACTGGCACCCCCAGCTGGGCCGACGCTTCCGCGCGGTCAAGCTCTGGGCCGTGCTGCGCACCTACGGCATCACCGGGCTGCAGCAGCACATCCGCTCCGGCGTCGAGCTCGCCCGGCGGTTCGCCGACCGGGTGAGCGCCGACGAACGGTTCGAGCTGGTCACCGAGCCCGTGCTGGGGCTGGTGGTGTTCCGGCTGCGGGCCGGCGACGAGGCGACCGTGGCCGTGATGGAGTCCCTCAACCAGGGCGGCGTCGCCTACCTGAGCCACACCCGCGTGGAGGGACTCGCCGCGATGCGCCTGGCGGTCGGCGGCTGGCGCACCACCCAGCAGGACGTCGACCGCACGTGGGCGGCGATCGCGGCCCTGGCCGACGAGGTCACAGCCGGGTCGCCGCCGCCGACGCCGTAGCCAGCAGCGCGGCGGGCTGCGGCCAGCCATGTCCGGCGTACGCCGTGGAGATCCCGGCCAGCGCGGCGTCCCGCAGGCTGACGGGGCAGAGCACGATCGCACAACCGCCGAACCCGCCGCCGGTCATCCGGGCGCCCAGCGCGCCGTGGGCCAGGGCAGTGTCGACCACCACGTCGAGCTCGGCGCAGGAGACCTCGAAGTCGTGGCGCAGGCTCTCGTGCGAGGCGGTCATCAGGGCGCCGACCCGGGGCCAGTCGCCGCCGTGGAGGGCGGCCACCAGGGCGGAGACCCGGGCGTTCTCCGAGACCACGTGGCGCAGCCTGCGGTGGTGCAGCGGGGAGAGCTCGTCGGCCCGCGCAGCCAGCGCCTTCTCACTCTCCCGGCGTCGGTCGGCATAGCCCCCGGCCGCGTGCTCGTGCCGGGTGCGGGTGTCGACGACCAGCAGCTCCAGTCCGGCCCGCCCGGGCTCCCAGGGCACCTGCTGCCTGGCGCCGGAGGCGAAGTCCAGGAGCAGCGCGTGGCCCGCAGCCCCGAGCAGGGCGACGGTCTGGTCCAGACCTCCCGTGGGAGCACCGACCTCCTCGGACTCGGCCCGGACGCAGGGCGCCACCAGCTCCTCCACCGGCGCCGAGGAGGTGGCGAGGGCCACCGCGCAGATCAGGGCAGCGGAGCTGGAGAGACCTGCCCCTACCGGGACGGTGCTGTCCACCAGGACCTCCAGACCGCCGCGATGACCGATGGCGCGCAGTGCCCCCAGGACGTAGGAGGCCCAGCCCTCCGGGCGCTCGCCCAGGGTGCCGTGCCACTCTCCGCCCCAGGTGCTGACCAGGCGCACCGCCGTGTCGTCACGGCCACGGACGGCGGCCCAGGTGGCGTGCGGGAGCGCGATCGGCAGGCAGAGGCCGCCGTGGTAGTCGGTGTGCTCGCCGATCAGGTTCACCCGGCCCGGCGCCTTGGCCACGGCCGCTGGCTGGTGGCCGAATACGGCGACGAAGGCCTCGCGCACGTGGGCGGTGAGGTCCTCGCCGGGGATCAGCTGCACGGGCATCAGCCTAGGAGGCGCCCGAGCTCCGGGTAGGTTGCTGGCTGTGCGATTCCTCAACGACCTGGGCCCTGCTCACGACCTGACGTACGACGACGTCTTCATGGTCCCGAGTCGCTCCGACGTCGCGAGCAGGTACGACGTGGACCTCGCGACCGCGGACGGCACGGGCGCCACCCTGCCCCTGGTGGTCTCGAACATGACGGCCATCGCGGGCCGGCGGATGGCGGAGACGGTGGCTCGCCGCGGTGGGCTGACCGTGTTCCCGCAGGACATCCCGATCCCCGTGGTCTCGGAGGTGATCGGCTGGGTCAAGGCCCGGCACCACGTCTTCGACACCCCCATCGAGCTCGCCCCACACCAGACCGTCGGTGAGGCGCTCTCCTTGATCCCCAAGCGGGCCCACCGCGCCGCGGTGGTGCTCCAGGGCCGCCGCCCCGTGGGCCTGGTGGCGGAGGCCGACTGTGCCGAGGTGGACCGCTTCGCCCAGGTCAAGGACGTGATGAGCACGGACCTGGTGCTGATCGAGGCCAGCACCGACCCGCGCACCGCGTTCGAGCGTCTCGACGCCGCGCGTGCCCCGCTCGCGGTCGCCGTGGACGAGGCAGGCGAGCTGGTCGGAGTGCTCACCCGGCAGGGCGCGCTGCGCGCCACGCTCTACAGCCCGGCGCAGGACGGGGCCGGCGGACTGCTGATCGCCGCCGCCGTCGGCATCGGCGCCGACGTGGTCCCCCGTGCCAAGGAGCTGCTGGCGGCCGGCGTCGACTGCCTGGTGCTCGACACCGCGCACGGGCACCAGGAGCGGATGCTGGAGGCGCTGCGCTCGGTGCGCGCGCTCGACCCTGGGGTGCCGCTGGTGGCCGGCAACGTGGTCTCGGCCGCGGGCACCGAAGACCTCGTCGAGGCCGGCGCCGACATCGTCAAGGTGGGCGTCGGGCCCGGTGCGATGTGCACCACCAGGATGATGACCGGGGTCGGCCGGCCCCAGTTCTCCGCGGTGCTCGAGTGCGCCGCAGCAGCGCGCGCCAAGGGCAAGCACGTCTGGGCCGACGGCGGCATCCGCCATCCCCGCGACGTGGCCCTGGCCCTGGCGGCCGGGGCATCCGCCGCCATGGTCGGCTCCTGGTTCGCCGGCACGCACGAGTCCCCCGGGGACCTGATGCAGGACGCGGAGGGACGGGCCTACAAGCAGTCGTTCGGCATGGCCTCCGCGCGGGCGGTGGCCAACCGGACCGCGGGGGAGTCGGCGTACGACCGGGCCCGCAAGGGGCTGTACGAGGAAGGGATCTCGTCCTCGCGGATGTACCTCGATCCCGCCAGGCCGGGCGTGGAGGACCTGATCGACGAGATCTGCAGCGGCGTCCGCTCCGCCTGCACCTATGCCGGCGCGCGCTCGGTGGAGGAGCTGCACGAACGCGCCGTGGTGGGAATCCAGTCCGCCGCAGGGTTCCACGAGGGTCGTCCGCTGACGAGCAGCTGGTGAGCCGGCAGCGACTGCTGGTCGTCGCGGCCACGGCCGCGGAGGCGGCGTACGTGCCGGCGGGCCTGCCGCTGGTCGTCACCGGTATGGGCAAGACCGCCGCGGCGGCCGCCACGGCGCGGGCCCTCGCGCAGATGGTCGACCTCAGCGACCTGACGGTGGTCAACGTGGGCACTGCGGGGGCCCTGCACGACGACCTGTCCGGTCTCTTCGAGCCGGGCGTGGTCCTCAACCACGACATCAACGCCGCCGCGGTCCGGGCGCTGGGCTACGACCCCCAGGAGCGTCTGGTCGTGGGGGCGGGCGAGGTGGTGCTGGCCACCGGCGACGTCTTCGTCAACGACCCGGTGGTGCGCGCGGACCTGGCCGGACGCGCGCACCTGGTCGACATGGAGGGCTATGCCGTCGCCTGGACGGCGGCGCAGTTCGGGGTCCCGGCCAGGTTGGTCAAGCACGTGTCCGACAACGCCGACTCCTCGGCGAACGACTGGCCGGCCATGGTCGAGGCGAGCGCCCGAGAGCTCGGGCGGTGGCTGGACCAGCTGCTCCGCGACGAAGGCTAGAATCTCCTCCCGTGCGGTGGACGAGGCGTGGGGTCACGGGTGACGAGCTCGAGTTCGTCTTCGTGATGACCTACGGACGCTCCGGGTCCACGCTGCTCATGGGGCTGCTCAACTCCATCCCGGGCTACCTCATCCGCGGGGAGAACCGGCACGCCCTGCGGCACCTCTACGAGTTCCACCGCAGCGGGCTGGTGGAGCGGGCTCGGGTCAACCCGCAGAACGCGCGGGAGTCGACACACCCCTGGTTCGGCATCCACGGCTTCGACGAGGAGGCATCCCTGCGCGACATCCGTCGGCTGGTGCTGGAGACCCTGCTGCGGCCGCAGCGCCGCACGAGGGTGGCGGGGTTCAAGGAGATCCGCTGGTACGACACCGACCTCGCGAACTACGTCGACTTCCTGCGGCAGGTGTTCCCCGGCGCTCGCTTCGTGGTCAACACCCGCAACCTCCCCGACGTCGCGGCCAGCGCCTTCTGGCGCCACAAGGACGACGCCCTGGGTCGTCTGGAGGTCATCGAGGAGCGGATGCTGGCGGTGGCCGACGACCTCGGCGAGGCGGCGTACCGGGTGCACTACGACGACTACCAGGACGACCCGGGCGCGCTGCGAGGACTCTTCGAGTGGCTCGGGGAGCCCTTCGACGAGGAGAGCATCCGCAAGACCCTGGCGGTGCGGCACTCGGTCAAGGCACGTTCCTGAGGCGACTCCCAGGCTCAGTCACTCCCGCGAGCTGCGGGCGGTGCGGCCTCGGACCACGCCCACGAAGGCCTGGGTGCGGTCGTCGTCGGAGTCCTTGAGCCACACCAGGCCGATCCGGGTGCTGGGCAGGTCGGTGACGACCTTGTGGACCACGTCCTTGCGGTGGTGCAGCCGCGCCACCGACAGGGGCACGACGACCACGCCGGTGCCGCTGGCGGCCACCTCGATGGCGTCCCGGGTGCTCATCGGGGGGAAGTCGAGCTGAGGGGAGGCGGCCGAGACCTCGGCCGGGACGCCCAGCACGAACTGCTCGTCCGCCAGGTCGGCTACCGAGACCTCGTCGTAGACCGACAGCGGGTGCTCCAGCCCCACCACGACGACGGGCAGCTCCTCGTAGAGCGGGATGCAGAGCAGGTCGTCGCCCTCGACGGGCAGCCGGGCCAGCACCATGTCGGCACGTCCCTGGTCGAGCACCGAGCGCTGCTCGGACTCCTCGATCGGGAGCAGCTCCAGGGACTCCGAACGGCGGTCCCGCCAGGCGCGAGCCCACTTGTCGGGAGTCGCGCCGGGGGTGAAAGCGATACGCAGGGTCACGGACCAAGCCTCGCACGAGGTGCCAGGGCGCCGACCCCAGGGCGAGGCGCGGGTGGCCGGGAGGACGTTGCCGCGGCGCCGTTGCGGGTCCGGCACCAGGACGTCAGACTGTCCTGGCGGGCCCGAGCTCCGGAGGTGGCAGCGGCGGATGACGTTGATCAGCGCGGATCGACTCACCAAGCGGTACGGCGCGGTCACGGCCGTCGAGGACCTGAGCGTCGACATCGTTCCCGGCATCGTGGGCCTGGTCGGCGCCAACGGTGCCGGCAAGTCCACGCTGCTCAAGATGCTCCTCGGCCTGGCGGAGCCGACCTCGGGATCCGCTGCGGTCCTCGGCCTCGACGTCGCGACCGAGCCGATGGCCATCCGGGAGCGCGTCGGCTACATGCCCGAGCACGACTGCCTGCCACCGGACGTCTCGGCGACCGAGTTCGTCGTGCACATGGGCCGGATGTCCGGGCTGCCCACCACCGCAGCCCGGGAGCGCGCAGCGGACACGCTGCGTCACGTCGGCCTCTACGAGGAGCGCTACCGCCCGATGGGCGGCTACTCCACCGGGATGCGGCAGCGCGTGAAGCTCGCGCAGGCGCTGGTCCACGACCCCGACCTGGTGATGTTGGACGAGCCGACCAACGGGCTGGACCCAGCGGGACGGGAGGAGATGCTCGGTCTGATCCGGCGGGTGGGCACCGAGTTCGGCATCTCGGTGCTGGTGACCTCCCACCTGCTGGGCGAGCTGGAGCGCGTGTGCGACACCGTGGTGGTCATCGACGGCGGTCATCTGCTGCGCTACTCCAGCACGGCTGACATCACCACCACCACCGGCGTGCTGCTGGTCGAGGTGGACGGCGACCCGGGACCCCTGGCCGACCTGCTGCGTGCCGGTGGCACCGAGGTGGGGCGCGACGGCCGCCTGCTCCAGGTGCGGCTGGACGACGAGGCGGTGCTGGACCGGATCAGGGACGCCGCCGTCGGGCTGGGGTGCGGGCTCGTGCGGCTGGAGCCCGGGCGGCACCGGATGGCGGAGATGTTCACCGGCCCGGAGGAGGTGAGCGGTGGTCCCGAGCGCTGATGCCGGGTCGGTCGCCGGGGACGGCGGTGAGCACACCGGCGTCATCCACGACATCGGCTACCGGCACTACGACGGCCCGAGGCTGGGGGAGCGCTACGTGCAGCGATCCCTCTTCCTCGACAGCCTGCGCGGCGCCTACGGCCTCGGCAGGTCCGCGCGGTCCAAGGTGATGCCGATGCTGCTGCTCGCGGTGATGTGCCTCCCGGCGGTGGTCATGGTGGTGGTCACCAGCATGATCCGGGCCGACGAGCTGCCGGTTACCTACCGCGAGTACCCGTTCGAGTTCCAGGTCGTGGTGGCCATCTTCGTGGCCGGCCAGGCACCGGTGCTGGTCTCCCGCGACCTGCGCTTCCGGGTGGTCCCGCTGTACTTCGCCCGACCGCTGGGACGCGCGGCGTACGTGCAGGCGAAGGTCGCCGCCATGGTGGCCGCCGTCCTGGTGCTGCTCGTCGTCCCGGTGACGATCCTGTTCACCGGCGCCCTGCTGCTCAAGCAGCCGCTTGCCGACGAGCTGCCCGACTTCCTCGTGGCCCTGGTGGTCTGCCTGGGCTACGCGGTGCTGCTCTCCGGGCTGGCCCTGCTCATCGCAGCGCTCACTCCACGGCGGGGACTCGGGGTCGCCGCGGTGATCACGGTGCTGCTGGTGCTCTCCGGCGTGCAGTCCGCCATCCGGGGCATCGCCACCGAGTACGACGAGCCGGCGCTGGCCGACTACTCCGGGCTGATCTCGCCGCCGGCGCTGGTCGACGGGCTGGCGGGCGCGGTGATCGACGGCTCCGGGAGCTGGTCCATCGGCCTGACCGGCACGCTGGTCTACGCCGCCGTGGCTCTCACCCTGGTGCTGGGCGCCTACCTCGCGCTGCTGCTGCGCTACCGCCGGGTGCCGACCTCATGACCGCGCTGGTGCTCGACCAGGTGTCGCGCTGGTTCGGCAACGTGGTCGCGGTCAACGACGTCACGATGCGGATCGGGCCCGGCGTCACCGGGTTGCTGGGACCCAACGGCGCCGGCAAGTCCACCCTGATCCACATGATGGGCGGGTTCCTGGCGCCGTCGTCGGGAACGGTGACGCTGGGGGACGTGCCCGTGTGGCGCAACGAGCAGATCTACCGCGACCTGGGCCTGGTGCCCGAGCGCGAGGACATGTACGACGTGCTGACGGGGTGGGAGTTCGTGCTCGCGAACGCCCAGCTGCACAAGCTTCCCGACCCCGAGGGTGCGGCGCGGCGGGCGCTGGAGACGGTCGAGATGACACCGGCGCAGGACCGGGAGATGCGCACCTACTCCAAGGGGATGAAGCAGCGGGTCAAGATGGCCACGGCCATGGTGCACGATCCGGCCGTGCTGCTGCTCGACGAGCCGTTCAACGGCATGGACCCCCGTCAGCGGCTCCAGCTCATGGAGCTGCTGGACCGGCTGGGGGACGAGGGGCGCACGGTGCTGTTCAGCTCCCACATCCTGGAGGAGGTCGAGCAGATCGCGGGGCGCATCGAGGTGATGGTCTCGGGGCGGCACGCGGCGTCCGGCGACTTCCGGGAGATCCGACGGCTGATGACGCAACGGCCCCACCAGTACACGATCCGCTCCGACTCCGACCGGGTGCTGGCCTCGGCGCTGATGACGCAGCCCAGCGTGTCCGGGGTGGAGCTGTCCAGCGACGGCGCCGCTGCCGGGGGCACCGGTCAGGGCGGGGCGCAGCTGGCGGTGCAGGTCACCGAGCACGCTGCCTTCGTGCACGCGCTGCCGGAGCTGGCCGCGGCGCGGGGCGTGCGACTGCTGGAGGTCCGTCCCTCCGACGAGTCCCTGGAGAGCGTCTTCTCCTACCTGGTGGAGCGATGAACCGCATCGTCGCCAGGCTCACCGCGCGCACGCTGCTGGGGCGCCGGCGCGCCCTGCTCCTGGTGCTGCTGCCGGGGGTGCTGCTGGCCCTGTGCGTGTTCGCGCGGGTCTTCGCCTCGCTCGACGACGACGCCTCCGCCCGCGCCGGGATCGTCGAAGGCGTGGTGGCCGGCTTCGGGATGGCCGTCCTGCTGCCGCTGCTGGGACTGATCACCGGCACGGGCGCGATCGGCTCCGAGATCGACGACGGCTCGATCGTCTACCTGCTGTCCAAGCCGTTGAGCCGCTTCACCATCATCCTCACCAAGCTGGCGGTCGCGGTCGCGGTGGTCACCGTGCTGGGGGCGCTGCCGGTGCTGGTGGGAGCCGTGGTGGTCACCGGTGAGCTGGGGCGGGTCGCGCTCGCCTTCGGCGCCGGCAGCCTGGCGGGGGGCGTGGCCTACTGCGCGCTGTTCCTGATGCTCTCGGTGGTGACCCGCAACGCGGTGGTGCTCGGACTCGTCTACGCCCTGGTCTGGGAGTCCCTGGTGGGGCAGATCGTGCCTGGCGCCCAGTCACTGAGCATCCTGCAGTGGGCGCTGGCGGTCACCGAGTCCGTGCTGGGCGACGAGGCGACCCGGCTCGGCATCGAGTCGGCCGTGGACCTGTCGACCGCCGTGGTGCTGCTCCTCGTCGTGGTGGTGGGCGGTACCTGGTACGCCACCCGGCGGCTGCGGACCATCCGGCTGGGGGAGTGAGGCTCAGGGCACCCGCAGCACCGTGACGGCAAAACCGGAGTCGGCGGTGAACGGCTCGAGGTCCCAGGTGGCGAACCGGTGCTCGAGGGTCAGTCCCGCCGCAGCCGCGTCGCGGTCCAGCTGGTCGTAGGAGTAGATGTCGGGCTCCCGGCGGAATCCCAGGACGATGCGGCCACCAGGCCGCACGTGGTCCCGCAACCGGGCGAGCACGGCCGGCTCGGTGCCGGGGGTGAGGAACACCATCACGTTGCCCGCGGAGACCACCAGGTCGAACGGCTCCTCCGCCAGGTCCAGCGTGGCGAGGTCCGCGACGTGGTACGTCGGCCCGGGGTGGTCGGCCTTGGCGGCCTCGATGAGCACGGGGTCGACGTCCACGCCCACCACGCGGTGCCCCCGGCGGTGCAGGGCCCCCGCGATGCGGCCAGGGCCGCAGCCGGCGTCCAGGATCCGGGAGCCGCGCGGGACCATGGCGTCCACCAGCCTGGCCTCCCCCTCGAGGTCGGCGCCCTCGGCGGCCATGGTGCGGAAGCGTTCGACGTACCACTGGGAGTGGCCCTCGTCGGCGTGGGTGAACCAGCGCGGTCGGTCGGTCATGCCCCCATCCTCGCCCAGTACGCCGCGGTCGCGTCGTCCGGGGAGTCGGCTCCTGGGAGCTGCTCGGCGGCGCCCGGCTCGGACTCGGCCCGCCGGACCCATCCGAGGAACGTCTGGGGCCGTCCGCGCGTCGCAGCAGCGCCACGGCCTCGGGCCATCGGGCCAGGCCGTAGGGGTCCACCAGGCGGCTCGCGCCGTTGCTGAGCAGGGCCGCCCCACGCAGCTGGTGCACCGGCGTGCTCCCGGTGACGGCCTCGGACGCGGCGCGCGGATCCTCCTTGGCGACCCAGTAGCCGCCGGGCTGGTTGCGCCGCTCCCGCATGCCGGCGCCCGCCGCCCGGCGGGCGCGCTGGGACTCGGCCGTGCCTGGGGTCAGGCGACGCCAGCTGTGCGAGCAGGGTGCCCCCGAGCAGCTGGGCGTACCAGGCCACGCCGTGCCGGCACAGGTGCTGGGAACCCGGGATGCCGGCACCATCGACCAGCACGGCGGCGCCGGGCACCGCCCCGACGAAGTCCTCGTTCTCCCGGCCCACGCGGCCGGCGCTGGTGGCCGTCGCGATCCGCATCGCGGGTCTCCGGTGTCCGGTCGTGGCCCCGGAGTGCGGCTCAGGCCGAGGACGCCGGGAAGCCGCCGGTGGCCACGGGACCCCACGTGGTGGGCGTGATGCGCAGCAGCGACTTGCCCTGGTCCAGCATCGCCTGGCGGTACTCCGCCCAGTCGGAGTGCTCCCCGGCGATGTTGCGGAAGTACTCGACGAAGGCGTCCAGGGCTTCCTCGCCTGCCGTGGCGTCGAGGACCTCGCAGGTGCCGGAGACCTGCACCCACGGGCCGTTCCACTCGTCCGAGACGACCACGACGTCGACCTGGGGACGCCGTCGTGCGTTGCGGGTCTTGGCGCGCTCGGGATAGCTGGAGATCACCAGGCGGCCGGCGTCGTCCACGCCGCCGGTCACCGGCGATGCCTGCGGGGTCCCGTCCGCGCGCTGCGTGATCAGCAGCATCCGGTGCCGAGGGCGGACGAACTCGAGCAGCCCGTCGAGGTCGACGTGGTTGTTGGTGGCGATCGTGCGTGCCATGGGGTGCTCCGTTCACAAACGATCTGGATGGGGCCGGTCGGCGTCTGCTCGAGCGTAGCCGGGTCGGCGGGGAGCGGGCAGGGGGAGCCTCAGGAGGGCGGGAGCAGGTCGCGCAAGCGGCGGATGCCGCTCTCGAGGTCCGCGCCGCTGGGCGTGGCCACGTAGCTCAACCGCAGGTTGGGACGGGGCTCGGTGCCGGGCAGGTAGTAGTTGGACCCGGGAGTGACGGCGACGCCCAGGGTCAGCGCCCGGCGGGCCAGGGCCGCTCCGTCGGTGTGCCGCGGCAGGGCGACCCAGAGGTGGTAGCCGCCGCGCGGCGCGGTGGGCAGACAGCCCTCGCCGAACGTGTCCACGGCGGCCCGTGCCGCGATCTCGCGGCGCTCGTGCAGCTGCACGCCCAGCGTCGTGAGGTGCCGGCGCCAGCCCGAGGAGGTCACCACCTCGAGCGCCGCGAGCTGCAGGGGAGCGGGGGTGAGGATGGTGTCGACCAGCAGGGCGGCGCGCAGCCTGTCGACGACGGGGCCACGGGCCGCGATTCCCCCGATGCGGAGGTTGGGCGAGGTGGCCTTGGTCAGGGATCGGATGTGGACCACGGTGCCGTCCGCGTCGTCGGCGACCATCGGCGCGCTCGGCACCGGCGCGTCGGCGTGGTCCAGGTGCCGCACGAAGTCGTCCTCGATCACGAAGGCGTCATGCGCCTTGGCGATGCTGCGTACCTCGGCGCGCCGGCCCGGGCTCATCGAGACGCCGGTGGGGTTGTGCCACCTGGGTTGGACGACGACGACCCGCGCTCGCGCTCGGGCCAGCGCGTCGTCGAGGTGCTGAGGGAGGATCCCCTCCGCATCGAGCGGGACCGGGACGGGTCTCAGGCCCGCGGCGAGGGCGGCCGCCATGGTGCCCGGATACGTGGGGGACTCCACGACCACCGGGTCGCCCGGCTGGGCGAGTGCCCGCATCGTCGTGGCCAGGGCAGCCTGACCGGCGCCGCACACCAGGACGTCGCTGCGTCCGAGCCCTCCGCCGATGTCGCGGGCGAACCAGTCGCGCAGCTCCGGGATCCCGCCGGCCGGTGGCCGCTCCCAGGACTCGACCCGCTTGGCGGCCCGGGTCAGTGCCGCGCGGAGCAGCTGGGACGGTTGGAGCTCGGGGTGCAGGTAGCCGCCGTTGAGGTCGATCACGTCGGGCCCGTGTGCGTCGAGTACGTCGGCCAGGCCGGGACCGCCGAACCTGCGGGTGCCCTCGCCCTCCCGGAGTCCCTCGGTGAGCTCGAGGGCGGCCTCCTGCCAGGAGGTGTCACCCGACGCGACCGGGCGTTCGGTCCGGGCGCGAAACGTCCCGGAGCCGGGATGTGTCTCGACCAGTCCGCGCTGGGTCAGCAGTCGCAGCGCCTGGGCGACCGTGGTGGCGCTCGCGCCGAACCGGCGCACCAGCACGCGCTGCGACGGCACGCGTCGGCCCTCCGGCAGCATCTCGATCTCTGCCGCGAGCTCCTCCGCCAGGGTGCCGGCCGCGCTGCTATCGTGTTTCATGACGGATCAGAATAGCGCTATTGCCGGTTACCTCGTGCCGCCATCCACGTTCTCGGGCGTGACGCTGGCCGGACTGGGCGTGCTGGCCTTCTCCTTCAGCTTCCCCGCCACGGTGTGGGCGCTCGACGGCCTCGGGCCCTGGACGACGACCGGCGGGCGGGGCCTGCTGGCCGGGGTGCTGGCGGGTGGCGCACTCGTCGGGATGCGCGCATCCCGCCCGAGCCGCGTGGACTGGACCGGCCTGGTCGTGGTGGCGCTGGGATGCGTCGTGGGCTTCCCGCTGCTCACCACCCTGGCGCTCCAGACCTCCACCACGGCGCACTCCGCGGTGGTCATCGGATGCCTGCCCGTCGCCACCGCGGCCATCTCCTCCTGGCGCACCGGACAGCGACACTCGGCCGTGTTCTGGGGGGCGGCCGGCACCGGGGCGGCGGCGGTGGTCCTGTTCACCCTGTCCCAGAACCAGGGGACCCCGAGTGGTGCGGATCTGCTCCTGTTCGCCGCGCTGGCGCTGTGTGCGGCCGGCTACGCCGAAGGGGGACGTCTCGCGGGCCACCTGCCGAGCTGGCAGGTCATTGCCTGGGCTGTGGTCCTCGCGGTGCCGGTGAACGCCGCGATCGCGCTGCTCGCCGTGCAGCACGAGCCCGTGCACCTCACCGGGACCGCACTCGGCGGGATGCTCTACGTGGGAGCGGTGTCCCAGTTCCTTGGCTTCGTCGTGTGGTACCGAGGCATGGGCCTGATCGGGGTCGCCCGGGCCAGCCAGCTGCAGCTGGCGCAGCCCCTGTTCACCGTGGTGTGGGCCGTCCTGCTGCTCGGCGAGCACCTCCCGGCATCGGTCCCGGTGACGGGCGTGGTGGTCCTGGGGTGCATCGCCGTCACGCAGCGAGCAAGGAGCTGAGGGTCGGGACCATCCAGAGGCAGGCGAGTGCCCCGCAGTTGACGGCGACCGTGCCCCAGAAGATCGTGCTGAACGGCTGCTTGACCGTCTTGTGCCGGAAGAGCTGCCGCGCGATGAGCGCGCCCGGCCATCCGCCCGCCAGCCCGATCAGGTGCAGTGTGGACTCCGGGGTTCGTCGCCTGCCCTGCTGAGCCGCCGCCTTGTCGGCGCCGTACAGCCCGCGACTCGAGCCGCCCGACCCCGACGTACCGCACCTGGTCGGCACGCGGGCGGCCCCGGTCGTCCCGGGAGGCGACAAAGGTGACCTCACGACCGGTCACCGGTCGCCCGCCGGTCGGGAAGCAGCTCACGTGGGCGAACACCCGCGGCCCCCCGGCACTCGGTGAGATGAAGCCGAAGCCACGTGCGTCGTTCCAGTCCGTCAGGGCGCCGCGCTGGCGGCCACGGTTGTGCTCCACCGCCACAGGATGCCTCACGTCCTACCGTTATGCTCCGCGAATGGAACGTCACAGGCTCACGGACGTCAGACGTTTCCTGGAGGCCGCGGAGGCCGCCTCTCCGGTCGAGGCAGTGGAACAGGTGGCCCGCGAGCTCGGCCTCGCCTTCGGCGCGTCCGCAGTGTCGTTCCTCGTCACCGACATGTCGGGGCGGGCCCTGGTCCGGCTGGCCCACGTGCCGCTGGTGCCCAGCACCGCCGCCCAGCCTGATGGGCCTGTCACGGGTGAGCGTCGTGACGAGGAGGAGTCGGCCACGGTGGTGCCGTTCGACGGCGGGCTGGAGGAGCAGACCGTGCGCACCCAGCAGGTCCGGGTGGTGCCGCCGGACGGCGTGGGCGCATTCGTCCTCGACACCTGGCGGGTGCTGGCACCGGTGACCGAACGCGGTGAGTCGATCGGGCTGCTGGAGATGTTCCTGCCCGTCGAGCCCGACGACGCCGTCGTCACCGAGATCGCGCAGGTGGCGCACCTGCTGGCGTTCGTGGTGATCGCCAACCGTCGGCACACCGACCTGTTCGAGTGGGGACAGCGCAGCCGCGAGTTCAGCCTGTCGGCCGAGATCCAGCAGCGTCTGCTGCCCGAGGCTCGGACCTGCGAGGCAGCAGCGTTCACCCTCGCGGGGTGGCTCGAACCGGCCGCAAGCATCGGCGGGGACACCTTCGACTACAGCTTGGCCCGCGACTCCCTGCAGCTCTCGCTCACCGACGCCATGGGCCATGGAGTCAACGCCGCCCTCACGGCGAGCGTCTGCCTCGGGGGGATGAGGGGCGCGCGCCGGCGCGGACTTTCGCTCCTGGACCAGGCGGCCGCGACCAACGTCGCACTGTCCGTCCACGCGGCCAGTCACGACGGCGATGACTTCGTCACCGGCGTGATGGGCCGACTCGAGCTCAGGACGGGCGTCCTGGAGCTGGTCAACGCCGGTCACGTCCTGCCCTTCCTCCTGCGCGACTCGGCGGTCGTGCCGCTGGAGCTCGGCGTGGACCTGCCCTTCGGCCTGTTCACCGAGAGCACCTACGGCAGCACCAGTGTGAACCTCGAGCCGGGAGACCGGGTCGTCTTCGTCACCGACGGCATGCTGGAACGCAACGTCGCCGGGATCGACCTCGCCGGGGCGATCCGGGAGACCGGCGACCTACATCCGCGCGAGGTCGTGCGGGCGCTCGCGGACAGTGCCCTCGTGGCAGCGGGGCACGCGTTGGAGGATGACGCCACGGTGCTGGTGCTGGACTGGCACGGAAGCCACGACGAGACGCGGGACGTGGTGTCGGGGGCGGACCCCACGCGTGCGAGCGAGGCCCTCGACTGAGCCTTGCTCAGCAGAGCTCGCGCCGGTCGTCCGGCAGCCGGCGGGTGAGCCCCCGCCGGTCCAGGGCGTCGAGCAGGGGCAGGGCGACCCGGCGCGTGGTGGCCAGGCGCTGCCGCGCCTGGCTGGTGGTGAAGGGCTGAGGCAGGCCGGACAGCAGGTCCACCGCCTGCTGCTCGGCGCCCGGCAGGAGCAGGATCCCGGGCGCGACCCGCAGCAACCGCCCGGCCTTGGCTGCGACGGCGACCCGGCGTACGTCGAGGCCCAGCTCGGCCAGCCGTTCCGCGGTCGGCGCGGCGAACGGGGAAACGGCGAGCTCCTGCTCCAGGGCGGTCACGGCACGCTCCACCTCGGGCGGCAGAGAGGCGGCCGGGGCCTGTGCCCGGACCCGCCCGCCCGCCACCCGCAACGGCGCGGCGACGACGGCTGACACCAGCTCCGCCGACGGCAGGCCCAGGCGATCGGCCAGCACGGTCAGCGGCAGCCCGGGGTCCAGCGGCTGCGCCGCGTCGTGCTCGGCGACCATCCGGGCCGTTTCACGGGCGGCCCGTTCGGCACGCTCCGCGCTGAGCCACCACCCGCCAGCGCGCACCGCGCCGGACGGCGGCCCGTCCACCGGTACGCCGATCCGGCGGAGCGTGCGGTCGTCCACCAGGCCTCGCCGGGCGATCTCCGACACCACGTCCGGGACACCGGTCACGTCGGCCAGCTGCCGGGCCCGCGCGCGGCCGGCGCCACGGCGCCCCAACGGGGGAGGGGCGGGATCGAGCACGTGCACACCCCAGACCGTCCTGCTTCCGGGGTCCCGCAGGAGTGCCCGGTCACCGACCCGCAGCGGTAGCGGGCGCTCGAGGCTGAGGCGGACCAGGTCGGGGTCGAGGTCGGCCGCCAGGGGGCGGACCTGCGCCTGCACGTCCGTTGCCCCGACGTGCAGCTGCAGGTGCCCGGGCAGTCGGTCCTCCCGCTGGTGGCCGCCGGTCAGCCGGACGTCCAGCACCTTCGTGTGGTGGTAGGCGTCCGGGGTCACCAGCACGCTGCCCCGGTCCACCTGTGCGACCTCGTCACCGGCGAGGTTGAGCGCTACCCGGGAGACCCCGGTGGCCGCCTCGACCGGTTGCCCCAGCGACTGAACGCCCCGCACCCGCAGCCGGACACCGCCCAGCTCAAGCTCGTCACCGCGGGCGACCCGACCGGCCGGGAGGGTGCCGGTGACCACGGTGCCCGCGCCGCGCACGGTGAAGCGACGGTCCACCCAGAACCGCACGCCGGCGTCCGGGTCGGGTTGGGGGAGCGCACCGACCATGGCGGTCAGCTGGGACCGGAGCTGGTCGAGGCCGGCCCCGGTGCGCGCGGAGACGGCGACCACGGGGGCGCCGCGCATCGAGGTGCGCTCGACCTCGGCGGACGCACGGGACACGGCCCCGGCAGGGTCGGCCAGGTCGCACCGGGTCACCGCCACCAGGGCATGCCGGACGCCGAGCGCGTCGAGGGCGGCGAGGTGCTCGGCAGCCTGGGGCATCCACGGGTCGTCCGCGGCCACCACGAACAGCACCGCCGGAACCGGGCCGACCCCGGCCAGCATGGTGGTGATGAACCGCTCGTGGCCGGGGACGTCGACGAAGGCCACCTCCCCGACGTCGCCCAGGTGCGTCCAGACGAATCCCAGCTCGATGGAGAGCCCCCGGCGGCGCTCCTCCTCCAGCCGGTCGGACTGCATGCCGGTCAACGCGTCGACCAGGGTGGACTTGCCGTGGTCGACGTGCCCGGCGGTGGCGACGACGTACACCGCTCAGTCCGCCGCGACCACGCGTCGCAGTGCCGCGACGAGCGCCTCGTCCTCGGTGGGATCCACGGCGACCAGGTCGAGCAGCAGGGCGCCCCGCTCCACCCGGCCCACGATCGGCAGCACGGGGTCGACGCGCAGCGGCTCGGCCAGGTGCACCGGCAGCGCCACGGCGGCGCTGGGGAGGCTGACTCCGGGGGCCCCGCCGCCCCCGACGGCGGCCTCGCTGGTCACCACCGTCGCCTCGACCACGTCGGCCACCGCGCGGCAGATCCGCTCCGCGCGGCGGCACAGCTCCTCGCGCGAGGCGGCGAGCGCGGCCGCGACGGGCGACACCGGGCCGGTGAGCGTCGCCTCCAGGGCGGCGAGGGTGAGCTTGTCGACCCGCAGCGCACGGGCGAAGGGGTGACGTCGCAACCGCTCGACGAGCACGGCGTCCCCGAGCATCAAGCCACACTGGGGACCGCCCAGCAGCTTGTCGCCCGAGGCGGTCACCAGGTCGGCGCCGGCCCGCAGCGCCGCTGCCGCGCTGGGCTCCTGGGGCAGCCGCGGGTGCGGGGCGAGCAGCCCCGAGCCGATGTCGGCCACCAGCGGCGCGTCCAGGGTGGCGAGCTCGGCGAGACCGACGGAGGAGGTGAACCCGGAGACCACGAAGTTGGAGGGATGGACCTTGAGCACGAAGGCGGTCCGCTCACCCACTGCCCCGGCGTAGTCGGCCAGGTGGACCCGGTTCGTGGTGCCGACCTCGCGGAGCGTGGCCCCCACCGACTCCAGGAGCTCGGGGATGCGGAACCCGTCGCCGATCTCGACCAGCTCACCCCGGGCGATCACCACCTCCGTGCGCCGCTGTGCCGCGGGGTCGCGGGCGTCGGGTCGCCCCGGCCCGGCGAGCGCGCAGGCCACCAGGGCCAGTGCGGCGGCCCCGTTGTTGACCACGTGCACCCCGCCGGCCTCCGGCACGGCGGCGGCGAGCGCGTCCAGCGCGGAGCGGCCGCGGCGTCCTCGTCGGCCGCTGGCCAGGTCCAGCTCCACGTCGGTGGCGCCGGCAGCGAGCGCCAGCGCCTCGACAGCGGCCGCGGACAGCGGCGCCCGACCGAGGTTGGTGTGCACCACCACCCCGGTGGCGTTGAGCACGCGGCGCAGCGCGGTCGCGGATCGGGGCAGCTCCTCGCAGGCCGCGGCCACCACCGACTCCGGGGCCACCTCGCCCGTCCGGCACCGTTGCTGAGCCCGCTGGACCGCCTGCTTGACCAGCGCGGGGCCGAGACGCTCGATAGCCTCGGCAAGCTGCGGATCGGCCAGCACCACGTCGGTGCGGGGCACCGCCCGGCGTACGTCGCTGCTTGGCGGATCCACCATCTGGGCCTCCCGAGCTCGGCTGGAGCGTCGACGTTGGCGGAGGCGGACGGGAATCGAACCCGCCTGACCGAGATGCTCGCTCACAACGGTTTTGAGGACCGTGCCCGTCACCAGACGAGAAACGCCTCCCCGCAACGTCGTCATCACTCTAGACAGGTGCCCCCCAGCGGTCCCTAGGGTCGGTCCCATGACCGCTGCTCCCACCGTCCGTCTGACCCAGTTCGCCGCAGGCGGTGGCTGTGCCTGCAAGGTCCCGCCCGGTGAGCTGGAGCGGGTGCTGGCAGACCTGCCCGGCGGCCGGGCGAGTGGCGGAGACCTGCTGGTCGGGTTGGAGAACGGCGACGACGGGGCGGCGGTGCGGATCGCCGGCGGGCAGGCCCTCATCGCCACCGCCGACTTCTTCACCCCGGTGGTGGACGACCCCTACGACTGGGGCCGGATCGCGGCGGCCAACGCGCTCTCGGACATCTATGCCATGGGGGGAGAGCCCGTGCTCGCGGTGAACCTGCTGGCGTGGCCCCGGGACAAGGTGCCGTTCGAGCTGGCGCGGGAGGTGCTGCGCGGTGGCGCCGCCGTCTGCGTCGAGGCCGGGTGCCACCTCGCGGGCGGGCACAGCATCGACGACCCGGAGCCCAAGTACGGCCTGGCGGTCAGCGGCCTGGGGGATCCCGACCGGCTGCTGCGCAACGACGCCGCCGTGGCGGGGACGCCGATCACCCTGACCAAGCCTCTGGGGCTCGGAGTGCTCAACAACCGGCACAAGGCCACGGGGGAGCGGTTCGAGGAGGCGGTGGCGACCATGACCACCCTGAACCGGGACGCCTCCCGGGCCGCGCTCGCGGCGGGCGTGCGCGCCGCCACCGACGTGACCGGGTTCGGCCTGCTGGGCCACCTGTACAAGATGGCGCGTGCCAGCGGGGTCGCCGCGGTCATCGACAGCGCGGCGGTTCCCTACCTGGACGGCGTCCGCGCCTCGTACGCCGAGGGCTACGTGCCCGGGGGGAGTCGCCGCAACCTCGAGTGGGTGCGCCCCCACCTCCAGGCCCAGGTGTCCGAGGACGAGCTGGTTCTGCTCGCCGACGCCCAGACCTCCGGCGGTCTGCTGGTCGCCGGCGAGCTGCCCGGGCACCCGGTGGTGGGCGAGTTCGTGGCGCGCGGCGCCGGGGATGCGGGCGAGGCGACGCTGGTGGTCCGCGCATGAAGCATGCACACTGGGTACGTCGGCGTCCTGAGTGGAGGTGACGAGATGGCGAAGACGTTCCTGAACTGGCCGCTGCTGAGGCAGCTGCGGGGCGACGACGTGCTGGGTCGTGGCAGTTCCGTGCGTTCGCAGCGCACCGAGGAGATCACCTCCCGCACCACCACGGCCGACAGCGTCGCCCGGAGCGTGTGTCCCTACTGCGCGGTCGGGTGTGGTCAGCTGGTGTTCACCAAGGACGGCGAGGTCACCCAGATCGAGGGTGATCCCGACAGCCCCATCTCCCGCGGCAGGCTCTGTCCCAAGGGGGCAGCGAGCAAGAACCTCGTGACCAGCTCGCTGCGCCAGACCAAGATCCGCTACCGGCGCCCCTACGGCACCGAGTGGGAGGACCTGGAGCTCGAGACCGCCATGGAGATGATCGCGGACCGGGTCGTGAAGACCCGTCGCGACTACTGGCAGGAGTTCGACGAGCAGGACCGGAGGGTCCGCCGCACGATGGGGATCGCCAGCCTGGGGGGAGCCACGCTGGACAACGAGGAGAACTACCTCATCAAGAAGCTCTTCACCGCGATGGGCGCCATCCAGATCGAGAACCAGGCGCGCATTTGACACTCCGCCACCGTCCCCGGTCTGGGGACCAGCTTCGGGCGCGGCGGCGCCACCGGGTTCCTGCAGGACCTCGCGAACTCTGACTGCATCATCATCCAGGGTTCCAACATGGCCGAGGCCCACCCGGTGGGCTTCCAGTGGGTCGTCGAGGCCAAGGCGCGGGGCGCCAAGGTCATCCACGTCGACCCTCGGTTCACCCGGACCAGCGCCCTGGCCGACACCTTCGTGCCGCTGCGCGTGGGGAGCGACATCGCGTTCCTGGGCGGGATCGTCAACTACGTGCTGAGCAACGGACTCGACTTCCGGGACTACGTGGTCGCCTACACCAACGCGGCCACCATCGTGAGCGAGGACTTCCGCGACACCGAGGACCTCGACGGGCTCTTCTCCGGCTTCGACCCCGAGACGCGCACCTACGACACCCAGTCGTGGCAGTACGCGACGCAGGAGGGTGACTCCGCGGACGACGACGAGGCGATGCAGCGCGAGACCGCGAGCGCGATGCAGCACGAGACCCACGGCATCCAGGTCTCAGGCCACCCGCCGCGCGACGAGACGCTCCAGGACCCCAACTGCGTCTACCAGATCCTCAAGAGGCACTACTCCCGCTACACCCCGGAGATGGTGTCGAGCACCTGCGGAGTCTCCGAGGAGGCCTTCCTCGAGGTCTGTCGGGCCTGGGTGGAGAACTCGGGCCGGGACCGGACCACGGCCCTGGTCTACAGCGTGGGGTGGACCCAGCACTCGGTCGGGGTCCAGTACATCCGCACCGGGGCGATCCTGCAGCTGCTGCTGGGCAACATCGGACGCCCGGGGGGCGGCATCATGGCGCTGCGCGGTCACGCCAGCATCCAGGGCTCGACGGACATCCCCACGCTGTTCAACCTGCTGCCCGGCTACCTGCCGATGCCCAACGCCCAGGAGCACACCTCCCTGGACAAGTGGGTCGACGCGGTCCGACAGCCCGGCGCCAAGGGTTTCTGGGCCAACGCACCGGCCTACGCGATCAGCCTGCTCAAGGCCTACTGGGGTGACGCGGCCACGCCGGAGAACGACTTCTGCTTCGACCACATGCCGAGGATCTCCGGCGACCACGGCACCTACCGCACGGTCTTGGACATGATCGACGGCAAGGTGAAGGGCTACTTCCTGCTGGGACAGAACCCGGCAGTGGGCTCGGCGCACGGCAAGGCGCAGCGCCTCGGCATGGCCAACCTCGACTGGCTGGTGGTGCGCGACCTGTTCGAGATCGAGAGCGCCACCTTCTGGAAGGACTCCCCGGAGGTCGCGACCGGCGAGATCGTGCCGGAGGAGTGCGGCACCGAGGTCTTCCTGATGCCCGCGGCCTCCCACGTGGAGAAGGAGGGGACCTTCACCCAGACCCAGCGCATGCTGCAGTGGCGGGAGAAGGCGGTGGAGGCGCCCGGCGACTGTCGCTCGGAGCTGTGGTTCTTCTACCACCTGGGCAGGATGGTCCGGGAGCGCCTGGCTAGCTCCGGGGACGAGCGCGACCGTCCCATCCTGGACTTGGCCTGGGACTACCCGACCCACGGCGAGCACGCCGAGCCCAGCGCCGAGGCGGTGCTCAAGGAGATCAACGGATACGAGGTCGCCACCGGACGGCCGCTGTCCACGTTCACGGAGATGAAGACGGACGGCTCCACCGTCGGTGGCTGCTGGATCTACACCGGGGTCTTCAAGGACGGGGTCAACCAGGCGGCTCGGCGCAAGCCCGGGGCGGAGCAGTCGTGGGTCGCCCCGGAGTGGGGGTGGGCGTGGCCGGCCAACCGGCGCACCCTCTACAACCGTGCCTCCGCCGACCCGGACGGGAAGCCGTGGAGCGACCGGAAGGCCTACGTCTGGTGGGACGCGGAGGCAGGGGAGTGGACGGGCCACGACGTCCCGGACTTCGAGAAGAACAAGCCTCCGTCCTACCGTTCCGGCCCGGACGACGAAGGCGTGGCCGGCATCTCCGGCGACGACCCGTTCATCATGCAGGGCGACGGGAAGGGTGCGCTCTACGTGCCGGTGGGGTTGCTCGAGGGCCCGATGCCGACACACTACGAACCGGTCGAGTCGCCGTTCTCCAACCCGATCTACGGACAGCAGGCCAATCCGGCACGCAAGGAGTACGCCAGGGCCGAGAACCGGATGAACCCCAGCCCGCCCGAGGAGCACGGGGACGTCTTCCCGTTCGTCTTCACCACCAGCAGGCTCACCGAGCACCACACAGCCGGCGGGATGAGCCGGTACGTCGCGCGGCTGGCGGAGCTGCAGCCGGAGATGTTCGTGGAGGTCTCACCCGAGCTCGCCGCCGAGCGAGGCCTGGACAACGGTGGCTGGGCGACCATCGTCACGGCTCGGGCGGCGATCGAGGCACGCGTGATGGTCACCGACCGGTTGACACCGCTGCGTGTCGAGAACAGGGTGGTTCATCAGGTGTGGCTGCCGTACCACTGGGGCCAGGGAGGCATTGTGACCGGCGACTCGGCCAACGATCTCATCGGCATCTCGCTCGACCCGAACGTGCTGATCCAGGAGACCAAGGTGGGAACCTGCGACGTCCGGGCCGGACGCCGGCCGACCGGCCGCGACCTGAGCGCCCTGGTGGCCGACTACCAGCGCAGGGCCGGGGTCGACCACGACCTGTCCAGACCGATCGTCACCACGGGGGCGGGAGCCGGGAGCGCGGACTCCGGGGACGCGACACCCCGCCCCGACGGCGGCAGCGGCGACGGGTCGGCACCGGAGGATCCAACGAGCGGAGACGACCGATGATCGGCGGCAAGAACAGCCTCTACGGCCCGGTCAACCCCACGGCCGACGCCGGATACAGCGCAGACCATCCGGCGCGCAAGGGCTTCTTCACCGACACCAGCATCTGCATCGGCTGCAAGGCCTGCGAGGTCGCGTGCAAGGAGTGGAACGACGTCCCGGCCACCCACTTCGACATGACGGCGACGTCGTACGACAACAGCCACTCGCTCAACGCCAACCAGTGGCGCCACGTCGCGTTCATCGAGCAGCGCAAGCAGCTGGGCGCCCAGGATCCGGGGATGCGCCCCCCGGAGGTCACCGACCTGCCGATGCCCACCATGCGCCCCACGGACACGGCCGAGGCGGTGGCAGACCAGGCGGACCCGACAGGGGACCCCGGCGAGAAGCCGGACTTCCGCTGGCTGATGTCCTCCGACGTGTGCAAGCACTGCACCCACGCCGCCTGCCTGGACGTCTGCCCCACCGGGTCGCTGTTCCGCACCGAGTTCGGGACAGTCGTGGTCCAGGACGACATCTGCAACGGGTGCGGCTACTGCGTACCCGCCTGCCCGTACGGCGTCATCGATCGCCGCAAGGGCCCCGACGGTGCCAGCAACGTCGGGATCGCCCAGAAGTGCACCCTGTGCTACGACCGTCTCACCGTCGGTGAGACGCCTGCTTGCGCGAAGTCCTGCCCCACCCAGTCGATCCAGTTCGGGGACGTTGAGGAGCTCAGGGAGCGGGCCAGCGCCCGGGTGGCGCAGCTGCACCAGGCCGGCATCATGGACGCCCGCCTCTACGGGAACGACCCACATGACGGGGTGGGTGGCGCCGGCTCGATGTTCCTGCTGCTCGACGAGCCGGAGGTCTACGGCTTCCCCCCCGACCCGGTGGTCACCACCGCCGACCTGCCCCACATGTTCCGCCGTGCCACCGCGGCCGCGGTGACGCTGCTGGCGGGTGGGGCGCTGGCGTTCGTGGGGCGGCGCCGGTGAACGAGGACCCGCGGGACGAGCAGCAGACCTCGGCAGTGATCGGGTCCGCAGGCAGCCGCCGGCCCCGGCGGCCCGGCGGCCGGCGACGGCACGGTCCGGGCGTGGAGTCGGTGGTGCCTGAGGCTGAGTTCAGCTCCTACTACGGGCGGCCCATCGTCAAGCCCGCGCCCTGGGAGGCCGACATCCCGGCGTACCTCTTCACCGGTGGTCTGGCCGCGGGCTCCGCACTGATCGCGGCGGGAGCCGACCTCACCGGCCGTCGGCACCTGCGACGCACCGGTCGCCTGGGGGCTCTGGCGGCCCTGACGTTCTCCGGGGCGGCACTGGTCCACGACCTCGGCAAGCCGTCGCGCTTCGTCAACATGCTGCGGGTGGCCAAGCTGACCAGCCCGATGTCGGTCGGCACCTGGATCATCACCGGGTACGCGCCCGGGGCTGGGTTGGCCGGCGTCGCGGAGCTTCTCGACATGCTGCCCGAGAGTCGCCGGCCGGGCCTGCTGGGCGGCCTCACCCGCGTCACCGCCTTCGTGGATCGCCCTGCGGGGCTCTGGGCGGCGCTGTTCGGACCGCCCCTGGCGGCGTACACCGCGGTCCTGCTCTCCGACACCGCGACGCCTTCTTGGCACGCGGCCTACCGCGAGCTTCCCTTCGTCTTCGTCGGGTCCGCAGCAGCGGCCTCGGCGGGCCTGGGACTGCTCGGCGCGCCCGTGTCCGAGACGCTCCCGGTACGCCGCCTCGCCGTCGGCGGCGCTCTTCTGGAGCTCGTCGCCGAGCAGCGGATGGAGCGCTCGATGGGGATCACCGTCGAGCCGCTGCACGAGGGCAGGGCTGGACGCCTGATGCGAGCCTCCAAGCTGCTGACGGTCGCGGGTGGGCTCGGTGCCGCCCTGGGCGGCCGCAGCCGCGTGCTGGCCGGGCTGGCCGGGGTCGCGCTGATGGCCGGTTCCGCGTGCACCCGGTTCGGGGTGTTCGAGGCGGGGCTGGCCTCTGCCCGCGACCCCAAGTACACGGTCGTTCCGCAACGGGAGAGGCTCGAACGTGAGGGACCCGTCCGCTACGAGCAGTGAGGTGTCGCCATGACCAGTCCAGCCGGAACGCGCCCGACCGGTGACTCCGGTCAGCCTGGGGGCTACACGACCAACCGCTGGCTGCTCGTCGCCGCGGCACTGCTCCTGCAGTTCTCCATCGGCGCGGTCTATGCGTGGAGCGTCTTCTCCAAGGCGCTGCAGGAGTCCTCAGCCTTCGACCTCAGCTCGGTCCAGGCCGCGGTCCCGTTCGAGGTCACCATCGGGATGATCTTCATCGGGACCTACATCGGAGGGCGCATCCAGGACAAGCGCGGGCCCCGCACCGTGGCGATGGTGGGCGGGGTCATCTACGGCATCGGGGTGCTGATCGCCGGGATCGCCCGAGACGCCGACACGTTCTGGCTGGTCATCCTGGGCTACGGGGTGATCGGTGGGTTCGGGCTCGGGGTGGCCTACATCGTGCCGATCGCGATGCTGCAGAAGTGGTTCCCGGACAAGCGGGGCCTCATCACGGGTCTGGCGGTGGGCGGCTTCGGGTTCGGCGCGGTGCTCACCTCGCCGGTGGCCAACTGGCTCATCGACCGGGACCCCGACGTGCCGACGAAGGCCTTCATCCCGCTGGGCATCGCCTACCTGGTGATGTCGGTGCTGGGTGCGTCGGTGTTCAAGAACCCGCCCGCCGGCTACACGGTGGGGGACCAGAGCGTGACGGCACAGGCGCCGGGGAGGTCGGCTGTCCATGACTACACCCAGGGGGAGGCTCTGCGGACCCCGCAGTGGTACCTGCTCACCGCGCTCCTCACCCTGAACGTCGCGGCAGGCATCTCGCTGATCTCCCAGGCCGCGGCCAGCGCGTCCGACATCGCGGGCTACTCGGCGTCGGCGGCTGCCAGCGTGGTCGGGGTCCTGGCCATCTTCAACGGGGCCGGCCGGGTCGTCTGGGCGGCCGCGTCGGACAAGCTGGGCCGGATGAAGTCGTTCGCCGCCATGCTCGGGCTCTCCGGCATCTGCCTGATCGCCATCCCGCACGCGGAGAACGCCGCGCTGTTCGTCGTCCTCGCCGCCGTCATCTACCTCTGCTACGGCGGTGCGTTCGGGACCATGCCGGCCACGGCCGGGGACTTCTTCGGGGTCAGCAACGCCGGTGCCATCTATGGGCTGATGCTCATCGGCTGGAGCATCGGTGGCGTGGTGGGGCCGTTGGTGGCCTCGGCGCTGATCGGGGACGACCTGAACTACACCACCGCCTACACCACCATCGGGGTGGTGGCACTGGCCGCCGTGGTGCTGACTTTCATCACCAAGATGCCCGAGGGGCGACCGGACGCGGGCAGCGGAAGCGCAGAGACGATCCCGCGGTGACGGGCTCGGCCCCGCACCAGCAGGTTCCACGGGGTCGCAGGGGGGTCCCGACCAGTTCGTGACCTTGGTCCCTGGCCGGTGTGCCTGCTGCCGCCCACCGTGTTGAGCAGGCAGCGGCATCAGGCGACCGGAGGTCCGTGCCATGGACTCAGGGCAGTATCCAGTGCGAGTCGACGCGGTGCTCGATCCTGGGCCGAGCCGCTGGCTGTGGCTGGTGAAGTGGCTGCTGGTCCTTCCGCACGTCTTCCTGCTCGCGTTCCTGTGGGCGGCGTACCTCGTCCTCAGTGCCGTGGCGCTGGTCGCCATCGTGATCACCGGTCGGTATCCACGGGGCATCTTCGAGTTCAACGTGGGCGTCATGCGCTGGAGCTGGCGAGTCTCCTACTACGCCTACAGCGCGCTCGGCACGGACCGCTACCCACCCTTCAGCCTCTGGGAACGGGCCGACTACCCCGCCCACCTGCACGTGGAGTACCCCGCTCGGCTCTCCAGGGGCCTGGCCCTGGTGAAGTGGTGGTTGCTCGCGATCCCGCACTACCTCGTGCTGGCGATCTTCACCGGCTCTGCCTGGACGGTGGCGGCCAACGGCGATGCCGCTGGCGCCCAGACCGCGGGCGGCGTGGGACTGCTGGGGTTCCTGGTGTTCGTCGCGGCCGTCGTGCTGCTGTTCACCGGCCGGTATCCCTCCGGTGTGTTCGATCTCGTGATCGGGCTCAACCGATGGATGCTCAGAGTCGGTGCCTACACGGGCCTGATGACCGATGAGTATCCGCCGTTCCGGCTGGACCAGGGCGGGACCGACCCTGGCACCCGGTCCATGCATCCCTCCTCCAGCGGGGAGACGGTGGGGGTGGCCGACGCTCAGCCGACGTCGCCCGGGACGGCCTCGTCTCCGCCGACGCCGGACCCGTCCCCACGGTGGGGCGTGGGACGGATCATCGGCATCGTGGTGGGTTCGCTGCTGGCCCTCGGTGCGATCGGCGCCCTGGTCAGCGCCGCAGTGCTGGCAGCGGCCGACGAGGATCTGCGCGACGACGGCTACTTCACGACCCCAAGGGTCGAGGTGCAGTCGCCGGGCTATGCGATCGTCTCGGAGAAGGCAGAGCTGGATGACTCCGACGGCCTGATCGACGTCCTGCGGGACCTGCTCGGCGAGCTCAAGGTGGAGGCCACCGGATCCCCAGGAGACTCTGTCTTCGTCGGGATCGCACGGACCTCGGACGTCCGCGCCTACCTGGACCAGGTCGCGCACTCGGTCGTCACGGACGTGGCTGATGACGACAGCTCGGTGAAGACCAGGTTCGTCGAGGGCGGAGCGCCGCGGATGGCTCCCGGGGAGGCCGGTTTCTGGGTGGCCTCGTCCGAAGGCGGCGGCACCCAGAGCATCACCGGTGCACCGAGTGAGGGCGACTGGACGCTGGTGGTGATGAAAGCCGACGCTTCCAGTCCCGTGGTGACCAGGGTCGCTCTCGGGGCCACTGCACCCGTGGTGGATGACCTGGCCGGCATCCTGCTGCTCAGCGGCCTGGTGTCCGGACTGCTGGCTGCGGCCATCCTGGCCGCGAGCCTGGTGCGCCGGCACCGGCACGACGACGTCCCGGCAGCTGAGCGCGACCCGGCAGCCGGGCCCTGACCCGTCAGTGCCCCTTGGTGCCGAACGGGACCACGATCACCGTCGAGCGGGCCCGCTCCAGCACCGCGGTCGACACCGAGCGCGCCAGGAACTGGGCGGCGGACCCCGCTTCGTGCCGTCCCACGACGATGACGTCACCCAGCAACGCATTCTCGGCGAGCACGGTGTCCACGAGGCCGTGCCGCAGGACCACGCGAGCCTGGACGTCGGGGTAGTCCTCGCCCAGACCGACGATCAGCTCGCGTACCTCCACCTCGAGCTGCGTCGCGCCCGGGTCGTCCGCGGGCGCACCGCTTCCCCCGGCCAGGATGCCGACGACGTCCCAGTAGCAGTGCACCACCAGGATCGGGACCCGGTGGAGCGAGGCGAACCGATAGGCGTGCTCCACCGCTCTCCTGGACTCCGCGGTCGCGTCGACGCCCACGACCACACGCGTGAGCGAGTCGACCTCGTCGTAGCCCCGAACCACCGCGACCGGACAGTCGGCGTGCCTGGCGACTGCCGCACTGACCGAGCCCAGGACCAGACTGCCGAACACGCCCCGACCCCGGGATCCGAGGACGAGGAGCTCAGCTCGTGCGGAGGCAGTCACGAGCGCCCGGCGCGGGTCGTCACGGACCGAGACGCGGACGATCGCGCCGTCCGCCAGCACCGTCCGTGCCCTCTCCTCCGCCACCTCGAGGACCAGGCCGTCGTCGCGGTCCGGGTCCTCGGCCGTCGGTGGGTAGTCGGTCACGCTGACTCCGAGCGGGGGAAACTCCAGGGGCTCCCCGATTCCGGTGGCGTGCATCAGGACGAGCGCCCGGTGGGAGAGGTGGGCGTGTCGGGCGCCCCAGGTCACGGCACGGGCGGCATGGTCGGAGCCGTCGACTGCGACCAGCACGGCGCCGGGGGGAATGTCCTGGGGCGTCATGTCACCAGGATGGTCTGGCCCGGTCGTGGTCACCACCGCCGCAAGTCCCGGTGCGTGCTGACGTTTGCCCCTGTCGCGCTGGTGACGCGGGAAGCAAGCGTGGGGACACATGGCACGCTGCCCGTGCCGCCGACACGACGCCTTGGAGAACGGTATGGACCTCTTGGAGCAGGCCGACGGTGCCGTAGTGGTCGGCGTCGACGGATCGCAGGCAAGCGAGCAAGCAATCGACTGGGCAGCGGAACAGGCGGTCCTTGAGGGGCGGCCCTTGACGCTGGTCCACGCCACGGGGGTGTGGAGCGCTCCGCCGGAGGTCGATCTCGTGGCTCTGGTGGCCGCGATGGAGGCCCAGGGCGACGAGCTCGTCTCCCAGGCGCGGGCCCGCGTCGAGGCCGCCCACGTGATCCCCGACCTCCGGTCCCAGGTGGTGCTGGCAGATCCCCGGGCAGCGCTGCTGGATGCCTCGGAGGTCGCCTACCTGACGGTGATCGGCTCGCGGGGCCGGGGCGCGATCAAGACCCTGGTGCTCGGCTCGGTGGGACTCACGCTGAGCCAACAGGCACACTGTCCCGTGGTGGTACGGCGTCCGCACGACGCCGAGGACACCGGCGACGGGCTGGTGGTCGGCACCGACCTGAGTCGGCATTCCGAGGTGGCCGTCGACTGGGCGTTCCACCAGGCCGTGGTGCGGGGGCTGCCGCTGACCCTGGTGCACACGGTCTTCGACGGCTACCCGGCCGGCGTCGTCCCTGCGGACGACACTGAGCACGAGGACCGGCGAGCCCGGCTGGTGAGCCTCGCCGAGCGCTTCGGGACCCGTCATCCCGGCGTGGAGGTCCAGTGCGAGCTGCGCCGCGGGATCCCCGACGAGGCACTGGTGGAAGCTGCGGCTGGGAGCGAGATGGTGGTGGTGGGCTCGCACCAGCGGAGATCGGTCCTGAGCATGATGGATCTCAACGTGCCCAAGACCGTGATCGAGCGCGCGCCTCGGTTCGTTGCCGTCGTACCGGGCCCGGGGACGACCGAGCGGACCTGATCAGGTGCCACCGCGGACGCGGAGACAACGTCAGGGAGACGACGTCAGGTGAGCCCCAACCTCCCCAGGATGTGATCCACCTCCCCGGGCGGGGCGTCGCCCCGGATGAAGCGCCGCTGGTGGCCTGAGGCGGCGTCGATGGCGCACTGCATCCGCACCGGACGAGTCGCGTTCCGGCCGTCGCCCAGCTCCACGACCCGGCCGCCACGCGGGATGAAGGCGGAGTGGTGGAGCCCGGAGCCCGAGAGCCCGGCGATGACGGCGGCAGAGGCGACCCGGGCGAGCTGCTCAGCGATGTCCAGCGTCTCGGGACGGACGATGTCGAAGCCGCGCGCGGCGAACACCTCGTCCAGCGCCCGGTCGTGCTCGGCCGAGGAACGGACCGGGCGTCGGTATCGGACGGCTCGCCGGTGCTCGTTGAGCAGGGTCCGGGAGACGTAGACGCGCTGCTGCCCGGCACCGCGGAACGAACCGGCGATGGTGTCCCACACACTGCGAGCCTCCGGGTGGACCCAGGCGTGGAGGGCGACGCTGCGGGAGGGAACCACGAGGTGCTCCACGGCGACCGGTCCACCCGTGCCCACGACGTGTACGGGCAGGTCGGCGAACCCGGCCAGGGCGAGCAGCCGCCGGTGCCAGCCCTCGACGTTGGTGGGGCCGAAGCTCGAATGGAACACCAAACCGGTCGGCTGCTGAGGCAGGCGCGGCCACAGGGTGGTGAGCGTCTCGACCAGGAAGTGCCCGAAGGTCGGCGCCCACGTGCCGCCGTAGAGCCACGTGCCGTCGAGGCGGACGTCCGCGACAGGCGGGAGGAAGCTCGGGTCTGCGGCTACCCGAAGACCGCGGGGGTCGCCCAGGATCTTCTGCGAGGCGGGCACCAGCTCCCCGGCCGAGGTGTACACCGCGCCGGAGAACCACTTGCTCGGACGGTGCACCGTGGCCAGCTCGCCGGTGGCCACCCGGGACAGGTAGGCGTCTGCGACCTCCTCGACGTGCGGCGTACGGCGGGGGCGGACCGGCTGGACGGCGGCACACCACTCGCTGCGGTGCCTGAGCCTGGGTGCCCGGAGGGCGAGAGCGGCCAAGTCGTGCCTCGCATCCACGTCGTCGCACCGCGTCCCCCGCGTGCGTGGGGTCAGTGCGGCTTCAGCCTAGTGGCGGGTGTGCCGGGATGTCCGCGACGACGAGTCATCATGCGCGTCCTGAGAAACAGCGAAGGGCGGCCCGAGGGCCGCCCTTCGGCGAAGAGTTCTTGGGGAGACTTCCCCATCCTGTGTGTCCGAGGGGGGACTTGAACCCCCACGCCCTAATACGGGCACTAGCACCTCAAGCTAGCGCGTCTGCCAATTCCGCCACCCGGACGAGTGCGGGGAAAGATTAGCAACACCCTCTGGGAAACCCGCAATCCGGGTCGCACGTTTCCCCTCGGGTGCCTCAGCGGCCAGGATGTGCCCATGGCTCCCGACCTGCACGACCCGGCCACAGAGGTCGTCGACCTCTGTCGCGACCTCATCCGCATCGACTCCTCCAACTACGGCGACGACACTGGCCCGGGGGAGCGGAAGACGGCCGAGCTGGTCGCAACCCTGCTCGACGAGGTGGGGATCGAGGCGCAGGTCATCGAGGGGGAGCCCGGCCGCACCAACCTGGTGGCCAGGTGGGGCGGCAGCGACGGGGACGCGCTGTTGCTGCACGGGCACCTGGACGTCGTCCCCGCGGAGGCGCGGGACTGGACCCACCACCCCTTCGCCGGGGAGATCGCCGACGGCTACCTGTGGGGCCGCGGGGCCGTGGACATGAAGGACTTCGACGCCATGCTGCTCTCGGTGGTCCGCGCCCGGGTGCGCAGCGGTCGCATCCCGCGACGGCCGATCGTGCTGTGCTTCACCGCCGACGAGGAGGCCGGTGGCCACAAGGGCGCTGAGGTCATCGTGCGGGACCACCCCGACCTGCTGTCCGACTGCACCGAGGCCGTGGGGGAGGTGGGCGGCTTCACCACCACGGTGCGCGGTCAGCGCATCTACCTGATCGAGGCCGCCGAGAAGGGCATGGCCTGGATGCGTCTGAGGGCCCGCGGCACCGCCGGGCACGGGTCGATGGTCAACCGGGACAACGCCGTCACCCAGCTGGCGGGGGCCGTGGCGCGCATCGGAGCCCATGACTGGCCCGTCCGGCTCACCCCGGCGATGGAGGTGCTGCTGGCCTCGGTCGCCACGATCGCCGGGACGGAGGCCACGCCCGACAACGCCGAGGCGCTGGTGGAGGAGTTCGAGAGCTCGACCCGGATGCTCGGCGCCGTGATCCGCAACACCGCCAACCCGACCATGCTCCAGGCCGGCTACAAGGTGAACGTGATCCCCACCGAGGCCACCGCCTACCTGGACGGCCGGTTCCTGCCCGGCTACCAGGACGAGTTCTTCGCGACCCTGGACGAGCTGTGCGGCCCCGACGTCACCCGGGAGTTCGTCAGCCACCAGCAGCCCTGGGAGTCGCCCACGCAGGGCAACCTGATGGACGCCATGACCAGGTCGATCCTGGCCGAGGACCCCGACGGCATCGTGGCGCCGTACCTGATGAGCGGCGGGACCGACGCCAAGCACTTCCGCAAGCTGGGCATGACCTCCTACGGGTTCGCCCCGCTCCGGCTGCCCGCCGAGCTCGACTTCGGTGCTCTGTTCCACGGCGTCGACGAGCGAGTCCCCACCGACGCGCTGGAGTTCGGGGCCCGCGTCTTCGACCGGTTCCTCGACGAGGTCTGAGCGCGTATCCGCAAGGGTCATGAGGCCGCCGAAGCACGGGGCCGTTGGCCCTTGTCATCCGGGGACACCGCGCAAAAACTCGGGGTATAGGCCCGGCTAGCCCGTACGGGGCGTGGCGGCCGCGAGGAGGACCCGTGCCGAGCTTGCGTGGAATTGCTCTGACGACGACGACCTGTCTGCTGGCCACGCTGACAGTGGCGCTGGCGCCCCAGGCGATGCGGGTGCCCGCCTCCGCTGACCCGCCGACGGGCGGGACGACGATCGTCTCCGAGACGTTCACCGGATCATCGGTGCCCGACCCTGCCTGGACGGTGCAGGGCGACACCTGCTTGACCGGTGCCACCACCGCGCCACCGGCGAGCGCAGCACAGATTCCCACCTGCGCGGGGTTCCGGACCGGCCCGGTCCCGTCGATCGGGGCCACGCCGGGGTACCTACAGCTGACCGACGCCAGAACGCAGACCGCGGGCAGCGTGCTGTACAACCGGCCCGTCCCCGCGACGTCCGGGGTGACCATCACCTTCGACCAGTTCCAGTACGGCGGCACCGGCGCCGACGGCATCGGGTTCTTCCTCGTCGATGGCTCCACCGACCTGACCGACACCGGGGGAGCCGGCGGCAGCCTCGGGTACGCACAGCGCACTCCCTCAGGCGGCGGGGACGCCGAGCCGGGCATCGCGGGTGGAGTGCTCGGGGTGGGGCTGGACGCCTATGGCAACTACTACGACGACGGCGAGGGGCGCGGGACGGGCTGTCCCGAGGACCAGCGATCACCCTCGACCGCGGAGGGCGCGGTGGCGCCGAACGTCATCACCGTGCGTGGCCCCGGCGAGGACTTCACCGGCTACTGCTACCTGGCTTCCACGACGCCGGCGGACCCGGACGACCCGGACGACCCGGGCACCACGCTCAACGGCGGCATCGGCACGCTACGGGGCCGTACGATCGCCGCGTCCTGGCGGCAGGTGAACATCACAGTCACGCCAGCACCTGACCCGCGGATCATCGTCCAGGTCCGGTACAACCCTGCCGCCGCCAATGACCCCTGGATCACCGAGCTCGACATTCCCGCTCCGGCCGACCTGCCGAGCACCTACAAGTTCGGGCTCGCGGGCTCCACCGGCGGCCTGACCGACGTCCACCTGATCCGCAACGCGGTGGTCCAGTCCGTCAACCCCCTCGCCGAGCTGCAGCTGGAGAAGCAGGTCGACCGCAGCGCCGGCGCCCTGCCCGCCATCATCACCGCCGGCACCGTCATCCCCTACCAGTACACCGTCACCAACGCTGGGACGGAGACCCTCTCGAGCCTGGCGATCGCCGACGACACGATCACCGGGCCGATCACCTGCGACATCACGACGCTCACGCCAGCGCCAGGGGCCGGCTCGACCGCTGTGTGCCGCGGGACCTACACCGTCACGGCCGCCGATGTCGCGGCCGGAGAGGTCGTCAACACCGCCACCGCCACCGCGACGAACCCCGGCGGCGATGCGATCACCTCCCCGGAGGCCACCGTCACCGTCCCCCTGGTCAGCAGCCTCGCCCTGACCAAGAGCGTGCAGACAGATCCCCCGTACGTCGCCGGCCAGGAGGTCGAGTACCTCTACACGGTGACGAACACCGGCGGCTCCACCGTGACCAACATCGCCGTCACCGACGACCGCATCTCCTCGGAAGCGCTCGTGTGCGAGGAGAACGTCCTTGCCCCGGCGGCATCGACCACCTGCACCGGCACCTACACCGTCGACACCGCGCAGGCCGACGCTGCCGGGAGCATCGTCAACACCGCCGTCGCGACGGGGGACACCCCGGCCGGCCAGGAAGTCGAGTCGCCCGAGGCGAGGGAGAGCATCGGGGTCAACACCGACATCGCGGTCACCAAGACGATCGACGAGCCTGACCCGGCTGTCGGCGACACGGTCACCTTCACCGTCACCGCGACCAACAACGGCCCGGCAGCAGCCACAGACGTCCTGATCACCGACCTGCTCCCCGCGGGGCAGCTCACCTTGCTGACCTCGAGCACGTCCGGTGCCCAGCCGTCCGACTACGCCACGGACACCGGCGCCTGGTCGATCCCTGCGCTTGCCGTAGGGAATGCCGTCACCCTGAGCATCACCGCCCGGGTCGAGACCAACGGCGTGGCCTCGAACACCGCGAGCCTGACCAGGCTCGACCAGCTCGACACGAACGCCGCCAACAACAGCGCCACCGTCACCCTGAACCCGGCGTCCCTCGACCTGGCGGTGACCAAGGAGGTCATCGGCTCGGCGGAGGTCGCAGCAGGGGAGCCGGTCACGTTCCGGGTCACGGTCACCAACCTCGGCCCGCGTCCCGGCACCGGCATCACCGTGATCGAAGACCTGCCCCGGGGCTCACCTTCCGACCCGGGGACTCCGGCGGGACCGGCAGCTACGACCCGGCCACGAGCATCTGGACCATCGGCTCCCTCGGCGTGAACGAGTCCGCGGCGTTCGACTTCACCCTGGACACCACCAGCCCGGGAACGTTCACGAACGCGGTCAGCATCGCCTCCGTGTCGCCCACGGACATCAACAGCGCCAACGACTCGGCGTCGGCCAGCGTCGCGGTACGAACCCCGGTCGCCGACCTCGTCATCGTCAAGGGCGCGTCCCCAGCGGAGGCCGTGGTCGGGGACGCCGTCACCTACACGGTGACGGTCCTCAACCGTGGCCCCGACACGGTGCGCGGCGTCTACGTCACCGACACCGGCGCCGAGGGCGTAAGCGTCGTCGGCACCTCCGCCACCCAGGGAACGGTGGACACCGCCGGTCGTCGGTGGGACGTCGGCACCCTGGCGGCGGACGAGAGCGCCGCTCTCATCATCAACGCCCAGCTCGACACGGCGGGCACCAAGGTCAACCTCGCCACGGTGGACGCGCCACTCCTCGAAGATCCGACCCCGGACGACAACGAGTCCAGCGCCACCGTGACCACCTTGGCCCCCGCCGTCGACGTCGGCGTCACGAAGTCCGTGGCCCGGCCCGACGGGACCGGATCGGTCGACGACATCCCGGTGGGAGAGGACGCGGTCTTCACCATCACCGCCACCAACAACGCCGTCGCTGGGCAGACCGCCACGACGGCCACCGGCGTCGTCCTCGCCGACGTGCTCTCCGAGGGCCTGACCTTCGTGTCCGCCACCGGCGACGGCACCTTCGACGCCGACACCGGCACCTGGACCGTCGGCTCCCTCCCGGTCGGCACCACCGTCACGCTCACCATCCGGGCAACCGGTACGGTGGTCGGGCAACGCGCCAACACGGCCAGTCTGGCCACCCTCGACCAGCGCGACGTGGATCCGACCAACGACTCGGCCTCGGCCACGGCCACCTTCGTCGAGCTCGCCGACCTCGCGATCACCAAGAGCGTCGACCAGCCGGTGGCCCAGCCGGGTGACACCGTCCGCTACACGATCCGCGTCACCAACAACGGCCCCAACGCCACCGACGACACCATCACCGAGGATCCTGCCCTCATCCAGGCCAACATCACCGGGCACACGACCGACAACGGGACCTTCGACGAGGTGAACCGGATCTGGACCATCCCGCGGCTCGAGCCCGGTGAGACGGCGACCCTGGAGGTCTCCATCCGCATCGGCGACCGCGCGTCGGGGAGCTACCGCAACCTGGTCGCGATCCAGGAGTCCGTGGTCGAGGACCCCAATCCGGACAACAACGTCGACGACGCCGTGCTGTTCGTCCCGGTCGCGGACATCGCCGTCTCGAAGGCGGTCGACAATGCCGCTCCCACGCTCGGCGAGACGGTCACGTTCACGATCGGGCTCCGCAATCTCGGCCCGGACACCGCCGAGGGCGTCACCGTCGACGACCTGCTGCCGCCGGGGCTCACCTATGTCGACAGCACGGCTACGGTGGGGACCTACGACCCTGTCCCCGGGTCCTGGGTCATCGGTGACCTGGATCCGGTCGATCTGCCCGACGCCGATGATCAGGCTCGCCTGCGCATCACCGCGCGTGCGGACCAGACGGGCACCTTCGTCAACACCGCCACGGCCGATCGCTCCGATGCGTTCCCGTACGAGTCCGACCTGAGCAACAACTCCGCCTCCGCGTCCGTGACGGTCGGCCAGGCTCCCGCGCTCGAGCTGGTCAAGACCGCGAGCCCCAGCACCGTCACCGCCGCCGGCCAGCAGGTCACCTACTCGTTCCGCGTCACCAACACCGGGAACGTCACGATCAGTGGTCTCGCCATCGTCGAGGAGAGCTTCACCGGCTCCGGCGACCTGCCGACCCCGACCTGCCCGGCAGCGGCCACCAGCCTGGCTCCCGGCGCCAGCGTCACGTGCACGAGTGTCTACACCGTGACCGCGGCAGACCTCTCCGGATCGGGGCTGAGCAACACCGCCCGCGCCGGGGGCCGGGACCCCTCCGGAGGCGCGGTCGACTCTCCGGGTGACAGCGCACTCGTCGAGGTGAACCCGCCTGCGCGCGGGGAGCCGAGCATCCGCACCCGCACGTCCGACAAGCGCGTCCGGCCCCAGCAGAGGTTCCACGACCGGGTTCGTGTCAGCGGGCTCGCGGCAGGAACGACGGTCCCCGGGACCGCGCGCCTCTACGGCCCCTTCTCCTCCCGGTCAGCCGTCACCTGCACCCAGGAGAACCTCGCGCGCACGCTCACGTGGCGCGCGCGGGCGGGGTGGAGCCGCACGCCATCCGTGCGGGTACAGCGGCCTGGCGTCTACACCTGGCGGGTCACCACGGAAGCGACGGCCGCGAACAGGGCTGGATCGAGCCGCTGCGGGCTCGCCTCGGAGACGACCACGGTCGCAAAGCCCTCCTACCGCGCGCCGGTGATCAACGGAGGATTCTCCGGCGCTCGCACGGGACGTGAGTTCGCCCGGGACGCCAGGACCGTCATCCGAGCCGCCGGCATCGGGTTGCGAGCCGCAGTGGTTCCCACCGCGATCAAGCGGGGGATCATGACCCTGCCCGCGAACGTGCGGACCACGAGCTGGCTGGGGAGGTCCGCCGGCTACGGCGACAAGATCGGCACCACCGTGATAGCCGGTCACGTGTCCGACCGACGGGACGACCCCGGCGCCCTGTGGGGCCTGCGCCGAGCTGCCCGCGGCCAGGTCGTCTCGGTGGTGAGGGGTGGCACGACGTACCGCTACAAGGTCGCCCAGACCGCCCGGTACGACCGAACGCGGAGACTGCCCGACCGGTACTTCAGGACCACGGGCGCGCACCGGCTCGTCCTCATCAGCTGCACCAACCGGGTGGTCTACGGCAACGGGCGCTTCCACTACACGAAGTACCAGGTGGTCGTCGCCAGGCCGATCGGACCGAAGGACGGGCAGTGACCTGGCTCAGTAGTACATCCTCGGGCGGGCCTGGCGGATGATCTTGCGCCGCAGCACCACCCGACGGGTGCCGTCCGCGGCTATCCGTAGCCGAGCCAGCTCCCAGCCCCCCAGCTCAGCGCGTTCGACCAGCATCCGGGTGACGGCGTTGCGTGAGAACTCCCGCGAGTAGGTCACCGTGTCGAACTCCCACTCCACCCCGGGCCGGGGCGGACGGCGCAGTGCTTGACTCATGACGCCTCAGTCGGCCGACACGTCGTCGAGCGCGGCGACGATCTCCGGCGGCAGGACCAGGTCGTCGGCGTCCAGGGCCGCCTTCAGCTGCGCCGCGGTACGGGCGCCGAGGATCGGCGCGGTCACACCGGCGCGGTCCCGCACCCAGACCAGGGCCACCTCCAGGGGGACCAGCCGAGCCCTTCCGCTGCGCGGACCACGGCCTCGACGATCCCTCGGCCGCGCTCGTCGAGGTAGTGCTCGACGAAGGAGGCGAAGTGCGTGGAAGCCGCCCGGGAGTCCGCCGGCGTACCGGTGCGGTACTTGCCGGTGAGCACGCCGCGGCCCAGCGGCGACCAGGGGAACACGCCCAGGCCCAGCGCCTGCGCGGCAGGCAGCACCTCGAGCTCGACCTGGCGGGCGAGCAGGGAGTACTCGACCTGCGTGGACGCCAGCGGGGTCCGGCCGGGAACGGCCCGCTGCCACGTCGCGGCCTGGGCCGTCTGCCAGCCGCAGTAGTTGGAGACACCGACGTAGGAGGCCCGCCCCGAGGTCACGGCGAGGTCCAGGGCCCCCAGCGTCTCCTCCAGAGGCGTGTCATCGGTCCACACGTGCACCTGCCACAGGTCCACGTGATCGACACGCATGCGCTTCAGCGAGGCATCCAGGGTGGTGAGCAAGGTGCCCCTGGAGGTGTCGGCACTGCGCTGGTCCGAACGACGGGAGAGCCCCGCCTTCGTGGCCAGCACCACCTCGTCGCGCGCCACCACATCGCCGAGCAGGCTGCCGATCAGCTCCTCGGAGGCACCGTCGCCGTAGGCCGCGGCGGTGTCGAGGAAGGTGCCGCCCGCCTCGGCGAAGCCGATGAGCTGGTCGCGCGCCTCGTGCTCGTCGGTGTCGCGACCCCAGGTCATGGTGCCGAGCCCGAGCCGGGAGACCTTGAGACCGGTGCGTCCGACCGCGCGCTGCTGCATGTGGCACAGGGTAGTCAGCGGCCGGTGGACAGCTCGCGCAGGCACGCCGATCTGGGCGCGTGCCGATGCGCCGCAGGTGCGGCCTTAGGCTTTCGCCCCATGTGGGATCTCCTCAAGGCCGTTGCCCTCGGAACCATCCAGGGGCTCACGGAGTTCCTGCCGATCTCCAGCAGCGCGCACCTGCGGATCTTCCCCGAGCTCTTCGGCTGGGGGGACCCCGGAGCGGCGTTCACCGCGGTGATCCAGATCGGGACCGAGCTGGCAGTGCTGATCTACTTCCGCAAGGACATCTGGAGCATCGGCACCGCCTGGGTGAAATCGATCTTCAAGCCGGAGTTCCGCGGCACGCTCGAGACCCGGATGGGCTGGTACATCATCATCGGCTCGCTGCCGATCGTGGTCCTCGGAGTGCTCCTCAAGGACCTCATCGAACGAGACTTCCGCAACCTGTGGATCACCGGCACGGCGCTGATCGTGCTCGGGGTCGTGCTGGGCGTCGCGGACCGCTTCAGCAGGGGCGAGAAGCCGATCAAGAAGCTCTCGCTCCGCGACGCGGTCCTGATGGGCCTGGCCCAGGCGATGGCGCTGATCCCGGGCGTCTCCCGCTCCGGTGCGACCATCTCCATGGGCCGCTTCCTGGGCTTCGAGCGCGAGGCCGCCACCCGGTTCGCCTTCCTGCTGGCCATCCCGGCCGTGGTGGGGGCGGGGCTGTTCGAGCTCAAGGAGATCCCGCACGGGGAGAACACCTACGGCTGGGCTCCGACGATCACCGCCACCGTCGTCTCCTTCGTGGTCGGGTACGCCGCCATCGCCTGGCTGCTGCGCTACGTCTCCACCCGCTCCTACACGCCGTTCGTCATCTACCGAGTGCTGCTGGGCGCCGCCACCCTGGTGCTGCTCTGGGCCGGCGTGCTCAGCTCCTGATCTCAGCGTGGCTCAGAGCCAGCCGGACTTCTTGAACCACACGAACAGGCCCCCGGCGATACTGACCATCAGCGCGATGGCGAACGGGTAGCCGTAGCGCCAATTCAGCTCCGGCATGTACTCGAAGTTCATCCCGTAGATTCCGGCGACGAGCGTGGGCACCACCACCAGTGCAGCTCCTGCCGAGATCTTGCGCATGTCTTCGTTCTGCTGCATGGAGATCCTGGCGACGTGGGACTCGAAGGCTGCCGAGAGCAAGCTGTCGAGGTTGTCCACGACCTCCTCCACCCGCTGGAGGTGGTCGACGACGTCCCGGAAGTAGGGGCTGGTCTCCTCGGGGACACCCCTCACCTTGCCGCTGACGAAACGGCGCAACGGCTCCCGCAACGGACTCACCGCCCGTCTGACCTCCGCCAGCTCCCGCTTGAGGGTGTAGATCCGGCCCGCGTCGTCCGTGCGGGACTCCGAGAACACGCTGGTCTCGACCTCGTCGACGTCGATCATCAGATCCGCACCGACCGCTTCGTAGTCGTCGACCACCTTGTCGCAGACGGCGTACAGGACGGATGCGGGTCCGTGTGCCAGCACCTGGGCTCGAAGCTCCAGCTCGCGACGGGAGGCCTTCAGATCGCCACCTGAGCCGTGGCGCACGGTGACCACGTAGTCGTCCCCGGCGAAGATCCCGATCTCACCGGTCTCCACCGCGTCCTCGTCGTCGATGTACCGAAGCGTCTTGAGCACCAGGAAGATCATGCCGTCGTAGAGCTCGAGCTTGGGTCGCTGGTGAGCGTGGACCGCATCCTCGACGGCCAGGTGGTGCAGACCGAAGGCTTCGGAGACCGCCCGCATCTGCGCCTCGTCCGGATCGTGCAGGCCTACCCACTGGAAGTCACCGGGCTCACGGGTCGCGCCGACCCCCAGCACGTCGTGCACGGGCAGGTCGTGCTCGACCCGCCTGCCATTGCGGTACACCGCGTTGTCGACAATCACGAAGCGAGGCTAGCCCCACTACAGTCGCGGCCATGGCAACCCTCATCCTCGTGCGACACGGCCGGACGACCGCCAATGCCAGCGGGACCCTCGCCGGACGGCTTCCCGGGGTGCTCCTCGACGAGGTGGGACGCGAGCAGGTGGCGGCCACCGCCGCCCGGCTCGCGGCGGTGCCGCTGGCCGCACTGGTCAGCAGCCCCCTGGAACGGTGTCGCGAGACTGCCCGGGCCATCGCGAGCGCCCAGCAGCACAAGCCGCGCATCCAGACCGAGAAGCGGCTCACCGAGTGCGACTACGGCAGCTGGCAGGGCGGCACCCTGAAGGAGCTGGCGAAGGAGGAGCTGTGGAAGACGGTGCAGCAGCAGCCCTCGGCCGCCCGCTTCCCCGGGGGCGAGTCGCTGCGCGAGATGTCTGACCGCGCCGTGGCGGCGGTGCGTCAGCGCGATGCCGCCATCGAGGCTGAGCACGGCCCCGGCGCGGTCTGGGCGGCAGTCAGCCACGGCGACGTGATCAAGTCGATCCTGGCCGACGCCGTGGGGTCGCACCTGGACCAGTTCCAGCGGATCGTCGTCGACCCGGCCTCGGTGAGCATCGTGCGCTTCACCTCCGCCCGCCCCTTCGTGGTGACGAGCAACAGCCATGCCGGCGACCTGTCCTGGCTCGCTCCGGCGCTTCCAGAGGGGGCGCCGAGGGGGGCGCAGCCGATGACGCGGCGGTCGGAGGCGGCGCCGGTCCGTCGTCGGCTGGGCCGCCGTCCTAGGGTGGTGGCATGCCACTGGTCCACTCCTTCGATCCCCCGAGCGTTTCGTCACCGGCACGGTCGGCGAGCCCGGCATGCGCACCTTCTTCCTCCAGGCGCGGGCCGACGCCCGACTGGTCAGCGTGTCCCTGGAGAAGCAGCAGGTGATCGCCCTGGTGGAGCGGGTCGACGAGCTGCTCGACGAGCTGATGGCGGCCCCCGGCCAGGAGACGCTGATCCCTGCGGTGGCACCGGTGGACCTGCAGGACAGCGCCCCTCTGGACCAGCCGATCGAGGAGGAGTTCCGCGCCGGCACCATGACGCTGTCCTGGGACCCGGGCGACGAGCGGGTCGTCATCGAGGTGTTCCCGTTCTCCGAGACCGTCGTGGTCGCCCTGGACCAGGTCGAGGAGGACTTCGCCGAGCCGGAGCCCGAGGAGCTGCTCGTGGTGCGGATCTCGCCCGGCATGGCTCGGGCGTTCTGCGCCCGGGCGCTGCAGGTCGTCGAGGCCGGCCGGCCCAGCTGCCCCTTCTGCGGCAACCCCGTCGACCCGGACGGACACCTGTGCGTGCGCGCCAACGGGTTCCGTCGCCGGGAGCCGTGAGCACAGCGCCAGGGGAGTCCCGCCCGGGCGAGGTGGACCCGCACCGCCTGCACGACGGGGACCTCGCGTTGCACGGCCGGGTGATGCCGGCCTCCAACGCCACCTTCGTGGGGGAGGTGGACGGGGTCCGGGTGGTCTACAAGCCGGTGGCCGGCGAACGGCCGCTGTGGGACTTCCCGGACGGGACCCTGGCCGACCGCGAGGTGGCGGCGTACCGGGTCTCGGTCTCGCTCGGCTGGAACGTCGTGCCGCTCACCATCCTGCGCGATGGTCCGCACGGTCCGGGCATGGTGCAGGTCTGGCAGGAGCCGGATCCCGAGCAGGCGGCGGTCGACATCGTGGACGTGGACAGCCGGCCCGCGGGCTACCTGCACGTGTTCGAAGGACTGGACGCCCGGGACCGACCGGTCGCCCTGGTGCACGAGGACTCGGCGCCGCTGCGTCGGATGGCGATCTTCGACATGGTGGTCAACAACGCCGACCGCAAGGGTGGGCACGTGCTGGCCATGCCGGGGGGGCACCGCTACGGAGTCGACCACGGCGTCACCTTCCACGTCGAGGACAAGCTCCGCACCGTGCTGTGGGGCTGGGCGGGCACCCGAGTCCCAGCAGGCGACCTGGCCGTCGTGGAGTCCCTGCTCGGCAGCCTCCAGGGTGAGCTCGGCGCCGAGCTGGGGGAGCTGATCACGCCCGACGAGCTCGCGGCGCTGACCCGGCGGTGCCGCCGGTTGCTGTCCACCCAGCGGATGGCAGTGCCCCAGGACGGGTGGCCCACGATTCCCTGGCCACCCTTCTAGGTAGGCTGCACCGCATGCGCGCCTGGTCTGCTCCGGAGGTCCCCGTCCTGCCTGTCGTCGGGCCCCCTGTGCAGCTCCACGACACGGCCACGGGCCGATTGCGCACCAGCAGCCCTGCCGGAGCCGCGCGGCTCTACGTGTGCGGCATCACGCCGTACGACGCCACCCACATGGGGCACGCCGCCACCTACGTGGCGTTCGACCTGCTCAACCGCGCCTGGCGCAGCGCCGGGCACCCGGTCACCTACGTGCAGAACGTGACCGACGTGGACGACCCGCTGCTCGAGCGCGCCGACAAGGTGAAGATCGACTGGGTGGAGCTCGCCGAGCGGGAGACCGAGCTGTTCCGCCAGGACATGCATGCCCTGCGGGTGCTTCCGCCCGACCACCTGGTCGGTGCGGTGGAGTCCATCCCGTGGGCGGTGGCCTACATCGAGCGGCTCCAGGCCGCCGGATCGATCTACCAGGTCGAGAGCGACCTGTACTTCTCCGTCTCCGCGGACCCCGCCTTCGGCTCGGTCTCCGGGCTGGACCGGGCACAGATGACGCCGCTGTTCGCCGAGCGCGGCGGCGACCCGGACCGCCCAGGCAAGAAGGACCCGCTCGACTGCGTGGTCTGGCGGGGCGAGCGTCCCGGCGAGCCCTCCTGGGACAGTCCCTTCGGCAAGGGCCGTCCGGGCTGGCACATCGAGTGCACCGCGATCTCCCAGGAACACCTGGGCGTCGACTTCGACGTGCAGGGCGGCGGGTCCGACCTGGTCTTCCCGCACCACGAGATGTGCGCCTCCCACGCCCACGTCGCCTCGGGTGAGCGGTTCGCCCAGGGGTACGCCCACGCCGGGATGGTGGCCTACGACGGCGAGAAGATGTCGAAGTCGCGGGGCAACCTCGTCTTCGTCTCCCAGCTGCGCAACAGCGACGTGGACCCCATGGCGCTGCGGCTGGTGCTGCTGCGCCACCACTACCGCAGCGACTGGGAGTGGACCGACGCGGCGCTGTGGGACGCGGTGGACACCATCCAGCGGTGGCGCAAGGCGCTCTCCCTGGGAGCCGGCGCCCCGTCCGCGCCGGTGGTGGAGGGCGTGCTCGCCGCGCTCGCGCACGACCTCGATGCTCCGACCGCCGTGGACGTGGTGGAGCAGTGGGTGGCAGCGACGCTCGGCACCGGGGGGCTGGCCGACACCTCCGACCAGGCGGCCGGCCAGGCGGTGCACCAGCTGATCGACGCGGCGCTCGGCCTGTCGCTGTAGTCGCGGCAGCGCCCGCGGCGCCGACGCCGGTCCTCAGTCGTCGTTGCGGCGCTTGAGGTAGCGCTCGAACTCCCGGGCGATGGCCTCGCCGGATGCCTCGGGCAGGTCGGTGGTGTCGCGCGTCTCCTCCAGGGACCGGACGTAGTCGGCGACGTCCTCGTCCTCCTCGGCGAGCTCGTCCACGCCGCGCTCCCAGGCCCGGGCGTCCTCGAGGAGGTCACCCAGCGGGATGCTGGTCTCCAGGAGCTCCTCGAGCTGGCCGACCAGCGCCAGCGTCGCCTTGGGGCACGGCGGCTGCGCCACGTAGTGCGGGACGGCGGCCCAGTAGGCGACCGCCGGGATGTCCAGCCGGATGCAGGCGTCCTGGAAGACGCCGACGATCCCGGTCGGGCCCTCGTACGTCGACTGCTCCAGCTTGAGCCGGTCCACCAGGTCGGGCTCGGTCGCCGTCCCGGTCACCGGGATGGGACGCGTGTGGGGGGTGTCGGCCAGGAGCGCCCCCAGCGTGACCACCAGCTCGCCCCCGAGCTCGTCGCAGGCGGCCAGGAGCTCGGCGCAGAACTGGCGCCAGCGCATGTTGGGCTCGATGCCGCGGATCAGGATCACGTCCCGGTCGAGGTTGGGCGGCGACGCCACGGCGATCTGGGTGGTGGGCCAGGTCAGGCGGCGGTGACCCCGCTCGTCGGTGCCCATCATGGGACGGTTCACCTGGAAGTCGTAGAAGTCCTCCGGGTCGATGGCCCCCACGATCGTGGCGTCCCAGACGTCGATGAGGTGCGACACGACCGAGGACGCGGCATCCGCGGCGTCGTTCCAGCCCTCGAAGGCGGCAATCACCAGGGGGTTGACCAAATCGGTCAGCTCATCGATCTCGATCACCCCTCCAGCGTAGGCGCTGGGCGGGATTTCGCGGGTGCTCGCCCCGAGTGTCACGATTCGGTACGCCTGTCCATCCTCCGGACCCGCCTCCTACTGTGAAGGGGACGGCCCGTCCCGCAGCACCAGAATCGTTCTCGAAGGAGCACCAGTGGCCAGCGACTTCGCCATCCGTCACCGCCCGGACTGCACGGAAGCGCTGACGGCTGCGATGCGGGAGCGGGTGCTCGTGGTCGACGGGGCCATGGGCACGGCGATCCAGCGGGACCGCCCGGACGAGGCCGGCTACCGGGGCGAGCGCTTCGCCGACTGGCCCAGTGACGTCCAGGGCAACAACGACCTGCTCACCCTGACCCAGCCCGACATCATCGCGGCCATCCACCGGGAGTACCTCGACGCCGGCGCGGACATCATCGAGACCAACACGTTCAACGCCAACGCGGTCTCCTTGTCCGACTACGGGATGGACGAGCTGGCCTACGAGCTCAACCACGCCGCTGCCGAGCTCGCGCGGACGGTCTGCGACGAGGTCACCGCGCTGGACCCGGCCCGTCCACGCTACGTCGCGGGAGCGCTGGGCCCCACCACCCGCACGGCCTCCATCTCGCCCGACGTCAACGACCCCGGCGCCCGCAACATCAGCTTCGACCAGCTGGTCGACGCCTACACCACGGCCGCCCGGGGCCTGCTCGACGGCGGCTCGGACCTCCTCTTCATCGAGACCATCTTCGACACCCTCAACGCCAAGGCGGCGATCTTCGCGGTCGAGACGGTCTTCGAAGAGCTGGGCCGCCGGTGGCCGGTGGTGATCTCGGGCACCATCACCGACGCCTCGGGCCGCACCCTCACGGGTCAGACGACCGAGGCGTTCTGGAACTCGGTGCGCCACGCCAAGCCGCTCCTGGTCGGGCTCAACTGTGCGCTGGGCGCCAAGGAGATGCGTCCCTACGTCGCGGAGCTGAGCCGGGTAGCGGACACGTTCATCTCGGCGTACCCGAACGCCGGGCTGCCCAACGCCTTCGGCGAGTACGACGAGGCAGCGGCTGAGACGGCTGCCGTGGTCGGCGAGTTCGCCGAGGCCGGTCTGGTCAACCTGGTCGGTGGCTGCTGCGGCACCACGCCCGCCCACATCGCGGCCATCGCCGGAGCGGTTGCCGGCAAGGCGCCCCGGGTGGTGCCCGAGATCCAGCCGGCCCTGCGTCTGTCCGGGCTCGAGCCCTTCACGGTCACCCCCGAGAGCCTGTTCGTCAACGTGGGGGAGCGGACCAACATCACCGGCTCGGCTCGCTTCCGCAAGCTGATCAAGGACGGCGACTACGACACCGCGCTGTCGGTGGCGCTGCAGCAGGTCGACAACGGCGCCCAGGTCATCGACATCAACATGGACGAGGGGATGATCGACGGCGTCGCCGCGATGGATCGCTTCGTCAAGCTGGTCGCCTCCGAGCCGGACATCAGCCGGGTCCCGGTGATGATCGACTCCTCCAAGTTCGCGGTCATCGAGGCTGGGCTCAAGTGCGTCCAGGGCAAGGCGATCGTCAACTCCATCTCCATGAAGGAGGGCGAGGACCAGTTCCGGGCCCACGCCCGGCTCTGCCGCAAGTACGGCGCGGCGGTGGTCGTGATGGCCTTCGACGAGGACGGCCAGGCCGACAACCTGGCGCGCCGCCAGGCGATCTGCGAGCGGGCCTACCGGATCCTGGTGGACGAGGTCGGCTTCCCGGCCGAGGACATCATCTTCGACCCCAACGTCTTCGCCGTCGCGACCGGCATCGAGGAGCACGCCTCGTACGGCCTGGACTTCATCGAGGCCACCCGTTGGATCAAGCAGAACCTGCCGGGTGCCCTGGTCTCCGGCGGCATCTCCAACGTCTCCTTCTCCTTCCGCGGCAACAACCCGGTGCGCGAGGCGATCCACGCGGTCTTCCTCTTCCACGCCATCCGCGCCGGCCTGGACATGGGGATCGTCAACGCGGGCGCCCTGACCGTCTACGACGACGTCGACGTCGACCTGCGGGAACGGATCGAGGACGTGGTCCTCAACCGTCGCGAGGACGCGGCGGAGCGGTTGCTGGAGATCGCGGAGACTTACAACCGCAAGTCCGCCGACGCCGAGGTGGTCGAGGACGAGTGGCGCTCCTACCCCGTGGGCCAGCGCATCACCCATGCGCTGGTCAAGGGCATCGACGCCTACGCCGAGTCCGACACCGAGGAGCTCCGCGCCGAGATCGCGGCCCGCGGCGGGCGGCCGATCGAGGTCATCGAGGGCCCGCTGATGGACGGGATGAACGTCGTCGGCGACCTCTTCGGTGCCGGCAAGATGTTCCTGCCCCAGGTGGTGAAGTCCGCGCGGGTGATGAAGAAGGCGGTGGCCTACCTGATCCCGTTCATCGAGCAGGAGAAGCGGGACAACCCCGAGCTCGCCACGGTCAAGGACACCAACGGCACCATCGTCATGGCCACGGTCAAGGGAGACGTCCACGACATCGGCAAGAACATCGTGGGCGTCGTCCTGCAGTGCAACAACTACGAGGTCATCGACCTCGGGGTCATGGTCCCGCCCCAGAAGATCCTGGACACCGCCGTCGAGGTGGGTGCCGACATCATCGGTCTCTCCGGGTTGATCACCCCCTCGCTGGACGAGATGGTCACCGTGGCCACCGAGATGCAGCGCCGGGGGCTCACCATCCCGCTGCTGATCGGCGGGGCGACCACCTCACGGGCCCACACGGCGGTCAAGGTCGACCCGCGCTACGAGGGCGCCGTGGTCTGGGTCAAGGACGCCTCGCGCTCGGTGCCCACCGCGGCCGCGCTGCTGCACGCCGAGCAGCGCCCCCGGCTGATGGCCGACGTCAAGGCCGACTACGACTCGCTCCGGGCCCGCCACGCGACCAAGCACGACCGCCCGATGCTCGACCTGGAGTCGGCCCGGGAGAACCGCACGCCGGTCGAGTGGGACGGCTACACGCCGCCGGTCCCCGCACAGCCGGGCATCCACGTGCTCGAGTCGTACCCCCTCGCCGAGCTGCGCGACTACATCGACTGGCAGCCGTTCTTCAACGCCTGGGAGATGAAGGGCCGGTTCCCCGACATCCTCAACAACCCGGTCACCGGCGAGGCTGCTCGCAAGCTCTACGACGACGCGCAGGAGATGCTGGACAAGGTCATCGCCGAGGACTGGCTCACCGCAAACGCGGTGTACGGCTTCTTCCCGGCCAACGCGGTCGGCGACGACCTGGAGCTGTACGTCGACGACTCCCGGACCGACGTGCTGACCCGGCTGCACCACCTGCGGCAGCAGGGCGAGCACCGTGACGGTGTGCCCAACCGGGCGCTGTCGGACTACGTGGCGCCCCGGGAGACCGGCCTGAGCGACCACGTGGGGGGCTTCGCGGTCACCGCCGGGCTGGGCTCCGCGGCGCACATCGAGCGCTTCCGTGCCGAGCTGGACGACTACTCCGCGATCCTGCTGGAGTCGCTGGCGGACCGGCTGGCCGAGGCCTTCGCGGAGCGCCTGCACGAGCGGGTCCGCAAGGAGTTCTGGGGCCACGCCGCCGACGAGCAGCTGGCCAACCAGGACCTGATCGCCGAGCGCTACACCGGCATCCGGCCCGCGCCCGGCTACCCCGCGTGCCCGGACCACACCGAGAAGGCCGAGCTGTGGAAGCTGCTCGACGTCGAGGCGCGCACCGGCATCCAGCTCACCGAGTCGATGGCGATGTGGCCCGGTGCGGCCGTCTCCGGCTGGTACTTCTCGCACCCGCAGTCGCAGTACTTCGTCGTCGGTCGTCTCGGTCGTGACCAGGTCGCTGACTACGCCGAGCGCAAGGGCTGGACCCTGGCTGAGGCGGAGCGCTGGCTCTCGCCGAACCTGGGCTACGACCCCGAGGACTGAGTGACGTCTGTGCTTGCTGAGGCATCACTGGGTCGGGCGGCATAATCTGGGTGACCGCAGCACCGCTGCACCGAACCCAGGAGAGCACTCTGAGCACCGCCGATCCGACCGAGACCTCCACCACCATGCGAGCCGTCCTGTGGGACATGGACGGCACGCTGGTCGACACCGAGCCGTACTGGATCGCGGCCGAGTTCGCGTTGGCGGATCGCTACGGCGGCACGTGGTCCCAGGAGCACGCCCTCAACCTGGTGGGCAACGACCTGCTGGCCTCGGGTCGCTACATCCGTGAGCACATGGGGATCCCGCTGGAGCCTGCGGAGATCGTGGAGGCGCTGCTGGACTCCGTGATCGCCCAGGTGGAGGAGTCCGTGCCCTGGCGGCCGGGCGCCCGTGAGCTGCTGGCCGACCTCGGGCGTGCCGGCGTACCGTGCGCCCTGGTGACGATGTCCTACCGGCGACTGGTGGAGCCGCTGCTGGCGTCGCTGCCCGCCGGGACGTTTGCGGCCGTGGTCACCGGCGACGTCGTCACGCGCGGCAAGCCGGACCCCGAGCCCTACCTGAAGGCGGCCGCCGAACTCGGACTCGCGGCGGGTGACTGCCTGGCGATCGAGGACTCCAACACCGGCGCCCGCTCCGCGGAGTCAGCCGGGTGCGTGGTGCTGTGCGTGCCCAACCACGTGCCCATCCTGGCGGGGGAGCGACGGGTCTTCGCCGACACCCTGGCCGGCCTCGACGCCGAGGCTCTGAGCGCCCGGTACGCCGGATAGTTCCGGTCCCGGCAAGTCGTTGTCGTTTCGCAATCAAGAATCCCGGGTCCGGTGCGTGACGCCGTTCACCACGGAAAGTACTGTCCCAGATCTGCCCGGCGCGAAGGCTGGGCACGACAGTGAGGTGACGACGTGGGAATCACATCCAAGAGGCGACTGCGAGTCGGAGGAGTCGGACTTGCGGTAGCGGCGCTGCTGCTCTCCGCCTGCGCCGAGAGTGACCGGTCCGACGAGAGCGACAACGGCGGCGGGACCTTCGTCTTCGCCGGTGCGGCCGAGCCCGAGCTGCTCGACCCGGCGTTCGCCTCGGACGGCGAGACCTTCCGGGTGGCGCGCCAGATGTTCGAGGGCCTGGTCGGCACGGAGCCGGGCACCCCGAATCCCGCGCCGCTGCTGGCCACCGAGTGGGACAACTCCGAGGACGGCCTGGAGTACACCTTCACCCTCCGCGACGACGTGAAGTTCCACGACGGCACCGAGTTCAACGCCGCCGCCGTCTGCGCGAACTTCGAGCGCTGGTACAACCTCCCCGAGTCGGTGCAGAGCGACGACTTCGCCTACTACTACGGCAAGCTCTTCCGCGGCTTCGCGAACGGGCCCACCAAGGGTGAAGGCATCTACGAGGCCTGCGAGGCGACGGGCGACTACGAGGCGAAGATCGTCCTCAACGAGCCGTTCGCCGGCTTCATCGCCGCCCTGTCGCTGCCGGCCCTGGCGATGCAGAGCCCCGACGCGCTGGAGAAGTACCAGGACGACGCGGCCGCCAACGTCAACACCACCGAGTACTCCACGGCCCACCCCACCGGCACCGGCCCGTTCGTCTTCGACTCCTGGGACCGCGGCAACCGCGTGACCCTGAAGCGCAACGACGACTACTGGGGCGACATGGCGAAGGTCGACACCGTCAACGTGGTGGCGATCGCCGACCCGGCCGCCCGAGCCACCGCGGTGGAGAACGGCGACGTCGACGGAGCCGACCTCATCGGCCCGGCCGACCTCAAGCCGCTCGAGGACGCCGGCATGCAGGTCATGGCCCGCGACCCGTTCACCGTCCTGTACCTGGGCATGAACCAGAAGAACAAGCTGCTCAGCGACATCAAGGTGCGTCAGGCCATCGCCTACGCCATCGACAAGGACGCCGTGGCCAAGGCCTCGCTGCCCGAGGGCTCAGAGATCGCCACCCAGTTCATGCCGCAGAGCGTCGTGGGCTGGAACGACTCGGTCACCGAGTACGAGTACGACCCGGCCAAGGCCAAGCAGCTGCTCGAGGACGCGGGCGCCGCAGGTGCCACGATCGAGTTCAACTACCCGACCGACGTCTCGCGTCCCTACATGCCGGCGCCGGCGGACACCTTCAACGTGCTCCGCTCGCAGCTGGAGGCGGTGGGCCTGAAGATCAAGCCGGTGGCCGACGTGTGGTCCCCGGACTACCTGGACAAGATCAACGGCACCTCCGACCACGGCCTGCACCTCCTGGGCTGGACCGGTGACTACAACGACTCCGACAACTTCGTCGGCGTCTTCTTCGGCACCGAGACCCCGGAGTGGGGCTTCAAGAACAAGGAGCTGTTCGACAAGCTCACCAAGGCGCGCGGCATGGCGACGGTCGACGAGCAGACTCCCCTCTACGAGGAGATCAACGCCGACGTCATGGAGTTCCTGCCCGGCATCCCGTTGGCACACCCGGCGCCTTCCCTGGCGTTCGGTCCCGATGTCGAGGGATACCAGCAGAGCCCTGTCAACGACGAGCCCTGGAACACCGTCTCCGTCGGCTGACCTGTTCCCCGTCTCGTATCGAACCCGCCTGCGCGGGTGAAAGGCCTCGTTGATGCTGCGCTTTGTCCTCCGGCGGCTGGCCCTGATGGTGCCAGTGCTCGTCGGTCTGTCGATCCTGCTCTTCGCCTGGGTCCGGGCCCTGCCCGGTGACCCCGCCAGAGCCTTGCTGGGTCAACGGGCGACGCCGGAGGGCATCGCGCGCGTCAACGAGGTCTACGGGTTCAACGAGCCCTTGCTGGGCCAGTACTTCACCTATGTGAAGGCGCTCCTCACCGGGGACTTCGGACGTTCGATCAAGACCGGCCAGCCGGTCACCTCCAGCTTCCTGGAGAAGTTCCCGGGCACGCTCGAGCTGGGGCTCGCAGCGCTGCTGCTGGCCGTCGTCATCGGCGTGCCTCTGGGCTACTTCGCGGCCCGCCACCAAGGACGGTTCCTGGACACGTTCATCGTCTCGGGATCGCTGCTCGGTGTGGTGACGCCCGTGTTCTTCCTGGCGATCCTGCTCAAGCTGGTCTTCGCCGACTGGCTCGCGATCCTGCCCACCACGCTGCGCCAGGACGCTCGGCTCGATGCCACCCACGTCACCAACTTCTACGTCCTGGACGGGATCCTGACCCAGGAGTGGGACGCCGCCTGGAACGCGATGGTCCACCTGGTGCTGCCCGCGATCGCGCTCGGCACGATCCCGCTGGCCATCATCGTGCGGATCACCCGGGCCGCGGTGGCCGACGTGCTCAACGAGGACTACGTGCGGACCGCTCGGAGCAAGGGCCTGTCCAGCCGCGTGGTCTCGCGTCGCCACATCCTGCGCAACGCGCTGCTGCCGGTGGTCACCACGATCGGTCTCCAGGCCGGCCTGCTCTTCTCCGGTGCGGTGCTGACCGAGACCGTGTTCGCCTGGAACGGCATCGGAAAGTACCTCTTCGAGGCCATCGGGCAGCGGGACTACCCGGTGCTCCAGGGCTTCATCCTGTTCATCGCGATCATCTACGCGCTCATCAACCTGGCCGTGGACGTCGCCTACGGCGTCATCGACCCGAGAGTGCGTGTGTCATGAGCATTCCCCTGGCCCCGGCCTACTCCGGCATGCCCGGGCTGCCCGCGCCCGGCGACGAGCCGGGTGTCAGCCTGCTGCGCGCAGCCTGGCGGCGCCTGCGCCGCAACCCCACGGCCATCGTCGGTGCGGTCATCGTGCTCGCCTTCGTGGTGCTCGCGATCTTCGCGCCGCTGCTCACCTCCTACCAGCCCGGCTCGGCGCAGTGGTCGGGCGAGGTGACGCCCTCCAGCGTGCCCGGGCCGAGCGAGGACCACTGGCTGGGCCTGGACCGCTTCGGGTCCGACCTGTGGACCCAGCTCGTCTACGGTGCCCGCCAGTCCCTGCTCTACGGGATCGCCGCGACGGCCATCGGCCTGGTGGCGGGCCTGGCGCTCGGCGTCCTCGCCGGCGGCTCGGCCGCCGTCGGCGGCCGGGTAGGCAGCTGGGTGGACCAGGTCGTGATGCGCCTGGTCGACATCATGCTGTCGGTCCCCAGCCTGCTGCTGGCCGTCAGCATCGCTGCCGTGCTGGGGCAGAGCCCCTACGCGGTGATGATCGCCATCGGTGCCGCCCAGGTGCCGATCTTCGCCCGACTGCTCCGCGGCTCCATGCTCGCCCAGGGGCGTGCCGACTACGTCCTGGCGGCGGAGGCTCTGGGACTGCGCAAGCGGCGGATCGTGATGAGTCACGTGCTGCCCAACTCGTTGGGTCCGACCGTGGTCCAGGCGACTCTCAACCTCGCCACCGCCATCATCGAGGTGGCCGCCCTCTCCTTCCTGGGCCTGGGCCAGCCCGACCCGGCCGTGGCCGAGTGGGGCCGCATGCTCGTGGCCGCCCAGGACCGCTTCCAGGTGGCACCGCAGCTCGCCCTGCTGCCGGGCGCCGCCATCGCGATCACCGCCCTCGGCTTCACCCTCTTCGGTGAGGCACTGCGCGAGGCACTCGACCCTAGGAGCCGACGATGAGGACCAGTCCGGACCGCGCTGGCGAGCCGTTGCTGTCCGTGCGCGACCTCAGCGTCGAGTTCGGGCTCAAGGGCCAACGTGCCGCGACCGCGGTCGACGAGGTCTCCTTCGACATCCATCCGGGGGAGCACGTGGGCCTGGTTGGGGAGTCCGGCAGCGGCAAGTCGGTCACCTCGCTCGCGATCATGGGGCTTCTGCCCAACCGCGGGGTGCGGGTCAGCGGGGAGATCCGCTACGGCGGGAAGAACCTGCTCACCGAGTCCTCGAGGGCGATGTCCCGTCTGCGGGGCCGAGAGATCGCCATGGTCTTCCAGGACCCGATGACCTCGCTCAACCCGGTCGTCCCGGTGGGGACCCAGGTCTCGGAGGTCATCCTCCGGCACGAGGACGTCACCAAGTCCGAGGCCCGGGGCCGGGCCATCGACCTGCTGGAGAAGGTCGGCATACCGGACCCGGCACGCCGGGTGCGGGAGTATCCCCACCAGCTCTCCGGGGGGATGCGGCAGCGCGTGCTCATCGCGATCGCCCTGGCCTGCGGACCACGGCTGCTGATCGCCGACGAGCCGACCACGGCGCTGGACGTGACGATCCAGGCGCAGGTGCTGGAGGTCCTCAAGGAGCTGGTCGCCGACACCGGGGCCGCGCTGCTGATGATCACCCACGACTTGGGCGTGGTCGCCGGGCTGTGCGACCAGGTGAACGTCATGTACTCCGGCCGCATCGTGGAGTCGACGACGCGGGAGCGTCTCTTCGCCACCCCGCGCCACCCCTACACCGGTGGGCTGCTGGCGAGCATCCCCCGCATGGACGCCCCACGGGGGGAGCCGCTCACGCCCATCCCGGGGTCGCCCACCCAGACCATCCCGTGGCCGCAGGGCTGCGCCTTCGCGCCGCGCTGCACCAACGCCGTCGAGCAGTGCACCTCCGGACCCCCGGAGCTGCTGCCCGCCGGCGACCGGATGCTGCGCTGCTACAACCCCCTGGACCGCACCCGGACGGAGATCACGTCGTGACCGAGCCCTTGGTCGACATCGAAGGACTCAAGGTCCACTTCCCCATCCGGGACGGGATGCTGCTGAACCGGCAGGTCGGGGCCGTCAAGGCCGTGGACGGGGTGGACCTGCGGATCGAGAGCGGCAAGACGCTGGGACTGGTGGGGGAGTCAGGGTGCGGCAAGTCGACGCTGGGACGTGCCGTGCTGAGGCTCGCGCCGGTCACTGAGGGCAGGGTGCTCTTCGACGGCACGGACGTGGCGTCGCTCTCCGGCGAGGCACTGCGGCGCATCCGCCAGGACATGCAGATGGTCTTCCAGGACCCGCTCGCCAGCCTCAACCCCCGGCAGTCGGTGGAGACGATCCTCACCGAGCCGTTGCGCGCGCACGGGATCGCCTACGACAAGCGCACTCGGGTGGCCGAGCTCCTCGACCAGGTGGGCCTGCCCCGCAGTGCAGCCCAGAAGTATCCGCACGAGTTCTCCGGTGGGCAGCGCCAGCGCATCGGCATCGCCCGGGCGGTGGCGCTGGAGCCCAGGTTCGTGATCGCCGACGAGCCGGTCTCGGCGCTCGACGTGTCCATCCAGGCCCAGGTGCTCAACCTCCTGGAAGACCTGCAGGAGCAGCTCGGCCTCACGTTCCTGGTGATCGCGCACGACCTGGCCGTGGTCCGCCACGTCTCGGACGAGGTCGCGGTGATGTATCTGGGGGCATCGTCGAGCAGGCGCCGGCCGACGACCTCTACACGCAGCCGATGCACCCCTACACCGTGGCCCTGATGTCGGCGGTCCCGGTGCCGGACCCCGTGGTGGAGGCGAGCCGGGAGCGGGTCCTGCTCCAGGGTGATCTGCCCTCGCCGGCCAACCCGCCCTCGGGCTGCCGATTCCACACCCGCTGTCCGTTCCGTCAGGAGACGCGCTGCGACACCGAGCGTCCGGCCCTGCGCGAGCTCAAGCCGGGACACCGGGTGGCCTGCCACTACGCCGAGGAGATCCTGGCCGGCAAGATCACCGCCCATGCCGTGACTCCCGAGGCGGCCGCGGTCGGCTGAGTCCTCACGCCGGCGCAGTGGGGGCCGGGGGAGTGCCGCCGAACGCGGGGCACAGGTCCTGGTAGGAGCACCACGAGCAGAGTCGGCCCGGGCTGGGCTGCCACTCGCCGGACTCCTCGGCGAGACGGATGGCTCGCCACAGTGCCTCGACCTTGCGTTCGGTGGCCAGCAGCTCGGCCTCGTCGGGGCAGTGGCGCAGGACCTCCCGGTCGCCGAGGTAGACCAGCTGCAGCATGGCTGGCAGCACACCTCGCGTGCGCCAGATCACCAGCGCGTAGAAACGCATCTGGAACAGGGCAGCGGCCTCGTGCATCGGGCTCGGCGACCGGCCGGTCTTGTAGTCCACCACCCGGATGGCTCCGTCCGGCGCGACGTCCAGCCGGTCGACGAAGCCGCGCAGCAGCAGTCCGGAGTCCAACCGGGTCTCCACGTAGTACTCCCGCTCCGCCGGCTCCAGGCGCTGCGGGTCCTCCAGCTCGAAGTAGCCCTCCAGCACAGAGGCGCAGGTGGCCAGCCAGGCGTGGAAGTCGTGCGCGCCCACCGCGGAGTCGAACAGCCCAGACAGGCCCGGCTCCACCGCGAGCACCTCCCGCCAGGCAGGCTCGAGCAGCTTTGCGGCCTGGACCGGGGTCCGGTCCAGGGCGGGCAGGTCGAAGAGCCGCTCGAGCACCTTGTGCACGAGCGTGCCCCGGACCGCCTCGCGGGTCGGCTCCTGCGGCAACCCGTCGACGGTCCGGAACCGGTAGCGCAACGGACAGGTCATGAAGTCGCTGGCCCGGCTGGGCGAGAGGGACGCCACCACCTCGACGCCGTCGACCGGCGTGGAGACCAGGTCCGCCGGCGAAGACCTGGAAGTGGCGGCCGGCACGGGTGCTGCGCTCATGGTTCGAGACTAGGTCAGCACTCCGACGTCCCTGAGCCGGTCACGGACGCCAGGTCGCAGACCCTGGCGCTGGGCGGCCTTGGGTAGGGTCAAGGGGTGTCCGAGCCGTCCCAGTCCCGCCAGCAGGCCCCCGGGACCGAGCGGCCGCGCCGCCCCCGGGCACCCTGCGGATCGGGTCCATCGCCGGGGCCGACGTGCTGGTCAGCACCTCCTGGTTCTTCATCGCCGCGATCATCGCCGTCCTGGTCGCCCCCCGCATCGAGCAGGTGGAGCCCGGCCTCGGTGTCTGGAAGTACGTCGCGGGCGTGGTGTTCGCGGTGATGCTCTACCTCTCGGTGCTCCTGCACGAGGCGTCGCACGCCCACATGGCCCGTCACTACGGCTATCCGGTCACCTCCATCACGTTGCACTTCCTCGGCGGGATGACCGCCATCGAGGGGGAGTCGCGCACTGCTCGTCAAGAGCTCGTCATCGCCGTGGTCGGACCCCTCACCTCGCTGCTGGTCGGGGCCGCGGCCCTGGCCGCGTGGTTCGTGGTCCCCGAGGGCCTCCTCCAGGTCGCCATCGAGGGACTGGCGGGGGCCAACCTGCTGGTCGGGGTCCTCAACCTGGTGCCCGGGCTACCGCTGGACGGTGGACGGGTGCTGAAGGCCGTCGTGTGGGGGGCCACCGGCAACATGCACCGGGGCACCATGGTGGCCGGCTGGGGCGGCCGGATCATCGCCCTGCTGATCCTGTCCTGGCCGCTGTTCCAGAACGACGTACTGGGGGTCCCGCCCAGCTTCGTGGACTACCTGCTGGTGGTCGTGCTCGCGCTCTTCCTGTGGGCCGGGGCCAGCGCCTCCATGCACCAGGCCCAGGTGCGGCGCCGGCTCCCCGCGCTGGACGCCCGTCGGCTGGCCCGACGTAGCGTCACGGTGGCCGAGGGCCTGCCACTGGCGCAGGCCGTCCGGCTGGCCCAGGAGGCCCAGGCGGGCAGCATCGTGACCCTGGGTCCCGACGGCCGGCCGTCGGGGATCGTCAGCGAGGCCGCGTTGCTGGCCACGCCGGTGGAGCGACGACCCTGGGTCCCGGTCTCGAGCGTGGCCCGGAGCCTGGAGGACGGACTCGCACTGTCTGCCGGGATCGCCGGTGAGGAGCTGGTCCGTGCGATCAGCCACACACCGGCCCAGGAGTACCTGTTGCTGGACGCCGACGGTGCCGTCTACGGGGTGCTGTCGACGGTCGATGTCGATCGGGCCTTCCGGGAGGCCGCGCACTAGGGTTTCGGCCATGCCCGACCTCGTGCCTGACCCCCTGCCCGACCTCGTGCCCGACGCTGCGCCCGACCCCCGAGGCGACCACGCCGAGGAGACCGTCCCCGACGTGCCCCAGGACGCCTGGTCCGGCGTGCACCGCGGCCCGCTCCGGGTCGGCGAGTGGGTCCGGCTGCTGGACCAGAAGGGTCGGCGACACAACTTCGAGCTGGTGGCCGGCAAGCGCTTCTTCTCCAACCGGGGACACCTCGAGCACGACGAGCTCATCGGGCGTGAGGAGGGGTTCACCGTGACCTCCTCGGCCGGCGGCGAGTACCTCGTCTTCCGGCCCCTGCTCTCGGAGTTCGTGGTCTCGATGCCACGTGGCGCGGCCGTGATCTACCCCAAGGACGCCGCGCAGATCGTGGCGTCGGCCGACATCTTCCCCGGCGCCCGGGTGGTCGAGGCCGGCGCCGGCTCCGGTGCCCTGACGTGCTCGCTGCTGCGTGCGGTGGGACCGCACGGCAAGGTGATCAGCTTCGAGCGCCGCGAGGAGTTCCACGACGTCGCCAAGCGCAACGTCGACCAGTTCTTCGGCGAGGGGCACCCCGCCTGGGAGCTGCGCCTGGGAGACCTGGTCGAGGAGCTGCCCGGCGTGGCGGAGAAGGTGGACCGCGTCGTCCTGGACATGCTGGCCCCGTGGGAGTGCGTCGACGTCGTCGCCGACGCCCTGGTCCCCGGTGGCATCGTGTGCGTCTACGTCGCCACGACCACCCAGCTCTCGAAGGTGGTGGAGACGCTGCGGGTGCACGGTGGGTTCACCGAGCCGCAGGCGTGGGAGTCCTTGGTCCGGGACTGGCACGTGGAGGGTCTGGCCGTCCGGCCGAGCCACAAGATGATCGGCCACACCGCCTTCCTGGTCACCGCCCGACGCATGGCTCCCGGCCAGCGGCCGCCGCTGAAGAGGCGCCGGCCGGCACCGGGGGCCTACGGCCCCGACTACACCGGTCCCCGGCCCGCCGACGTACCGCAGGAGCCCTTGGAGCAGCCGGTCGCCGACGGCGTCGAGGACCAGCGAGAGTAGGTCGCGGCAACCGACGCAGGGCGCGCCACGGGAGGAATCGTGACCAACACAATGGGATAAGTCCTTCCCAATTGGCCTCCCGTGGGTAGTGTCCTGAAAAGGAGGTGACGCAGATGACATTCTCGGACAGCGGCCCCAGAGGACGCAGCCCTGAAGAGCTCGCAAGCCAGCTCAGTGCGATGGAGCTGGAGATGGCCGACCTGAGACGCCGGCTCGCGAATGCTCCGGGCGAGAACCGCGGCGTCGAGCTGCGGCTGGCCGACACCCAGCGGTCCCTGGCGGCCGTCACCAGCCAGAACGAACGACTGGCCCAGACGCTTCGCGAGGCTCGCGACCAGATCATGAAGCTGAAGGAGGAGGTCGACCGGCTGGCGCAGCCTCCAGCCGGCTTCGGCACCTTCCTGGCCCGCAACGACGACGGCTCCGTCGACGTGTTCACCGGCGGGCGCAAGCTTCGGGTCAACGTCAGCCCGGCCGTGGAGCTCACCGAGCTGGTCCGCGGCCAGGAGGTCATGCTCAACGAGGCGATGAACGTCGTCGCCGCCTTCGACTTCGAGCAGATCGGCGAGGTCGTGATGCTCAAGGAGCTCCTCGCGGACGGGGAGCGCGCCCTGGTCATCGCCAACGCCGACGAGGAACGAGTGGTGCGCCTCGCGGCGCCCCTGCTGGAGGGGACCCTGCGCGCGGGTGACTCGCTCCTGCTCGACTCGCGCTCCGGCTACGTGTACGAGCGGGTGCCCAAGTCCGAGGTCGAGGAGCTGGTCCTGGAGGAGGTCCCCGACATCGACTACGAGTCGATCGGTGGGCTGGTCGCCCAGATCGACGCGATCCGGGACGCGGTGGAGCTTCCCTACCTGCACCCGGACCTGTTCAAGGACCACAAGCTCAAGCCGCCGAAGGGCGTGCTGCTCTACGGTCCGCCCGGCTGCGGAAAGACGCTGATCGCCAAGGCGGTGGCCAACTCGCTCGCCAAGAAGGTGGCAGCCAAGACCGGCGCCGAGGGCAAGTCCTACTTCCTCAACATCAAGGGCCCCGAGCTGCTCAACAAGTACGTCGGCGAGACGGAGCGGCACATCAGGCTCGTGTTCCAGCGGGCCCGGGAGAAGGCCAGCCTCGGCACCCCGGTGATCGTGTTCTTCGACGAGATGGACTCGTTGTTCCGCACCCGCGGCTCCGGGGTCTCCTCCGACGTGGAGAACACCATCGTGCCCCAGCTGCTGAGCGAGATCGACGGGGTCGAGACCCTGGAGAACGTGCTGGTGATCGGCGCCTCGAACCGCGAGGACATGATCGACCCGGCGATCCTGCGACCAGGCCGCCTGGACGTGAAGATCAAGATCGAGCGGCCGGACGCCGAGTCCGCACGCGACATCTTCAGCAAGTACCTCACGCCCGACCTGCCGCTGCACGCCGAGGACCTGGCGGAGTTCGGCGGCGATCGGGTGGCCTGCACGAACGCGATGATCCGGGCCACGGTGGAGCGCATGTACACCGAGACCGAGGAGAACCGCTTCCTCGAGGTCACCTACGCCAACGGGGACAAGGAGGTCCTCTACTTCAAGGACTTCAACTCCGGGGCGATGATCCAGAACATCGTCGACCGCGCCAAGAAGATGGCCATCAAGGACCTGCTGGACCACGACCAGCGCGGTCTCCGGGTCCAGCACATGCTCCAGGCCTGCGTGGACGAGTTCAAGGAGAACGAGGACCTCCCCAACACCACCAACCCCGACGACTGGGCGCGGATCTCCGGCAAGAAGGGGGAGCGGATCGTCTTCATCCGCACCCTGATCACCGGCAAGCAGGGCACGGAGCCCGGACGGTCCATCGACACCGTCGCCAACACCGGCCAGTACCTCTGACCCATGCCGGGGGAAGAGATCGAGCCGACGGAGACGGAGGCGCTCCTCCAGACCCGGCACGAGCTGGGACCGCGGTACGACGCCGAGCTGGTGGCGGGGTTCGCCGAGCGAATCGAGCGGGCGGTGCAGGACCAGGTGAGCGACGAGCTGGCGCGGCGGCGGCGGGTCGAGGCAGCGGTGGCCGCCGCGGGGCCACGGCAGCTGGCGCTGGGGATCCTCTCGATCATCGCCTGCATCCCGATCAGCATCGTGCTGGGTGTCCAGGGCGAGCTGCCGGCGCTGGTGGTGGTGCTGGCCGGCATCGTGGCGATCAACTGGGCGCACGCGGCGACCGGCCGTCGCCTCCCGTAGGCGTGCTCGTGCGGCACGTAGTCTGGATCACATGAGCGTACGTCGGGTGATGGGGACCGAGGTCGAGTACGGGATCTCGGTGCAGGGGCAGCCGCAGGCGAATCCGATGCTGGCCTCCTCGCAGATCGTGAACGCCTACGCGACCGCGACGCTGCGTGCCCGGCGCGCCCGCTGGGACTTCGAGGAGGAGTCGCCGCTGCGCGACGCCCGGGGCTACGACATGGCCCGCCAGGTCGCCGATCCCAGCCAGCTGACCGACGAGGACCTCGGCCTGGCCAACATCATCCTGACCAACGGCGCCCGCCTCTACGTCGACCACGCCCACCCGGAGTACTCCTCCCCGGAGGTGACCAACCCGCTGGACGTGGTGCGCTGGGACAAGGCGGGCGAGCAGGTGATGCTGGACGCCTCGCTGCGCGCCAGCCAGCTCCCGGGCGCGCCCCAGATCCTGCTCTACAAGAACAACACCGACAACAAGGGCGCCTCCTACGGTGCGCACGAGAACTACCTGATGCGGCGCTCCACTCCCTTCGCCGACATCGTGAAGCACCTGATCCCGTTCTTCGTCTCGCGCCAGGTGGTCTGTGGGGCCGGGCGGGTCGGGATCGGCCAGGACGGCAGCGGCCACGGGTTCCAGATCAGTCAGCGGGCCGACTTCTTCGAGGTCGAGGTCGGCCTCGAGACCACGCTCAAGCGCCCCATCATCAACACCCGCGACGAGCCGCACGCCGACCCCGAGAAGTACCGGCGGCTGCACGTCATCCTCGGTGACGCCAACCTGTCGGAGATATCGACGTACCTCAAGGTCGGCACCACCTCGTTGGTGCTGGCGATGATCGAGGACCGGTTCCTGACCTACGACCTCACCGTGGAGCACCCCGTGGCCTCGTTGCGCGCGGTCTCCCACGACCCGACGCTGCGCCACCTGCTGACGCTGCGCGACGGCCGGCGGATGACCGCGGTCCAGCTCCAGATGGAGTACCTGGACCTGGCGCGCAAGTACGTCGAGGACCGGCACGGGTCGGACGTCGACGACCAGACCTCGGACGTGCTGGCCCGGTGGGAGTCGGTGCTGGACCGCCTCGAGCAGGACCCCCTCAGCTGCGCCAGCGAGCTGGACTGGGTGGCCAAGCTCAAGCTGCTCACCCAGTACCGCGACCGAGACGGTCTGGAGTGGGACGACGCCAAGCTGCACCTCATCGACCTGCAGTACTCCGACATCCGTCCGGCCAAGGGGCTCTACCACCGCCTCGTCGCCTCCGGCCGGATCCAGCGGCTGCTGACCGACGAGGCCGTGGACAGCGCCATGCACGAGCCGCCGGAGGACACCCGGGCCTACTTCCGTGGCCGCTGCCTGGAGAAGTACGCCGGGGACGTCGCGGCCGCCTCGTGGGACTCGGTCATCTTCGACCTTCCCGGGCGAGAGTCCCTGCAACGGATCCCGACCAGCGATCCGCTGCGCGGCACCAAGGCGCACGTCGGGGGACTGCTGGACTCCTGCGACACCGCTGAGCGTCTCTTCGCCGCCCTCACGAGGTAGTTGGCTATAGGGTTCAAATATGTCCCAGGAGCAGAAGCAGCCGCGGAAGTCCTCCCATGACGAGGAGTCGCAGGCCGAGGTCGCCGAGAGCGACGTCGCCGAGCGCAAGGAGGCGATCGACGGGGACGTCGACGCGATTCTCGACGAGATCGACGACGTGCTGGAGACCAACGCCGAGGACTTCGTGAAGTCCTTCATCCAGAAGGGTGGCCAGTAGTGGCCGGACAGCTCGACGGACCGCGTCTCCCGGCGGCGTACCTGCAGCCGGGGTCGTCCTCCTTCGCTGACTTCCTGGCCTCCCAGGCGCCGGACCTGCTGCCGTCCCAGCAGCCGCTGCCCGCCACGGACGCCAGCCATCTCGCACCGCACGGCACCACGATCGTGGCCGCCACCTTCCCGGGTGGCGTGGTGATGGCCGGGGACCGGCGGGCGACGATGGGCAACATCATCGCCCAGCGCGACATCGAGAAGGTCTTCCCGGCCGACGAGTACAGCTGCGTGGGGATCGCCGGCACCGCCGGGATCGCCGTGGAGATGGTGCGGCTGTTCCAGACCGAGCTCGAGCACTACGAGAAGATCGAGGGCACGACGCTCTCCATGGACGGCAAGGCGAACCGTCTGGCGGCACTGATCCGGTCCAACCTCGGCATGGCCATGCAGGGGCTCGCGGTGGTTCCGTTGTTCGCGGGCTTCGACCTGGCCGCCGAGCACGGCCGGATCTTCTCCTACGACGTCACCGGCGGCCGCTACGAGGAGACCGCGTTCCACGCGGTCGGCTCCGGGTCGTTGTTCGCCCGGGGCTCGTTGAAGAAGCTCTACCGCGCCGACCTCGACGCCGACGGGTGCGTCACCGCTGCCGTGCAGGCTCTCTACGACGCCGCGGACGACGACTCCGCGACCGGTGGGCCCGACCTCGCGCGACGGATCTTCCCCGTCGTGCACGTCATCACCGCCGACGGGGGGCACCGCCTCACCGACGACGAGGTGGCCCAGATCGCCGATCGGATCATCGCCAGCCGGATGGTGCGTCCGGACGGCCCCGCGGCCTCCCTGACGTGACCCCCTCTTCTCGCCCCGCCGGAAGGACCATGACCCGATGAGCACGCCTTTCTACGTCTCCCCCGAGCAGCTGATGAAGGACCGCGCCGACTTCGCGCGCAAGGGCATCGCGCGGGGACGCTCCGTCGTCGTGGTCCAGTACGCCGACGGCGTCCTGTTCGTGTCCGAGAACCCTTCCCAGGCGCTGCACAAGGTCTCCGAGATCTACGACCGCCTCGCCTTCGCCGCGGTGGGCCGCTACAACGAGTTCGAGAACCTGCGGATCGCGGGGGTGCGCCTGGCCGACATGCGCGGGTACTCCTACGACCGACGCGACGTCACGGGCCGGAGCCTGGCCAACGCCTACGCCCAGACGCTGGGCACGATCTTCTCCAGCGGCGGCGAGAAGCCCTACGAGGTGGAGCTCTTCGTCGCCGAGGTGGGCGACGCGCCGGAGGCCGACCAGATCTACCGCCTGACCTACGACGGCCAGGTCGCCGACGAGCACGGCTACGCGGTGATGGGCGGGGCCGCTGACGTCGTGGCGGGTCACCTGAAGGAGCACTACGAGACCGGTGCCACCCTGCAGGACGCCCTGCGGCTGGCGGTCGCTGCGCTCGGCCACTCCGAGGCCAACGACCGGGTGATCCCGGTGGAGGACCTCGAGGTCGCGGTGCTGGACCGGACCCGCACCCAGGCCCGCAAGTTCTACCGCCTGCGGGCCGAGCGGCTGGTGGCCCTGCTCGGCGTTCGCGGCCCCAGCTCGGCCGCCGAGTCGCCCGGCGACACCGACCAGGCGGCCACCGAGTCCGTCACCCCGGAGAGCGGCGCTGCGCAGCCCCCGATCGCCCCTCCGCTGACCCCGCCCGCTGTGGGCGAGAGCCCCCCGGCCACCGACGAGGGCGTCCAGGACCCGGCAGCGCCGCCGGTGGCCCCGCCCGGTCCGCCGGTCGACCCGACGGACCCGCTGAGCTGACCCGGCGGCAAGACAGCGCCGTCACTTGGGCCCCACGGTGTGGCTGCTGCCCCTAGTGTGGAGGAATGGACCGTCGGATCTTCGGGATCGAGAACGAGTACGGAGTCACCTGCACGTTCAACGGACAGCGTCGGCTGAGCCCCGACGAGGTTGCCCGCTACCTCTTCCGCAAGGTCGTCTCGTGGGGTCGCAGCAGCAACGTCTTCCTGCGCAACGGGGCCCGGCTGTACCTCGACGTCGGCAGCCACCCGGAGTACGCCACACCGGAGTGCGACGACATCGTCGAGCTGGTCACCCACGACAAGGCGGGGGAGCGGGTGCTCGAGGGCCTCCTCCTCGATGCCGAGCAGCGGCTGCACGACGAGGGCATCTCGGGCGACATCTACCTGTTCAAGAACAACACCGACTCAGCCGGCAACTCCTACGGCTGCCACGAGAACTACCTGGTCAGCCGAGCCGGTGAGTTCAGCCGTCTGGCCGACGTGCTGATCCCGTTCCTGGTCACCCGGCAGGTGCTGGTGGGGGCGGGCAAGGTCACCCAGACCCCGCGGGGAGCCACGTACTCGCTCTCCCAACGTGCCGAGCACATCTGGGAGGGAGTCTCCAGCGCCACCACGCGGAGCCGACCGATCATCAACACCCGCGACGAGCCGCACGCGGACGCCGAGAAGTACCGGCGGCTGCACGTCATCGTCGGTGACTCCAACATGAGCGAGACGACCACCATGCTCAAGGTGGCCTCCTGCGACCTGGTGCTGCGGATGATCGAGGAGGGCGTGGTGATGCGCGACCTCTCGATGGAGAACCCGATCCGGGCGATCCGTGAGATCTCCCACGACATGACGGGGCAGCGCAAGGTCCGCCTGGCCAACGGGCGCGAGGCCAGTGCCCTGGAGATCCAGGGCGAGTACCTCGGCAAGGCTCGGGACTTCGTCGACCGGCGCGGCATCTCCACACCGTTGGTCGAGCAGGCGCTGGACCTGTGGGAGCGCGGCCTGAAGGCCGTGGAGTCCGAGGACCTGGGACTGGTCGACCGCGAGCTCGACTGGGTGATCAAGTGGAAGCTGATCGAGCGCTACCGCGCCAAGAACGACCTCGCGCTGGGTCACCCGCGGGTGGCGCAGATCGATCTGGCCTACCACGACATCCACCGCGACCGGGGCCTCTACTACCTCCTGGAGAAGCGCGGCGCAGTGGCCCGGGTGACCAACGACCTGAAGATCTTCGAGGCCAAGTCGGTCCCGCCGCAGAACACCCGGGCCCGGCTGCGCGGGGAGTTCATCCGCAAGGCCCAGGAGCGACGCCGTGACTTCACCGTCGACTGGGTGCACCTCAAGCTCAACGACCAGGCCCAGCGCACCGTGCTGTGCAAGGACCCGTTCCGGGCCCACGACGAGCGTGTGCAGCGGCTCATCGATGGCATGTGAGTCCTTGTCAGGAGCCCTTTGCCGCCGGGCTAGGGTGGGCGGCGCTCCTCCGAAGTCCTGACTATGTGAAAGTTGTTCACCTGTGCCCCGTCGTGCCTTAGCAGCCTCCGTCCTGACCCTCAGCATGTTGTCCCTCGTCGCCTGTGGCGACGACTCCGGTGACGACTCCGGCGGCTCGGCGATCGAGTCCGTCGACATCAAGGCGACCGCGGGCAAGGCCCCGGAGGTCACCTGGGACGGCAAGCTCGACCCCAGCAAAGTGGAGACCGAGGTGCTGGTCGAGGGCGACGGTGACGAGACCGCGTCCGGCGACAACGTGCTGACCCACATCTGGATGGGCAACGGCTTCACCCAGGCGGAGGCCTACAACAGCTACCAGGGCACCGCCCCGCAGATCCTGAATCTCTCCGACGACCTCGGCAAGGGTCTCCAGGCCGGGCTCGAGGGTCAGAAGATCGGTTCGGTCGTGGCCGTCGCGGCGCCGGCCAAGGACGCCTTCGGCGAGCAGGGCAACCCCCAGCTGGGTATCGGCAACGGCGACAGCGTGCTCTTCGTCCTCGAGCTGGTGGACACGGTCGCCACCGAGCCCCAGGGCGAGGAGAAGACGCCGGCCAAGTGGACGCCCGAGGTCCTCGAGGAGGACGGCAAGGTGACCGGCTTCGACTTCGCCGGGACCCCGAAGCCCAACGGCAAGCTGTGGGTCACCAAGCTGATCAAGGGTGACGGCCCGGTGGTGAAGAAGAGCCAGACGATCTACGTCAACTACCTCGGCCAGGTCTACAACGGCAAGGCCCCCTTCGACGAGTCCTACAGCGCCGGGATGCCCGCCAGCTTCCCGATCGGGGTCGGGCAGGTCGTGCCGGGCTGGGACCAGGCGCTCGTCGGCCAGACCGTCGGGTCGCGCGTGGTCGTGGCGGTCCCGCCCGCCCTGGGCTACGGCAAGAAGGGGCAGCCGGACGCTGGCATCAAGGGCACCGACACGCTGTTCTTCGTCGTCGACATCCTCGCGGCCGCCTGAGCCGCAGCAGCACCCCGACCACCCGCCGGAGGCGATGATGACGAACCGCAGGAGCGAGCGTCTGCTCAACCTGCTCATCATGCTGCTCGTCCAGCGGCGCTTCGTCTCCAAGGCCCGGATCCGGGAGATCCTCTACCCGGGCCAGAGCGAGGACGCCTTCGAGCGGATGTTCGACCGGGACAAGGAGGAGCTGCGCAGCCTCGGAGTCCCGGTTGAGGTGGGGACCCTGGACAGCTACTTCGACGACGAGGTGGGCTACCGGATCCGGATGGACGAGTTCGCCCTCCCCGAGATCAGCCTGTCGGCCGACGAGGCGGCGGTCGTGGGGCTGGCGGGGAAGGTGTGGCAGCACGCCACCCTGGCCGAGGCGACCACCGAGGCGCTGCGCAAGCTGGCTGCGGCCAAGGTGCCCGTCGACGTCGCCGCCCTGGACATCGTCGAGCCCCACATCAGCGTCGACGAGCCTGCCTTCGACGTGTTCTGGCAGGCCACCCAGGAACGTCGGGCCGTGGTGTTCTCCTACCGGCGTCCGGGGTCGGAGGAGCCGACCACCCGCCACCTCCAGCCCTGGGGCGTGGTGCGCTACTCCGGGCGGTGGTACGCCGTGGGACTGGACACCGACCGCGGGGCCGAGCGGGTCTTCCGGCTCTCCCGCATCGTGGGCGCGGCGCGGCTGGTGGGTCAGCCCGGCGCCTACGAGATCCCTGAGGGCACCGACATCCGCGGCATCGCCACCCGCCTGGCACCGCCGCCTCAGGCGGAGGTCGCCACCGTGCTGCTGCGTGCCGGGACCGGCCACGGGCTGCGCCGGATGGCCGTCTCCACCGTTGAAGGAGTCCCCGGACCTGATGCGTTGACCCCCTGGGACCGGGTGCAGGTCCTCGGCAACGCCGGGGTGCTGGCCGACGAGGTGCTGGCACAAGGCGCCGACGCCTGCGTCGAGGCTCCTGATTCCCTGCGCCACGAGGTGCGCGACCGGCTCACCGCCCTGGTCGCCGGCGGTGCTGGATGAGTACCACCGGGACCGGAGCACGCGAGCAGGTCGCCCGCCTGCTGACCCTCGTCCCGTTCCTGCACGCGCGCGGCTCGGTGCGTCTGGACGACGCCGCGGCGGCGATGGGCGTCTCGAGCCAGCAGGTCGTGAAGGACCTGAAGGTCCTCCTGATGTGCGGGTTGCCCGGCGGCTACCCGGACGACCTGATCGACGTCGACCTCGACTCCCTGGAGGGGGAGGACGCCGACGGGGTCATCCGGATCTCCAACGCCGACTACCTCTCTCGTCCCCTGCGGCTGACGCCCACGGAGGCGACCGCTCTCATCGTCGCCCTACGTGCGGTGCGTGACAGCGCACCGGCCGACACCCAGGAAGTCGTCGACCGGACCCTGCGCAAGCTCGAGCAGGCGGCGGCCGAGGGCAGTGCCCACCAGCAGGTCGAGATCGATCCCAGCGACGGGGGCGTGGCGGACGTGCGCAGCGCCCTGGAGTCGGCCCTGGCGCGGGGCCGTCAGGTGTGCCTGAACTACTGGGTCCCGACGCGCGACGAGGCCTCGGACCGGGTGGTCGACCCGATCCAGGTCTTCTCCGCCAACGGCTTCGACTACCTCGCAGGCTGGTGCCACTCCGCCGAGGGCACCCGCGTCTTCCGGCTGGACCGGATCCACGACATCACGGTGCTCGACGCCCCGGCCCAGGCTCACCCTGCGGCGCCGCACGACCTGTCCGAGTCCCTGTTCCGTGGTCCCGCCGACGGCCGCCTGGTCACCCTGCGGCTCCGCCCCGGGGCCCACTGGGTCCCGGAGTACTACCCGGTGGCCGACGTCCGGCACGTGGGGGACGGTCTGCTCGAGGTCGACCTGCTCGTGGCAGACGTGCGGTGGCTGCGCCGGCTGGTGCTGCGCCTGGCCCCAACGCCGACGTGCTGGGGCCCGACGACGTGGTCTCGGCGTGTGCGGTGGCCGCCAGGGACGCCTTGGCGCTGTACTCCGGCGCCACCGGCGTAGGATTGCACTCTCAACGACCACCCGAGGACTGACATGACTCTGCCGCCGCTGATCGCCGGTCTGGGCACGACCGAGCTGCTCATCATCCTGGCTGTCCTGGTGCTGCTCTTCGGTGCCTCCAAGCTCCCCGAGCTGGCCCGGGGGAGTGGCCGCGCGCTGCGCATCTTCAAGGCAGAGACCAAGGGGCTCCTCGACGATGACGAGGCCAAGACTCCCGAACAGCTCGAGCTCGAGGCCCGGCGGCGCCAGGACGACCCCACTCAGCCGCCGTACCGCGACGACAACCCCGCCTGACCGCGCGGTGATCCGGGGCATCATCGCGGTGCTGCGGGGGACCCCTCAGCACCCGGTCGGACCCGACGGCAGGATGCCGCTGTCGGACCACGTACGAGAGCTGCGCGCCCGACTGGTGCGCTCGGTGCTGGTGCTGCTGGTGGTCTTCGTCGGCGCGCTGTTCTTCTACGACCAGCTGTTCGCCCTGGTGCTCGAGCCCTACAACGACGCCCGCGAGCAGCTGGGCCAGAGCGTGGAGACCAAGGCCTACGTCCAGGGCGCGACGGGGCCCCTGCTGATGCAGCTCAAGCTCTGCGGCGTGGCGGCCATCGTGATCGCCAGCCCCTACTGGCTCTCCCAGATCTGGGGCTTCGTGGTTCCCGGGCTGCACCGCAACGAGCGCAAGTGGTCGCGGATCTTCGCCGCCGTCGCCGGCCCTCTCTTCCTGGCCGGCGTGGCCGTGGGGTACTACGTGCTGCCCAAGGGGCTGGAGGTGCTGATCGGCTTCACCCAGGAGAGCCTGGAGAACCTCGTCGAGTTCGGTGACTACTTCTCCTTCTTCACCCGGATGCTGCTGGTCTTCGGGATCGCCTTCGAGATCCCGCTGTTCGTGATCATGCTCAACCTCGCAGGGGTGGTGAGCGGCGCAGCGCTGGGTCGTTACCGCCCCTGGATCATCATCGGGACCTTCGTCTTCGCCGCCGTGGCGACGCCCTCGACCGACCCGTTCTCCATGCTCATGCTGGCCATCCCGATGCTGGTGCTGTTCCTGCTGGCCGAGATCGCCGCACGTGTGGTGGACCGGGTCCGGGCACGCCGCCGTGCTGTCGCCCCGGGGTGGGCGGACGACCAGCCGTCCCCCCTCTGACAGGGTGGAGGCGTGGAGCCTGTACCGCTGGACGACGTGGACCCCTTCGACCTGCCCGAGTGGCTCGGCACGGAGGGGGTGACGTGGACCGCCGTGGCCGGTCTGCGCACCGGGTACCACGTGGCCGGCACGCTGACCGGCGAGGGGCATCCGGACCTGCCGTGCGACCTGCTCGCCGTCGACGAGGCCTACCCGGAACCGGTCGTCACCGACCTGGTCCGCACCCGCTGCCACCAGGCGTGGCAGCACGGACAGCTGCTGCTGGCCGAACGTCAGGGACGACTGACCCTCGCCGTACCGGGGACCGGGTTCGCCGCCGATCAGGTGCTCGAGGCACTGAGCCGGCTGGCACGCGCCGTCGGTGCCTCGCCGGAGCGGTACGCCGCCCACCTGCGAATAGGTGCTGAGGCACCTCGAAGGCCGTCCGGCAGCCGTTAGGGTCTCCGGCGTGAGCAGCAGCCCGCGCGAGATCGCGCTCGTCACCAGCCCGGCCGCGGGCAAGGGTCTCGGCCCCGGCCTCCGAGCAGCCGTGGCGCGGCGACTGCGCGACAGCGGCCTGGTGGTGCGCGACCTGATGGGCGGCGACGGGGAGGAGACCCTGAGCCTGACCCGGCACGCCGTCGGCCAGGGGGCCGACGGGGTGGTGGTGATCGGCGGGGACGGGATGTTCCACCTCGGGCTCCAGGCCGTCGCCGGGACCGACGTACCCATCGGGATGGTGCCGTGCGGCACCGGCAACGACGTGGCGCGCTACTTCGACCTGCCACGGCAGGACCCGATGGCGGCCGTGGACCGGATCATCGCCCACCGGACCCGGACCATCGACCTGGCCAGGTCGGGCGACCGCTGGTTCGTGACCGTCCTGGCGGCGGGCTTCGACGCGGTCGTCAACGAGCGCGCCAACCAGATGCGCTGGCCCCGGGGCCAGATGCGCTACCAGCTGGCGACCTTGGCGGAGCTGCGCACCTTCCAGCCGCTGCACTACACCCTGGACCTCGACGGCGAGGTACGCCGGGTGGAGGCGATGCTGGTGGCGGTGGGCAACGGCCCCTCCTTCGGCGGGGGACTGCGGATCACCGAGGGGGCGCTGCTGGACGACGGGCTGCTGGACGTGGTGATCATCAAGCCGATGTCCCGGACCGGCCTGGTCCGTACCTACCCCAAGCTCTTCGCGGGCACCCACGTCACCCACCCGAAGTACGAGCACCACCGGGTGCGCAAGGTGACAGTCGCCGCGGCCGGGATCGTCGCCTACGCCGACGGCGAGCGCTTCGGTGCCCTGCCGCTGAGCGTCGAGTGTGTGGGGGGTGCGCTTAAGGTCTGGGTATGAGCTCTCCGTCCGAGGCCTACGCCGCGTTCCGCCGGGATCAACAGCACCCGGTCCTGGTCGACTTCGCAGGGCAGTACTCCTTCGGGCTCGACGACTTCCAGATCCGAGCCTGCCGCGAGATCGAGGACGGCCGAGGCGTGCTGGTCGCCGCGCCGACGGGGTCGGGCAAGACGGTGGTGGGGGAGTTTGCGGTGCACCTGGCGCTGGCGACCGGGCGCAAGTGCTTCTACACCACCCCGATCAAGGCGCTGTCCAACCAGAAGTACCACGACCTGGTGGAGCGCTACGGCAGCGAGCAGGTCGGCCTGCTCACCGGGGACCACACGATCAACGGCGAGGCGCCGGTGGTGGTGATGACCACCGAGGTGCTGCGCAACATGCTCTACGCCGGCTCCCGCACCCTGCTGGGGCTGGGTTTCGTGGTGATGGACGAGGTGCACTACCTGGCGGACCGCGCCCGTGGCGCGGTCTGGGAGGAGGTGATCATCCACCTGCCCGAGTCGGTGTCGGTGGTCTCGCTCTCCGCGACCGTCTCCAACGCCGAGGAGTTCGGTGAGTGGCTCGCCACGGTGCGCGGCGACACCACCACGATCGTGGAGGAGCGGCGGCCGGTGCCGCTGTTCCAGCACGTGATGGTCGGTCGGCGCATCCTCGACCTGTTCGCCAAGTCCGACGTCGACGCCAGCGCCGGCTTCGTCAAGGAGGGAGCGCCGGTCAACGGCGAGCTGCTGCGCGTCTCCCGCGACGACTGGGCCAGCTCCCGGCTGATGCGCGACCGCCGGGCGCCACGCAAGGGTCGCTCGGGGGCCACCAAGGGCCCACGGGACGTGGGCAACGGCCGCCGGGTCTGGATCCCCAGCCGGGTCGACGTCATCGAACAGCTCGACAAGCAGGGCCTGCTGCCGGCCATCGTCTTCATCTTCAGCCGGGTCGGGTGCGACGCCGCGGTCACCCAGTGCCTGTCCGCGGGCGTGCGGCTGACCTCTCCTGCGGAGCGCGACGAGATCGCGGCCTTCGTCGAGGAGCGCTGCCGGCACCTGCCCGAGGACGACCGGCACGTCCTGGGCTACCACGAGTTCCTGGACGGCCTGACGCGCGGCGTCGCGGCCCACCACGCCGGCATGCTGCCCACGTTCAAGCAGTGCGTGGAGGACCTCTTCACCCGGGGGTTGTGCAAGGTGGTCTTCGCCACCGAGACCCTGGCACTGGGCATCAACATGCCCGCTCGCACGGTGGTGATCGAGAAGCTGTCGAAGTGGAACGGCGAGACGCACGCGGACATCACGCCCGGGGAGTACACCCAGCTCACCGGACGCGCGGGGCGTCGCGGGCTCGATGTCGAGGGGCACGGCGTCGTGCTGTGGCAGCCCGGCATGGACCCGCGCGAGCTGGCCGGCCTGGCCTCCACCCGCACCTATCCGCTGCGCTCGTCGTTCCGCCCCTCCTACAACATGGCGGTCAACCTGGTCGCCCAGTTCGGCCGGGCCCGGTCGCGTGAGCTGCTGGAGATGTCGTTCGCCCAGTTCCAGGCCGACAAGGCGGTCGTCGGGCTGGCCAAGCAGCTGCACAAGGCCCAGGAGGCCCTCGAGGGCTACCGCGAGGCGGCCACCTGCCACGTGGGTGACTTCATGGAGTACGCCGACCTGCGACGGCGCATCTCCGAGCTCGAGAAGGGCGCCGCCCGGGCGCGCAAGGCCGACCGTCGCGAGGAGGCGCTCGCCTCGCTGCAGCAGCTCAGGCCCGGCGACGTGATCCAGGTGCCGGCGGGGAAGTTCTCCGGGTTCGCCGTCGTCATCGACCCGGGTCTGGCCAGCCCCACCGAGCCGCGTCCCTACGTGGTGACCCAGGACCGGCAGGCCCGGCGACTGGCCATCATGGACTTCCCCACCCCGGTGCAGGCCCTCACCCGGATCCGGATCCCCAAGTCCTTCAACGGTCGCAACCCGCAGATGCGCAAGGACCTGGTCGCCACGCTGCGCGCCCGCACCCACGACCTGACTCCGCCGCCACGTCACGGCGGCGGCCGCGGCGGCCCGGTGCCCGACAGCCCCGTCGAGCGCGAGATCGAGGATCTGCGCCGCCAGCTCAAGCAGCACCCCTGTCACCAGTGCCCCGAGCGCGAGGACCACTCCCGGTGGGCCGAGCGGTGGTTCAAGCTGGACCGGGACTCCGCCACCCTCAAGCGGCGGGTCGAGCAGCGCACCAACACCGTGGCGCGGACCTTCGACCGGGTCTGCGACGTGCTCACCGCCCTGGACTACCTGGCCGACGACAAGGTCACCGAGCGCGGGTCCCGGCTGCGTCGGGTCTACACCGACATGGACCTGGTCGCTGCGGAGTCCCTGCGCCACGGGCTGTGGGACGGCCTCGACGCCTCCGAGCTCGCCGCCGTGCTCTCGGTGCTCGTCTACGAGGCGCGCCGGGCCGACGACGCCTCCGCCCCGCGTGTGCCGGGCGGCGCGGTCAGCGAGACCATCGCGGAGATGGTCCGGCTGTGGGCCGAGCTCGAGGCCCTGGAGAAGGAACACCGGCTGGACTTCCTCCGCGAGCCCGACCTGGGGTTCGCCTGGGCGGCGTACCGCTGGGCGGAGGGCGACGACCTCGACGACGTGCTCGGCGCCGTCGACCTGGCGGCAGGAGACTTCGTGCGCTGGATGAAGCAGCTGCTCGACCTCACCGGTCAGGTCGCCGACGCCGCGGGTGACACCTCGTTGCGCCGGGTCGCGCGCGAGTCGGTCAAGCGGCTGCGGCGCGGCGTGGTGGCGTACTCCGCCTTCTCGGCCTAGGTCCGTCCCGCCCCGCGGGTGCATGTGCGCGGGTGGGGCGGGCGTACAGCGGTCCGGCGCCGCCCCAGGCCGCGCGGGCCGCGCAGGCCTCAGCCGGTGACGGCCAGCGCCACCGCGTCGTCCACCGGGGTGTCGCCCGAGACGAGCTCCCACTGTCGGCCCACGGCCGCTTCGGAGTCCAGCACCGCCGCCAGCACGGCAGCGACGTCGGCTCGGGGGATGCTGCCCCGCGTGACGTGCTCGGCCAGCTGGACGCGGCCCAGGGCATCGTCGTCGGTGAGGGCGCCCGGGCGGATGATCGTCCAGTCCAGCCCGCTGTCGCGCAGCGCCACGTCGGCGTCCCGCTTGGCCTCCACGTAGGCCTTCCACACCTCGGCGGTGTCGTCGGGGAGGGCGTCGTCCACGCCGATCGCGGAGAGCTGGACGAACCGGGTGATCCCGGCCTGCCGTGCGCCCTCGATGGACTTCAGGGAGCCCTCGAGGTCGACGGTCCGCTTGCGCTCCACGTTGCCGTCCGCCCCGCCACCGGCCGCGAAGACCACCGCGTCGCAGCCCTCGAACGCCGTGGCGAACCCCGCGGCGTCGTCCGCCTCGATGTCCAGCAGGCGCACCTCGGCGCCCAGCGCCTCCAGCTCGGCCCGATAGCTGTCCTTGCGGACCAGGGCCACGGGCGTGTGCCCGGCGGCGACGAGAATCGGGTGCAGGTGACGGGCCACGTTTCCGTGGCCCCCGACGACAGCGATATGGCTCATGTCACCAACCTAGGCACCAGGGGCAAGCCGGTGCCGCGGCGCCGGCCCGTCAGGAGTCCTCGGGACCGGTCAGTGCCGTGACCACCCGGGTCAGCGGCCCCTCGAGGTTCCAGCGTCCGCTCAGCTCGACGACGGCGTCGGGGTCGCGGGGGGTGCGGGGGAGCAGCGCGTCGACCGGTCCCAGGTCGAGGTCGCGCACCACGGCGACCACCGTGGGAGCGACCGCGAGGTAGTCGGCGGCGTCCTTGATCTTGCGCCGCGGCCCTGGTGCCAGATCCGAGTCGGGATCCTCCGCGGCAGCCAGGATGCCGGGCACGTCGCCGAAGCGGCCCAACAGGGTGGCCGCCGTCTTGTCCCCGACCCCGGGGACTCCGGGCAGGCCGTCCGAGGCGTCCCCGCGCAGCGTCGCGAAGTCGGCGTACTGGTGGGCCTCGACGTCGTACTTGGCACGCACCACCTCACCGGTGACCCGCTCGTGCTTGCTCACCCCCCGAGCGGTGTACAGCACCCGGACCTGCGCCTCGTCGTCGACGAGCTGGAACAGGTCGCGGTCACCGGTGACGATCTCCACCGGCATCCCGGCGTCGGTCGCGAGCGTCCCGATCACGTCGTCGGCCTCGTGCTGGTCCGCCCCCACGACGCTGATGCCCAGCGCCCGGAGCACCTCGAGGATGATCGGGATCTGTGCCTCCAGCGGGTCGGGCACCTCCTCCACGTCCGGGGACTCCCCGGGGCGCTCGGCCACCACCCGGTGGGCCTTGTAGGTGGGCAGCAGGTCCACCCGCCACTGCGGACGCCAGTCGTTGTCCCAGCAGCAGACCAGGTGCGTGGGGCGGTAGTCGGTGACCAACCGGGCGATGAACTCAAGCAGGCCGCGCACCGCGTTGACGTTGGTGCCGTCGGGCGCCTTGATCTCCGGGACCCCGAAAAACGCCCGGAAGTAGAGGCTGGCGGTGTCCAGGAGCATCAGGCGCGGCGCGGGTTCGGTCACGACGAGGATCCTGCCAGACTCAGTCCGCGGCGGCGCTGGAGCGCACGAGCTCCTGCCAGGTGGACTCGAGGGAGGCCAGGTGGGCCGCTGGGGCGAGCCGTCGGTGCACCACGCCGCCGGCCGCGAGGTTGAACGCCGCTGGGTCGTCGCTGACCCGTCCGGGACGGAGATCGGTGACCTGGTCGAGCACCCGGTTCGCGCCCAGCATCCCGGGCACCTGCGACACCGGTCCCAGGTCCAGGGTCTCCACCAGGACCGGCGACCCGTGCCGTGCGGCGTACGTCGTGGTGGTGAGCCGTCCGGGTCCCTCCCCGCTGCGGCCCAGCACCAGGGTCTCCCGGAGCAGGCACCCGGCGTCCGGCGCGAGGAGCACCGTGGTGCTGCGGTGCACCCGTGCCTGCTCGGAGACGACGAACGGCGCGGTGTGCCACACCAGGAGGCCACCGGGCTCGACGTCGATCGTGGTGTGCCAGCCCGCGGCCGCCTCGTCCGTGGCGTAGGCGACCGTGCCCGCGGGCTCGGTGATCTCCAGCCGGCACCCGGCGCCCACCCGTACGTCGAGCCGGACCTGGTCCCCGCCCAGCAACAGCGCCTGAGCAGCCAGCAGGGCGACCCGGGCACCCGTGCGGTCCCGGCCCAGGAGCTGGCCCCGGAGCCCCCCGTGACGCAGCCCCACCGCCACCGGGCCGGAGGCCGTGCGCGCCACCGAGATCCCGGTGGTGAGCGCCCCGACCGTCACGTCACGGGTGGCTGTGGGCATGAGCCGACACCGGGTGGTCCGCGGGGTGCGGGTGGTCGTGGGCGGGCATCGGTCCCGGGTCCGTGGGGACCAGGCGTCCGCGCCGGAGCTCGGCCAGCTGGGCCTTCACCCACGAGACCAGCGCCTCCACGGAGGCCGCGTCGTGGCGGGACAGGGCGACCACGGGCCGCCCGTCCCGGGCGCGGGTGGCGTCGGCGACCATCTGCGCCACGTCCACGCCGACATGGGGCGCCAGGTCGGTCTTGTTGACCACCAGCAGGTCGGCACGCTCGATCCCCGGCCCGCCCTTGCGGGCCACGTCGCCGCCGCCGGCGACGTCGAGGACGAAGATCTGGACGTCGACCAGTGCGGGGGAGAACGTCGCGGTCAGGTTGTCCCCGCCGGACTCCACCAGCACGAGGTCGAGCGGGAAGAAGCGCTCCTCGAGGTCCTCCACCGCCGTGAGGTTGGCGGTGACGTCGTCCCGGATGGCGGTGTGCGGGCAGGCTCCCGTCTCCACGCCGACGATCCGCTCGGCGGGCAGCACCCCGGCGGAGCGCAGGAAGCGGGCGTCCTCGTCGGTGTAGATGTCGTTGGTGATCACCCCGAGCTGGTGGGTCGCGGCGAGCTCTCGGCACAGCGTGGCGATCAGTGAGCTCTTCCCGGTGCCGACGGGTCCGCAGACTCCCAGTCGCAGGGTGCTTCTGACGGTCTCAGGCACGGAACAGCCTCCTCGTGGTGTGGGCGTGGGCCTGTGCCCACTCCTCGATCTGCGGTGCGGCCAGCGACGGGATGTCGCCGGGCGTTCGGGCCCCGGCCACCTGGGTCGCCAGCCGGTCGATCTCGCCGAGCTGCTCCCAGACCCAGCCGGTGGCGACCACCGGGTCGCCGGGCGCGAGCTTGAGCCCGGCCGCCACGACGGTCTGCACGTCGTCGTAGGCGACGACCTGGGCGAGGTGGTGGGCGTCGAGGCCGGTCCGGGCCGCGACCGCGCCGAGCACCAGCGGCCGGGCGGGACTCGGCAGCGCCCCCAGCGCTGCCAGGTCGGCCCCGGTGAGCCAGAGCCGACGGGCCAGCCGGAGCAGGCCCCGACCCAGCTCGGCGGAGGTCTCCCGCTGGGCCGCGCTGGGCGTGCGGGCCGCCCAGTGGGCATGCACCAGGCCGAGGTCGCCGTGCCCCAGGGTGACGTGCCGAGCCACGACCGCGGTCGCCGCCTCGGTCCGTACGACGGTCGCCAGCCGCGTCCGGCAGTAGCCGACGATGCCCTCGGAGCTCAGCCCGGCCAGCAGCGCCGGCTCCAGGCCACCGGACTGGGTGTGCCCGCCCACCGGGAGGCGGGCGTCGGAGAGCAGCAGCGAGACCGCGCTGGAGGAGAGGCTCTGCACCGGCGGCATCAGAACATCGAGTAGAGCTGGGCCAGGGGCAGCACCTGGGCCGGGGCGGGCTCCACCCGTTCGCCGTCGACGTCGATCGCGAACGTCTCCGGGTCGATGTCGATCCGCGGGCAGGCGTCGTTGTTGACCATGTCGGCCTTGCCGACCTCCCGGGTCGGGGCCACCGCCACCAGGCCGCGGCGCAGCCCGAGCCGCTCACCCAGGCCGTCGGCAAGCGCGGCGGGAGAGACGAAGGTGACGGCATGGTCCGAGGCGTCGCCGTCGACCAGGGCGGGCCGCATCAGCACCAGCTGCGGGGTGGGGATCGAGGCGTTGGGGTCGCCCAGCGCGCCCAGCACCAGGGCACCGCCCTTGAGGACCAGCTCGGGGCGGATCCCGAAGAACCGGGGGTCCCACAGCACCAGGTCCGCCATCTTGCCGGCCTCCACCGACCCGACGTGGTCGGCGATGCCGTGGGCGATCGCCGGGTTGATCGTGTACTTGGCGACGTACCGGCGGGCGCGCTCGTTGTCGGCCGGCAGGGAGGTCCCCAGTGAGCCGCGGCGGTGCTTCATCACGTGCGCCACCTGCCAGGTGCGGCACACGACCTCGCCGATGCGACCCATGGCCTGGGCGTCGGAGGAGGTGATGGACATCGCTCCGAGGTCGTGCAGCACGTCCTCGGCGGCGATCGTGGTCGCGCGGATCCGGGACTCCGCAAAGGCCAGGTCCTCGGGCACCCGCGGGTCGAGGTGGTGGCAGACCATCAGCATGTCGAGGTGCTCGGCCACGGTGTTGACGGTGTGCGGGAGCGTGGGGTTGGTCGAGCCGGGGATCACGTGGCCCAGGGAGGCGACCTTCATGATGTCCGGGGCGTGCCCACCGCCCGCGCCCTCGGCGTGGAAGGCGTGGATCGAGCGACCGGCGATCGCGGCGATCGTGGACTCCAGGAAGCCGGCCTCGTTGAGGCTGTCCGAGTGCAACGCGACCTGGACGCCGTACTCGTCAGCGGCGCGCAGGGCAGCGTCGATGGCGGCCGGGGTCGAGCCCCAGTCCTCGTGCACCTTGTACGCCGCCGCTCCGGCCAGCGCCTGCTCGCGCAGCCCCTCGGCGCTCACCGTGTTGCCCTTGGCCATGAGCAGCACGTTGACCGGCAGCCGGTCCAGGGCGCGGTGCACGGTCTGCAGGTGCCAGGCCCCCGGGGTCACGGTGGTGGCCCGCGAGCCCTCGGAGGGCCCGGTGCCGCCGCCGCCGAGCGTGGTCGTGCCCGTGGCGAGCGCCTCGTGGACCTGGGAGGTGGAGAGGAAGTGGACGTGGACGTCGATGGCGCCCGCGGTCAGGATCCGGCCCTCTCCGGAGATCACGTCCGTCGAGGGACCGATGACCAGCTGGGGATGGACCCCGTCGGCGATGTCGGGGTTGCCGGCCCGTCCCAGCGCGACGATCCGGCCGTCGCGGATGCCGACGTCGGCGCGGACCACTCCCCAGTGGTCGAGCACCACAGCGTTGGTGATCACGGTGTCCAGGGCGCCCTCGGCACGCGAGCGCGTCGACTGCGCCATGGACTCCCGGATCGACTTGCCGCCGCCGAAGACCGCCTCCTCGCCGCCGAAGGTGAGGTCACGCTCCACCTCGATCCACAGGTCGGTGTCGCCCAGGCGGACCTGGTCGCCCACCGTGGGGCCGTAGAGCGCGGCGTACTCCGCGCGGGGGATCTCAAGCATCGAGCCCACCGGCCGCCTTGCCCCGCTGGATCCCGGGCACCACGCGGGCTCCGCGCAGCGCCACCAGGTCGACCTCGCGGGAGGCGCCGGGCTCGAAGCGCCGGGAGGTGCCCGAGGCGATGTCGAGGCGGAAGCCGTGCGCGGCCGCCCGGTCGAACTCCAGCGCCGCGTTGGCGTCCGGCAGGTGCAGGTGCGACCCGATCTGGACGGGGCGGTCCCCGGTGTTGACCACGACCAGCCGCAGCCGCTCCTCGGGGCCGCGGTCTGCGTTGAGACGGTGCGTCCCGGGGGCGACCCGGACCGCCCCGGGACCTTCGGTGGACAGTGACACGAGGGCTCCTAGCTGATCGGGTCGTGGAGGGTGACGAGCTTGCGGCCGTCGGGGAAGGTCGCCTCGACCTGCACGTCGTGCAGCATCTCGGCCACCCCGGGCATCACCTGGTCGCGGCGCAGCACCTCTCGGCCCGCGCTCATCAGGTCGGTGACCCCGGCACCCTCGCGGGCCCGCTCGATCACCCACGTGGCCAGCAGGGCGACCGCCTCGGGATGGTTCAGCAGCACCCCGCGCTCCAGGCGGTCCCGGGCGACCATGCCCGCCACGGAGAGCAGCAGCTTCTCGGTGTCTGAAGGTGTCAGGTGCAAGGTGGGTCCTTCGCTCTCAGACGGCCATCAGCGAGCGGACCTCGTCGGCGGCGCCGACACCGGTGCCCCCCTGGGCGGTGATCCTGCCGGAGGCCAGGACGTGGTAGTCCTGGGTCGCTCGCAGCGCGAAGCCTACGTGCTGCTCGACCAGCAGCACCGACAAGTCACCACGCGTGGTCAGGTCGGTGATCACCTGCTCGATCTCGGCCACCACGTTGGGCTGGATGCCTTCGGTGGGCTCGTCCAGGATGAGCATCCTGGGCTTGGTGAGCAGGGTCCGGGCGATGGCGAGCTGCTGCCGCTGACCACCGGAGAGCAGACCGGCCCGGCGGGGGAGCAGGGTCTTCAGGGCCGGGAACAGGTCCAGCATCTCCTCGATCGCCGAGCGGTCCTTGCCCGCGACCAGCTGCAGGTTCTCCAGGGTGGTCATCTGTCCGAACGACTGCTGTCCCTGGGGCACGTAGCCGATGCCCCGTCGCACCCGTTGGTGGGGGCGCATCCTGGTGACGTCCTCGCCGTCGAGCAGCACCTTCCCCGAGGTCAGGGGCAGCAGTCCGACCGCGGCCCGCAGCAGGGTGGTCTTGCCGGCCCCGTTGTGGCCGATCACCGAGGCGGCGCCGCCGCTGGGGATGCTCAGCGAGACCCCGTGCAGGATCCTGGTGCGGCCGTAGCCTCCGACGACGTCCAGCATCTCGAGCATCAGGCTGCCCCTTCCACGGTGTGACCGAGGTACACGCGCTGCACCTCGGGGTTGGCACGGATCTCCTCCACGCTCCCGTGCGCCAGCACGGTGCCGCCGCTCATCACGGTCACCACGTCGGCGTAGGCCCGGACGAAGTCCATGTCGTGCTCGATCACCACGATGGTGCGCTCCTTGCCGATCCGGTGCAGCAGCTCCCCGGTCTGGGTGCGCTCCTCCCCGGACATCCCGGCCACGGGCTCGTCGAGCAGCATCACCCTGGCGTCCTGGACCAGCAGCATGCCGATCTCCAGCCACTGCTTCTGGCCGTGGGAGAGCACCCCCGCAGGCCGGTCGGCGAGGTCGGTCAGGCCCACCGTCTCCAGCGCCGCGTGCACGTAGTCGGGCACCCCTCGCCGCGGTCGCAGCATCGACCAGGCGCGGCGGTGCACCCCGCCCGCGATGTCGAGGTTCTGCACCACCGTGAGCTCCTCGAAGACGGTGGCGGTCTGGAAGGTCCGCCCGATGCCGAGCCGGACGATCTTGTGCGACGGCATGTCCAGCAGGTTGTGGTTGTCGTAGGAGGCCAGCCCCGAGGCCTTGACCAGCCCGGTGAGAGCGTCGACGACCGTGGTCTTGCCGGCACCGTTCGGGCCGATGAGGAAGTGCACCTGTCCCTGGAGCAGGGTCAGGTCCACCCCGTCGACCGCGACGAACCCGTCGAACTCGACGCGGATCCCGCGTACCTCCAGGTAGTCGCGCCGCCGTTCGCTCATGCCGGCACCTCCTCGTTCTCGCGCTGGGGCTCCTTGGACCTGGTGCTTCGCCGGCCGGTCGGGCGTGCGGTCGGGCGCAGTCGGCCCAGCAGGCCGGAGAGCTGGGCGAGACCCCCGGGAGCAGGAGGACGACCAGGATGAACAGGGCGCCCTGGAAGTAGGACCAGGACCCGGGGAAGGACTCCGAGAGCGAGGTCTCGGCATACCCGACGATCAGCGCGCCCACGGCCGGGCCCATCAGCGAGGCCCGCCCACCGAGCGCCACACCGGCCACCATGGCGATGGAGGCGCCCACGCCCACGTCGTCGGGGGAGATGATGCCCACGACCGGGACGAACAGGGCCCCGCCGATGCTGGCCAGCACTGCCGCCACGACGTACGCCAGGAGCTTGATGTTGGCCGGGTCGTGGCCGAGGAAGCGGACCCGCTCCTCGGCGTCGCGGGTGGCGACCAGGAGCTCACCGAACCTGCTGCGGTACAGCAGCGCCATCAGGGCGATCGAGCCCAGCAGCACCCCTGCGGTGATGTAGTAGACCAGCTGCTTGTTGACCGGGTCGTAGAGGGAGTAGCCGAAGAAGCTCTGGAAGTTGTTGAGCCCGTTGAAGCCGCCCGTGGTCTTGACCTGGCCGATGAGCAGGATGGCGAAGGCCGCGGTCAGGGCCTGGGACAGGATCGCGAAGTAGGCGCCCTTGACCCGTCGCTTGAAGATGGCCACGCCGAGCGCGGCCGCGACGAGCGCCGGCAGCAGCACGATCGCGGCCAGCGTCGCCGCCGGGCTGCGGAACGGCTCCCACCACAGCGGCATCTCGCCGCCGGCGTAGAGCATCATGAAGTCGGGCACCTCGCCCGGGCCGGCGTCGGAGAGCTTGAGGTGCATCGCCATCGCGTAGGCACCGAGCCCGAAGTAGAGGCCCTGCCCCAGGACCAGCATGCCGCCGCGGCCCCAGGCCAGGCCGATGCCGACGGCGGCGATCGCGTAGCAGCAGTACTTGGCGAGCAGACCGAGCCGGAAGTCGCTGAGCATCGCCGGGGCCAGCACCAGCAGGCCCAGGGCGAGCGCGACCCATCCGGCCAGGCTCAGCACACGGGCGCGGCGGGGAGTGCTGAGGACGCTCATGCCAGGCTCCTGGTCCGCACCGCGAAGATGCCCTGGGGGCGGGCCTGGAGGAAGACCACGATGGCCAGGAAGACCAGCACCTTGGCGATGCTGCCGCTGGTCGCGTACTCCAGGAAGGACTGGGTCAGGCCGATGGCGAACGCCGCGATCACGGTGCCCTTGAGCTGGCCGATGCCGCCGACCACCACGACCAGGAATGCCTCGACGATGTAGGAGGAGCCGATGGTGGGTCCGGTCGAGCCCAGCAGGGTCAGCGCGACGCCCGCGATGCCCGCCAGGCCGGAACCCAGGAAGAACGTGATCCGGTCGGTACGCCGGGTGGAGACGCCGACGGTCTCGGCCAGGTCGCGGTTGCTCACCGTGGCGCGCACCTGGCGTCCCAGCGCGGTGTACTTCAGCACCGCCACCACCCCCAGCAGGCACACCAGGGAGAGGACCAGCAGGAAGAGCCGGGCGAGCGGGAAGTCGTAGCCCAGCACGGGCACCGAGCCCGAGAGCCACGACGGCGAGGGCACCTCCTTGGCGGGGGCGCCGAAGATGTCGCGGGCGACCTGCTGGAGCACCAGCCCCACGCCGTAGGTGACCAGCAGCGTGTCGAGCGGGCGGTGGTACATCCAGCGGATCACCCCCGCCTCGAGCAGCACCCCGAGGAGGCCGCCGACCACGAAGCCCACCGGCAGCGCGACGAGCAGTCCCAGCTCGGCGTTGCCCAGCACCGAGTTGATGACGTAGGCGGTGTAGGCGCCGGCCATGATGAACTCGCCGTGCGCCATGTTGATGACGCCCATCTGACCGAAGGTCAGGGTGAGGCCGATGGCGATGAGCAGGAGGACCCCGCCGGCCGAGAGGCCGGTGAAGACCTGGGACAGGAACACGTCCACGGTGCCACGCCCCTTCTGGGGATAGGGCCCGACGGCACTGCCGTCGGGCGAGGGAGCCGGGTCGCGGACGCAGACCCCCATCTCGTCCGCGACCCGGCTGGATCTGGTCAGGACCTGCTGCGGTCCTGCGCCGGGGTCACTCGCCTTCCCACCACGGGTAGGTCTCCAGGAAGGGGTCGGGCTCGATCGGCTCGTCGGAGGACCACACGGTCTCGATCAGGCCGTCGGGACGGATCTCCCCGATCAGGGCGGTCTTGGCGATGTGGTGGTTCTCGCCGTTCACCGTGACCGAGCCTTCCGGGGCGTCGAAGGTGACCCCCTCGGCGGCGTCGATGACGTCGTCGGTGGCGAAGGACTCGGCCTTCTCGACCATGCCCTTCCACAGGTAGAGCGAGGTGTAGGCCGCCTCCATCGGGTCCGAGGTGACGGACTTGGCGCCGTTCGCCTCCTTGAAGGCCGACACGAACGCCTCGTTCGTCGGCGTCTCGATGGTCTGGTAGTAGTTCCACGCGGTGTACTGCCCCACGAGGTTGTCGACCCCGACGCCCGGCACCTCCTCCTCGGCGATGGAGACCGAGACCACCGGCATGGACTCGGCCGTGAGGCCCTTGCCCTTGTACTCCTTGAAGAAGGCCACGTTGGAGTCGCCGTTGAGGGTGTTGAAGACGGCGTCGGCGCCGGCCTTCTTCACCTTGTCGACCACGGTGCCGAAGTTGGTGGAGCCCAGCGGCTGGTACTCCTCGCCGAGGACCTCGATGCCGTGCTCGGCGGCGTACGCCTGGATGATCGCGTTGGCGGTGCGGGGGAAGACGTAGTCCGAGCCCACCAGGAAGATCGACTTGATGCCCTTCTCGTCCTTGAGGTAGTCCAGGCCCGGGATGATCTGCTGGTTGGTGGTGGCACCGGTGTAGAAGATGTTGCGCGAGGCCTCGAGACCCTCGTACTGCACGGGGTAGAAGAGCAGGGAGTTCTTGCCCTCGAAGACCGGGAGCATCGCCTTGCGCGAGCTGGAGGTCCAGCCACCGAAGACGGCCGCGACGCAGTCCTGGTCGATCAGCTTGGTGGCCTTCTCGGCGAACACCGTGGGCTCGGACTGGCCGTCCTCGCTGACGATCTCGAGCTGCTTGCCCAGGACGCCACCGTCTGCGTTGATCTCCTCGGCGGCCATCGAGAGCGACTTGAAGACCGTGGTCTCGCTGATCGCCATCGTGCCGGACAGGGAGTTGAGGAAGCCGACCTTGATGCTGTCGCCGTCAGTCTTGACGCACGACTCGGCGGCCTCGGAGGTCTCTCCGGCCTTGGCGCCGCACCCGGCGAGGGCGCTGGAGAGGACGACGGCACTGAGCATGCCGCCGATCAGGCGTGGGGTTCTGGGGTTCAAGGTGGTGACCCTCTCTGTGCTGCGCCGCCGCTGGGGGCAGGCGCCTGGGCCGGGGGTCACGACACTGTGTCCCGGGGAACGCGCTGAGTCTGTTGAGCGCGTGTTTCCGCCAGCCACCTCAGATGTCACCGAGTGGTAACAGCATGTTTCGTTGCGACGACAACAACCTCGATCTGGACACGGGACGGGCCTGGGAGCAACCTGCGGTACCGCGCCTGGCGTTTGCCGCGGCCACTCTTCGAGCACGCCCGCAGGCCGGCGCCGGTTCCTCTAGGGTTCGCGGCGTGAGTACTCCTGAGGTAGAAGCGACCGACCGCAAGATCCTCGGCCTGCTGGCCGCCGACGGTCGGATGTCCTACACCGACCTGGGCCGAGCGACTGGACTGTCCACCTCCGCGGTGCATCAGCGCGTCAAGCGCCTGGAGTCCCGGGGCCTGATCAAGGGCTACGGCGCGACCATCGACCACGTGCAGACGGGGTTGCCCCTCACCGCCTTCGTCTCCATCCGTCCCTTCGACCCCGCGCAGCCCGACGACTATCCCCAGCGCCTGGAGCAGATCACCGAGATCGAGTCCTGCTGGTCGGTGGCGGGGAGGAGTCCTACATCCTCAAGGTCCGGGTCGCGACCCCCGCCGACCTCGAGAACCTGCTGGCCCGGATCCGGCACGCGGGGAACGTCTCGACGCGGACCACGATCGTGCTCTCCACGCCGTTCGAGAGCCGCCCGGTGGCGGAGAGTGCAGGAAACCCCGGCTGAGCGGGGATCCCTGCGCTTCGAGGGGCATGCATTCCCCCCTAACCGCAGGAAGAGGCCACCAACCTCACTGATCGGCCCGGATCCTGGACTCCAAGACGCGCCGAATCCGCAGCGCGAGCTCACGTGGGCGATTGAGGTCCGACCAGGTGATGCGCAGGCACACCCAACCGGTGAGCTGACAGATCCGCTCCTCACGCCGCTTCTCACGCAGGACGTAGTCCTCCAACGTCTCACCCGGACGTCGGTGCTCTTGGTACTTCGCGGCACCGTCGAACTCGATGAACACGCCGTGCTCGGGCAACGCGAAGTCCACCCGGGCGAAGGGACGCCCGTGCTCGTCATGGATCTGGAACTGGGGGATGGGTTTGGGCAGGTGGTTCGCCCACATGAAGTACGCCGTACGCGTCTCGCCCGGTGACTCCAGGCGTGGGTCGGCCAGGCGCACCACCAGGTTGGCGCCGATGCTGCTCGGCCAGAACCGCAGGTCGTGGGCCAGTTCCGCCACATCCGCGGGAGTCGTCAGGCCCAGGTGCAGCAGACCGTTCACGCTCACCAGCGCCGACTCGACGCCGGTCATCGAGGTCATCTCGACCGCGCACCGCGTGGGCGAGGTAACGCGCACGTCACGTAGATCGCACAGGTGCTCCGCCGGCGTTGGAGCACGATGGTGGACCACCCCCGCCTCTCTGCGCCCACCCTTGCCGTCCGCCCGACTCAGATGGACCTCGTCGAGCGGCACGCCCCAGACCGGCACACCCCATTCGATCGCGGCCGACACATGGCTCAGCGACGAGCTCGGATGCGCGGTGCGCAGCACGGCGCGACATCGCAGCCGGTAGCGATCGGTCTCCGACAGGGACCGCCACGCCTCCCCGTCGGCGTACGCGCCGCGCCGGATCCGGTGCCAGGCCCCGCACCGGACCATGCGCACGATGTGGCGGTCGTCGTACCCCTGGTCGAGGACGTCTCGTCGGAGGAAGACGAGGTTCTCGAGGTCGACCAGCTCCGGTGCTGTCATGGTCCGAGCCTGCAGGGAGACCCGTCCTCGGGTACGCCGGCAGCACCCGTCCTGTGGAGATGGGCCGGCCCACCTGGGGCTGTGGAGAAAAGCTGGTGTGGCTTCCTACGGGTTCGGGGGCATGCACGCCCCCCGAACCGAGGGGATCCCCGGCCAGGCGGGGATCCCTGCGACCCTCAGCGCGCCTGGAGCATCGCCAACCGCCGCGACGCCTCGGCGACCTCGGCGGCCTTCAGCTGCGTCTCCTCGAGCCGACCGTGCTGGGCCCACCAGGCCTGACCCTCCGGGGGCAGGGTGTGGATCGGGTCGTAGTACTCGTAGGTGCGGGTCAGCGCCTCGGGGTCGGCCGCCTCGATGGAGGTCCGGTAGTTCTTCGTCCAGTAGGAGATGCCGCGCTCGTGGTCGTAGTCGGCCAGCTGGTGCACCCACCGCTTGCCGACGAACGGTACGTCGCACACGATGCGCGGAGTGGCGAAGCCGGGGAGGTAGCCCATGATGTGGTGCTGGAGCCGCTGGGCATCGGCGACCGAGACCCGCCAGTGCTCCGAGAACGGGATCATGTCGCACATGTAGAAGTAGTAGGGCATGACCTGCGCCCCGTCGAGCAGTGCGAAGCACAGGTCGAGCAGCGTGTGCGGATCGGCGTTCACCCCGTTGAGCAGGACGCCCTGGTTGCGCACGTCGCGGACCCCGGCGTCCAGCATGGCCCGGCTGGCCTCGGCGACCAGGGGAGTGATCGAGTTGGCGTGGTTCGCGTGGGTGTGGATGGCCAGCGAGACCCCTCGTGAGCGCGCCAGCTGGGCGACGCGCTGGACCCCTTCGACCACCTCCGGCTGGAGCCAGTGCTGGGGCAGCCCGACGAGCGCCTTGGTGGCGAGCCGGATGTCGCGGATGTTCTCGATCGCCAGCAGCTCGGTGAGGAACGACTCCAGCCGCAGCCACGGCATGTTGGCCACGTCCCCGCCCGAGACCACGACGTCGCGCACCGCGGGGCTGCGACGCAGGTAGTCCAGCATGTCGCCCAGGCGATCGGCTGGCTTGGCGGTGAACTTGAGCTTCTCGATGACGGGCGTGGAGTTGCCGACCAGGTCCATCCGGGTGCAGTGCCCGCAGTACTGCGGGCAGGTGGGCAGCAGCTCTGCCAGGACCTTGGTCGGGTAGCGGTGCGTCAGCCCCTCCGCGACCCACATGTCGTGCTCGTGCAGGGAGTCCCGGGCGGCGTGCGGGTGCGAGGCCCAGTCGGTACGCCGGTCCGAGAAGACCGGCAGCATGTAGCGACGGATCGGGTCGGCGTACAGCGCCTCGGTCAGCGAACCCGGGCCGGCGCTGCTCGGGGCCGGGACCATGGTGTTCATCATCTGCGGGGGCACCAGCATCGACATGGTGGCTCGCTCGGCCTGGTCACGCTCCAGGTCGGCGTAGAAGCGGTCGTCGACCAGGTCACCGAGCAGCTCGCGCAGCTGACGGACGTTCTTGATGCAGTGCGCGCGCTGCCACTGCGCCGAGGCCCAGTCCTGTGCGGTCACGTCGCGCCAGCCCGGGAACCGCGTCCAGTCGGGCTCCACGAGCTCCACCCGCTGGTAGGGGTAGGGCTGATCGGTGGCCAGCCCAACGGCGGTCTCGATGCTCATGGCTCTCCTTGCCTGGAGTGTCGCGGTGCGGCGCGTCTGTTGTGAGACACGTCTCTTATCTGGAAGAGTACGAGCACATCATCCTGTCCGTCCAACGACAGGCCGCAAGATTTCCGGTGAATTCGGGATCCAATGAAGGAATGGTCGAATGAGTCCCGTCGAGTCAACTGTCGTCAGCGATCCGGTCGGACTGCACCGGGTGCTGGACGACGCCGCGGTGCTGCCGCAGAGCGCCCAGCGCCTCGACACCAGGCCCGAGCTGTGGCCCGACGAGGTGCGCATCCGGGTACAGCGGCTCAATCTCGACGCGGCCTCCTTCCGGCAGCTCGAGCGCAAGCACGCCGGCGACGGCGACCGGGTGCGCGCCGAGGTCCTCGAGATCGTGGCCCGTCGCGGCAAGATGCAGAACCCCGAGACCGGGTCGGGCGGGATGCTGATCGGCGTGGTCGAGGAGGTCGGTGCCGACTCCCCGCTCGGGCTGCGGGTCGGCGACCCGGTCGCCACGCTGGTCTCCCTGACGCTGACCCCCCTGGTCATCGAGGACGGGCTGCGCGACTGGACTGGCACCAGCGAGCAGGTGCCGTGCGACGGCTACGCGATCCTCTTCGGCCGCTCGATCGCGGCCACGCTGCCCCAAGACCTGCCCGCCGACCTCGCCCTGGCGGTGCTGGACGTGTGCGGGGCGCCGGCGTTGACCGCCCGCGTGGTCCAGGGGTACGACGCCCCGGTGGTCGCCGTCCTGGGCGGCGGCGGGAAGTCCGGGAGCCTGAGCCTCGCGGCGGCACGGAAGGCCGGTGCGGCCCGCACCATCGGCGTCGTGCCGCACGAGATGGAGGCGCAGGCGCTGCGCGCCTCCGGGCTCGCCGACGAGGTGGTCGTGGCGGATGCGCGCAACCCGGTTGAGGTCCGTGCCGCGGTGGAGTCGGCCGGAGGGCCGGCGGACGTCACCGTGGTCTGCGTCGACGTGCCGGGCTGCGAAGGCGGCGCCATCCTCTCCACCGCCCCGGGCGGCACGGTCGTCTTCTTCTCCATGGCCACCTCGTTCTCCGCCGCAGCGCTGGGTGCCGAGGGGGTGGCAGCCGACGTGACCATGCTGGTGGGCAACGGCTACGTGCCCGGTCACGCCGACCAGGCCCTGGACCTGTTGCGCAGCGACTCCGGCGTGCGGGAGCTGTTCGAGGGGCGGCTGCGATGACCGGCCGTCTCCAGCTCCCCGCAGCCGACGTACGCCGGGCGCGTGCCCTGGCCGCCCAAGCCGGGCGTCCCATCGTGGACCTCGCCCAACAGCACACCACCGTCTCGGTGGAGCGGGCCACGCTGCGCCTGGCCGGACTGGAGGGGGCCGACGCCGACGGCATCCCCTGGGTCAACCGCCTCGCCGACGCGGTGGCCGCCGACCTGCACACCGACGGGGGACTGGCCCACGGCGTCTCCCTCCCGGTCTGGGACGCCCTGGTGCGCGGCGAGGCCGACGACCTGAGCGCCCTGGCCCAGAAGGCCGGCGCCGGCTCGGTCCGGTTCCGCCTGCCCGAGGGGAAGGACCGCAGCCGCGCGCGTGAGGCCGCACTGGGCGCGGTCGGGGCGGGGATCGCACGCGTGGACGGACGTCGGCACGAGCGCGAGCAGATGATCGACCGCATCGGCGACGCGCCCAGCAAGCCGTGGATCTACCTGATCGTGGCCACCGGCGACATCTACGAGGACATCCCGCAGGCCCAGGCCGCGGCCCGCGAGGGCGCCGACGTGATCGCGGTGATCCGCAGCACCGGGCAGTCGCTCCTGGACTACGTGCCGGAGGGCGCCACTCGAGAAGGCTTCGCCGGGACCTACGCCACCCAGGAGAACTTCCGCCTGATGCGTGCCGCCCTCGACGAGACGAGCCGTGAGCTGGGCCGCTACGTCCGGTTGACCAACTACGCCTCCGGTCTCTGCATGCCCGAGATCGCTGTGCTGGCCGGGCTGGAGCGCCTGGACATGATGCTCAACGACTCCATGTACGGGATCCTGTTCCGCGACATCAACCCCGTGCGCACCTTCGTGGACCAGAGGTTCAGTCGTCAGGTCCACGCTCGGGCCGGCATCATCATCAACACCGGCGAGGACAACTACCTCACCACCGCCGACGCTGTGGACGCCGCGCACACGGTCACCACCAGCCAGCTCCTCAACGAGTACTTCGCCAAGGAGGCGGGGCTGGAGGACTGGCAGCTGGGTCTGGGCCACGCGTTCGAGATCGACCCCCAGGTCCCCGACTCGCTGCGTCTGGAGCTGGCGCACGCGATGCTCGCCCGTGACCTGTTCCCCGACGCGCCGCTGAAGTGGATGCCGCCGACCAGGCACATGACCGGCGACGTGTTCCGTGGCTACCTGCTCGACGGCTTCTTCAACCTCGTCGGCGCGCTCACCGGGCAGGGGATCCTGCTCGTGGGCATGATGACCGAGGCCGTGGTCACCCCGTGGCTCTCCGACCGGGACCTCGCCCTGCAGAACGTCCGCTACGTGATGAACGCGGCGGGCAACCTGCACGAGGACTTCCGGCCCGCCCCGGACGGCTTCATCGCCGGCCGCGCGCGTGCGGTGCTGGGTGAGTCGATCGAGCTCCTGGAGAGGGTGATCGGCCACCCCGACGGGCTGCTGGACGCGATCGCCGACGGCACGTTCGGACTGATGAAGCGCCCCGCGGATCGGGGCCGGGGCCTGGACGGCGTCTCGAAGAAGTCCGACCTCTACCTCAACCCCGCCACCGAGCTCCTGGAAGGCGCGTCATGAGCAGCAACGAGGCCGGGCACCTGGTCCGTCCCTACGGCGACACCACCGGGGACGGCATGGTGCAGCTCTCCTTCACCCTGCCGCTGCCGCACTCCAAGGTGGCCGAGGGGGCGGCCGCCCAGCTGGCCAACAAGATGGGGTTGGACCCGGCGATGGTGGTCCATGCCCGGCCGATGGGGTCGGACTTCACGTTCTTCGTCGTCTACGGCAGGGTCCACCACCTCGTCGACCCGAGCACCGTGGAGGTGGTGGAGCGCGACTACCCGCTCCTGACCCCCAAGGAGGTCAACGCCCAGGTCAAGGAGGTGCTGCGCCGCCGACTGGTGGTGGTGGGCGCCTGCATCGGCACCGACGCCCACACCGTGGGGATCGACGCGATCCTGAACATCAAGGGCTTCGCGGGGGAGAAGGGGCTGGAGTACTACCGGGAGATCAAGGTGGTGAACCTGGGCGCGCAGGTCTCGGTGCCCGACCTCGTCGAGGTGGCAAGGCAGGAGAAGGCCGACGCCGTGCTGGTCTCGCAGGTGGTCACCCAGCGCGACGCCCACCTGCTCAACACCCGGGAGATGTCGGCGGCGTTCCGCGAGTCCTACCCCCGTGGCACCGCCCCGCTCCTGGTGGTGGGCGGACCTCGCTTCGACGAAGGGGCCGCCGCCGAGCTCGGGGTGGACCGCGTGTTCAGCCGGGGCACCACCCCCGGCGAGGTGGCATCGTTCCTGGTGCACCGGCTCTCGCAGAGGAAGGCAGGCTGATGTCCGACACCAGCGCTCCCACGGGTCAGCGGGTCGTGCACCGCCGCTACGTGCCCTACTCCCACGCCCACTACGCCGGCAACCTCGTCGACGGCGCCTACTCGCTGGGACTCTTCGGCGACGTCGCGACCGAGATGTGCATCCGCACCGACGGGGACGAGGGGCTCTTCGCCTCCTACTCCGACGTGCAGTTCCTGGCCCCCGTCCGGGCCGGAGACCTCCTGGAGATCACCTGCACGCTGGTCTCGCGGGGCGCTCGTTCGCGGGTGATGGAGTTCGAGGTGCTGGTGGTGGGCCGCGGCGCCGCCACTCCCGAGGCGCCGGGGGCCGCCCGGATCCTCCAGGAGCCGGTGCGGGCCACCACGGCCACCGGGACCGTCGTGGTGCCGCCCGCCCCTGGGCGCTGAGCTCAGAGCCCTGATCCCGCAGCCTCCCGAGTGGGCGGTCCGAGTCCCGGCGTGTCTGCGGCGTGTCGCGCACAGGTATCTGGGTTCTGTTGACACGCCCACCGGCAACGACGCAGAGTGCAGGGGTCCGCTCGTGCAGATCGTTGCAGGCGGACCGACGTCCGAGTGGGCGGGTTGCGGGTGGGGCGCCACCATTCGCAGAACCCGGTTCGCGGAGGTCGGTTCCGCTGCCTCGAGGGCGGTGACGGAAGGGACGGCAGCTCCGTAGACAACTTCCCGGCGACCACTTCCAATGGCCGTCGGGTTGGTCCGAAGGGTTGCTGTCCCTTCCGGCTCGCTGCCCGGTCGTCTCCCTGCCGATGCGCCCCGTCGGCCCCGAGGACGCTCTCAGCGCCTACCCGGTACCGTGGTGGAGTGTTCCTGCGCTCCCTGTTCGCCCTGGCAGGGGGCGTGATCCTGGCCCTGGCCTCTGAGCCCGTCGGGCTCGCCCTGCTGACGCCCATCGGCGTCGCGGTGCTCGTGCTCTCGCTGCACGGGACCAGACCCAGGACCGCGTGGCTGCCCGGTCTCGCCTTCGGGGTGGGCTTCTTCTTCGTCCTGCTCTTCTGGATGCGCGCCGTCGGCTGGGACGCCTGGCTGGCCCTGGCGGGGGTCCAGGCTGTGTACTTCGCCCCCCTGGGCAGCGCACTGGCACTGCTGTCGCGCTTGCGGTGGTGGCCGGTGTGGACCGCGCTGGCCTGGGTGGGTGTCGAGACGGTACGAGGCGCCTGGCCCTTCGGCGGTATGCCCTGGGGTCGCATCTCCTACGCCGTGGCCGACACCCCGTGGGCCTCCGGGCTGCCCTGGCTGGGCTTCACCGGCGTCAGTCTCGTGCTGGCGCTGACCGGTACGACGCTGGCGTGGCTGCTGCTGACCCGCCCGACGCCTCGAGCAGCCTGTGCACCCGTCGGCGCCCTGGTGGCCGTGACGCTGCTCCCGGTGCTGGTCGGCTGGGACGCGGGCCACGACGGGGAGGTCACCGTGGCCGCGGTCCAGGGGGACGTGCCCGGCAGCGGGGACAACCTGGTCGCCGTACACCGGCAGGTGACGGCCAACCACGTCCAGGCCACCGTGGACCTGGCTCTGGACGTGCGTCGCGGGGCCGTGCCGAGGCCGGACTTCGTGGTCTGGCCCGAGAACTCCACGGCCGTGGACCCGTTCCGCGACGTCGAGGTCAACAGCGGGATCGAGCGGGCCTCGGCCGCGATCGGGGTGCCGATCCTGGTCGGTGCCATGGCCGACTCCGCGGACGGCGAGGACGTGCTGAACCAGGGGATCGTGTGGAACCCCGGTCTGGGCGGGGGAGACCGCTACACCAAGCGCCACCCGGTCCCCTTCGGTGAGTACATCCCGTGGCGCGACACCGTGTTCACCAGCAACTTCGGCAAGCTCCAGCTCATCGGGCGCGACATGCTCAGCGGCACCCGGGTGGAGCCGCTGCGGGTGGACGGCGCGCTGGTGGCCGACGCCATCTGCTTCGACGTCGCCTACGACGACGGGCTGCAGGAGCAGGTGCGACGCGGCGCCCAGATGCTCACGGTCCAGACGAGCAACGCCATGTTCATCCACACCCACCAGATCGAGCAGCAGTTCGAGATCACGCGGCTGCGGGCCATGGAGACCGGCCGCCACACCGTGGTGGCGGCGACCAACGGCGTCACCGGAGTGATCGGGCCCGACGGGAGCGTGATCGACGAGGCCGTGCCGCGCACCACCACAGTCCTGGTGGAGGACGTGGCGCTGACCTCGCGCATCACCCCGGCCGTCTTCCTGGGTCCCTGGCCGGGTCGCCTGGTGCTGGCTCTCTCCCTGCTGGGTTGTGCCGGGGCGTTGAGACGCCGCCCGGGCCGAGGCCCTATATTCGCGACACCGACCGAGAAACTCGAGGGAGCACGAGCGTGACGCAGAACCTTCTGGGCCGCACCGTCATGGTCGTACCGACCTACAACGAGGCGAGCAACCTCGCGTGGATCGTGGAGCGGTTGCGCAAGGCCCAGCCCGAGGTCCACGTGCTCGTCGTGGACGACGGCTCCCCGGACGGCACCGGCAAGATCGCCGACGAGCTCGCGGAGTCCGACGACCACGTCCACGTGCTGCACCGCACGGAGAAGGCCGGCCTGGGGGCGGCCTACGTCCACGGGTTCAAGGTCGCCCTGGCGCAGGGCTACGACGTGATCGGGGAGATGGACGCCGACGGATCGCACCAGCCCGAGCAGCTCCAGCGCCTCATCGACGCCCTCGCCGAGGGAGCCGACCTGGTCATCGGTTCGCGCTGGGTCCGGGGGGGCTCCATCGTGAACTGGCCGAAGTCTCGCGAGGCGCTCTCGCGTGGCGGCAACCTCTACGTGCGGCTCCTCCTGGGGATCCGGGTGAAGGACGCCACCGCGGGCTTCCGGCTCTTCCGACGTAGCACGCTGGAGACGATCGACCTCGACACCGTGCGCTCCACCGGGTATGTCTTCCAGACCGACATGGCCTACCGCACGCTGAGCCATGGCATGAGCGTCGTGGAGGTGCCGATCGACTTCATCGAGCGCCAGCGCGGCGACTCCAAGATGAGCAAGGACGTGGCGACCGAGTCGCTCAAGCTGATCACCCGCTGGGGTCTCGCCGAGCGTCGCGACCGGCTCCGCCGGCGCTTCTCTGGGTCTCGTCACGCATGATTGAGAGATGACTTCTCGTCGAGGGATCCCGATGTGGGTCCTGTTCGTGCTGCTCGTGGTGATGCCCCTGGCCGAGATCTGGGTGTTGATCCAGGTCGGCCAGACGATCGGTGCCTGGTGGACGATCGTGCTGCTGGTCCTGGACAGCTTCCTGGGCGGCTGGGTGATCCGACGGGAGGGGGCGCGCGCCTGGCGAGCCCTGAACGCCACCCTGGCCGCTGGCAGGATGCCCTCGCGAGAGCTGGCCGACGGTGCGCTCATCATCGCCGGCGGCACCCTGATGCTGAGCCCAGGCTTCGTCAGCGATGCCTTCGGGATCCTGCTGATCCTGCCGATCACCCGGCCCGTGGCCCGGCGGCTGCTGACCAGGTTCTTCGCCGCCCGCCTGCTCTCGGCCACGGTGATCGGCAGCGTCGGTCAGACCCGGGGGTCGAACGCCTCAAATGCACCTCACCCCGGACCCGGGCCCGATGGGCCCGTCGTCCGGGGTGAGGTCGTCGATCCCTGACAGCCGTCAGGCGGTCGACTTCACGCGCTTCTTGGCGTTCGCCCGGTGCAGGTGCGCCGGACCGATCTCGCCACCGCGGAGCAGCTCCAGGCGCTCCTTGAGAATGTCCTCGAGCTCCTTCTCGGAGCGGCGCTCGAGCAGCATGTCCCAGTGGGTGCGCGCCGGCTTCTCCACCTTCTCGTCGGGGGTGATCCCGGAGGTGCTCAGCGCCTCGGCGCCGCACTTGGGGCACTCCCACAGAGCCGGGACGTCGGCCTCGTCGGACATGGTGATCTCGAACGTGTGGCCTTCCTTGCACCGGTAGCCGGCCTGCTGACGGCCGGCGAACTCAATGCCGCGCTCATCCTCGAAGCTCTGCCCACCCAGCCTGGCACCACGCAACGTGCGCTCCGCCATGAAGCCACCTCCACAAATTCTTGATTTCGCCCACGGTCTGCAGGCGACGACGACCGGGATTCGGGTTCCAGGACGCCACTAAATGCGGCGTCGGCCGTCATTGCTTGTTCAACGGTATCGACCGCACCCACATTCCGCTCACTCCAACATACCCAATGTGGGGGAACACACTCCTAGACGGGCCAGAACCCGCTCATTCCGCACTTTGGGAGGACGCGAGTGCGGAGTCCTCCCGGACCTGGGGCTTGACCCGCAGCACGAGAGCCAAGCCGATCGCGAGGACGAGCAGGATCCCCAGGATGCCCCAGTGCTGGACGTCGTCGGCGTCGGCCACCCCGGTCACGGCGGCGCCGAGCAGGATCGCCCCGGACCAGGCGGCCGGCGCCATGAAGCTCACCGCGCGGCCCGTCGTGGCGTAGAGCCCGAAGATCTCACCTTCCTCGCCCTCGGGGATGAGACGCGCCAGGAAGGTCCGCGAGGCGGACGACGCCGGACCCACGAAGATGCACAGCACCAGACCGAAGATCCAGAACATCACGGTGCCGCCGTCGTGCATCAGGAACACCATGAAGCCCGCGACCAGCATGGCGCTCAGCGAGAGCACGATGACCCGCTTGGGCCCCAGACGGTCGTCGAGCGCGCCGAACAGGATGGTCGCGACCCCAGCGACCACGTTGGCTGCCACGCCGAAGATGATGACGTCGCCGTCGGAGAACCCGAAGGTGCCCGCCGCCAGCACGCCGCCGAAGGTGAAGACCCCGGCCAGGCCGTCCCGGAACACCGCGGAGGCGAGCAGGAAGTAGGCGGTGTTGCGGTCGGTCTCCCACAGCGCGCGCACGGTGCGGAACAGGTGCCGGTAGGACGCCGCCAGCCCGACCCGCGGTCCCCGCGGCGTGCGCTGGCTCTTGTCGTCGCGCAGCGTCAGGATCACCGGGAGGCTGAACAGCACCGTCCACAGCGCGCAGATCAGCATCGTGACCCGCACGTCCAACGCCTGCTCGTCGGTGATGCCGAACAGTCCGACTTCGGGATTGATGAGTCCGAAGTAGACGAAGAGCAGCAGCACGATGCCGCCGATGTAGCCCAGACCCCACCCGAGTCCGGAGACCCGCCCCACGGTGGCCGGGGTGGCGATCTCGTTGAGCATCGCGTTGTAGTTGACCGAGGCGAACTCGAAGAAGACGTTGCCGGCCGCGAGCAGCAGCAGGCCCAGCCAGAGGTACTCGGGGAGGGCTTGACGAAGAAGAGGCCGACCGAGGCAAGCACCACCAGTGCGGTGTTGACCGCCAGCCAGTAGGTACGTCGTCCCGAGCGGTCGGCCCGCTGGCCGCTGATCGGGGCGAAGAGGGCCACCAGGACACCGGCGCCGGCGAGTGCCCAGCCGAGCTTGCCGCTCGCGCCTTCGCCGAACGAGTCGGAGGTGATGTAGACGCTGAACACGAACGTGGTGATCACGGCGTTGAACGCAGCGGACCCCCAGTCCCACAGGCCCCAGGCGATGACGGGCCAGCGCGAGCCGGACCGCACCGGGCTCGGCTCTGCGACCTCGTTGGCGGTCATCGGGTCTCCCTCCATGCCCCGCGTTCCCGCAGGACCTCCTTGAGCAGGTCTGTGCGGTCGGTCATCAGGCCGTCGACGCCTCGGTCCAGCAGTAGTCGCATCTCGTCGGGGTCGTCGATGGTCCAGACATGGACGTGCTTGCCCACGGCGTGCGCCCGTCGTACGAACCCGGGGGTGACCACCCGCAGGCGCCCCCTCCGGTGCGGCACCTGGAACGCACTGAGGGCGCCCCCGCACAACCGGTCGGCCAGCCGCGCGCTCGGCAGCAGACGGAAGAGGACCACCTCGAGAGGATGCGCCGAGGTGGCCACCCGTCCCCGGGTGAGGCGCCGGAAGGCGCGCAGTCGGCGTCCGGAGAACGACCCGACGAGGATCCGGTCGTGGGCACCGTGCCGGGCGATGAGCTCCACCAGGGGGAGCACGGCCCCGTCGGTCTTCAGGTCGATGTTGAAGCGCACCTGCGGGAAGGCGGCGAGCAGGTCTGTCAGTCTCGGGATGCGCTCCCGGCCGTCGATCAGGGCCTGCATCACCTCGGCGTACATGGAGGCCGAGACCTCCCCGGTCCGGTCGGTGACCCGGTCCAGCACCGTGTCGTGGAAGGCCAGCAGCACGCCGTCGCTGGTGGCCACGACGTCCGTCTCCAGGTAGTCGTAGCCAAGGGCCACCGCATGGGCGAAGGCCGCCATGGTGTTCTCCAGGCCCTCGATCTCAGGGTGGTAGGAGCCGCCGCGGTGCGCGAACGCCAGCACCTGAGCCGGGTGCTGGAGGTAGGCGGGTCGCGTCGTTCGGGCCGTCACGCGTGCAGTATCCACGACCGGGCGCGGATCTGTGATCCGGCGCGGCGGCTCGCGTGACGGCCCGAGCTGCTACGCGGCGGGCACCGGGTCGAACTCGACGAGCAGCTCCGGGATGCCCCGGGAGTACAACCCGTCCTCACGCGAGGTGAAGCCGTCGGGGTAGCGGAGGTTCTCCATGTTGTCGAGCACCAGGTTGAGCGCGATCGTCATCTCCGTCTGGGCCAGCAGGGATCCGACGCAGAAGTGGCGGCCGAGGATGAACTGGACGTGGTTGGCGGCCCCGCTGAACGCCTTGGCGACATCGAGGTCGTCGCGGAAGATGTCGAACTTCTCCGGGTCGGCGAACTGCCGCTCGTCGCGGTTGGCGGAGCTGAGCATCATGATGCAGGTCGACCCGCTCGGGACCGTGGTGCCGTGCAGCTCCACGTCCTGCTCGGTCTGCCGCATGATCATGTGCACCGGGCCGGAGTGGCGCAGCGTCTCGGCGATGGCGTTGTTGACCAGCGAGCGGTCCTTGCGGACGGCCTCGAGCTGCTCGGGGTTGTCGATCAGGTTGCGCACCATGCTGGCCACGGCCTTGTCGGTGGTCTCGCCACCGGCCACGAGGAGCAGGCTGACGAACGCCTTGATCTCCTCGTCCGACATCTGGTGGCCGTCGACCTCAGCCCGGCACAGGCGCGAGAGCAGGTCCTCCCCGTCGCCGGTGCGCCGCTCCTCGATGATCGGCATCATGTAGTCCCGCAGCTCGGCCTTGGTCGCCTCGGCGGCCGCGGTCACCTCGGGGTCGCCGACCAGGTTGTTCAGGCTCGCCATGATCGACTCGTACCAGCGGTGGAACCGGTCGTGGTCGCTCTTGGGCAGGCCGAGCATGTCGACCATGACGTTGATCGGGAACCAGGTGGTGAAGTCGGCGACGAGGTCGGTGCGGCCACGAGGTGCGATCTCGGCCATCAGGTCGTCGCCGGCCCGCTGGACGATCCCGTTGATCAGTCCCACCGCGTTGTCCATGATCACGGGCATGAACTTCTCCAGCCCCTTGCCCCGGAAGAACGGGTTGAGGAGGGCCCGGTGGCGGGAGTGCTCGGTGCCCTCCATCTGCAGGATCGTGCGCCCGTGCAGCGGCTCCAGCTGCCATTCGTAGTTCCGGCTCGAGAAGGCGGGACTCTTGAAGGCTCCGGCGACGTCCTCGAACCGACTGATCAGGTAGCTCTGGGTCGCCTCGTGGAAGAGCACCGGGTGCTCGTCACGAAGCACCCGCTGCAGGGGGTAGGGGTCCGCGAGGTAGTCCGCGGACAGGATGTCGGGAGGGCTGGCGGGTTCCGCTGTCGACATGGGTGCACCTTCGCTTGTAGGGGTCTAACCATGCGGACCATAGGCATGTATGACCCAGGTCACAAGGGGCGTGGAATGCCTACCTGAAACTGCGCGCTGGGTGCACAGCCGAGTTGACGGACCATGGTGTGATGTGGATCATAAAGAGCCCAATCATATGCATGGAATGGAGCACTCATGGCAGGCCGACTCGCAGGCAAGGTCGCGTTCATCACGGGCGCGGCACGGGGACAGGGACGCAACCACGCCATCCGGATGGCGGAGCAGGGTGCGGACATCATCGCCGTGGACATCTGTGCCGAGATCGACTCGGTGACGCCGTTCTACCCGCTCGCCACGCCGGACGAGCTGCAGGAGACGGTCAAGGCCGTGGAGGCCACGGGACAGCGCATCGTCGCCCGCCAGGCCGACGTGCGTGACCTCGACGGGCTGCAGAAGGCGTTCGACGAGGGTGTCGACCAGCTCGGCCGGATCGACATCGTGCTCGCCAACGCCGGCATCGCGACCTACGGCAAGTCGTGGGAGCTCACCTCGGAGATGTGGCGCGACATGATCGACGTCAACCTCACCGGGGTCTTCCACACCGCCAAGGTCGCGGTACCCAAGCTCATCGACCAGGGCGAGGGCGGCTCGATGGTGTTCACCAGCTCCATCGGTGGACTCAAGGGGATCCAGCACGTCGCCCACTACGTGAGCGCCAAGCACGGCATCGTCGGCCTGATGCGCACCATGTCCAACGAGCTGGCCCCGCACAACATCCGGGTCAACACGATCCATCCGACCAACGTGGCCACGATCATGGTCAAGAATCCCGGGACCTACTCCATGTTCGTGCCTGAGGACGAGGAGGCCACCGAGGAGAAGGCCATCCCCGGAATGGTCGGGCTCAACTCCCTCGCCGTGCCGTGGGTGGAGTGCGACGACATCACGAACGCGATCATGTTCCTGACCAGCGACGAGGGTCGCTACGTCACCGGAGTCACCCTGCCGGTCGACGCCGGCGCGTTCACGAAGTAGTCAACCCCGAACGACCGAGACCCCCGAGCGCCAGGCGCGCTCGGGGGTCTCCACACGTGACGAGGAAGGCGGACTCAGATGTCCCGGAAGGTCTCGATGTTGGCGCCCAGCGTGTTCAGCCGCTCCGCCAGGTCCTCGTAGCCCCGGTGGATGACGTACGTCGACCGCAGCACCGAGGTGCCCTTCGAGGCGAGCATGGCGAGCAGGATCACCACCGCGGGACGCAGCGCCGGCGGGCAGACGATCTCGGCGCCCGACCAGCGGGTGGGCCCCTCGATCATCACCCGGTGCGGGTCGAGGAGCTTGACGTCGGCGCCCAGCTTGTTGAGCTCCAGGAGGTAGATCGCCCGGTTCTCGTAGACCCAGTCGTGCAGGAGGGTCTGCCCCTCGGCGACGGCACCGATCACCGCGAAGAACGGCAGGTTGTCGATGTTCAGGCCGGGGAACGGCATGGGGTGGATCTTGTCCAGCGGCGCCCGCAGCTCCGAGGCCCGGGTGGTGATGTCCACCAGCCGGGTGCGGCCGTTGTTGGCGACGTACTCCTCGGTGCGGCTGTACTGCAGACCCATCTCCTCCAGCAGCGACAGCTCGATCTCGAGGAACTCGATCGGTACCCGCTGGATCGTGATCTCGGACTTCGTCACGATCGCTGCGGCGAGCAGTGACATCGCCTCGATCGGGTCCTCGCTGGGGAGTAGTCGACGTCGACGTCGATGCGCGCCAGACCGGTGACCTTCAGCGTCGTCGTGCCGACGCCCTCGACCTCGACACCCAGCTTCTGCAGGTAGAAGCAGAGGTCCTGGACCATGTAGTTCGAGGAGGCGTTGCGGATCACCGTGGTGCTCGGGCGCAGGGCCGCGGCCATGAGCGCGTTCTCGGTGACCGTGTCGCCGCGCTCGGTCAGCACGATGGGGCGGGTCGGCTCCACGGCGTGGTTGACCTGGGCGTGGTAGGCGCCCTCGTTGGCCTTGATCTCCAGGCCGAAGGGGCGCAGCGCCGACATGTGCGGCTCCACGGTGCGGGTGCCCAGCTGGCATCCGCCCGCGTAGGGGAGGTCGAAGGAGTCGTAGCGGTGCAGCAGCGGTCCCAGGAACATGATCACCGAGCGGGTGCGGCGCGCTGCCGCCTCGTCGATGGCGCTCAGGTCGAGCTCCTCAGGCGGGATGATCTCCAGGTCGTTGTCCGAGTTGAGCCAGCGGGTCTGGACTCCCAGCGACTCCAGCACCTCCAGGAGCCGGTTGACCTCCTCGATCCGAGCGACCTTGCGGAGCGTCGTGCGTCCGCGGTTGAGCAGGGAGGCGCACAACAGCGCCACTCCGGCGTTCTTGGAGGTCTTGACGTCGATCTTCCCGGCCAGCGTGGTCGGGCCGGTGACGCGCAGGTGGGTCGGCCCGGCGCCGACGGAGACGATCTCGGAGTCGAGCGCGGCGCCGATTCGGGCGAGCATCTCCAGGGAGAGGTTCTGGTGCCCCTTCTCGATGCGGTTGATCGCGCTCTGGCTGGTGCCGAGAGTCTCGGCGAGCTGCTGCTGGGTCATTCCACGGTGCTTGCGGGCATCGCGGATCAAGTTGCCGATCCGGGCGAGATAGTCCTGCGTCATGGACTCCACGCTATCTCAGATATGAGATAGGCAAAGTCCGCGCTGTGCGCGACGCGCCGAGACTCTGCCACTGGGCGGGCGCCCCGTGTGAGACCGGCCATGCCAGGTACGCCCGGGGGAGATCGCACCTATCAGGAGCGGACAAGGCCGTGAAGAACACCACAACCATCTTCACCCGTCCGCCAGCCCGCGCAGGCACCGCTGATCCGCCTCGCACGGCACGGTAGGTTCGGTCCCGACCTGAGGAGGCGCCATCGCAGAGCTCGTGCTGGGACCGCTGCTGCGGCACGTGGACGAGTCGTCCGCCACGCTGTGGCTGGAGGTCTCGGGCCCCGCGACGGTGCGGGTGGACGCATCGGGTGTCTCGGCGACGACGCGCACCTTCGCCGTGCACGGGCACCACTACGCCTTGGTGGAGCTCAGCGGCCTGGGCGCCGGGACCCGGCGGCCCTACCAGGTCCGGCTGGACGATGCGGTGGTCTGGCCCCCTGCGGACTCCGAGTTCCCGCCCTCGGTGATCGCGACCCCGGCCGGCGACGGCCCCCTGGCGATCGCCTACGGCTCCTGCCGTACGGCGGTCCCGCACGACCGGCGCGGCCACGAGACGCACGGGGTGGACGCGATGCGCACCTACGCCCTGCGCCTAGCCGGTGCGGTGCCCCCCGCCGATGACTCCGCAGCGCTGGAGACCCTGGCCTGGCCGGACCTGCTGCTGCTCCTGGGGGACCAGGTCTACGCCGACGAGACCTCCGAGGAGATGCAGGAGTTCATCGCCTCCCGGCGGGACCCCGACGAGCCTCCGGGGGAGGAGCTCAAGGACTACGAGGAGTACGCGCACCTGTACTCCCTGGCCTGGTCGGACCCTGCGAACCGGTGGCTGCTCTCCACGGTCCCCAGCGCCATGATCTTCGACGACCACGACGTGCGCGACGACTGGAACACCTCCCAGTCCTGGCGGGAGCAGATGGAGCAGACGCCGTGGTGGCACGGACGGATCGTGGCCGCCCTCTCGTCGTACTGGGTCTACCAGCACCTGGGCAACATGTCCGCGGCCGAGCGGGAGCAGGACGAGCTCTGGCGCAGCGTGCGAGACCACGAAGGCCCCCAGGGTCCGGACCTGGGACCTGAGCTGGACGAGTTCGCCGCCCGGGTGGACCAGCAGCCGGAGACCTACCGGTGGAGCTACTCGCGCGACTTCGGCACCCGAGCCCGCCTCGTCGTGGTGGACAGTCGTGCCGCGCGGGTGCTCGATCCGCAGCACCGCGCGATGCTGGACCCCGACGAGCTGGGGTGGCTCGACCGCCAGGTGCAGGGAGACGTGGACCACCTGCTCATCGGCACCTCCCTGCCCTTCCTGCTCTCCCAGGGCCTGCACCACGTGGAGGGCTTCTCCGAGGCGCTGGCCCAGGGAGCCTGGGGGCGACTGAGCTCGAGGGCGGGGGAGCGGATCAGGCAGACGGTGGACCTGGAGCACTGGGCGGCCTTCCAGGACTCGTTCCTCCGCGTCGCCGACATGGTGATCGAGGTCGCCTCGGGCGAGCGCGGGCGGGCGCCCTCGACGGTGACCTTCCTGTCCGGGGACGTGCACCACAGCTACCTCAGCAGCGCCCGGCTCTCGCGCAGGGAGGCCCGCAGGCGGAAGCCTCTGCACAGCACGCTGCTGCAGGCGGTCTGCTCCCCGATCCGCAATCCCCTGGAGCTGAAGATGCGGTTCGCGACCGCGGCGCTGGCCTACGGGGTTGCCGGCCCGGTGGGACGTCTGGTCTCGCTCTCGGCCAAGGTGCCGGCGTCGCCGCTGCGGTGGCGCAACGTCGAGGGACCTTGGTTCGACAACAACATCGGCCTGCTGGAGACCTCGGGCGGTCAGCTGCGCCTGCGGTGGTTCACCAGCCAGATCCTGGGTGAGGACCACGCGCACCCCCGACTGCGGCAGATCGTGGAACGGGTGGAAGGCAGCGCCGCCCAGCGCCCGGCTGGACGGGACGAGCGGGATCGAGAGTCGCTCACCGCGGGACGCGAGTGACCCAGTACTCGGTGACCGGGGGCGTCTCGCGACCGAAGCGCGCGCTCGGCAGGTAGAGCCAGCGTCCGAAGGCCGCCACCGTGCTCGGCACGTCGAAGTCCCCGGAGGTGATGGTGTCGACGAGCGTGCCGCGAGTGCCGCTGCGGTCCAGCCGCAGCACCGCCACCTGGTCAAGCCTGTTCTGCACCACGTAGAGGATTCGCCCGACCCGGAGCAGCCCGTCCCCGTTGACCACCGAGTAGCCCTCCAGGTCCACGGCCACGGCGTCGCCGGTCGCGGGATCCACCCGGTACAGCAACCCGTTCGTGGAGTTCACCACCAGCAGCGCCCGCCCGTCAGGTGTGGTGGCGATGCCGTTGGCGTTGGTTCCCGGCACCTGGACCCAGTCGCCCGAGAGCCGCAGCGGCCGGACCGCCGACGTGGACGGCAGCTCCCCGCCGCGGCCCAGCGGGAGCCGGTACAGCACCGGTTGCTGCGAGTCGGTGAACCAGGCCGTACGCCGGGTCAGCACGACGTCGTTGACGAACGTCGGACCCGCGGCGAGCTGGTAGTCGGCCAGGAGCCTGCCGGACCGGGCATCCACCACCCGTGCAGTTCCGGAGGGCCCGCCGGCGACGAAGAGCCGCCCCCGCCGGTCCGACTTGAGGCCGATCGAGGGAGTCCCGGGTCCCTGGGAGATGGTGCGGCCCTCCCCGGTGCGCAGGTCGACCTGGTAGATGTCCCCGTCCACCCGGGAGCCGAGCCAGGCGCGTGGTCCGGGTCCGATCGCGATGCCCTCGGGGGCAAAGTTGTCGGGCAGCGCGATGCGGGCCGGGAACGGAGCCGGATGGTGCGGGCGAGCCTGGCTGGGGGCGGGAGCGAGCAGGCCGGTGGTCAGCACCGGGGCCAGCAGCCCCAGCACGGTGGCGAGCACCCCTCGGCGTACTCCGGGGCGTCTGGGCGCGGACCGGACGAGGGTGGATCTACGAGGGGTCATGGCTACCTCCTGAGACCTCTCGACGCTAGCCCCGCCCGCCCGGAGCCGACAATCCCTCAGACGCGGGCTGCGGGGAGGCCTGGAGCGTGGGAGCATCACGCTGGTGACGACGAGACCGCACAGCGCCGACACCCACGACCTGATCCGCGTGCAGGGCGCCCGCGAGAACAACCTCAAGAACATCGACGTGGAGCTGCCCAAGCGGCGCCTCACCGTGTTCACCGGGGTCTCCGGCTCCGGCAAGAGCTCTCTGGTCTTCGCGACCATCGCCGCGGAGTCGCAGCGGATGATCAACGAGACCTACAGCGCGTTCCTGCAGGGGTTCATGCCGCAGCAGGCCCGCCCCGACGTCGATCTGCTCGAGGGCCTGACCACGGCGATCATCGTGGACCAGGAGCGGATGGGCGCCAACCCTCGCTCCACCGTCGGCACCGCGACCGACGCCAACGCCATGCTGCGGATCCTCTTCAGCAGGCTGGGGGAGCCGCACATCGGCTCGCCCCAGGCGTTCTCCTTCAACGTCGCCTCCGCGAGCGGGTCGGGCCGGGTGAAGTACGAGAAGGAGGGGCAGACCAAGAACGAGGTCCGGACCTTCTCCGTCACCGGAGGCATGTGCCCCCGGTGCGACGGCATGGGCGCGACCAACGACATCGACCTGTCGGCCCTCTACGACGAGTCCAAGTCCCTCAACGAGGGCGCGATCAAGATCCCGGGCTACAGCATGGAGGGCTGGTACGGCCGGATCTTCCGAGGGTGCGGGTGGTTCGACCCGGACAAGCCGATCGGCAGGTACTCCACCAGGGAGCTCTCGGACCTGCTGCACAAGGAGGCGACGAAGATCAAGGTCGAGGGCATCAACCTGACCTACCTGGGCCTGATCCCACAGCTGAAGAAGTCGTTCCTGTCCAAGGACGTCGAGGCCCTGCAGCCCCACATCCGCCGGTTCGTGGAGGGCGCGGTGACCTTCACGACCTGCCCGGAGTGCAGCGGAACCCGGCTCAGTGAGCAGGCCCGGTCCTCCAAGATCCGCGGCCTGAGCATCGCCGACGTCTGTGGGATGCAGATCAGTGACCTGGCCCCGTGGGTCCGGGAGATCGAGGACCCATCGGTGGCACCCCTGGTCCAGGGGCTGCGGCACCTGCTCGACTCCTTCGAGGCCATCGGCCTGGGCTATCTCAGCCTCGACCGTCCGGCGGGCACGCTGTCCGGGGGAGAGGCGCAGCGCACCAAGATGATCCGGCACCTGGGCTCCTCGCTCACCGATGTCACCTACGTCTTCGACGAGCCGACGATCGGGCTGCACCCCCATGACATCGAGCGGATGAACGAGCTCCTGCTCCAGCTGCGCGACAAGGGCAACACCGTGCTGGTGGTGGAGCACAAGCCGGAGACCATCGCCATCGCCGACCACGTCGTCGACCTCGGACCGGGCGCCGGCAGCGCCGGGGGAGAGGTCTGCTTCGCGGGCACGGTCGAGGATCTCCGCTCGAGCGACACCACGACCGGTCGGCACCTCGACGACCGCGCCCGGCTCAAGGACGCCGTACGCAGTCCCACGGGGGTGCTGGAGATCCGCGACGCCTCGACGCACAACCTGAAGCACGTCGACGTCGACGTCCCCCTCGGCGTGCTGACCGTGGTCACCGGGGTCGCAGGGTCGGGGAAGAGCTCGCTGGTGCACGGCTCCCTGGCCCAGCGCGAGGGTGTCGTGGTGATCGACCAGGGTGCGATCAAGGGCTCCCGGCGCAGCAACCCTGCGACGTACACCGGGCTGCTGGAGCCGATCCGCAAGGCGTTCGCGAAGGCGAACGGGGTGAAGCCGGCGTTGTTCAGCTCCAACTCCGAAGGGGCCTGCCCCACCTGCAACGGTGCCGGCGTCATCTTCACCGATCTGGGGGTGGCCACCGTGGAGTCGCCCTGCGAGGAGTGCGAGGGCAGGCGGTTCCAGGCGAGCGTCCTGGAGCACACCCTGGGCGGCCGGAACATCGCTGAGGTGCTTGCGATGTCGGTGTCGGTGGCTGCGGACTTCTTCGGCACGGGGGAGGCCCGCACTCCCGCCGCTGGGAAGGTGCTCGACCGGCTCGTCGACGTGGGCCTTGGTTATGTCACCCTGGGACAGCCCCTGACCACCCTCTCGGGAGGGGAGCGGCAGCGCCTCAAGCTCGCCAGTCAGATGGCCGACAAGGGTGAGGTCTACGTCCTGGACGAGCCGACCACCGGTCTGCACCTGGCCGACGTGGCGAACCTGCTCGGGCTGCTCGACCGCCTGGTGGAGGCGGGCCGCTCCGTCGTCGTGATCGAGCACCACCAGGCGGTCATGGCGCACGCCGACTGGATCATCGATCTCGGCCCGGGCGCCGGCCACGACGGGGGCAACGTGGTGTTCCAGGGACCTCCGGCCGAGCTCGTCGGGGCCGCGACGCTCACCGGTGAGCACCTGGCGGCGTACGTCGGCCGCTGAGAGTCCCTTCGCCGCACAGGGTGGCGGCCAGGGCCTGCCGCGCCTAACGTGGTGAGGGTGCTCCTGCCCGAGGTGCTCCTCCAGGTGGTCGCCGCGGACGAACCCGCGGGCCTGCTTCCGGCGCGGTTGCAGATGGCCTTCTCGTTGGGGTGGCACATCGTGCTCGCCTGTTTCGGCGTCGCGCTGCCCTCGATGATCTTCGTGATGCACTGGCGGGGGATCTACCGCGACGAAGCCGTGGCCTTGGGCCTGGCCCAGCGCTGGGCGAAGGTCTCCGCGGTCCTGTTCGCGGTAGGCGCGGTCTCCGGGACGGTGCTCAGCTTCGAGATGGGGCTGCTGTGGCCCCGCCTGATGGGGCCCTTCGGGGACGTCCTGGGGCTGCCGTTCGCATTCGAGGGGCTGGCGTTCTTCACCGAGGCGATCTTCCTGGGCATCTACCTGTACGGCTGGGGGCGGATGCCACCGAAGCGACACCTGCTGACCCTGCTGCCGATGGCAGCAGCCGGGCTCTTCGGGACCTTCTGCGTGGTCTCGGTCAACGCCTGGATGAACGCGCCCACCGGGTTCCGCATCCAGGACGGCGAGGTGGTCGACGTCAACCCCTGGCGGGCGATGTTCAACGACCTCGCGTTCCTGCAGTTCCTGCACATGTGGGTCGCGGCATTCATGGTGGTCGGCTTCCTGGTCGCCGGCGTGTACGCCGTCGGGATGCTGCGCGGGCGCCGGGACGAGCACCACCGGCGGGGCTTCACCATCCCCTTCGCCTTCGCGTCGGTCGCTGCGGTGCTGCAGCCGGTGGTCGGTCACTTCCTGGGCGGTGGACTGGCCGACCGCCAACCCGCCAAGCTCGCCGCCTTCGAGCTGGCCACCACGACCGAGTCGCCCGCACCCCTGCGGCTGGGCGGTCTCCTCGTCGACGGCGAGGCGCGGTGGTCCATCGACATCCCCTACATCGGATCCCTGATCGCCCGTAACTCCTTCGACGCACCCGTGCCCGGACTGGACACCGTGCCGGTCCAGGACCGGCCGCCGGTCAACATCACCCATCTGTCCTTCCAGCTGATGGTGGGCATCGGCTTCTTCCTGCTGCTCGTGGCGCTGGTCTTCTGGCTGATGCGGTGGCGGGGGCGTGACCTGCTGGACCACCCCTGGTTCCTGCGGGTGTGCGTGGTCACCGGCCCCCTCGCCGTCCTGGCGGTGGAGGCCGGATGGACCGCGACGGAGGTGGGCAGACAGCCCTGGGTGGTCTACGGCGTGCTTCGCACCGCTGATGCGGCGGACAGCAACGGCTGGCTGTGGTGGCTCTACGGCGCGACGCTGCTGGTCTACGCCGCGCTCACGGTGGCGGCCACCCTCGTCATTCGTTCGATGACGAGGCGCTGGCGCTCGGGCAACCTCGACCTGCCGAGCCCCTACGGGCCCACCCGCCGGCTCCGTGACTCCGAACGCGCCGGCGAGCCGGAGGTGGAGGACTCATGAGCCTCGCGCTGGTGGTGGCTGCCGCGCTCTTCGTGGGCGTGGTCGCCTACGGCGTGCTGGGTGGCGCGGACTTCGGGACCGGCTCCTACGACCTGACGGCCGGGGGAGACCTGGAGGGTGCCGAGCAGCGCACCCTGATCGACCACAGCATCGGCCCGGTGTGGGAGGCCAACCACGTCTGGCTGATCTACGTGCTCGTGGTGTGGTGGACAGGGTTCCCCGAGTCCTTCGCCTCGGCGATGTCGACCCTGATCCTGCCCATGCTCTTCGCGCTGTTGGGGATCGTGCTGCGAGGGGCCAGCTTTGCCTTCCGCAAGTACTCCGAGACGCTGGCTCAGGCCCGGTTCTTCGGGGTCGTCTTCGCCGCCTCGTCGGTGGTGACCCCGTTCTTCCTCGGAGCCGTGGCCGGGGCCATCGCCTCCGGTCGGGTCCCTGCCCAGGGGAGGGGAGACCTGTGGTCGTCGTGGCTGACTCCGACCTCGTTCTTCGGCGGGGTGATCGCGGTGCTCACGTGCGCCTTCCTGGCCGGGGTCTTCCTGACCGCCGACGCGCAGCGCGCCGGGCTGGACAGCCTGGCACGCAAGCTCCGGCGCCGGACGGTCATCAGCGGTGTCATCACCGGTGTGGTGGTCTTCGCCGCCCTGGTGCCGATCTCCCGGGACGCACCGACCCTCACCGAGGGACTCACCGGACAGGCGGCCCCGCTGATCGTGGTCTCGGCGCTGGCCGGCCTCGCCACCCTGTGGCTGCTCGTCAAGGAGCACTACGCCGTCGCCCGGGTCACGGCGGTCTGTGCCGTGGCGGCCGTGCTGTTCGGCTGGGGATTCGGTCAGTACCCGTGGTTGCTGGTCGATGAGGTGACCATCGAGGACGCAGCGGGGGCGGAGGCCACGCTGGTGGGACTCATCGTGGTGGTCGTCCTGGCGGCGGTGATCGTGGGACCCTCCCTGTACTACCTGTTCCGCCTCACCCAGACTGAGGAATGGAGCCGGGCCGAGCACGACTGAGCAGCTTCGTCAGGCACGCCGCGTACGGGGAGTGAGTACGATGTCGCACCTGTCAGCCATATTCAGGGAGTGGATGGACCGTCATGCCGGTAGGTGCGAAAGACGACGTCAGGTCGAAGGTGGAGGGGTCGATCGCGGATCGCATGGCCGCCGCCGCGCGCGAGCTGCAGGACCAGGGTGATCCCCGTGCGACCGTGAAGAGCGCCGTGGAGCTGCTCGTCCGCAACGTCGAGGGTTGCAACTCAGCAAGCATCTCGCTGGTCTACGGCAAGAAGCGCGTGGAGACCCCGGCAGCCAGCGACGACCTTGCTGCCACCGGCGATCGGCTCCAGGAAGAACTGGCCCAGGGTCCGGCCCTGGACACCTTGTGGGAGCAGGACAGCGTCTACGTGCCCGACCTTGCCGACGACGACCGGTGGCCCACCTGGGGACCTCGGCTGACCGAGGCCACGGGAGCACGCAGCGTCCTGACGTTCCGTCTGTTCACGATCAAGGACGTCATCGGCGCCCTGAGCATGTACTCGACCGAGGTCGACGCGTTCGACGAAGAGGACAAGGCGGAGGGCCTGGCACTTGCCGCGCACATCGCCCTGGCCGTGCTCGCAGCGCAGAAGATCGACCAGTACGAGTCGGCCCTGGACTCACGCACGCTGATCGGCCAAGCCTGTGGTGTGGTGATGGAAAGGTTCGGCGTGGACGCGGTCAGCGCGTTCTCCCTGCTCACGCGTCTCTCGTCCACGCAGAACGTCAAGATCCGCGTCATTGCCGCCGAGCTCCTGCGCACCCGAGAGCTCCCGACAGCGGTGTCCAGCAGCGACGACTAGCGCGGGGTTGGTGCATTTCAGACCACGACGAGCTTGCTTCCCTCAGGCGCGTGCTCGGCCATGGCAACACTCTGGATCGCCGGGTCGTCATAGGTGTTCCAGTAGTACGTCTTGGTCCGCGCCGAGTAGAGCCCGGTGTAGATGGTCTTCTCGAAGTCGCCGGAGCCCATGGCTGCGCTGCCGTCCACCATCGCGACCTGCTGGAGCGTGTGGAACGCCCTGCTGACGTTCTCCTCCTCGCTGGCCTTGCCCGGGTAGTGGGCGTTGACGTAGGCCGCGCGCACGAACCGGGACGGGGAGTAGTAGTCCCCGGGGATCCCTCGCATGTGCGACCCCGAGCCGAACGGGCCCAGGTGCGCCCGCCCCAGCGCGGTCTCCTCGGGAAAGTCGGGTGAGGTGTTGAGGTAGTTGCGCAGGTTCTCGTGGTGCCACGAGAACCCCGGCTGGTTGGCAAGGACGTCGACGTCGTTGTCGAAGACCTGCAGACCCTCGCTGGTGGATTCCACGACGATGGCGCGCGTCGAGTCGCCGATGATCCAGTGCAGCAGCGAGCTGGGGTACTTCTCGTTGATCGGCTTGTCGACGATGACGACGTGCGCGAGCGCGGCCTCGACCTCGTCGACGCTGGCGAACTGGGAGGCAACCCAGAGCGGGAACTCGAAGGCGGCGACGTTCGTCGCACCTTCGACCGGCTCCGGTGCGTAGCTCGCGTAGCCCGGGAAGTTGAGGCCAGCCACGGCCAGGCCCGCGTCGTTGCCGCAGTCGAAGTACAGCGGTGTGTCCTCCTCGACGATCCCCATGCCGATGACGGCGTGCTGGATCCGTGGCACGGCGCTGAACGGTGAATGCGTCTCGTACGCGGTGGGTGTCAGCACCACCCGCTCGCCATAGCCGTACGTCCAGTCGAGGTTGCGTGCGAGGTAGAGATTGCCGCTTGCGTCGGAAAACCTGATGCTCGTGCACATGTGGATGCCCCTGCCTATGGGCGATGTCCCTCTCAGGATAGCCAGGGACGTCTTCTGCTCCAGGTGAGCGACCGCCGGCTCGAGTGGCTTCAGACGTCGTGCCGGGCTTGGCGTCGCGCCCGTCGTCGTCGGCGGCGCCGCAGGGTCGCTGGCAGTACGAGCACCAGCGTCAGGGCGATGCCGATGAGACCTCCGACCGTGTTGGCCAAGAGGTCACGCTCGTCCGGGACACGGCCTGGGATCTGCCGTTGGGCCGTTTCGATGAAGGCTGTGAGGACGAAAGACCCGATGGCCGCCAGCCACCAGCCCCCGGCGCCGAAGAGGAGGAGCAGGAACATCCCGATGGGCACGAAGAGGGCGATGTTGGCCAGGAACTCAACGCGCGAGTAGTCGAGCGACTCGGCGATCCCGCGACGGTGCAGGGCGCCCAGCACCCGGTTGACCAGCCTCGTCTCGCGGTCGCCGATCGCTTGGGGCGTCAGCGTCAGCCACCCGACGAAGACCAGGTAGCCACCGCTGAGGAGGCTGAGGAAGGGATGCCGATGGAACATCGGGCAAGTCTGCCCGCCCCACTGAACGTACGAGGTACAGGGCCCCGGCGGATGACACGAGAAGCCAGGAGCTGTGTGCGTTTGCGCCGGGCTCTCTATCTGACTTTTACCCCTGGAGATCGATCCGATAACTTACATTATGTCAATCAGTGACCGCGGACGGCTCAGAGTCGCGGGTCACGGCGCCGACGTGGCGAGCCGATGCGGCCCGCCACGCTCGGTCGTGCCACGCCCGGTCAGTCGCCGGGTTCTTCTGGACCCGTCGAGATCTGGCGCAGCGTCGCGACCACGGTGACCTCCGGCCAGCGCTTGGCGTGCAGCTCGGCGAACGTCTGCTGGTCGGCGACGGCCTCCTCGAGGCTGTCGTACTGCAGGATCGACCAGCCGCCGACGACCTCCTTGGCCTCGGCGTACGGCCCGTCGACCCGGGTGACCTCGCCCTGACGGACCACGAAGTTGACGGCGTCCTCGGTGCCGTAGAGGCCGCCCCCGTCGAGGAACACCCCCTGCGCGGCGCGTTCGCCGATGTGGGCGTCCATCGCCTCGAAGAGTGACTGCGGCGGCGTGCCGACGCCCTCCTCCATTCTCACGAACCCCATGAAACGCGGCATCTTGTTCACTCCTACTGGTTGCTGGGAGATGCTTCTCGCACACACGTCGAACGGCGGACGCGTCCTTCGACATCGATCCTCGAAGTTTTTTCGCGCCGCGTCTACGACGACCCGGTCGAGCCGATCGCCCCGATCCGGGGTCGGATGTTCAGCGCCTGGCCTCGTCCCTGGTCAGCAGCACGCCGTCGGGAAACCCTCGGGTCTCCACCAGGTCGGTCAACCCGCAGACCCAGGGCGCCGCATCGGCAGGTGCGGGATGCCGTCCTCCAGGTAGTTCGGCCCGGTGCGCTGGAAACCGAACTGCTGGTACCACTCCTCCAGGTACGCCTGCGCGCCGATGCGCACCGGCCCGTCGCCGATGCGCTCAAGTGCCGCAGCCACGAGCCGGGCGGCGTACCCGTGACCTCGGGCGTCCTGCGCGGTCGCCACTCGTCCGATCACGGCGGCGTCCGGGTCCTGAAGGATCCGCAGCACGCAGAGCGGTCGTCCGTCGTCGGCGGCCAACCACATGTGCACGGTGGTCGGCTCAGCGTCGCGGTCATCCACGTCCGGGTAGGGGCACTGCTGCTCGACCACGAAGACGTCGACCCTCAGCTTGAGGATGGCGTGCAGCTCTCGAGCGGTGAGATCGGACAGGGTGCCGTTGCGCAACGAGGTCACCGAACGACCCTAGCCCGCTCAGCCGGGGCTCCACCCGCGGGCAGACAAGGTTGACCCCGCTCCGGCGCCCAGAAGCATGTCGTCATGAGCCGGTACGTCGACTACTCCCCCGAACAGACGCCGGTCGGCCGCTGCGTCGTACTTCCCGGCCGGCGCTACACCGCGGACGGGCCGCTGCTGTTCTTCGCCACCCACACGGCGTTGGCCCGCGGCTGGTCGGTGCGTCAGGTCTGGTGGGAGGCGCCCCCAGCCGGCACGACCAGGGCGGTCCAGGACGAGATCGCCTGGGTCGGGGACCAGCTCGACGACGCTGTCGACGGGTACGACGGACGCGTGCTGGTCGTCGCCAAGTCGCTGGGACCCCTGGGGTCCCTGGCGACCCGGTCGCGATGGTGGCCAGCCACGACCAGTTCGTCCGCCACTTCGATTTTTGGCTCGGAGGCCACTAGCGCACGCCGCGAAAATCCATAGAATCCCCCGCACTCGACGCACTCACCTGGGGGAACCGTGAAGAACACCGCAAGACGAACACTCGTGACGCTCACCGTCATCGCCACGACGATGGCCACCGGCGTCACAGGCGCCACGGCCGAGCCGTCCGCGCGTCCCGCCAAGTCGAAGGTCCAGGTGGCCTGGGTGAGCAGCGTGGTGGCCACCACACCGACCGCGATCACCGGCGTCGTCAAGGACAAGGGCAAGAACCGACGCCGCGTGGTGCTGCAGCAGCGCTTCCCCGACGGCTGGACCAAGGTGGCCCGAAGCAGGACCGGTCGCGACGGCACGTTCAGCCTGGCGCTGCCGACCCACTGGCTCTACTCGGCCAAGACCCGCGTGGTCGTCGCCGGGAACCGGAAGAACCGTGCGGTCCGCACCAAGCCGCAGCGCGTCAGCGTCGTCCCCAGCTGGACACCGCAGGGCAGCCCCGACTCGTGGGCCTACATCACTCGCAAGCTGCGCGCGCGCTTCAACCCGTGCAAGCCCATCGACTACCGGATCAACGTGGCTCAGGCCGCCCCCTGGGCCACCTCCGTCATTGACACGGCAGTCGCCGCGATCGCCCTCGGCACCGGACTGCGATTCCGGTACCGCGGCACCACCAGCGCGGTCCCCTGGGCCACCAAGGGCACGCCGAAGCAGACTCGCAGCACCGACCTGCTGATCGCCTTCGCGCCGCAGTCCCAGACGAAGGAGGACATCACCGGGAAGCAGGGCCGAGGCGGAGCGGCGAAGATGGTGTGGGGGCGCGACCGACGTGGCCGGCTGGCCCTGATCAAGCGCGCCGGCGTCGTGATCGACACGGTCAAGCCCCTCGACGCCGCCCAGGCCACCCGGGTCGTCATCCACGAGATCGGGCACGCGGTGGGACTGGGTCACACCCCGGACGTGTCGCAGCAGATGAACGGCACGGCCGAGGGCTACTACTCGCCGCTGCAGCTCGGGGCCGGCGACCTGACGGGTCTGGCCAAGGTCGGGCGCCAGGCGGGCTGCGTCCGGCCGCTGCGCCGCTGACGTGACTGCCTGCGGCCCCCCCACCCGGTGTCCGCAGGCAGTCCCCTCACCTAGCATCGGTGCCATGCGTTCCCTCAAGCTCGCCCTGGCACCCCTCCTCTGCCTCGCCGCCCTCGCCGGGTGCGGCGACGATGACGACACGGCACCGGACCCAGCGGCCGGCGAGGTCGCCTGCGAGTACGCCGAGGACGGGGCGCAGGCGGCCCGCAAGGTCGAGCTCCCGCCGTCCACGGCCGAGGAGGGCGACGACGTCCCTGCCACCATCGAGACCAACGTCGGCGCACTCGGCATCACCCTGGACGCCGGCTCCGCACCCTGCACGGTCAACAGCTTCCTCTCGCTCGCCGAGCAGGGCTACTTCGACGACACCCAGTGCCATCGTCTGGTGACCCAGGGCATCTACGTGCTGCAGTGCGGTGACCCCACCGCCACCGGCACGGGTGGCCCGGGCTACACGATCGAGGACGAGCTCACCGGGGACGAGACCTACCCGGCCCGGACCCTGGCCATGGCCAACACGGGTCAGGCCAACACCGGCGGATCGCAGTTCTTCATCGTCTACGCCGACAGCCAGCTGCCGCCGCAGTACACGGTCTTCGGCACCATCGACGAGGACGCGCTCGCCGTCGTCGAGAAGGTCGCAGCGAAGGGCGCGGCCGGTGGTGCGCCCGACGGCCCGCCCACGGAGAAGGTCACCATCACCGGCGTCACGCTCAAGTAGAGGGACCGGGCGCCGGGTTCAGTCCTGGGCGTTGACGTCCTCGAAGACCACCGGCTCCCCCAGGGCCACGGTCCGGCTCACGGTGCAGAGCCGGTCCCGGGTCTGGGCGATGGCACGCGGCATCACTGCCCGGGCCTGGTCACCGGCGTCCCCGTCGGGGAACCGCACGTCGAACACCACCCGGATGTTGCGCAGGTGGTTGCCCTGCTCGTCACGGACCTTCTCGCCCTGGCAAGCGACGTCGAAGGAGACCGCCTCGGAGCGCTTGCCGGTGATCAGGTCGACGTCGATGGCGCTGCAGCCAGCGATCGCGGCCAGCAGCAGCTCCACGGGAGTGAAGTCGGGGTCGAGTCCCCCTGTCCCGAAGAAGGTCTCTCCCCCACGCGCGTTCGTCGCCTTGAACCGTCCGTCCCCGATCCGGGTCAAGGTGACGCTGCGGGAATTCTCGGACTCGGTCGAGGAACCAGGCGTCTGCGTCATGCCACGAGCATATGGAGCCTGCAGCCTCAGCGGGTCACCTGGCTAGGCTGACGCGATGGGCACGAGCTACCGAAGCCTCCAGCACGTCGAGGCACGCACCCGCTTCGACCTCCTGCGGGTCATCTCCTACGACGTCACCCTCGACCTGGCGAGTGATGAGGCGACCTTCGGGTCCCTCACCCGCATCCTGTTCGACAGCCAGGGCGGTGAGACCTTCCTGGACCTCAAGCCCGCCGGCGTCAACAGCCTCCGGCTCAACGGCACCGAGCTCGACCACGACACCCTCCAGGCCGGACGAGTGCCCCTGTCGACGGTGGCCGGGCGCAACGAGGTCGTGGTGGACGCCGTGATGGCCTTCCGCAACGACGGCGAGGGCCTGCACCAGCACGTCGACCCGGCCGACGGCCGTCGCTACGTCTACGGGATGTCGTTCATGGACGCCGCTCCCAGCATCTTCGCCTGCTTCGACCAGCCCGACCTCAAGGCGCCGTACACCTTCCACGTCACCGCCCCGACCGACTGGACCGTGATCGGCAACGCTCCGGGCGCCCAGGTCGAGGCCGGCGTCTGGGAGTTCGAGCCCACTCCCCCGCTCTCGACGTACTTCGTCACCCTGGTCGCGGGTCCCTACCACCTCATCCACGACGAGCACGACGGGATCCCCCTGGGCCTGAGCGCCCGTCAGAGCATCGCGCGAGACCTCGACGCCGACGCCGACGAGCTGCTGACCATGACCAAGGCGTGCTTCGACGAGTACCACCGGCTGTTCGGGACCCGGTACCCCTTCGGCAACTACCACCAGGCGTTCGTCCCGGAGTTCAACGCCGGCGCCATGGAGAACCCCGGCTGCGTCACCTTCCGCGACCCCCTGGTCTTCTCCAGCCGGGTCACTCGCGGCATGCGGATCCAGCGTGCCACCACCGTGGCGCACGAGATGGCCCACCAGTGGTTCGGCAACATCACCACCCCCAAGTGGTGGGACGACCTGTGGCTCAACGAGAGCTTCGCCGAGTACATGGGCAACCGCGTCACCGCCGACGTCACCGAGTACGGCGACGCCTGGACGCACGCGGCGTACGCCCGTCGGCAGTGGGGCCTGGTCGCGGACCAGGCCCCCAGCACCCATCCGGTGGCCGGCAACGGGGCGGTGGACGCCAGAGCCGCGCTCCAGGACTTCGACGGGATCTCCTACGCCAAGGGGTCGAGCGTGCTCAAGCAGCTCAACGCCCGGCTCGGGGACGAGGTCTTCTTCGCCGGCGTCATCGACCACTTCGACTCCCACTGGTTCGGCAACGCCACCATGAGCGACCTCTTCGGAGCCTGGGAGCGGGCCGGAGCACAGCACCTGGCCGACTTCACCGACAGCTGGCTGCGCACGGCCGGGCCCGACACGATCGTCCTGGACCGGGACGCCGGGACCATCCGTCGTACTCCCCCGCCCGGGAACCCCGCGGACCGCTCCCACACCTTCGGGGTCACCACCATCTCGGCCTCAGGATGGGAGACCTCCCCCGTCACCGTCGTCGGCGAGGAGACGCCCTACCGGACCGAGGCCCCCGCCGTCGTCCTGGATGCCTACGAGGACACCTGGGCCGCCACCCTGCTGGACCCTGCCACCGTCCAGAGCCTGAAGACGCTGCTGCCGACGGTCTCCGACGCCCGGGTGCGTGCGGGCGCCTGGAACGGTCTGCGCAGCTCCTTCCACCAGGTCGCCGTCGCCCCTTCCGACGTGCTGGACCTGGTGGAGGCCGCGATGCCCCACGAGGACAACGACGATGCCGTGAACTACACCCTGCCCTGGGCGATCGCCTCGGGCGTGGAGCTGGGGCCGGACCCTGCAGCCGGTGCTGCCCGGATCCACCGCACGATGCTGTCTCGCGCCGGGTCGGCACCCGCAGGCAGCACGTTGCAGCTGGCCGCCTTCCAGTCCGCGGTCGCCACGGCCGCGGACGAGTCCCGGCTGCGGGAATGGCTGGCGGGCGGGCTCCCCGAGGGGCTCGAGCTGGACCTGGACCTGCGCTGGGCCCTCCTGGTGCGCCTGGCGGTGCTGGGCTCCAGCGATCCCGATGAGCTGGACCGCGCCCTGGCGTCCGAGCCGACGGCGCGCTCCCGGGTCGAGCACTCGCGGGCCATGGCATCCCTGCCCACCGCGGAGGCCAAGGAGTGGGCATGGCGCCGGTTCACCGGAGACGAGGACGTGGCGAACTACGAGCTGGAGGCCGCGGGGCGCGGCATGTGGCGCGCGGGCCAGGAGAAGGTCACCGAGCCCTTCGCCCAGCGCTACCTCGACGCCCTGCCCGACCTGCCCCTGACGCACGCGGGCTGGGTCCTGGGGACGGCCGTGAAGGCGTTCTTCCCCAGCACCTGCCTGGACCCTGCCCTGGTCGCGTCCGCACGGCAGCTCGCCGGCTCCGGCACCCTGGACCCCACGGTGCACCGCAACCTGCTCGACCTGGTCGACTCCCTCGAGCGGCGGATCGCCGTGCGGGAGGCCTTCGACCCGCGTTGAGGCCCGCCCAGGGTCCCTGTCGCGGTCACGGTCTCGGTCACGGTCTCTGCCGCTGCGGCGTGGGCTGCTCAGGACTGTCGGACCCGGCTCCTATGGTCGACCCGTGCGCATCCTCCATACCTCAGACTGGCATCTGGGCCGGTCCTTCCACCGCGAAGGCATGCTGGCGCACCAGCGTGCCTTCCTCGAGCACCTGCTCGAGATGGTCGAGACCCGGTCGGTCGACCTGGTGGTCGTCGCCGGCGACGTCTACGACCGAGCCCTGCCGCACGTCGACGCGGTCCGGGTCGCGGACGAGGCGTTCGCGGCACTGGCCAGCTCACGGGCCCGCGTGGTGGTGACCAGCGGCAACCACGACTCCGCCCTACGCCTGGGCTTCGGCTCCACGCTGATCGACGCCGCCGGGGTCCACATCCGCACCGATGCCTCGGGGGTCGGCTCCCCCGTCGAGCTCAGCGACGAGCACGGCCCGGTGCTGGTCTACGGCATCCCCTACCTCGACCCCGAGAGCGTCAGGGAGCCGTGGGGGCTGCCGGTCCGCAGCCACGAGGCCGCGCTCTCGGAGGCGATGCGCCGCGTCCGTGCCGACCTGGACCACCGGCCGCCAGGCTCGCGGTCGGTGGTGCTGGCCCATGCGTTCGTGACCGGCTGCGCCCCTTCGGAGTCCGAGCGCGACATCAGCGTGGGTGGGATCTCGATGGTCCCCGGGTCTCTCTTCGACGGCATCTCCTACACCGCCCTGGGCCACCTGCACGGCGCCCAGGTGCTGTCGGAGTCGGTGCGCTACAGCGGCTCCCCCCTCGCGTACTCGTTCTCCGAGGCCGGCCACACGAAGGGGTCGTGGCTCATCGATCTGGACGGCAACGGCGTGAGCGCCGCAGAGTTCGTGCCGGCACCGGTGCCGCGACCGCTGTCCCGGATCACCGGGACTCTCGAGGAGCTGCTCGTTGAGCCGGCGCTGGCGCAGCACGAGGAATCGTGGGTTCACGCCACCCTGACCGACGCCGTGCGGCCGCTCCGGGCCATGGACCGGCTGCGCACCCGCTTCCCGCACACGCTCGTCATCGGGTTCGCCCCCGAGGGCAGCGAGGCCGATCCCGACTCATCGCGCCGACCCACGACCGGTCTGAGCGACCACGAGATCACGCTCGCCTTCATGTCCGAGCTGCGCGGCGCACCGGCGACCGAGGCGGAGTCGCTGCTGCTCCGCGAGGCCAGCGAGGCGTGCTGCGACGACACCGACGTGGACTCCCTGCTCACCGTCTCCGAGGCGGGCCGCTGATGCGGCTGCACACCCTGACGGTCACCGCCTTCGGTCCGTTCGCCGAGACTGTCACCGTCGACTTCGACGAGCTCAGCGAGGCCGGCCTGTTCCTGCTGACCGGGCCGACCGGAGCCGGCAAGTCCAGCGTCCTCGACGCCGTCTGCTTCGCCCTGTACGGCGACGTGCCCGGCGAGCGCGGTGCCGCCAAGCGGCTGCGCTCCGACCACGCCGCACCCTCCGTGGCGCCTGAGGTCACGCTGGAGGCGACGCTCTCGGGCCGCCGGTTCCGCTTCGTCCGCTCCCCCGCGTGGCAACGACCCAAGAAGCGGGGCACCGGCACCACCAACCAGCAGGCGTCGGTGGCGCTGGCGGAGCATCGCGACGGCGGGTGGCAGCCCGTCTCCACCAGGCTCGACGAGGTGGGTGACCTGGTCGGGGCCCTCCTGGGCATGAGCCTCACCCAGTTCTGCCAGGTGGCGATGCTCCCCCAGGGCCGCTTCCAGGCGTTCCTGCGGGCCAAGTCGGACGAACGTCAGGCGGTGCTGCAGCAGCTGTTCAACACCAGCCGCTTCTCGCGGATGGAGAGCTGGCTGCGCGAGCACCGGCTCCAGCTCGCGCGGCGTTCGCGGACCCACCACGACGCGGTCGCCGCCCTGGTCAGCCGCGTGTGCGAGGTGTCGACGGTCGCGGTGCCCGACGAGTGGGACCTGCAGTCCCTGGAGCCGGTGGCCGGATCGGGTGAGCTGGGCGCATGGTCGACTGCGGTCGCCGCCGATGCCGCCGCCACTGCCCGACGGGCGGCGGCTCTCCTCCCCGCGGCCGAGGCGGCCGAGCGCGAGGCGGAGCAGCGCCACACCCTGGGACGCCGGACTCACGAGCTCCAGGAACGGCGCGCGGCGGCCCGGGCCCAGCTCGCCGCGCACCTCGCCGCCGCGGACCAGCACGGCCGCAGGGTCACCGAGCTGCGCGAGGCGCGACGCGCCGCTGGCGCCATGCCCGTGGTGAAGCTCGTCGACGCAGCGACCTTCGAGACCAGTGCGGCGCGCCTGCGGGCGGACTCGGCCCTGGAGGCCTTGACGCTGCACCTCGGTGCTGACGAGTCGGCGGCACTACCCTGCGACGACACCGCCGCAGACGCCGTCGACGCACTGCTGAGCTCGGTCCAGCAGCAGTGCGTGGCCCTCGGGCCGCTGCGCGACTCGGACCGTCGCCTGGCGGAGCTGCACGAGGCCCGGGTCGACGCGCAGCGGCGGCTGGCCGACTCCCGCGCCCGGGTCGAGTCCGCCCACGCCCAGCTCGCGGAGCTGCCAGTCCGGCTGGAGCAGCTGCAGAGCGCTCTCACCTCCAGCCAGCAGGCAGCCGGCTCGGCGGCCCAGATCGAGGCCGAGGTGACCGTGCTGAGCACCCGGTTGGCCGACAAGGAGCTGCTCGTCGCTCTCGAGGCCGAGCTGGCCGCGGCAGCCTCGGAGCGTGCCGAGTGCCGCGAGCGCGTGCAGGACCTGACCCAGACCTGGTTGGACATCCGGGAGACCCGGATCCAGGGCATGGCGGCGGAGATCGCCGGTGCGCTGGCGGTCGGCGACTCCTGTCCGGTCTGCGGCTCGTGCAGTCACCCGCACCGCGCCAGCCCGTCTCCCGGCTCCCCCGACGGCGCCGCCGAGCGCGCGGCGATGCGCTCGGTCGACGACGCCAAGGCTCTGCTGCACGTCCACGACGACCGGGTCCAGCAGCTGCGCTCCCAGCGGGACGCCACGGCCGCCCGAGCCGGGGAGGAGCCGCACGAGTCGCTGCGCCAGCGCCTCGCGCAGTGCCAGGAGCAGCTGGCGGAAGCCGAGGAGGCGGAACGCCGCGCGGTGGAGATCCGCGCTGAGCTCGTCGACCTCGAGCACCGGTTGACGGCAGCCCACCACGCGTCCCGGGAAGCCGAGGTGGAGGTGGCTCGGATCGAGACGGGGCTCCAGGTCTGCGAGAGCGACCTCGAGACGCTCGACGCGGCCCGCGCCGCCGCGCTCGCCGGCAGCACGCACACCTCGGTGGCTTCGTTGCTGCAGGCGCTGGAGGCCAGCGCCTCCCTCGGCAAGCGCTACCTGACCCTGCAGGCCACCGCCGAGCGCGCGGCCAACCGGCTCCGGGTCGACGAGGAAGCCCTGCGCCGCGTTCTCGACGAGTGCGAGCTGCCCCATGCGGACGCCGTACGGCGGGCACACCGTGACCAGGACACCTGTCAGACCCTGGAGACCCTGATCGAGGAGTACGCGCAGGAGGAGTACCGGCTCACCGGTCTGCTGGAGGACGCCGAGCTGCGGGCCGCGGCCGCGGCCCCGGTCCCCGATCTCGACGGGCTGGCCCGCAGCCACCGCGAGGCGCGGGCCGAGCTGGTCCGGGTGCGGGCGGCTGCCGACCGCGCCCGCCAGGACGCAGACCGGCTGCAGGACCTCGGCGCCCAGCTCACCACGGCGCTGCAGCAGTGGCAGCCGCTGCGCGAGGAGCTGCGGGTGGCCGTGGATCTGAGCTCGTTCGCCGAGGGGAAGTCGGCCGACAACCGACTCCAGATGCGGCTGGCGGCCTACGTCCTGGGCTACCGGCTCTCCCAGGTCGTCCAGGCGGCCAACGCCAGGCTGCGTGGCATGAGCGGCATGCGCTACACCCTGGAGCACACCGGCCAGCGCGGCACCCGGGAGACCCGGGGCGGGCTGAGCCTGCTGGTCCGAGACGACTGGTCCGGGGAGACCCGCGACCCGGCCACGCTCTCGGGCGGTGAGACCTTCGTGGTCTCCCTGGCCCTGGCGCTGGGGCTGGCCGACGTCATCACCGAGGAGGCGGGCGGAGCCGATCTGGGCACGCTGTTCGTCGACGAGGGATTCGGCAGCCTGGACGCTGACACCCTCGACGACGTCCTGGACACCCTGGACGCCCTGCGGGACGGCGGCCGCGTGGTGGGGGTGGTGAGCCACGTGACGGAGATGCGGGAGCGGATCCCGACACAGCTCCAGGTGATCAAGGACCGCCACGGCTCACGGCTGGCTCCGGTCAGCGGGTGAGAGTGGTCCAGCTGCTCAGGTCCAGGTCCCACTCCTCAGCCAGCCGCGCGAGCTGCGGCCGGTAGAGCACCCGCAGGGACTCCACCTGGCCGGCCGGAGGCTCCCAGCTCGCCGCGCTGCTCGAGCGCGACGGACGGTCCACGTCCACCAGCGGCACCGGTGCCCGACCCAGACGACGCCACACCGCGTCCACGGCACGCTGCGGGTCGCGTCGGACCTCCTCGTAGACCATCACCACCATCCGCTCGCGACCCACGGCGTTGGCCCACATCGCCAGCTGGTCGGCATAGAACCCGCTGAACGTCTGCACCGTGATCGGCACCGGGTAGGGCCAGGGCGACTTGGCCCTGGTCGCGGCGAGCCGCATGGCTGAGAGGAAGCGCTCGACCGGGTCGCGCAGGATCGCCAGCACCGGCGCATCGGGGGCCAGCAGCCCCTTCGCCGCGAACGGTGCCGAGGAGTGCCGCAGGTACTGCGGGGTCCACTCCCCCCGTGCCACGCCGTCCGTGGGGAAGAGGTCGAGGTAGGCGGCCCGGCTCTCCAGCCCGTCCCCCACCTTGTGCAGGAGGTGCTGCTCCTTCTTGCCGTTGGTGCCCAGCCCCACGCTCGGGTGCTGGCAGAGCAGGTCGGTGAACCACGTGGTCCCGGAGCGCTGGGCGCCGATCCCCAGCCATGCCGGTGCCGTCATGCGCGCGACCCTACCTGTCAGGGACTAGGTTCGGCCCATGAGCAAGCCCGGTCTCGATCCTTCCTTCCTCGCCTTGGGCTACCGCCAGCTGGGCGAGGTGGCCCTGGCGCGAGCCGCCGAACGAGGCGTGCAGCACGCCGACTTCCGGTTCGAGCGCAACCGCTACCAGCACCTCGCGGTGCGGGACGGCCATCTCCAGGGCGCCCAGGACTCGGAGGATCTCGGTTTCGCGGTGCGCGTCATCCACCGCGGCGCCTGGGGTTTCGCCAGCGGCGTGGTGCTGACGCCGCAGGAGGTACGCCGGGTCACCGACCAGGCGCTGGCCGTGGCGGAGATCGCGGCGACCATGACCCCGACGCCGGTGGAGCTGGCCCCCGAGCCCGTGCACGAGGACGTCACCTGGGTCTCGGCGTACGAGGTCAACCCCTGGGAGGTCGCGACCTCCGACAAGGTCGCGGTGCTCTCCGACTGGACCGCGCGCCTGGTCCGGCACCCGGTCGTCGAGCACGCCGCGGCCAGCCTGCAGCAGGTGCAGGAGAACAAGTACTACGCGGACCTGAGCGGCACCAGGACGACCCAGCAGCGGGTGCGGATGATGCCCTCGTTCGAGGCGATGGGGTCGGACTCCGCGACGGGCACCTTCGACTCCATGACGAGCATCGCGCCTCCCGTGGGCCGGGGCTGGGAGTACCTCACCGGTCGGTTCTGGGACTGGGACGCGGAGCTGGCCGAGGTGCCGGAGCTGCTGGCGGAGAAGCTCAAGGCCCCGTCCGTGGAGCCGGGGAGCTACGACCTGGTGATCCATCCCTCGAACCTGTGGCTCACCATCCACGAGTCGGTCGGACACGCCACCGAGCTGGACCGCGCCCTGGGCTACGAGGCCAACTACGCCGGGACCTCGTTCGCCACCTACGACCAGCTGGGCACCCTGGTCTACGGGTCCCCGGCGATGCATGTCACGGGCGACCGGACCGTCGAGCACGGCCTGGCCACGACCGGGTACGACGACGAAGGGGTCCAGACGCAGAGCTGGGACATCATCCGGGACGGGGTCCTGGTGGGCTACCAGCTGGACCGGGCGATGGCACACCAGAAGCCGGAGCTGAACCCCGATCCCTCGGTCCCCGGCGCAGGCAGGTCCAACGGGTGCGCCTACGCCGACTCCCCCGGCCACATCCCGATCCAGCGGATGGCCAACGTCTCGCTGCAGCCCGATGCTGAGGGCCCGAGCACCGACGAGCTCATCTCCCGGGTGGAACGTGGGCTGTACGTGGTGGGCGACAAGTCCTGGTCCATCGACATGCAGCGGTTCAACTTCCAGTTCACCGGCCAACGCTTCTTCCGCATCGAGAACGGCGAGATCAGCGGCCAGGTCCGGGACGCCGCCTACCAGGCCACCACGACGGACTTCTGGGGCTCGATGGAGGCGGTGGGCGGTCCCCAGACCTGGGAGCTGGGCGGCGCCTTCAACTGCGGCAAGGCGCAACCGGGCCAGGTCGCGGCGGTCAGCCACGGCTGCCCCTCCGCGCTGTTCCGTTCCGTCCGCATCCTGAACACCACCGACGAGGCAGGCACGGCATGAGCACCTCACCCCAGGAACTGGTCGAGCACGCGCTCGCCACGACGACCTCCGACGACTGCGTGGTGATCGTGGGCAACAACACCAGCGCCAACCTCCGCTGGGCCAACAACTCCCTGACCACCAACGGTGTCGCCCACGGCCTGTCGGTGACCGTCATCTCCTTCGTCGCGGGCCGGGACGGGACGCGCACCGGCTCGGTCTCGGGCGCTGCCACCACCCGGGACCAGGTCACCGCCCTGGTGGCCGCCGCCGACGCCGCAGCCCGGGACTCCTCCCCGGCCGAGGACGCGGTCGACCTGGTGGCCGGCGCCGCGGACCCGGACTGGGCAGACCCGCCGGCGGAGACCGACATCGGGGTCTACGCCGACGTCGCTCCGATGCTGGGCGAGGCGTTCGGGACGGCCCAGGGCGGCGGCCGACTGCTCTACGGCTTCGTCAACCACGAGGTCACCACCACCTACCTGGGCTCGAGCACCGGGCTGCGCCGCCGCCACGTGCAGCCCACCGGACACTACGGCTGCACCGCCAAGACCGCAGACCTCACCCAGAGCGCGTGGGTCGGCGGAGCCACCCGGGACTTCGCCGAGGTGAACCCCCTGGCGATGGAGGCCGAGCTCGCGACCCGGCTGGCGTGGGGTGCCCGCGAGGTGGCCCTGCCGGCTGGCCGCTACGACACGATCCTGCCCCCCACCGCGGTGGCGGACCTGATGGTCGACACCTACTGGAGTGCCGGCGCCCGGGTGGCCCACGACGGGCAGTCGGTCTTCAGCAGGCGCGGGGGTGGCACCCGGATCGGCGACCAGGTCGCCCGCGCCGGCGTCACCCTCTCCTCGGACCCCACGCACCCCGGACTGGAGTGCGAGCCGTTCGTGGTCGCCCCGGCCTCCAGCAACACCTCCTCGGTCTTCGACAACGGCCTGCCGCTCGCACGCACCGAGTGGATCGCCGACGGTCGGCTGTCGGCGCTCCTGCAGACGCGGCACTCCGCGGTCCTGACCGGCCAGCCCGCCACTCCGGCCGTCGACAACCTGGTGCTGGCGGTGGAGGGCTCCTCCGGCGGGGTGGCCGAGCTCGTGGCGGACGTGGAACGCGGGTTGCTGCTCACCTGCCTGTGGTACATCCGCGAGGTGGATCCGCAGACCCTGCTGCTGACCGGGATCACCCGGGACGGCGTCTACCTGGTCGAGAACGGGGAGATCACCGGGTCGGTGAACAACTTCCGGTTCAACGAGAGCCCGGTGGATCTGCTGGGGCGGTTCACCGCCGCCGGCGCCACCGAGCCGGCGTTCAGCCGGGAGTGGGGCGAGGACTACTTCAGCCGGACCGCGATGCCCGCGCTGCGGGTCCCGGACTTCAACATGTCGAGCGTCTCTCAGGCACGCTGACGGGGCGGGCCGCCCGGGATGGGCGCCGCCGGGTCGTACGGGGTGCGGGTCAGCACGAACGTGGCCACCTCGAGGTGGTCGACCTCCCCGTCCGGACGTCGTACGACGTGCAGGGTCTCGCCGCGGTGGTAGCCCTGGAGTCCGACGATCCTTCCGTCGCCCAGCCCGAACAGCTCGACGTCGTCGGGCACGGCCAGCTGGCGAAGCTCCAGCCGGCGGTTGTGCCAACGGACCTCGGTGGCGGTGTTCCCCAGAACCACAGCCCGGGGACTCCTCGGATCGCCTCCGGCAGCTCGCCGGAGGGGACCCAGGGCTCGACACCGTCGTGGCCGAGGTCCCCGTCGATCAGCTCCAGCAGGAGCACTTCCTGGTCCACCCCCGTGGTCGCGTTCATCAAGGTCACCCCACCGATGCCCGATGCCGGGTCGACCAGGACCGCTGCCAGGAACCCCGGCATGGAGCCGGTGTGTCCGACCAGGGTCCCGGTGGTGCCGGTGGTCAACCGCAGACCCAGGCCGTAGTCGGCGGTCACGGGCGAGGTCATCTCGGCCAGGGACTCCGGAGCCAGCAGGTCGGGGCGGGCCCCGGCGAGGAGCTGCCCCCACAGCACCAGGTCGGCCAGCGTCGACCACAGCTGCCCCGCGGGCGCCATCGCGCCGGTGTCGGCCAGCGGCTCAAGCTGCGGCACTCCGGTGAAGTGCCCGACGCTGAACCCGGGCTGGGCACCGGGACGGGGCAGGTAGGAGGTCTGGGTCATGCCGAGCGGCAGGAGCAGCGACTGCGTGACCAGCTGCCGCCACGGGCTGCCGGTGACCCGGGCCACCACCTCGCCGAGCAGCGCGAAGCCGAGGTTGGAGTAGTGGAACCACTCCCCCGCGGCCGCGACCCGGCCACTGCCGTCGTTGGCGGCCGCGAGCGCGGCGAAGTCCGAGCCCCGGGTGCGCTCCCACCACGGCCCCGTGGGCTCGCTCTGCATGCCGGAGGTGTGGGAGAGCAGCTGCCGCAGCGTGCACTCGGCGTAGCCGATGTCGCCCAGGTGACGTCCCACGGGGTCGTCGAGGTCCACCAGGCCGGCGTCGCGCGCCTGCATCACCAGCACGGCGGTCATCGTCTTGGTGATCGACCCGATCCGGTACTGGGCGTTGAGGTCCGCGCCGCCGCCGGCACGGCCTGCCCAGACCACGCCGTAGCGGTCGAAGACCGCGCCCACCACGGACGGGAGTCGACCGCGGCCCTGGGCGAGCTCCAGTCGGGCCTGGCGCCGGTCGATCATTCGGCGAAGGCCTCCGGGGAGGGGCAGGAGCACACCAGGTTCCGGTCGCCGTAGGCCTGGTCGATGCGCGCGACCGGCGGCCAGTACTTGTCGGGGTCCACCCCGGTGGGGAAGACCCCCAGCTCCCGGGAGTAGCTGCGGTCCCACTCGCCGACCAGTGCCCGCGATGTGTGCGGCGCCATCCGCAGCGGCGAGGTCTCCGGGGTCCACTCCCCCGCGGCGACCCGGTCGATCTCGGCCTTGATGGCGATCATCGCTTCGATGAACCGCTCGATCTCGGCCAGGTCCTCGGACTCGGTCGGCTCCACCATCAGGGTGCCCGCGACGGGGAACGACATCGTGGGAGCGTGGAAGCCGTAGTCGACGAGCCGCTTGGCGACGTCGTCCACGCTCACCCCGCTCGCCTTGGTGATGCCGCGGACGTCGAGGATGCACTCGTGCGCCACCAGGCCCGAGTGCCCTCGGTAGAGCACCGGGAAGTGCTCGTCGAGCCGGGAGGCCATGTAGTTGGCCGACAGCACCGCGGAGGCGGTGGCGCGGGTCAGCCCTTCGGCACCCATCATCCGTACGTAGGCCCAGGAGATGGGCAGGATCCCGGCCGAGCCGTACGGCGCCGCGCTGATCGGGCCGATGCCCCGGCGCTTCTCCGGCTCCGGGTGGTTGGCGTGCGAGGGCAGGTACGGCGCCAGGTGGGCCCGCACCGCGACCGGGCCGACTCCCGGGCCGCCGCCGCCGTGCGGGATGCAGAAGGTCTTGTGCAGGTTGAGGTGGGAGACGTCGCCCCCGAACTCACCCGGCTTGGCGTAGCCGAGCAGGGCGTTGAGGTTCGCGCCGTCGACGTAGACCTGGCCACCGTGGTCGTGCACGATCCGGCACAGCTCGGTGATCGTGTCCTCGTACGCGCCGTGGGTCGAGGGGTAGGTCACCATGATCGCGGCCAGCGTGTCCGCGTGCTCCGCGCACTTGGTCCTGAGGTCGTCCAGGTCCACCGAGCCGTCCTCGCTGGCGCGGACCACGACCACACGCATCCCCGCCATGACCGCGGAGGCTGCGTTGGTGCCGTGCGCGGAGGAGGGGATCAGGCACACCTCACGCAGCGGCGCCCCCTCGACCTGTCGTGCCCGGTGGTAGCCGCGGATCGCCAGCAGGCCGGCGAGCTCGCCCTGGGATCCGGCGTTGGGCTGGATCGAGACCCGGTCGTAGCCGGTGACCTCCGCGAGCCAGCCCTCGAGGTCGGCCACCAGCCGGCGGTAGCCGGTGGCGTCCTCGGCCGGTGCGAACGGGTGCAGGTCGGCGAAGCCCGGCATGCTGATGGGCTCCATCTCCGCGGTCGCGTTCAGCTTCATGGTGCACGAGCCGAGCGGGATCATCCCGCGGTCCAGCGCGTAGTCCCGAGCCGAGAGCCGTCGCAGGTAGCGCAACATCTGGGTCTCGCTGCGGTGGGTCGAGAACACCTCGTGGGTCAGGTACGGCGTCTCCCGGTGGAGGCCGCCCGGCAGCGCCGAGGCGCTGATCTCGTCGAGCCCCGCGACGTCCGGGTCCACCCCGAAGGCGGTGAGCACCGCCTCCACGGTGCGACCCGTGGTGACCTCGGAGGTCGACAGCCCGACCCGGTCCTCGTCGACCAGACGGAGGTGGAGCCCCAGCTCCCGGGCGCGGGCCACCACGTCGGCGGCGCGGCCGGGCACCACCACGCCGAGGGTGTCGAAGAACTCCGCGTGCTCCAGGGCCAGTCCGGCGCGGGTCAGCGCGGCGGCGATGAGCACGGCGTACCGGTGGGTGCGCTGGGCGATGGCGCGGAGTCCGTCGGGCCCGTGGTGCACGGCGTACATGCCGGCCACGACCGCCAGCAGGACCTGCGCGGTGCAGATGTTGGAGGTCGCCTTGTCCCGTCGGATGTGCTGCTCCCGGGTCTGCAGCGCGAGCCGGTACGCGGGGCGGCCCTCGGCGTCCACCGAGACCCCCACCAGGCGCCCGGGGAGGTGCCGCTCCAGGCCGCTGGCGACCGACATGAAGCCAGCGTGGGGCCCGCCGTAGAAGAGCGGGACGCCGAACCGCTGCGAGGAACCGACGACCACGTCGGCACCCATCGCGCCCGGTGCCTCCAGCAGGGTCAGCGCGAGCAGGTCGGCGGCGACCACGGCGAGCGCGTCCCGGGCGTGCGCCGCCGCGATAACGGCCCGGGGGTCGAGGATCCGGCCGGAGGCACCGGGGTACTGCACCAGGACGCCGCTCAGCCGGCCCTCGGGGAGCCCCCGCGCCAGGTCGGCGACCACCACCTCGATGCCCATGGCCTCGGCGCGGGTGCGGACCACCTCGATGGTCTGCGGCAGCGCGTCGGAGTCGACCACGAACGGACCTGCGGCCTTGCGGTTGGCGCGGCGCACCAGGGTCATCGCCTCAGCCGCCGCGGTCCCCTCGTCCAGCAGCGAGGCGTTGGCCGTGGGCAGTCCGGTGAGGTCGCCGATGACGGTCTGGAAGTTCAGCAGGGCCTCGAGCCGGCCCTGGGAGATCTCCGGCTGGTACGGCGTGTAGGCGGTGTACCAGGACGGGTCCTCCAGGACGTTGCGCCGCACGACCGGGGGCGTGAGGGTGGCGTGGTAGCCGAGCCCGATCATCGCCTCGGCCGGCTTGTTGGCCCCGGCCAGCTGGCGCAGCTCCTTGGCGGCGGCCGCCTCGGTGACCGCGGCCGGCAGGGCCAGTCCACCAGCGGACCGGATGCCACCGGGCACCGCAGCAGCCATCAGCTCCTCGAGCGAGGCGAAGCCCAGGTGCTCCAGCATCATGGCCACGTCGGAGTCGCGGAGCCCGATGTGCCGATCGGAGAACGGAAGCGCCGCGTCGAGGTCGGACAGGCTGGGCAGGTCGGACATGGCCACACTCCAGGTTCAGGCGAACAGGTCAGGGTCAGACGAAGAAGCTCGCCTCCCCCTCTGTCACCGGGGGACCATGCCCTCGGCTTCACAGTCGCCTGCCCTGCGCGGTCCTTGGTGCCTGAGAGGTTCCGGGGAGGAATTGCCCCTTCGGCGCTGGTGGCGGCCCCACCAGGACTCTCCCGCGCGGGATCGTCAGCCCCACGAGCATACCGTGGGGCGGGTACGACGCGAGGCCGCCCGGATGCCGGACGGCCTCGTGATCGTGACCGGCCCGGAGCCGGTGCGGTGCAGGTCAGCCGATCTTGCGTGCGGCCCGGCGTGCCGCCAGCTCGTCGCCGGCGACGTTGTCGGTGGGCTCGGCGCTCGTCCGCTCGCTGGGCAGCTCGGCGAGGGTGCCCTCGATCTCGCGCCACACTCCCCCGATGGCGATCCCGAAGACGCCCTGACCACCCTGGAGCAGGTCGATCACCTCGTCGTTGCTGGTGCACTCGTACACCGAGGCGCCGTCGCTCATCAGGGTGACGCGGGTCAGGTCGTCGGTGCCGCGCTCACGCAGGTGCTGGACCGCGGTACGGATCTGCTGCAGCGAGATGCCGGCGTCCAGCAGGCGCTTGACGACCTTGAGGAGCAGGATGTCGCGAAAGGAGTAGAGGCGCTGCGAGCCGGAGCCGGAGGCGCCGCGCACGGTCGGGTCGACCAGGCCGGTCCGAGCCCAGTAGTCGAGCTGGCGGTAGGTGATGCCGGCGGCGCTGCACGCGGTGGGTCCGCGGTAGCCGGCGTCGCTGGGCAGCGGGGACACGTCATCGGTGAACAGGAGGCCCTGCTCCTCGGCCGCCACGGTCGCGTGCTCCACCTCGACCTGACGCGCCTTGCCCTGCTGCTCGTTGTCGTTCACGCCCACTGGGGACCCTCCGTCGTCTACTCCGCTCATCGTAGCTCCCTCGGGGGAAGTGAGGTGGCGGCTGCCGGGAGGCAACCACAACGGTGGAGTTACAACGGAGACAGTTCAAGGTAGGTGCCTACTCGGGGCCGGTCAACGCCCGGCCCCGGCGTGTCGCCAACTCTCATCCTCAGGTCGAGGGTGAGGGCTCAGTGCTCCTCCGGCGACTCGAAGTCCTCAGGAGTGACCTGGTCGAGGAACTCGCGGAAGGCCTCCACCTCGTCCTCCTGCTCGGCCGGAACCGCCAGCCCGGCCTCGTCGAGCACGTCCTCGGCGACCACGATCCGGGTCCCCATCCGCAGCGCGAGCGCGATCGAGTCCGACGGACGGGCGCTCACCTGGGCGCCGGAGCCGAAGACCAGGGTGGCGTAGAAGACGCCGTCCTTGACGTCGGTGATCTGCACCTCGCTCAGCGCCGACCCCGTCGCATCGAGCACGTCCTTGAACAGGTCGTGGGTCAGCGGGCGGGGCGGCACGACGCCTTGCTGGGCGAACGCGATGGCGGTGGCCTCGACCGCGCCGATCCAGATCGGGAGGTACCGCTCCCCCGTCACCTCGCGCAGCAGCACGATGGGTTGGTTGGAGGGCATCTCCACCCGGACTCCTATGACGTCTACCTCTCGCACGTCTGCAACCCTACTCTGGGTCGGTTGCCCGGGTCAGGCCCCATGCAGGCCGTTCTTGACCAGCGTGGCGTGCAGGCGCACCGAGAGGGCGGCGATCTCGCTCACGGCGTCGGCGACCCGACCCTGGGCGGCGGAGTCGCGGCCTCGCTTGAGCGGGGCCACCACCTGCTCGACCAGGCCGACCTCGCGGTCGGCTGCGGTCTTGAAGGCGCGCAGGTGCCGGGGCTCGAAGCCGAAGTCGGCCAGCTCGCGGGCCGTCTGCGCGATGACCAGGGCGTCGGTGTCGTAGTGCCCGGTTCCGGGGCGCGGGCTGATCAGGCCGAACTGCTCCAGCTGTGCCAGCAGCTCCTCGCTGATCTCGGCGATCTTGATCAGCTCGCGACGCGAGAGCCGGACGTCGGAGCGACGGGCGAAGGACTCTGCCGACGGCAGCCCGTCGCTGTTCAGGGCGACGGTGGGCACCGTCGGGACCACGGCCTCGATGGGCGGGGGCTCCAGGCCCCGGTCGATGGCCTCCAGGTGCTCGCCGATGACCTTGAGCGGCAGGTAGTGGTCCCGCTGCATGCGCAGGATGTAGCGCAGCCGTTCCACGTCGGCGACCGAGAACTTGCGGTATCCGGCCGGGGTGCGCTCGGGCTTGATCAGCCCCTTGTCCTCGAGGAAGCGGATCTTGGGGATGGTGATGCCGCCGAAGTCGGGGCGCAGCACGTCGAGCACCTGCCCGATGTTCATCCGCCCCCGGTCGGAGTGGGACGTCGCGGCGGAGGAGGGGACCACGTCCGACGCCCGCTCAGCCACTCACGTGGCTGGTGAAGTAGACCAGCCGGTACTTGCCGATCTGCACCTCGTCACCGTCGGTCAGCTCGACCGAGTCGATGCGGTCCCGGTTGACGTAGGTGCCGTTGAGGCTGCCCACGTCGCTGACCGTGAACCCGCCCTCCGGGTTGCGCCGGAACTCCGCGTGCCGGCGCGAGACCGTGACGTCGTCGAGGAAGATCTCGGAGTCGGGGTGCCGACCGGCACTGACGAGGTCGGTGTCGAGGAGGAAGCGGCTTCCCGCTCCCGGTCCGCGCTGCACCACGAGCAGCGCCGAGCCTGTCGGCAGGGCGTCGACCGCCGCCGCGTCCACCGCGCTGAGGGCCCGGTCAGAGCTCTCAGCGCGCTCGGGAGTGATGCTGATGGTGGCGGTGGAGTCAGAAGCGACACTCGGTTCGGGAGTGGACTCGCTGCCGCCCAGGCGCGCACCGCATTGTGAGCAGAAGCGAGCTTCGTCCGGGTTTTGCTTTCCGCAGGCCGTGCAGAACGGCATCTGTCCTCCGCTTCGCAGGTTGTGGGTCCCTCCTGCCCTGAGAACTCTCAAGGCAGGGCTGAGGCTTGAGGTGTGAGACGAACCTATCAGTCACACCGCGGCGGGGTCACCCGGATCAGGCGAGTCCGGCCTGATAGGCGGCCGCGTCCAGCAGCGCCTCGACCTGCGCGGCGTCGCTCGGCACGACCTCGAACAGCCATCCGGCGGCGTAGGGGTCGTTGTTCACCAGCTCCGGAGTGGAGTCCAGCGCATCGTTGCGGGCAACGACCTCGCCGGACACCGGGGCGTAGATGTCGCTGACCGACTTGGTCGACTCCAGCTCGCCGCAGGCCTCGCCGGCGGTGACGCTCTGCCCGATCTCGGGGAGCGAGACGTAGACGATGTCCCCGAGGGCGTCCTGAGCGAAGTCGGTGATCCCCACGCGGACCGCTGAGGTGCCGCCCTCCTCGGGACCGCGGACCCACTCGTGCTCCGCGGTGTAGTGCAGGTCCTCGGGATACATCGCGTGCTCCTCTTGGTTGGGCGGTCACGGCGTGCGCCGAGGCTACTGCCCTTCCGCCGGCTCGGCGAAGTCGGCCCTCGGGAGGTCTCGCACCGTGGTGATCTCGACCGCCGGGAGACGCTCGATGACCACCTGCGCGCCCTCCTCCTCCAGCTGGGAGACGGGGCCGGTGACGTAGGTGAGCCCGGTCTGCATGGTGTTCGGCTCCCCGATCACCTCCAGGACGTACGGCGACGGCAGGACCTCCCCGTCCACCGCGATGCGGTCGTCCACGACCGAGAAGGAGCTCTGCGCGACGAGCCGGACCTGGTCGTTGAACTCCATCGCCTCCGCGCCCGCGGTCCGCAGCTCCTGCACGACGTCGAGCAGCGAGTCGGTGCGGATCCGGCCGGTCTGCTCGGTGATGGTGATGCGCAGCCCGGGTCCGGTGACAGCGACGGTGCCGGCCAGGATGTTCAGCGTCTCCAGGCGTTGCTCGGCCTGCGCGATGGCGGCCTGGCGCGCGTTCGAGTCGGTCTGGAGGTCGCGCTTGGTCTGCTCGAGCTGGCTGATCTCGCTGCGCGCCCGGTCCGACGCCCCGGTGAGACCGTTGAAGATCTCGATCAGGTCCTCCTCGCGGCGGCCCTCGTAGGTGTCGTCCAGCTCGGTGCTGCGCACCTGGGTCACCGTGGCGAACCCCAACGCCGCGAGCAGCACCGCGACGATCAGCTGGGAGCGGGTGGGACGACCCATGGCCCGCGCCAGGCGCAGGCGCCGGCTCCATGCCGGGACGTGCGGCTCGCTCTCCCCCGGGTCGGACGGCTGCTCGCGGGACGGCTTCTGGGGCTCAGGCATGGAACACGTGGCGCCGGATCGCGGCGGCGTTGGAGAAGATGCGGATGCCCAGCACCACGATGACGCCGGTGGAGAGCTGGCTGCCCACCCCGAGCTTGTCGCCGAGGTAGACGATGGTGGCGGCGAGGACGACGTTGCTGACGAACGAGACCACGAACACTTTGTCGTCGAAGATGCCGTCCAGGAACGCTCTCAGCCCGCCGAACACCGCGTCCAGGGCAGCGACCACGGCGATCGGCAGGTAGGGCTCCAGACCCAGCGGGATGTCGGGCTGGAGCAGCAGTCCGGCAAGGATGCCCAGCAGCAGCCCGAGAGCGGCGATCACGGATTGATCTCCTTGTCCATGCGGTCCTCGTCCAGAGTCTTGGTCACCGCTGCCCGCAGGGTGCGGACCCGCGCGGCGGGCAGTTCCAGGTCATCATCATTCTCCATCTCGAACCCGAAACCCAGCGAGCGCGCCAGGCTGAACCAGACCGAGCCGTGGGTGCTGTCGAGGAAACGCGCCTGCAGCGTGTCAGGGTCCCCGATGGCCAGCACGGTGTACGGCGCGTTCAGGGGCCGGAAGTTCACGTGGATCGCGGGGCCGGTGTTCTGGATCGGGGACAGTGCGGTGAGCCGTTGACCGTTGATGGCCACGGCCTCGGCCCCTGCAGCCCACAGCCCGTCCACCAGGATGCCGAGGTCGCTGGCCCGCACGAGCGGGTCCTCGTCGCCCTCCGGGGCGTCGTCCACGGTGATCCGGACCCCAGGACCGCGGACGGCCAGATAGCCGGTGCGCACGCCGAGCCGGCTCACCCGCTGTCCGAGCTCCTGCTCGGTCTGCCTCAGCTGACGCAGCTCGTCGTCCGACTCCACGTTGTCGTCGCGGACCTCGCCGGCACGGGCGCGCAGCACGGTGACGTCCTCCTTCTCGTCCTGGATGCGGGAGATGAGGCTGGCCCGGCCCAGGGCGTCGACGTCGGCGTTGAGCGAGGTCTGCACTGCTGCCACCGCGACGAGGATCCCGAAGACCGCGATCGCGGCGCCGGTGGCGACCCGACGACCGCGCCCCCGGGTGGGCACCTGGCCCTCCCCGACAGCCCGTCGCGCCGCGACGTGCTGGTAGTCCTCGTCCATGGACTGGGAGGTGATCAGGGACAGCAGCGGCTGCGTCACGTGCTGGGGCAGGTCCGAGGACCGGCGCTCCTCGGCGCTCATGCCCGCTCACCGGCTCGCGGCAGCGGCGGCAGCTCGATCAGGAGCGTCCGCACCTGCCAGGCGTAGAGCACTCCGGCCCACCAGTACAGGCCGATACCCCAGATCGCGAAGGCCCAGCCGAACACGTCGGCGAGGGTGGCGATCGTGCCCGACCCCTCCCCGAGCAGCAGCAGCGGGAAAGCGTAGAGCAGGTTGAACGTGGCGGCCTTGCCCAGGAAGTGCACCGGTAGGGCACTGAACCCGCGGGTGCGCAGCACCGGGACCAGACCCCACAGCAGCAGGTCGCGCAGGGGCAGGATCACCGCCACCCACCAAGGGACGATGTCGCGCATCGCGAGGCCGAAGACCACCGCGAGGATGTAGAGGCGGTCCGCGATCGGGTCGAGCAGCTCACCGATCGGCGAGCGCTGATCCAGCACCCGCGCCAGGTAGCCGTCGAGGTAGTCGGTGAGTCCGGACACCATCAGCAGCACCAGTGCCCAGCCGTCGGCCTCCGGCCCGAGCACGAGCCAGAGGAAGAGCGGGATCGTGGCGAGCCGGGCAAGGCTCAGGAGGTTGGGCACCGTCCACATGCGCGCTGCGCGCTGGGGCTGGTCGGGCACTCGCTCTCCTGATCCTCGAGGTCTCTCGTCGGCTGCGTTGCTCGCAGGTCCACGACAGCCTATCGAGCCCCAGGTTGCCCGAGGGTCACACCGATTCCTCGTGGTGAGCCCCGTCACGGATCTCGCCCACCAGCTCTTCCAGCACGTCCTCGAGCGTGACCAGACCCAGCACGGTTCCGTCCTCGGAGATCACCCGCCCCATGTGGGCGCCCCTGCGCTGGAGCCCCTCGAGGGCGCCGTGCAGCGGGTCGGTGGCCCGGACGCTGGCGAAGGGCCGGATCCACTTGTCGTCGACCGCCCTTCCCCGACGCGACTCGTCGCTCTCCAGGACGTCCTTGATGTGCAGGTAGCCGAGCAGCTCGCCGTCGTCGGCGACCACCGGGAAGCGCGAGAAGCCGGTGGCGGCGCACAGGTCCTCGACGGTGGCGACGGTGCTCCCGCGGCGCACCGTGGTGAGGCTCTCGGCCGGCATGAGGACCGAGCTCACCGTCTTCTCGGTGAACCCCAGCGCCCCCGCCAGGCGGTCGTACTCGTGGGCCTCGATCATGCCCTCGCCCCGGGACTCCTCCACCAGGGCCGCCACCTGCTCGCGGGTGAAGGTGGAGGCGATCTCGTCCTTGGGTTCGATGCGCATCAGCCGGAGCACACCGTTGGCGCACTTGTTGATGCCGGCGATGACCGGGCGAAGGATGGTGATGATCACCACCATGGGCGGCCCGAGCAGCAGCGCGGCACGCTCCGGGCCGGCGATGGCGATGTTCTTGGGCACCATCTCGCCCAGCACCACGTGCAGGTAGACGACGACTACCATCGCGATGACGAACGCGATCGGGTGCAGCAGCTCGCCAGGCAGACCCGCCACCTCCAGCAGCGGCTCGATCAGGTGGGCCACCGCGGGCTCGCCCACGGCACCGAGACCGAGCGAGCAGATCGTGATGCCGAGCTGGGCACCGGCCATCACCATGGACACGTGCTCCATCGCGCGGATGGTGCTTCGCGCCATCTTCGACCCGGCCTCGGCCAGCGGCTCGATCTGGCTGCGGCGGGCGGAGATCAGGGCGAACTCGGCACCGACGAAGAAGGCGTTGAAGGCCAGCAGCACGATCGCGACGAACAGGGAGCCGAAGTCACTCATGACTCCTCCCCGTCCTGGTCGCGAGGTGTCGCCGAGACTCGCAGTGCTACCCGGTCCACCCGCAGGCCCTCCATCCGCTCGACGGTGAGGGTCACCTCACGCTCCTGGGTCTCGCCGTCCTCGGTGCGGAACGGCACCACGAGCTCGGCCACGTCGCCGGCGGCCGGCACCCGTCCCAGCTCCCGCACCACGAGACCGGCGATGGTGTCGTAGTCCTCGTGCTCGGGCAGCTCGATGCCCGAGACGTCCTCAACCTCGTCGGGGCGCAGCAGCCCCGAGAGCGACCACGTCCCGTCCCGGCGCTGCCGGGCGCGCTCACCGAGCCGGTCGTGCTCGTCGGAGATGTCTCCCACGATCTCCTCCACCACGTCCTCCAGGGTCACGATCCCGGCCTGGCCGCCGTACTCGTCGAGGACGACCGCCATCTGGAACCCGTCCTGGCGCAGGAGGGCGAGCAACGGGTCCAGGCGCAGCGAGTCGGGGACGACCATGGGCTTGACCATGATGTGCTTGACCCGAGTCGTGGCGCGCTCGTGCACCGGCAGCGCGACGGCGTGCTTGACGTGCACGGTGCCGACCACGACGCCGTCGGCGTCCAGGACCGGGAAGCGGGAGTGGCCGGTCTGTCGGGCCAGCTCGATCACGGTGGCCGCCCGGTCGCTGGCCTCGATGCTGGTGGTCCGCACCCGCGGCGTCATGATCTCGCCCGCCGTGCGGGTGCCGAACTCCACCGAGCGCTCCATCAGCTCCGCGGTCTCCGCGTCCAGCGTGCCCTCGTCGGCCGAGCGCTGCACGAGGGAGGCCAGCTCCTGGCTGCTGCGAGCCGAGCGCAGCTCCTCCTGGGGCTCGATGCCCAGGCGCCGGACGATGGCGTTGGCCGAGCCGTTGAGCAGCCGGATCGGCCAGGCGATCGCCTTGGTGAAGCCGCGCTGCACCCCCTGCGTGGCACGCGCGGTGGCCATCGGCAGTGCGAGGGCGAGGTTCTTGGGGACCAGCTCTCCGAAGAGCATGGTCAGGAACGTGGACAGCACCAGGCCCATGCCGACCGCGATCGGCGAGACCAGGGCGTCGGGGACGCCTGCGCTCTCCAGCGGGCCGTCGACCAGCCGGGCGATCGCCGGCTCCGCCAGGAAGCCGATGGCCAGGTTGGTGATGGTGATGCCCACCTGGGCGCCGGAGAGCTGGGTCGAGAGGCTGCGCAGGGCGTGCTGCACGCCCACCGCACCGGCATCACCGCTCTCGGCCTCCCGGTCCACGGCGGTGCGATCGACCGTGACCAGCGAGAACTCCGCCGCCACGAAGACACCGCACGCCGCGATCAGCAGGAGGGAGACTCCGAGGAGGATCAGCGGCGTCATCGACCGGTCGCCATGTCACGATTGCAGGGGCTGGGATGAGAACTACTTTGAGGCCCGTCCATGGGTGGAGACTGTTCCTTCGATCTCGGCAACGATGTCCACACTCTAACGGGCAAGACTAGGCTTGGAGTGCCACGCCGTCGGGTCCACGACCGTGGACCGAGGACCGGGGCGGAGCAGAGGGACGATGGCACGAGCCTGGCGGCAGGGGACGCTCGCCCTCGTCCTGATCGGCCTCCTGGGAGCCCTGGCCGCCGGGGTGGCCGGTTCGTCGGGGACCTCCTCGGCCGTGCGCGCCGCCGGTTCCGCCGATGACCGGCCCAACATCGTCGTGGTGATGACCGACGACCAGAACGACTACGAGCTGGCCTGGATGCCGCGGACCCGGGCCCTGCTCGTCGACCGGGGCATGGACCTGACCGACGCCATCTCGCCCCACCCCCTGTGCTGTCCGGCGCGCGCCGAGCTGGTCACCGGCCAGTACGCCCAGAACAACGGGGTGCGGCACAACCGGGGACCGTACGGCGGCAACGCCGCGCTCGACCCGGTCGACACCATCGGCTCGTGGTTCTCCGAGGCCGGCTACCGGACCGGCTTCATCGGCAAGTACCTCAACGGCTACGGCGCGCACCAGGCCCGCCCGCCCGGCTGGGACCGCTGGGACCCCCTGGTCCAAGGGGTCTACGACTACCGGAACTTCACCTTCCTCAACGACGGCCACCCTGAGTCCTACCGCAACGACTACGTCACGCAGGCCATCGAGGAGCGCACCAACGCTGCGGTGCGTGCGTTCTCGGCGGCCGACGAGCCGTTCCTGCTGATGTCGTGGCACCTTGCACCCCACTACCGGCTCGACAAGAGGAACCACAAGGCCCTGCCTGCCCCGGCCCCCCAGGACAGGCACCGGTTCACGCGGAGCCGGCCGCCGTCCCTGGACAAGCCGAGCTATGCGGAGAAGGACGTCTCGGACCAGCCACGTGCCTTCGCCCACCGCAGGCGGCCGGACGACGCCCAGGTACGGGCCGAGTTCCGGGCCCGGCTCAGGAGCCTGCAGTCCGTGGACCGCGCCGTGGCGTCCCTGGTCAGGACCCTGCGGAGCACCGGCAAGCTGGAGAACACCTACCTGTTCTTCCTCTCCGACAACGGCTACCTGCTGGGCGAGCACCGCTTCATCGGCAAGAACGTCCTCGCCGAGGAGGCCCTGCAGGTGCCGCTGCTGGTGGCGGGCCCGGGGATCGAGCCGGGCTCGACCTCGGCGGCTCCGGCCTCGCTGGTCGACCTGCCCGCCACCTTCGCGGACCTCGCGGGCCTGCAGCCAACCCGGGTGCTCGACGGCCTCTCGCTAGTGCCGGTGCTGCGGGGCGAGGCCGCCAGCGTGCGGGACACCACGCTGGTCCAGACGGGCGCCGACCAGGGAGACGGCTGGGCCCAACGAGGAGTGCGGACCGCGAGGTACCTCTACGCGACCCGCTCCGGTGACTCCGACCCCGTGCTGTACGACCGCTGGCTCGACCCCTTCGAGACGCGGAACGTGGCCGAGGACCCGCGGTACGCCGGGGTGCGCGAGAGCCTGGAGTCCCGAAGGCGCCAGCTCTTGGACTGCACCGGCTGGACCTGCAATCGCAGCTTCGGCCAGCCGCCCGACCCCGCCGGGCAGTAGCCTGCGGCTCATGACTGACGTGGCGGTGGCCGCACCCAACGCCGCGGCCGCAGACGCGGGCGAGCGGGTGGCCCAGGCAGGCGGCAACGCGGTGGACGCCGCCGTCGCCGCCGTCCTGGTGACCATGGTCAACGAGGTGGGCCTGGTCTCGCTCAGCTCCGGTGGCTTCGTCACCGTGCAGCCTCCCGGCGACGGGACGCCGTACACGGTCGACGGGTGGATGGACATGCCCGGGCGCGGCCGGGAGTTCACGCCCGGGGCCGGCACCTGGGACATCCACACCGAGTACGGCGGCGGCGTCGACATCACCATCGGCCCGGGCTCGGTCGCGGTCCACGGCTCCGTCGCCGCCCTGGGTGTCGCCCACCGGCGCGAGGGCGCCCTCCCGTGGTCGGAGGTGGTGGCACCGGCCCTGGAGGTGGCCCGCGGCGGCTTCCGGCTCGGGATCGCTTCGCGCTACTACCTCCACCACGTCCACGAGAGCATCTTCGGGTGGGACCCGGTCAGCCGGGTCGCGGTGCACGACGCGAACGGGCAGGTGAGCGCCGACCTCGTCGCCGTCCCGCACCTGGCGGACTCGCTGGAGCAGATTGCCACGAACGGCCCCTCGGCGCTGCACACCGGCGACCTGGGGCGGCTGATCGCCCGGGACGTGACGCAGCGAGGTGGCCTGCTCGGCCTCGACGACCTGGTGGCCTACCAGCCGTTGACCCGACCGTCGCTGCGCGCGGACGCGGCCGGGTGGCGCCTCTCGACGACCCCGGCTCCCTCGGTCGGGGGCGTGTGCGTCGCGGCCATGCTGCGGCTGCTCGACGGCCGGCCGAAGGGTGGCTGGGCTCCCGAGGACGTGGCACTCATGGTGCAGGTGCAGCGCGCCGTGCTGGGTTACCGCCTGGAGCACCTGGACCACTCCCCCGACATCGAGCTCGCTTCTCGCGAGCTGCTGTCCCTGGCGGGGTCGGCGGGGCTCACCGTGGCCGAGTCGGGATCGACCGCTCACGTCTCGGCCGCCGACAGCGACGGGCGCGCGTGTGCGGTGACGGTCTCCTCTGGCTACTTCTCCGGGATGATCGCGGAGGGAACGGGCATCTGGCTCAACAACAGCCTCGGGGAGCAGGAGCTGAACGCCCAGGGCCTGCACGCCGCTCGGCCTGGCACCCGGCTCCAGTCCAACATGGCGCCCACCGTGGCCCGCCACGAGTCCGGGACCGTGCTGGCGATCGGCTCCCCGGGTGCCAGCCGGATCTCCACCGCGATCGTCACCGCGCTGGCGGGCTTCGTGGGCGGGATGAGCCTGCAGGACGCGATCGAGCAGCCACGGGTGCACCTGCACCGTGCCGGCCGACCCGATGAGGAGGTCCAGCACGAGACCACGCTGTCCATGTACTTCGGCGGGGTGGGCGCGGCGCTCGCCGGCCCGGACGGACACCTGCTGGCCGCGGCCGATCCCCGCCGTGAGGGAGCGGTGCGCACCGTCCGCCACACCTAGCCGGGCCGACCGGACCACCCGGGCTTCGAACCTGGCCGAGGTCCGTGCTCAAGCACCGGTGAGGACGGCCTCGACCTCCGCTGCCGTGAAGGGCGGCCGTACCTCTCCCGAGCCGTCGGTGGCGATCCAGCCCACCTCCGGGACGTAGCGCCGCACCGTCCTGGCGGGCACCCCGGCCACCACGGCGTGGTCCTCGACGTGCCCTCGGACCACGGAGCCCGCCCCGACCACCACGTGGCGCCCCACGGTGGCCCCGGGCAGGATCACCGCCCCGTTCCCGATCCAGGAGCCCGAGCCGATGCTCACCGGCTGGTGACGCCCTAGCTGGAGGCCGATCGGCATCCCGGGGTCCTGGTAGCCGTGGCTGGCGTCGGAGATGAAGACGCTCTGCCCGAACCAGACGTCGTCACCGATCACCACGGACTCGTGGGCGGTGATGGTGGTGCGGGCGCCGATCACGCAGCGGTCGCCGATCACCAGGCCACGCTCGGGGAGGTCGTCCTGGTCGGGGGAGTAGCCCACGCTCAGCGAGCAGTGCCGGCCGACCAGCGTGTTCTCACCGAGGTGGATCGCGGACTCGCCGAAGAGCGCTGCTGCGGGAAAGGCGATGCAGCTGCCCCGCCCGAACCGACCGAACCGGTCCGCGGCGTCGGTGTCCGGATGGATCGCGGCCACCACCTCCACCCAGTTGCGCAGCCGGTGCAGGGCACGGTTGAGTACACGACGGGAGGAGGAGGACACGGGCGCACGTTACCCGCAGGTAGGAGGAGACAGATGCGTTTCGGACTGGTGGGCACCGGGCCCTGGGCCCGTCTCACCCACGGACCCGGCCTCGTGGCCGCCCCGGGCCTGGAGCTTGGGGGTGTGTGGGGACGGTCGACCGAGCGCGCCGGGAGGCTCGCCGCGGACCTCGGCACCGCCAGCTACCCGTCGTACGACGACCTGCTGGCCGACGTGGACGCCGTCGCGTTCGCCGTACCCCCGGACGTGCAGGTCGGGCTTGCCCTGAGCGCCGCCCGCGCTGGCAAGCACCTGCTGCTGGACAAGCCGGTCTCCACCGACCCTGGGACCGCCCGGGAGCTCGTCGAGGCCGTCGAGGCGGCCGGAGTCACCACCGTCGTCTTCTTCACCGACCGCTTCGCGCCCCAGTGGCAGGCCTGGCACGACGAGACCCTGCGGACCGGCGGCTGGCGCGGCGGCTGGTCCCGGTGGCTCACCTCGCTGGACGCGGGGACCAACCCGTTCCGCGAGTCGGCCTGGCGGCGCGAGCGGGGCGCCCTGTGGGACATCGGTCCGCACGTGCTGTCCACCCTGGCCTCCACCCTGGGACCAGTGACGTCGCTGCACGCCGTCGGCGGAGCAGCCGACACCGTGACGCTCTCGATGACGCACGAAGGAGGCGCCACCAGCACCGCCACGTTGTCGCTCTTCGCGCCGCCGGCCGCCAACGACCGCGAGACCACCTTGTGGGGCGAGGCGGGATTCTCCACGATGCCCGGCCGCCGGCCCGGCGAGGACCCGGCCTGCCTGGCCCGCGCTGCCCGCCAGCTCGCCGACGCCGCCGATACCGGCGAGAGGCACCCGCTCGACGTCGCCTTCGGTGCCGAGGTGGTGGGGTGGCTCAGCCGAGCCCAGGTCCAGCTCGACACGCGCACCGGGAGCTGAGCCCGGTGGGGTCTCCCTCAGCCCACGCTCGCCAGCTCGTCGACCGGGAGCCCCAGCGCCAGTGACCCGGTGTGGGCCAGCGTGAGCTCGGGTGAGAACGGGTGGAACTTGGCGGCCCGGACGTCCCGGTAGGCGCGCTCGACAGGGTGACCCTTGAAGAACGCCTGGCCTCCCACGACGTCCATCGCCAGGTCGCAGACCTCCTGCGCACCCAGCGCCACCTCCCGCTTGGCGATCATCACCGCCCGCAGCGTCTCCAGCGAGGGTGCAGGATCGTCGCCCACCACGGCGCTCGCCCCCGCCAGCGCCCAGTCGGCCACCTGGACGCGGTGCTCCATCAGCCCGATCTGGCGCTGCACCAGCACCCGGTCGGCCCGAGGCCCCACCGACTCCAGGACAGAGGCCAGCGCACCCTCCGCGATGCCGAGGTAGACCCCGGAGATGATCGGCATCGCGATGCTCAGGATCACCTGCAGCGGCGGGTCCACCATCCCCCACGGGCGGTTGGCCAGCACGGCCTGCTCGGGCACGAAGACGTCCTCGATCAGGATGTCGTTGCTCGCCGTCCCACGCATCCCCAGCGTGTCCCAGTTGCCCAGGACCGTGACGCCGTCGGCGCCGATCGGCACGGCCACGTTGAGCACGCGTCGCCCCTGATCCGGATCCTGGTAGGCGAACATCGTCGAGAGCACCGTGCCGTGGGTCGACTGGCTCGCGAAGATCTTGCGCCCCGAGACGCGGTAGCCCCCGTCCACCTTGACAGCCTCGCCGCGGGGGGCGGTGAGGTCGGCGCCGCCCGTGGAGACGAGCACGATGCCGTCGGCCACGATCCGCCGCAGGGTCGCCTCGGCGCCGGGCAGTCCCCGGCGGTGTCGCCACGCCACGAAAGCGGTGACGTGCTGGTGCATCGACGTGGCCAGGGCGGTGGATCCGCAGTACTTGGCCAGCTCCCGCTGCACCAGGGTCACCTGCCGCAGGGTCGCGCCCAGGCCACCCAGCTCCTGGGGCACCGCGAGCGCGAGCAGCCCCCTCTCCCGGACCAGGGCCAGCCCCTCCTCTACGAAGGTCCCGTCCTCGTCGTGTCGTCGTGCGTGGCCGGCGATCTCCCGCCCGACCCCGGCCGCGAGCTCACGCAGCGCTGTGTCCCTGTCGGTGCGGATGTCGGTGGACCTGCCGGTGTCGTTCGTCAGTGTGTTGGTCATGGCTCGACGCTAGGGAGCCCCCGGCATGCCCGCCCAGTGCACGAACGCGACCTGGCCAGTACAAGATCTGGATCTGGACTCCCACCCCGACCGGGGAGCACCATGGAGGATGGCTGAGTACGGTCGATACTGCCCCGTCTCCATCGCCACCGAGATCCTCGCCGACCGGTGGACACCGCTCATCGTGCGCGAGCTGGTGCTGGGGAACACCCGCTTCAACGACATCGCACGCGGCCTGCCCGGGATCTCGCGCACGCTGCTCGTGAACCGCCTGCGGCATCTCGAGCGCCGCGGAATCCTCGACACGTGGCCGTCGCCGGCCGGGCACGGCCGCGAGTACCACCTCACCGCCGCGGGCCGGGACCTGGAACGGGTCATCGAGGTGCTTGGCACCTGGGCCATCGACTGGTTCTTCGACGAGGTCCGCCCGGAGGAGGTGGACGCCGTGACCCTGGTCTGGTGGATGCACCGCCGGGTCGACCCCTCGGCTCTGCCGCCGCACCGGGTGGTCGTCCGGTTCCACTTCACCGGCGAGCAGCCGCAGTCGCTCTGGATGCTGCTGGACCGGGGCGAGCCATCGGTGTGCCTCACCTCGCCGGGCTTCGACGACGACGTGGTCGTGGTGACCACGATCCCCACCCTCTCCGACGTCTTCCACGGCAGGCGCAGCTGGACCGCCGCCGTGGCGGCGGAGGACATCGAGGTGTGCGGCCAGCCCCGACTGGCCGCAGCACTCCCCCGCTGGTTCCTGTGGAGTCCCTTCGCGGGGGCGACGCGCGCGCGGCTCTCCCGGGTGGCTACCGGCGTACCGGCCTCAGGGCACTGAGACCGGCAGGGGCAGGTCCAGCTGAGGGGCGGTCTCGCGGAGTGCGCCGCGGCGCCAGAGCAGGTGGATGGCGAAGGCGGCCACGACGGCACCGAGCACCCCCAGGCCTAGATCGCTCAACGTGTCGGCGTAGGCGAAGCGCCGCTCCTCGGAGCCACTGATGAACGCGAAGTACTCCGCGATCTCCCAGCCGATCGCCGCCGTCGATCCGACCGCCAAGGCGCGTTCCAGCACCGAGAGCAACCCCGCGCTGCGATGCATGGTCAGCAGCACCACGGCGGCTGCCAGCAGGGCGACGTTCATGAAGTGCATCCAGTCGTCGAACCAGCCGATCTGGTCGTACAGGTCCAGCCGGTTGCCCAGGATGTCGGAGAAGCACGTGACGGTGACCAGGGTGTCGGCCAGCCAGGGGAACGAGGCACGGTCGCGCCAGGCCGTGAGCCAGATGACGGGCACCGTGAAGGCGAGCACCGGGTAGGTCAAGGCACGCAGGTGGGCCGCCTTGCCCTCCAGGTGCGCCCACTCCGGATTGATCACCACCAGCGCCAACATGAACGTGAGGGCGGCCTTGAGAGTGAGGTCGAGACGCCGCACGCCCTGCGGCACGGGGTGGCGCACAGGGCCAGTCTGGGTCTCCATTTGAGCCGCAGCCTACCTTTGACAGCACCACCCGAGGCACCTCGGCCCGGGTCGGCATCGCGCGGGCAGGGAGGCGGCCCGCGCCGCGCCGGACCCGGACGAGGCCGCGACCTCCACCTCCCGCTACCATTCGCGCTCCCGCGAGAAGAGAGAGCACCGCTACATGGCAACCGATTACGACGCGTCCCGCAAGTCCGAAGAAGAGCAGAAGGAAGAGAGCATCGAGGCCCTCCGCCTCGCTCCCGCCAACGCGGACAAGAACTCCGGCAAGGTCGACGAGGACGAGACGGAGGCCGCTGAGTCGTTCGAGCTCCCTGGTGCCGACCTCTCCCACGAGGAGCTGGTGGTCGAGGTTCGACCGAAGCAGGATGACGAGTTCACCTGCAGTCGGTGCTTCCTGCTGCACCACCACACGATGCGCTCAGCCGAGGACCCCACGGTCTGTCAGGACTGCGCCTGATTCTCCCTGAGGCCGCCTGCTCCGTGGTCCTTGCCTGCGCCAAGATTGTTGAAGATCGTATGTTTCGTGAGGTTCACGCCGGGTATGTCGCCCTGGGCAGCCGGGAACGTTCGGCCCTGGCCCCCAAGACAACCCCCTCATTCGACAGGTGTGAACGTCCATGTTGCAGAAGTTGGCAAGCAGGGCCGGAGCAGACGGCATCTGGCCTGACCCGGCAGATCGGCGAGCGGCCACGATGCGGCTGCTGGAGCAGGCAGCGGAAGCCACCGGTCAGTCCCGGCGCGACATCCAGGACCTGGTGGTCGAGCTGAACGTCCAGTTCGCCAAGGACGTGGCCCGGCGCTACCGGGGGCGGGGCATCGACCTCGACGACCTGGAGCAGGTGGCCTGCATGGGCCTGGTGAAGGCGGTCCAGAGGTTCGAGGCCGACAAGGGCCGGGAGTTCCTGAGCTTCGCGGTGCCCACGATCCGGGGCGAGCTGCGTCGTCACTTCCGCGACCGCGCCTGGATGGTCCGCCCCCGCGCTCCATCCAGGAGATGCAGGCCGCCATCAGCGGTGCCGAGGAGGCCCTGGTGCAGCAGTTGGGCCGCTCTCCCCGGCCGCGGGAGATCGCCGAGCACCTCGAGGCCGACCTCGACCTGGTGCTCGAAGCGCTCGGCGCCACGGGCTGCTACGTACCCTCCTCGCTGGACGCCCCCCTCTCGCCTGGCGAGTCCTCCGAGCTGGGGCAGATGCTGGGCGCTGACGAGCTCGGCTTCGAGAGCGCCGAGGCCCGAGCCCAGCTCGGGCCCGTGCTGGCCGGACTGACCGAGCGTGAGCGCACCATCATCGAGCTGCGCTTCGGTCAGAACCGGACGCAGGCGGAGATCGGCGCCGCCATCGGAGTGACGCAGATGCAGGTCTCGCGTCTGCTCTCGGCGACCCTGGCCAAGCTTCGCACCGCGCTGGAGCCGGCAGCCGCCTGACCGCAGGCCTCAGGTCTTTCCATTCCCGGGTCTGGGCACCCGCTCGGCGAGCCGGGCGGGTGCCTGGAGGCAGTAGGAGTCGGTCAACAGCTCGCGAACCTCCTCCCAGTCGGTGCGCTCGTCGAGCACCAGACCGACGACGTTGCTTCCCCAGCCGCTGCGGAAGTACGGCGCTCCGAGGTGCTCGAAGGCCATCACCTCGTCCGGATCAGCACGGAAGGTGATCCGGAAGAGCTGGTCCTCGCCCCCGAAGACATGGGCGACGGTGGCGCCCGCCACCCGCCATCTCACGCCGACCCACGCGTCTTCCTCCCCGCACTGCTCCAAGGCGCCCAGGATTGCGCGGAGCGCGGTCAGCATCGACTCCGGCACCGGGGGTCGCTCTGCCGTGGCCATGACCCGAGCCTGCCACGTCGTGTGCGGGCGCTCCGTGTCGCGGGCCCGACCTCCTCGTCGCCCGGGAGGCCGGCGGCGGCGTCCGGTGCCTGGCGCCGCGCGGGGCTCACGGCTCCGCTGAGCGACCACTCGCCAGCTCATCGACCAAGTGGCCCTTGTCAAAGACCCCCAGGTCAATAGTGTTTCACCATGACCGTGGACCGGCTGCCGGACTTCTTCCTGATCGGCGCACCCAAGGCGGGCACCAGCGCGTTGCATGCCGCACTCGCCCAGCATCCGCAGCTCTACCTGTCCGGGGTCAAGGAGCCCAAGTACTACATGTGCGGCGACTCCCCGCCGCCGGCGTACAAGGGCCCCGGAGACGCCCACAGCAACCAGGAGTGGATCTGGCAGCGTCAGCGGTACCTCCGCCTGTTCGCCGACGCCCCACCGGGCGCGCTCGTCGGGGAGAGCACGCCCTTCTACCTCTACAACCGCGACGCACGACGGCGGATCGCGGCGGACCGCCCGGACGCCAGACTGGTCGCGGTCCTGCGCGATCCGGTGGACCGCGCCTACTCCAACTGGATGCACCTCTGGATGGACGGCCTGGAGCCCCGCTCCGACATCCTGGAGGCCGTGAACCGGGAGCAACGGCGCATCGACGCCGGCTGGGCGCCGTTCTGGCACTACCGGGGTCTGGGGATGTACGGCCGCCAGGTGCAGGACCTCTTCGACCACTTCCCGCGTGAGCAGGTGCTGCTGCTGCGCTACCGCGAGCTGGTGGAGTCCCCCGGTGCCACGCTGCACCGGGTCTTCGGTTTCCTCGGGGTCGACTCCGCCGAGGTCGACCGGATTCCGCGCGACAACTCTCGGCCCTTCGTCCGGGACAGCCCCCGGGTGCGAGCGATCGCTCCCGTGATCCGGGCCGGGGCGACGGTGGCGCAGTTCCTGCCGCCCGAGGTCTGGCGCCGGGTGAGTCGTCCCCTGATCGCCCAGCTCCATCGCGGCGGGGACGAGTCACGCCCCACCCTGACCCCCCGGCAGCGCCAGGCGCTGCTCGAACCGCACCTGGGCGACATCGAGCTCCTGGAGCGCCTCACCGGTGAGTCCTTCGCGGACTGGAAGACCTATCGCGAGGGCGGCACCTTCTCCAGCAGACACTCGGCGATGTCCTCGGCCTGAGCCGGGGCCCGAGTCAGGGCCGACCGAGTCAGGGCCGACTGAGCGAGGTGACCAGGTCGTGCGCCCCGTCCGGGCGAGCAACCTCGAAGTAGAACCGTGTCGACCCGTCGGGCAGCGGCACGGCGGACGCGTACCGCAGAGCGCCGTCGGAGTGCGGCGAGCGCAACGGCGCGAAGGCCGCGTCCGCCACCAGCACCCCGTCCGTCCCCGCTCGAGCGAGCCCCGTGGTCTCGTGCCAGTTGTCCTGTGCCGTCGGGCGGCCGTCGTACAGCACGACGAGGGGATCGTGCGAGAGCACCGCGGTGACGCGGGCCCCCCGCTCGTCCCAGGACCCGGGGGTGGGGAGCAGGACCGTGCCCTGCCGCACCCAGCGCAACCCGTCGTCGCTGGTGAGGTAGGACGTGGTCATCCGGTCCTCCTCCCCCGCCTCGGTCAGGGGATGCTCGCAAGCCCACATCTCCCAACGCCCGTCGCGTTCGGTGATCACCGGGTCCTTGACCGCGACGGAGTCGTCACCAGCGAGCACGACGGTGCGGCGGCCCCCCGCAAGGTCCTCGGGTCGATCCGCGTCCAGCGCCTCGATCCACCAGTGCTTGGAGCCCGGCGTGGCGCAGGAGAGATAGAGCCGCCAGCCGCCGTCCGGACGGCGATGCACCGAGGGCCGCTCGAAGGACTCGGCCCCGAAGTCGTCGCGAAAGACCTCGGTCACGCGGGTGAAGTCGAGACCGTCCTCGGACCGCGCCACGACGGTCGCCACCCCCCGTCCAGCGTGCAGGGGGCGCCGCAAGCGGTAGGCGAGCCAGAACGTGCCGTCCACCAGTGTCACGCTGGCAGCACCGGCCCAGTTCCCGGCGCCCGCTCCAGGAGCTGGCACCACGACGTCGGCGTCGGTGAGGTCGGGGAGCGGAAGAGTGTCCAGAGCCATGACTAAATCCTAGTGGATTGGTCCAGTTTAGCGCTGGCGATGGGCCGGGGTGTCCAGATGCCGGTTGCCGGTTGCCGTCACCGGGTCACGATCCTGAGCCACGGGCCAGCGGGGACGTCCTTGCGGTCCACGAAGCGCCAGTCCACGCGGTCCCGGTTCCCGTTGAGCGAGCGGAACCCCAAGCAGCCGTTCAGCGCCGGCGACACGTCCATCCCGGCGTTGTTGTAGCGCTTGGACGCCGGCCGAGCGTCATCCGATCCGAAGACGTACCGAGCGTCGTGGTACTTGCCCGGGCCGGCGTCCTGGATCTGGCCGTAGCAGGTGCGGCCCCGTGACGTGATCTGCACCCAGCGGTTCTTCATGATGCTGACCTGGGGATCGGCGACCACCGCGGCGTACCGGGGGCGGGTGGCCCAGGGCACGAGCTCGCCGCGCCGCTGGTGACCGATCGGGTCGTTGAGGTCGTCGTAGGGAAGATCGAGGTAGAACGGGTTCTGCAGCGGGTCCATGTGGCGGGGGAACCAGCCATCGCGTCGTAGGCGTCGTTCCGTGGTGCAGACGCCACCCCGGACGCGTCCGTCGCACCCGCCGTAGCTGCCGTACCAGTGGTCGTCGTAGGTGGAGATCATCTGGCTGCCGTCGGGCGCCTGGGGATCGAAGATCTCCCCGACCCAGAACGTGGTGGCCACGATCGAGGTGTGCCACGGGTAGGACACGCTGTCCCGGTCCTGCGGGGCGGCCGCGGCCGGTGCGGCGACCGCGAGGAGCACGCAGCCGGTCAGCGCAGCAAGGAACCGCCGGGTCCTCAACCCGGGCACCGCGCTCCCTCGTCACGGCTGGACAACCTGGCCGCCAGCTCGGACAGGTCCGAGACCACCGCGAAGGCGCCGGCCTCCATCAGCTCCCGCGCCCGCCGTGCCCTGGTGCCAGCAGGCACGAACTGCACGGTCCCGATGGTGGGGAACCCGGCAGCCACGGCTGAGAGGGTGCCGTTCACCGAGTCCTCGATGGCCAGGCCCTGGCGTCCGGAGACGCCGAGACAACGCCCCGCCAGCTCGTAGACCGCTGGGTCGGGCTTGCTGGCGGGCTGGGGCAGCGAGTCCTCGGCGCTGAACCTGCGGTCGCTGGGAAAGTGGCGACTCAGTCCCGTCACCTCAAGACACGCGTCGAGGCGCGACAGGGCGCTCGAGCTGACCAACGCGAGCCGGTAGCGCGAGTCCAGCACCTGGATCGCCTCCCTGACGCCGTCCCCCGGCGCCAGCACGGAACGCAGGTGCGCGGTGACCACGGCACGCTCCTGCGCCACCCAGGCGTCCAGCTCGGAGTCCCGCAGCTCGACCGAGTAGTGCCGGGCGAAGTCACTCGCCGTGGCACGGAAGTTCTTGCCGTTCGTCGCCTCCTGCAGCTCCTGCGCCGAGAAGGAGCGCCCGGCCCCCAGTGCAGCCAGGAACCGGTTCGTGACGTCCGCCGAGGCGGCGTACGCGGGCTCCTCGGAACCGAAGAGGGTGCCGTCGGCGTCACAGAGCAGGGTGGTGACCTCGCTCAGGTCGACCGGGTCCCACTCCGGGGTCAGGTGGGTGCTCACGAGATACGGCTTCCTTCCTTCTCGTCGCTGAGCCGCGGGCGCAGCACAGCATCGCGGCTCGCGGAGAGCCGCATGCGCACGGCACCGTGCACGCCGAGGCGCTCCAGGTCACGCAGTGCGCGGCTGATCTCGCTGCGCACCCACAGGTCATCGCCGAGACTCCCCATCACGGAGCGCAGACCCAGCAGCGGTCCCGGATCCGTACCCCCGGCGAGCGCCAGCGGTACCAGCTCGTCGCGGCGCACGTCGGCAACGTCGATCGGCTCGCCGGCGAGGTCGTGGCCCCGCAGATAGCGGAACCACGCCGCCACCGCGAGGATCAGGAGCGGGTTCGGTACTCCCGCTCGCCTGGACTCGACGAGGGAGGGCAGGAGGTAGGCCGGCACCTTCGTGGACCCCCGGGCAGCGAGCCTGGACAAGTCGTCGCTGATGTTCTCGTTGCCCAGACGGTCCAGGACCGTCGAGCGGTAGGTGCCCAGATCCACTCCCGGGATCGGCGGAAGCAGTGGGGCGATCTCGTCGCGCATCAGCCGGGCCAGGTAGTCCCGCATGATCGGATCTGCCGCCATCTGCGCGGTCGTGCGGTGTCCGGCGAGGTGGCCGAGGTAGGCCATGGCGCTGTGCGTCCCGTTCAGCAGCCTGGACTTCATCAGCTTGTGGGGCGCCACGTCGGCGACCAGCTCGACTCCCACGTCCTCCAGTGGCGGACGGCCAGCGGCGAAGCTGTCCTCGATCACCCACTGGCGGAACGGCTCGGTCAGCACGGGTGCCCGGTCGACCAGGCCGAAGCGCTGGCTCACCAGCTGGGGGGCGGCTGTGCCCGGGACCGGGGTGATCCGGTCGACCATGCCGTTGGGGAAGCTCACGTGACGCCTGATCCAGCGGGCGAGGGTGTGGTCGACCATCTGCGCGAAGCCGACGACGGCGGACTCGGCGGCCGCGCCGCTGTTCGCGAGGTTGTCGCACGACAGCACGGTGAAGCCACCCAGCCCCGCGGTACGCCGGCGAGCGAGTGCCGCGACCAGGAACCCGAACCACGTCGTGGGGCGCTCCAACCGGAGCGCCTCGGCCCGGACCGTGGCCCCGCTGTCGTCGAAGTCGCCGTTGGCGTCGAGGTTGTAGCCGTCCCCGGTGATCGTGAGCGTCACGATCCGGGTCTCCGCGTGGGCGAGCCGGCCCAGCACTGCCCGCGGGTCGTCCGGTGCGAAGAGGTAGTCGCTCATGGCGCCTACGACGGTCGCCGCCTCGTGCCCGGACGCACGCTCCACCACGGTGTAGAGCCGGTCCTGGGGCAGGAGCGCGCCCTTCATGCTGTCCGACACGAGACCGACACCGGTCTCGCCCCACTCGCTGTTCCCGCCACGCGCCAAGGCATCGAGGTAGACCAGCTGGTGCGCACGGTGGAACGCGCCCACGCCGATGTGCACGATGGAGCGACGCAGGGCCGCCCGGTCGTAACTGGGGGTCGCCAGCAGTGGATGCAGGGCCGGAAGGGTCTTGTCACACAGGTCCATGAATGCCAATCTCCGAGCAGGGGTGGACGGTCCCGGATCGACGTGCCGTCGAACTGCTTCGCCCGCTGCGGGTCAACCACGGGCTGAGGTGCTGCACAGATACCCAGACGACGCCCGGCCGAAACCTCCGGCCAGGTGGCTCTGCCACACTGCCCCGGTGCAGATCGTCTACAACAGCTTCCACGGGCGCTACTCCGACAACCCGCGCGCGGTGTACGAGCGACTCGCTGGGCGCCCGTCCCTGGACCAGCTGTGGCTCGCCGACCCCGAGCACCTGGCTTCGTTCCCCGCGGGCACGCGGACGGTGCCGATCGACAGCGGCGAGGCCGCGGCGGCCCTGGAGTCCGCCGACGTGGTGATCGCCAACACCCACACCGAGGTGGAGTGGACCAAGCCGGAGTCCACGACGTACGTCCAGACGTGGCACGGGACTCCGCTGAAGCGGATCCACCGTGACGTGCTGTGGGCACCCGAAGGGCGCCTGGACCGACTGGACCTCGACGTGGCCAAGTGGGACCTCCTGGTCTCCCCGAACCCCGCGAGCACACCCAGGCTGCGCCACGGGTTCCGCTACGACGGGGAGGTGCTGGAGATCGGCTATCCCCGCAACGACGTGCTGCAGGCTCCGGACGCCCACCTGCTCGCAGCCCGGGTCCGCAAGGAGCTCGACATCGACGAGGACGCCACGGTCGTCCTGTACGCCCCGACCTGGCGCGACGACGAGGTGTTCCAGAAGGGCGCCCCGGAGATTCCGCTGGCGCTCGACCTCGCCGAGCTCAGCCGGCGCCTGGGTCCCGACCACGTGGTGCTGGCCCGCCTGCACCCGCTGATGACCGGTCGCAGCCCGATCCCGTCGCGGCCCGGGTTGCGGGACGTGTCCCTGCACCCGGACGTGCGGGACCTCTACCTGGTGGCGGACGTGCTGGTCACCGACTATTCGTCCACGATGTTCGACTTCGCCATCACGGGGCGCCCGATGGTGTTCTTCACCTACGACCTGGACCGCTTCCGGGACTCGGTACGAGGCTTCTACTTCGACCTGGTGGCCGAAGCGCCGGGGCCGGTGGTGACCAGCGGCGAGGAGCTTGTGGCGACGCTGAGGGACCTGCCCGCCAGGTCCTGGCGCTACACCGAGTTCCAGCAGACGTACTGCTCACTCGAGGACGGTCGGGCGACCGACCGGCTGCTGGAGCGCCTGGGCCTCTGAGGCAGGTTGGGCCGCGCCCGGCGCAGGGGCCTCACCGGAACAGGGCAAACAGGAGCACTGCTGTGACGGCGAGCGAGAGCAGGAGTGAGCCGCCGCAGCCGAGCCGGTTGCTGAAGAGCAAGAACATGGGTCCACCTTGGGGATGCTCGAGGGCTGGGCCCCGAACGCCGACCCCGGGAGCGGGAACGGCGTTCGGGCCCGGCAGGGCGGTGCGGTGCCTTACCGGTTGTCGTCGTCGAAGAACTCCCGGCTGCCGGACTTGGCCAGCCCCCGGCTGACCATGTAGCCGATCGTGAGCAGGGTGACGTAGAACCACGCTTCCTGAGGGCCGAAGTCGCTGGCATCCACGACGGCCGACGCGATCAACACCCCCAGCACGGCGAGCACGTAGGCGATCAGCTCGCTGGACTTGAAGGAGGCCTTGGTCTCGGTGCTCACGCGGCGCTCGGGCCGGGCCTTGGACTGTCCTGCGTTGTCTGTGTGAACGTTGGTGGACATGTTTGGTGAATCCCCTTGACCTCTGTTTGGTGGCACCGGTAGTCCCAGGTGCTCGGTCACGCCGAATAGCGCGAGGCCTCCGTACCCCGGGACGTCAGGACAACCCTGTGATGCTGGACACACCCGCGGACGGCCATGGCAGGGCACAAAGACCCGGGGCGGGATGGGACTTAGGACCACGACAGAGCGCGGCGCCGGGCCTACGCTCACAGCATGTGGGAAGCATCGAGCGAGACCGAGCCGGGGGCGCGGCCGCCCGTTGAGGTGTTCCTGCTCGACGACCATGAGCTGCTGCGCCACGGCATCCGCAGTCTGCTGGAGCGCCAGGGCGACATCCTGGTGGTCGGGGAGTCCGGCTCCGCCGTCGAGGCGGCCCGCCGAATCCCCGCCCTGAGACCGGACGTCGCGATCCTCGACGTCCGCCTCCCCGACGGGACGGGGGTGGAGGTCTGTCGCCAGGTACGGTCGATCGACCCGGGGATAGCGGTCCTGATGCTCACCTCGTACGACGAGGACGAGGCCCTCTTCGCCGCGATCATGGCAGGGGCCGCGGGCTACGTCCTCAAGGAGGTCAAGGCCGCTGACTTCGTGGAGTCGGTTCGCCGAGTCGCAGCCGGGCACTCAATGCTGGACCCGGTGGCCACCTCCCACGTGCTGGAGCGGCTGCGGAACGGACCCCCCAAAGACCCACTGACCAAGCACCTGACACCCAAGGAGCAGCAGGTGCTCGAGCTCGTCGGGCGGGGGCTCACCAACCGCCAGATCGCCGAGCACCTGGGCCTGGCCGAGAAGACGACGAAGAACTACGTCTCCATCATGCTCGGCAAGCTCGGGGTCGCCACCAGGACCCAGGCGGCCATCATCGCGGCCCGCCAGTCCAGCCCACCCAGATGACCGGCCGTCCACCGACGCGGCCCGGTCATGAGGCGATTAAGCGGAGTTCTGCCAGGGCAGGATGACGCTGGTGAAATAAAGAGTTCTGTTGGTAACCTGAATCACATTTCGTTGCCAAGGAGTGCGCATGCGCGAGTTCTCGGGAGAGCTCGACGGGGAGAGCAGGCCTTCGTTAGGTGCGAAGGACCCGTCGTTCGACGATCTGATGCTGATCGCCACTCATCAGGACCACCACGGTCATGACGAGCGACGCTGGCGCCTACTGCTCGCCACTCTCGCGACGTTGGCCGCGGACCTGTCGCTGGATGACCTGCTGGCCAGGATCGTGGAGGCAGCGGCCAACCTGGCCGGCGCGCGCCACGCCGCTTTCGGCGTTCCCGATCCCCCGGGCGGTCGGAGTCTGCAAACGCTGGTGACCCACAGTGCCAGGGGCCTGCCCGGCGTGGGCACCGAGTTCCCGCAGGGACGTGGCGTCCTGGGCATCCTGCTGGACCGGAAGGGCCGGGCCGACGGATTGCCCGGTGGGGCCGTCCCTGCCATGCGGACCGGCGCACACCAGTCTGGTCCCCGTCCGGTCCTCGCCGTGCCGGTGCGTGTGCGGGAGCACGCCTTCGGCGCGCTCTACCTGAAGGACAACCTGGCCGGCGCGGGTTTCACCCAGGTCGACGAGCAGGTGGCGACCGCCCTCGCCGCCGCGGCCGGGGTCGCGATCGAGAACGCTCTGCTCCACCAGGAGGCTTCGAGGCGGGAACGCTGGCTGGCCGCAGCGGTAGACCTCACCACCGCCATCCTGCGCCCCGACGCGGACGCGGCAGCGCCCCAGATCCTGGCCGACCGGGCGCAGGAGATCTCCCGGGCCGATCTCGTCTGGGTCGCGACGGGGGCAGATCCCACGAAGCTCCGCCTCCAGGCGGTCGCCGGCACCACGGTGTCCCCCGCCACCATGGCGTGCGTGGACCTCAGCTCCTCCCTGGAGCGGTGCGTCGCGGCGACCGGTCGACCCCTCACGGTCAAGGACCTGGGCCGGCACCCCCGCAGCGCCGACGTGGCACGGACCCTGGGCACCGAGCCGGCCGAGCGGGGCGTCGTGGTGCCGTTGCACCTGCCGGACGGCCAGTCCGGCGTGGTCTGTCTCGCCTGGCGTCGCGACGTCGACCCTGCCGCCGTCCTGCAGGACGCCTCGCTCCCCTCCCTGCTGATCGACCAGGCCTCCTCCGCCCTGCAGGTGGCCGAGGCCCGCCGCGACCGGGAGCGCCTGGCCGTCGTGGAGGACCGGGACCGGATCGCCCGAGACCTGCACGACCTGGTCATTCAGCACCTGTATGCCGTGGGCCTGGAGCTGCAGTCGATCGCGGCCGGCCACGATCCCCAGGAGATGCGGCAGCGGTTGGACCACACGGTCGACGACATCGACGTGACCATCCGTGACATCCGGCGGAGCATCTTCGAGCTGGGTTCGGGCCACGACGACGCGGATCCCCGCCGCGCTCTCGGGGCCGTCGTGGAGCGTGCGGCACGCACCATGAAGCTGCGCCCCACGCTGCGCTTCCGCGGCCCGGTGCGCGCGCTCATCGACGGAGACCTCCTCGAGGACCTCGTGGCAGTGGTGACCGAGACCCTGGCCAACACCACCCGGCATGCCCAGGCTGGTCTGTGCGCCGTCGAGGTCAGTGTCGTCGACGGGATCGCGGTCCGGGTGACGGACGACGGCAAGGGCATGGAAGCCGTCGGCCACGAGAGCGGCCTGGCGAACCTACGCAGGCGCGCCGAGCTCCGTGGGGGTCAGCTCAAGGTCGTCTCGGCGCTGGGACAGGGCACGAGCGTGGTCTGGCGGGTGCCCGTGCAGGGCCCGAAACGCGCCCCGGCCACGCCTGGTGCCTCACAGCTCCGATAGCACGTGGGACAGGACAATCCGGCACACCTCCGCCATGACCACCCCGGTGGCGGCTCCGACCAGTGCCCCGCAGGCCACCAGGACCAGCAGGCTCAGCACGATCCCGGTTCGCCGTCGGCGCTCGAGGAAGCTGGGTTCGACGGTGCGCCGCGCGACGGGGTGTGGGCTGGTCATGCTTCCAGCGTGCTCGGCACCGCGCACCCGGTGCAGGGCACTGCGCCCGTCCGGGCGAGGACCTAGGGCCCAGTCGCCGCGAGGCCTGGTGTCAGGAGAGCGCCGCGCCCAGTGCGCTCAGGGCCAGGGCAGCGACGAAGAGGATGCCGACCAGGGGCAGCACGAACCGCAGGTACTGGTCGTAGCGCACCTTCGCCAACGCCAGGCCGCCCATCACCACCGCCGAGGTCGGGGTGATGAGGTTCACCACTCCCGAGGCGGACTGGTACGCGGTCACCACCATGGCGCGTGAGACGCCCGCGAAGTCCGCCAGGGGCGCCAGGATCGGCATCGCCAGGGCGGCGTGACCGGACGAGGAGGGCACCAGGAACGCCAAGGGCACGTTGACCAGGAACATCAGTCCACCAAAGACCCAGGACGAGGTGTCGGAGACTGCACGCTCCATCGACTGCAGCACCGTGTCGGTGATCTGGGCGTTGTTCATGATCACTGTCACCCCTCGGGCCAGGACGATGACGAGGCCGACTCCGATGAAGTCTCCGGCCCCCCGCACGACCGCGTCGGTCACACCCTTCTCCCCCAGTCCGCCGATCGCTCCCACCACCAGTGCCATCACGATGAACAGGGCGGCCAGCTCCGGGAAGTACCAGTCCAACTGCCAGCGGTAGCTGTCGGCCTCGGGTCCGTCGATGATCTGGGCCCAGGGGACGATGGCGAAGATCATGAACACGAAGGTCAGGCCCACGATGGTGAGCACGACCCGGTCCCGGACCGTCAGCTCGGCCACGTCACCCACGCCCTGTGCCTTGAGCTCATCGTCCCCCGGCACCGGGCTCACCATCGAGGTCGACGGGTCGGACCGCACCCGGCGGGCGTAGCGCAGCACCCACCAGATACCCACCGGGACCAGCAGCACGTACATCAGCAGGCGGAACCCGATGCCGTCGCCGATGGAGATGTCTGCGGCACCCGAGGCCACCCCGGTCGCGAACGGGTTGACCGTCGAGGCGAGCACGCCTATGCCGGCACCGACCATGATCGTGCCCACCGCGACCATCCGGTCATATCCCAGCGCGAGCATCAGCGGCACCACCAGGGTGTAGAAACCGAGAGTCTCCTCGGCCATCCCCTCGGTCGTGCCCCCGATCGAGAACAGCACCATCAGCACCGCGATGAGCACCGCGCTGCGGCTTCGCATCCCGACCGCGACCCTGCCGATGCCGCGCTCGATCGCCCCGGTCTGCATCGCCATGGTGATGAACACGCCGATGCCGAGCACGAACAGGAACACCCCGGCCGCACCGTAGAGCTCGCCGCTCTCGTTGGGCCCGACGAAGCCGTCCCCGTTCAGGATCCCGTAGAGCCCGTTGACCGGGGCCAGGAACAACTGCATCAGGCGATCCCCGAAGGAGAGCGTGGAGTCGATGCGCTCGTAGGTCCCCGGAATCGGGCGGCCCGTGTCGGCGTCGGTCTGGTACGTGCCGGTGGGCACCACGAAAGCCAGCAGCCACACCAGGAGGGTGACCGCGGCCAGCACCGTCAGGGCACTGGGAAAGCGGAACGTCTTCTGCTCCTGCTCCCCACCGGTCTCGTCGAGGGCGGCGGACGGCGATTCGGTGGACGGCGATTCGCGGGACGGCTCTTCGGCCGGCGGATCAGCCCGATGGGTAGGAGGCATGACCAAGCCTTTCTGCGCGGTGGCAACCCACTCAACGAAACACTCGCCCATGGCCGTGAGACCTGCCGATAGTCATTCCGGTGCCGGGACCATGTGCCCTCTTGCAACGTCACCGCGGCACGGTTGCCTGGGACCACACAACCAGAAGGAGGGGCCATGGCGCTCCAGGTGGAATCCGAGGTGGGCGCTCTTAAGAGGGTGATCCTGCACAGGCCGGGACTCGAGCTCAAACGGCTGACTCCCACGAACAAGGACGACTTCCTGTTCGACGACGTGCTGTGGGTCAAGCGGGCACAGCAGGAGCACGACGCGTTCTCGAGCACCCTGCGCGACACCGGTGTCGAGGTGCACCTGCTGGGTGACCTCCTCCGGGAGACCCTGGCCATCCCCGAGGCGCGGGCGCACGTGGTCAACAGCACGGTGGACGAGCGAACCTACGGACCCCTGGCGGCCGACCTCATCCAGGACCTGTTCTCCCTGATGCCCGAGAGCGAGCTCACCGAGATCCTGATCGGGGGCATGACGAAGTCAGAGCTGCTGGAACGCACGGACGTACCGGTCTCCGTGGTGATCCAGGCCATGGGCGCCGAGGACTTCGTGCTGCCGCCCCTGCCCAATCATCTCTTCACCCGTGACACCTCAGCGTGGATATACGACGGCGTCTCCATCAACGCCATGCGCAAGCGAGCCCGGATGCGCGAGACCGTCCACTACGAGGCCATCTACCAGTGGCACCCGCTCTTCGCCGGCCAGGACTTCCGCATGTGGGGCGACGCCACGGCCAACGGCACGGCGACCACGGAGGGTGGAGACCTGCTGGTGCTGGGCCGCGGTGTCGTCCTGGTCGGGATGAGCGAACGAACCACCCCGCAGGGCGTGGAGCGGCTCGCCCGACGGCTCTTCGACGCCGGCAGTGCCAGCACGGTCGTGGCCCTCTCCCTGCCCCAGGCCCGGGCCTTCATGCACCTGGACACGGTGATGACGATGGTCGACGACCACACCTTCACCAAGTACGCCGGTCTCGGCATGCTGCCCTCGTTCACGATCCAGTCCGGCGAGCAGGACGGTGAGCTGACCGTGACCGCCCACGAGCCCGAGGACATGCACCGTGCGATCGCCGACGCGCTGGGCCTGGACGACATGCGGGTCCTCACCCCTAGCCAGGACGTGCGCGCAGCCGAGCGCGAGCAGTGGGACGACGGGTGCAACGTGCTGGCGCTGCGCCCCGGCGTCGTCGTGGCCTACGAGCGCAACGTCACCACCAACACCTTCCTGCGCAAGAAGGGCATCGAGGTCATCACCATCGCCGGTGCCGAGCTCGGCCGGGGACGCGGCGGACCGCGTTGCATGTCGTGCCCCATCGAGCGGGAAGGGATCTGATCACCATGGCCTTCAACCTGAGACACCGCAACTTCGTCAAGGAGCTCGACTTCACCCCCAAGGAGTGGTCGTTCCTCCTGGACCTAGCCGCCGAGCTCAAGCAGGCGAAGTACGCCGGCTCCGAGCAGCCCCGGCTGATCCGCAAGAACATCGCCCTGATCTTCGAGAAGACCTCGACCCGTACCCGGTGCGCCTTCGAGGTGGCCGCCCACGACCAGGGCGCCCAGGTCACCTACCTGGATCCCTCCGGGTCGCAGATCGGCCACAAGGAGTCGATGGAGGACACCGCGCGGGTGCTGGGCCGGATGTACGACGGCATCGAGTACCGCGGCGCCAGCCAGGACAACGTCGAGACCCTGGCCAAGTACGCCGGGGTGCCGGTGTGGAACGGGCTGACCGACGACTGGCACCCGACCCAGATGCTCTGCGACATGCTGACCATGCGTGAGCACTGCGCCAAGCAGGACCGCGACATCACGTTCGCCTACCTCGGCGATGCCCGCAACAACATGGGCAACTCCCTGCTGGTCACGGGCGCGATGATGGGGATGGACGTGCGGATGGTCGCCCCCTCAGCACTGTGGAACGCCGAGGACATCGTCGCGGAGGCGGCCACCATCGCCGAGCAGACCGGCGCCCGTATCACCCAGACCGAGGACGTCACCGAGGGAGTCGCAGGTGCCGACTTCATCTACACCGACGTCTGGGTCTCGATGGGGGAGCCACCGGAGGCCTGGGACGAGCGCATCGCCCTGCTGCGGGACTACCAGGTCACCATGGGCGTCCTGGAGGCCACCGGGAACCCGCAGGTCAAGTTCATGCACTGCCTGCCCGGCTTCCACGACCGTCACACCAAGGTCGGCGAGGAGCTGTTCCAACGCACCGGGATGGACGCCCTCGAGGTCACCGACGAGGTGTTCGAGTCGCGCAACTCCATCGTCTTCGACCAGGCGGAGAACCGGATGCACACCATCAAGGCGGTCCTCGTGGCCACGCTGGGCGGTTGAGATGCGGATCGTGGTGGCCCTCGGTGGCAACGCCCTGCTCCAGCGCGGGCAGCGACCTGACGCAGATGTCCAGGAGGCCAACGTGCGCCGCGCCGTCGCCTCCCTGGCTCCGCTGACCGAGGAGCACGAGCTGGTGATCACCCACGGCAACGGTCCGCAGGTCGGCGTGCTGGCGCTGCAGAGCGCCTCCGACCCGCGCCTGAGCACGCCGTACCCGTTCGACGTCCTGGGAGCACAGACCCAGGGGATGATCGGATACTGGCTGCTGCAGGCGCTGCAGAACGAGCTGACCCTGAAGCCGGTGGCCGCGATCATCAACCAGACGCTGGTGGAGGCAGGGGACCCCGCGTTCGAGAACCCTACGAAGTTCGTGGGCGAGACCTACGACGAGGAGACCGCCCACAAGCTCAGCCAGTCCCGGGGCTGGGACATGGCTCGGGACGGCGACGCGTGGCGGCGCGTCGTCGGCTCGCCCCGGCCCCAGCGCATCGTCGAGACCCGGCTGATCCGGCTGCTCCTGGAGAGCGGTGCGGTGGTGATCTGCGCTGGGGGCGGCGGGGTCCCGGTGGTGCGCGACGAGCAGGGCGAGCTGCGCGGCGTGGAGGCTGTGGTCGACAAGGACCTCGCGAGCGCGGTGCTGGCAGAGGCCCTGGACGCCGACGCGCTGATGGTCCTGACCGACGTCCCCGCCGTCATGCAGCACTGGGGGACGCCCGACCAGACACCGTTGCGTCGCACCACGCCGCCTGCACTGCGTGCGCTCGGGTTCGCTGCCGGGTCCATGGGTCCCAAGGTGGAGGCGGTCAGCCGGTTCGTGGAGGTCACCGGCGGAGTCGCCGCGATCGGGAGCCTGGACGAGGCGGTGGCGATCCTGGCCGGCACGGCCGGGACGATCGTCACCACCACCGGTCTGTACAACGGACAGTGACGCGACTCGCGAGACCCGGGAGGTCACGCCGCGGGGACGTGACCTCCGCGCGTACAGCGAGCCGCGCGCCGGCGACGTGCTCAGCTTCCGGCCTGGTCGCTTCCGGCCTGCTCACTTCCGCCTCGGGTGATCGGGATGGTCGTCGTGCCCGAGCCGCTGCCCACCGGCACGGAGACGGTGAGGACACCGTTGTCGTACTCGGCCTTGATGTCCTCCACCCGGGTGCCGGGGGGCAACGTCAACGCGCGGGCGAAGCTGCCGTACCGGATCTCGGTGCGGTGGTGGTGGTGCTGCTCGGAGCGCCGCTGGCCACGAAGGTGCAGCGTGCTGCCGTCCAGGGACAGCTCGACGTCCCGCTCGGGGTCGATCCCGGGCAGGTCGGCCCGGATCACTCGGCGATCGCCCTCCACCCACTCCTCGACCTTGACCTGCGGCTCGAGGTGCGGCGAGCCCACCCAGTTCATCAGCTCCGTGAACACGGACTGGGTGTCGGGCTGGATCTGCTTGGTCATCGTGGGCGTCCCTTCGTGGGTTTCCTTGGTCGCTGCCCAGCCAAGCCCGCGCTCCGGCGCAGGTCCCAGAGGACAAGGTCCCTAGCCGGTCCGGTCAGATGGCACCGGACTGGCGATTCCGGCGGCTCCGGACCGTGGCACGGGAAGGCCGGACGATGAGCGAGGAGCCGTTCCGCGCCCTGGTGCTGGAGGACGACCGAGACGCGGCCGAGTTCAACCGCATCGCCCTCGAGCGGTACGGCGGCATGGTGGTCGACGTGGCGGGGACCGCAGACGAGGCGTTGGCCGCACTGAGGAGTCGCAGCTACGACCTGCTGGTCAGCGACATCGCGCTCCCGGGCCGCTCCGGACTGCAGATCCTGCCGGAGGTACGCGCCATCGATCCCGCGCTCAGCGTCATGATCATCACCGCCTACCCCACCTTCAGCCACGCCGTGGAGGCGCTGCGCGAGTCCGCGGACGAGTTCCTGGTGAAGCCGGTCACCGCCTCGCAGGTCGTGGAGCGGGCCACCGAGCTGGCCCAGCGGACCAGGGACGGGCGGCGGGCCTCGCGTCAGCGGGTGCTGGCCGTCGGCGCGCACCCGGACGACGTGGAGATCGGCATCGGGGCCACGCTGGCCGTGCACGCCGCCGCCGGGGACGAGCTCGTCATCCTCACCCTCTCCGGCGGTGCGGTCGGTGGGAACACCGACAGCAGGCGCAGCGAGGCCGCGCAGGCCGCGGCGGTGGTGGGCGCTCGGCTGGTGCACCTCAACTTCCCCGACACCATGCTCGACCCCGCATCGGGGGTGATCACCGCGATCGAGGAGACGATCGCCGAGACTCACCCCGACCGCATCTACACCCACGGCGTGCACGACCGTCACCAGGACCACCGGGCTGTTCACCAGGCGGTGCAGATCGCCGCCCGGCAGGTCCCCAGCCTGTGGTGCTTCCAGAGCCCGTCCTCGACGGTGGACTTCGCCCCGAACCGGTTCGTGGCGGTGGACGGCTTCGTCGACATCAAGCTGCGGATGCTGGCCGCCTTCGCCTCCCAGTCGCACCGGGAGTACATGCAGCCGGACGTGGTCCGGGCGACCGCGAGGTACTGGGCGAGGTTCAGCCCGGCTCATGAGGTGGAGCCCCTGGAGACCGTCCGCGCCACCGAGAACCTGACGGAAGCCTCAGTGAGGGGAGTCACTCCTCAGGCGGCTCGGACCGAGGCAGGAGCCGGGCACGGAGACCTGGTCGATCCGCGGTGACTGACGCCGAGCCGCTCGAGCAGGCGCGCGCTTGGGCCCAGCGCCTGGGGCGCGACCTCGCCGCACGCTGGTTCGCCCCGGAGGCGGTGGGTCTTCGCCAGGTGCCGGTCACCGTGTCGGTCCTGGTCTCGGCCCTGATCCTCTGGGTCACCATCGAGCCCGTCAGTCGCACCGTGCTCGCCACCGCGGCAGCCCTGGTGCTCGGAGTCCAGGCCGTGGCCAGCCGTGCCGACTGGACGGTCCTGGCACCGGCGTGGCGCTATGCCGTGCCCGTGGTGCAGATGCTTGCTGTCGCGCTGATGGACCTCGGGGCGGGCCTCGACCTGGTGAGCCTGGACGTGCTGCTCTTCATGCCGGTGGTCACGCTCGCCCTGGAGCCTGGCCCGTGGGGGCTCGGCATCGCCCTCTTCGGCTCCGCGATGGTGCTGCTGGCGCCCGTAGTGTTCGACATCGGGCGCGTCCACCCGCTGCTGCACGTCGTCGTGACGCTCCCGATCATCGCCGCGGTGGCAGTGCGTGCCCACGGCATCCTCGGGATCACCCGCCAGCAGGCAGAGGAGCTCCGGCAGGCGCGGGACGAGGTGGCCGCCCGGGTAGGTCAGCTCCGTGCCTCGCGGGACGCGCTGCGCAGCGTCATGCGGGCAGCCACCGAGCAGGCGATCATCGGCACCGACCTGGACGGCGTGGTGCGGATGGTGAGCGCCGGGGCCGAGCGCATGTTCGCGCGCGCCGAGGACGAGCTGGTGGGCAGTGCGATCACCGCGCTCCTGCCCGTCGAGGGCGCCGACGCGGAGGAGCCCGCCGGGACCGCCCAACCGCTGCTGGCAGCGGAGGTGGGCGAGGCGGCAACCGGAGGCTCGCATTCCGGTGAGCTTCGCCGTACCCGGGCCGACGGCTCCGTCCAGCACCTGGCGTACGTCGTGACGCCGCGCCCCGCGCTCGAGGGTGCCGCTCCCGAGCTCTCGGCGGGATACCTCTTCGTGGTCAGTGACGTGACCGAGATCCGGGAGCACGAGCGCCGCCAGGACGAGTTCATCAGCCTGGTGAGTCACGAGTTCCGCACCCCCCTGGCCTCGATCCTGGGATACCTGGACCTGCTGCGCCTGGAGTCCGGCGGCCTGGACGAGGAGCAGCTGGGCTATCTCGACGTCCTCGTGCGCAACACCGAGCGGCTGCGCTCGCTGGTCGACGACCTGCTGACCAGCGCACAGCTCGTCTTCGGCGCACCGATGACGGCCACCGAGGTGGAGGTGACCGACGTGGTGCGCGCCGCGGTCGAGACCCAGCAGCCGACGGCCCGGGACCTGGGCGTGCGTGTCGAGGTCGCCGGAGACCCTGTCGTGAGGCTGATCTCCGACCCACAGCGACTCGGGCAGGTGGTGGACAACCTGCTTAGCAACGCCGTCAAGTACAGCCACAACGGCGGCCGGGTCGAGATCACCACGGTGCAGGAGGAGGCCGCGAACGGAGTGCGGCAGGCCCGGATCCGGGTGGCGGACCAGGGAACAGGCATCGAGCGGGACGAGCTCGGTCGGATCACCGAGCGGTTCTACCGCACCCGGGACACCCGCCGCCGTCGGGTCCAGGGCATCGGTCTCGGTCTCTCCCTGGTGCACGCGATCATCGAGGAGCACGGAGGGGTCCTGACCATCGACTCCGCGCCGGGCCGCGGCACCGTGGTCGAGGCGGTCATCCCCGATCTGCAGCCCGCCGGGGTGCAGTCGGGCGCGCCCTCATGACCCCTGCCACACCCGGGCCAGGGCCTTCCAGTGCTCCGCAGTCATCAACGAGTACGGGGTCACGTTGACGTTGGTGACCCCGTTCGCGCCGGCCGCCCGGACGGCGGCGGCCATCCGGGCCGGGGTGATGGCCTCGCGGGGGTCGTCGTTCGGTCCGTCGGCCCACAGTCCCACCGAGACGGCGAACCGCGAGATGTCGAGGCCGCCGGCGATGAGCCCGGAGGTCAGGCGCCGTACGGCGCCGGGGGGCCTGTCGTCGTAGAGATAGGCCCAGACCACGAGCAGGTCGGCGGCCCGCAGCAGCGAGCGGTAGCCGTGTCCGCTGGCCGGGACGCCCGCGGCCGGGTCCTCCCAGTTCACCCGGACGTCCATGGCGAGCTCGATCGCCGCACCGTCGCCGTCGCGCACCCTGTCCAGGGCAGCCCGCATCCGCTGGAGCACCCCGGAGACCACCGCCGAGCGCCAGGCGGTGACAGTGGGCGCTTCCGGGTCCAGCTCTCCGGTGGCGGTGCGGGGCCAACCGGTCTGCCCGGTCATCTCCTCGAAGAGCTCGAGGTCGTCATCCCCGAAGGAGCTCGACAGGAAGAGCTCGGTGATCGCGATCGAGGCCGGGTCGTACCGCTCCCCCAGCGCCGCCACGTAGTCGACCAGGCGCCGTCCCACTGCTCCCGTGGTCAGCTGGGTGGCGGAAGCCTGGTACGCCGACCTGCGTCCGTCAGCCGAGACACCCGCGATGGACGGGTCCTTCTTGATCCACTCCGGCACGTAGGCGTCCACGATGAGCCCCAGCTGCCTCGGCTCCCCCTCGGCGGTCTGCACCAGGGCTCTGGCGGCCTTGGCCAGGTGATCGGTCCCTGGTTCCGCTGCCTCCTCGGGGTGCTCGGTCCAGTCGAAGGCGGTGAACTCGACCCGCCCGGCACTGAGCTCGGCGGCCGTGGCACCCACGGAGTCGAACCGGTCGTCGACCTCACCCCAGTCGGTGTCCGGATCGGTGATGGTGCCGAAGTCGACGCTGAGCGAGCGCACCAGCTCAGGCCTCTGGCTCGGACGCATCGTGGGCAGCACCTCATCCTCCCAGGGACGGACGATGAGGGCAGCGCCGATGACCGCTGCCACGAGCGGGATCACGATGACGAGGAGCCACGGTCGTCTTCGTCCAGGAGGCCGCGGACGGACACCGTCCCAGTTCGCTCCAGCTTGTTCCATCGGTTCTCCGCATTCGCGAGCTCCAGTCGGACCGCCTCCAGCATGACCAGGGTCATCAACGTGGAGTAGAAGGGCCACAGTACGACGGTCCACAGGTAGCGCAGGTCGCGCAGCGAGCCGTCCAGCCAGTTGGCGAACAGGAGCAGGCCCAGCGACAGTGGCAGCCCCAGCAGCAGGATCCAGCCCATCAGGGTCCCGGGGAGGGCGGTCGAACCCTGGGTCACCACCAGTCCCGCCAGGCTGAGGATCGCCGCGAGCTGGATGAAGGGTGCCACCACCTGCGAGGCGGTGTTGAACAGCAGGTACAACCCGAAAGTCCCGTAGCGGGGCCTGCCGACCGCCCCCCAGTGCAGAGCGGTCGCCTGCAACAGGCCCCGGGCCCAGCGCACCCGCTGCCGCCACAGGCCCGACAGGGTCGACGGCGACTCGGCGTAGACGAGCGCGTCGGGAGCGAACGCGACCTGGTAGCCCGCCAGGTGCACCCGCCAGGTCAGCTCCAAGTCCTCGCCCAGGGTGTCGGTGCGCAGCGGACCGGTGCGGTCCAGGACCTCGCGGCGGAACGCCCCGATGTTGCCCGAGACCACGGGCAGGCAGCCCAGCACGTCGAGCGCCCGGCGCATGAGACCCGTGCCGAGGTGACTGATCAGGGCGAGCAGTCGCGTCTGCACGTGATCGAGGTTGACCGGACGATCGTTGCCGCACACCGCACCTACCCGCGGGGTGCGGAAGCCGGCCAGCAGCCGGGTGACGGTGTCGGACCGAAAGACGCCGTCGGCATCGACCAGGACCAGGACGTCACCGCGGGCCTGGGCGATCCCGGTGTTGAGGGCAGCCCCCTTGCCCGCGTTGTCCTGGCGCACGGCCCGCACCTGCGGATGGGCAGCGGCCAGGTCCCGCATCCGCTGGTAGGTGTCGTCCGCCGAGCCGTCGTCCACGCAGACCACCTCCAGCCGGGGATACTCGCTGCGCAGCACCGAGCGCACGCAGTTGTCGATCACCTTCGCCTCCTGGAACGCCGGGACCACGACGCTCACGAAGGGCGCCTCCGCGAAGACCGGCCCGGCCCCCGCCTGGTCGCGCTGATGGCGACGGTCACGCAGCTCGAACGTCAGCACGAATGGGACGAAGGCGAGGCGGGTCGCACCCATGAGCAGCAGGGGCAGGGTCAGGAGGAACAGCAGCGCCCCCGCGATCGAGGTCACGGGTCACCCGGGCCACTCGTGGAGGACGGCGTCCAGCAGCTCGGGGGCGTCGGCGGAGACGGCGCCGAACCTGCTGTTGACCTCGAGGACCACCGGCGTGCCGTCGCCGAGCCGGCGCACGTCCATGTCGACCGGACCCACGAGGTCGAGCGCCTGCACCACGCGCGCGGACAGCTCAGCCACGTCCTTCGCCGCATCCTGGGGCAGACGGGTCACCGCCGTGGCGTTGCCCACCCGTCCCTGCTTGCGCCCGCTCTTCTCCAGCACCACCACGACGCAGCGACCGGTGACGGGCGAGCGGTAGACCTGGGGGCTGTACTCGGCTCCGGGCGCGAAGAGCTGGACCACCCACGAGGCGTCCAGCTCTGCCCAGACCGGGTCGCCCGCACGCTCCACGACGTGCACGCCGCGCCCGCCGCGCCCCTGTCGCGGCTTGACGACCACCGGGCCTCCTGCCCAGGAGAGCGCCTCGGCCGAGCTGGCGAACTCGTCGGCCCCGGCGTACCGCGGTACTGGCACTCCGCGGTGGTCCAGCGCCCACATGGTCAGCAGCTTGTCTGCGGCAACGGCCGTCGGGGCCGCGTCCGAGAGCACCAGGCGGCGTCCCAGACCCACAGCACCTCCCAGCACGGCCAGCCCCGGAAGCTCCTCGGAGACGGTCGGGATGATCAGGTCCGGCTCGTGACGGGCCACCAGCTCCAGCAGCGTCCGCTCGTACGCCGCGTCGCGGGCCGCCGGCACGACTTCCATGGAGTCGATGCCCAGCACCTCTTTCGGCGCCAGGTCGACGCCGAGGACCCTGAGCTGTGAGCGCTCCGAGTGGGCGGCGAGCTGAACGCCCAGCGCGCGGCCCGCGGGCCCCGCGGCGCCGGTGACCAGCAGGGTGCGGGTCCCGCGGTCCCGGGTCACGTCCGGCTCAGAGCCGGGATGCGCGAACCGACGACCAGCAGCACCCAGGTGGTGAGGATGTAGGGCCAGGTGTAGTGCGGGAACGAGGTGGCGTCGTTCATCAGCAGGGTGACGACCGCGGTGATCACCGTCCCGACGGCCGCATAGCACCAGGAGGCGACGCTGCTGTGGTGGAAGACCACTGCGAGTGCGATGGCCGTGAGCACCCCGGCGTAGCCGGCCAGCCCCTCCTCGATCGTGTTCGTTGACTCGCCCAGGGCCAGGGCGCTCGCGCTGCCGATGACACTGCCCATCACGGCCGCCAGGCCGACGCGCCAGGAGGCGATGAACAGGCCGATCAGAATCAGCAGCCCGCTCAGGGCGCTGTTGACCAGCACCACCTCGGAGACGTTGGCCAGGACCGAGCGCGCCAAGGCGTCGCCCGCCCCGTCGGTGACGTGCTTGGTGGAGCCCTCGACGTGCAGGTTCCAGGACACGGCATACAGGATGGAGGCGACGGTGCAGAAGGGCGCCGTGGTGGACGGGAGGTTGAACCCCCTCAGCGCCGGCAGGGCCAGCAGCCAACCGAAGAACGCCGTCACGGGCGCGCACAGCAGCGCCCCGACCACCGTGAGCACGTACGACCAGGCCTGCCCACCCAGCGCTGCGTAGACCGCAGCGCCGACCAGGCACCCGTTGAACCCCTGCATGCCCAGCGCCACCCCTCGGGGGGACCCGCATCAGGCACCCGGCGAGGGTCGAGAGGATGGTCCCCACGGCCGCCAGGATCGCCATCCTCGGGTCCCCCACCGCGAAGGCCGCGAGGATGAGCAGGCCCGTCCACGGGTTCGCCTGGAAGAAGATCTGGGAGACGCCGTGACACAGCGAACGCCAGGTCACCGCGCGGAGGTCGGCGGAAAGGTCGGGTGACGTCTTCGACGCGTGCATCTCGTCTCCTAGGTCGGGGGCCTCGAGCCCCGGTCGGTCAGGACTTCCGGATGAGCGGAGCCTCGGTCCCTGTCAGCCGCCGCCGGAGAGCTCGCCACGCGGCGGTGTTGGCCCGGCCGACACCCATGACGTCGTCACCCACCATGCGCACCCAGACCCCGGCGTCAGCGGGGAGGGCGCTGACCCCGATGTCCACCGAGTCGCCGAAGTCCGGCAGCAGGACCGAGTGCAGGAGGTCGTTGAGCTCCTGGGCGGGCGCGTCGGGCGTCAGGACGTAGAGCATCGACAGCACGTCCCGGTCACCCATGACCGCCAGTCCCCCCGTGTCGCCGGCGCTGGGAGAGATCCGCACCCGGTCCAGGGCGAGGATCTGGCCGGATGGACGGCGGACCTCGAAGTCGCTCGCCAGGACGGTGTACTGGTGCCGCTCGCCCCGACCGAGCCTGCCAGCCACCACCGTCTCCCCCGCGATCAGCGTCGCGGACTCGGCCAGCTCCACCCGGGTGCGCTGGTACAACCGGGACTGGCCAAAGGCGATCAGCGGATCGGGCAGGTACTCCACGTAGGCCCCGGCCCGCAGGTCGAGACTCATCTGGGCCACCGCGTAGTCGTGCTCCATCTTGAGCACCTTGGTGTAGGCCGAGGTCGTGACGTAGGACGAGGTCCCCTCGCCGAACGTGAGGTCGCTGCGCAGACGGTCGCCCTGCATGATCCCCGCGCCGGTCGACATCAAGTAGGTGTAGGGCATGTCGGGCCGCAGCGGGTCGTAGTAGAGCGGACGCATGATCTGCAACGGCGACTTCTGGTAGTGCCCCACCAGCTCCGTGCCGTCCCCGCGACGGCCGAACTCCAGCTCCAGCAGTCCGATCTTCCCGGGGCTGCCGGTCGGCAGCGTGTCGGGGACCCCGTTGTGACGCGCCACGTCGAGCGGCACCCAACCGGGTTCGTAGTGCTCGGGCGACAGCCGGGGACCGCCGTACTGGTGCTCGACAGCCTGAAGGGACGTCGCGACCGCGCTCATGTCAGCAGCGCACCCATGCGCTCGTTCCAGATCGACAGGATCTGTGCTTGGAGCTGGTCGATGCCCAATCCGGTCAGGGAGTTCGTCAGGATGACCGGCTTCCCGTCGCGGACCCGGTGGGCGTCGGACTCCATGACGCCGAGATCGGTGCGCACGTACTGGGCGATGTCGACCTTGTTGATCACCAGGATGTCGGACTCGGTGATCCCCGGGCCCCGCTTACGGGGCATCTTCTCCCCCTCGGCGGTGTCCAGCACGAAGACGAAGACGTCGGCCAGGATGGGCGAGAAGGTCAGGGTGAGGTTGTCGCCTCCCGACTCGTAGAGCAGCGTGTCGACCTCGGGGAACCTCTCCAGCATCTCGGCTCCCGCCGCGAGGTTCATGGTCGGGTCGTCCCGCACTGCGGTGTGCGGACAGGCTCCCGTCTCCACCCCCACCACCCGCTCCGGGTCGAGCACTCCGGCCAGCTCCCGACGTACGTGCTGGGCGTCCTCCTGGGTGTAGATGTCGTTGGTGATCACAGCCGGCTCACGGCCTGCCGCGATGAGCCTGGGCACCAGCGCCTCCGTGAGCGCGGTCTTGCCGGACCCCACCGGGCCGCCGATGCCGATCCTCAGGACGTTCTCCGTCATGCCAACCCCTCGTGTGCTCGTGTCTGGACGTTCTCTTCAGGTCACCGGGCCGGTGGCCCGGTGCTGGGGCCGCGGACCTCAGCTGGCGAACAGCCGGGCGGGCGCCCGCTCGTGCTGCGCCGACATCACGTCCGCCATGGGCACGAAGCCGCCGAGGTCGCTCAAGGGTCGCTCGATCGCCGCACGTGCCGCGTCCTCGATGACCGGCGCCGCTGCGTGGAGGAGCACCTGCAGGTGCCTGTGGTCGGTGAGGCGCAGCCGGAGGGCAGCGCCCAGGAAGCTGACGGCGAAGGCCGACATGTCCGAGACGACCGCCTGCTCCGCGTCCACCCCGGCTGTCGCGTAGGCCACTGCTGCCGCCACCGGCTGGCAGCCCGGCGTCTCCTTGGCTGCCACCCGCCGAGCCCATTCCTGGAGCTGTTCGCCGCCGAACGCCTCCCGGGTGACGTCCGTGAGCTGGTGACCGCTGCGGACCGAGGCCTTGCGCATCTCGCTGTTCAGCTTGGCGGCGAACAGCATCTGGTCCACCAGCGTGACCTGCGACCAGTCTCCGGCCCGGACCGCCTCGTGCGCCCGGGCCAGCGCCGTCGCATCCCCGGGTCCCACCGAGTGCAGCAGCAGACCGTGCAGCAGGTCGCCGAGACCTTCGCGGTCGACCCGGCCCAGCTGGGCGAAGCCCTCGAGACTGTGCGACATCGTGTAGAAGCCGCTGGGGAACGCCGAGTCGGAGAGCTGCAGGCTCGCCAGCAGGCTGGTGCTGGTGGACGCGCTCACGTGAGGAAGAACAGCTGGGTCATGGGCAGGCTCTCCGCCGGCTCGATGTGCGCCGGCTGCCCGTCGAAGGTGACCTTGTAGGTCTCCGGGTCGACGTCGATCTCGGGCGTACGGTCGTTCAGCACCATGTGCTCCTTGCCGATGCTGCGACACCGCTTGACGGGCAGCACCTGGCTCTCCAGACCGAGCTTCTCCGGGACTCCGGCGTCGATGGCCGCCTGCGACATGAAGGTCACCCGGGTGCTCTGCAGGGCTCGGCCGAACATCCCGAACATCGGCCGGTAGAAGACCGGCTGCGGCGTGGGCAGCGAGGCGTTCGGGTCCCCCATCAACGCCCAGTTGATGACGCCACCCTTGATGACCATCTTGGGCTTGGCTCCGAACGACCCCACCGGCCAGAGCACGATGTCGGCGATCTTCCCGTCCTCCAGGGACCCGACGTAGTCCGAGACCCCCTGGGTGATGGCCGGGTTGATGGTGACCTTCGCGAGGTAGCGGAGGACTCGGAAGTTGTCATTGCCCTCCGCATCCTCGGGCAGCTTTCCCCGCTTGTCCTTGCAGTGGTGGGCGATCTGGAACGCCCGCATGAAGCTCTCGCCGATCCGGCCCATCGCCTGGGAGTCTGAGGAGACCATGGACAGCACGCCCTCGTCGTGCAGGACCGTCTCCGCCGAGATCGTCTCGGCGCGCACCCGGGAGTCCGCGAACGAGACGTCCTCGGGCACGTCGTGGGAGAGGTGGTGGCAGACCATGACCATGTCGAGGAGCTCGTCCACCGAGTTGACGGTGTAGGGCAACGTCGGGTTGGTCGAGGACGGCAGGACGTTCGGGTAGCCGGCGGCCTTCATGATGTCCGGTGCGTGACCGCCTCCGGCACCCTCGGTGTGGTAGGTGTGGATCGTCCGGCCGTCGATGGCCGACATCGTGTCCTCCACGTAGCCGGCCTCGTTGAGGCTGTCGGTGTGCACCGAGATCTGGATGTCGTAGTCGTCCGCGACCGTCAGGGCGCAGCTCAGGGCAGCCGGGGTGGTGCCGTAGTCCTCGTGGACCTTGAGAGAGGAGGCCCCGGCCTCGATCTGCTCGATGAGAGGCCCGGGAAGCGAGCCGTTGCCCTTGCCGTGGAAGCCCATGTTGACCGGGACGTCCTCGGCCGCCTCGAGCAGACGCTGGATGTACCAGGCACCCGGCGTCGTGGTGACGCCGTTGGTGCCGTCGGTGGGACCGGTCCCGCCCCCGAAGAGCGTGGTGATGCCGTTGGAGAGCGCGGCGTAGGCCTGCTGGGGAGAGATGTAGTGGACGTGGCTGTCGAAGCCTCCGGCGGTGGCGATGAGGTGCTCGCCTGCGAGCAGCTCGGTGCCCGGCCCGACCACGAGCCGCGGGTCGACGTTCCGCTGCAGGTGCGGGTTCCCCGACTTCCCGATCCCGACGATCTTTCCGTCCTTGACCCCGATGTCGCCCTTGAGCACCCCCAGGACCGGATCCAGGACGATGGCGTTGGTGATCACCAGGTCCAGGCCTCCCCGGGCCCCTGAGGACTCCGGGTCCGCAGCCATTCCGTCACGGGCGGTCTTGCCGCCGCCGTAGACGACCTCGTCGCCGTAGTTGCCTTCGTTGAAGTCCTTCTCGATCTCGATGACCAGGTTGGAGTCGGCCAGCTGCACCTTGTCCCCGACGGTCGGGCCGAACAGGTCGGTGTACTGCCTGCGGGAGATGATGGCCATCAGCTGTTCCCCTTCTGTGTCTTGCTGGCGCTGCCGCTTCGCGAGGCCTTGCCGCCGCCCTGGGTGGGCTTGCCGTTCTGGAAGCCGCGCTCGACCATCCGGGTCATGGCACGGCTCCGGGTGTGCGGCGCGTCCAGCCCGCCGTCCACGAGGTTGTTGAAGCCGATCACCCGGCGGGTACCGGCGTACGCGGTGAGGGTCACCTCCCGGGTGTCCCCCGGCTCGATCCGCACGCCGGTGCCGGCGGGGATGTCCAGATGCATCCCGTAGGCAAGCTCGCGCTCGAAGAGGAGTGCTCGGTTCACCTCGAAGAAGTGGAAGTGGGAGCCGATCTGGATGCCCCGGTCGCCGGTGTTGGTCACGCTCAGCGTGACGGTGGCTCGTCCGGCGTTGATCTCGATGTCGGCATCGTGGTGGTCGTACTTCGGGCTTCCTAGCATCGTGCTACCTCCAGAGGGGCTTGGGCGCTGGGCGGGTCATCGGGGGGCAGGCACAGGCGCGGACGGGTGCGGGTGCGGATGCCCGGGTGCGTGAGCGTGTGGGTGGTGCTGGGCGTGCGCCGGCGCGCCTCCCACGTCGTGCGAGTGCGCGTAGCCGTGGCCGTGGTCGGCCGACAGGCCTTGGGCGATGCCGTCGTCTCCGTGCTCGGCCCGGTGCCGGGCCTGCGACAACCGCTGCGCGAAGACGCGGCCGGCTGCCTGTGCAGAAAGGAGCGGTCCGTAGGAGGTCACTCCGGGCGCGTCGGACTCGGGCCAGCGGTCGAATCCCGCAGGGACCACCACGACCTCCTGCAGGCCGAGCAGGCGACATCGGCGCAAGGTCTCCTCCGCGTCGCCCCCCTCGCCCGTGCAGGCCACCTCGACCTGCGTGCCGGCGCCATGGGCCCGGACCAGGTGGGCCAGGCGGTGCAGCTCGGCGTCGTCGAACGGGTTGCCCGCAGGGGCGGCCACCACCACGCCCGCCTCGGGACGGCTCATCGAGGTCTCGCGGACCGCGCGGCGAAGGTGTGCGACCAGGTGGTCGGGGGTGCCGAAGGCATCACACAGCAGCAGCCGTCCTGGTTGGACCGTGGTGGCAAGCCAGTGCAGCGACTTGGCGCTCTCCGCGACCAGCACCGGGTCGCGGCCCCAGGTCATCGGGAGCACCGCCACCATCGCGTCGGTGGCGTCGAGCAGGCTGGTGACCTGGTGGTGCAGGGACCGACGGGTCGAGACGACGACGTGGGCCGGCACGACCACGGCGAGGCCCAGGAGGTCCCGAGACTCACCGCCCTCGTGGCCGGTGACCAACACCAGGGAGGGCGGGCCGGACGACGCAGATGAACGTGTCATGCCGCCACTGGGTCATGACACGACACCAGCTTGCTCCCGTCCGGGAAGGTCGCCTCCACCTGCAGGAGCGCCAGGCGCTGCCGCACGCCGTCCATGCAGTCCCCCACCGCCACGACGTGCTTGCCCAGCTCCATGCACTCCGCGACCGACTTGCCGTCGCGCGCGGCCTCGAGAATGGCCTCGCTGATCAGCGCCTGAGCCTCCGAGACGTTCAGCTTGGTGCCTCGATCTCGACGCCTTCTGGCAATTTCGGCAACTTGGTAGATGTAGAGCTTCTCTATCTCTCGAGGAGTGAGATCCATGATTTGGGGCCTTTCCCGAACTCGCAGCATGAACCCCCGGCGACAAAGCCGGGTCGTCTCCCCACCATACGCATGACATCGATTGGCGCAACCCCGAAGATATTCACAGAACGCGACGTTGCTGAATCCGCAGCAGGGTACGTTGAGACAATTCGTGGCAACGTCGCCAATTTCCCTTGATAATCGATTAGCCGTGAATTGACCAGGGTCTAGTGACCCTCTTGGACCGGGACCTTTCGGCCCCCCGCGGGAGCCGAGGGGCTCTGGTGGGCGGCTCGCCGGCCGCCATACGGTCACAGTCATGAGTGCAGCCGAGGACCACCACGGGCCCAGCTACCTGCACCTCGCCTCGATCGCTCTGGTCGTGGCAGGAGGGCTCGTCGGCGTCGCAGCCCGCGAAGGACTCTCCTTGGCCGTGCCCGACCTCGACGACGTGCCCGTGGTGATCCCCCTGGTCAACCTGATCGGCGCTTTCGTGCTCGGCCTGCTCTACGAGGCCCTCTCCCGCACCAAGCCGGATCCGGGCACCACGGGTCACCTGAAGCTGGTCCTCGGCACGGGCTTCTGCGGGGGGTTGACCACCTACAGCTCGCTCGCCACCGACACAGCCGTGCTCCTGGACGACTCCAGGATCGGGGTCGGAGCCTTGTACTGCCTGGGCACCGTGCTGCTGGGCGCGGGAGCCACCTTCCTCGGCATCGTGGTGGCCAGCGCCGCGACTCGCTCTCGGGCACACCGAGACGGAGCGACGTCGTGAGCCCCGGCCTGTTCATCCTCCTGGTCCTGGCCGGCGGCGTCGGCGCGGGAGTGCGGTTCGTCGTGGACGGGGCCATCCGCTCCAGGATCAAGACCCAGTTCCCCTGGCCGACAGCCCTGATCAACATGTCAGGGTCCCTGGTCCTGGGAGGCATCACCGGCCTGGTGGCCGGGGACCTAGCCTCGACCGCGGTCAGCGCCGTGCTCGGCACCGGCTTCCTCGGTGGGTACACCACCTTCAGCACCGCGAGCTACGAGACCGTGGACCTCGTCCGCGCGAGGCACTACGCGGTTGCAGCCCTCTACGGATTCGGCGTGCTGGCCGCCTCTGTGGCACTGGCATACCTGGGTTATTCCTGGGGAGTTGATGCTTAGGCCCATGGCGTGAGTCTCGGGCGCCTATTCCTGCGCTTTTGTCGAATGCGAGCCGCATTGCAGCTGCTAACTGAGGGAGACGGGCTTTGGAGACCGTGTGGCTGGCATTAGGCGTGCTTGTTCTCGGCGCAACTCTGCTCGATGTCTTCCTGACCGCCCTGAACTATGACGAGGCGGGGTTCCTGGCCAGCCGGGTGTCCACGGTGCAGTGGCGCCTGCTGCGCAACGTGACGAGGCGCCTGCCTCGGAGATGGCGTCCAGTGGGGCTTCGCCAGGTCACGGGTCTCCAGATCGTGGTCGTGGTGCTGGTCTGGCTTCTGGGCACCATCCTCGGATACGCCCTCCTCTACTTCGCCCAGATGTCCCGGTCCTCGTTCTCGGTCTCGGGCCGAGGCGCAGGCCTGGACTTCTTCGACGCCACGTACTTCAGTGCCGCACAGCTGGCGACCGTGGGCGGCTCGGCCCTCACCGCTGAGACCGACGCGCTGCGGTTCCTGAGCATCGTGGAGTCCCTGACCGGTGTTCTCCTCCTCTCCCTGATCCTGACCTTCCTGCTCGGCGTCTACGACGTCGTGGGGAACCTCAACGCACTCTGTCGTCAGTTCTCCGCAGCCGAGCGCGGGGCCGGGACGGCGCTGGCGAGCCTGACCCCGTGGTTCAGGGACGGGCAGGTGAACGGGCTCGACGGGCACCTCGACGGCATCGCCGACGCGTTCGCCGCCTACACGGACGGCCTGCGCCTGCACCACTCGGCCTACTACTTCCAGAGCGGCCAGGACCAGTTCGCCCTCCCCTACGCCCTGCGGATGATGGGTGGAACTCTGAGCACCCTCCGGTGGGGGCTGCCCTCGGGCCATCCGGGCGCCACCCAGCCGACACTTGGTCCCTTGACCTTCCAGTTCCTGGAGTTCGCCGACTACCTGCAGAGCCGGGTGCGCTGGTCCGACGTCGATGTTCCGGAGGTCGTCTCGCGCGACTCCTTCACGGCACACCTGAGCGGCAGCCGCGTGGACCGGCCCGATGGCTGGGTCCGTGCCTTCATCGAGCTCGAGCACGCGCTCCAGGGACTCGCCGGGGCCGACCCGCTGGCCGACGTCGAGGACGCCTACCAGCGCTACACCGCCTGGCTGCCCTTCACGTATCGCGCCCAGCAGGTCACTCTCGCGGTCAGCGCCGACCTCGACTACCAGCCGGTGATCGTCGCCGCCGGTCCCGTCTCGATGCTGGGGGAACGGGATCCCGTGGTCCTGGAGAGCGTGGAGGAGGTCCCCGAGGCGGCCCGCTGGACGGGGCGATCCACTCACCCCTCCGCCGCGGGTCCGCGCGACTGGACGCGTCTGGTGGTAGGACGATCGGGCGCAGTCGATCCGGGGCACGCGCGCGCTCGCACCGCGGGCAGGGCGGTGCTGGCCGCGTCTGCGGCCTTCGTGTCGCTCCACCTGGTCTTCGACGCGCTGGGGGAACAAGCAGTCCCACCCGCGATCTTCGGCGGCTTCGTGGCCATGCTCGCAGCCGGGATCGCCGTCGACCGGACACTCCATGACCGCAAGCTCACCAGCGTCCTGATGGTCCTCCCCGTCGGTGCGGTGGTGCTCCTGGGCGCTCTGGTGTCCGGCTCCGCCCTGGCCGGTGATGTCCTGCTGGTGCTGGTGGCGTGCGTCGGCGTCGGGGCCAGTCGGTTCGGCGCGCGGTGGGGGGCCCTGGGGCGGGTCACGTTCATGGCCTACTACTTCGCACTGCTCATGCGGCTGGACCTGAACGACGTCCCCTGGTTCGCGGCCGCGGCCCTGGTCGGCATGGCCTGGGCGTTCGTGTGCAGCTACGTGCTGCTCCCGGACCGCCACGACCACCAGCTGCGCATCGGCATCCACTCCCTGACGGAGGAGATGGTCGCCACCGTGGACACCCTCGTGGACGCGGTCTCCTGGGCTCGCTGGGACCCCGAGACGCGACGGAGAGTCTCGCTCGACACCCGTCGGGTGCACCGAGCAGCGGCCTTCGTGGCTGGCCAGCTGGCCGGCGAGGTGGAGGCCACAGGCCTGGACCCGGCGCACGGCGGCGGCCTGAGGTTGCGAGTCTTCGACGCAGAGCTGGCCACGGTCACTCTCAAGGACGCGGTCCGCGACGTCACTGGCACGGCACTGCCGCTGGAGCTGCGTGGTCGACTCGCAGGGCGTCTGGAGCTCCTTCGCTCGCACCTCCAGCTCGCGCTCGCCAACCAGACCCCCCAAAAGTCCCCAGCAGACCAGCGGAACGCCAGCCCACCGACGCCGATCCCGCACTGGGACGCCGCGCCCGCCCCGGAGCACTGGCCGCGCACCGCCCGGCGGCTGGTCCGCGCCATCGACGACGTCCACCAGAACGCGACCGTGCTGCTGGACTGGGATGCCGAGCACGGCGCACTTCAGCCCCTGGACCCCTATGACCCGGAGGACGAGGCGGCACTGCGCGGCCTGTCCATGCCTGTTCCATCGGCCGCTTCCGCAGCGGGCGCCACCGGGGATGGCTCCGATGCCACGCCGGAGACCGGACGGGTGCAGCCAGCCGAACGCCGCGCCGTGCAGGCCGCCGTCTCGACCGCGCTGGCGCTCGCCGTGGGCTCAGCCATCTCCGGCACCCACCAGTACTGGGCCTCACTGGCGGCCTTCCAGGTCCTCGGCACCACCGACGGTGAGACCTTCGTCAACGGGGTCAAGCGCATCCTCGGCACGGTCGCGGGAGCCGCCGTCGGGTTCGGGATCGCCATCGCCACGGACGCCCCGTCCGAAGTGATGATCCCGGTCCTGGCCGTCGCGGTCTTCGGCTCGGTCTACTACCGTCCGGTGGCCAACGGCATCTCCACGTTCTGGACGACGTTGATCTTCGCCGGCATCTACGAGTTCCTTGGACGCCTGACCACCCTGGCCCTGGAGATCCGCATCCTGGAGACCCTGCTCGGTGCGTTGATCGCGCTGCTGGTCGCGTGGAAGCTCCTTCCCACCCGCACCCGCAGCAAGCTCAACCAGGAGATGGGGACCCTGGTCAAGGACGTCCAAGTCGTCGTGGCCGGCAGCCTGGAGCGAGCCTCAGGGCGTGAGGAGATCTCGCCCGGAGCCCTGCAGCAGGGCCTGCTGGCCCTGGACGGCAAGGTCCGGGCGATCACCGCGGCCTCGGCCCCGCTCAGGCGCACCACGGGGACCCTGGAGGACGGTGGCATCGAGTCGCAGCTGACGGCTGTGTGGTCTCTGACCTACTCGGCTCGACAGCTGGCCGGCGCCGTGCAACGGGCCGTCGAGGACGGGCTGGACACCACCGGCCCTGACTGGGAGGGACTGCGCCGCCGGCTGGACCAGCACCTGGCGGCGCTGTTCACGGCCGTCTCCGGCCGGGTGCCGGGCGAGGTCGTTGACGACGACCTGGAGCCCGGCGACGAGGACACCGCCCCCGGCGTCCTCGACATCCTGGAGCGGGTGGACCACATCGATCGCACCGTGCTGGCGCTGCTGAGCTACGTCTCGCCAGACCCCAGCGACGACGATCGAGGATCGTCGAGACGGAGCTGAGGAAATGGTTCGGGACCCGGCCATCTGGCCGGGTCCCGAGACCGTCGCGTGCTGGACGAAGGACCCTCAGGCGTCCTCCTCCTGGAGCATCTTGCGCAGGTTCTCCTCGTCCTTGGCCGACAGGTTGGTCTCGATGAGCTCCCCGTGGATGCCCTCCTCGCGCAGCGCCTCGTGCACCCGGTCGATGACCACGTCAGAGGTGAGCACGAACAACGCGGAAGTCCCGGGCGTCACCTTGGCGCGCACGTCCTTGATGAAGTCGTCACTGATCCCGATGTCGGTCAGCCCCCCGATCAGCGCACCCGAGGCGGCGCCGACCACCAGGCCGATCAGGGGGATGAAGAAGATGATCCCGAAGAGCAGACCCCAGAACATGCCACCGAGGATCCCGGGAGCGAGCAGGTCGTTGGCCTGACGCGTCCTGGGCTTCTTCTTCCCCTCCGGCCACGACACGGTCGCTGCGTCGAGCACCTGCACCAGCTCCTGGCGTTGCAGGCTGATGAGGGCATCCTCGGCTCGCTTCGCGCCTTCGGGATTGTCGAACTTCCACACTGTCAGAGTTGCCACGTCGTGCTCCTACATCGTCGTCGGGTCGCAGGCCAAGCCCGGCACGGTGGGCGTGCCCGGCGCGCTCGACGCTAGGGCGGCGGGAACCAGGGTGGGCAGAGTCGTTGGACCCGGGCGGGGCAGGACTCCCGGGAATTGCCGACTTGCCGGTGACCAATGGTCTACCGGCCGGGGACCCATGGCCCTGCGCTCGCCCCGTCCCCGGCGAGATGCTGCTGGTGCGCCCCCGCGCCAGGAACCCCCGCGAGCATCCGTCCGTTCTTCTGGAGGACCCATGAAGGCAGCAGTGGTACCAGCGTTGGGGGCGCCTCTGGTCATCCGGGACGTGCCCATCCCCGAGCCCGGGCCGGGTCAGGTCCTGGTGCGGATCGAGACGTGCGGCTTGTGCCACACCGACATCCATGCCGCCCGGGGCGACTGGCCGGTCAAGCCCAAGATCCCGCTCATCCCCGGCCACGAGGGCGTCGGAGTGATCGAGGCCCTGGGCCCGTCGCTCACCGCCGGCAGGCCCCTGGTCGCCATCGGTCAACGGGTCGCGCTGCCCTGGCTCGGCTACGCCTGCGGGCACTGCCGCTACTGCGTGGCCGGCTGGGAGACCTACTGCACCACGCCCGCCTACATGGGCTACACCATGGACGGGAGCTACGCCGAGCACGCGGTGGCGTGGGCAAGCCACGTGGTGCCGGTGCCCGATGCGATCACCTCGATGGATGCCTCGCCCCTGACCTGTGCCGGAGTCACGGCGTACAAGGGCCTCAAGGTGGCCAACCCGCGGCCGGGCGAGACCGCGATGGTGGTCGGGATAGGCGGCCTGGGACACCTCGGCCTCCAGTACGCCCGCCTCTTCGGAGCCCGGACCGTGGCCGTGGACATGTACGACGAGAAGCTCGAGCTGGCCGCGGAGCTGGGGGCTGACCACGTGGTCAACGCCCGCGGTGACCAGCAGGCAGAGCTCGCCGCGCTCGGGGGCATCGACGTCGCGCTGGTGACGGTCCCCTCACCACAGGCGATGCGTGCGGCCCATGCGGCCCTCAATCCCAACGGACGCCTCGTCATCGTCGGGCTGCCCTCCGACAACCACCTGGACCTGCCGATCTTCGAGACCGTGCTCTCGGGCAAGTCCGTGATCGGCTCGCTGGTGGGCACGCGCAACGACGTGGCGGACTGCTTCGAGTTCCACGCCCGGGGGCTGACCAAGGTCATCACCGAGAGCAGGCGGATCGAGGACGTCAACGAGTGCTTCGACGAGGTGCTCGCCGGCAAGGTGCCCGCTCGGCTGGTGTTCGAGTTCTAGAACCCGCCGCCCTCGCTCATCGGGGCGCGGCGGCGGACCCAGACCTTGCGCAGCTCCTCGACCCAGAGGACCGAGGAGGCCACGGCCACCGCGACCGCCCACTGGGCCGCGGAGAGGTCGGTGGTGTCGAAGACGTCACCGAGGGCCTGCAGATGCACCGTGGTGACCTGCAGGACCACGATGGCGCCGAGTGCGCACCAGAGCCTGGCGTTGGTGAAGGTGTGCCGGTTGAACACCGAGGTGACACCCTCACGCACGTTGAGCAGGTTGAAGACCTGGAACAGCACGAACGTGGTGAACGCCAGCGTCCCCGTCCGGGTCGGCTCCCCCGCTCGCGCCTCGTCCGGTCCCAGCAGCAGCACGCCCAGCGTGCCTGCCGCCATGACCAGTGCCGAGAGTGCGATCTGACCGAGCCGGGCGCGGGTGAGGATCGGTTCGCCCACGCGGCGCGGCGGCCTGCTCATCACGTCGTCGTCGGGCCGGTCGAAGCCCAGGGTCATCGCCGGCGGGCCGTCCATGATGACGTTCACCCACAGCACCTGCAGCGGGGTGAAGGGTGTCCCGGATGCCACGCCCACCGCCGCAGAGGCGAGGAAGATGAGCACGAAGCCCCAGGCTGTGGCGATCTGGAACCGGACGAACTTGACCACGTTGTCGTAGATGCCGCGGCCCTCGCGCACCGCCGCGATGATGGTCGCGAAGTTGTCGTCGGTCAGGACCATCCGCGCCGCACCCTTGGAGACCTCCGTCCCGGTGACGCCCATGGCGATGCCGATGTCCGCCTCCTTCAGGGCCGGCGCGTCGTTGACCCCGTCGCCGGTCATGGCCACCACGGACCCGTCGGCCTGGAGTGCACGCACCATCCGGATCTTGTGCTCGGGGCTCACCCGGGCCAGCACCCCCACGGTGGAGGCACGGACCGAGAGCTCCTCGTCACTCAACCCGTCCAGCTCCGGACCTGACAGCGCCTCCCCCTCGATGCCGAGGCCTCGTGCGACGGCCGCCGCGGTGCCGACGTGGTCGCCGGTGATCATGTGGACGACGATGCCCGCCTCGTGGGCCTCGGCGATGGCGCCGCGGACCTCCGGTCGCGGCGGGTCCACGATCCCCACCAGCCCCAGCAGCGTCAGTCCCGCCACCATGGCGTCCAGCTCGTCCGGCGCCGCGCCGCGGGCAGCCCGCAGCTCCGCCTCGTCCAGCTCGCGCTGTGCCAGACCCAGCACCCGCAGCCCGCGGGATCCCAGGTGCGAGTTGAGCGCGTCGAGGGCAGCGCGCTGCTCCTGGTCCAGGCTGCGGACCCCCTGGGGGACCTCCATCCGGGTCGACCGGGAGAGCAGCACGTCGGGCGCCCCCTTGACGTACATCCGGCCGGCCTCCCCTCTCCGCTCCGCGCGCCCTCCTCGGGCCCACCGGTCGGTGACGGAGTCGGGGTCCCACTCATCCATCGCGTGCACGGTCGCCATGTACTTGCGGTCGGAGTCGAAGGGCACCTCGCCGGCTCGGGGCAGGTCGTGGCGTGCGGACATGACATCCAGCCCACCCTTGCCGGCCAGCACCACCAGCGCCCCCTCGGTCGGGTCGCCGATCAGGTCCGTCCCGTCCAGGACCGCGTCCCCTGCCAGCGCCATGGCCAGCAGGACGCTGCTGATGTCCGGAGCCGGCTCGTCACCGACGACCGTGATCTGGCCGTCCGCCTGGTACCCGTGCCCTGACACCTGGAAGACGCGCTGCTGGGCGCAGAGCTCACGCGCCGTCATCTCGTTGAGCGTCAGGGTGCCCGTCTTGTCGGTCGCGACGTGCCGGGTGGCCCCGAGCGTCTCCACGGACGACAGGTCCTTGACGATCGCGCCGCGGCGCGCCAGCCGGCTCGCCCCCATCGCCAGGGTGAAGGCGACCACGGCGGTGAGGCCCTCCGGGATGGTGGCGACAGCCAGAGCGACGGCGCTCAGCGCGACCTCCCCCAGCGGTACGCCGCGCAGCAGACCTGCCACGAACACGACTGTGACCACGACGGCCGCGATGGCCCCCAGCGCCCTGGCCAGCCCCGCGATCTGGCGTTGCAGCGGGGTGCTCTGCTCACCTGCCTCGTGCAGCAGCCGGGCGACGCTGCCGATCTGGGTCCCCATGCCGGTGGCGGTGACCACGAGCACGCCACGTCCTCGGGTGACGGCCGTGGTCGTGAAGACCATCCCGGACCGGTCGGCGAGGCCGGCAGCGGTGTCCGCGACAGCTGCGGCCTCCTTGAGCACCGGGATCGACTCGCCCGTGAGTGCAGCCTCCTGCACCTCCAGGCCCGCGGTCTCGATCAGGCGGCCGTCTGCCGGCACGACGTCGCCGGCCTCGAGCAGCACCACGTCACCCGGCACGAGCTCCGCAGCATCGACGAGCCGCACCCGCCCTGCCCGCCGTACTCGCGCCTGGACCACGGTGAGCTCGTGCAGCGCCTGCAGGCTGGTCCGCGCACGCCCCTCCTGCACCAGGTTGAGGACGGAGTTGAGCACCACGACCACCAGGATCACCGCGGAGGTGCCCACCTCGCGGGAGACCAGCGCGCTGACCAGGGCGGCGGCGATCAGCACCACCGTCATCGGCTCCGTCGCCAGCGACAGGACCCGGCGCCACATCGGTGGGGTCGCGGGGTCGGCGAGCACGTTGGGACCACACTCCCCCAGGCGACGTCGGCTCTCGTCGAGGCCGAGGCCGTCGGCGGGGCGGACGCCCAGCTCTGCCAGCACCTCGTCGGGCGTCATGGCGTGCCACGGCCGGTCCCCGGGTCTCGCCGGGACCAGCGCCTCGTCGGTCATCGAGCCTCCAGTCCCCGCACCGATCGCCCTGCCCCGTCCACTCTGCCCCGTCCACTCTGCCCGGTTCGGTCAGGCCCGGCCCGCCGTGGCGTCGGGGCCGGTCGTGCCGGGGTCAGCGGTGGTGCTGGGCGAGCGGGACGCGGCCGGCGAGGGCTGGGACTGCCAGGACCAGTCCCGCACCAGCGGCAGGTCCTCCCCGTGCTCCCTGGTCCAGAGGTGGGCGCGACGCCGGGTGTCGATCATCTGCTGACGCAGCGCCGCCGCCCGCGACGCCAGCGAGGGGACCCGGTCGATGACGTCGAGGACCAGGTGGAAGCGGTCCAGGTCGTTCATCATCACCATGTCGAAGGGCGTGGTGGTCGTGCCCTCCTCCTTGTAGCCGCGTACGTGGATGTTGCGGTGGTTGGCACGGCGATAGGTGAGGCGGTGGATGAGCCACGGATACCCGTGGTAGGCGAAGATCACCGGGCGGTCGGTGGTGAAGATGCTGTCGAAGGAGCGGTCGGACAACCCGTGCGGGTGCTCGCCGGAGTCCTGGAGCCTCATCAGGTCCACCACGTTGACGAAGCGGATCCGCAGCGCGGGCAGGTGCTCGCGCAGGATGCTGACGGCAGCCAGCGCCTCGACGGTCGGCACGTCACCGGCGCTGGCGAGCACCACGTCGGGATCGCCGTCGTCGTTGGAGGCCCACTCCCAGATCCCGACACCGCGGGCGCAGTGCAGGTCCGCCTCGTCGGCCGTGAGCCAGTCGAAGGAGGGCTGCTTCCCCGACACGACGACGTTGACGTAGTGGGTGCTGGCCAGGCAGTGGCGCATCGTCGAGAGCAGGGTGTTGGTGTCCGGCGGCAGGTAGACCCGGACCACCTCCGCCTTCTTGTTGACGACGTGGTCGATGAACCCGGGATCCTGGTGGGAGAACCCGTTGTGGTCCTGGCGCCACACGTGCGAGGTGAGCAGGTAGTTGAGGGAGGCCACGGGCGGGCGCCACTCGATGTCCCGAGTCGTCTTCAGCCACTTGGCGTGCTGGTTGAGCATCGAGTCGACGATGTGGATGAACGCCTCGTAGCAGTTGAACACGCCGTGCCGTCCGGTCAGCAGGTAGCCCTCCAGCCACCCCTGGCACGTGTGCTCGGAGAGCATCTCCACCACCCTGCCGGAGCGCCCGAGCTGTGGGTCTCCGGGCCGCAGCTCGCCGGCGAAGACCTTGTCGGTCACCGCGTAGACCGCGTCCAGCCGGTTGGACGCCGTCTCGTCGGGGCCGAAGATGCGGAAGTTGTCGGGGTTCTCGCCCACCACCTCGACCAGGTACTTCCCGAAAACGCGGGTGGCCTCGTGGATCGAGGCACCCGGCGAGGAGACCTCCACGGTGTGCGTCCGGATGTCGGCCAAGTCCAGCGGCCGTCGCAGGAGCCCCCCGTTGGCGTGCGGGTTGTCGCTCATCCGCCGGTGCCCTCGGGGCGCGATCTCCCGCAGCACGGGCACCGGGCGACCGACGTCGTCGAACAGCTCGCCGGGGCGGTAGGAGCTCAGCCACTCCTCCAGCTGGGCGCGGTGCGCGTCGTTGTTCCGCGTCTCGGCCAGGGGCACCTGGTGGGAACGCCAGGTGCCCTCCACCGGCACCCCGTCGACCTCGTGCGGTCCGGTCCACCCCTTGGGGGTGACGAGCAGGATCATCGGCCACGGACGACGCTCCAGATCGCCGTCCTCGCGCGCCGCCCGCTGGATGGCCACGATGCGGTCGTGAGCGACGTCCATCGCGCGCCCGAGCTGGCGGTGCACGTCCTCGGGCTCGTCGCCCTCGACGGTGAGCACCTCGTGGCCGTAGCCGCTCAGCAGGCTCAGCAGCTCGGGACGCGAGATGCGCGCCGGGATCGTCGGGTTCGCGATCTTCCAGCCGTTGAGGTGCAGCACCGGCAGCACCGCGCCGTCGTGGACCGGGTCGACGAACTTGTTCGCGTGCCACGAGGTCGCGAGCGGCCCGGTCTCGAACTCCCCGTCGCCGACCACGGCGGTGACCAGCAGATCGGGGTTGTCCATCGCGGCGCCGTAGGCGTGGGAGAGCACGTAGCCGAGCTCCCCGCCCTCGTGCATCGACCCCGGGGTCTCCGGGGCGGCGTGGCTGGGGACGCCGCCGGGGAAGGAGAACTGCCGGAACAACGCCCTCAGACCTGCCTCGTCCTGCCCGACGTGGGGGTAGACCTCGGAGTAGGTGCCCTCCAGCCACGCGTTCGCCAGCACGGCCGGCCCACCGTGACCGGGTCCGGCGAGGAAGATCGCGTCGACGTCCCGCTCGCGGATCAGCCGGTTGAGGTGGGCCCACACCAGGTTGAGGCCCGGGGTGGTCCCCCAGTGGCCGAGCAGGCGGGGCTTGATGTCGCCCGGTTCCAGCGGTCTGCGCAGCCTGGGGTTGTCGAGGAGGTAGATCTGCCCCACCGAGATGTAGTTGGCAGCGCGCCACCACGCGTCGACGAGGTGGAGCTGGGCGTCCTCCATGGTCGTGGCGGTCTCGAGCTGCTGGGCATCGCTCACGGGTTCCCCCAGAGAGTTGGGGTAGGGGCTCCTCCAGCATCACCCATGGAGCGCCTCAGGTCGACCGCTGGCGGTGACGAGTTCTCCCTGCCGTTCCGGTCGGCGCTCTGCAGCGCCGGGGTCCGAGCGACGGCTCAGGCCAGCGAGAGGAAGAGCTTCTCCATCTTCTTGACGTCGACGCTGTCGGTGCCGTCGCCGGCGGCCAGGCACTGCTGCAGGCCGGAGGCGACGATCGCGAACCCGGCGCGGTCCAGCGCCTTGGAGACCGCGGCCAGCTGGGTGACGACGTCCTCGCAGTCGCGGCCCTCCTCGAGCAGGCGCAGCACGCCGGCCAGCTGGCCCTGGGCGCGCTTGATCCGGTTGATCACCGGCGTCATCTGAGTGGGGTCGAGCTCCATCGGTCCTCCTGGCCGTCGCGGCACTCACCGCGACCGCCGTGGCCGGAGCCGTCGTCGGTGCCCGGATCGCCGCCCAGGCCCTCCCCGCCCTGATCTGACTCCCCGGCGCGCTGGCCGCCGGCCTCCAGCCCCTCCCACAACCGCACCACCAACACGAACGGAGCTCCACATGTGCCGAGCAGTCGGATGCAAGACCTGCGGCAAGATCACCTGGGCCGGTTGCGGCCAGCACGTCGACCAGGTGCTGGCCCGCGTGCCGCGCCAGGATCGCTGCCCCGGCAACCCGGTGGACCCCCGCCCGGCCGGGAGCCTCCTCTCGAGGCTGTGGCGCGGCTGACCCGCCCTCCCTCAGGCTCCCGGCGCCACCGACACGCCCTGGGCGTGCGGGAAGAGGCGGGCCAGCAGGTCCGCCATCGTGATCACACCCACCGTGGACCCGTCCTGGGTCACGAGCACCAGCTGGCTGCCGGTGCGCCGCATGTGCGCCAGTGCCTCATAGATCGAGGTGCTGTGCGGCAGGGTGCGCACCGGGCGTACCAGGTGGTCGATGCGCTCGCCCGCGGGACGGACCAGGGTGTCGCGCACGTGGATCACCGCGCCGTAGTGCACCTGCCCGGGTCCCGCGTCCCGGACCAGGATCCGCAGATGGCCCGATTCACGTGACACGGCCTGGACCTCGGCGACCGTGGCGCCCCGGCTCACGAAGCTGAGCGGCACCCGCGGCACGAGCTCGTCCAAGGTCATGGTCTGGAGGTCGAGGGCGCTGGAGAACTGGCCGGAGTAGCTGGCGTCCAGGGCGCCCACGTTGACCGAGTGCTCGACCAGATGACGCAGTGCCGCGGGGTCCTGTCCCGGCGAGGCATCCTCGTCCGGGTCGACCCCGACCCTGCGCAGGCACCAGTTGGCCGACTCGTTGAGTGCCCGCAGGACCGGTCTGGTCGCCCACATGAAAGCCCTCATCGGGAGGGCCAACATGATGGCCGACCGCTCGGGATGGGCGATGGCCCACGACTTGGGTGCCATCTCCCCCACCACCAGGTGCAAGAAGGTGACGATCGCCAACGCCAGCACGAAGCCTGCGGCGTCAGCACCCCAGGCCGGCAGGCCCCAGGTCTCGAAGACCGGGGTGAGCCAGTGGTGCACGGCCGGTTTCGTCAGTGCTCCGAGGGCCAGCGTGCAGACGGTGATGCCCAGCTGGGACCCGGCCAGCAGCAGGGTGAGCTCGGAGGAGCTGCGCAGTGCCGCCCGCGCGGACCGGCTGGTGGCCGCGGCGTCCTCGAGGCGGTTGGTGCGAGCCGCGATCAGAGCGAACTCGACTGCCACGAAGAAGGCGCTCAGCGCGATGATGGCCGCGGTCGCGCACGCCACGATCAGGGGGTTGTCGGTCATCGGGGCTCCTCCCACGTGATGCGGACCCGTGCGGGGATGTGGTCGACGACCTCCAGCACTTCGAGCAGGGCGTGCTCCGGCACCGGGTCCACGGCCTGGGCCCAGCTGCCAGGATCGATGGGCAGCGGGACCCGGACGATCTCGCCGACCTCGGGGAAGCGGCCGTGGTGGGCGATGACCAGCCCACCGAGCGTCTCGTAGTCCCCGTCGGGCAGGTCGCGACCCAGGGACCGCTCGACCTCGTCGACGTGCGAGTCCCCGGAGACCGTCCAGACGCGCTGACCGGGCACGGGGGCGACCTCCGGGGCGGGCTGCCGGTCGTGCTCGTCGGTGATCTCGCCGACGAGCTCCTCGGCCAGGTCCTCGACCGTCAGCACACCGGCGAAGCCACCGTGCTCGTCCAGGACGCAGGCGAGCTGGTTGCGAGTCCGCGCGAGCTCCCCGACGGCATCGGGCAACCGCATCAGCGTCGGCAGCATCAGGGCCGGGCGCGCCAGGTCCCGCGCCGTCACCCCTGCGCTGTCCTCGGCCACGTGCAGGAGGTCGACGAGGTGGACCACGCCCACCACCCGGCCGTCCCCGTCAAGCACGGGGTACCGGGAGTGTCCTCCGGCCATGACCCGGCGCAGCTCGGGGACGCCGACGCTGTCCAGCACGGAGTCGACGCGCACCCGGGGGATCATGGCGTGCTCCACCGTCTCGCCGGGGAAGTCCAGCACCCTGTCCAGCAGCATCGACAGCTCGACGGGCAGGTCGCCGGTCTCGCGGGAGGACGCCACGATGTGCTCCAGGTCCCGCGCGGTCGCGGAGTGCTCCACGTCGTGCACCGGCTCGATCCGCAGCGCGCGCAGGAGCAGGTTGGAGGACTGGTCGAAGACCGCGATCAGCCACCCGGCCAGCTTGAGGTAGACCAGGGTGGAGGTCGCCAGCCACCGGGCCAACGGCTCTGGTCTGGCGATCGCGAGGTTCTTGGGGAACAGCTCGCCGAACACCATCTGGACGACGGTCGAGACGAGCAGCGCCAGGATGGTGCCGACGGCCAGGCCCACCGCGGTGGGGACGCCCACCCCGCCCAGCAGCGTGCCCAGGGACTCCCCGATCAGCGGCTCGGCGACATAGCCGACGAGCAGCCCGGTGACCGTGATGCCGAGCTGGGCTCCCGAGAGCATGAACGAGGTACGCCCGGTCACGCGCAGCGCCCGGGCGGCGGCGCCGTCGCCGGCTGCGGCACGCGCGCCCAGCCGGGACCTGTCCACCGACATGTAGGCGAACTCCTGGGCCACGAAGTAGCCCGTGACCACGGTGATCAGCACCACCACCAGCAGCCCGAGGCCCAGGGTCAGCGAGGCGCTCACCATGGTCGGTCCGCAGAGCTCAGGACGGTGCCGGACATCAGATACGGACAGGACGACGGCGTACTTTGAGGCTCCATGACTCTTTCGCTGCAGGGGGTGTCAAGGACCTCAAACGTCCCCGGCCCTGCTTTGGTTCCCGTCGTCGGGAGCGAACCGGTAGCCCATGCCCGGTTCGGTCACGAACAGGACGGGCCTGGTGGGGTCGCTCTCCAGCTTGCGCCGGATGCTGGACATGTGGACCCGCAGGTAGTTGGTCTGCCGCTCGTAGCTGGGACCCCACACCGACTGCAGGAGCTCGGCCTGCCGGACGAGCCGTCCCCGGCGGCGCACGAGATGGTCGACGATCTTCCACTCGATCGGGGTCAGGTGGATCTCCGTCCCCGCCCGGGAGGCCCGCGAGTCACCGACGTCCAGCACCAGCCCCGCCACCTGGACGCAGGCCGACGTCCGCTCGCCTGCGGTACGCCGGGCCGCGGCGCGGATCCGGGCGAGCAGCTCCTCGATCGAGAAGGGCTTGGTGATGAAGTCGACGGCCCCCAGGTCCAGCGCCTCCACCTTGTCGTCGGAGCTGGTGCGTGCGGACACCACGATCACGGGCGCGCGCGTGATCACCCTGAGCCGCTGGAGCAGCATGACGCCGTCGAGGTCGGGCAGTCCGAGATCGAGCAGGATCACGTCCGGCGTCCGTTCCTCGACGATCTGCAGCGCGGAGCGTCCATCGCCTGCCGTCTCCACGTCGTAGTCGCGGGCCCTGAGGTTGATCGACAGGGTGCGACGGATGGCGGGGTCGTCGTCGACGACGAGGACGAAGGTCATGGGGCTTCCTGGACGGGTGACTGCAGCTCGAGGACGAAGGTGAGTCCCCCACCGGGGGTCTCCTCGGTGGTGATGGTGCCACCCATCGCCTCGGTGAACCCGCGCGCCACGGCGAGCCCGAGCCCCACGCCGTCCGGACCGGGGACGTCGCCGAGCCGCTGGAACGGCGCGAACAGCAGGTGCCGGTCGCGGTCCTGGACGCCGGGCCCGCCGTCCGCGATGCGCAGGAGGGTGCGATGGGGCGTCACCGCGCAGTCGAGCATGATGGATGCCCCGCGCGGGGTGTACTTCAGGGCGTTCTCACACACGTTGGCCACCACTCTGTCCAGCAGCCCCGGGTCAGCCATGACGTCGGTCTCGTCGTCGAGGTCCACCTCGATCCGGTCCCCACCCTCCAGCGACCGCACGGCGTTGCGCACCACCGACGCCAACGAAACCCTCAGCAACGACACACGCAGGGTCCCGGTGCTGATGCGGCTCATGTCCAGCAGGTTGGCCACCAGGGCGGTCAGCTTGTCCGTGGACTCCTCGATCGTCTCGAGCAAGTCGGCCTCGTCCTGCTGGGACCACACGATGTCGGGGCTGCGCAGGCTGGAGACCGCGACCTTGACCGCGGCCAACGGGGATCGCAGGTCGTGCGAGACCGCCGCCAGCAGGGCGGTGCGCGTCCGATCGGTCTCGGCGAGCTGTCGCCGCTCGGCCTCGGCGGCGCGGGCCGCCCGCCGTTCGTCCATCACCCTGGCGTAGGCGGCGTACGCATTGAGCAGTCCCCGGTCGGAGGCGGGCAGGTTGGTTCCACTGAGGGCCAGTGTGGTCCTCGAGTCGACCGTCGCCACCAGGTCCGCCTGCTCGGGGCTCTCCGGGCCGGCGCCGTGGCTGGCGAGGACCTCCTGGACCCCGCCCGATCCTGCGCGGAGCAGGGAGGCGCCGCGGGCGTTCAGCAGCTCGCAGGCTGAGGCGAGCAGTCCGTCCAGGTCGTCGTCGGCGTTGAGCACGCTGTGCGACAGCACGGTCAGCGCGTCAGCCTCCGCGCGTGCCTGGGCCGCCTGAGTGGTACGCCGGGCAGCGGTGTCCACGACGGTGGAGACCGCGATGCCGACCACCACGAAGAGCAGGATGGCGAACGCGTTCTCCGGCTCCCTGATGGTCAGGGTGTGCAGCGGCGGGGTGAACAGCAGGTTGAGGAGCACTCCGCTGGTCAGCGCCGCGACCACCGCGGGGACCAGTCCCCCGATCAGGGCGGTGACGACCACCACCACCATCAGGGCCATCGACTCGGTGGGCAGCCCGTGCACGTCGGCGGTCCAGATCAGCAAGGCGCTGAGGATCGCCGGGGCCACGACGGCGAAGACGAACCCCAGGCGCCGCCGATGGCTGCTGAGGCTCTCCGCCGCGCGCCAGCGCGTGCCGGCGCGTGCATAGTCGTGGGTGACGATGTGGATGTCGATGTCCCCGGCACCGGCGATGACCCGCTCCCCCACACCCGGGCGCAGCAGGGTGGAGCCGCGGCCCCGCCTGCTGGCGCCCACGATGAGCTGGGTGGCGTTCTCGCCGCGGGCGAAGGCGAGGATGGCCTCCGCGGGGTCGTCGCCCACGACGGTGTGCAGGGTGCCTCCGAGCTCCTCGGTCTGGTCCCGGAGCTGGGCCAGCTGGTCCGGCGCCAGCGCGGTCAGCCCGTCGTGTCGTGACACGTAGAGCGCCAGCCACTGGGTGCCCGAGCCACGTGAGGCGATCCGGGCCGCGCGACGCATCAGGGTCACCGACTCCGGTCCACCCGCGACGGGCACCACGATCCGCTCCCGGGTCGGCCAGCTGGAGGCGATGCGGTGCTGGTCGCGATAACGCTCCAGACCCTCGTCGACGCGGTCGGCCAGCCACAGCAGAGCGAGCTCGCGCAGCGCCGTCAGGTTGCCTTCACGGAAGAACTGGGACTGGGCGGCGTCGACCTTGTCGGGGGCATAGATGTTGCCGTGCGCCATCCGGCGGCGGAGCGCCTGGGGACTCATGTCGACCAGCTCGATCTGGTCGGCGGAGCGCACCACCGCATCGGGGACGGTCTCGCGCTGACGCACCCCCGTGATGGCCTCGGTGACGTCGTTGAGCGAGGCGAGATGCTGGATGTTGACCGTGGTGATCACCTCGATCCCCGCGTCGCGCAGCGCCTCGACGTCCTGCCATCGCTTCGCGAACCCGCTTCCGGGCACGTTGGTGTGCGCCAGCTCGTCGACGAGCGCCACAGCGGGGTTCCGGGCCAGCACGGCGGCCAGGTCCATCTCCTCCTGCTGCGTTCCCCGGTAGCAGACCCGGCGCCGCGGCACCACCTCGAGACCCTCGAGCTCTCGCTCGGTGCCGCTGCGGCCATGCGTCTCGACGTAGGCCACGACGACGTCGGTGCCGCGGGAGACGCGCCGCTGCGCCTCGTCGAGCATGGCGAAGGTCTTCCCGACCCCGGGTGCCGCGCCGAGGTAGACCCGGAGGTTGCCACGTTCCATGGGCCCAGTCTCGCTGTTCACCACCTCACTCCCGCGCCGCCGCGCAGTCAGGTCGCGGCATGGTCACGATCGCTGCGCCAGCACGGCCAGGTTGAGCTCGAGCACGTTGACCCCGGGCTCGCCCAAGAACCCCAGGGCTCGGCCGGCGGTGTGCTCCCGGACGAGAGCCGTGATCTCCTCCCGGCTCAGGCCGGTCGCCCTGGCCACCCGGGGTGTCTGCAGCGCGGCGTACTCGGGGAGATGTGAGGATCGAGCCCCGAGCCCGACGTCGTCAGCGCGTCCGGAGGTACGTCGGCTCCAGCCACCGACTCGGTGTCGGCGACCTCGGCACGTCGTTCCTCGATCAGCGCCAACAGGTCGGGATTGGAGGGACCGAGGTTGCTGGGCGCCGAGGCGAGGCTGTCGTAGTCGTTGGCCGAGGGGCGGGAGTGGAACCACTCCTCCCCCTGGAACGCCTGGCCCAGGAGCCGGGACCCGACGACCTCCCCGTCCCGGTGCACGGGCTGGCCCGCGGCTCGGTCGCCGAGGAGCTGTCCGGCCCCCCACACGACCAGGGGGTAGCCGACGCCGAGGACGACGGTGAGGACGAGCAGGGCGCGAAGTCCGGCCCAGGACTGGCGGGCAAGGTCTGTGAGCATGATGATCAACCGATTCCGGGGATGGTGGAGACGAGCAGGTCAAGGAGCTTGATGCCGAGGAAGGGCACGAGGACACCGCCGAGGCCGAAGACGACCATGTTGCGGCGCAGGACGCTGGTGGCCGAGGTCGCCCGGAACCTCACGCCACGCAGGGCGAGCGGGATCAGGGCGACGATGACCAGGGCGTTGAAGATCACCGCGGAGAGGATCGCGGACTCGGGCGTGGCCAGCGCCATTACGTTGAGCAGGTCCAGCGACGGGTAGGCCACCACGAACATGGCCGGGATGATCGCGAAGTACTTGGCGACGTCGTTGGCGATCGAGAAGGTGGTCAGCGCGCCGCGCGTGATGAGCAGCTGCTTGCCGATCTCGACGATGTCGATCAGCTTGGTGGGGTCGGAGTCGAGGTCGACCATGTTGCCGGCCTCCTTGGCAGCCGCGGTGCCGCTGTTCATCGCGACTCCCACGTCGGCGGCAGCCAGGGCCGGAGCATCGTTGGTGCCGTCACCGGTCATGGCGACCAGCCGACCCCCGGCCTGCTCCTTGCGGATGTAGTCCATCTTGTCCTCGGGGGTGGCCTCGGCCAGGAAGTCGTCCACCCCGGCCTCCTCCGCGATGGCCCTGGCGGTGAGGGCGTTGTCCCCGGTGATCATCACCGTGCGGATGCCCATCGACCGGAGCTCGGCGAACCGCTCGGTCATGCCCTCCTTGACCACGTCCTTGAGATGCACGACACCCAGCACCCGGTGCTGCTCGGACCCGGGCTTCGAGGCTCGGTCCTTCACCGCGATGACCAGCGGGGTTCCGCCCTGACGCGCGATCTCGTCGATGGCGTCGAGGACCTCGGGCGCGGGCGTGGCCTCACCCCAGGCCGCCAGCGCGGAGGCGGCCCCCTTGCGGATCTCGGTGCCGTCAGCCAGGTCGACACCCGACATCCGGGTCTGCGCGGTGAACTCCACGAAGCTCGCGCCACCTGGCAGTGCCCGGTCGTCGGCGCCCTGGGCCAGCGCCAGCTCGACGATGGAGCGTCCCTCCGGCGTCTGGTCGGCCAGGCTGGAGAGCCGGGCGGTGTCCCGCAGCTCGGTCTCGCTCACCCCGGGGGCGGCGACGAACCTGGTGGCACGCCGGTTCCCGTAGGTGATGGTGCCGGTCTTGTCCAGCAGCAGGGTGCTCACGTCGCCGGCGGCCTCCACCGCACGGCCCGACATGGCCAGCACGTTGACCCGCACCAGACGGTCCATGCCGGCGATGCCGATGGCGGAGAGCAAGGCTCCGATCGTCGTCGGGATCAGGCAGACCAGCAGCGCCACGAGCACCACGACGTCCTGCGGCGCGCCGGCGTACTCGGCCATCGGGGCGAGCGTGGCCACGGCGGCCAGGAACACCAGCGTCAGGCTGGTCAGCAGGATCGACAACGCGATCTCGTTGGGGGTCTTGCGACGCGAGGTCCCCTCGACCAGCGCGATCATCTTGTCCAGGAACGTCTCGCCGGCGGCGGCGGTGATCCGGACCACGATCCGGTCCGAGAGCACCTTGGTGCCACCGGTGACCGCGCTGCGGTCCCCACCGGCCTCTCGGATCACCGGGGCGGACTCGCCGGTGATGGCGGACTCGTCCACCGAGGCGATGCCCTCCACGATGTCCCCGTCACCTGGAATGACCTCTCCCGCCTCGACCACGACCCGGTCCCCGACCTCGAGCTGGGTGCCCGGCACGCGTGCCTCGACGCCCGCCTGGTCCAGCCGCCTGGCCACGGTGTCGCTGCGGGCTGCCCGCAGGGAGGCCGCCTGGGCCTTCCCCCGTCCTTCGGCGACGGCTTCGGCCAGGTTGCCGAAGATGACCGTGAGCCATAGCCAGAGCGCGAGCAGGATCGCGAACACGCTGGGATCGGCGATGGCGGCGAGGGTGGTGACGACCGAGCCCAGCCAGACCAGGAACATCACCGGTGAGCGCCACAGGTGACGGGGGTCGAGCTTGCGCAGCGCCTCGGGGAACTGCTCGACCCCTTGTGCGGCCAGGGTCCGCAGGCTCAGGCCCGGCGCGTGGCGACGCGTGGGCGTCTGCTCGGGGACCGCTGGAGGCGTGGACCGGTCGGGCGGCCTCGGCTGGGTGGACGACGGGGTGGACGTGGTGGTCATGCGAGTGCCTCCGCGATGGGTCCGAGGGAGAGAGCGGGGAAGTAGGTGAGGCCGCCGAAGATCAAGATCACGGCCACCAGGAGCGCCACGAACAGCGGCTTGTGGGTGGGCAGGGTCCCGGCGCTCGTGGGGACCTTCGCCTGCTCGGCGAGGGATCCGGCGAGCAGCAGGACCAGCACGATGGGCACCAGACGGCCCAGGAGCATGGCCAGGGCCAGCGTGATCTGGAAGAACGCCGAGGTCACGGTGATACCGCCGAAGGCACTGCCGTTGTTGTTGGCGCCGGAGGTGTAGGCGTAGAGCACCTCGCTGAAGCCGTGTCCCCCGGCATTGCCCATGGCCTCGGGGGTGGAGCCGAGCGCTATCGCGGCCCCGGTGCCGACCAGCACCAGAGTGGGCGTCGTCAGCGTGTACAGGGCGACGTAGGTCATCTGCCGGGCACCGATCTTCTTCCCCAGCAGCTCCGGAGTGCGACCGACCATGAGGCCGGCGATGAAGACGGCCACGATGGCCATGATCAGGATGCCGTAGATCCCGGAGCCGACGCCGCCGGGAGTGATCTCCCCGAGCATCATGTTGACCAGCACCCCGCCTCCCCCGACCGGGGTGAAGGAGTCGTGGGCGGAGTTGACCGCACCTGTCGAGGTACCGGTGGAGACCATGCCGAACAGGGCCGAGGACCATTCGCCGAACCTGGTCTCCTTGCCCTCCATGGCGGCGCCCGCGGCCCGGGCGGCCTGGGAGCGCGCCCCTGCCTCGGCGGCCGTGATGACGGCCAGGGAGACCGCCATCAAGGCACCCATGGCGCCCAGGACGGCCAGGCCCTGGCGTCGGTTGCCCAGCATCGTGCCGAGGGTCCGGGTCAGGCTGATCGGGATCACCAGCATCAGGAAGATCTGCAGCAGGTTCGTGAACGCGTTGGGGTTCTCAAACGGGTGAGCGGAGTTGGCGTTGAAGAAGCCGCCGCCGTTGGTGCCCAGGACCTTGATGGCCTCCTGGCTGGCGACGGGGCCGCCGGTGAGGACCTGGTCGTGGCCCGCGAGCGTGCTCATCGTGGTGTCGGTGAAGGTCTGCACCACCCCACCGGCCATCAGCAGCACCGCACCCAGCAGTGCCATCGGCAGCAGGATCCGGAGGGTGCCGCGGACCAGGTCCACCCAGAAGTTGCCAAGCTCGGAGCTGCGCGTCCGGACGAACCCCCGGATCAACGCCACCGCCACGGCCATGCCCACCGCGGCGGACAGGAAGTTCTGCACCGCGAGCCCCGCCATCTGGGCCGTGAAGCCCAGCGTCGACTCTCCGCCGTAGGACTGCCAGTTGGTGTTGGCCACGAACGAGACCGCGGTGTTCAGCGACATCCACAGGTCCATGCCACCGAGGTCCCGGCTCATCGGCAGGTGGGCCTGACCCAGCAGGATCCCCATGAGGACGACGATGCTCACCAGCGAGAAGCCCACGACACTCAGCGCGTACGCCTTGGGGCTCTGGCTGGACTCGGGGTTCACGCCGGAGAGCCGGTAGACCACCCGCTCCACCCGCAGGTGCGAGGCACCGGTGTAGACCCGCGCCATGTAGTCGCCCAGAGGCACGTACACGCTGGCCAGCAGCACGACCAGGGCGGCGATCTGCAGCAGCCCGGCCACGGTGTCGCTCATGAGAAGCGCTCCGGGCAGATCAGCGCGGCGAGCAGGTAGACGGCAACGGCGATGACCGCCAGGACGAGAAGACCACTTTCAACACTCATGCCGCCAACCCAAGACCCCGCGCGGCACGAGATCCCTGATCTTGTCGCCGTCTTGACGGGCCTTGACGCAGTCTTGCCGCCTCAAGATCGTGTGACCGGCCTCAGAGCACGTCGCGGCGCCGTACCAGCCACCAGGTGAGGACTGGGAGCGCGACGCCTAGGGCTTCAGGGCGTCGCTGAGGGCGGTGAGCGTGTCCTCGACGAGGCGGTAAAACGCCCAGCGTCCGCGCTGCTCACGGATCACCAGTCCGGCGTCCACCAGCTGCTTCATGTGGTGGGAGACGGTTGGTTGCGCCAGACCGACTGGCTCGGTGAGGTCGCAGATGCAGGCCTCGCGGTCGGGCTGCGCGGCGATCAGTGACAGCAGGCGGACCCGCGTGGGGTCGCCGAGCGCCTTGAACATCCGCGCCAGGCGTAGTGCCTCCCCGGCCTCCAGCACGCCGCCGGTGACGGTCGAGCAACAGGGCGTCGTCGGCGCGTCGATGACAGGAAGGGGGGTGCGAGTGGCCATCACCTCAGTGTGCCAGACACATTGACAAACGTCGATATATAGACCAACCTCGATGCATCGACAGTCTCCGATCGACGAGAAGGACGGCCAATCATGACCACCGAGAGCAGCACCCAGACCCCGGACCAGGTGCGCGAGGAGGTCCGTAGCCGCTACGCCGAAGCCGCGACGTCCGCGGCCCGCGGCACCGGCAACGCCGAGATCAACAGTGCGCTGCAGCTCGACGACTGCTGCGGCCCCGCGTCGTGCTGCGGCGACGACGTGGCGGTGGTCGAGGCGTTCGGGGCTGCGCTGTACAGCGGCGACGACCAGCAGGCCCTGCCCGCCGAGGCGGTGGCGGCCAGCCTGGGCTGCGGCAACCCCACCGCCGTCGCGGACCTGCGCGCCGGAGAGCGGGTCCTGGACCTGGGCTCGGGTGGCGGCATCGACGTGCTGCTCTCCGCGCGGCGGGTGGGTGAGACCGGGTTCGCCTATGGCGTCGACATGACCGAGGAGATGCTCGACCTCGCGCGCGCCAACGCCACCAAGGCCGGCGCGACCAACGTCGAGTTCCTCAAGGGCACCATCGAGGACCTCCCCCTGCCTGACGCCGCGGTGGACGTGGTCATCTCCAACTGCGTCATCAACCTCTCCACCGACAAGTCCAGGGTCATCGCGGAGATGTTCCGCGTCCTGACCCCGGGCGGTCGGATCGGCATCTCCGACGTCGTCGCCGAGGACCACCTCACCGTCCAGGACCGCGCAGAGCGCGGCTCCTACGTCGGCTGCATCGCCGGCGCCCTCTCCCGCGCCGAGTACCTCGATGGCCTCGCCGCCGCCGGGTTCGCCGACGCGGCCATCGAGTTCACCCACGAGGCCGTCCCCGGGATGCACGGCGCGATCATCCGCGCCACCAAGCCGACCGCATGAGCAACCCCGCCCTCACCGACGCCCCCGTGGGCCAGCGGCTCTCCACCCTCGACCGGTACCTCCCGGTCTGGATCGGGGCCGCGATGGTCGCCGGTCTGCTGGCGGGCCGGTGGGTCCCCGGGATCTCCGAGGCCCTGGACTCCGTCACCGTCGGGTCCATCTCGCTCCCGATCGCGCTCGGCCTGCTCGTGATGATGTACCCGGTGCTGGCCAAGGTCCGCTACGACGAGGTCGGCCACGTCGCTCGCGACCGGCGGATGATGGCCCTCTCGCTGGTCCTGAACTGGCTGGTCGGGCCGGCGCTGATGTTCGCCCTGGCCTGGCTGCTCCTGCCCGACCTGCCCGAGTACCGCACCGGTCTCATCATCGTCGGCCTGGCCCGCTGCATCGCGATGGTCATCATCTGGAACGACCTGGCCTGCGGCGACCGGGAGGCCGCCGCCGTGCTGGTCGCCGTCAACTCGGTCTTCCAGGTCCTCGCCTTCGCCGTGCTCGGCTGGTTCTACCTCGACCTGCTGCCCGGCTGGCTCGGCCTGTCCACCGCCGGCCTCGACGTCTCTGCGTGGCAGATCGCCTGGAGCGTCCTGGTCTTCCTCGGGATTCCCCTGGCCGCCGGGTACCTCACCCGACGCATCGGGGAGGCACGGCGCGGCCGCGAGTGGTACGAGCAGCGCCTGCTGCCGCGCCTGGGCCCCTGGGCCCTGTACGGGCTGCTGTTCACCATCGTCGTCCTCTTCGCCCTCCAGGGCGAGACGATCACCCGCCAGCCGCTCGACGTGGCGCGCATCGCCGTACCGCTGGTCATCTACTTCGCGCTCATGTGGTGCGGCTCCCTGCTGCTGGCCCGCCGCGCGGGACTGGGCTACGCCCGCGCCACCACCGTCGCCTTCACCGCTGCCGGCAACAACTTCGAGCTCGCCATCGCCGTCACCATCGCCGTGTTCGGCGTCACCAGCGGCCAGGCCCTGGCGGGCGTCGTCGGCCCGCTCATCGAGGTCCCCGTGCTCGTCGCTCTGGTGTACGTCAGCCTCTGGGCCCGCCGCTACTTCCCCGACGTCCCGCAGGGAGCAGCACCATGAACGCCCAGACGACCGACCAGACGACCGACCAGGCCACAGGTCAGCCGAGCGGGGACCGGACACCGCGGGTGGTCTTCGCGTGTGTCCGCAACGGCGGTCGCTCCGTGATTGCGCGCGTGCTGACCGAGCACTACGCCCGTGGCCAGGTCGTCGCACTGTCGGCCGGCACCCAGCCTGGGGAGCGCATCCACCCCGAGGTCGCCCACGCGCTCGCGCAGCTCGGGCTCGACACCTCCCGCGAGCGGCCCCAGCAGCTCACCCCGAGATGGTCGCTGCCAGTGACCTCGCCATCACCCTCGGCTGCGGCGAGGCATGTCCCTATGTCCCCGGCGTCACCTATCGCGACTGGCCCGTGGACGACCCCGGCGGTCAGGACGACGCCACCGTGCGGCGCATCGTCGCCGACCTGGACATCCGCGTCCGCGACCTGCTCCACGAGCTTGCACCCGACTTCCCCCTCGCACCCAGCGTCCTCATCCCCTGACACCATCGCCTAGCGGCGGATCGAGCACGAGGGACCAGACCTCGGGGCCCCGAGCCACAATTCTTGATCATCAAATCCGGCGTTTCGGCCGCGGCCCGGCGACGACGTGATTAGCCTCAGGGAGTCGCCCGGCGGCGAATCCTCCTGTGCTCCATGACCGACCGGGCGCAGGGACGAGAGGCACCACGTGAAGAACGCGGCACGACCGGCGAACTGGCGCTACCGAGCCGCGGCGCGGACCCTGGCGGTCGCCCTGGCCTTGGCAGCGGGCGGCACGACCGGGCTGGCGGCCACGGCGCCGGCGCACGCCGCACCCGAAGCGGTCGACGGCGCGCAGACCGCGGGTGACTCGATGTTCCCCCACGTGGGCAACGGCGGCTACGACGCGCTCCACTACGACGTGGACCTTGCGTGGGAGTCCACCGGCGTGGTCGGCAGCAGGATGACGGGGGCGTTCAGCAGCGCGACGACCACGATGCGCGCCCGCACCACGGGGGCGCCGCTGCGCTCGTTCTCCCTCGACTTCGAGGGCCTCCAGGTCGAGTCCGTCACCGTCGACGGCGTCGCCGCGACGTACGAGCGAGTCCAGGACCCGGGGGCCATCAGGTTCAAGCTGATCATCACACCAGCCACGCCCGTCGACGGCGAGTTCACCACGATCGTGGCCTACTCAGGAGTGCCGCAGACCCACGTCGACGCCGACAACTCCTGGGAGGGCTGGAGCGCCACCACGGACGGGGCCATCTTCCTGGGGCAGCCGATCGGCGCGATGACGGCGTTCCCGCACAACAACACGCCGGGCGACAAGGCCACCTACACCTTCACCGTGGACGCCCCCACCCAGATCACGAGCGCGACCGGCACCGGTCCCGCCGGAGTGGCCAGCAACGGCGAGCTGCACTCGCGGACGCCGAGCTCCGACGGCACGCGCACCACCTGGAGGTGGGTGCAGCAGGAGCAGATGGCCAGCTCGCTGGCGCTCATCTCGATCGGCAAGTACGACGTCCTCGAGAGCCAGGTGACGCTGGCCAGTGGCCGGGTGCTGCCGGAATGGTCCTTCGTCGACTCCTCCCTCAGCGCCGCGAACAAGACCACCATCAATGAGCGTCGCGCCGTGCTGGCGGCCACCATCGACCGGTTCGAGCGGCTCTATGGCCCCTACCCCGGCAACAGCGTCGGCATTGTCGTCGACACCGTCCCCACCGGCGTCAACTACGCACTCGAGACCCAGGACCGGCCCTTCTTCCCCAGCGCGGGCTCGGTCGCCAGCAACACGCTTCTCCACGAGCTCGTCCACCAGTGGTACGGCGACGCTGTGTCGCCCCACACCTGGACCGACATCTGGATCAACGAGGGCATGGGCACCTGGGGACCGAGCTGGCACAACAGTGTCCTCGCGGCGGCCACCCCGAACCCGGCTGCGGTCGAGACCACCTACTTCAACAGCTGGAACAACACGGCGCCCAGCAGCGCGAACTGGCGGACACCACCCGGGAACCAGACCAACCCCGGCAACCTGTACGGCTTCCAGACCTACACCCGCGGCGCGCAGTTCTGGGAGGCGCTCCGCACCGTCGTCCGCGACGAGGCGTTCCAGGAAATCCTCCAAGCGTGGATCTCCCGAAACAACGGCGGCAGCCCCCAGGGTGAACGGCTCAAAGAGCTGGCCGAGGAGATCTCCGGTCACGACCTCGACGCGTTCTGGCAGGACTGGATCCTGGAGGCGGACAAGCCCGCTTGGCCGGCCAAGTACGACGTGAGCCTCACCGCGAGCGACCCGACGTACCTAGGGAGGTCCACGACCGTCACCTACACGCTGCGCGCCGCCAATGTCGGGAAGGTGGCGCTCGGCGACGGCGTCGTCGAGGTCGACGTGCACGACATCACCGACGACGCCGCCCTCGACCCGCTGCCGGGCGGCCTCACCCGGGACGCGGACACGCTGACCTGGACCGTCCCGCAGACGCCGGCCGGGCAAGCAGCGACGATCACGTTCACGGCCAGCGCCGCAGACGGCTCCCCGTCGATGGGGGCCACGGCGTCCCCGGCCTCCCTCGGAGGGGGCTGCGCATCCTGCAGCCCGCTGGCTCCGGTGCCGGACTCGGTCATCGTGGGCGACCCCGTGGTGGGCCGGCCCCTCACGGTGACCCCCGCCACCTGGCCCGCTGGCACCACGCTGACGCGGCAGTGGTCGGTCGACGCAGTCCCGGTCGCGGACGCCACCGAGGCCACATTCACCCCGCGTCCGGTGGACGTCGGCAGGACCGTGACGGTCGCCGTCACCGGCACTAAGCCGGGCCATGACCCCTTCACCCGAGTCAGTGCCGCTACCGCTGTAGTCGCGGCAGGCACCCTGGACAGCACCCCCTCCCCGACCCTGGGTGGGCCCGCACAGGTCGGCGTGCCGGTCTCCGCCGTTGCCGGAGCCTGGGACGAGGGCGTCGCGCTCGCCTACCAGTGGCAGGTGGCGAGCGCCAACGTCCACACCGGCCCGAGCTACACCCCGGTCGCTGCCGACGCCGGCAAGACGCTCACCGTCACGGTGACGGGCACCAAGCCCGGCTACGAGAGCGTCGTTCACAGCAGCGCACCCGCCCTCGTCGTGCCCGGCACACTCACCGATACCCCGGTCCCGGCCCTGGACGGGGCCGCGCAGGTCGGCCTACCAGTCGGGCCCCTCACCGGGACGTGGGACGAGGGCGTCGACCTGACGTTCGCGTGGCAGGTCGCCGGCGTCGAGGTGGCGACCAGCAGGTCCTACACGCCCACCGCCGCGGACGCCGGCAAGAACCTGAGCGTGACCGTCACCGGCACCAAGCCCGGCTACGACGTCGCCGCCCGCTCCAGCGCGGTCGTCACCGTCGACCAGGGGGCGCTCGGCCGCACTCCGCAGCCCACCATCGACGGTTCTCCCGTCTTCGGGTCCACGCTGTCCGTGGGGGCCGGAACCTGGGACGAGGGGGTGACGATCTCCTACCAGTGGCTGCGGGGCGGCGCCCTGATCGCCGGCGCCGACCGGGCGACGTACGTCGTCGGCCTGGCCGACCTCGGTGCCGCACTGTCGATCCGGGTCACCGGCACCAAGCCCGGCTACGCGGCGGTCGCCCAGATCAGCTCGGCCACCGCGGCTGCGGTCCCCGCGACGCTCGCCTCCAAGAAGCCGAGGATGAAGGGCACCCTCAAGGTCGGGAAGACGCTCAAGGCGCTCCCGGGTCTACGGGCTCCGGACGCGAAGTTCAGGTACCGCTGGACCGTGGCGGGCAAGACGGTGGGCTCCAAGGCGAAGCTCAAGGTGCGCAAGGCCTTCCGCGGCAAGCCCATCAAGGTGGCCGTCACCGTGACGCGCGCCGGCTACGTGAGCGTCAAGACGGTCAGTCGAGCCAAGCGCATCAGGCGCTGACGCCTGTCGCCTCGGTCACACTGCTGCAGGCAAGTCGGTCACACTGCTGCGGCTGCCAGGTCAAAGCAATAGCATGCTGACTGCTCCCCAATTTTGGGTAAGCAACTCGGAGCTTCAGCTACGTGCGGAACGCACGGGGGGACCACATGGGAATCAACTTCTGCTCGAAGAGTCGCGGCTGGCAACGGGCAGCGGGGCTGCTGCTGGGGCCGTTGGCCATCGTGGTCGCCACCTCAGGGTCGTGGCACGGTGCGGCTCTCTCCTCGCATGAGGACTCCCGACCCGTCGTTGCTGCCACCGGTCAGAACTCGTTCCTGGACAGGGCATGGGGCGACGACGCCACCCGTGAGGACGAGCAAGCCTCGCGAGCCACCGGGCTCTGGCAGGCCAAGCACGACCTGGGCTCGATGTACTCCTCAACGAAGCGGTCCGGCGCCCAGAAGGTGTGGAAGTCGAAGGACGCCTCGAAGGCCCGCGTGACCGGTCGCGGCGTCGACGTCGCCCTGATCGACACCGGTGTGTCCCCGGTCGCCGGACTGAACAACCCCACGAAGGTGGTCAACGGTCCCGACCTGTCCTTCGAGAGCCAGCACGCCAACACCAGGTACCTCGACGGCTACGGGCACGGGACCCACATGGCCGGCATCATCGCTGGGCGGGACGCCGAGGTCGTCGCCGGCAAGGAGGACGACGCGGACCACTTCGTTGGCATGGCGCCCGATGCCCGGATCGTCAACGTCAAGGTGGCCAGCGCTGACGGCGGTGCCGACGTCAGCCAGATCATCGCTGCCATCGACTGGGTCGTGCAGCACCGCAACGACGCAGGCCTGAACATCCGGGTCATCAACCTCTCCTACGGCACGCACTCGACCCAGCCGTACACCGTGGACCCGCTCGCCTACGCCGTGGAGAACGCCTGGCGCAAGGGCATCGTCGTGGTCGTGGCGGCGGGCAACGACGGTGCCGACAACCGGCTCAACATGCCCGCGGCCAACCCGCACGTGCTCGCGGTCGGGGCGGTGGACCACCTCGGTACGCAGTCGCCCAACGACGACGTGACCGAGAGCTTCACCAACTCGGGCACCGCTGACCGGCGGCCCGACCTCATCGCGCCGGGCAAGTCGGTGGTCTCCCTGCGCACCCCCGGCTCGTACTCCGACCTGACCCACCCCGAGGGCCTGGTCACCGGCGACGCGGCACATCGGTTCTTCCGAGGCAGCGGCACCTCGCAAGCCACCGCGATGGTCAGCGGTGCCGCGGCGCTCCTGCTCCAGGCGAGGCCGCAGCTGACCCCCGACCAGGTCAAGTATCTGCTGCGCTCGACCGCGGACCCTCTCGCCAGCGACGACCCTGCCCAGGGGGCCGGCGTCCTCGACGTCCATGCAGCGCTTCGGGCGGCGACGCCGTCCACCACGCTGGCAGCCCAGCACTGGCCCGCCGCCACCGGGACCGGCACGCTCGAGGCTGCCCGCGGCGGCAGCCACGTCGTGGACCCGACCAACGGGACCGTCCTCAGTGGTGAGGTCGACGCCATGGGCAACCCCTGGGACGCCCGCTCCTGGCGCGAGGCCACGGCTGCTGGCACGGCGTGGTCCGCAGGCACCTGGAACGGCAGGACCTGGACGGGCTCGGACTGGTCCGGCAGCTCCTGGACCGCACGGTCCTGGCGCGCCGCCACCTGGTCCGGCAACTCCTGGGCCGGCGGAGACTGGCTGGCACGGAGCTGGCGCGGGGACGTGTGGACCTCCGACGGCTGGTCAACCATGAGCGTGCCGTCCCGCAGCTGGTCCCAGGACACCTGGGGGGCCCGGTCGTGGCGCGGCGTCGCGTCGAGCTCCGGACCGGCCTGGTAACCACGGGTCGACCACGGTCATCGCCTCTTCGCACAACAGATTCTGCGGCGCGGCGTCTTGAAGGGATAGGAACCCGTGAACACCGGTAGTCCTGCGCGTACCGCCGCGCTGCTCATCTCGCTGCTTGCGGCGGTGATGGCCGGATTGGCCCTGCTGATCGCCGCACCGGCGGTCCTGGCGGAACCCGAGGCATCGGTGCCGGGTCTGGAGTGGCTAGTCCTGGTGCCCCTGTTCGCGCTCGCCGAGGTGGTGGTCATCCACCTGCCTACCCAGCGCAACGCCCACGGCCACACCATGCGTGAGATCCCGGCAGTGCTCGGCCTGACTTTCTTGGCGCCGCAGCAGTACGTCACGGCCTACGTCGTGGGCGCGGTTCTGGCGCTCGTGCTCGCAGCGCGCATGCGGGGCGTGAAGCTGGCGTTCAACGCGGCCATGTTCGCTCTCGAGGCGGCGCTCGGTGGGCTGGTGTACCACGCGATCCTGCAAGGAGGCGACCCCCTGTCGATGACCGGGTGGCTCGCGGTCCTCCTGGCGGTGCTGGTCACCGACCTCATGTCTGCCGGCGCCGTCACCGCGGCCATCAGCCTGACCGAGGGGGTCTTCGACGGAGAGGTCTTGCACGAGGCGCTCCGGTCAGGATCCGTCGCCGCGTTCATCAACACCTGCGTCGCCCTTCTCTTCGCCACCCTCGTGCTGGTCCAGCCTTCGGCCCTGCCCCTCCTGGGCGTCGTGATCGTTCTGCTCGTCATGGGTTACCGCGTCTACATCTCGCTCGCCCGCGGGCACGCGCGCACGCACCTGCTGTACCGGTTCGTCGACCGCACTGCCTCGGCGGGGACACCGGAGGAGATCATCGGCATCGTCGTCAGGGAGGCAGCCGACCTGATGCACGCCGAGCGCGCCTACCTCGTGGAGCTCGTCGGCGATCAGCAGGTGCGGTGCACCGCCTACGCCGACGGCTCGCTGCGGACCGAGTCCCTCGAGCTCCCAGAATCCCGGACGTGGTGGTGGAGCGCATTCGAGAAGGGCGTCGTGCGCTACGAGGCGCCCCGCGGCCACGGACAGCGTGAGGACCCGGCGCCGGCCGTCGAGCCGGCGGTGCTGTCCGCGCCCCGTGACGGGCTCGCTGCCCCCTTGCGTACGGCGGAACCGACCAGGTACGTGCTGGTGGTGTGCGACCGGTCCTTCGAGAAGGAGACCTTCGGGACCGAGGACGTCCAGGTCTTCGAGGCGCTCGCTGCGCACGCGGGTGTGGCTGTGGAGCGAGCGCGCAGCGTCAACGACCTCGAGGAGCTGGCGGAGGAGCTGAAGGGCGCCCGCGACACGGCCTTGGCGGCGTCGGAGGCCAAGTCGATGTTCCTGGCCAACATGAGTCACGAGATCCGCACGCCGCTCACCACGGTGCTCGCCGCCGGTGAGCTGCTGGAGGAGACCCCGCTGGACGAGATGCAAGCCAAGCTCCTCGACCGGATGCGTCGGTCTGGCGGGTTGTTGCTGTCCCTGGTCGAGAACCTCCTCGACTTCTCCCGGATCGAGGCCGGGCACGCGCAGCTGCAGCAGGTGGAGTTCGACCTGCACGCCATGGTGAAGGACATCGTCGACGCCGGCCTGCCGCGCGCGCGGCAGCGGGGCAACACCCTCGACTGGGTGATCGATCCTCTGGTGCCTCGGACCGTTATCGGTGACCGGACCAGGGTCGTCCAGGTGCTCAGCAACCTCGTGGACAACGCGCTCAAGTTCACCGCGAACGGACGGGTGCACGTGGAGGTCGGTGCCGCCGTCGTTGCCGGCAGCCGCGCCGTCCAGTTCGAAGTCTCCGACACCGGCATCGGTATCGACGAGAAGGACCAGGCGTCCATCTTCGAGGCCTTCCGCCAAGTGGACGGCTCCGCCACCCGACACTACGCAGGAACCGGCTTGGGACTGGCTATCTGCAAACAGCTGACCGACCTGATGGGCGGGAACATGACCGTCGCTGGGCAGCTCGGCGTGGGGAGCACCTTCACCTTCCAGCTCCCGCTGGCAGTGCCTGCAAAGCCCTCGGCTGTCGTCGCGACGACACCGCCCTCCGTTGGCCGCGCGAGCATGGAGGCGTGAGAGCCGGCACTGGCCCATCCCGTAGTTCGCGCTCTCCCGAGGACCGACTCCGGCGCCGCGTCATCACCGACTCTGCTGCTGGCAATCCATCACCCCAACGTCCGAGCGCATCGAGGACGAGCTCGTCAGGCGACTGATGCACCAGCTGCTGCTGCTCTCCGCCGAGGACCCCCGCTCCGAGATCAGCCTGTAGATCAACTCCCCGGGCGGCTCGGTCTCGGCCATGCTCGCCATCCACGACTTCATGCGGCTCCTCCCGAACGACGTCAGCACCGTCGCCATGGGGATGGCCGCGAGCGCCGGCCCGTTCCTGCTCTCGGGCCGGCATCGGGGGCACGGCGGTGGACATCGACATTCAGGCCGAGGACCTGCGCAGGACGCGTGACACCGTGCTCGGCCTGATCTCCGAGCACAGGGCCAGGCACGGGACACGATCGAGCGCGATTCCCTCCGCGACCGATGGTTCAGCGCTGAGCAGGCGCTGGGCTACGGCCTCGTGGACCAGCTGATCAGCAGCATCGACCACGTCACCCCCGGACGGCAGCACAGTGTCGGCCTGGCGGGTGTGCGATGAGCTCCTACCCGATCCCCTACGTCATCCAGCAGACCCCGCGGACGAGCGCACGCTCGACCTCTACTCCCGGCTGCTCTCCGAGCGCATCATCTACCTGGGCACCGAGATCGACGACCGCGTCGCCAACGCCGTGATCGCCCAGTTGCTGCACCTCGCCTCGGAGAACTCCGACCTCCCGATCGGCCTCTACATCAACTCTCCGGGCGGATCCATCACCTCGATGCTGGCGGTCTACGACGCGATGCAGTTCGTCAAGCCCCGGGTCGAGACGGTGTGCGTGGGTCAGGCGGCGTGGACCGCGGAGAGGTACTGCATCGACACGCCTGCACGCTCGGCCACGTCGACGAGGCGTTCAGAGCGCCGGGTGCGCCCGCGGTGCAGCTCCTGGCCGACCAGCTCGCGCCACAGAGGCTCCGGGGCCACGGGCGCACGCGGATGGTCTCGGTCGGGGAACCGCAGGATGTCGCCCATGGAGCGACGCCAGCGAGCGAGGGGCGTCGAGTCCCAGGGATTCTGCTCACAGCAGAGACGGGCGGACACCGGTCCTACCTGAATCGTCTGGTGGCCGCGTATGGGCTCGTGTCCGAGGACGCCGTGCCGAGTGCCAGGCTCAGACGTGCTCCTAGGTCCACGATGGCGAGGTCTGTCCCGAGCGACCCTCACGGCACCAGCAGGGCACACGCCCGACGCCCGACCAGCGTTCTGGTCGGGCGTCATAGTGTGCGGCCAAGCGAGGCGTGACGCCGGCGCGCGGTGAGACGCTCGAAGGGCTAGCCGCCCGCGCGCGCCACCCGGTCGACCGCCGGGTCCAGGCACGTCCCGATGTCACCGATGCTCGACCATGCATCACGTGCGTTCCCGAAGTACGCATCCCACCCCGCGCCGAACGCGTTCGTGACGTTGATCGTCGCGGCAATCGTCTCCGTCGCGCCCTTCACTACCTGAGCGCCCGCGTAGACCGGGTTCAGTGGACCACCGAGCGCGCCGGCGATGACACCGGTGGCCGCGGCTGCGCCACCGACATAGGTGTTCACGGTGTTGACCTCGCGCGGAACGACCGGAGACGCGCCACCGTTGGCCCACGAGCTGACGCACGTAGTCGTCGCGGTCGCCAGGTCAACGGCAGCGTCAACAGCCTCCGACCCTTGCCGGAACCGGTCCGCGACCGCGCCACCGGCACCGATCGCCTCCAACCCCGACGCGATCCCGCCCATCAGCAACGACGCGACGTTCCCCACCAGCAGCACCTTCCCGGCGAACGCCAACGCAGCGGTCGTCAACGCGGCCAGGGCACGCTGAGCCAACGACGAGAAGAAGTTCCCGGCCTGCTCCCAGATGCTGAGGTTGTCCCAGTGCGCGATGGGCTTGCGGGTGCGGTTCATGACCACGACCGCGTTCCCCTCCTCCGCGGCGTCCACGCCCTCCCAGTGCTCGAACTCCCGGTCGGTGTCGCCGTCGTAGTGCACCGCCACGGCCGTGCCGGCCACGTACCACCGGTCGCCGCGACCACCACAGTTCGCTGCGGTGTCCACGTCCACCCAGTCCGACCATTCCAGGTAGTAGCAGCGTGGGGTCAGCTTGAACTCCACCCGGTCGAGCCCGGCGCCGGCGCCGTCCACGCGCATCGCCGGGTTCGTGCCCTCAGCGACGGCCCGACCGTTCAGCGTTGCCGAGACTCGCACCCACCGCTGGTTCGCTGCGTCGGTGAGTCCGACGCGCCGCGAGGTGTTCGCCAAACCCATCAGCGACGCCGGGCAACCGCCCTCGTCGTCGAGGTAGTCCAACGAGTTCCCGCTCCACCCGACCCCCGCGGCGTTCAACGTCGCCAAGTCGGCATCCGTGAGCGGCTTGCCGTCCGCGTTGACCGGCGCCACGGTGACGTCGAGCGGCGTGCAGTACGTCAACCCGATGCGGGCACGGTGCGCCGGCTCCCGCTCCCAGTAGCTGAACTCACGTCCCACGTACGTCGTGCCCTTCCCACCGTGGCGCGGCTGGGTCCCGACGCCACCACGCGAGGCCGCGCTGTCCCACGAGACGGTCCACACGGGCAACTGTCCGCCGGTGCCGGCCTTCGCGTTCAGCTCGATCACCTCGTCCGGGTCGACCTCGGTGTCCGGACACAACCCGGAGCTCTTGAACACATCCCAGTCCCACGCGATCCGGGTGGCGACGTTCGGGATGCCGCACCCGGCCGGCATGTACGCCGCGCGCAGCCATGTTGCTCGGGTCGCGGTCAACGGGACCCGGGAGTCGTTGCCAGAAGTCGTCGACGCCGGCGTGAGGGCGGGGGTGAACGACGCATCGAACGAGGCCTTCCACCGCGGTGCGAGGGTGAAGTCCTTGGCCGGTGTGTACGACCACGACCACGGGCGCATACCGGCGCTGGTCGCCACGTCGACCTTCGTCCCACGCACGTACCACACGGTGGTGGTGTGGGTACGCGAGCCGGGGATCGCAGCCGCGCGACCCACCCGCGGCACCCACCGCGAGACCGGGACCGTCGTGCTGGTTCGTGCCGCACAGTTGCTCGGCGTCGTCGTCGCCGGCGCGGGTTCGTTGCCGTTCCCGACGGGGAAGTCGACCTCGACGGTGACAGGCACGCAGTCGACCTGAGCGAACCCGACACCGAACCGCGCGCCGGGACCCACGCTGCCCAGCAGCGGGATCTCCTCGGTGCGCGTTACCGGCACCGACGGCTTGGTTGCACCGACCAACCGCTTGGCCAGCGTCGGCGCCGGGTCACCGGACGCCGACGGGCGGTCGCCTTGTTCGTCGGCGATGCGGAACTCGTTCGCTCCCCACCACCGGTCCACGAACGCCGTCTCGGGACCCGTCGCGTTCGGGGTCGCGTTCGGGGTTGCGGTCAGGTTCACCGCGGTGCCGGCCAGCAGGCCCGCCTCACCGGTGGGCGTCTCGCAGCGACCATCGGCGGGCGGGTTCAGGTACGTGGTCGGCACGGTCGCCTTCGAGACGGCGAGGTCTCCTCCGGGGCCGGCATAGAGCCGCAAGCGGGTGCACATCGACGCGGAGATGCGCCACTGGGGGTAGATGCTGACGTCGCTGGTCGCCGTCAGGTACGGCGACGGGTGCGTCTCATCGGCCGGGGTCGTGCCGTGCAGGCCGATCAAGTCGTAGGACGGGTCCTTGACCGTGCCCGCGGTCGACCGTTCGATGGCAGTCACCTCGACGATCGTTCCGAGGAGGTAGTGGCCTACGCCGGCTACGCGCTCCGCGCGCTCACCGACCGTCTCACCCAAGGTGCCGCCGGCACAGTTCGACGGGGTCTCCAGGTCGATCCAGCCCGGGTCGCGCCAGCCGGAGTAGAACACCCGGTGCCCGGCCTCGTCGGTGACCCGGACGGTGGCGCACGCCGGCGTCCAGTCGAACCCCGCCTTCACGGAGGTGTTGTGCTCGAGCTCGAAGACCACGACACCGGGTTCCGGGCGGGTGAGGTCGCGCTTTGCGCCGCCGGTGTCGAGGCCGGTGAACGTGTAGTTCTCCGGAGCCGGCGCCTGCTGGGTGACGGTGACCTGCGTGCCTTCGACGTATCCGTTGACGCCGCCGACCGAGCACGTCGTGCCGGACACCACGGGCGCCGGGAGCTCACCGGGGGTGCTGCGCCAGGTGATGGCGTTGGAGGCGTTCACGATCCGGCAGTGCGCCGGAGTCCGCACGTGGATCCGCGTCTGCGACGCCGGGGTGTCCGTGGCCGGGGTGTAGCTGGCTTCCAGGGTGCTGTACAGGCCCTTCTCGCGCAAGGTCGACTGGTAGTCGGGGACCGTGAACGTGCAACCGCCGTCTGCGGCCGGCACGTTGCTGCACAGGATCTGGGAGAACTCACGGAACACCACGTAGACGCGGCCCGGGTCGGTCGGGTCGTTTGCGTAGGTGTCACCGGGCTCTGCGGCGCGGGGGTCGTGGGTGCGCCAGGTGACACTGACCTGCTGCCCGACCAGCCATGTCGACGGGTCGGTGTCGGTGGACAGCTCGACGCGGGAGGTGCCGGTGATGACGAACACCTGGTCGGTGAAGTTCGTGATCGGATCGTAGATGTCGTCGCCCTCGTACTTCACGCTCACGGAGTACCGGCCCGGGGAGATGCCCCACGTGCCGACACGACACGACGTGGCGGGCAGGAGCACCGAGCACGACGAGGCGACGTTCCCGGCGTCGTCTCGCAGTTCCACGAACGCGCGGCCGGTCGGGTCCGCGACGCCCGCGTACACGTTCGGGACCGCCACCTCCGCATCCCAGTAGTCGCCCTGGACGACGTCGTCGACACCGTGGACGGTCGCCACCGTCGTCAGGCCGCGAACCTTGACCTCCACGTTCTCTGACTGGCCGTAGACGAAGCCGACGTCAGCGTTCCCGAACGTGATCGCGTTGAGGAGCAGCGTCTGGCGGGTACGCGGGGTGTAGGTGATGACGGCGCGGTAGTTGTTGGCTTCGCTGAGCGCAACCGGGGCGCCGAGCGTGTCCTGGTAGTTGCGCAACGTCACCAGTACGTGCGCCGCGTCGACGTCGAGGTCCGCGAGCGCGCGCCGGTCCAGTGAGACGGCCACCCGCAGCGGGGAACCGATGTGGCCGGTTGAGTCGATCGGCTCGACGAGCAGCGGGGTGCTCACCGACACGACGATGTCAAGGGGTGCGGACGTGCCCGTGCGGTCGCCGTCGAAGTCGAAGACGGCACGCAGCTGCTGCGGGCCGCCACGCTTGGGGGTCACCGAGATCGTCGCACTGGGCAGGATCGGGCCCAGCCATTCGCCGGTACCGACGACGAGGCCGCGGCTGTCGACGACCGTGATGGTCGCGCCCGCCGGGATGAGCCAGGCACCTGTCGCGACCCGGGCAGTGAACGTGGCCGGAGAGCCGACCCTCAGCGGTCGCCCGTCGTCGGGTCCGGTGAGGGTCATCGTCGGCTCAGCGGTGAGGGACACCCTGACCGTCCGGGTCTGCGACACGCTCTTCTCGTACATGCCGGTCGCGGGAACGAAGCGGGCACTGAACTTGTGGTCTCCGGCGTACGTCGCCACCCAGGAGAGGCGGGCGACTCCGTTCTCGAGGGCCGTAACGGGCATCTCCTCGCCGTCGATGATGAACACGACCTCACCGCCGGGGACGGCGTACGGGCTGGCGACCGTGGCAGACAAGCGCACATTCTCGCCCCGACCGACGCTCTCCGGCAGGTCGCCGAGGGTGGTGGTGCTCGACCAGGACGGCAGCTGCACGTCGGGAGCGAACGTCGTCATGGGGAGCCACGCACCGCTGCCGTGGTAGCGGACCGTGAGCCCACCGCACAGGCAGTGCCCGGCAAGAGCGCCGCCGGGAGTGAGTTCCGCCCGCCCGTCCGAGACAGTCGCCGTGGCGATCTCTCCGCGGTTCGGGTCGATGAGGGTGACGCTCCCGGTGACCGGCGGAGTCATCGTGCCGAAGTCGACGGTCAGTGTGGCCTGCGGAGTGACTGGGTCGGACCAGGAGACGGAGGGGCGCTGCAGGTGACCTTGCTGGACGTCGACGTTGGTCTTCTGGGTGGTGGTCTTGTAGTTGCGCATCACCGGGTGCTGCGCGTCGGGGATGAACACGACGTCGATGTCGTACCAGCCGGACGTGTCGGGGGTGAAGGACACCCACGTCGCGTCGCCGTCCATCGTGTTGGTGCCGAGCACCGTGCCGTCGTCGCTGTTGCGCAGCTCGACGGTGCCAACGATGTCACCCATACCGGACCTGACCTCGATGGTGGTAGCTCCACCGATCTGGGAGGGCGCGCTGCGCGGGACGTTGAAGACCACGTCGGCCTTGCGGATCGTGAACCTCACCGGTGCCGACCGTGCGGTCTGCACGGCGTCGGAGGCGACCACCTCAGCGACCAGCGCGTACGTGCCGGCGCCCAGGTCGGACGTCAGGAACCGGAACACCGCCACCCCATCGGGGTTGGTGTCGGTGGTCGCTACGACCCGGTCGCCGTCAAGAAGGCGAACCGACGCGCCCGAACGGCCGGGACCGGTGAGCTGCGCTTCGACGGTCATCGGGTCGTAGTGGTGGTAGGTCCGGTCAGCAATCGGCGCCAAGGCGATGGTTCCGGCGGCCGGGGTGACAGTGAGCTCGAAGTCAGCCGACTGGGACGCACCCCACCCGGTCTCGGGCTGGTAGACGAGGCGTGCGGTGTGCGTGCCCGGGGAGAGTTCTGCCGTGAGTCGAGTGCGCCCGTTGTTGAGGGTGCCGGAGTAGTTCTTGTCGCTGCCGTCGACGAACATCCGCACCCGACCCCGGGTGGGACCTTCGGCGTCGACGACCTCAGCACCGACGATGACCTCGTCGCCGAAGGGGACGGTGCCCTGCTCGATGGTTGCGGTCGTCGTGGTTGCGACGTCCTCGGTGGTGACGGACTTGTTGCCGGCGTCGGCTTGGTGGGCGTCGTCGCCGTCGTAGAGCACCTCGACGGAGGCGTAGTCCAGCTCGGTGATGGTCCACTCGGCGGTACCGTCGACCAGGTCAGCGTCGTGGGTGCGGGTGCCGGAGGTGAAGTGCACCTGCCCGGTCGGGTGCGGAACGCCCGCCTCGTCCTCGTTGCCCTCGACGGTGACCGTGACGGTCACCGGGTCGTGCAGGCGGGCAGGTGTGGACGAGGTGAGGGTGGTGCGGACGGGTGCGCGCACCAGGAGGTCGACGGGATCGGAGGCGAAGGCGTCGGTGCCGTTGGCCGGGACGAACTCAGCGCTCAGGATCCGCTTGCCCTGCGGCAGTCGGTCCAGCTGGGCGCGCGCCACTCCGTCGACGACGGGACGGTCGGCGACCAGCACGTCGGTGCCGTCGAGGAACCGCACGGTGCCGTCCGGGAGCGCGGCCTCGGACGTCATCCGGGCGGCGAGCTCGACCGACTGGCCCACGCGCAGCTCGTTGAGGCGTTCCAAGGTGACCGTGACGTCGGGGATGTCGCTCGACGTGGTCTGGAAGGCGCCGGCGTCGCACGAGCTCGGGTTGCGCGACTGGCCGCGCTGGTCAGCGTCGAGGCACTGGGTCTGCTCGCCTGCCCCGATGGCTGCGGAGCCGGGGAACAGCGCGACGGTCTGCGTCGGACCGCCGTTGTCGGCGAGTTCTCCGATGGGTCCCACGGGTGCCCTGGCACCCAGGCAGGTGCCCTCGTTGTCGACGTTGCCGGTCTCGGTGCCCAGGTCGGTGGCGCTGTTGATCCGGGCGCACGGGAAGTTGGCCATGGCCGCGCGGATGGCGGAGTTGACGACCGTGAGGTTGCCGCCGTCCTCGCTACCGGCGACGCCTCCGCCGTCGATGACGGTGGCGTGGGCGACGGTTCCCCCGTAGCGGGAGAAGATTGCGCCACCTTCGGGTCGGCCTAGCAAGCCGTCGTTGCGTACCGAGGTGGAGTTCTCCCACCGGACGGTGGAGCCGGCCACGGCGCCGCCGACTCCGGCCTGCGCGGTGTTGTCGACGAACGTCGACTCCACGACGTACACGGTGGTGTAGGGGACAGCGACCGCGCCGCCGTTGGGCTGGTTCGGGGAGCCGATGCCGGACTTGTTGTCGGTGAACGTCATCTGCTCGAGACGAACGCGGTTGGCGTCGCTGAACAGCCCGGCTCCGCCTTCCTCGGAACGGCCGCCGGTGACGGTGAACCCGCGCAAGGTCACCGATGCGCCTTCGCTCTCCTGTGCCATGGACACGACCAGGGCACGGAAGTCTTGGTGCGCGTCGAGAGTGACCTGCTGACCGGTGGCGTCCACGGTGATGCCGGACGGCACGCTCAGGGTGTCAGCCAGCGTGATGGTGCCGTTGACCGCGAACTCGACGCGCGGAGAGCCGCCCTCAGCAGCGGCCCGGGTCGCCCGCTCCAGAGCTGCGCGGATGCCGCAGGGGGCGTCGTCGTCGACGCAGTCGTCGGGTCCCGGCGTGGTGGTGTCGGTGAGCGTGTTGACGACGAGGGTGGCGTTCGGGTCAGGTTCGAACGCGGCGAGTGTGGTCTCGGCAGCCTGCGCTCCGGCGAGGATGAGTCCCGGGGCGAGGGGAATCAGGAGCGAGGCGATGGCGACGACCGACGTTGATGCGAGGAGACGGTTCCGCCACCAGCCGTTGCGGCGCCCCGTGCGGCTGACCTCCGCAGCCTCGGGCTGCGTCGTGGACTCGCCCCGGCGGTGGCCAAGCAACCCGAGCGCGGCACCAACGATCATCAGCTCGCAGACTGCGAGGGCCAGGAGAGGACGAACGCCGGACCAGGAGCTCGGCTGGTCTACGGAGCTGGCGCCCCACCACGACAACCCCACGACTGCAGCCACGACAACACTCAGGCCGCCGAGTACGGCGAGACGGCCGATGAACCGTTGTCGCAGGGCAGCGGCGACGGCTTCACGCCACGACTGGCCGGCCAGCAGTGCCGCCCAGGTAACTGGCAGCACGAGGTAGATCGCAACGGCCGCTGCGCCGGGGACCACGAGCCACAAGCCGCGAAGTCCCTTGGCCCGGGTGTCGCGCGAGCGCATGAGCCAGGTGCTGCGCACGAAGAAGACGAGAGCCAGCGGCAGGCTCGCCAGAACGGCAAGCGATGCGACGGCCACGATCCCGGCGATGGTCGCAAGTACCTTCGTCAGCGCCGTCCACGTGCGACCCCATGCGTGGCTCAGCGTTGTCGGCGCACCGGCCAGCAGCTGGCTTATGAGGACGGCGATGACGCTGACTCCTGCAACAAGACCAACCATCGTGGTCAGGCCCAGGCCCAGCCACGGGCCTAGAGCAACCGCGGTGGACTGGTCGTTGTCCGTGTCGAGGACGGCCATGCCGGTCACCGGCAAGACGAACAAGGCGAGCAGGACCGCCAACGACAGACCGCCGCAGGCACCTAGCGGGACTCGCCATGAGGTCCCGAGAGCTCGGCGGGCACGATTGAGGCGTGGAAGGGGGCGGTGGACCCTGGACATGCGGCGTCCTTCAGCGGTGTGGTGTCAGGCGCGCGCTCCCCGAAGGGTCGCTGCCAGGTGGGTGCTCGGAGGACAGGTGCGACCATCTGTGTTGACAGTCCGGGTCCGGCTCTCGCGTGCGGGCGTTCAGCGAACGCTCAGCTGACCCCATCACAGGGAACCCTCACGCGTGCGCGGAACGGAACTTCTGGTCGCAAGGGGGTCGCGACGCAGGTCGAGCACGATGGTTTATGGGGGCCGTCGGTGGGCAGCGCGTGGTGGTGGTCTAGAGCGCGCCCCGGCGTGACGAGACACACGTGCGGCCCATTCCGTGGGGCCAGATGAACGACAGCAGCGCCAGCCGGATCAATGGGTGCTGTGGGGTGGTCGGCAGCGCCCTGGTCCGCGCTGCGCTCGACGACATCCGCGAACGACACCTGAAGGCACTGGTGAGCTGCCCCTACATCCTCGGTTGGATGCGCAAGCACCCCGAGTACCGGGAGCTGCTCTTCAACGCGCCACCGTCCAAGGTCAGGGACTGACCGTGGCGCGCAAGACCTACACCGGGCCCCTGGTGGACGTCTCCTCCGACGCAGAGGTGTGCCGGCACGCGGCGGAGTGCGTGCGGGGCATGCCCGCGGTGTTCATGCCCAGCAGGCGACCGTGGATCGACCCCACCCACGCCGACACCGATGTCGCCGCCCAGACCTTGCGGGACGTGATCGCGCGTTGCCCCAGCGGCGCACTGCGCGTGGTCGAGCACGAGCGTCGGTGAAGAGGGATCGCACGCACCTGGGGACGCCGGCTGCTCCCACCGGAGTAGCAACGCGGATGGTCGTCCTCATGCGTGGGTCCGTCGTCGTGGGTGCTCACGCAGGCCAGCCCAGGACGACCGGGCGCGGCGGGCGGCTGTGTCGTCCGCACATGCCCAGCAGGGCGATCAGCACCCTCGGATCCGACGCCCGAGAACGTCCGTTGACCCCGCTCCGCGACCACGGATAGCGTCCAGTACCCCACGCCAGGACCACGGAGCCCCCATGCTGCGACCGCTCGCCACCGCCCTTGCCACCGCCGCGCTGATGTTCGCCGGCCTGACGGCACCCACCTCGGCCTCCCCCCACCCCGGCCCGGCGCCCAAGGAGGAGCGCAGACCCATCGTGTTCGTGCACGGGTCGTCGGGCTCCGGGTCGCAGTTCGAGAGCCAGGCCCAGCGGTACGCGTCGAACGGCTACCCGGTGTCGTGGATCGAGGCGCACGAGTACGACTCGACGTTCGCGACCAACTCGCTGGCCGACGTCCACGCCGCACTCGACGCCCGGATCGACGCCCTGCGCGAGCGCACCGGCGCCGAGCAGGTCGACGTCCTGGCCCACTCGTTGGGCACCTACGTGCTGCAGCGGTACCTGACCAGCTCGCCCGAGCGGGCGGCCGAGGTCGCGCACTACGTGAACCTCGACGGAGCCCCGGCGGACGAGCCTCCCGGCGGCGTCGACACCCTCGCCATCTGGGGGGAGAACAACGCCGCGGGGGAGATCACCGGCGCCCGCAACGTGCACCTCGACGACCAGGGCCACACCGAGACGGTCACCTCGCCCGAGTCGTTCACCGAGGCGTACACGTTCTTCACCGACAAGGCGCCGAGGACGACCGAGGTGGTCCGAGCCCACGGGCGCATCGACGTCTCCGGCCGCGCCGTGCTGTTCCCCAGCAACGTCGGCGTCGACGGCGCGACCCTCGAGGTGCACCGGGTCAACGCGCACACCGGCCGGCGGATCGGTCGCCGTCCGGTCGCCACCTACCAGCTCTCCGGCAACGGGTCGTTCGGTCCGTTCAAGGCCTCCCCGACGGCGTCCTACGAGTTCGCGCTCATCTGGCCGGGCGGGCCGACCCACCACTTCTACCGCCAGCCGTTCCGGCGCTCCAACTCGCTCGTCCGGCTGCTCGCCAGCGTCCCCGGCACCGGACTGGACGCCGCCACCGAGAAGAGCGACGCCCACGTGAACCTCACCGTGAACCGCAACAAGGAGTGGTGGGGCGACCAGGGTGAGGCCGGTGACACCCTGAGCATCGGCGGGCAGAACGTGCTGACCCCCGCGGTCGCGCCCCGAAAGCGCCGGATCATCGGGATGTTCGCCTTCGACGCCGGCAGCGACAAGGTGAGCGCCACCGACGCGGTGCTGCCCGCCTTCGCGTCGCTCCCGTTCATCACGGGCACGGACGTCTACCTCCCAGTGTCCGAGCGCGGGACCGTGCGGCTGGTGGCAAAGGCCCGCGGGGAGCGCCGCCCCCAGGTGATCAACGTCCCGGCGCTCCCGTCGAGCGGGCACCGCATCAGCGTGCAGTTCGACGACTTCGTGCCGCGTCTTCGCTGACCGGGACGGCGACCGGCTCACCCGCCTGAGGAACGAGCCGGTCGGTCCCGACCATCACCACCGAGGCGTCCGGGCAGGCGACGAACTCGGCGTAGAAGATGTCGTGGTGCCAGACCCGCGGGCGCGTGCCCTCGAGCTGCACCGCGCGGCAAAGGAGCGACGCCGCGCTCTCGTACCGTTCCACGTCAAATGCGAACCGCCCCTGACCCAGCGTTTCCGCAGGTCAGGGGCGATTTTTTGTCGGGCTGACAGGATTTGAACCTGCGACCCCTTGACCCCCAGTCAAGTGCGCTACCAAGCTGCGCTACAGCCCGAATCGTCTTCCGAGGAAGAACGAGCCGAACATTACCGCAGCCTCGCCTGCTCGCGCGCATCGGGTCGTCTTCCGCTGCTCCGGCCCCTCGCGCGGACTGGCCCAGGCACAGCGATGGTCCCCATGGTCCCCGTGTACCGCCGCCCGGGTCAGGCGTCCATGACCCACTGTGACCATCTTGGCGCCTTTCACCTGCACGCGTGCTCGGGGAGCCGAACCATGGGCGGAGTCACCGACGAAGGACTCCACCCATGCGACACGCCACCCACCGCAGGACCCGCTCCTGGGCGCCGTACGGCGCCTTCGCAGCCTGGTCGCTGACCGCCATGGTCACTGTCCTGCTCAGCGGCTCGGGCCACGCGCACGCAGCACCTCTGGCGAACGAGCTGCCCCCCACGCCCGAGACCGAGGAACAGATCCTCCTGGCCAAGACCGTGCAAGCGCGAGAACGTGCCCTGGCGGCGCTGGATCGCAAGGCGGCCTCGTGGTCGCGGGTCCTGGAGTCACGTGCCGCGCACCTCTCCGACTACGGCTACACCGGGGATCCCGAGGAGGCCACCCACGTGCTGCCGCTGGCGGGCTACCACCTCTCGGCAGGGTTCGGGAAAGCCGGGCCCCTGTGGGAGAAGGACCACACCGGCCAGGACTTCGGGGCAGCGAGCGGCACACCACTGGTCGCCCTGGCTGACGCCGTGGTGACTGAGGTGGGCGACGCCGGGCCCTACGGGCTGCGCACCGTGCTGACGCTGGCTGACGGCACCGAGGTCTGGTACTGCCACCAGGAGGCCTCCCTGGTCACCGCAGGAGAGACGATCGACATGGCCGAACCGCTGGGCCAGGTCGGCACCACCGGCAACTCCACCGGACCCCACCTGCACCTGGAGATCCGGCCCGCAGGTGAGGGCCCGGTCGACCCGATGGAGTGGCTCCGCGCCTACGACATCGAGCCCTGAGCCCTCCGGTCAGCGCTTGCGCTTCTCCCGGACCCGCTGCTGGATCACGATGGGTGTGCCCACGAAGCCGAACTCCTCGCGCAGCCGGCGCTCGATGAACCGCTCGTACGAGGCGTCCAGCTTGCCGCTGGTGAACAGGACGAAGACCGGCGGAGCAGTGCCCGCCTGGGTGCCGAAGAGGATCTTGGCCTGCTTGCCGCTGCGCACCGGGTGCGGGTGCTCTGCGACCAGGCGACCCAGGAAGTTGTTGAGGGCCCCGGTGCCGATGCGGGTCTCCCAGCCGGCGAGAGCCTTCTCCAGCGCCGGCACCAGGCGGTCGATGTGCCAACCGGTCCGCGCGGTGACGTTGATCCGCGGAGCCCACTGCACCTGCACGAGGTCACGCTCGATCTCGCGCTCGAGGTAGTAACGGCGCTCGGCGTCGACCAGGTCCCACTTGTTGAACGCGATGACCATGGCCCGGCCGGCGTCGCGGACCGTCTGGATGATCCGCATGTCCTGCTCGGACACGCTCTGGCTGCCGTCGAGGACCAGCACGGCCACCTCGGCCCGGTCGATGGCGGTCGTGGTGCGCAACGAGGCGTAGTACTCGTGCCCCGAGGCTTCCTTGACCCGCTTGCGGATGCCGGCGGTGTCGATGAAGCGCCACTGCTTGCCACCGAGCTCGATCAGCTCGTCGACGGGGTCGACGGTGGTGCCGGCGACGTTGTCGACGACCACGCGCTCCTCCCCCGCAAGCTTGTTGAGCAGCGAGGACTTGCCGACGTTCGGCTTGCCGACGATGGCGATGCGGCGCGGTCCGCCGACCTCGTTGAGCCGCTCCGGCGGCGCCTCGGGCAGCGCCTCCAGGATGGCGTCGAGCATGTCGCCGCTGCCACGTCCGTGCAGAGCCGAGACCGGCACCGGCTCGCCCAGGCCCAGGTTCCACAGACCGTAGGCCTCGGCCTCGGTGCGCTGGTCGTCCACCTTGTTGGCGGCGAGCACGACGGGCTTGCCCGACTTGCGCAGCACCTTCACCACGCCCTCGTCGGCATCGGTGATGCCGACCGTGGCGTCGACGACGAAGAGCACGGCGTCGGCCAGGCTCACCGCCACCTCGGCCTGTCCGGCAATCCGCTCCGCGAGCCCGCGAGCGTCGGGGTCCCAGCCACCGGTGTCGACCACGGTGAAAGCGCGGCCGTTCCAGTTCGCGTCGTAGGAGACGCGGTCGCGGGTCACGCCGGGCCGGTCCTCGACGACTGCCTCACGGCGGCCGATGATCCGGTTGACCAGCGTGGACTTGCCCACGTTGGGGCGGCCGACGACGGCCAGGATGGGCACGGGACCGGACGTCGTGTCGACGTCCTGAGGCTCGCTCATGGTGTTCCTCGCTTCACGAACCCGGTATCGGGGTCATTATCTGTGGCTCTGTCTGATTCGCTGTTTGTCCCGCCGGCCGGGAGCGGTCCCGGCAGGTCGCGCCCGGTGAGGGCGCAGGCACGGTCCAGCTCGCCGCGCATGTGCTCAAGGAGCAACGCCGAGGCGTGCAGGACTTGTTCCCGTCTCCGGGGCCAGGGCTGCTTCTGGACCTGCCAGCTGGAGCCGAAGACGATGTCGATGCGGTCGCCCCGCCGGGGCAGGGCGCTGCTGGCGGCGCCGGCCGGGCGGGTGCCGAGGAACGTCACCGGCACCACGGGTGCTCCCGTCACCAGCGCCAGGTAGGCGGCGCCGTGATGGAACCGACTCAGGTCGCCCGCGCCACGCTTGCCCTCGGGGAAGATGCCGACCACGCCGTCCTCGCGCAGCACCCGCAGACAGGTGCGGATGGCGCGAGGATCGGGGTCGAAGCGGTTGAGCGGGATCTGGCCCGAGCGGAGCAGCAGCCGCCCGGCACGCCCGGTGAACATCTCGTGCTTGGTCAGGGCGTGCACGGGACGCGGCGAGAACGCCGCGAGCAGTGGCCCGTCCAACGCCCCGATGTGGTTGGCCGCCAGCAGCGCCGGGCCGTGCGTCGGCACGTGCGACTCCCCCGCCACCCGTACGTCGTACCGCTGGCGGACCACCGCACGCGCCAGCGGGCGCAGCCGGTGGAGCATCTGCCGGGGCGGGTGCCGGTCGCTGCTCCGGGGCAGCTCGGCATGGATCATGCCGGGTCCTCCACCACCTGGACCAGGGCGACGACCTGGTCGATGACCTCGTCCAGGGTGTACGAGGTGGTGTCGATGTGGACGGCGCCGTCCGGCATCACCAGCGGCGCCGTGGACCGGGTGGAGTCGATGGCATCACGTGCCAGCAGCGAGGCCTGGGTCGCACCCACGTCGGAGCCACCCTCCTCGAGCACCCGCCGGGAGGCGCGCGCGGCGGCGTCGGCGGTGAGGTAGACCTTGACCTGAGCGTCCGGGGCGACGACGGAGCCGATGTCGCGGCCCTCCACCACGATCCCACCGGCGCCGATGATCTCGCGCTGCAGCTCGAGCAGCCGGGCACGCACCTGCGGGACCGCGCTGACCGGGCTCACCGCGCCGGTGACGTCCGCCCCGCGGATCGCCTGCGCCACGTCGACGCCGTCCACGGTGATCCCGGGGGCGGCCGGGTCGGTGCCGGAGACGATGACGGGCTCCTGGGCGCGAGCGGCGACGGCAGCGGGGTCGTCGATCCTTACGCCTTCGCGGAGCATCCACCAGGCGATCCCCCGGAACATGGCACCGGTGTCGAGGTAGCGCAGGCCCAGGCGCGCCGCGACACCTCGGGAGGTGCTCGACTTGCCTGACCCCGAGGGTCCGTCGATCGCGACCACGAGGCCGGGGGGAACTGCGGGGGTGGTGCTCACCGGAAGGGCTCCTTGCTGAACGTTGCTCGGCGCCCGCAGCCTACCTGTGGGTCAGCCAGCCACGGGATTCCAGAGTGTCCAGCAGGTGCTGGGAACGCCCCTCGTCGACCAGCAGCTCCACCTGCCCCACCTCACGCCCGGGATCGTGGTCGATACGGACGTCCTCGATGTTGACCTCGCTGGCCCCGGCGTCGGCGAACAGACGCGCCAGCTCGCCGGGATGGTCGGGGACCGCGACGAAGACGGAGACCATCGGGCGGGTGGGCGCCCCGTGCTTGCCGGGGATGGCCTGGGTGCCCCGCACCCCGCGCGCCAGGACGTCGTGCAGCGCGGTGCGCTCCCCCGCGTCGACGGCGGCGATCAGCACGTCCAGCTGCTCCCGGACCTCGCCCAGCACCTCGAGCACGGCAGGCGCGTTGGCGGTCACGATCTGCTCCCACAGGGACGGGTCGCTGCCCGCGATCCGCGTCACGTCCCGCACTCCCTGGCCGGACAGCGCCAGGTCCCGTGGGGGAACGCCGGCGAGCCGTCCGGCGACCAGCACTGCGGCGAGGTGCGGCAGGTGTGAGGTCCGGGCCACCGCGCGGTCGTGCTCGGCCGCCTCCAGCTCCAGCGGCACGGCCCCGCAGAGCTCGGCGAGGCCTCGCACCAGCGCCGTGGCCGAGGGCGCGGCAGCGGCGTGCGGGACCACGGCCCAAGGACGGCCGTCGAACAGCGACGCCGAGGCGGCCAGCGGGCCGGAGCGCTCGCTCCCGGCCATCGGGTGGCTGCCGACGTAGCGGGCGGCCTCGTGCTCGTCCACGGCGGTGAGCACGTGGGCCAGGGGCTGCGACTTGATGCTGCCGACGTCGGTGACCACCGCGTCGCCCGCGGTCAGGGCGGACACGATCTCCTCCCCCAACCGGTCCGGCGGGACCGCCACGACTACGAGCTGGGGGCGATCGGCAGCGACCCGGGGGCGTCCGGCGCCGAGTCCCGACGCGGTGCGCACGTGCTCGGAGGAGACGTCGGTCAGGAGCACCTCGACACCGGCCCGGCGACAGGCCAGCGCGATCGAGGTGCCGACCAGCCCGGTGCCGACGATCTCCACGGGCCCGGTGGGGGCCGCCGAAGGCACGGTCACGAAGGCTCGCCGCCCGCGACCTCGCGCACCCGCGCCAGGTCCCGTCGCAGGCCAGCCGCGCCGTGCAGGTAGATGTGGGTGACGTCGGCGCGCGGCAGGTCGGTCTCGACGTGCGCCATCATCCGGACCACCCGAGGCATGGAGCCGGCGATCTCGAGCTCGCGGGCGCACATCAGGGGGACGTCGTCGAAGCCCAGCTGGCGCGCCGCGTACGCCGGGAACTCCGCCACGAGGTCGCTGGTGGAGGTGAACAGGATGGAGATGAAGTCGTCGACGGTGAGCCCGTTGGCCCCCATCACCTCGCGCACCATCTCGGAGACACGCTCATGCATGTGCTCCTTGGTGTCCTGGTCCAACTGGGTGGCTCCGCGCACCGCCCGCACCCTCACAGCACTCTCCTCGCTCACCTGTCGTCCGGCGTGGGGTCGCCGAACGGTCCGGGCAACCATAGTTGGCGCGCTCCGGTCACAGCTGCACGCTGTCCAGCAAAGCACCCAGCTCCTCGCGACTGAGCGGCCGCAGCTGCCCCATCGGCAGCCGGCCGAGCTCCACGGGGCCGAACTTGGTCCTGGTCAGCCGCAGCACCGGGTGACCGACCTCGTCGAGCAGCCGTCGCACGATCCGGTTGCGACCCTCGTGGATCACCAGCTCGACGATGGTGCGGCCCTTGGCCCCGCCGCGGCCGGCCTCCACGACCTTCACCTGGGAGACCGTCACCGGGCCGTCCTCCAGCGTCACCCCGTCGCGCAGGCGCTGGAGGGTGGCACGGGAGACGTCGCCCTGGACCTCCGCGACGTAGGTCTTGTCCACCTCGTACGACGGGTGGGCCATCCGGTGGGCGAAGTCGCCGTCGTTGGTGAGCAGCAGCAGGCCGGAGGTGTCGGTGTCGAGCCGGCCGACGTGGAAGAGCCGCTCGGAGCGGTGCGCGACCACGTCGCCGAGGCTGCGGCGCCCTTCCGGGTCCGACATGGTGGACACCACCCCGCGCGGCTTGTTGAGCACCAGGTAGACGTGTGCCGAGACCGGCGGCAGCCGCCGACCCTCGACGCGGATGACCGCGGTCCGCGGGTCCACCTTGGTGCCGAGCCGGGTGACGACCTCGCCGTCGACCTCGACCTGGCCGTCGAGCATCAGCTCCTCGCACTTGCGGCGGGACGCCACTCCGGACTGTGCCAGCAGCTTCTGCAGCCGCACCAGGCCGTCCGCGTCCGTCTCGACCTCGCGGCCGGCGTCGCCCATCTCCTGGTCGCTCACGAGACCTCAGTCCCCCCGTCGGGCTCGGTGCCGTCACCGCTGTGCGGCGCGTGGTGCTCCGGTGCCTGGTGCTCCGGTGCCTGGTGCTCCGGTGCCTGGTGCTCCGGGGCCGGGTTGGTGGCCCCAGGTCCGCTGGGGGACCCGGGCGATCCCGCCGAGGCCGCCGCCAGCTCTTCCTCCATGTCGTCCATGTCCGGCAGGTACGGCGCGAGCTCGGGGAGGTCGTGGAGGCTGGTGATGCCGATGCGCTCCAGGAAGTAGCTGGTCGTGCGGTACAGGTGGGCCCCGGAGGTCTCGTCCGAGCCGGCCTCCTCCACGAGGCCGCGCGCGAGCAGGGTGCGCATGACACCGTCCACGCTGACGCCCCGGATGGCCGAGACCCGAGCCCGGGAGACGGGCTGCTTGTAGGCCACCACCGCGAGGGTCTCCAGCGCCGCCTGGGTCAGGCGCGCCTGCTGCCCCTCGAGCACGAACGCCTCGACCACTCCGGCGTACTCCTCCCGGGTGTAGAACCGCCAGCCGCCGGCGACGTTGCGCAGCTCGAAGCCGCGCCTCTGGTCGGTGTACTCCTGCGCCAGTGACTCCAGAGCCTGGGAGACGGCATCGACGGGGTGCCCGACGGCCGAGGCCAGCGAGACGCGGTCCAGGGGCTGGTCGGAGACCATCAGGATGGCCTCCAGCGCGGGCCGCAGCTCGGCCACGGCGACGTCGAGCGTCTCCACCTGGTCCCCGGGAGTGGAGTCCTGGGGAGTGGGGTCCTGGGCAGCCTGGTCCGGGGGTTCCTGCCCCGCGGTGACCTGCTCCTGGCTCATCGGTCCTCTTCCTGCTCTCCGGCGGAGGGATCTGCCTCCGGCGGCATCTCGGTGGTCGAAGCCTCGGTCGAGGCCTCAGGTGGGGCCTCAGGTGGAGCCCCGTCGAACTCGTCGTGGATCTCCACGGTGCCGTCCTCGGCGCCGGTCCAGCGCACGGTCAGCTCGCCCAGCGGTGTGACCTGGTCGAAGGAGACCGCCCCCTCGCGGAACAGCTCGAGCAGCGACAGGAACCGGGCAACGGTGGTCAGGGTGTCCGGGGAGTCGCCGCAGAGTGCCCGGAAGGTCATCGTGCCCGAGCGCCGCAGCCGCTCGACGACCAGGTTGCCCTGCTCCCGCACGCTGACGGTGGTGGTGTGGATGTGGTCGAGGGAGACCTCGAGCACCGGCCGGGGCTCCATCGCCTTGGCGGCGAGGCGGGCGAACTGGTCCAGCCCGATGCCGATCAGCACCTCCGGCAGCAGGGTGGCGAAGCGCTCCTCCAACCCCACCGCCCGAGGGTGGCGCCGGGACTCGTCGGCCAGTCGCCGCTCGAACACCCCGGCGACCAGCTTGAACGCGCGGTACTGGAGCAGCCGCGCGAACAGCAGGTCGCGGGCCTCCAGGAGTGCCAGGTCCTCCTCGTCCTCCACGTCGCCCGAGGGCAGCAGCCGCGCGGCCTTGAGGTCCAGCAGGGTGGAGGCGACGAGCAGGAACGAGGTGGTCTGCTCCAGGTCCCAGACCGGCCCGCCGGCCTTGACGAAGGCGATGAACTCGTCAGTGACCGTGGACAGGGAGACCTCGGTGATGTCCAGCTTGTGCTTGGCGATCAGCGACAGCAGGAGGTCGAAGGGTCCCTCAAAGTTGTCGAGCCTGACCGCGAACCCCGCAGCCGCAGCGGCTCCGGGGTCGACCGCGGCGCTCTGGGTCATTCCTCGCTCAGCCGTCGTACCAACGCGCTGTCCTCGCCGTGCGCCTCGAGGTCGGCCAGGATCAGCGCGACCGCCTCACGCACGATGCGACCCCGGTCCACCGCCAGGCCGTGCTTGCTGCGCAGCGACAGGCGAGCGTGCTCGAGCTCGATCAGCTCGTCCGAGGTGACGTAGACCGTCATCTTCTCGTCGTGCCGGACCCGGCCGCTGGTACGACGTTTGCCGCCCTTGTCCTCGGGCGGCGCAACGGCCCGGACGGTCGACTCCTCGTCGCCCTCGCCCGTGGGACGGAAGAGGTCGTCTGCAGCGGGCAGGCTCACCCGTCGCGCCACCGGGCGAGCACCTCCCGGGCGAGCGATCGGTAGTGGTCGGCTCCGGTGGAGCTCGAGGCGTAGGTGGTGATCGGCTCACCGGCCACGGTGGAGTCGGAGAACTTCACCGTGCGGCGGATCACGGTGTGGAAGACGGTGTCCCCCCAGGCCGAGACCAGCCGGTCCATCACCTCGCGGCTGTGCAGGGTGCGACCGTCGAACATGGTGCCCAGCACCCCGTCGATCTGCAGCTTGGGGTTGAGCCGCTCACGGACCTTGTCGATGGTCGTCTTGAGCAGCGCCACGCCGCGCAGCGCGAAGTACTCGCACTCCAGCGGCACGATGACGCCGTCGGAGGCGGTCAGGGCGTTCACGGTGAGCAGGCCGAGCGAAGGCTGGCAGTCGATGAGGATCACGTCGTACTGGTCCAGCGCCGGCGCCAGCACCCGCTGCAGGGTCTGCTCGCGGGCGACCTCGTGCACCAGCTGCACCTCGGCGGCCGAAAGGTCGATGTTGGAGGGCAGCAGGTCCATGCCCGGCACTCCGGAGGGCACCACCACGTCGTCCAGCTCGACGTCCCGCTCCATGAGCAGGTTGTAGACGGTGAACTCCATCTCGTGCGGGTTCAGCCCCAGGCCGACCGAGAGCGAGCCCTGGGGGTCGAAGTCCACCAGCAGCACCTTGCGGCCGTACTCGGCGAGGGAGGCTCCCAGGTTGATCGTGGTGGTGGTCTTGCCGACGCCGCCCTTCTGGTTGCACATCGAGACCACGCGTGCCCGCCGCGGCCCGGTGACCGGGTCGGGCTCGGGGAACGTCGGCATCGGACGGCCGGTGGGACCGTTGGCCACCTCGGGGACCAGCGCGGCGCTGGTCGGCATGGGGAACGGGATGGGGTCGCTCACTCGGGTCTCGTCTCCGGGGGACGTGTGCGGGAGGGTCTTCTGGCTGGCGGAGCTGTGGGAGGGGGCCGGGCGGTGGACCAAGGGTGGCACCTGTCCTGCGGTGCTGCCGGAGGTTCCAGCGACGGATCCGTCACCAATCATGCGCAGCTCCCACTGTTTGTCGACTCGACGACTTCTCGCCTTCTCCGCGCGACTCTAGGCCCCGCTCTTCCCCAGCCACAAGGCGACTCGGCGAAACCCCCAACCGGGGTCATCCGTCGAAGCGGCGCATCGACGCGACCGCCAGGACCAGCTCGCCCGCCTCATCGGTGGCGTCACAGTCCACCACGCCCTCGATGACCCAGTCCCGGTGTCCCTCGGGGTCGGCCAGCACCTGGACCACCCGGCGTACCCGGGCGCGCTCGTCCTCCCCCGCGCCCACCGGCTCGCCCTGCTGCTCCGGCCCCACCTGCAGGTACGACGGGCCGCGGGCGTCGGCGTCGATGCCCACCGTGTCGTGCTCGGCGTAGTACTCCTCGAGCGCCTCGTCCCACCGCGAGCGGGTCATCACGACCTGTCGTGGTGGGTCCACCCGGTCCGCGGCGTCCCGCTCCAGCCGCATCAGGGCGTCCAGGTCGTCCCGGGCCACCGCGACCACCCGGGCGAACATCGCGTTGCGCACCATCACCGTCAGCGCGCGCTCCTGCTTGGACAGCGGGCGCGGGTGGTGCGGCGGCTCGTGGTGCGAGACCTCGGCGGGCACGTGGTCGGGATGGCCCAGGGCCTCCCACTCGTCGAGCAGGGAGGAGTCTGTCTGGCGCACCGTCTCCCCCAGCCACTCCAGCAGGTCCTCCAGCTCGGGGGTGCGGTGCGCCTCGGGCACGGTCTGGCGCAAGGTCCGGTAGGCGTCGGTGAGGTAGCGCAGCACCAGCCCCTCGGACCGCGCGAGCTGGTAGCGGCCCACGAAGTCGGTGAAGCCCATCCCCTGCTCGTACATCTCCCGCACCACCGACTTGGGCGAGAGTGCCTCCTCGGGCAACCAGGGGTGGGTCTGGCGGTACATCTCGAAGGTCACCTCGAGCAGCTCGGCGAGCGGCTGGGGCCAGGTGACCTGCTCCAGCAGCTGCATCCGTTCGTCGTACTCGATGCCGTCGGCCTTCATCTCGTTGATCGCCACTCCCCGCGCGGCGTGCTGCTGGGCGAACAGCACCTGGCGAGGCGCCTCCAGCACGGCCTCGATCACCGAGACGATGTCCAGGGTGTACGTCGGCGACTCGGGGTCCAGCACGTCGAGTGCGGCCAGCGCGAAGTGCGACAGCGGCTGGTTCAGTGCGAAGTCCAGCGGCAGGTCGACGGTGATCACGTAGCGGCGGCCGAACTCGTCCGGCTCGTCCAGCCGGGTGAGCACCCCGGTCCTGACCAGGCTGCGGGCCAGCCGGAGCGCGCGACGCGAGAGGCGCAGCTGGGCCCGGCGGTCCTCGTGGTTGTCGGTGAGCAGGCGCCGCAGCACCGGGAACGCGTCCTCCTCGCGAGCCACGACGTTGAGCAGCATCGCGTTGTCGACCTTCATCCGCGAGACCAGCGGCTCGGGCCGGGACTCGACGAGCTTGTCAAAAGTCTGCTCGGTCCAGACCACGGTGCCCTCGGGCGGCTTCTTCAGCTGCGGCTTGCTCTTGCGCTTCGCCTGCTTCTCGGCGCTCATCGCGGCGTTCTTCGCCTCCGACTTGGCCTTCGCGCGCTCGTTCTCGATGACGTGCTCAGGAGCCTGCACCACGACGAACCCTGCGGTGTCGTAGCCGGCCCGGCCCGCGCGCCCGGCGATCTGCAGGAACTCCCGGCTACGCAGGATCCGCTGCCGCTGGCCGTCGAACTTGGCCAGCCCGGTGAAGAGCACCGTGCGGATCGGCACGTTGATCCCCACGCCCAGGGTGTCGGTCCCGCAGATCACCCGGAGCAGACCGGCCTGGGCCAGCTGCTCGACCAGGCGGCGGTACTTCGGGAGCATCCCGGCGTGGTGCACCCCGATGCCCTGACGCAGCAGCTGGGCCAGGGTCTTGCCGAAGCCCGCGGAGAAGCGGAAGTTCGCCAGCCGCTCGCGCAGCGCGTCGACCTGGTCCGGGACGGTCAGCTTGGCCAGGCCTCCCTTGAGCAGCGACGTGGCGTGCTCGACGGCCGCTGCCTGGGTGAAGTGCACGACGTAGACCGGGGACTGGTGGGTGCTCACCAGCTCCTCCAGCGTCTCGTCCAGCGGCGTCAGCGCCCAGCTGAAGTCCAGCGGCACCGGACGCTCGGCGTCGTCGATGACCACGGTGTCCCGGCCGTTGCGGACGGTGAGGTCCTTCGCGATCGGCGTGACGTCGCCCAGCGTCGCCGACATCAGCAGGAACTGCGCCTGAGGAAGCTCCAGCAGCGGCACCTGCCAGGCCCAGCCCCGCTCGGGATCGCCGTAGTAGTGGAACTCGTCCATCACCACCAGGCCCACGTCGGCCTGCCGACCCTCGCGCAGCGCGATGTTGGCCAGCACCTCCGCGGTGCAGCAGATCACCGGCGCGTCCGGGTTGACGCTGGCGTCACCGGTCAGCATGCCCACGTTGTCAGCGCCGAGGGTCTCGCACAGGGCGAAGAACTTCTCGCTCACCAGGGCCTTGATCGGGGCGGTGTAGAACGACACCTGGTCGCTCGCCAGCGCTGCCACGTGGGCGGCGAAGGCGACCAGCGACTTGCCCGAGCCCGTCGGGGTCGCCAGCACCACGTTGTTGCCCGCCAGCAGCTCCATCACCGCCTCGTCCTGGTGCGGGTAGAGCTCCAGGCCGTTGTCGGTCGCCCAGTCGGTGAAGGCGTCGTACAGGGCGTCGGGACCGGTGACGCCGTCCCACCATGCGCCGGCCATCAGGCGCGCGCCCTGGGGTGTGCGGTGGCGAAGACCTCGCGCAGGTTGTCCACCGTGACCAGGGTGTAGACCTGGGTGGTGGTCACCGAGGCGTGACCGAGCAGCTCCTGGACCACGCGCACGTCGGCGCCTCCGTCGATCAGGTGGGTGGCGAACGAGTGACGCAGCGTGTGCGGGGAGACGTCGCGAGTCACCCCGGCCCGGTCGGCGGCCTTGGCGAGCACCGCCCAGGCGCTCTGCCGCGACAGTCGCCCGCCCCGGGAGTTGAGGAAGACCGCGGGGGTGCCGCGGCCCTGGGCGACCAGCCCCGGGCGCGCGCGGGTGAGGTAGGTCTGGACCGCCTCGACGGCGTAGGAGCCCACCGGCACCAGCCGCTCCTTGGACCCCTTGCCGCGCAACAGCACGGTCCCCTCCTCGAGGTCGAGGTCGTCCACGTCCAACCCGACGGCCTCGGAGATGCGGGCCCCGGTGCCGTAGAGGACCTCCAGCAGGGCCCGGTCCCGGGCGGCCAGCGGCGTGCCCGCGGCGCCGGCGGCCTCCAGGATCGCCTCCACGTCGGAGAGGGGCAGGGCCTTGGGCAGGCGCTTGGCCGGGGTCGGGGGCCGCACCGAGGCGGCGGGGTCGTTGGTGGTCAGCCCGTCGCGCACCGCGAACTTGTGGAAGCCCCTCACGGCCACCACGGTCCTCGCGGCGGAGGCAGCACCCAGCGGGGGGTGCTCGGCGTCCCCCTCGCGCAGCCTGACCAGGAAGTCCGAGACCGTCGACTCCGAGACGCCGTCCAGCCGGTCGATGCCCTCCTGGTCGAGGTGTCCGGCGTACCGGCGCAGGTCGCGGCGGTACGACGACAGCGTGTTGGCGGCCAGTCCGCGCTCCACCGAGAGGTGGTCGAGATAGGTACGGATGGCGCGCGTCAGCTCGGAGGTGCTCACCTGTGCTCGCTCAGTCCAGCACGGAGTCGGGGGCCACGGCTTCCAGGCCCAGGGCCCGGCCGACCGCGGCATTGGTGAGGAGCCCGGCATGGGTGTTCAGGCCGAGAGCGAGGGCTGGGTCCTCCCGGGACGCCTGCTGCCACCCCTGGTCGGCCAGCCGCACCGCGTAGGGCAGGGTCGCGTTGGTCAGCGCGTACGTCGAGGTGTTCGGCACCGCGCCGGGCATGTTCGCCACGCAGTAGAACGTCGAGGCGTGCACCTGGTACGTCGGGTCGCTGTGCGTGGTCGGGTGGGTGTCGGCGAAGCACCCGCCCTGGTCCACCGCGATGTCCACGAGCACGGACCCCGGCTTCATCGCGGCGACCAGCTCGTTGCTCACCAGCTTGGGGGCTGCGGCTCCGGCGACCAGCACGGCGCCGATCACCAGGTCCGCCGCCAGCACCTGCTGCTGGATCGACAGCTCAGACGAGGCGAGTCCGTGCACCCGGTTGTCGTAGCGCCAGAACGAGAGGCGCAGCTTGTCCAGGTCGGTGTCGAGCAGGGTCACGTCCGCGCCCATGCCCAGCGCGATGTTGGCGGCGTTCTGTCCCGCCACCCCGGCGCCCAGGACGACCACCTTGGCGTTCGCCACGCCACCCACTCCGCCCATCAGCACGCCGCGTCCCCCCTCGCCACGCATCAGGGCGTGGGCACCGACCTGGGGCGCGAGACAGCCCGCGACCTCCGACATCGGGTAGAGCAGCGGGAGCGCGCCGGAGGCCAGCTGCACGGTCTCGTAGGCGAGGGCGGTGACGCGCCGCTCGATCAGCTCGCGGGTGAGCGCGGGATCGGCCGCCAGGTGGAGGTAGGTGAAGAGCACCTGTCCCTCGCGCAGCAGCGGGTACTCGCTGGGCACGGGCTCCTTGACCTTCAGCGCCAGGTCGGCGGTGCCCCAGACGTCCTCGGCGGTGTCCAGGATGTGCGCCCCGGCCCCGAGGTAGTCCTCGTCGCGGACCAGGGACCCCAGACCTGCCCCGGACTCGACGAAGACCTCGTGCCCGTGCCTGACGAGCTCGTGCGTGCCGAGGGGAGTGAGTGCCACCCGGTACTCGTGGTCCTTGACTTCCTTGGGAACGCCGATCCTCATCTGACCCACCCTTCGCGAGCAGCCGAGCTGGTTGCGTCGCCGCTCACAACCTATCCCGGCGCTTGAGCGCGTCATAGGCCAGGACAGCCTGGACCAGGGGGCCCTGCCGCACGCGTCCGGCGAGCACGGCGTCCAGCAGATCCTCGAAGGGCACCCAGAACGGGTGCATCTCCGCCTCCTCGTGCTTCAGCTCGAAGTCACCACGGGGCGAGGGGCTCAGGCCACGGGCCAGGAAGATCTCGTGCACCTCGTCGGTGATCCCGGCGGACGGGAAGGTGCTGAGCAGCTGCACCCAGGAGTGCGCGGCGAGCTCCGCCTCCTCGCGCAGCTCGCGCTTGGCGGTCTCCAGCGGCGGCTCGTCACCGGCGTCACGCAGGCCGGCCGGGAGCTCGACGAACTCGAAGCCGGAGGTGTGTCGGTACTGGCGCAGGCAGAAGACGCGCTCGTCGTCGTCGAGCGCCATCACGATCACCGCACCCGGGTGCTCCACCGAGAGCCGGGCGAACCGCTCGTCGGGGTGGTCCGGCCGGGTGATGACGTCCTCGCGGACCACCACCACCCAGGCGTCGCGGTGCACCTCACGGGACTCCACGACCGGCCAGCGCATGGGGAGGTCCCTGACCTCCTCACGCTGATCGGTCATCGGTCCTCGGCTGCGTCGTCGTCGATCGGGATCTCGAGCTCCTTCTGACGCGCGATGGCCGCCTTGACCAGTCCGGCGAAGAGCGGGTGCGGCCGGGTGGGCCGGGACTTCAGCTCCGGGTGGGCCTGGGTGGCCACGTAGTAGGGGTGGACCTCCCGGGGCAGCTCCACGAACTCGACGAGGCCGAGGTCGGGGTTGGTGCCGGAGAAGACCAGACCGGCGGCGGTGAGCTGCTCGACGTAGGCGTTGTTCACCTCGTAGCGGTGGCGGTGCCGCTCCTCCACGCGTTCGCTGCCGTAGACCTCACGCACCACCGAGCCGGGAGCCAGCACGGCGGGGTAGGAACCCAGGCGCATGGTGCCGCCCAGGTCACCGGCGCCCTCGACGAACGACTTCTGCTCCTCCATGGTGGCGATCACGGGCTCGGGGACCTGGGGGTCGAACTCGGTGGAGCCCGCCTTCTCCAGCCCCGCGACGTTGCGCGCGTACTCGATCACCATGCACTGCAGGCCCAGGCACAGTCCCAGGGTGGGGATGCCCTGGGTACGGGCGTAGGTGAGGGCGCCCAGCTTGCCCTCGAGACCGCGGATGCCGAAGCCGCCCGGGACGCAGATGGCGTCGACGTCGTGCAGGTTCTTGGCGGCGCCCGCCGGGGTGGCGCACTCGTCGCTGGCGATCCAGCGCAGCCGCACCTTGGCCTCGTGGGCGAAGCCGCCGGCGCGCAGCGCCTCGGCGACGGAGAGGTAGGCGTCCGGCAGGTCGATGTACTTGCCGACCAGGGCGACCGTGACCTCCTCCTTGGGGTGGTGCACGCGGCGCAGCAGGTCGTCCCAGCGGCTCCAGTCCACGTCCCGGAACGGCAGGTCGAGGCGACGCACCACGTAGGCGTCGAGGCCCTCGCGGTGCAGCACCTTGGGGATGTCGTAGATCGAGGCCGCGTCGGCGCAGGTGATGACCGCCTCGTCCTCCACGTCGCACATCAGCGCGATCTTGCGCTTGATGCCGCCGGGGAGGTCGCGGTCGGCCCGGCACACGATGGCGTCCGGCTGGATGCCGATGGAGCGCAGCGCGGCGACCGAGTGCTGGGTCGGCTTCGTCTTCAGCTCCCCGGAGGGTCCGATGTAGGGCACCAGCGAGACGTGGATGAAGAAGACGTTCTCCCGACCGATCTCGTGCCGCACCTGACGTGCGGCCTCCAGGAACGGCAGCGACTCGATGTCGCCGACGGTGCCGCCCACCTCGGTGATGACCAGGTCGATGTCCGGCCCGCCCATGGCGAGGATCCGGTCCTTGATCTCGTTGGTGATGTGCGGGATGACCTGCACGGTGTCGCCCAGGTAGTCGCCGCGGCGCTCCTTGGCGATCACGCTGGAGTAGACCTGACCCGTCGTCACGTTGGCGATCGCGGAGAGGTCGGTGTCCAGGAAGCGCTCGTAGTGACCGATGTCGAGGTCGGTCTCCGCCCCGTCGTTGGTGACGAAGACCTCACCGTGCTGGAACGGGTTCATCGTCCCAGGGTCCACGTTCAGGTAGGGGTCGAGCTTCTGCATGGTCACGCGGAGTCCGCGGGCCTTCAACAGGCTGCCCAGGCTGGAGGCGGTGAGCCCCTTGCCGAGGGAGGAGACTACGCCTCCGGTCACGAATACATGCTTGGTCGGCGTCGGGTTCCTCACGGGGTTCCATGCTACCCGAGGGGAAGCGCTCCGTCCGCACCCGACGCTCCGAAGGCTCCACCCTGGGTGGTCAGGGACCGGGCCAGACCGACCACCGTCGCCACCTGGCCGGCGGGCGTCTCGACGCCGTCCACGGAGGCCGCGGTGCCCAGCGCCCCGTCGGCGCGGAGCCCGGCGAGCTGGTCCTTGCCGTCGGAGCTCTCCCCGGCGACCACGACGCCGAGCGCCGCCTGACCGAGGCCGCGGACCAGGCCGGCGAGGATGTCGTCGCCCCCGTCGCCGTCGACCTCCTCGCCCAGCACGACCAGGACGAGGGGGGCCCGGCGCTCCGTGGCGGGCACCTCCGGGAGCAGATCGGCACCGCGCATGCCCTCGAGCACCGCGAGGGTCTGGGAGGTCGTGCCGGCGCCCTCGGGCGCCTTGGTGGACAGCGAGAAGCCCAGGAGCTGTCCCATCCGCTCGTACGTCGTGGCCTCGGCGGCGACGGTCTCCTTCGGCAGCTGCGCGGCGAGCTGGCTGCCCAGGGTGTCGACCAGCGACTTCTGCTGCGAGCTGACCATCGGGTCCCCCAGGGCCTGGGTGGTCACGACCGAGCCGCCGGCGGCCGCCACCTGCTCGACGAGTGCGGAGACGACCTGCTCGTCGGCCCCGGGCAGGGTGACGACCGCCACCTCTCGCTCCGCGAGCCGACCGGCGTACAGGCTGGTGGCGGCGGTCTCGGCGAACCGGTCGCCGAAGTCGGACTGCTGCTCGCTGCGCTGGGCGGCGGCTCGCAGCTGCGTCACCTCCGCGTCGGTGTCACCGTCGCGGCCCACCTCGCCGAGCGGTCCCCCACCGAGCACCACGCCGACGGCGAGGGCGAGGAAGACCGACACGAGGGTCACGACATGGGTCCGGAACGAGATCACGAGAGCTTCCCCTGCAGGTAGTCGATGAGGTCACCGGAGCCGTGGAGGAGGCTGTCGCTCCACTCCTGGCCCACCGGTGTGGTGCCGATCGCCGCGACCAGGGCCAGCAGCCCTGCCACGAGCACGACGGCCAGGTGGCGCGGTCGCACCCGGCCCGAGTAGAGCGTGGGCACCGCGGTGGCGTCCACCAGCCGAGGTCCCACCTTGAGCCTGGTCAGGTAGGTGCTGGCCAGGCCGGCGCGCTGACGGTCCAGGAACTCGGCGAGGGTGGCGTGCATCCCCACCCCGATGATCACCGACGCATGGCCGGCGTCGGCCACGATGAGGGCCGCGTCCTCCGTGGTCGCGGACGTCTCCAGGCGCAGCGGCTGGATGCCGAGCCGCTCGAACCGCTCGGTGACCACGCGCGGGGCGCCGCGGTCTACCCGCACGATCACGTCCTTGGCCGCCCGCAGGACCGCCGGGGAGGGGATCTCGTCCTCGCTGGAGGAGGCGGAGAGCACCACGACGTCGGCGGTGAACCCGGCTTCCGCGAGCGCGTCGGCGCCGCGGTCGACACCGATCAGCACGGGACGCTGCTCGGCGATGAAGGCGCGGACGCTCTTGAGCTCCGCGGCGTGCTCGTGCCCGGGCACCACCACGACGACGGGCCGGTCCGCCAGCACCGTGGCGGGCCGAGGCACCCCCTCACCGTGCAGCAGCAGGTCCTGCTCGCGCCGGAGGAACTCGCTGCTGTTGTGCGTGAAGCTGGCCAGCTGGTGTCCCAGCCCGGCGCGGGCGTCCTCGAGCTGCTCCGCGATCTGCTCCGCGCCGAGCTCTCGGCCGCTGACCACGACGTCGTCGGCCAGGTGGACCTGTCCGTCGAGGACCCGGACCGCGGCTCCGTCCCGGATCAGCGAGAACGCCTCGGACCCGAGCTGGTCGATCATCTGCACTCCGGCGTCGGCCAGCACCTGCGGGCCGAGGTTCGGATAGCGCCCGGAGATCATCGCGGTGGCGTTGAGCACCGCTGTCACCCCGGAGTCCACCAGGGTCTGGGCGGTCCCCCGGTCGAGGTCGACGTGGTCGATGAGCGCCAGGTCGCCTTCGCGGAGCCGGGACAGCAGCGCCCGGGTACGGCGATCCACCCTGACGGTCCCGATGACGCCGGGCAGAACGGGGGCTGGACGTGACTTCGTGGCGAACTTCATGGCTCGTCCATGGTGTCAGCCGGGACCGGCCAATTTCGGGACATGCCCGCCTTCAGCGAGTCGCCTGGCGGGCGTTCTCCATGAGCTCACGGGCGTGCGCGAGCGCCGTGTCGGAGTCGTCGAGACCGGCGAGCATCCGGGACAGCTCGCGCTCCCGCTCGTCCTCGCTCAGCGTGGTGAGACCGGAGGTGGTGACCGACCCGTCGCTGGCCTTGGCCACGACGATGTGTCGGTCCGCGAAGGCCGCCACCTGTGGCAGGTGGGTGACCACCAGCACCTGGGCCGAGCGCGCCAGCTCGGCCAGCCGCCGACCGATCTCGATGGCCGCCTTGCCGCCCACCCCGGAGTCGACCTCGTCGAAGACGAACGTCGGCACCGAGTTGGTGCCCGCCAGGGCGACCTCCACGGCCAGCATCACACGGGAGAGCTCACCTCCAGAGGCGCCCTTGTCGAGCGGGCGGGGGCTCATCCCCGCGTTGGCCGCCAGCAGCAGCTCCACCTCGTCCAGTCCGGTGGCGGAGTAGCGCAGCCAGCGTCCGTCGACCGGCAAGGGGCCGCTGTCCTCCCCCGTCGGGGCGGCCTCGTGCTGGGTCACCACGACGTCCAGCGTCGCGTGCGGCATCGCCAGCAGGGTGAGCTCTGCGGTCACCTCCTCCGCCAGGCGGTCCGCGGCTTCGGCTCGAGCCGCGGAGAGCGCCGAGCCGGTGCTGGCGAGCTCGGCCCGCAGCGTCGCCCGCTGCTCGCGCAGCTCCACCACGCGATCGTCGGTGTCCTCCAGCTCCAGCAGCCGCCGGGCCGACTCCCCCGACCAGGCCAGCACCTGCTCGATGGTCTCGCCGTACTTGCGGGTCAGCCCCGTCAGGGCTGCCCTCCGCTCGCTGACCGCGGCCAGCCTCAGGGGGTCGATGTCCAGCTTCGAGGCGTACGACGCCACGTCCGCAGCAAGGTCGGAGAGCAGGTAGCTGAGCTCACCCAGCCTGTCGGCGAGCCCGCCCGCCTCCGGGTCGTGCTCGCGCACGGCGTCCAGGGAGGCACGTGCCAGTGATGCCGCGCCCAGGGCGTCGGGAGCGTCCTGGTCACTCGACAGCGCCTCACGGGCCCGTTCGGCGGCGGTCCGCAGGGTGTCGGCGTACCCGAGCCGAGACTCCTCGGCGGCCAGCTCGACGTCCTCGCCGGGGTAGGGGTCGGCCGCCTCGATCTCCGCCAGGGCGAAGCGCAGCTGGTCGGCCTCTCGTGCCCGCTCACGAGCGGAGTTGACCACCTCGTCGAGCTCGCGCTCCACCGCGGTCAGGGCGGCGTACCGCGCCGTGTAGGCCTCCAGCAGCTCGGCGAGGACGGGACCGCCGAAACGGTCCAGGGCCTCCCTCTGCGCCGAGGGCCGAAGCAGCCGATGCTGGTCCGACTGTCCGTGCACCGCGACCAGCGGCTCGGTCAGGGACGCCAGCCGGGCCGCCGGCACGCCGGCACCGCCCACCCAGGCGCGAGAGCGCCCCTCCGCGGAGATGTTGCGGGCCAGCACCACCCGCCCGTCCTCGACCTCGCCACCGGCCTCGATCACCAGGTCGGCGAAGTCGGGCAGGTCCGAGGTCGCCACCACCCCCTCGACGCGTGCCGCGTTGGCGCCCCGCCGCACGGCCCCGCTGTCGGATCGCCCGCCCAGCAGCAGCCCCAGTGCGGTCACGACCATGGTCTTGCCGGCGCCGGTCTCGCCGGTGATCACGGTGAAGCCGGGCCCGAGCTCCAGGGTGGAGTCCTCGATGACCCCCAGCGAGCTGATCCTGATCTCCTCAAACATCGGCCTGGCCCTGCGCCGCGGAGCTCGACCCGTTCTCGATCGAGGCGTCGCCGTTCTCCCGGCGCCGCCGCTCCGCCGCCCCGCGCCAGCCTTCGACGGGCAGGTCGAACTTGGCCACGAGTCGGTCGGTGAAGGGGGCCTGGTGGAGTCGCACGAGGCGGACCGGGTGGGCGCCACGACGCACCTCGATGCGGGCTCCCGGTGCGAGGTCGACGGTCCTGCGCCCGTCGCACCAGAGCACCCCGGCTCCCTCGGTCCCGGCCAGCACCTCGACCGCCAGCACCGAGGTGGGCGCCACCACCATGGGCCGCGCGAAGAGCGCGTGGGCGCTGATCGGGACCATCAGCAACGCCTCGACGCCCGGCCACACGACGGGGCCTCCGGCGCTGAAGTTGTAGGCGGTCGATCCGGTGGGGGTGGAGCAGACCACGCCGTCGCAGCCCCAGCGGGACAGCGGACGCCCGTCGACCTCGATCACCACCTCGAGCATGCGCTTGCGGGCGGCCTTCTCCACGCTCGCCTCGTTGAGGGCGAAGGTGCTGGCCACCAGCTCCTTGTCCTGGTAGACCCGTACGTCGATGGTGAGCCGGTCCTCCAGGGTGTAGCGCCGCTGCACCACCGCGTCGATGGTCGAGTCGACGTCGTCCACCTCGGCCTCGGCGAGGAAGCCGACATGCCCCAGGTTGACCCCGAGGAGCGGGGTGCCGCTGCCGTGGGTGATCTCGGCGGCCCGCAGGATGGTGCCGTCCCCACCGAGGACCACCGCGACCTCACAGCCCTCGCCCGCGCCGCGGGCGTCGGCGAGGACCTCGATGGCGGGCTCGAAGAGGTGGGGCTCCAGGCCGAGGTCGGCCGCCTCGTCCGCCAGCAGGCGGACGACCAGACCGTGCTCGGTGAGCGCCTTGACGAACGACAGGGCGACGTCTCGCGCCTCCTGCCGCCCGGTGTGGGCCAGCAGGAGCACGCGACGCACGGCGGCGGGGGCTTCAGTCACGGCGCAAGCCTCTCACCCGCCACCCCCAGTCCTGCGCTGCGTTCGACTTCGGCGCGGATGCTGTCCTCGCCGATCACCGGCTCCCCGCTCGGAGCAGGAGGAAGAACTCCACGTTCCCCGAGGGGCCGGGCAGCGGGCTGGTGACGACGGCGACGGCGCCCCAGCCGCGGGCGTGGGCTGCGGCCGCGACGGCTGAGACCGCCTCGGTCCGCAGCGCGAGGTCCCGGACCACGCCGCCCTTGCCCACGCGGTCCTTGCCCACCTCGAACTGGGGCTTGACCATCAGGACCAGCTCGCCGTCGGGAGCCGTGACGGAGATCAGCGCGTCGAGCACCAGTCGCAACGAGATGAAGGACAGGTCTCCCACCACGAGGTCGACCGGGTCGCCCACGACGTCCAGACTGAGCTCTCGCACGTTGGTGCGGTCGTGCACGATCACCCGTGGGTCCTGGCGCAGGCGCCAGACGAGCTGTCCGTAGCCGACGTCGACCGCGACCACCTCGCGCGCACCGGCCTGGAGCAGGACGTCGGTGAAGCCGCCAGTGGACGCGCCGGCGTCCAGGCAGCGCTTGCCCGCGACGTCGACGCCGTGCGGGGCGAAGGCCTCCAGCGCTCCGGCCAGCTTGTGCCCGCCGCGGGAGGCGAACTCCGGCTGGTCGGGGTCCTCGGTGACCACCAGGGCGACATCGGTGGTGACTCCGGTGGCGGCCTTGGCCGCCACAGCGCCGGAGACCTTGACGCGTCCCTGGGCGATGAGCGTGCTCGCGTGCTCGCGGGAGCGTGCCAGCCCCCGGCGCACCAGCTCCTGGTCGAGCCTGAGTCGTCGCGGAGGCACGGACTCAGAGTCCCCGGGGAGTGCTGGCCTCGGAGTCGAGGGCGCGCCGCAGCGCCTCGTGCGCCCGCTCGAACACCGCCACCTGCTCGGCGACGGGCAGGGAACCCACCGACTCCACCTGGTCGAGCACGGCGTCCACCTCGGGTACGCCGGTCCGCTCGGAGGCGGCCCGGTGCTGCTGCTCACCGTCCCGGTCCGACAAGGGCTCTCCGGCGTACTCGCTCATGGCAGACAAGGCTACCTGTCGGTCCAGCCGTCGCGGGCCTGTGGAGCGAGCTGCTCGATCCCGGCCGGCGCACCTGTCGCGTCGAGGTGTTCCCAGGCCGCTACCGCCACCACCCGCCACCAGTCCGCCTCGCTGCCGGCGCCCGCCAGGACCAGCGCCCCGGCTTCGTCGACGTGCCCGTGCCAGCCTCCGAGCTCCACGCCGTCCGAGACGTGCTGCGGGACCGGGTGGGGCGCGAAGACTCCCTGCAGAGTCGGGAAGATGTACGTCGGCCTGGACGACTCGGGCGCCGAGACGAGCTCGCTGAGCCCGGTGACACCGGTCAGCACGAGGAGGGAGGGATATCCCGCGACCCGCGCACCCTCGATGTCGGTGTCCAACCGGTCACCGACCATGATCGGCCGGTCGCCGCCGACCCTCGCCACGGTCTCGTCCAGCAACGGACGGGACGGCTTGCCAGCGACCACCGGCTGCACCCCGGCGAACTCCGCCAGGGTCCGCACCAGAGTGCCGTGCCCCGGCGCCAGACCGTACGACGTAGGGATGGTGGCATCGGTGTTGCTGGCGACCCACGGAAGTCCGTCCCGGATGCGGACTGCCGAACGCATGATGTGTCGCCACAGGACGTCCGGCCCGTAGCCGGTCACCAGCGCCACCACCTCGTCGTCCTCGACGTCCTGGACCGGCTCGAGGTCCGCAGCCCGCAGGGCCACCTCCAGGCCTGGTCCACCCAGCATCAGCACCCGGGCCCGGGGACCGAAGCGCGTGCGCAGGAGCGAGGCGGCGGCCTGCGCCGAGGTGACCACGTCCTCCGCGGTCGCGGCCACTCCCAGCCCGGTGAGACGTTCGGCCACCTGGGCAGCAGGCCTGGCAGCGTTGTTGGTGACGAAGGCGACGTGGCACCCGGCCTCGCGCAGCCGGAGGATCTCCTCCGGTACGCCGGGCACCGCGGCTCCCTCGATGTAGACCACGCCGTCGAGGTCCAGCATGAACAGGTCGTGCTGTGCGGCCAGTGGGCCGGTCGACTCCTGCAGCATGTGTCCACGTCCTTTGGTCCCAGCGGGGAAGGCCCGCCTACGATGCTCCGATGCACACCCGCGACGGGGACACGGAGCTTTCCCAGGAACTGGAGAGCGTCCCGCCCTCGCCCGCCCGGCCGGCGCGGCTGCACCCTTTCCGGGGACTGCGTCTCGCCCCGGCGAAGGTGGCCGACCCGTCCGCGGCACGTGCCCTGGCGCGACCCTATCGCGAGGTGGCCCGGCGACTGGCGAGCTGGCAGTCCGAGGGCCTCATGGAGCTCGACGACGTCCCTGCCCTGTACCTGCACGAGTACACCGTGCACGGCATCACCATTCGCGGGCTCGTGGGGGCTCTCGACCTCAGCACCAGGGCGACGACGCTGGAGGACAGCGCCGTCCTGCCCCACGAGGACATCCACTCCGCCCAGGCCGGTGACCTGGCCTCCCGGATGTATGAGATGGGGCTCGATCCGGCCCCGATCCTGCTGGTCCATCGAGGACCCACCCAGATCAGGACCCTGATCCGGGACACTGCTGCCACCCTGCCGGACCACGAGTTCCGTGACGGTGCCGGACAGGAGCACCGGGTGTGGCGGCTCCGAGACGCCCGCCAGCTCGAGACCATCGCTCACGGACTCGCGGACAGCACCCTGCTCATCGCCGACGGCCATCATCGCTACGCCGCATACCTGGAGCTGCAGGAGGCCCGATACCCAGGGTGGGACCGCGGCCTGGCGATGGTCGTGGACCAGGAGGACACCCCCCTGTTCCTGGGAGCGATCCACCGGGTCCTGCATCAGGTCCGACTGGACGCCGTGGCTCAGGCCGCCGCTGCCACGGGACGCGTCACCCGGAACGGGGACCGGATGTCGGCCTTGGCCAAGCTGGGGCCCCGCTCGGTGGTCGCCACGGACGGCGAGTCGTGGTTGAGCATCGAGTGGAGCGTTGACTCCGAGCAGCTCTCCCCGCTGGAGCACCTGCACGGGGACGTGCTGCCGAGGCTTCGGTCCCGGGCCGGTCACAGCGCATCGGGCGACGCGTCGTCCCCCCGCTTGAGCTACCACCACTCGGTGGACAGCGCCCTCGAGGGGCTCCACGGCAAGCACGTGGCCGTCCTGCTGCCGGCCCCCGACTTCGAGCTGGTGAACCGCACAGTGCAGCGAGGACGGCTGCTGCCGGAGAAGGCGACGTCCTTCCAGCCCAAGCCCAGCCTCGGGGTCATCATGCGCCCGGTCCCTCACACCGGAGCCTGACCGCCATTGCGAGCCTGACCGCGATTGCGAGCGACACTTCGGTGGTGAAATGCGAAAGAGGGGCCGCCCTCAGGCGACCCCTCTTCCAAATTATTGTCCGGCGGCGTCCTACTCTCCCACAGCCTCTCGGTTGCAGTACCATCGGCGCTGAAAGGCTTAACTTCCGGGTTCGGGATGGGACCGGGTGTTTCCCTTTCGCTATGGCCGCCGTAACTCTTGTGGTCGACACACCCGAGTTGTTGCAGGGGTGTGGACCAAGTCTTGGTTGGTGTTCGTTGTTCAGTTGTCACAACCTGTTCAAACCCCTTGAATGGGTTTGTTGGTTGGGAACTGGTTAGTGGACGCGGGCATTACGTGTGCGCATGAATGGTCTTGTTCAACTCGTAGTGTGAGTGGTTATGTACGATGTTGGGACAAGCCCTCGGCCTATTAGTACCGGTCGGCTAGGCATTACTGCTGTACACCTCCGGCCTATCAACCCAGTGTTCTGCTGGGGGCCTTACCCACTTACGTGGTGGGAAACCTCATCTTGAAACGTGCTTCCCGCTTAGATGCATTCAGCGGTTATCACTTCCGAACGTAGCTAACCAGCCGTGCCCCTGGCGGGACAACTGGCACACCAGAGGTTCGTCCATCCCGGTCCTCTCGTACTAGGGACAGCCTTTCTCAAGTTTCCTGCGCGCGCGGCGGATAGGGACCGAACTGTCTCACGACGTTCTAAACCCAGCTCGCGTGCCGCTTTAATGGGCGAACAGCCCAACCCTTGGGACCTACTCCAGCCCCAGGATGCGACGAGCCGACATCGAGGTGCCAAACCATCCCGTCGATATGGACTCTTGGGGAAGATCAGCCTGTTATCCCCGGGGTACCTTTTATCCGTTGAGCGACGCCGCTTCCACATGCTGGCGCCGGATCACTAGTTCCGACTTTCGTCCCTGCTCGACATGTCTGTCTCACAGTCAAGCTCCCTTGTGCACTTACACTCGCCACCTGATTGCCAACCAGGCTGAGGGAACCTTTGAGCGCCTCCGTTACTCTTTAGGAGGCAACCGCCCCAGTTAAACTACCCATCAGGCACTGTCCCTGATCCGGATTACGGACCTAGGTTAGACATCTAGTACGACCAGAGTGGTATTTCAACGATGACTCCCCAACCACTGGCGTGATCGGTTCACAGTCTCCCACCTATCCTACACAAGCCGAACCAAACACCAATACCAAACTATAGTAAAGGTCCCGGGGTCTTTCCGTCCTGCCGCGCGTAACGAGCATCTTTACTCGTAGTGCAATTTCGCCGAGTCCACGGTTGAGACAGCGCCCAAGTCGTTACTCCATTCGTGCAGGTCGGAACTTACCCGACAAGGAATTTCGCTACCTTAGGATGGTTATAGTTACCACCGCCGTTTACTGGGGCTTAAGTTCTCAGCTTCGAGGAACAAGTTCCTCTAACCGGTCCCCTTAACCTTCCAGCACCGGGCAGGAGTCAGTCCGTATACATCGTCTTACAACTTCGCACGGACCTGTGTTTTTAGTAAACAGTCGCTTGGGCCTGGTCTCTGCGGCCATCACCGCTTCATCACGCAAGGTGAATCACGGATCCGGCCCCCCTTCTCCCGAAGTTACGGGGGCATTTTGCCGAGTTCCTTAACCATGGTTATCTCGATCGCCTTAGTATTCTCTACCTGATCACCTGAGTCGGTTTGGGGTACGGGCGGCGCATAGCTCGCTAGAGGTTTTTCTCGACAGCATAGGATCATCCACTTCCCCCATACGGGGTCCCCATCAGGTCTCAGACATACAGGTGGCGGATTTGCCTACCACCAGTCCTACACCCTTAGCCGTGGACTACCATCGCCACGGTTGGACTGCCTTCCTGCGTCACCCCATCGCTTGACTACTACCAGTTCGGGTCCCACGCTCTGCCACATCGCCTCGCCCCGAAGGGTCCGGTCAACATGGTTTCGGATGGTTAGCATCACCGGGTTCGTCATGGGCGCTATTTTGCCGGTACGGGAATATCAACCCGTTGTCCATCGACTACGCCTGTCGGCCTCGCCTTAGGTCCCGACTTACCCAGGGCAGATTAGCTTGACCCTGGAACCCTTGATCATTCGGCGGAAGAGTTTCTCGCTCTTCATTCGCTACTCATGCCTGCATTCTCACTCGTGTCGCGTCCACAACTGGATCACTCCGCTGCTTCACTCGCGACACGACGCTCCCCTACCCATCCACACACCTGAACCACGAAGGCTGAGTTATATATGTGAATGCCATAGCTTCGGCGGATGACTTGAGCCCCGCTACATTGTCGGCGCGGAATCACTTGACCAGTGAGCTATTACGCACTCTTTCAAGGGTGGCTGCTTCCAAGCCAACCTCCTGGTTGTCAATGCGACTCCACATCCTTTTCCACTTAGTCACCGCTTAGGGGCCTTAGCTGATGGTCTGGGCTGTTTCCCTCTCGACTACGGAGCTTATCCCCCGCAGTCTCACTGCCGCGCTCTCACTTACCGGCATTCGGAGTTTGGCTAACGTCAGTAACCTTGTAGGGCCCATTAGCTATCCAGTGCTCTACCTCCGGCAAGAAACACGCGACGCTGCACCTAAATGCATTTCGGGGAGAACCAGCTATCACGGAGTTTGATTGGCCTTTCACCCCTATCCACAGGTCATCCCCTCAGTTTTCAACCTAAGTGGGTTCGGTCCTCCACGCGGTCTTACCCGCGCTTCAACCTGCCCATGGATAGATCACTCCGCTTCGGGTCTTGATCGTGCTACTAAGTAGCCCTATTCGGACTCGCTTTCGCTACGGCTACCCCACACGGGTTAACCTCGCAACACAACGCAAACTCGCAGGCTCATTCTTCAAAAGGCACGCCGTCACAACCCACAAGGGATCGCTCCGACGGATTGTAGGCACACGGTTTCAGGTACTATTTCACTCCCCGCCAGGGGTACTTTTCACCTTTCCCTCACGGTACTTGTCCGCTATCGGTCACCAAGGAGTATTTAGGCTTAACGGGTGGTCCCGCCAGATTCACACGGAATTTCAGGGGTTCCGTGTTACTTGGGGTCACGCTCCAGAGCTCATCGCTTACGTCTACGGGGCTATCACCCTCTACGGCCCCACTTTCCAATGGGCTTCGACTTCACCATGAGTTTCTTACTCTGTACCTCACCGGCAGATAAGGTTGAACGGCCCCACAACCCCATGACTGCAACCCCTGCCGGGTATCACACAGCCATGGTTTGGCCTCATCCGATTTCGCTCGCCACTACTCTCGGAATCACTGTTGTTTTCTCTTCCTGTGGGTACTGAGATGTTTCACTTCCCCACGTTCCCTCCACTCACCCTATGTGTTCAGGTGAGGGTAACTGGACATGACTCCAGCTGGGTTTCCCCATTCGGACACCCCCGGATCACAGCTCGGTTGCCAACTCCCCGGGGCTTATCGCAGGCTCCTACGTCCTTCATCGGCTCTTGGTGCCAAGGCATCCACCGTGTGCCCTTCATAGCTTGTCTCAACAACGTCAAAACAACTCAACTACAAAGACCACAACCACCCGCGCACCCAATCAAAGCGCACGAGCAGTCATTCTCATAAAAATCACACAAGACACCCACCAATAAGTTCTCAAAAGAACCAGGCGGGCATCAGATGCTCGCGTCCACTATCCAGATCTCAAACAACAACCCCACCAACCCCCACACCCCGACTCACGTCCGGGCACAGGCAAAGGGAGGAACACCAAGGAAACCAGACTCTCATCTGATCCCTCAGGACCCAACAGTGTGTCAAACCCACCCACCAACACCAGCCACCCACGTTCCACGCCCCCACCAAGCACCCCGAAAGGCACCCAGCAGGAACAGTACTGAGGACGACCAGCCCCAACGGGCAGACCTTCATCGACGATTCCACTAGTGAACACCACCATGCGCCCCCACACGAACGGTGAGGGTCGGGGCGTGTGCTCCTTAGAAAGGAGGTGATCCAGCCGCACCTTCCGGTACGGCTACCTTGTTACGACTTCGTCCCAATCGCCAGCCCCACCTTCGACGGCTCCCTCCACAAGGGTTGGGCCACCGGCTTCGGGTGTTGCCGACTTTCGTGACGTGACGGGCGGTGTGTACAAGGCCCGGGAACGTATTCACCGCAGCGTTGCTGATCTGCGATTACTAGCGACTCCGACTTCATGGGGTCGAGTTGCAGACCCCAATCCGAACTGAGACCGGCTTTTTGGGATTCGCTCCGCCTTACAGCATCGCAGCCCTTTGTACCGGCCATTGTAGCATGCGTGAAGCCCTGGACATAAGGGGCATGATGACTTGACGTCATCCCCACCTTCCTCCGAGTTGACCCCGGCAGTCTCCTATGAGTCCCCACCATTACGTGCTGGCAACATAGAACGAGGGTTGCGCTCGTTGCGGGACTTAACCCAACATCTCACGACACGAGCTGACGACAGCCATGCACCACCTGTATACCGACTAAAAGGGGCTCTATCTCTAGAGCTTTCCGGCATATGTCAAACCCAGGTAAGGTTCTTCGCGTTGCATCGAATTAATCCGCATGCTCCGCCGCTTGTGCGGGCCCCCGTCAATTCCTTTGAGTTTTAGCCTTGCGGCCGTACTCCCCAGGCGGGGCGCTTAATGCGTTAGCTGCGGCACGGAACCCATGGAATAGGCCCCACACCTAGCGCCCAACGTTTACGGTGTGGACTACCAGGGTATCTAATCCTGTTCGCTCCCCACACTTTCGCTCCTCAGCGTCAGGTAATGCCCAGAGAACCGCCTTCGCCACCGGTGTTCCTCCTGATATCTGCGCATTTCACCGCTACACCAGGAATTCCGTTCTCCCCTGCATACCTCTAGTCTGCCCGTATCGGAAGCCAGCTCAGAGTTAAGCCCTGAGTTTTCACTCCCGACGCGACAAACCGCCTACGAGCCCTTTACGCCCAATAATTCCGGACAACGCTCGCACCCTACGTATTACCGCGGCTGCTGGCACGTAGTTGGCCGGTGCTTCTTCTGTACCTACCGTCACTCTCGCTTCGTCGGTACTGAAAGAGGTTTACAACCCGAAGGCAGTCATCCCTCACGCGGCGTTGCTGGATCAGGCTTTCGCCCATTGTCCAATATTCCCCACTGCTGCCTCCCGTAGGAGTCTGGGCCGTGTCTCAGTCCCAGTGTGGCCGGTCACCCTCTCAGGCCGGCTACCCGTCGAAGCCTTGGTGAGCCATTACCTCACCAACAAGCTGATAGGCCGCGAGCACATCCTTCACCGCCAGAACTTTCCACCGAACCACATGCATGATCCGGTCATATCCGGTATTAGCCACCGTTTCCGGTAGTTATCCCAAAGTGAAGGGCAGATTACTCACGTGTTACTCACCCGTTCGCCGCTCGTGTACCCCCGAAAGGGCCTTACCGCTCGACTTGCATGTGTTAAGCACGCCGCCAGCGTTCGTCCTGAGCCAGGATCAAACTCTCCATTGAAAAACAAACCCCACAACCACACAAGTGCAGCCACGGGAAAAGAAGAGCCAAATCTCTGACAACAACAAACCCTGACAAAAATGTCAGAAATTATCGTCATACAAAGAAACCACCAACAAAACATCCCGAAAGATCAATGTTGACGGGGCATAACAAACTAATTCGTCGACTATGACACACTGTTGAGTTCTCAAGGATCAAACGCGTCCCGGGCCCACCCAGAAGGATGAAAGCTGCGGGGCAACCCGACCAAACTTACGCGGTGAGCGTTCCACCGTCAAGTTGATCCGGATCAAGCTGCGGCCATCCGCGGCGCTCCTGGCTTCGGCCTTCTGGCCATTGGCGGGAGCCGCTCGCGGCGACAAGAGGAACACTAGCACCACATCACCGCAGCCCCCCAAATCGGGGGTACCTAACCACGTTTGCCCAGGTCAGAGGGGGGCTTGTTGCGTAGAGCCGCTGCTGGGCGGTAGGCGGAGACGCTTGGCTCCCCCGCCAGCCAGAACCGCCAGGGGCGATCCGCGGCCTGTCGAAGACCGACCCGCGGCCCGGTCGCCACCTCTCCCTCCCCCTGGGACCCGGGGAACCCGGTCAGGTGTCCCGCCAGGTCCAGCCCGTCGTCAGCATGGGTCAGGCCCAGCGCCTGGGCGAGGTTGGCGGGTCCTCGTGCCAGCTGGCGCGCGGGCACCTCCCCGCGCCGAGCGCGGGCCTGGTCCTGGCCGGCGATGACCTCGCCCGCACGGAGCAGCACCGCGGAGGCCGAACCTTCGGGGCCACACACCACGTTGGCGCAGGTGTGCAAGCCGTAGATCCGGTAGCAGTACAAGCGCCCGGGAGGCCCGAACATCGTGGCATTGCGCGGAGTGCGGCCTCGGAAGGCGTGGGAGCCGGGGTCCTGCGCACCGGCGTACGCCTCCACCTCGGTGATCCGCACGCTCACCCCGCGCACCGTCAGCACCGAGCCCAGCAGCAACGGTGCGACGTCGATCCCTTCGCCGGCCAGCAGCCGGCGGACCTCAGGCCAGTCGGTCACGGTGGCGGGCGGCGGACTCGACGAGCTCGCTCAGCTGCTCGCGCACCCGCACCGGTGCGGTGCCGCCGCGTCCGTTGCGGGCCGCCACCGACCCTTCGGCGGTGAGCACGTGGCGCACCTCGGGCCGCAGGGCCGGGGAGATCGAGGCGAACTGCTCGTCGGTGAGCTCGTGCAGCTCGATCCCCTGCTGCTCGCAGAGCTGCACGCAGGCCCCGGCGACCTCGTGCGCCACCCGGAACGGAGTGCCCTCCCTGACCAGCCACTCGGCGATGTCGGTGGCCAGCGAGAAGCCGTCGGGTGCCAGCCGTGTCATCCGCTCCGTGTTGAACTTCAAGGTCGCCACCATGCCGGTGAACGCTGGCAGCAGCACCTCGAGGGTGTCGACGGAGTCGAAGACCGGCTCCTTGTCCTCCTGGAGGTCGCGGTTGTAGGCCAGGGGCAGCGCCTTGAGGGTGGCCATCAGTCCGGCCAGGTTCCCGATCACCCGACCCGCCTTGGCCCGTGCCAGCTCGGCGATGTCGGGGTTCTTCTTCTGCGGCATGATGCTGGAGCCCGTCGACCACGAGTCGTGCAGCCGCACGAAGTCGAACTCGCGGGTCGACCACAAGATGACGTCCTCCGCGAGCCGGCTCACGTCCACGCCGATCATCGCGGTGACGAACGCGAACTCGGCCACCCAGTCACGGGCGGCGGTCCCGTCGAGGGAGTTCGGCGAGGAACCGGAGAACCCGAGCTCGGCCGCCACGGCCTCTGGGTCCAGCCCCAGCGTGCTCCCCGCGAGCGCACCCGAGCCGTAGGGCGAGTCGGCGGCCACCCGGGCGTCCCAGTCGGCGAGCCGGTCCACGTCGCGGATCAGCGGCCAGGCGTGCGCCAGCAGGTGGTGGGCCAGCAGCACCGGCTGGGCGTGCTGGAGGTGGGTGCGTCCCGGCATGATGACGTCGAGGTGGTCGCGGGCCTGTCCGGCGAGGACGTCCACCAGCTCCAGCACCTGAGTGGTCAGCACCCGGGCATGGTCCCGGAGGAACATCTTGAACAGCGTCGCGATCTGGTCGTTGCGGCTCCGGCCCGCGCGCAGCCGGCCGCCCACGTCGGCGCCCACCTCGTCCAGCAGCAGTCGCTCCAGGGCGCCGTGCACGTCCTCGTCGCTCTCGTCCGGCGCCAGCTCGCCGGCGTCGTACCTCTCCCCCAGGCGGTGCAGACCGTCCAGCAGCGTCTGGTGGTCAGCGCCGCTGAGCAGCCCCGCGACGTGCAGGGCGTTCGCGTGCGCCCGGGACCCCGCGAGGTCGTACGGCGTCAGTCGCCAGTCGAAGTGCGTGGATCGGGACAGAGCGTCGAGCTCCGGCGAGGGGCCGCCGGCGAACCGGCCGCCCCAGAGCTTGCCGGTGTTGGTGCTGCTTGCGTCGGTCACGGTGTTCGTCCTTCGGATCAGGTGGAGGAGGGTGGAGCTGCTCAGTCGGTGCCGGACTCCATCGCTGCGTTGTCCAGCGCCAGGTCCCAGTCGATGCCCTCGGCCTGGGGGTTCTCCGCGATGCGCTCGGCGCCGCCGGCCTCCAGGCGCCCCAGCAGGTGCCCGTTCTCGACCAGGACCTGGCCCTCGTCGAGAGGCTGCTGGGCGTAGAGCTCGAGCTTGGCGCGGGAGTCGGCGATGTCGAGGTTGCGCATCGTCAGCTGCCCGATCCGGTCAGTGGGCCCGAAGGCGGCGTTCTCGGTCCGCTCCATGGAGAGCTTGTCGGGGTGGTAGGAGAAGTCGGGGCCGCTGGTGCGGAGCACCGTGTAGTCCTCCCCACGACGCAGCCGGATGGTGACCTCGCCGGTCACCAGCGAGGCCACCCAACGCTGGATGGACTCCCGCAGCATCAGCGCCTGCGGGTCCAGCCACCGGCCCTCGTAGAGGAGGCGGCCCAGGCGACGCCCCTCGGCGTGGTAGTTGGCGATGGTGTCCTCGTTGTGGATGGCGTTGAGGAGCCGCTCGTAGGCGATCCACAGCAACGCCATCGCGGGCGCCTCGTAGATGCCCCGCGACTTGGCCTCGATGATCCGGTTCTCGATCTGGTCGCTCATGCCCAGGCCGTGCCGGCCACCGATGATGTTGGCCTCGTGTACCAGCGCCACCGGGTCGTCGTAGGTGGTGCCGTTGATCGCCACCGGGCGGCCGCCCTGGAAGCGGACGGTGATGTCCTCGGTCTCGATGGCCACCGAGGGGTCCCAGAACTTCACGCCCATGATGGGCTCGACCGTCTCGAGCGAGACGTCGAGGTGCTCCAGGGTCTTGGCCTCGTGCGTGGCCCCCCAGATGTTGGCGTCGGTGGAGTACGCCTTCTCCTGGGAGTCGCGGTAGGGCAGGCCGCGCTCGGTCAGCCACTGGCTCATCTCCGTGCGTCCCCCCAGCTCGGAGACGAACGCGGCGTCCAGCCAGGGCTTGTAGATCCGCAGCTCGGGGTTGGCCAGCAGGCCGTAGCGGTAGAAGCGCTCGATGTCGTTGCCCTTGAACGTCGACCCGTCGCCCCAGATGTCCACGCCGTCCTCGTGCATGGCCCGGACCAGCATGGTGCCGGTCACCGCCCGGCCCAGCGGGGTGGTGTTGAAGTAGGCCCGGCCGCCGGAGCGGATGTGGAAGGCCCCGCAGGCCAGAGCCGCGAGGCCCTCCTGGACCAGGGGCAGCTTGCAGTCCACGGCGCGGGCGATCTCGGCGCCGTACTCACGCGCCCGGTCCGGGACCCCGGAGATGTCCGGCTCGTCGTACTGGCCGATGTCGGCGGTGTAGGTGCAGGGGACGGCGCCCTTGGCGCGCATCCAGGCGACGGCGACCGAGGTGTCCAGGCCGCCGGAGAAGGCGATGCCGACACGTTCGCCGACGGGCAGGGAGGTGAGGACCTTGCTCACAGGGGGTTCCTTGTCTTGAAGACTGTGTTGACGTGCTCGAGAAGGGGAGGTGACTGCGGGTCAGGGCGCGGACGAGCTGTTCGCCAGCGCCAAGAATCGTCGGGCCAGCTCTTCGCCGCCCGAGGGCTCGCGACTGATGACCAGGAGCGTGTCGTCCCCGGCGATGGTGCCCAGGACGTCCGCGATGTCGGCCTTGTCGAAGGCGGAGGCGAGGAACTGGGCGGCCCCCGGCGGGGTGCGCAGGACCACGAGGTTGGCGCTGGCCTCGGCGCTGACCAGCAGCTCGGCGCAGAGCCTGGCCAGTCGGTGCTGGGAGGCCGCGGTGCTCTCCACGGACGCGGGCGCACGGTCTCCCCCCTCCGACGGAACGGCGTAGACCAGGGTCCCGTCGCTGGTGCGGACCTTCACCGCGTCCAGCTCCACCAGGTCCCGGGACAGGGTCGCCTGGGTGACGTGCAGACCACTCTTGGAGAGCAGGTCCGCCAGCTCGCCCTGGGAGCGCACGTGGTGGTGGGTCACGAGGTCGATGATGCGGGAGTGGCGGGCGCTCTTGGTCGCCGGGGTGTGAGCCATGGCCGTCACCCCGCCGCACCCAGCAACCACACGAGCACCGCCTTCTGGACGTGGCGGCGGTTCTCCGCCTCGTCCCACACGACGCTGCGGGGCCCGTCGAGGACCTCGGCGTCGATCTCCGTGCCCCGGTACGCGGGCAGGCAGTGCATGGCGATGGCGTCGTCCTTGGCGTGGGCGAAGAGCTCGGCGCCCAGGCGGTACGGCGCCAGGGTCTCGAGGCGCTGCTCGACCTCGGCCTCCTTGCCCATGGAGACCCAGGTGTCGGTCACCACGACGTCGGCGTCCCGCACAGCGGTCACCGGGTCGTCGTCCACGGCGACGGAGCCGCCGGTGGTGGTGGCGATCTTCCGGGCCCGGTCGGTCACGCCCCGGTCCGGCTGGAAGTCCTGCGGCGCGGCGATCCGGACGTGCATGCCCGCGGTGGCGCCGGCCAGCAGCCAGGAGCTGCCCATGTTGCACGCGCCGTCGCCGAGGAAGGCGACGGTCAGCCCGGCGAGCTCGCCCTTGTGCTCGCTGACGGTGAGCAGGTCGGCGAGCAGCTGACAGGGGTGGTAGTCGTCGCTGAGCGCGTTCACCACCGGCACCCCGGCGTGCTGCGCCATCTCCTCGAGACGCTGCTGGGCGTCGGTGCGCCAGACGATGGCCGCGGCCTGGCGTCCGACCACCCGTGCCACGTCGGGGACCGACTCCCGGGTGCCGATGCCGGCCAGCGACCCCTCGATGACCATCGGGTGGCCGCCCAGCTCGGCGATGCCGGCGGAGAAGGACGTCTGGGTGCGCAGGGTCTGCTTGTCGAAGATCATCGCCACGCTGCGGGGTCCGGCCAGCGGCCGCTGCGAGAACGGCGCCGCCTTCAGCGCCGCGGCCAGGGCGAGGAGCTCGGCCTGCTCCGCAGGGCTCAGGTCGTCGTCGGCCAGCAGGTGCCGCATCAGGGAGTCCCCGCGGAGTCGGCGGCGGCCAGGATCCCGGGCCAGGCCGCGGCGAACTGGTCCACGTCGCCGTCGGTGAGCACCAGCGGCGGCACGAACCGCAGCGTGGAGGGTCCGGTGGCGTTCAGCAGGAATCCCGCGTCCCGCCCGGCCTGGACCACCTGGGGTGCGACCTCGTGCGCCAGGTCGGCGCCGATCATCAGCCCGCTCCCCCGCACCGCGACGACCGCGGGGTCCGAGGCGATGACGTCGCTCAGCCTCTTGCCGAGCGACACCACGTGCTCCAGCAGCCCGTCGGACTCGATGGTGTCCAGCACCGCGAGCGCAGCGGCGCAGGCCACCGGGTTACCGCCGAAGGTGGTGCCGTGGTTGCCCGGCGAGAAGAGCTCGGCGGTCGCGCGACCCGCGATCGTGGCACCGATCGGCACCCCGCCGCCCAGGCCCTTGGCCAGGGTCACGATGTCAGGCTCCAGGTCAGCGACCGCCTGGTGGGCGAACCAGCGCCCGGTCCGGCCGATGCCGGTCTGCACCTCGTCCAGCCAGAGCAGAGCCCCGTGCTCCCGGGTGATCCGCCGGGCCTCGGCCAGATATCCGTCCGAGGGGAACAGCACGCCGGCCTCCCCCTGGATCGGCTCCAGCACCACAGCCGCGGTGGCGTCGGTGACGGCTGCGGTCAGCGCCTCGGAGTCGCCGTACGGGACCCAGGTGACGTCGCCGGGCAACGGCTCGAACGGCGCGCGGTAGGCCTCCTTGGCGGTCAGCGACAACGAGCCCATGGTGCGGCCGTGGAACGCGCCGTGCGCCGCCACCACGTGGCTGCGCCCGGTCAGGCGGGTCAGCTTGAGGGCGGCCTCGTTGGCCTCCGAGCCCGAGTTGGAGAAGAAGACCCGGGCGTCGTGGCCGAACAGGCCCACCAGCCGCTCCGCCAAGGCCACCTGCGGCTCGCTGGTGAACAGGTTGGAGACGTGCCCCAGGGTCTGCAGCTGGCTCGTCACCGCCTGCACCAGCGCCGGGTGTGCGTGTCCCAGAGCGTTGACGGCGATCCCGCCGAAGAGGTCGAGGTAGGCCTTGCCGTCGGTGTCCCAGACCCGGGCGCCCTCGCCTCGGGCCAGGGCCAGGGCGGGGGTGCCGAAGGTGTTCATCACCGACGACTCGTAGCGCTGCTGCCAGGTCATGACGCATCCCCCGTGCTCGAGTAGGCCTTGCGGATCAGGGTCGGGACGCCTGGCAGCACCTGCGTGCCGACGCCCTCGTCGGTGAAGATCTCCAGCAGCACCGCGTGGGCCTGGCGGCCGTCGACCACCGTGGCCCGCTGCACCCCGCCCTCCACGGCGGCCAGGCACGCCGCCATCTTGGGCACCATGCCACTGGCCAGCGACGGCATCAGCTCGGCCAGGGCCTCGGGGCTGATCTCCTGGATCACGTCGTCGCTGCCCGGCCAGTCGCGGTACAAGCCCTCGACGTCGGTGAGCACCAGCAGCTTCTCGGCGCCCAGCGCCACGGCCAGGGCCGCGGCGGCGGTGTCGGCGTTGACGTTGTGCACCAGTCCGTCGGCGTCGGGCGCGACGCTGGAGATCACCGGGATCCGCCCGGCCTCGACCAGGTCCTGCACCGCCTCGGGGCGCACGGACGCGACCTCGCCCACCAGACCGAGGTCTACCGACTCGCCGTCCACGATCGTGCTGGCCGGCTCGGCGGTGAACAGCCCGGCGTCCTCCCCGGAGAGGCCGACGGCCAGGGGGCCGTGGGAGTTGATGAGTCCGACCAGCTCGCGCTGCACCTGGCCCACCAGCACCATCCGGACCACGTCCATCGCCTCGGGGGTCGTCACCCGCAGTCCCCCGCGGAACTCCGAGACGATGCCGAGGCGGTCCAGCATGGCGGAGATCTGGGGCCCGCCGCCGTGCACGACCACGGGCTTGAACCCGGCGAACCGCAGGAAGGCGATGTCCTCGGCGAAGGCCCTCTTGAGGGAGTCGTCGGTCATCGCGTTGCCGCCGTACTTCACCACGATGGTCTTGCCGTGGTAGCGCTTGAGCCACGGCAGTGCCGCGGCGAGCGTGGCGGCCTTGGCCGGGTCCGGAGCGTTCATCGGGCGCCTCACGAGCTGTACGCGCTGTTCTCGTGCACGTAGGCATGGGTCAGGTCGTTGGTCCACACCGTCGCCCGCTCCGTGCCTGCCTTGAGGTCGATGGTCACCGACACCTCACGCGGCTTCAGGTCGACCCCGGCGGGGTCCTCCGCGGGAGTGGAGTTGCGGCAGACCCACACACCGTTCATCGCGACGTCGAGGTCAGCGGGGTCGAACTCGGCCTCGGTGGTGCCGATGCTGGCCAGCACCCGGCCCCAGTTGGGGTCGTTGCCGAAGATGGCGGCCTTGAAGAGGTTGCTCCGGGCGACGCTGCGCGCGACTTCCACGGCCTCCGACTCACTCACCGCGTGCAGGACGGTGATCGCGATCTCGTGGTCGGCGCCCTCGGCGTCCTTGAGCAGCTGCATGGCCAGGTCGCTGCACGCCTGGGTCAGGGCGGCGGTGAAGTCGTCGGGCGAGGGCGTGATCCCCGAGGCGCCGCTCGCCATCACCGTCACCGTGTCGTTGGTCGACATGCAGCCGTCGGAGTCCAACCGGTCGAAGGTGAGCCGGGTGGCCGCACGCAGAGCCTGGTCGAGCTCGGCGGCTGGGACGACCGCGTCGGTGGTCAGCACCACCAGCATGGTGGCGAGCGCGGGCGCGAGCATGCCGGCGCCCTTCGCCATCCCGCCGATCGACCAGCCGGCACCCTCGACCACCACGGTCTTGGACACGCTGTCGGTGGTCATGATCGCCTCGGCGGCGTCCTGACCACCGTCGGCGGCCAGCGCGGCGTGGGCGGCGTCCACCCCTGCCAGCAGGTTCTCGCGGGGGTTGGCCAGACCGATGAGGCCGGTGGAGCACACCACCACGTCGATGGCGCCGATCCCGAGGTGGCCCGCCACCTGCTCGGCCACGGCATGCGTGGTCTGGAAGCCCTCGGGACCGGTGTAGCAGTTCGCCCCGCCGGAGTTCAGGACGACGGCCCGGACCACTCCGTCCTTGACGACCTCCTGGCTCCACAGCACCGGGTTGGCCTTGCAGCGGTTGGCGGTGAACACCGTCGCTGAGTCGTACGTCGGGCCCTGGTTGACGACCAGGGCTAGGTCACGGGCGCCGCTGGACTTGAGTCCGGCGGGGACGCCGGCAGCGAGGAAGCCGGCGGGGTGGGTGGTGGTCATGGTGCGAGTCCGATCGTCGTCAGTCCGGTGGTCTCCTCGAGCCCGAAGGCGAGGTTGAAGCATTGGACGGCGGCCCCCGCGGTGCCCTTGGTGAGGTTGTCCACCGCGCCGACCGCCACGAGTCGTCGGGCCTCGGCATCCACGGTGACCTGGAGGTGGACGGCGTTGGACCCGACCACGGACTTGGTCTGGGGCCACTGCCCGAAGGGCAGCAGGTGGACGAAGGGCTCGTCGGCGAAGGCCTTGGCGTAGACGTCGTACGCCTCCTCCGGGGTGGTCTCGCCGACCAGCGGCGCGGAGACCGTGGCCAGGATGCCGCGGGGCATCGGCACCAGCATCGGGGTGAACGAGACCCGCACCGGGGCGCCGTGGACCCGCTCCAGGTTCTGGATGATCTCCGGGGTGTGCCGGTGCGCCCCGCCCACGCCGTAGGCCGAGGCGCTGCCCATCACCTCGCTGCCCAGCAGGTTGGTCTTGGCGGCCTTGCCGGCGCCGGAGGTGCCACTGGCCGCGACGATGCTGACGTCGGGCTGGACGAGTCCCGCCGCCAGTGCGGGGAACGCGGCGAGCGAGGAGATCGTGGGATAGCAGCCGGGGACCGCGATCCGCCGGGCGCCCACGAGCTCCTGGCGCAGGCCCGGCAGCTCCGGTATGCCGTAGGGCCACGAGCCGGCGTGCGGGGAGCCGTAGAACTTCTCCCAGGCGGCGGCGTCGGTCAGCCTGAAGTCGGCGCCGCAGTCGATCACGACGGTGTCGCCGCCCAGGGCGTTGGCCACCCCGGCGGACTGGCCGTGGGGAAGGCCGAGGAAGACGGCGTCGTGCCCGGCCAGGGTCGCCGGCGTCGTCTCCTCCAGCACGCGGTCCGCCAGCGGCACCAGGTGCGGCACGAGGGCGCCCATCGACTGGCCGGCGTTGGAGCCTCCGGTCAGGGCACCGATCTCCACGTCCGGGTGCCCGAGCAGGAGGCGGAGCACCTCGCCTCCGGCGTACCCGCTGGCACCGGCGACCGCGACCCGCAGCTTCTTGTCACTCACCTGCATAACAATACACTCTTATGTATGTCCATGCGATGAGACCGGCCCGCGTCTCAGAGAATGGGCTGGCCATTCCCCCGGGTACCCGGACCTAGGATCACATCATGTCGGAAGTCCCGAGACCCTTCACGCCGATCCCCCAGGTGCCCAGCCAGGCTCCGGGCGAAACTCCCGGCCCCACCAGTGGCCTCACCCGGGCGGACTACCTGCGACATCTCGAGACCGAGTCCGCCCGGTTCCGCGAGGTGCTCGAGCACTGCGACCCCGCCGCCCCGGTGCCCAGCTGCCCGGCGTGGGACGCCAGTGACCTGCTGTGGCACCTCGGCCACGTCCAGCACTTCTGGGCCCAGGTGGTGCATGAGCGCCCCGCCGCGCCGACCGCCGACGACTTCGCCGAGCCGGAGCGCCCGCCGAGCCACCACGACCTGCTGGGGTTCTTCGACCAGGCCTCGGCCGACCTGCTCCAGGCGCTGGGCGGCGCCGCCGTGGCGGACGAGGCGTGGACCTGGTCGGCGGACCACACAGTGGGCTTCATCCTGCGACGCCAGGCTCATGAGGCCCTCATCCACCGGCTGGACGCCGAGCAGGCGGCCGACTCGGTCACCGCCCTCGACCCCAGGCTGGCCGCCGACGGTGTGCACGAGCTCCTGGCGGTGATGTACGGCGGCTGCCCGACCTGGGGCAAGCACGTCCCGGGCGAGGCGCACGTGCGGGTGGACACCACCGACACCGACGACCAGGTCTGGGTCAACCTGGCCCGCTTCGTCGGGACCGACCCGGAGACCGGCACCTCCCACGACGAGGAGGACGTGATGGTGGTCAGCGACCCGGCCGTCGAGCCCGACGCCGTCATCGAGGGCACAGCCGGCGCCCTGGACGCCTGGTTGTGGCACCGCAGCGACGACTCCGAGATCCGCACCGCCGGCGACGCCGAGGCACTGGGCCGGCTCCGGAGGCTGCTGGGAGGATCCATCGACTAGTGCAGGCAACGGCCCGCCTCGACCGGTCGAGCGAACCGGTCGAGGCGAGCCGTCGGTCGGCGCGTAGGCGGCTCAGGGAGTGCAGCCGCTGCTGCGCCTCAGCTGGTGCAGGTGTTGCGGTAGTCGGACACAGCGCCCGTCACCGACGACTGCGGCCCCGGGCAGAGGAACTGCCGGTAGCGGTCGTCGTCGTCGACGTAGAGCTTGAGCCAGCTGATGGTGGACGAGGCGATGGTGGTGTTCTCGGTGTTGGGCGCGAAGTGGCTGGCGTTGTTGAGCTCGAGATAGGCCTTGGCCGTGGAGCTCGGGATCGACTGGTAGAACGGCACGGCGTGCGACCCCACGGGGGCGACAGTGTCGCTCTCGGCGCCGATCACCAGGCTGGGCGTACGGATCTCAGGCCAACTCTTGTCCAGGTTCCACGGCGTCAGCCCGACCGTGGCCTGCAGCGACGGCCGGTCCTTGGCCGCCTCCAGGGTGCCGCCGCCACCCATCGAGTGGCCGATGACGGCCAGCCGGGTGGGGTCGATGCGGGAGCGGATCGTGGTGCTGCTGCGCTGGGTCAGGTAGTCCAGCGCGGCCAGGAGCTGGTCTCCACGGGCGGCGGGCTGGTCCAGCCGGGACTGGGTGTTGAACGTGATGACGACGAAGCCCTGGGACGCGAGGCGCGGGCCCAGCCACGCGATCGTGGACTCCGACGCCGTGAAGCCGGGCGAGACCGCCACGGCACCGTAGGTGCCCTCCGCCGTGGAGGTCGGGTAGGTGATGGTGGCCGACCCGAAACCGGGCGTGGACAGGTCCGAGACCGAGGTGGACGTGACCGCGAACGGGCCGCGCCGCGCCTCGATGCTCGTCCGGGACGGGTCGGGGCCCCGCTCGTAGGGGCTTGCCGCTGTCGCCGGGGAAGCGATGCCGGCGATCGGGAGGAGCAGGCCGACGGTGGCGGCCAGGGCACTGAGGATCCGTGAACGATGGTTCATACGTGACTCCGAGACGTGACAGGGCGGGCGTTCCTCGACCTCGTGGCTGAGGAACGACGAGCCAGGGGGTGTGATCACCATCACGCTAGGAGCGTGATGGTGTCACCACCATGTGCACGGCGCCCAGAGTCCCTCAGCGCTGCACGGCGCCGGTGCGCTCCCCCGCCAGGGCCACCGCAGCGTCGCGGGCTGCGGCGGACTCACCCTCCTTCAGGGTGCGGTCAGAGGCCCGCAGCCGCAGCGCGAACGCCAACGACTTGCGGCCCGGGCCCACCTGGTCACCGGTGTAGACGTCGAAGAGGCGGACCGACTCCAGCAGCTCTCCGGCACCCTCCCTCAGCGCCTCCTCCACCGCGGCCGCCGGCACTCCGGCGTCGACCACCAGCGCGACGTCCTCCTTGGCGACCGGGAAGCTCGAGAACCGGGGCGCCTGCACCACCGAGGTGGCGTGCGAGATGAGGACGTCGAGATCGACCTCGGCAGCCGCCGACCGGGGCGGCAGCCCGAAGGCCTTGCAGACCTTGGGATGCAGCTCACCACCGTGGCCGATGACCCGGTCACCGACCCGGAACTCCGCACAGCGGCCCGGGTGCCAGGGCTCCAGCGACGACTGGGACACCGCCACCTCGACACCCAGCGCCCCGGCCACCTCCCGAACGGCGCCGATGACGTCGGACCAGTCCGCCTGGCGACCCGGACCCCACCAGCCCGCAGCGTCACGCTGGCCGGTCACTGCCACCGCCAGGTGCATCGGCTGGGCCGGGACCGCCTTCTGGATCGCTGCCCACTCCGAGGCGTCAGGGCGCTGCTCGACGCCCGGGATCGGCGCCTTCTCCTCGCCGGTGGGCCGGAAGACCAGGGAGTGCTCGAACAGGGCGACGTCGGGGTTGGCGCGGCCCACGTTGCGGCTCAACGCCTCCAGGATGCCCGGCAGCAAGGTGGTCGCCAGCAGCGGCTCCTCGCTGTTGAGCGGGTTCACGATCTTGAGCGCCTGGCGCCGCGGGTCGCCCTCGGGCAGTCCCAGACGGTCCCACGCCGACGTACCGACGAAGGGGTAGGTGATGGTCTCGGTGAAACCGGCACCGGCGAGGGTGAGCCCCACCCGCCGCCTCAGCCGCTGGGTCGGGGTCCAGCCCTGACCGGCGGGAGCGGGCGGCAGGACCGAGGGCACCCGGTCGTAGCCGACGATCCGCACGACCTCCTCGACGAGGTCGTAGGGGTCGGTCAGGTCGGGGCGCCAGGGTGGGACGACGGCGGTCAGTGACCCGTCCGAGACGCTGACCTGGCAGCCGATCGCCTCGAGGTCCGCGACGGTGGTCTCCGCGGGGATGTCCATCCCGGAGATCCGCGCCGGGAGGTCGGCGGGAATGGTGATGCTCCGGGCTGCCCGGGGTGCCCCGACGACGGTGACCCCGGGATCGGCGACGGCGCCGCCGAGGCTGACCAACAGCTCCACGACCCGGTCGGCAGCGGCCTCGGGGATGGTGGGGTCCACGCCCCGCTCGAACCGCTTGGACGCCTCGGAGGGCAGCCGGTGCCGCTTCTCGGTGCGGAACACCGAGGTGGCGTCGAAGTGGGCGGCCTCCACCACGATGTCGGTGGTGCTCGCGGACAGCTCGGTCGTCGCGCCGCCCATGGTGCCGGCGATGCCGATGGGGCCGGAGTCATCGGTGATCAGCAGGTCACCGGAGTCGAGGGTGCGGCGCTGGCCGTCGAGGGTGGTGAGCTGCTCGCCCTGCTGGGCGCGGCGTACCCGGATGGCACCGGAGAGCCTGCTGCGGTCGTACCCGTGGATCGGCTGCCCGAGCTCGAGCATGACGTAGTTGGTGATGTCGACCGCCAGGCTGATCGGTCGCATCCCGCACTGCTCCAGACGCGTCGCCATCCACTCCGGCGTGGTCGCGGCAGGGTCGAATCCGGAGACCGAGCGGGCCACGAAGACCGGGCAGCCGGCGGGGTCCTCCACCACGACCGGGTAGCCGGAGTCGTTGGCCGGCGGCAGCTCCCGCTGCGCCGGGTCGGTGAAGGGGGCGTCGAAGCCCAGGGCGGCCTCCCGCGCGATGCCGCGCAGGGACAGTGCGTAGGCGCGGTCGGGGTTGATCTCGAACTCGATGACCGGGTCGTCCAGCGAGAGCACCCCAAAGGCGTCCGTGCCCGGGTCGCCGGCGTCGGCGGGCAGCACGATGATGCCGTCGTGGTCCTCCCCAGCCCGAGCTCGCGGGCCGAGCAGATCATCCCAGCGGAGATGTGCCCGTAGGTCTTGCGGGCGCTGATCTCGAAGTTGCCGGGCAGCACGGCGCCAGGCAGGCAGACGACCACCAGGTCGCCCTCGACGAAGTTGTGGGCGCCGCAGATGATGCCCTGCGGCTCTCCGGTGCCGTTGGCGTCGCCGACGTCGACGGTGCACCAGTTGATCACCTTGCCGTTCTTCTGCGGCTCCTTCTCGATCGTCAGCACGCGACCCAGCACCAGCGGCCCGGTGATGGCGTCGCCGGGGGTCTCGACCGCCTCGAGCTTGAGCCCGAGCATCGTGAGGCGGTGGGTGAGCTCGTCGAGCGAGAGGTCCTGGGGCAGACCGGCGTAATCGCGGATCCAGGAAACGGGCGCCTTCATCAGATCTCCACTCCGAACGGCTGGGCGAAACGGACGTCACCTTCGAAGACGTCACGCAGGTCCTCGACGTTGTGCCGGAACATCAGCATCCGGTCGATGCCGAAGCCGAACGCGAACCCGCTGTAGACCTCGGGGTCGACGCCGCAGGCACGCAGCACCCGCGGGTTCACCACCCCGCAGCCACCCAGCTCGATCCAGCCCTCGCCGCGGCAGGTGCGACAGGACTCCGAGTCCTGACCGCGGCACACGAAGCAGACCATGTCCATCTCCGCCGACGGCTCGGTGAAGGGGAAGTACGACGGCCGGAACCGGGTGGTGATGCCCTCGCCGAAGAGCGCGGTGGTCATGTGGTCCAGCGAGCCCTTGAGGTGGGCCATGGTGATGCCCTTGTCGATGACCAGGCCCTCGATCTGGTGGAACACCGGGGAGTGCGTGGCGTCGATCTCGTCGGAGCGGTAGACCCGTCCGGGGCACACCACGTAGATCGGGGGCTCCCGGGTGAGCATGGTCCGGGCCTGGACCGGGGAGGTGTGGGTGCGCAGCACCAGGCCCGCGTCCGCCGGCTCGAGCCAGAAGGTGTCCTGCATGGTGCGCGCCGGGTGGTCCGCGCCCATGTTGAGGGCGTCGAAGTTGAGCCACTCGGCCTCCACCCACGGTCCTTCGGCCACGTCCCAGCCCATCGCGGCGAAGACGTCCATCAGCCGCTCCGAGAACGTGGTGACGGGGTGCCGGGCCCCGCGGGGGCGTCGGTCGGTGGGCAGGGTGACGTCGACGGTCTCCTCGACCAGCATCCGCTCCTCGTGCTCGGCCTCCAGCACCTCCTGGCGTCGGCCGAGCGCCTTGTTGATCGCGCCGCGGGCCTGGCCGACGCGCTGGCCGGCCTCCTTGCGGGCCTGGGGCGGCAGCGCGCCGATCTCCCGGTTCGCCAGTGCCAGCGGCGAACGGTCGCCGGCGTGGTCCAGGCGCACCTGCTTCAACGTCTCCAGGTCACCCGCCTGATCGATGGCGGCCAGGGCCGCGTCACGCATCGCCTCGACCTCGTCGGCGCGCAGGGGCGTGACCTCGACAGGGTCGTACTCGGTGTTGGGTCCCGACATGACTGCCTTCCGGGCTGGGGGAACGGCTCGCCCACGAGCGGGCCGGGGGCCAGTCTAGGAAGTGCCCCGCGCAACCGACGAACCGGTTTGCCGGTGCCGGGTCGTGGACGCCGCCGGGTCCGGCGGGTAGACGTCGTACGCCGACCCGCACAGGTCGTCCTCGACCGCGCTCGGCGGCGACGTCGGGAGGTCCTCGCGTGCCTGCTCGGCACGGGCGCGGCCCAGGTTCCACGACCAGAACCCGTCGCTCTCCTTGGCGGGGGGAGGCTCCGGCGCGGCACACCTCGCGGCACCGGGAGGCAGCTCCTCGACGATGACCGGGACCGCGTCCTGGGACAGACCATGGAGGTAGGCGACGTCGAGCTTGCCCGTCTCGGCGTACCGGTCCAGGTTCTGACGCGCGACCCAGGCATCGGGGTTGATCGCGGCCAGGCCCAGCACACCGACCGCCCCGAGCACGAGCGCCGCCCGGGGCAGCCACCGTCCGTGTCCCAGCACCCCGGCCACCATCACCAGCAGCACCACCGCCCCGAGCCACCCCTCGAAGAGATCGACGAAGAGCCGGAGACCGGTGAAACCGTAGGCCTCCTGGTAGACGTGCATCCGGTAGAGCGCGGAGGCGACCACGACCAGGGTGAAGGCGCACAGCAGGCCCAGGGAGATCCGCAGCCAGAGCCGGTCCGCGACGGTGCTTCCCGCGCGACGCGACGCGGCCCACACCACGAGCAGGGTCAGGGCCGTCGCCAGGGTGAGCTGGCCGAAGCCCTGGTGCACGTAGTCGGCGTAGGTGACGCCCGTGGTCCGCTCCAGGTAGTCGTGCCCGCCGAAGACCACGGTCGCCTGGGCCAGCAGGAAGACCGCGAAGACCGCGTCCACCAGCAGCACGGGGGCCAGCCACTCGAACCGGTTGGCCAGCGGGAGCGCGCGCTCTCCCTCCCTGAGCGCGGGCGGGTTGAGCGCCAGGTACGCCGCGGCCAGGGTGAGGCCGAAGACGGCCACCGCCACGAACCCGCGCACCACGGTGTCGCCCACCGAGAGGCTCGGCACCACGGCGTCCACCCAGGAGGCGAACAGGGCGTCGGCGGAGGCGAACAGGAAGCCGAAGACGAGCAGGGCCAGGAGCGACCACCCGGTGGTGCGCACCACGGCCGGCGTCAGGCCACCCGTCCCGCCCAGGAAGAGGCTGCGCCCGAACCAGGGCAGTCCGCGCAGCGAGGACAGGGGCCAGCTCACCCAGGCCAGCACGAAGGACGGGACGGTGCGGCCCCGGGTGACCCCGACGAGGAAGACCGCGGCCGCCGTCAGGACGCCGACCGCCTGCACCCAGAACGCTGCCAGCAGCACCACGGGCAGCACCAGCAGCACGGCCAGCACCGTGCACAGCACGGTGAACGGCGTCCGCCGGTAGCGGGCGGTGACGAAGGCGGCCGTGCCTGCCAGCACCAGCACCAGCGCCCAGGCGAGTCCCGGGGCCTGGAAGGTCATCACGGCTCCGGCGACCAGACCGACACCCGCTGCAGCCAGCACCACCCGTCTGCCGGGCAGCCCCGGCGGCTCCGGCCAGATCGTGGCGAACAACGTGTCGAGGAGCCCCGGTGATGTGGTCGGCACCCCGGTCGAGGCCCTGTTCGGCGCCGGGTCCCCGGGGGCAGCCGCCTGCTCCGGCGCCATGGGCGCGGGTGGGTGCGGCGCGGAGGCGGCGCCCGGGGCCTGTGGGAGCACCAGGCGGATGCGGGCCCCGGGTTGGTCCGTCCTGGGGTCGACGAAGCGCAGCGTCCCCCCGTGCAGCGTGGCCACCCAGCGGGAGACCGCGAGCCCGAGGCCGGTGCCGCCCCCCTCGGGGTCGGTGCCGAAACGCGCGAAGACCCGTTCCCGGTCCTCCTCGGGCACTCCCCTGCCGTGGTCCTCGACCTCCAGCCACCAGGACCCGCCGTCGGCCCCGGCACTGACCCGCACCGGGCGAGCGTCCGGGCTGTGCCGGGCCGCGTTGTCGATCAGGTTGGTGAGCAGCTGCCGCAGGCGCATCTCGTCGGCAGTCACGGTGAGATCCACCGGCACCGACAGGTCGTACGTCGCCCCGCGGCCGGCGGCGCTGACCTCTCGCACGCAGTCCTCGACCAGGGTGCGGACCGAGACCTGCTGTGCGGCGAGCGGCACCACCCCGGCCTCCACCCTGGACAGGTCGAGCAGGTCCTGGACCAGGGCGCTGAGCCGTTCGGCCTGCGCCAGCGCCTGGGCCAGGTGCGCCCGGTCCGCCGGGACCACGCCGTCGGCGAGGTTCTCCAGCACAGCGGTCATCGCGGTCAGCGGCGTGCGCAGCTCGTGGGACACCGTGGCGACCAGGTCCCGACGCTCACGGTCCACCGTCGCCAGGTCCTCGGCCATCCGGTTGAACGCCCGGGCCAGCTGACCGACCTCGTCCCCGGCCGACGTACGGACCCGGCCGGAGTAGTCGCCCCGTGCCATCTGCTGGGCCACCTGTGTCATCTGGCGCAGGGGCTGGGTCATCCCGGCCGCCAGCAGCTGGGTGACCCCCAGCGCCAGGGCGACCGCGACCGGGACGGTGAGCCACCCCGGCACTCCGGCCGCGGCGCCCAGCGCCCCGAGCAGGGCGGCCACCACGACCGAGGCGCCCACCAGGACCCCGAGCTTGGTCTTGATGCTGGTGACCGCGTCGAGGGGACGCACGTGGGCCTCAGCCATCGCTGCTGTCCTCCCCCACGACCTCGAGTGCGTAGCCCACGCCGTGCACCGTGCGCACCCGTGGCGCGCCGAGCTTGCCGCGCAGGGCCTTGACGTGACTGTCCACGGTCCGGGTGCCCGAGGCGTCGGGCCAGTCCCACACCTGCGCCAGCAGCCGGGTCCTGGTCAGCACCTCACCCGGTTGGCGGGCCAGGCAGACCAGGAGGTCGAACTCGGTCGGCGTCAGGTGCACCTCGCGACCCGCCACCGTGGTGATCCGCCGGCGGGTGTCGACGACCAGGTCCCCGCAGACCAGGGTGGTGTCCCCCGCGGCGGCGAGCTCTGCGGCTCGCTGCACCCGGCGCAGCAGCGCAGCCACCCGGGCGACCACCTCGCGCATCCGGAAGGGCTTGGTCAGGTAGTCGTCGGCCCCCACCGCCAGGCCGGTGAGCACGTCGGCCTCGTCGTCGCGTGCCGTCAGCATCAGCACCGGCACCGGTCGGTCCAGCTGCAGGCGGCGACACACCTCGTGCCCGTCCAGGCCCGGGAGCATCACGTCGAGCACCACCGCGTCGGGACGCGCCTCGGCGGCCAGCGACACCGCAGCCGGGCCGTCGAACGCCTGGACGACGTGGTAGCCCTCCGCGCGCAGCCGCTGCGCCAAGGCGTCGTTGATCACCCGCTCGTCCTCCACCACCAGCACCGTCCTGCGCACACCGTCCATGACCGCGACCCTAGGAGCCGCGACGTGGAGAAGGGGCCCTGGACATGTGAAGGCTTGGTGCAGATCGCCGGTGGCGGCAGCGGCGCGGGGTGGCTAGCGGGACGGACGGAGGTCGACGCTGGGCCAGTCCACGGCCACCCGGGCGCCCCCGCCGGGCGCCTCGGTGATGGTCACCGTGCCCCCGTGGGCGCGGGTCAGCCCGCCCACGATGTACATCCCGAGCCCGGACCCCCCACCGGTGCCGCCGGTCCAGAACTTGGTGAACACCCGGCGCCGGATCCCTTCGGCGATGCCCTCTCCCTCGTCGTCCACGATCAGCCTGACCCCGGGCCACTCCCCGCCGTCCAGCCGCCGCAGGGACACCCGGACCGTGCCCTCACCGTGACGGACGCCGTTCTCGACCAGGTTGGTGAGCACCTGGGTGAACTTGTCCGGGTCGGCATGGGCGCACAGCTGCTCCTCGGGAGCCTCCAGCTGCACCTGGCGCGAGGTGGCCGCCTGCACCGAGCTGACGACCCGCCCGGCCAGCAGGACCGGGTCGACCTCGCGGGGATAGATGCTCAGTCGCCCGGTGTCGATCCGTGCCACGTCCAGCAGCTCCGCGATCAGCCGGGCCAGCCGGTCGGCGTCGGCGTTGACGGTGGTGAGCATGAGCTTGCGCTGGTCGTCGCTGAGCTGGTCCCAGCGGTTGAGCAGCGCCTGGACGAAGCCCTTGACCCCGGTCAGCGGCGAGCGGAGCTCGTGGGCCACTGTCGCCACCAGGTCGGAGCGCTCCCGGTCCAGGCGCGCACGTCCACGCCCGTTGCGCAGGCAGAGGGTGACCAGGTCGACCGGCGCGGTGGGCGAGGATCGCCGGAGCCGGGCGTTGACCAGGACCTCGTCGCCGTTGGGCAGGATCCAGGACTGCTCGGGGACGCCCGTGCGGATCCCCAGGCCCCCGTACGGCTCGTTGGCCGAGCACCAGTCCCGACCGTCCTGGTCCAGCAGGGTCAGCACGTCGTACAGCGGCCGCCCCACGAGCTCGGAGCGCCCCAGCATGGATCGGGAGGCGGCGTTGGCGACGGTGACGAGGCCGTCGGCGTCGGCGATCAGCACGCCGTCGGGCAACGCGTCGAGATCTGGTTGACTCACGGCATGGAATCTAGCGAGTCCCCCGGGCACCTGACGGACCTGACTCGCTGGTGGCCCCTGCCCGATCACGACGAGCTGCGACACGACCTCGAGGCGGCCTACCGCTCCCCGGACCGGGGGTACCACGACGTACGGCACCTGGTGGAGGTGTTCGAGCGGCTGGCAGAGCTCTCGGTCGACCATCGGTTCGAGCCGACCGAGGTGCTGCTGGCGGCGTGGTTCCACGACGCGGTGTACGACGGCACGTCAGCTGCCGAGGAGCGGTCGGCCCAGTGGGCAGCGGAGGCGCTCGGGGGCACCGACGCGGACGCCGCCGAGGTGGCGAGGCTGGTCCGGCTCACCGCCGGGCACCGTCCCGAGCCCGGGGACGCGGCCGGTCAGGCGCTCTCGGACGCGGACCTGGCCATCCTGGCCGCGACCCCGCAGCGCTACGCCGAGTACGCCGCGGGGGTTCGCCGCGAGTACGCCCGGTACGGCGACCACGAGTTCGCCGTGGGTCGGATCGCCGTGCTCGAGGAACTGCTGTCAGGCGAGTGGATCTACGCGACCCGGCACGCGCGTGAGCGGTGGGAGCACCAGGCACGCGCCAACGTCTCCTCCGAGCTCATCACGTTGCGGACGATGGCTTGGGACGTCGCAGGCCTGCCAGACGCAGACGCCTGACCAGCTCCCGGGACGGCACCGGCACAGCTCCGGCCAGCACCATCGCCTGGTAGAGCTCTTGCGGGACGTCGTAGTGGTCCCGGTCGAACCCGCGGCTGGGCAGACCGGCGCGCCGCGCGAACTCGTGCAGCTCGGCGAAGCCGGTGTCGCTGGCCAGGTGCGACCACCACCGGTCCCAGCGCGGCACGCTCGGCGGGTCGATCAGGATCACCGGGAGAACGATAGCCGCTCAGGAACGCTGGACCCGGGCACTGGCGTAGAGGCAGAGCGCCGCCGCGGTTGCCAGGTTGAGGCTCTCGGCACGACCGTGGATGGGGATGGAGACCCGGTCGTCGGCCAGGGTGGCGAGCGCCTCGGGCAGACCGTGCGCCTCGTTGCCGAAGAGCCAGGCGGTGGGCCCGCCGAGGTCGGCCTCCAGGGCCGGGTCATGCAGGTCGCGCTCCGCGGCGCCGTCGGTGGCCAGCACCCTGAGCCCGGCCGTCCGGAGAGCGGCGACCACCGCCTCGGAGTCCTCGGAGATCACCAACGGCAGGTGGAACAGGCTGCCCACGGTGGCGCGCACGGTCTTGGGGTTGTAGGGGTCGACCGAGTGGCCGCTCAGCACCACGGCGTCGGCACCGGCCGCGTCGCTGGTCCGGATCACGGTCCCGGCGTTGCCGGGGTCGCGGACGTCGGCGCACACGCTCACCAACCGGGGCCCGGCGGCCAGCACCGAGTCCAGGGGGACGTCGAGGAAGCGGCACACGGCCACCACCCCAGCCGGGGTGACGGAGTCCGAGAGGGAGTCCATCGCCCGGGGATCGACCAGTGTGACCTCGTCGACGCCGGCCAGCAGGTCGGCGTACTGCTCGAGAGCGGCGGCGGTGGCGAAGACCTCGACGACGCAGTCACGAACACCCAGGGCACCCGCGACGGCCTTCGGGCCGTCGGCAAGGAAAAGCCGCCGCTCGGTTCGCACCGAGCGGCGGCTGAGCTTCCGTGCCTCCTTGACGCGGCTGTTGCCGTGCGACAGAGGAGTGGCCACGAGTGGGGTCAGGACGCCTTGGGGGCGTTGACGTCCTCGGGCAGGGCGGCCTTGGCCGTCTCCACCAGCGCCGCGAAGGCGGGAGCGTCGTTGACGGCCAGCTCGGCCAGGATCTTGCGGTCGACCTCGACACCGGCCAGGCCGAGGCCCTGGATGAACCGGTTGTAGGTCATGCCGTTGGCGCGGGCCGCGGCGTTGATGCGCTGGATCCACAGCTTGCGGAAGTTGCCCTTGTTCTTGCGACGGTCGTTGTAGCTGTAGACCAGGGAGTGGGTGACCTGCTCCTTGGCCTTGCGGTACAGACGCGAACGCTGACCCCGGTAGCCCGAGGCCCGCTCGAGGACGACCCGACGCTTCTTGTGGGCGTTTACTGCCCGCTTGACGCGTGCCATTTTTGCTCCTTGTTGCTGTGTGTTTCCCGGTCAGCGGACCAGGAGGAAGTGAGTGGGGCGAAGAACGGTCAGAGACCCAGCATCTTCTTGGCGCGCGGAACGTCGGCCTTGGCGACCTCGACCGTCCCGGTCAGGCGACGCGTCACCTTGGAGGACTTCTTCTCCAGGTTGTGGCGCTTGCCGGCCTTCTCGCGAAGGATCTTGCCTGAACCGGTCACGCGGAAGCGCTTGCCGGCACCGGAGTGGCTCTTGTTCTTGGGCATCAGGATGCTCTCTCTACTCGTGGTGGTGCGTCGACGGTCTGCGGACCGCCGAGAGTGCGTGGGTGGGGCTCAGGCCTCGATCTCGGGATCGAGGTTCTCGGAGCGGCCGCGCTCCTTCTTCTGGGCGACCTTCTGGTCCGACTTGGGAGCGAACACTGCGCGCTCCTCGGCGTCGGCGGCTGCCTTCTCGGCGGCCTTGGTCACCTTCTCGGCCTGGAGCTCGACCTTGGCGTCGGCCTTCTTCTTGTGCGGGCCGAGCACCATGATCATGTTGCGCCCGTCCTGCTTGGGCGAGGACTCGATGAAGCCGAGCTCACTGACGTCCTCGGCCAGCTTCTGCAGCAGACGGAACCCGAGCTCGGGACGGTGCTGCTCACGGCCACGGAACATGATGGTGATCTTCACCTTGTCCCCGGCACGGAGGAAGCGGACCACGTGGCCCTTCTTCGTCTCGTAGTCGTGCGCGTCGATCTTGGGACGAAGCTTCATCTCCTTGATGATCACGTTCGTCTGGTTCCGTCGAGCCTCACGGGCCTTCTGGGCGTTCTCGTACTTGAACTTCCCGTAGTCCATGAGCTTGCAGACGGGCGGGCGGCCCTGGGGCGCGATCTCGACGAGGTCGAGGTCTGCTTCCTGGGCCAGCTTGAGGGCCTGGTCGGTCGGAACGATGCCGACCGTCTCGCCGTTGGGTCCAACAAGGCGGACCTCGGGTACCCGGATCCGCTCGTTGATACGAAGCTCAGTGCTGATGTGTCCTCCAGTGGTCTGATGTCAGGGCCATCGTCCACAAATGAACAATGGCTCCCGCTCGTACAAGCGGAAGCCAGTCAGGCGCATCCTTTGCGGGATGCACCTCGAGGGATGTCCGACAAATCCTGCCGTCGATCATCCTTCGCGACCGGACCCGACGACCTGACTCGGCCGATGCGGGTGGGGGGCGTGGTGCTTGCCTCCGCTTGGTGATCTCCTCCGACGGGTGCCGGAGACGATCGGTCAACGCATGAATGCTACCCGAGCATTCCCGCTCCGGCCAATCGGACTCCCGTGCCGCCGCCGACTCTCCGGTGGCCGCTCCCCCGGACCCGCACGAGTCTCACTCCGCGGGGCGCAACCAGCCCAGGTCGTCGCCCACCCGGGTCAGGGTCCATCCCGCTGCGAACGCCGCCAGGTCCTCGCCCTCGAGCACGAACTGGGACGGCCCCGCCACGTCGATGACCAGGGCGGCGGCGCCCTCCTGCACGGCGCTCTGGGCCGCCACCTGGGCGGGCACCGGCACCGGGCGGGCCTCGGCGCTCCATCGGGTCAGCGAGTCCGAGGAGGTGAAGGCCAGCAGCGCCAGCCGCCCGTCGGCACCGGTGAGCAGGACGGCGGCCATGTCGCTGGACTTGTCGTGGGCCAGGCCCTGGTCGTCGACCTCCACCTCGCCGAGGACCGCCACGACCGGGACCAGCACCCGGGTCGGAGCCAGGGCCTGGACCACCTCGGCGAAGCCGCCGGAGCCGGCAGCGAAGGCAGCCAGGGCCGCCGACAGCGCGGGGTCCGCCGCTCCGGTGTCGTCAGGGAACGAGGACTCCAGGATCCGGGCGCCGTCGAAGCGGTGTGGGTCGACCATGATGGTCCGAGCCTAGACGCAGATGTGGGACGCTTGGCGGGTGGACGAGGTGACCTGGGGCGCACTGACCCTGACGCTGACCCTGCTCGGCGCGCTGTACACGTGGTGGGCCTTCACCCGGCGCGGCGCCGCGGCCGGGACGCGCGGCGCGGCCTTCACGCTGCTGCCTGCCGCTGCCTGGCTCACCGGGACCTTGGAGATGGTCACCGAGATCGCCGGCTCTATCGCCGACTGGGCCACCCACCTCGTCTTCAGCCCCGTCGTGTGGGCCGGGGTGGTGCTCGGCGGTGCGGCGGTGGGCCTGTTCCTGCTCTCCGGCCTGCTGCGCTCCCGGCAGGAGCGGGCCGTCCCGGCGGTGGCCGGGGACAAGGCCGGCGAGCGCAAGCTGCCCCGGGGCGCCTCCGCGCGCACCGCCCCCGTGGTCGACGACGACCTGGCGGACATCGAGGCCCTGCTGCGCAAGCGCGGCATCAACTGATGGACGACGCCACCATCGCCCGGCACCGGCTGGCGACCAGGCTGGCCTCGGCGGTCGCGGAGCACGGCGACCACCTGCCCACCCCGCTGGTGGTGGTCGACCTGGACGCCTTCGACGCCAACGCGGCGGACCTGGTGCGGCGGGCCGGGGACACCCCGGTGCGGGTGGCCTCCAAGTCGCTGCGAGTCCCCGCGCTGGTCGCACGCGCCCTGGCCACACCGGGCTTCCAGGGCGTGCTCGGCTACTCCCTGCGCGAGGCCCTGTGGCTGCTGGAGCACGGCATCAGCGACGACATCCTGGTCGCCTACCCGACGGTGGACCTGGAGGCGCTCTCCCGGCTCGTCGCCTCCCCGTCGGCCGCGGCCGCCATCACCCTGATGATGGACGACGTCGCCCATCTCGACGTCGTCGACGCCGTCCGCGCCTCCAAGGCGGTGCAGGTCCGGGTCGCCATCGACGTGGACGCCGGCCTGAGGATGGCCAACCAGCACGTGGGCCCCAAGCGCTCCCCCCTGTACGACGCCGGCGCGGTGGTGAACCTGGCCGCCGAGATCTCGCGCCGCGAGGGATTCCGGCTGGTGGGCGTGATGACCTACGAGGGCCAGGTCGCGGGCGTGCCCGACGACGTCCCCGGCCAGCGTGCCCGGTCCGCGGTCGTACGTCGACTGAAGCAGGCCTCGGTCAGTCAGCTGGGCTCCCGGCGCGCCGAGATCGCCCGTGCCCTGGAGCCCTTCGGCGCGCTGCAGCTGTGGAACGCCGGCGGCTCGGGCTCGATCGAGACGAGTTCGCAGGACCCGGTGGTCACCGAGGTCTCCGCCGGGTCGGGCCTGCTGGTCCCGGGGCTGTTCGACCACTACCAATCCTTCCGTCCGCGTCCCGCCGCCTTCTTCGGGGTGCCGGTGACGCGACGACCATCCGCCGACGTGGCCACGGTGCACGGGGGTGGGCTCATCGCCTCGGGACCCGTCGGGGAGGACCGCGCCCCCATCCCCTGGGCCCCGCCCGGGCTCCGGCTGACCGGCCTGGAGGGCGCCGGGGAGGTGCAGACCCCGCTCGCCGGGCATCCCGCCAGCAGCCTGCGCATCGGCGACCTGGTGTGGTTCCGGCACGCCAAGTCCGGGGAGCTGTTCGAGCACACGAACACCGCGCACCTGCTCAGCGGCGATCGCCTCGTGGACTCCGTACCCACCTACCGCGGGTCCGGACAGTCCTTCTGAGGGGCCACAGGACTCCGTGCCCCCGACCGTGCCCCCGACCGTGCCCCCGACCGTGACCACACCAGCGAGCACCGACCCCGACGTGGTCGCGCGCGTCCTGGCGCTCGCGACCTCGCGACCCGCGCGCCTGGGCGCGGGCCGGCTGATCTGCATCGACGGGCCCGCGGGCTCCGGCAAGACCACGCTGGCCGCGACCTTGGCCGCGGCGACCCGGGCGCCCGTCGTACACCTGGACGAGCTGCTGGACGGGTGGGACGGCAGCCTGGACGGGGCGGTGGCCGCACTGGTCTCCGACGTGCTCGAGCCGCTTGCTGCCGGCGCCCCCGCCTCGTACCGCCGCTACGACTGGCTGGCGGGAGGCTTCGCCGACCGGGTGCCGGTCCCGGCATCGTCCGTGCTGGTGGTGGAGGGCGTCGCGGCCGGCTCCGGCGCCACCGCGCCCTTCAGCTCGGCACTGGTCTGGGTCGAGGCTGCGCACGACGTCAGGATGCGGCGGGGGCTGGCTCGCGACGGCGATGCCTTCGCCCCGCACTGGGACGCCTGGGCGGGCAAGGAGCACGAGCACTTCGCCCGGGAGCGGACCCGGGACCGAGCGGACCTGGTGCTGACCACCGGCTGAGCGCAGCTCATAGGGTGGCGCCATGGACCCCAGCGGCGAGCAGTTCCAGATCGAGGGCTCGGGCTACCGGGCGGTCGTCACCGAGAGCGGCGGGGCGCTGCGTCTCCTCGAGCACCGCGGCCGCCCCCTGGTCGACGGCTTCGCCCAGCACGAGATGTCCTCCGGGGGCAGGGGCCAGCTGCTCATGCCGTGGCCGAACCGCATCCGCGACGGCGTCCACGAGTTCGGGGGCCGCCGGCACCAGCTGGCGCTGAGCGACCCCGGGACCCGCACCGCCTCGCACGGTCTCGCCCGCTGGGCGCAGTGGACGGCGGTCGACCAGCAGGCGGACTCCGTGACGCTGACCTACCGGGTGATGGCGCAGACCGGCTACCCGTGGACGCTGGACCTGCGCGTCACCTACTCCGTCTCGCCGGCGGGGCTCCGCGTCACCCAGAGCGCCACGAACCGGTCCAGCGAGCCTGCCCCCTACGCCAGCGGTGCCCATCCCTACCTGTGCGTGGGCACCGGGATCGACCACCTCGAGCTGACCCTGCCTGCTACGCGGCGCGTCCTCACCGACGACCGGCTGCTGCCGACCGGCGAGGAGGAGGTCGCGGGCACGGCGCACGACTTCCGCACCCCGCGCACCATCGGCAGCACCTCCTTCAACGACGCCTTCGGCGACCTGGAACGCGATGACACCGGCACGGCCACCGTCGTGCTGCGCGACCCGGCCTCCGGCGACGGGGTGGCGCTGTGGGTGGACACCGCCCACGGCTGGATCCAGCTCTTCAGCGCCGACGAGGTCCCGGACAAGGCGCGGCGCTCACTGGCGGTGGAGCCCATGACCGCACCGGCGGACGCCTTCAACTCCGGTGCCGGCCTGGTGATCCTCGCCCCCGCCGGCCAGGACGGGGCCCGGGTCTCGGCGACCTGGGGAGTGAAGGAAATGCGCAACTCGACGTGACGTGGGCCTCAGGGCCCTTACTCTCGACCTATGTCTTCTCGGACCACCGGCAGCACAACCGCGACCCGTCGCGGCCTGCTGGCGGGTAGCGCGGCGGCCGCCGGCATCGTGGCGACCTCCTCTCCGGCCGCAGCAGGGCGCCGGTACCGGCCACGCACCTACGCCAAGCGCACGCTGCTCTCGGGCCGCGACCGCCACCTGGTCAGCCGCTTCAGCTACGGGGTCACCCCCGACCTGGCTGCCGAGGTCCGCAAGAAGGGCGGCGCCCGGGCCTGGTTCGCCTGGCAGCTCACGCCCGGGAAGATCAACGACAAGGCCGGCGACCGCACCCAGGCGTGGTGGCCCGAGCTCGCGCAGGGCCCGCTGACGCTGTGGCAGAACCACGCCGGCGGGATCCGCGGCGGCTGGCTGGTCATGGAGGACTACCAGCGGTGGGTGATGGCGCGCCGGATGCAGTCGCGCCGTCAGGTCCTGGAGACCATGGCCCAGTTCTGGGAGAACCACCTCAACGTCCCCACCAACGGCGAGCAGTGGTTCCTGTACCGCAAGACCTACGGCGACGTCATCCGCCGGCACGCCCTGGGCCGCTTCGACGAGCTCCTGCACGCGGCGATCACCCACCCCGCCATGCTGATCTACCTCGACAACGCCACCTCCAGCGCTGCCCACCCCAACGAGAACCTGGGGCGTGAGCTCCTGGAGCTGCACACCGTGGGCCGCGGGAGCTTCACCGAGTCGGACGTCAAGGACTCCGCCCGGATCCTCACCGGGTGGTACGTCGACATGTGGAAGAGCTGGAAGGCCTCCTACCGGCCGGACCTGCACGCCACCGGCCGGGTGCAGGTCAAGGGGTTCACCGCCGCCAACAAGTCCGCCGACGGTCGGGCTGTCACCGCTGACTACCTGCGCTACCTGGCGCACCACCCCGACACCGCGCGGCGCCTGGCACAGAAGCTGGCGGTGAAGTTCGTCGGTGACGACCCCTCTCCGGCCCTGGTACGACGGCTGGCGAAGGTCTACCTGCACCACGACACCGCGATCAAGCCGGTGCTGGAGGCGCTGGTCGACTCACGTGAGTTCCGCCGCTCGGTGGGTGACAAGCTGCGCGACCCGGCCGAGGACGTGGTCGCGACCTACCGGGTGCTCCGCGTCCGGCTGGGCCGTCCGCGCGGTACGGACTCCGCGGCGAACACCATGCTCTGGCAGGCAGCGACGATCGGCGCGATGCCGTTCTCCTGGCCGCGCCCCGACGGCACCCCGCTGGACAACGCGACGTGGTCCTCAACCTCACGGCTGCTGGCCTCGCTGCGGACCCACTACCAGATGGCCGGCGGCTGGTGGCCGACCCAGGACGTGGGCTATCGACCCCCGAAGGCATGGGTCCCCAAGTCCGGGATGCGCTTCGACCAGCTCGTCGACCACCTGAGCCGCGAGCTGCTGCACCAGCCCTCGACCTCGGTGCTGCTGAAGGCCTGCTGCGAGGCCACCAACCTGCGTCCCGGCGAGAAGATCACCCACGACCACCCACTGGTGCGGTGGAGCATGGCGCGACTGCTCACCACGCTGCTGGACTCCCCAGAATTCTTCGCCAGGTGAGGCCCATGGACCACGAGAACCAGCCCGGGTGCTGCGCGGAGTTCAGCGCCGTCGCCCGCACCTCACGTCGCGCCTTCCTGGGCGGCGCCCTGGCCGCCGGGGTCGCCACGACCATCGGCTCGGCGGTCATCCAGACCGCCGCCGCGGCAGCAGGCACACCCGCGCGCGGCGTGGTCGTGGTGCTCTCGATGCGGGGCGCCGCAGACGGGTTGTCGCTGGTGGTGCCGCACGGCGACCCCGTCTACGCCCTCGCCCGCCCGCGCCTGGCGGTGCCCAGCGACCGGCTGGTGGCCAAGGACGGGTTCTTCGGTCTGCATCCCGCGCTGTCACCGCTGCTGCCGCTGTGGAACGCGGGGCGGATGGCCGCGGTCCACGCCACCGGCCTGCCGGTGCGCAACCGGTCGCACTTCTCGGCCATGGAGGAGCTCGAGGACGCCTCCCCCGGCTCCACCACGCGCAGCGGCTGGCTCAACCGGCTGATCGGCTCCGACGCCATCGCGTCTCCGCTGCAGGCCCTGCAGATGGGCGGCACCGCACCGGCGGCCCTCTACGGCAGCGCCCCGTTCCTGACCACGCGCTCGATCTCCGAGGTGGGGATCGCCGGCGCGGACAAGTGGGACACCTACGGCGGGCGCAACCGGTCGCTGCACACCATGTGGGACAAGCGACAGACCCGTCTCGCAGGGTCCATGCGGGCCGCGTTCGGCGCGGTCGCCGACTTCGCCCCCGTGGTGGCCTCGCCGAGCACGCCGGCCAACGGCGCCGCCTATCCCAGTGGGGATCTGGCCAAGGCACTCTCGGAGGTGGCCCGGATCGTGCGCAGCGACGTGGGCGTCGAGGTGGTCACCGTGGACCACGGTGACTGGGACATGCACGCCGACCTGGGCACCACCGAGTGGGGCGCGATGAAGCGCAACGCCGAGCAGCTCTCCGGCGCGCTGGCCGCGTTCTTCACCGACCTCGGCGCGCTCGGGGACACGGTCACGGTGGTGTGCCTGAGCGAGTTCGGACGCCGGGTGGCGGAGAACGCCAACTGGGGCCTGGACCACGGCTACGGCAACGCCATGCTGCTGCTCGGGGCCGGGGTGCGCGGCGGCTACCACGGCACCTGGCCGGGACTGACCAACGACCCGGACGCGGACCTGCTGGTCACCACCGACTACCGCAGCGTGCTGGCCGAGGTCGTCTCATCCCGGTTCGGTGCCAGCATCCCCACGGTGTTCCCCGGGTTCTCACCCACCCGGGTCGGGGTCATGCTCGGCCAGTGAGCAGGCCGGGTCAGCGATCGAGCAGGGCCCGCAGCTCACGGACGGCGACCCGTGCCCGGTCGCCGTCGGAGCCCTGGATCCCCATCACTGGCACGCTGGTGCCGTCGCTGAGGTCCAAGGTGGCCCAGGGCGCGCCCGGGGGCAGGCGTACGGCGACCGCCGCGGGCCACTCGAACTCGCGCTTGCGGTAGCCGTTGACCACGACCAGCCGGTCCGCGGTGGCCGTCACCCGAGAACGAGCCAGGGCGTGGCCCAGCGAGCCGGCCATCAGCCCGAGCACCAGGATGGTGCCACGCTGGAACAGCGTGAACCGGTCCCGGATCGACTCGTCGAAGCCGAACCAGGCGAACAGGCACAGCAGCACCAGCACACCGCCGAAGAACCCCGCTGCCAGCCGCACGCCCAGGGGGCGCCACGTGCGGGGCAGCTCGAGGTCAGAGCCGGCAGGCATGGATGTCGGTGAGCAGGATGCCGCGTGCGCCCAGCTCGAAGAGCTCGTCCATCAGCCTCTGGGCTCCGTCGCGCGGGACCATGGCCCTCACCGCGACCCAGCCCTCGCGGTGCAGCGGCGAGACGGTGGGGCTCTCGATGCCGGGCGTCAGGGCAACGGCGTCGCCGACCTGCTCGCTGCGGATGTCGTAGTCCATCATCACGTAGCTGCGGGCGACCAGCACCCCCTCGACGCGGCGCTTGAAGATCTCGAAGCCGGCCGGCTGCTCCCCGCCCCGGGTGATGACGACCGCCTCGGAGGAGAGGATCACCTCACCGAACGTAGCCAGCCCGGCAGCCCGCAGGGTCGACCCGGTCTCCACGACGTCGGCGATGACGTCGGCCACGCCCAGCTGGATGCTCGTCTCGACCGCGCCGTCGAGCCGGGTCACGGTGGCCTCGATGCCCCGGCTCTCCAGGAAGGTGCGCACCACGCCGTCGTACGAGGTGGCGATGCGCTTGCCCGCCAGGTCGTCCACCGAGGAGTACGCGCCGGCAGGGCCGGCGAAGTGGAAGTTGGAGCGACCGAAGCCCAGCCGCAGCACCTCGTCGGCCTTCGCCCCGGAGTCGAGCAGCAGGTCGCGACCGGTGATGCCGACGTCCAAGGTGCCCTCCCCCACGTACAGGGCGATGTCGCGAGGACGCAGGTAGAAGAACTCGACGTTGTTCTCGGGGTCGGTCAGAGCGAGCTCACGAGAGTCGCTGCGCTGCCGGTAGCCGGCCTCGCGCAGGATCTCGGAGGCGGACTGGGACAGGGCGCCCTTGTTGGGGACCGCGATCCGCAACGTGCCGTTGCCGGTGGACTGGGACATGGGTGTGTGCCTCACAGGTGTGCGTAGACGTCTTCGAGCGTGATGCCGCTGGCGAGCATGAGGACCTGGGCGTGGTACAGCAGCTGGCTGATCTCCTCCGCCGCGCGCTCCTTGCCCTCGTGCTCCGCGGCCATCCAGGACTCCGCGGCCTCCTCGACCAGCTTCTTGCCGATCGTATGGACCCCCGCCTCCAGGGCGCGCACGGTGCCAGATCCCTCGGGGCGAGTCACTGCCAGGTCGTTGAGCTCGGCCCAGAGTCCTTCGAACGTCTTCACACCACCCAGCCTAAGCGTTGCCGGCGCAGCTCACGCACCGCGGTCCACGCTCGCCTCGCCGCGCACGGCCCGCAGGGCGCGCGCCGTCTCGAGCGCGGCGGCGGTGGCCTCGAAGCCCTTGTCCTCGCGCGAGGAGGGCAGCCCGGCGCGGTCCAGGGCCTGCTCCTCGGTGTCGCAGGTGAGCACCCCGAAGCCGACGGCGACGACGTGGTCCAGCGCCACCCGGGTCAGTCCGTCGGTGGCCGCGGAGCACACGTACTCGAAGTGCGGCGTGCCCCCGCGGATGACGACGCCGAGGGCGACGACGGCGTCGTACCCCTGCTCGGCCAGGGCCTGGGCGAGGACGGGGAGCTCGAAGGTGCCCGGCACCCGGACCTCGAGGGCGTCGGTGACCCGGTGCTCGACCAGGGCTCTCCGGGCTCCGGCCAGCAGCCCGTCCATCACCGCCTCGTGCCAGCTGGCGGCCACCACCGCCACCTTCAGGCCAGAGGCGTCGAACGACTTCTTGTCTGGTGCGCCTGCTCCACTCACCGGTGCTCCTCCAGGTTGGCGATGTCGTGGCCCATGCGGTCCCGCTTGGTCAGCAGGTAGGCCAGGTTGTGGTCGTTGGGCCGCGGCGTCAGCGGGACCTGCTCGGTCACCTCGATGCCGTAGTCGCGGAGGTTGCGGGTCTTCGCCGGGTTGTTGGTCATCAGCCGCACCGAGGCGACGCCCAGGTCCCGCAGGATCTGCGTGGCGGTGCCGTAGTGCCGGGCGTCGGCCGGCAGCCCGAGATCCAGGTTGGCGTCCACGGTGTCGCGTCCCCCGTCCTGCAGCTCGTAGGCCTGGAGCTTGGCGACCAGGCCGATGCCCCGTCCCTCGTGGCCGCGGAGGTAGATCACCACGCCGCGCCCCTCGGCGACGATGCGCTCCAGCGCCTCGTCGAGCTGGGGTCCGCAGTCGCAGCGCCTGCTCCCGAAGACGTCCCCGGTCAGGCACTCCGAGTGCACCCGGGTCAGCACCGGCTCGTCGCCGGAGAGGTCGCCGTGGACCAGTGCGACGTGCTCGGACCCGTCGATGGTGATGCGGTAGCCGTGGGCGGTGAAGTCCCCGTACCGCGTGGGGAGCCGGGTCTGGGCGGCACGCTCCACGTGGATCTCGTGGCGGCGCCGGTAACGGACCAGGTCCTCGATGGAGATCATGGCCAGTCCGTGCTCGTCGGCGAACGCGCGCAGCTCGGGGGCGCGTTTCATGGTGCCGTCGTCGTTGACCACCTCGACCAGCACCCCGGCCGGGGTCAGCCCGGCGAGGACGGCGAGGTCGACCGCCGCCTCGGTGTGGCCGCGGCGCACCAGCACGCCGCCCTCGCGGTAGCGCAGCGGGAAGACGTGTCCCGGACGAGTGAGCTCCCAGGGCTCGGTGGCGGAGTCGGCCAGGGTGCGGGCGGTGTGCGCCCGGTCCGCGGCGGAGATGCCGGTGGAGACGCCGTCGCGGGCGTCGACCGAGATCGTGTAGGCGGTGCGCAGCTTGTCCTTGTTGTGGGGGGTCATCAGGGGGATCTCGAGCCGGTCCAGCATCGAGGCCGGCATCGGCACGCAGATCACCCCGCTGGAGTGCCGGATGGTGAAGGCCATCAGCTCCGGCGTGGCCTTGGCGGCCGCGAAGATGATGTCCCCCTCGTTCTCGCGGTCCTCGTCGTCGACGACGACGACGGCCTTGCCGGCGGCGATGTCGGCGACGGCTCGCTCGACGGGATCGAGACGGACGCTCATCGGTGTGCTCCTTCGGGGGAAGGGACGGAGGACCCGTCCGGGGTGGGCAGGGCCCGGGCGCTGGCGCGTGCGGCGCGCCACCAGACGACGAAGCCCATGGCCACGAAGAACGCGTAGAACCCGTACATGCCGGCGGTCGGGTAATAGCCGGCCTGGACCAGCGTGGTCACCCCGACGGCGTCGACCAGGATCCAGACGAGCCAGAACTCCACCCAGCCGCGGGCCATCCCCCAGGTGGCCAGCATGGAGCCGGCCAGGATCCAGGCCTCGGTCGCCGGCCCCCAGGAGCCGATCCGCTCCAGGGCCACGTAGGCCACCGCGTAGCCGATGGCGCCGGCCACCAGCAGCTGGGCCCGCTCGGACCAGGTGGCCCACCGCGGGGTGAGGGCCCGCCCGTCGTCGACGCCACCGGCGCGGCGGGCGCGGCGGAGCCTGGTCCACCGCACCCAGCCGTAGAGGCTGACGGCGGCGAAGAAGACCTGTCTGCCCGCCTGCCCCCACAGTGGCTCGGAGACCACGTTGCTGAGCTCTCCGCTGGCGAAGACGCTGAACAGCAGCACGTTGCCGACCAGGCCGATGGGCCAGGCCCACACCAGCCGCCGCATGCCGAGGATGGCGCTGGCCAGCCCGAACACGTTGCCGACCACCTCCGGCACCGACAGGCTGCCGTCGCCCACCGCGATGGAGCCGCTGACCAGCCACTCTAGGAAGTTCATGAATCCTGCTTCGGTTGGGGGAGGTAGGCACGCAGGAGCTTCTCCACGTGCTTGGCGATGACATCGACCTCGAGGTTCACCCGGTCGCCCGGGTGACGCGTCCCCAAGGTGGTGCGTGCCAGCGTCTCGGGGATGAGGCTGACGGTGAAGGAGTCCGCGGCGACCTCGACGAGGGTGAGGCTGACGCCGTCGACGGTGATGGAGCCCTTCTCGACGAGGTAGGGCGCCAGGTCGGGGGGCAGCGAGACGACGACCAGGTCCCAGTGCTCGCTGGGGCTGCGGGAGATCACGGTGCCCACGCCGTCGACGTGGCCCTGCACGATGTGTCCACCCAGCCGAGCGGTCGCCAGGACGGCGCGCTCGAGGTTGACCCGGTCCCCCGGCGCCACCCCGGCCAGGCTGGTGCGCCGCAGCGTCTCCTGCATCAGGTCTGCGGTCCAGAGGTCGACGGCTCCGGGATCGCCGGAGGCCTCGGTCGCGGCGACGGTGAGGCAGCAGCCGTTGACGGCGATCGAGTCGCCCAGGTGCACGTCGTCGAGGACCCTCTCGGCGTGGATGGTGAGCCTGATGGCGTCGCCCTGGTCCTGCACGGCGTGCACGGTTCCGAGCTCCTCCACGATTCCGGTGAACATCATCAGCTCTTCTCTGCAGGCGACGGGGCAGGTGACAGGGTCAGGCGGACATTGGTCTCGGTGCCCTCACCCAGCACCGTGACGTCGGTGACGTCGAGCCGGCGCGCGTCGGCGATGGTTCTGATGCCCAGGTCCGCCACGCTCGCCCGGCCTGCGCCCAGCAGCAACGGCGCCACGTAGGCCACGACCTCATCGACCAGGCCTGCTGTGAGGAACGCGGCCGCCAGGGTTGGGCCGCCTTCCAGGAAGACGTGCTGGCGGTCGCGGGCGAACAGCGTGGCCAGAGCCTCCGCCGGGTCCCGGGTGAGCAGCCGGAGCGTCTCGGCACGGTCGTTGAAGACCCGGCGGTCCGGGGGCAGGTGGCGCAGGCCCATCACGGCCCGCAGCGGCTGGTGCTCGAGCGGCTGGTCGTGCTCGTCGCGCACGGTGAACTCGGGGTCGTCGACCGCCACCGTGGCGGTGCCGATCAGCATGGTGTCGCACAGCGCGCGCAGCCGGTGCGTGTCGAGCCGAGCGGGCCGCGAGCTGATCCAACGGCTGGTCCCGTCCTCCGCCGCGCTCCGCCCGTCCAGGGTGGTGGCGAACTTCCAGGTGACGAAGGGTCGCTGGTGCTCCACCGCGAACGTCCAGACCCGGTTGATTGCCCGTGCCGGCTCGGCGAGGAGCCCGGACTCCACCTCGACGCCGGCCTGGCGCAACGTCTGTGCGCCGCCGCTGGCGACCGGGTTCGGATCGACCTGGGCAAAGACCACCCGGCGTACGCCGGCGCTCACCAGTGCCTCGGCGCACGGCCCGGTGCGACCGGTGTGGTTGCAAGGCTCCAAGGTGACCACCGCGGTGGTGCCGCGCGCGGCGGCACCGGCCCGAGCCAGGGCATCGGCTTCCGCGTGCGGCGTGCCGGCACCTCGGTGGTGCCCCTCGGCGACGGTGCTGCCGTCCGGTGCCAGCAGCACGCAGCCCACCCGCGGATTGGGACCCAGCGGTGCGTCCGGGGAGGCGGCAAGCCCGAGGGCGCGCAGCATCGCCTGCTGCTCTGCCTGGCTCGTTCCCATCACGCCTCCTGCCTTGGGCCTCGCGGGCACCGGGGGGCGTGATCTCGCGGAACGCTCGTCGCCGAAGAGGTCGAACGAAGGGATTCCACAAGATCTGCGTGCGTCTTCTCATCCGGACTTTGACCGTCGGTCCAGGAGTTTCACCTGGTCAACCGACCACTGGAGGTGGCCGGGTCGCGGACTTTCACCGCCGGTGCGGAGTTTCACCGCCCCCAGAGCACGCGAGCTCTTGTTTCTGCTCTTGCGGACCCAACTCTGCCACAGCGCACCGCACGGGGCGCGCAGGTGTCCAGCTGGTGTGCATCCGCGTCGATGCGGTGTGGGGCCCGCCCGGCCGGGCAGCCGATGCCGTGACGTCGAGCGCGGACGGGTTCAGGACCGCCACCTACGCGCGGTACCGCTGGACCAGGTCGGATCGGGAGCCAGTGGTCGGTGTCGCCGTACCCCGACCGACCCGAGCTCGCGGGACTGCTCCAGCAACGGATCCCGAGCCTGGCACCCGGAGTCCGGGCGGTGGTGGGCGGCGGAGACGGCGCCACCCTCTTCCCGTTCATGGCGGTGGCCCGGTCGGTGGACGACGGCCGCACCTGGCGTCGTACCGACGTGAGGCGGTTCGAGGGCCAGATGGGGTACGCCAGCGGCGAGGTGGTGCTGAACAGGGCCGCTCCGGCCCCGTCGTGCTCGGTCGAGCTCAGCGCGCGGCTGCCGCCTCCGCCTTCGCCTTGAGGTCACGGACCATCCGGTCGGGGTCCTGTGCGGAGTAGACCGCGGAGCCGGCGACGAACACGTCGGCGCCGGCCTCCGCGCAGCGCTCGATCGTCTCCATGCTCACGCCGCCGTCGATCTGCAACCAGGTCTCGACCCCGTGCCGGTCCATCATCGCCCGTGCCGAGGAGATCTTGGGCAGGCAGAGATCGAGGAACTTCTGCCCGCCGAAACCGGGCTCGACGGTCATGATCAGCAGCATGTCGAGCTCCGGCAGCAGCGCCTCGTAGGGCTCGATCGGGGTAGCCGGCTTGAGCGCCATGCTGGCGCGGGCGCCCTGGGCGCGGATCTCGCGCGCCAGCCGCACCGGCGCCTTGGCCGCCTCGACGTGGAAGGTCACGCTGCCGCAGCCGACCTCGGCGTACGCCGGCGCCCAGCGGTCCGGGTCCTCGATCATCAGGTGGGCGTCCAGCGGCAGCTCGGTGTGCTTGAGCAGGCTCTCGACCACCGGCAGGCCGAGGGTCAGGTTGGGCACGAAGTGGTTGTCCATCACGTCGACGTGGACCCAGTCGGCATGAGGGATCCGTGCCACCTCCGCTCCGAGGGCGGCTAGGTCGGCGTTCAGGATGCTCGGCGTGATCTGGATTCCCACGCCGCACATGCTAGGCGGCGCTCAGTCCGGCTCGGCCGGCGGCGGGGCGCCTGCCGCCTCGTCACGGTCCGCCCACTCCAGCAGCGGGGCCAGGTCGAAGACCTGCTCGTCGATGTCGGCGTGCAGGTCCCCGAGCTCGGCGAAGCGCTTCGGCACCGTCCGGATGGTGAAGTCGTCCGGCTCCACCTCGTCGACCTCCGCCCAGGACACCGGGGTCGAGACCAGGGCCCGGGGCGCCCCGCGCACGGAGTAGGCCGCGGCGATGGTGTGGTCCCGGGCGTTCTGGTTGTAGTCGACGAAGAGCGCGCCGGGATCCCGGTCCTTGCGCCACCAGGCGGTGGTGACGTCGGTGGGCGAGCGGCGCTCCACCTCGCGGGCGAACGCCAGCGCGGCCCGCCGTACGTCGGCGAAGCCGTGCTCGGGGGCGATGCGCACGTAGATGTGCATCCCCTTGCCGCCGCTGGTCTTGGGGAATCCGGTCGCCCCCAGCTCGTCGAGGACCTCGTGGGCGACGTGGGCCACGCGCCGCACCTGGGCCCAGTCGGAGTCGGGTCCCGGGTCGAGGTCGATGCGCCACTCGTCGGGCTTCTCGGTGTCGTGGCGCCGGCTGTTCCACGGGTGGAACTCCACCGTCGACATCTGCACCGCCCAGATCACCTGGGCCAGCTCGGTGACGCACAGCTCATCGGCCGTCCGCTTCCAGCGCGGGAAGAACAGCTCCACGGTCTCCACCCAGTCCGGCGCTCCCGCGGGCAACCGCTTCTGGTGCACCTTGTCACCGGCCAGCCCCTTGGGGAACCGGTGCAGCATGCAGGGGCGCTCCAGCAGGGCGTTCACGATTCCGTCGCCGACCGCGAGGTAGTACTCCACCAGGTCGAGCTTGGTCGCCCCGATCTCGGGGAAGTAGACCCGCTCGGGGTTGCTGACCCGGACGACGCGCCCGTCCACCTCGAGCTCGACTGCTGGTGACTTCGTGGGCACTCGCCCACGCTAGCGTCCCGAGACCACCACCGTCCCCCAGGTGCTGCCGCGGCTAGCGGGGATTGCGCCGCAGCAGCGCCATGAACATGGCGTCGGTCTGGTGCCGGTGCGGCCACAGCTGCACCGTCCCGGGCAGCGGTCCGGCGGCGTCGGCGACCCCTGGAAGCAGCCCCGACATGTCCTCCAACGCAACGTCGTCACGCCCGGCGAGGACCTCGGTGACCACACCTGCGGTCTCCGCCAGCACCGGGGAGCAGGTGGCGTAGAGGACCACGCCGCCGGGGCGCACGCTGTCCAGCGCGGAGTCCAGCAGCGCCCGTTGCAGCGGCACCAGGGCCTCGAGGTCCGCCGGCGTACGCCGCCACCGGGCCTCGGGTCGGCGGCGCAGCGCTCCCAGGCCCGTGCAGGGCACGTCGACCAGCACCCGGTCGAAGGTCTCCGGCGCCCAGGGCGGCCGGGTGCCGTCCGCGGTGACCACGCCGGACACACCGGCCGCCCCCCGCAGCGAACGCGCCACCAGGCCGGAGCGGTGCTGCTGCCGCTCGCTGGCCAGCAAGGTGGCACCACTGCGGTCCGCCAGCGCTGCGAGCAGGGCCGCCTTGCCGCCGGGGCCCGCGCACATGTCGAGCCAGCGCTGAGTCTCGGAGCCGTCCCGGCCTGCCGGCACGTCAGCGGCAGCCAGGGCGATCGCCACCAGCTGGGAGCCCTCGTCCTGCACCCCGGCGCGGCCCTGGGCCACCGCCGGCACCGAGCCCGGGTCGCCGCCCTCCAGCACCACGCCGTACGGCGAGTACGCCGTCGGGGCGCCTGGCAGCTCGGAACGGTCCGCGCGGCCCGGGCGCGCCACCAGGACCACCCGGGGCGCCTCGTTGTCGGCAGCGAGCAGGTCCTCCAGCTCCTCCTCCCCCACCGCCGCGGCGAGCGCGTCCACCACCCAGCGGGGGTGGGAGTGGGCGACGGAGGCGAAGCCGTGCGGGTCGCGAGCGGGGTCCGGGGCCACCCGGCGTACCCAGGCGGACAGGTCGTGCTCGCTGACCCGGCGCAGCACGGCGTTGGAGAAGCCGGCGGGCCCCTGGCCCGTGGTGGCCCGCACCAGGTCCACGGTGGTGCTGATCGCCGCGTGTGCGGGCACCCGCATCGAGAGCAGCTGGTGGGTGCCCAGCAGCAGCGCGTCCAGGACCCGCTCCTCCACCTTGGCCAGCGGCCGGTCCACGCAGGCGGCCAGGACGGCCTGGTACGTGCCGCGACGGCGGAGCGTGCCGGAGACCAGCTCGGTGACGAACGCGGCGTCGCGCGCCTCGAGCCCGTGCTGACGCAGCACCTCGGGCAGCACCAGGTTGGGGTAGGCGCCGTCGACGCGCACCGCCTTGAGCACCTCGAACGCTGCCCGGCGGGGCGGGTCGGCGACCGGGCGTGGCTTCGGGGGACGCCCGCCCGCCCGGGGGGCTCGGCGTCTGGGGTCAGCCATGGTCGCGGTACTCCTTCAAGAGTCGTTTGGGGGCACGGGCCGCCCATGCCTGGGTGATGACCTCGCGCAGCTCACCGAGGTCGAGCTCGCCGACCTGCGACTGGCGCAGCAGCACCGCGTTGGCTCGGCGGAGGTGGGGAATGGTGAAGAAGGGGGTGCCCGGATCCGCCACCAGGGCGTCCTTGGCCGCCTCGTCCGCGACGGTGATCACCACGACGTCGTCGTACATCTCGCCGGTCTCGGGGTCGGTCGCGGTGGGGTGCGGCATCCGGAAGAGCAGGAAGCCACGACCCTTGGGACCGCTCGGCACCTTGTAGGTGGGGCGGTCACCCCACGACACCCCGAGCTCGACCTCGGGCAGCGACAGGCAGATCTCGTCGATGTCCTCGGGTCGGGCCGCGCGGTCCGTGCGCTCGGTCATGCCGGGTGTCTCAGTCGGTGTCAGTGTCGGCGTCGGTGTCGGTGTCGGTGTCGGTGTCGGTGTCGGTGTCGGGGCCACCGAAGCGGATGCCGGAGTCCAGCCTGGCCCCGCGGGCCCAGTCGGCTGCGGCCATCTCCTTCTTGCCGAACGCCTTGACCTGGCCGAGCTGCACCGGATCGGTGCCGGTGCCGACGAAGACCGCCTTGCGGGTGACCTCCACCTGTCCGGGCTCCAGACGCTCGCGGTCGGTGGTGAGTGCCACCGGACCGATCTTGATGCGCTCGCCCTCGTGCGTGCTCCAGGCCCCGGGACCCGGCGTGCAGGCACGGATGCGGCGGTCGACGGCCAGCGCGGGCTCGGTCCAGTCGATCCGTGCGTCCTCGACGGAGATCTTGGGCGCGAAGGAGAGTCCGTCCTCGGGCTGCTCCCGCGCCTGGATGTCGCCGGACTCCAGGCCGTCGATGGTGGCCACGAGGAGTCCCGCGCCACCTTCGGCGAGCCGGCCCAGCAGGTCTCCGGCGGTGTCGGTGGGCCGGATCCGCTCGGTCATCACGCCGAAGGTGGGACCGGCGTCCAGGGCCTTGACGATGCGGAAGGTGGTGGCGCCGGTGACCTCGTCACCGGCCCAGATCGAGTGCTGCACCGGGGCGGCGCCACGCCAGGCGGGCAGCACGGAGAAGTGCAGGTTGACCCAGCCCAGGGGCGGGATGTCGAGCGCGCTCTGGGGCAGCAGTGCGCCGTAGGCCACCACCGGGCAGCAGTCGGGGCGCAGGTCGCGCAGCTGCTGCTGGAACTCCGGGTCGCGCGGGTGCTCCGGCTTGAGCACCGGCAGGCCGAGCTCCTCGGCGCGTCGGGCGACCGGGCTGGCCACCAGCTTGCGGCCGCGGCCCGACGGCGCGTCGGGCCGGGTGACGACGGCCACCACGTCGTGCTGGGATTCCATCAGCGCGTCCAGGGCCGGCACCGCCACCTCCGGGGTGCCGGCGAACACCAGGCGCATCAGGAGCCGAACCCGTGCGTGGCGTGCGGGGAGACCTTGACCACGGGCCGTTCCAGGCCGAACCAGTCGGACTCGCGGATCGCCTTCATGGCAGCCTTTCGTGCCTCGACGTCGAGGCGGTCGATGAACAGCACCCCGTCGAGGTGGTCGGTCTCGTGCTGCAGGGCCCGGGCCAGGAGCTCGGAGGCCTCGATCCGCAGCGGCTCGCCGTACATGTCGAAGCCGGTGGCCACCACCCGCAGCGCCCGCAGGCAGTCGTAGGTGAGCTCGGGCAGCGACAGGCACCCCTCCGCCCCGTCCTGCGTCTCGTCGGACAGGCTCAGGGTCGGGTTGACCAGGTGCCCCATCTCCCCCTCGACGTTCCAGGTGAACACGCGCAGTCCCACCCCGATCTGGGGGGCCGCCAGCCCGGCGCCGGGGGCGGCGAGCATGGTGTCGGTGAGGTCCGTGACCAACGTGCGGACCTCCTTGTCGAAGTCGGTGACCTCGATCGCGCGCGTACGCAGGATCGGGTCCCCGAAGAGACGGATGGGCTGGACTGCCACGAGGTGGTGCTCCTTGCGAGGACGACGAACACAGGGGTGCGCAACGACAGTCTACGAACGCCTGGCTCCTCTCCCCCGGTCGAGGCTCGTCCCCGGCGGCGGACAGCTCCGGGCACCGGGCCGCGGGAACCCTAGGGTGGGCCCGTTCTGCGCGCGGGCGACGAGGGTGGAGGTGCGGGAGATGGCTCCGGTAGTCACGGTTCGAGGCCTGCGGATGCGCTACGGCAGCACCGACGTGCTCACCGGCGTCGACTTCGACATCTCCGCCGGGGAGGTGCTCTGCCTGCTCGGTCCCAACGGCGCCGGCAAGACCACCACGATCGAGATCCTCGAGGGCTTCCGGATCCGCTCCGCCGGGGAGGTGAGCGTCCTGGGCCAGGACCCGGCCAACGCGGACGAGTCCTGGCGCGCCCGGACCGGCGTGGTCCTGCAGTCCTGGCGGGACCATCCCCGCTGGACGCCTCGTCGGCTGCTCACCCACCTCGGCGGGTACTTCGCGCCCTTCTCCACCCCGGACCGGCGTCGGCCGCACGACATCGACCTGCTGCTGGAGACCGTGGGGCTCACCGAGCTCGCCGACCGCAAGATCGCGACCCTCTCCGGTGGCCAGCGGCGCCGCCTCGACGTCGCCGTCGGCATCGTGGGACGGCCCGAGCTGCTCTTCCTCGACGAGCCCACCGCAAGCTTCGACCCGCAGGCCCGGCGGGAGTTCCACGAGCTCGTGCGGCGCCTCGGGGAGGCCGAGGGGACGACGATCCTGCTCACCACCCACGACCTCGACGAGGCCGAGAAGCTCGCGGACCGGGTGCTGGTGCTGGCCGGCGGCCGGATCGTCGCGGACGACACCGTCGGGGGTCTGTCGCGGCGGGTCGAGGGTGAGTCACAGGTCAGGTGGACCCAGAGCGGCCGCGCGCACTCGGAGTCGGTGCTCGACGCCACCGCGTTCGTCCGGGAGCTGCTGCACCACGGGGATGACATCCGTGACCTGGAGGTACGCCGGGCGAGCCTGGAGGACGCCTACCTCTCACTGGTCCGTCAGCACGAGGCCGGGCACACCGACGCCGCGGCCCAGCTCTTCAGCGAGGTGACCCGATGAGCCCCACCCTGCAGGCGATCCGACTGGGCGTGCGGCGAGGCTGGACGGAGTTCCTCCAGAGCATCCGCAGCACCCAGGACCAGGGCTACTACCTGTTCACGGCCGCCGCGGTCGTCGGCTACCTCTACCTGCGCCGCAACACCGAGGTAGCGGGGACCGACCTGCTCCTGCCCTCCGTGTCCCTGCCGAGCATCCTGGGCGCCCTGGTGGCGTTCGGTGTGGTGATCGGTCCGGCCTCCACCCTGGCCATGGAGAAGGAGGACGGCACCCTGCTGCGCTACAAGGCGGTGCCCCACGGGCTCCGCGGCTACTTCACCGGCCAGCTGCTGCTGCAGTCACTGGGGCTGGTCCCCCAGCTCACGGTCATCCTGGTGCCGAGCTTCTGGTTGTTCGACGGCCTGATGGCGAGCTCGTCGGGCTGGTTCACCGTCGTCTGGGTGCTGCTGCTGGGGCTGCTGGCCCTGATGCCCATCGGGATGGTGATCGGCGGTCTGGTCCCGGGGGTGGCCAAGATCGGCACCTGGGGGATGCTGCCCGTGATGGCCCTCGCGGGCATCTCCGGGGTCTTCTACCCGATCCAGCAGCTGTGGGGCTGGCTCCAGGTCGTGGCCCAGCTCTTCCCGATGTACTGGCTCTCGCTGGGAATGCGCTCGGCCTTCCTGCCCGACGAGGCCGCGGAGCTGGAGATCGGCGGCAGCTGGCGAACGCTGGAGACCGTGGGCGTGCTGGGCGCCTGGGCGGTGGTCGGCGCCGTGGTGACCCCGATGGTGCTGCGGCGCATGGCGCGCCGCCAGACCGGGTCCCAGGTGGAGGCGGCCCGGGACGCCAGCCTGCAGTGGATCCGCTGAGCAGCCGCACGTCGCACTGCAGACCTGCTGCCCGTGGTCGCCTCAGAGGGAGTGCGGGTCGACCTGGATCCGCACCGCCTCGAGCTTGCGGGCCGAGCGCACCCGCTGCAGCTCCAGCAGGGCCGCGGACAACGCCCCTCCCTGGCTCCTGGGCGCCCGCACCACAAGACGCACCTCCGACTCCCCCACCGGCACCGGACCCAGGACCTCCGCGACCGCCGGCAGGGCCAGCAGCGTCAGCGCGTCGTCGACCGCGCCCGGCTCCCCGGTGACGGTGGCCAGCCGCACGGCCGGCGGCAGGTGTGCCTGCCGCCGCTGCTCCACCTCGCGGGCCGCGAACCCCGCTGGGTCCCACCGCACCAGCGCCTGCAGGGCCGGATGCGCCGGATCGCCCACCGCCATCACGTGCCCCCCTGCGCGCACCAGTCCGGCCGCGGTGAGCCATCGGCGCAACGCCTCCTCCTCCGTGCGCAGGTCGGTGCGGGCCAGGGGCATCCAGGTGTCCAGCAGCAGCACCCCGGCATAGCCCCCCAGGGCGACCGGCTCCGCGCCGGGGGTGGCCACCACGACCTGGGAGTGCGAGTCGACTCCGTCCAGCACCCGCTCCCCACCTGAGCTGCGGATGGTGGTGCCCGGGAACATCCGGCCCAGCTCCTCAGCGGTCCGGTCCCGCCCGATCACCGGGGCACGCAGGCCGTGGTGCCCGCACTCGGCACAGCGCCAGCGGTCCTCCACCGCACCGCACCAGCGGCACGTGGGCAGGTCGGTGTGACCGGCGAGCTGGAGCCCTCCGGCGCACACGCGGCACCGGGCCGGCGTCCGGCAGCGTTCGCACGCCAGCGACGGCGCATAGCCCGAGCGCGGCGTCTGCACCAGCACCGGTCCCTCGGTCAGCGCGCGGCGCACCATGGCATGGGCCGCCCCGGGGATGCGCGCCCCGATCGCCCGGTCCTCTGCCGGGGCGACGTCGACCCGCACCCGCGCCCGCACGGTCTCCCGGCTCGGGACCAGCGGCTGCGCCCACCCGGTGCGGAGCAGGTAGTCCGCCTCGCAGGTGCGAGACCAGCCGCCCACCAGGGCCGCGGCGCCCTCCTGCTCGGCGCGCATCAGCAGCACCTCCCGAGTGTGGGGGTAGGGCGCCCGGGGCTCCGCGTGCAGGTCGTCGCCGTCGTCCCAGATGACGACCAGGCCCAGGTCGTGCACCGGCGCGAACGCGGCCGAACGGGTGCCGACCACCGCTCGGTGGACCCCACGCGAGACCTCGAGGAACGCGCCGTACCGCTTGGCCGGCCCGGCCTCGGCGCTGAGCACCGAGTGCTGGCCGGGCCCCAGCACCTGCTCGAAGGCGGCGGAGACCCGGACGACGTCGCGGTGGTCGGGCACGCACACCAGCACCCCGCGGCCGCCGTGCAGCGTCACCGCAGCCGCGTGCGCGAGGAGCGTCGGCCAGTCGGCGCCGGGCACGGCCTGCCAGACCGCCCGGGGCGACCCGCCGTCGCCCAGCTGCTGCAACCACGAGTCGGCGTGGTCGTGGTCGAGCCAGGCGCGGGCTGCCGCGGCCGGGTCGCAGGGGGCAGGGTCAGGTGCGCCGACCACCGGCGCGGACTCCGTGCCGGCATGACGGGGCGGCACCGCGAGCCGGAGCACGTCGGCCCGGGCGCCGGCGTAGCGGGCTGCCACCGCCCCGGTGAGCTCGGCCACCGCGGGGCTCAGCACCGGTTCGGCGCTGACGACGCGGCGCAGCGGCGTCAGGCGACCAGGGTGGTCGCTGCCGGCCGCACGGGCCACCACGAAGCCGTCGACGTCCTGGCCGGCGAAACGGACCTTGACCCGGGCTCCCGGGACGGCGCTGGCGGCCATCGCGGCCGGCACCTGGTAGTCGAAGGGCCGGTCCAGGTGGGCGAGCGGGACGTCGACCAGGACCCGGGCCACGGGGTCGGTCCCGGCAGGCTCGGCCTCGTCGACCCGGCGGCGTCGGGTGGCGGCGGCCTTGGCCCGGGCGTCCGCCACGGACGCACGAAGGCCGGGCAGCATCTCCGGCTGCCCGGCCTCGTGTGCGCTCATGAGGGTGTGTCTACCAGTCGCCACCGACGCCGCGGTGCGGGCCGGGGGGGCCGGAGTCGGTCAGAGACCGGCTGCCGCCTTCAGCTGGTCGGCGCGGTCGGTGATCTCCCAGGTGAAGCCCGGCAGCTCACGACCGAAGTGGCCGTAGGCCGCCGTCTGGGCGTACTTCGGCTTCAGCAGGTCGAGGTCGCGGATGATCGCGGCGGGGCGCAGGTCGAAGACCTCGAGCACCGCCTCCTGGATCTTGGAGTCCGGGACCACCCCGGTGCCGAAGGTCTCGATGAAGACGCCCACGGGGGCGGCCTTGCCGATGGCGTAGGCGACCTGGGCCTCGCAGCGACGGGCGAGCCCGGCGGCCACGACGTTCTTGGCGACCCAGCGCATCGCGTACGCCGCGGAGCGGTCGACCTTCGAGGGGTCCTTGCCCGAGAAGGCACCGCCGCCGTGACGGGCCATGCCGCCGTAGGTGTCGATGATGATCTTGCGACCGGTGAGGCCGGCGTCGCCCATCGGTCCTCCGACGACGAACCGGCCGGTCGGGTTGACCAGCATCCGGTAGCCCGCCGACGGGATGTCGAACGACGCCAGGACGGGGTCGATCACGTGCTGCCGGATCTCGTCCTCGAGCTTGGCGAGGTCGGTGTCCTCGGAGTGCTGGGTGGAGAGCACGACCGTGTCGACGCGCACGGGGCGGTTGTCGTCGTCGTACTCGATGGTGACCTGGGTCTTGCCGTCGGGACGCAGGTTGGGCATCGTGCCGTCCTTGCGCACCCGGGACAGCCGCTCGGCGAGCCGCTGGGCGATGGTGATGGGGAGCGGCATCAGCTCGGGAGTGTCGTCGCAGGCGTAGCCGAACATCAGTCCCTGGTCGCCGGCGCCCTGACGGTCCAGCTCGTCGGTGGACTGGTCGTGACGCTCCTCGTAGGCGTCGTCGACACCCTGGGCGATGTCGGGCGACTGGGCGCCGATGGCCACGGTGACGCCGCAGGAGGCGCCGTCGAAGCCCTTCTCGGAGGCGTCGTAGCCGATCTCGAGGATCTTGTCGCGCACCAGCTTGGCCACGGGCGCGTACGCCGTGGTGGTGACCTCGCCGGCCACGACGACCAGCCCGGTGGTCAGCAGCGTCTCGACGGCCACGCGGCTCGCCGGGTCGTGGGCCAGGAGGTAGTCGAGCACGGTGTCGCTGATCTGGTCAGCGATCTTGTCGGGGTGACCCTCGGTCACCGACTCAGACGTGAAAAGGCGTCCTGCCACGGTGTCACTCTCTCCCGGGTTGTTGATGGTGGTCGATCACACTAGACCCGCGTCAGCATGCAAGACGATCGTCTCACTGGGCGAATCCTCAGGGCTGGAGACGGCGGGAGATCTCGTCCCAGATGGCGTGCGCGACCCGCGACTTGGGGCCGTGCGGGACCTCGACGCAGGTGCCGTCGGCGCCGAGGATGACCACCTCGTTGTCCGCACTGCCGAAGACCGCACCCTGGCTCACGTCGTTGACGACGAGCAGGTCGCAGCGCTTGCGCGCGAGCTTGGCCCGGCCCAGCTCCAGCACCGAGCCCGTCTGGTCACCCGTCTCGGCGGCGAAGCCCACGATGAGGGCGTCGGGACGGAACCGGGCCGAGGAGATCTCCGCCAGGATGTCGGGGTTCTGCACCAGGTCCAGCGCGGGCGCGGACCCGTCGGAGCTCTTCTTGATCTTGGCGTCCTGCACCGCGGCGGGACGGAAGTCGGCGGGCGCCGCAGCCATCACCACCGCGTCGGAGCGTGCGGCTTCCCGCACCACGGCGTCCCGCATCTCGGCGGTGGTCTCCACCCGCAACACGCGCACCCCGGCGGGGTCCGGCAGGGCGACGTTGGCGCTGACCAGGGTGACGCTAGCACCCCGCGAGGCGGCCGCCTTGGCGAGCGCATAGCCCTGGAGTCCCGAGGACCGGTTGCCCAGGAAGCGGACCGGGTCGAGGTACTCACGGGTGCCGCCGGCGGAGACCAGCACGGTGCGACCCGCCAGGTCGGCCCCACCAGCGCCGCGCTGGAGCACCCCGGAGGCGATCTCGAAGATCTCGGCCGGGTCCGGGAGCCGGCCCTTGCCGGTGTCCTTGCCGGTCAAGCGCCCCTCCGCGGGCTCCAGCACCAGGGCGCCGCGGCTGCGCAGGGTCGCCACGTTGGCCACGGTCGCCGGGTGCTCCCACATCTCGGTGTGCATCGCGGGGGCGAAGACCACCGGGCAGCGCGCGGTCAGCAGGGTGTTGGTGAGCAGGTCGTCGGCCAGCCCGTGCGCCGCCTTGGCGAGGACGTCCGCGGTCGCAGGCGCGACCACGACCAGGTCGGCGGTCTGTCCCACCCGGACGTGCGGGACCTGGTGCACGTCGGTCCACACCTCGCTGGAGACCGGCTTGCCCGAGAGCGCGGCCCAGGTCGGGGCGCCCACGAAGGCCAGGGCGGCGGCGGTGGGGACCACGGTGACGTCGTGGCCGGACTCGGTGAACCGGCGCAGCAGCTCGCAGGCCTTGTAGGCGGCGATACCGCCGCTCACCCCAAGAACGACACGCGGCCGCGCCCCCTCCGGGAGCACGGCCTCGTGGTCGTCGACGGGGTTCACCGGGTCGGGCGTGTGGTCGACGGGACGATCATCAGAGCTGGTCACTCTGCGCTGGTGGCTCCCGCCGAAGCCTTGGCGGCCTCCTCGGCAGCGAGCTCTGCGGGGTCGATGTCCTCACAGGTCAGCAGGTCCTCGTTGATCTCGCGCAGGGCGATGGAGAGGGGCTTCTCCTGGACGTGGGTGTCGACCAGCGGGCCGACGTACTCCAGCAGGCCCTCGCCGAGCTGGGAGTAGTAGGCGTTGATCTGCCGGGCGCGCTTGGCGCTGTAGAGGACCAGCTTGTACTTGCTGTCGGTCTTGGTGAGCAGGTCGTCGATCGAGGGGTTGGTGACGCCCTCTGCGGCGATGTTGGGGGCAGACACGCGTGAGCCTCACAAGGTTCGAAGTTGGGTGTTCGGGCGGAGTCGGATCAACGCCCGGGGTCGAGCACCATCAAGTTTACCAACTCCTCGACCGCAGCGTGAACTTCATGGTTCACGATGGTGACGTCGAACTCCGCTTCGGCCTCCAGCTCCTCGCGCGCGGTGGCCAGTCGACGAGCCCGTTCCTCGGCGTTCTCGGTGCCCCGACCGACGAGCCGGCGGACCAGCTCGTCCCACGACGGCGGCTTGAGGAAGACGAACAGGGCCTCCGGCATCGTCCGGCGGACCTGGCGGGCCCCCTGCAGGTCGATCTCCAGCATCGCCGGGCGACCTTGGGCCAGCACCTCCTCGACCGGACCGCGCGGCGTGCCGTACCGGGCGGCGCCGTGCACGCAGGCCCACTCCAGGAGCTCGTCGTTGGCGACCATCGCGTCGAACTGGGCATCGTCGACGAAGTGGTAGTGCACGCCGTCGATCTCGCCGGGCCGCGGCGCCCGGGTGGTCACCGAGACCGAGATCCAGACCTCGGGGTGGCGTCGCCGGACGTCGGCGGCCACGGTGCCCTTGCCGACGGCGGTGGGCCCGGCCAGGACGACGAGTCGGGAGACCGGTATGGAGCCCACGGCGCTCATGCGCCGTCGGCGAACTCGCGCTCCAGCGCGGCCACCTGCTTGGTGCCGAGCCCGCGGACCCGTCGGCTCTCGGCGATGCCGAGGCGCTCCATCACCTGTCGGGCCCGCACCTTGCCCAGGCCGGGCATCGACTGCAGCAGGTCGACGACCCGCATCTTGCCGACCACCTCGTTGTCCTGCCCCTCGCGGATCACCTCGATGATCGAGGCGCCCGAGTTCTTGAGCCGGTTCTTCACCTCCGCGCGCTCCCTGCGGGAGGCGGCAGCCTTGTCGAGCGCCGCGAGGCGCTGTTCGGGGGTGAGGGGAGGCAGTGCCACGTGAGCAGTCCTAGTCGTCGGCAGGCAAAAGTCGTGTCGTCAGCGGGTCGCAGGCCGTTGCGGCAGGCGGCCGCTCACGGCCCGATCAATCTAGTCAGAGAGCCTGTCCACGAGCAATCGCGGGGCCTGCCCGGGCACGTGATCACCCCCACGTACGCTGCTTCAGCCCTCGCCCAGCACCGCGATCGCGTCGTTGCCGCGACGTGCCGCGTCCCGCAGCGAGATCAGGTCCGGGCCGGCGCGCAGCACCTCCCGCGAGGTGCTCGGCAGGACCCGGGAGGCCGAGGCGCCGAAGATCCGGCGCAGGTCCTCCACCGTGCCGCCCTGGGCGCCGAAGCCCGGCGCCAGGATCGGCCCGTTGAAGTCCAGGTCCTCTGCGGGTCGGCCGATCGTGGCCCCGATGACCGCTCCGAAGTCCCCCATCGGCTCGGCACCGGCGTTGAGCCGGCTCAGGTTGGCCAGCACGGTGCCGGCCACCGTGTCCGCGCCCGAGACCGCGGACTGGACCTCGGCCCCCTCCTTGTTCGACGTCAGAGCCAGCACGAAGAGTCCGCCGCCGTGCCGCCGCGCCACCTCGACCATCGGGTCCAGCGACCCGAAGCCCAGGAAGGGCGAGGCGGTGATCGCGTCCGAGGCCAGCGGGGAGGCCGGATCCAGGTAGGCGTCGGCGTAGGCCCGGGTGGTGGAGCCGATGTCGCCCCGCTTGACGTCCAGCAGGACCAGGGCCCCGGCCGCGCGGGACTCGGCCACCACGCGCTCCAGGACCGCGATCCCGGCGCTGCCGAACCGCTCGTAGAACGCGCTCTGCGGCTTCACCACCGAGACCACCGGAGCGAGCGCCTCGACGCACGTCATCGCGAACCTCTCCAACCCGGCGACGTCGTCGCCCAGGCCCCACTCCAGCAGCAGCCCCGCGTGGGGGTCGATGCCCACGCACAGCCGCCCACGGGTGGACATCGCCTCACTCAGCCGGGCTCCGAAGGTCGGTACGACGGTCATGGTCTCTCCCGGGGTCGTGGGGGTCTGGGGCGTGATGGTCGTGGAGGTCGCGGTGGTGGTGCTGGTCCCGGTGGTCCGAGTCCGAGCCGCGCACCAGGTGGGGGGCTCCCGCCAGGTCGGAGACGAGCCGGGACACGGTGGTGGGGTCGTGCAGCAGGGCAGTGCCGACCTGGACCGCGACCGCGCCGGCGCGCAGGTGCTCCCGGGCGTGGTCGGTGCTCTCGACCCCGCCCGCCCCGATCACCGCGACCCCGGGCAGGGCGCGGACCACCTCGAGCACGCAGCGCAGCGCGACCGGCCGGAGCGCAGGGCCGCTCAGTCCGGCAGGGCGCCCGTCCGGCATCGCGGCCGGCAGCGCGTTGCCCAGCACCACGGCGCTCGCCCCCGCCTCGCTCACCGCGCGGGCCGTCTCCACCGCCCGGGAGACGTCGAGCCGCAGCTTGGCCAGGACGGGGAGGTCACGGGGCAGCTCGCGGCGCACCACGGAGATCGCGGACGCCGCCAGGTAGGGCTCGCGGGCGTCGAAGACCCCGGCACCCTCGGGGTCGGGCACCGAGAGGTTGACCTCCACCCCGGCGATGCCGGGGGTGCGGCCCAGGCTGCGCGAGAGCTCGGCGTACTCGGCGAGCGAGGAGCCGGCGATGGAGACGAACACCTGCGCGCCGGCCCGGACCAGCCAGCGCAGCTCGGTCTCGCAGAACACCGTGAGGCCGGGGTTGTGCAGCCCCACGGCGTTGAGGAACCCGCTCGGCGACTCGACCAGGCGCGGCGTCGGGCCGCCGCTCCTGGCGCCCGAGGTCAGCGTGCGGGTGACGAACGCCAGGCCGTCGAGGTCGGTGAAGGGAGCCAGCTCCCGGCCCGTCCCTCCGCAGCCCGACGCGACCATGACCGGGGACCTCAGCCCGAGCCCGCTCATCCCAGCTCGTCCCACAGCACGCGGTCGCCCGGCAACGCGGGCCCCTCCAGGCAGGCGCGGACCTGCAGGACCCCTCCGTCGCCGCCCAGGACCGGTACGACGCAGGCGTGGCACAGGCCGGTGGCGCACGGCATCGGACGCTCCAGGGCCACCTGGGAGCTCACGCCGCGCGCACTGGCCTCGCGGGCCACCACGGCCAGGGTCGAGGCCGCACCGGCGGCGTACACGACGGGGGCACCGCTGGCGTCCAGCGCCGCCCCGACGTGCGTCGCGGCCGTGCCGCGGCTTCCCACGGAGCCGTCCTCGGTCACGACCGTCACGCTGCGGGCCAGCCTGCGCGCCTCCAGCGCGGAGAGGAGATGGGCCTCGTCCCGGGCGGCCACCAGCATGGTGACGGGGCACTCCCGGTCGCGGAGCCGCTCGGCCAGGCTGAACAGGGCCGCCGCGGCGTACCCCTCCCCCACCAGCAGGCAGGGCACCGACTCCCGGGGCAGCGCGAAGGGGCGTCCCAGGGGACCCGTGACCGGCAGCCGGGCGCCCTGCGGCAGGGCGCTGAGCCACCGGCCTCCCACCCCGCACGGCTCCACCACTACCTCGAGGGTCGCCCCGTGCGTGCCGGTGGCGCGGACCCGGTGGATCCACAGCGGGCGGCGGGCCAGGTGCGCGGTGTCCAGGGAGACCGCGACGAACTGCCCGGGCCGGAAGCGCTCGGGGATGCCCGGGACCGCCAGCGTCAGGACGCGGTAGGCGCCGGCTCGCCTGGTCGCCAGCACCTCCCCCGTGGCGTGCACCGGGCCCCGGTCCGGCAGCGCCCGAGTGGGTACGACGTCCGGCACCGGTTCAGCCGCCGGCCAGGCCGCGGGCGATCCGCCGGGGCCACAACGGTCCGCCGTAGACGAAGGCGGTGTAGGCCTGGATGAGGGTGGCGCCGGCCGCCAGCCGAGCCCGCGCCTCGGGCACCGTGCTGATGCCGCCGACTCCGATGATGGTGAGGTCGGGCCCCACCCGACGGCGCAGCATCGCCGTCACCTCCTCGGCCCGGGCCCTCAGCGGGGCGCCCGACAGGCCCCCGGCGCCGATCCGCTCCACCTCGCTCGGGTCGGTGGTCAGGCGGTCACGGGTGATGGTGGTGTTGGTCGCGCTGATGCCGTCCAGGCCCACGGCCAGGGTGAGGTCCGCCACCGCGAGCACGTCCTCGTCGCTGAGGTCGGGCGCGATCTTGACCAGCAACGGCACCCGACGGTCGTCCACGACCTCGTCGGCGCGCCGCCGTACGGCGCGCAGCAGGGGCTCCAGCTTCTCCACCGCCTGCAGGTCGCGCAGCCCGGGGGTGTTGGGCGAGGAGACGTTGACGACCAGGTAGTCGGCGAGCGGCGCGAGCAGGCCGGCGCTCTTCTGGTAGTCGCCGATCGCCGACTCCTCGGGCACCGCCTTCGTCTTGCCGATGTTGACCCCGACCACCACGTCGTTGCGGCCACGCGCGGCCAGCCGTCGGGCCACCGCCTCCGCGCCGTCGTTGTTGAACCCCATCCGGTTGACGATGGCTCGGTCCCCCGGCAGCCGGAACAGCCGCGGGGTGGGGTTGCCCGGCTGCGGCTCCCCGGTGACGGTGCCGATCTCCACGTGCCCGAAACCCAGCCCGGCCAGCGCGTCGATGCCGAGGGCGTTCTTGTCGAAGCCGGCAGCGAGCCCCAGGACGTGCGGGAACGTGAGGCCCATGGCCGTCACCGGGGTGCCGACCGGGCGTTCCCAGGCGCCCAGCACCCGACGGGTCAGGGGACGCGCGGCGCGGATCGCCCCGAACCCGACGTGGTGGGCACGCTCGGGGTCCACCCGGGTCAGCACCGTGTCGAAGATGACGTCGTACATCAGGTGGCCCCGGTGATGGCGTTCCACTCCTGCAGGCTCCGGACCCCGATCTCGCCCCGGCTGAGCGCCTCGATGCCCTGGGCGGCGGCGGCCAGGCCCTGGACCGTGGTGATGCACGGGATGTTGGCCATCACCGCCGCCGTGCGGATCTCGTAGCCGTCGAGACGGCCGGCGGTCCCCGTGGAGTAGGGGGTGTTGATCACCAGGTCGATCTCGCCGCCGTGGATGAGCTGGACGGTGGTCTGCTCTCCGTCGGGACCCTCCCCCTCGTGGTGCTTGCGCACGGTGCGCGCCTCGATCCCGTTGCGCCGCAGCACCTCGGCGGTGCCCTGGGTCGCCAGGATCTCGAAGCCGCGCATCGCCAGCGCCTTGATCGGGAAGATCATGTTCCGCTTGTCCCGGTTGGCCACCGAGACGAAGATCCGCCCCGAGGTGGGCAGCGAGCCGTAGGCGGCGGTCTGGGCCTTGGCGAAGGCGGTGCCGAAGTCGGCGTCGAAGCCCATCACCTCGCCGGTCGACTTCATCTCCGGACCCAGCACCGTGTCGACGTTGCGGCCGTCGGGGGTCTTGAACCGGTTGAACGGCATCACCGCCTCCTTGACCGCGATCGGGAAGTCGGCCGGCAGGGTGCCGCCGTCGCCCTGCGCCGGCAGCACGCCGCAGGCGCGCAGCTGGGCGATCGACTCGCCCAGCATCACCCGGGCGGCTGCCTTGGCCAGCGGCGTCCCGGTCGCCTTGGACACGAAGGGGACGGTCCGCGAGGCCCGGGGGTTGGCCTCCAGGACGTAGAGCACGTCGGAGCCGAGGGCGAACTGGATGTTCAGCAGCCCGCGCACCCCGACGCCGCGGGCGATGGCCTCGGTGGCGGAGCGGATGCGCAGGATCTCCGCGGCGCCCAGGGTGATCGGCGGCAGCGCGCAGGAGGAGTCGCCGGAGTGGATGCCGGCCTCCTCGATGTGCTCCATGACCCCGCCCAGGAACAGGTCGGTGCCGTCGAAGATGGCGTCCACGTCGATCTCGACCGCGTCGTCGATGAAGCGGTCCACGAGCACCGGGTGCTCGGGGCTGATCTCGGTGGCCCGGTCGATGTAGCCGCGCAGCGAGGCGTCGTCGTAGACGATCTCCATGCCGCGCCCACCCAGGACGTAGGAAGGACGCACCAGCACGGGGTAGCCGATGCCGGCGGCGATCTCCTTGGCGTCCTCGTAGGAGGTCGCCATCCCGAACTTGGGCGCCGGCAGACCGGCGTCGGCGAGCACCTGACCGAAGGCGCCGCGCTCCTCGGCCAGGTGGATCGCCTCGGGCGCGGTGCCCACGATCGTGACCCCGGCGTCCGCCAGGCCCTGGGCCAGGCCCAAGGGAGTCTGACCGCCCAGCTGGCAGATGACGCCGGCGACGGGACCCGCCTGCTGCTCGGCGTGCACGATCTCGAGCACGTCCTCCAGGGTGAGCGGCTCGAAGTAGAGCCGGTCGGAGGTGTCGTAGTCGGTGGAGACGGTCTCGGGGTTGCAGTTGACCATGACGGTCTCGTAGCCGGCCTCGGACAGCGCCATGGAGGCGTGCACGCACGAGTAGTCGAACTCGATGCCCTGACCGATCCGGTTGGGTCCGCTGCCCAGGATGATGACGGCCTCGCGCTCTCGCGGCTCGACCTCGGTCTCCTCGTCGTAGGACGAGTAGTGGTACGGCGTCCGGGCGGCGAACTCCGCGGCACAGGTGTCGACCGTCTTGTAGACCGGGCGCACCCCGAGCGCGTGCCGGACCGCCCGGACCTCGCCCTCGCTCATGCCTCGGATGCCGGCGAGCTGGGCGTCGCTGAAGCCGTGGCGCTTGGCCATCCGCAGCGTGGCGGCATCGAGCTCGTCGGCGGCCGCGACCGCCTCGGCGACCTCGCGGATCAGGAAGAGCTGGTCGACGAACCACGGGTCGATCCTGGTGTGCTCGAAGACCTGCTCGGGGGTGGCGCCGGCCAGGATCGAGTCCATCACGGTGCGCAGCCGGCCGTCGGTCGGGATCTCCGACTTCTCCAGCAGCTCTTGGAGGTCACCGGGCTCGGCGGCGAAGTCGAAGACGGCCTGCTTGGACTCCAGGCTGCGCAGCGCCTTCTGCAGCGACTCGGTGAAGTTGCGGCCGATCGCCATCGCCTCACCGACGCTCTTCATGTGGGTGGTCAGCGTCTGGTCGGCCCCGGGGAACTTCTCGAAGGCGAACCGCGGCACCTTGACCACCACGTAGTCCAGGGTGGGCTCGAAGGCCGCCGGGGTGCTCGACCCGTCCGGGCGGGCGGTGATGTCGTTGGGGATCTCGTCGAGGGTGTAGCCGATGGCCACCTTGGCGGCGATCTTGGCGATCGGGAAGCCCGTGGCCTTGGAGGCGAGAGCGCTGGAGCGGGAGACCCGGGGGTTCATCTCGATCACGATCAGGCGGCCGTCGGCCGGGTTGACCGCGTACTGGATGTTGCAGCCACCGGTGTCGACGCCGACCGAGCGGATGATGCCGATCGCCATGTCGCGCATCTTCTGGTACTCGCGGTCGGTCAGCGTCATGGCCGGGGCGACGGTGATGGAGTCGCCCGTGTGCACGCCCATGGGGTCGAAGTTCTCGATGGAGCAGATGATCACCACGTTGTCGGCGGTGTCACGCATCACCTCCAGCTCGTACTCCTTCCAGCCGATGATGGACTCCTCCAGGAGCACCTCGGTGGTCGGCGAGGCGGCGAGCCCGGCGCCGCCGATGCGACGCAGCTGCTCCTCGTCGTAGGCGAACCCCGAGCCGGTGCCGCCCATCGTGAAGGAGGGGCGCACCACCAGCGGGTAGCCGAGCTCGTCCGCGCCGGCCAGCAGGTCCTCGATGGAGTGGCAGACGACCGACTTGGCCGACTCGCCGCCGAGCTCGTCGACGATCTTCTTGAACTGCTCGCGGTTCTCCCCGCGGTTGATCGCCTCGATGCTGGCGCCGATCAGCTCGACGTCGTACTTGGCCAGCACGCCGGCCTCGTCGAGCCGCATCGCGCAGTTGAGCGCGGTCTGCCCGCCGAGGGTGGCCAGCAGCGCGTCGGGACGCTCCTTGGCGATCACCTTCTCGACGTACTCGGGGGTGATCGGCTCGATGTAGGTGGCGTCGGCGAACTCCGGGTCGGTCATGATGGTGGCCGGGTTGGAGTTGACCAGGATGACCCGCAGCCCCTCCTCCTTGAGCACCCGGCAGGCCTGGGTGCCGGAGTAGTCGAACTCGCAGGCCTGGCCGATGATGATCGGACCGGAGCCGATCACGAGCACCGACTTGATGTCGTCGCGCTTGGGCATCAGGCCCTCGCCTCCATGAGCTCGCAGAAACGGTCGAACAGGTACGCCGCGTCGTGCGGACCCGCCGCGGCCTCGGGGTGGTACTGGACGGAGAAGCTCTTCAGCGCGCCGTCCGGCCCGCGCAGCTCCAGGCCCTCGACCACGTCGTCGTTGAGGCACACGTGGGACACGCTCGCCTCGCCGTACGGCGTGGCGGTCGACCCCTCGAGCGGGGCGTCGACGGCGAAGCCGTGGTTGTGCGCGGTGACCTCCACCTTGCCGGTGGTCCGGTCCATCACGGGCTGGTTGATGCCCCGGTGGCCGTACTTGAGCTTGTAGGTGCCGAAGCCGAGCGCGCGGCCGAAGAGCTGGTTGCCGAAGCAGATGCCGAAGTAGGGCACCTCGTCGGCCAGGGCGCCCTGGAGCAGCTCGACCTGGGCGGTCGTCGCCGCCGGGTCGCCGGGCCCGTTGGAGAAGAAGAGCCCGTCGGGAGCGACCGCCCGGACCTCGTCGAGCGTGGCGGTGGCGGGCAGCACGTGCACCTCGATGCCGCGCTCGCTCATCATCCTCGGCGTGTTGGACTTGATGCCGAGGTCGATCGCCGCGACGGTGAAGCGCTTCTCCCCCACCGGTGGGACCACGTAGGCGTGCGCGGTGGAGACGGCCTCGCTGAGGTTGGCTCCCGCCATCTCGCCCGACTCCCGGACCCGGGCCAGGAGCCGCTCGGGGTCGGTCTCGGTGGTGGAGATCCCCACCCGCATCGCGCCCCGCTCACGCAGGTGGCGGGTCAGCGCACGGGTGTCGACGCCACTGATGCCCACGACGTCCTGCTCGCGCAGCGCGTCGTCCAGGGTGCGGACGCTGCGCCAGTTCGAGGGCACCCGAGCGGGGTCGCGCACCACGTAGCCGGCGACCCAGATGCGCCCGGACTCGGGGTCCTCGTCGTTCATCCCGGTGTTGCCCACGTGCGGAGCCGTCATCACGACGACCTGCCGGTGGTAGCTGGGATCGGTCAGCGTCTCCTGGTAGCCGGACATGCCGGTCGAGAAGACGATCTCGCCGAAGGTCTCGCCCTCGGCTCCGAAAGAGTCACCGCGAAAGGTGCGCCCGTCCTCGAGGACCATGAGCGCAGGGGCAGGCAGAGCCATGCCGCACCTCCTTCTCCGCCTCACAGGACGGATAGTTAAAGGATGTTCGAACCGTCCCTGACCCTATCAGCGCCGGGTCCCGCGACGGGGACCGGTCTCGGGGCGTGGCCGTCGAGCTGGAGCCGACCTGGCCGCATGCTGCGCTCAGGCCACGAAGATGCAGAAGGGGTGCCCCTCGGGGTCGGCGAACACGTACAGCTGCTCGTCCTCGTCCGCGGAGCGGTCCAGCAGCACCTTGGCCCCCAGTCCCACCGCCCGGTCCCGTTGGGCGCTCAGCTCCGCAGGAGTGTCGACGGTCAGGTCGAGGTGCAGCTGCTGCGGGACCTCGGGGCTGGGCCAGGTGCTCCGGGCCTGCTCGGCGACCCGCTGGAACGCCAGCACGCGGGTGCCGTCGTCCCGGGTCAGCACCAGCCAGTCCACCTCGTCGTCGCCTTCGCCGGCCTCGTCCCCGGGCCGGTAGACCAGGTCCAGGAGCTGGCGCCAGAACTCGGCCTCCCGCCGGATCTCGACCGCGTCCAGCACGGTGTGCAGCAGGTGAGGGGCACTCATCAGCGGGTCTCCTTCACTCCTCGCCTCGCGCCAGGACGCCGTCGCGCACGGTGACGCGACCGCCGTACACCGTGTGTACCACTCGGGAGGTGAGCTCGCGACCGTGCCACGGATTGTTGCGCGACAGCGAGGCTGACGCGTCCCGGTCGACCCGGACCACCGCGGACGGGTCCACCAGCACCAGGTGCGCCGGGGCGCCGGGCACGAGCGCCTGCCCCTGGGCACCCAGTCCGGCGATCCGCGCCGGAGTGTGCGACATGACCCGGGCGATGTCCGCCCAGGACATCGCCTCCATCGCGGTGCGCACCACCGGGAGCGCCGTCTCCAGCCCGACCATGCCGAAGGCGGCGTCGGTGAAGGCGTGCTCCTTGTCGTGCCGAGCGTGGGGTGCGTGGTCGGTGGCCACGGCGTCGATGGTGCCGTCGGCAAGGGCCGCGCGCAGGGCGGCGACGTCCTCGTCGGGGCGCAGCGGCGGGTTCACCTTGTACGTCGGGTCGTAGCCGGTGAGCAGGTCGGTGGTGAGCATCAGGTGGTGCGGCGTCACCTCGGCGGTGACGGCGATCCCCTGGGCCTTGGCCCACCTGATCACCTCCACCGACCCCGCGGTGGACACGTGCGCGACGTGCACCCGGGAGCCGGTGTGCCGGGCGAGCATGACGTCGCGGGCCACCACGACCTCCTCGGCCACGCCCGGCCAGCCGGGAAGCCCGAGCCGACCCGAGATCTCGCCCTCGTGGCAGCAGGCCGACGATCCGGCCAGCGTGGGGTCCTGGGAGTGCTGGGAGATGACCCCGCCGAACGCCTTGACGTACTCCAGGGCACGGCGCATCACCCGGGCGTCGTGGACGCACCTGCCGTCGTCGGAGAAGACCCGCACCCCGGCCCGGGACCGGGCCATCAGCCCGAGCTCGGCGAGCTCCTCGCCACCCAGGCCGCGGGTCACCGCGCCCACCGGCTGCACGTGGACCAGACCTGCTTCGCGGCCCAGCTCCCAGACCCGCACGGCGGCCTCGGCGGTGTCGGTGACCGGGGTGGTGTTCGCCATCGCCAGCACGGCGGTGTAGCCGCCCAGCGCTGCCGCCTGGGAGCCGGTCAGGACCGTCTCCGCGTCCTCCCGGCCGGGCTCGCGCAGGTGGGTGTGCAGGTCCACCAGTCCCGGGAGCGCGACGAGTCCGTCGGCCTCGATCACCTCGTGGCCGGCGGCGTCGACGGAGCCGACCTCGGTGATCACGTCGTCGCGGATCAGCAGGTCGGCCGAGGTCTCGCCGAGCAGCGAGGCCCCCTTGATCACGAGCGCCATCAGGCTTCCTCTCCGGCAAGCAGGTGGTAGAGCACGGACATCCGGATGGCCAGGCCGCTGGAGACCTGCTCGAGGACCACCGACTGGGCGGCGTCCGCGGCGTCGGCAGCGATCTCCAGGCCCCGGTTCATCGGGCCGGGGTGGCAGATCGGCACGTCCGGCCCCAGCAGCGCCAGCCGGTTGCGGGTGAGGCCGTAGCCGACGGTGTACTCGCGGGCGGTCGGGAAGAAGGCGCCCGACATGCGCTCGCGCTGCACGCGGAGCATCATCACCGCGTCCGCCTGCGGGAGCACCTGGTCCACGTCGTACGACGTCTCGAACCCGACGGCGCGCGACCAGGAGTCGATGCCGGCGGGCATCAGGGTGGGAGGGGCGACGACGGTGACCCGCGCCCCCAGCTTGGTCAGGCACAGCACGTTGGAGCGGAAGACCCGGCTGTGGGTCAGGTCGCCGACCAGGACCACGTGGCGACCCTCGAGGGAGCCCATGCGGCGCTGCAGCGTGTAGGCGTCCAGCAGCGCCTGGGTGGGGTGCTCGTGCGTGCCGTCGCCGGCGTTGACCACCACCGCGTCGACCCACTGGCTCACCTGGTGCGCGGCACCGCTGGCCGGGTGCCGGATGACGAGCCCGTCGACCCCCATGGCACAGACCGTGAGCACGGTGTCGCGCAGGCTCTCGCCCTTGGAGGCGCTGGAGCCCTTGGCGCTGACGTTGATGACGTCGGCGGAGAGCCACTTGCCCGCGATCTCGAACGAGGACCGGGTGCGGGTGGAGTCCTCGAAGAACATGTTGACGATGGTGCGTCCGCGAAGGGCCGGCAGCTTCTTGACGTCCCGGCGCTGCACGTCGTGCATCTCGGCCGCGGTGTCGAAGATGGCGCCGATGTCGTCGACGGAGAGGTCGTCGATGGAGAGCAGGTGCTTCACGAGATCGTCACCTCGTCGAGGTCGTCGGTCTCGGCGAGCCTGACGCTGACCCGCTCGGAGCGGGCGCTGGGCAGGTTCTTGCCCACGTGGTCGGCACGGATGGGCAGCTCACGGTGACCGCGGTCCACCAGCACGGCGAGGCGGACCGCGGCGGGACGACCCAGGTCGCTCACCGCGTCCAGGGCCGCGCGGATCGTGCGGCCGGAGAACAGCACGTCGTCGACGAGCACGACGACCTTGCCGTCGATGCCCCCCGACGGGAGCTGGGTCTTGTGCGCGCGCCGGGTGGGCTGGGAGCGCAGGTCGTCGCGGTACATCGTGACGTCGAGCTCGCCGACGGCGACCGGCACGCCCTCCACCGCGGCGATGCCGTCGGCGATCCGGTGCGCCAGCGGTACGCCGCGGGTGTGCAGACCGAGCAGGATCAGGTCGGAGGCGCCCTTGTTGCGCTCGAGGATCTCGTGCGAGATGCGGGTCAGGGCCCGGGTGATGTCACGGGCGTCGAGGACGGTGCGTCCTGGTGCGGGGGCAGGCATGCGCGGCCTGGACCTCCTTCTCCGCCTCACGGGACGGCTCGTTAAAGGATGTCGTGCGCGCCAGACCCTACCAGCGCCGAGGCACGACGCTGCCGCGCAGGGCGGACGCGGAACGCCCTAGCGGTCCAGGTGCCGGGCGCGGGCGAAGCAGAACAGGCCGTAGCACGCGAGCCCGATCGCCACCGCGGTCAGCAGGGCCGGACCGAAGGGCTGCTCCAGCACCGTGCGCAGCGCGTCGTCCAGGCCCTTGTCCTCCTTGCCGCTGTGCGTCCACCCGGCGTGCACGATCAGCCCGCCCACCAGGCCGATGGAGATCCCCTTGACGAGGTAGCCGACCTTGCCGAACCACTTGTAGGCCTCACCCACCTCGCCCGTGCGGCCCTGGCTGTCGAGGCTCTCCAGGAACTTCTCGCTCCAGCCGCGGTACGCCGTGTAGCCGGCGTAGCCGATCACCGCCAGTCCGGCGAGCACCACCAGCCACTGCCCCCGGGCCAGGACATGACGGTGCCGGTCATGGACCGGCCCTTGCCACCGCTGTTGCTGCTGAGCAGCGTCTTGAGCGCGGAGAAGGCGAGCGCCGCGTACAGCGCGGCCTTGAGACCCGAGGCGGCCCGCTTCTTCCAGCGGTCGGCCCCCTCCTCGTCCTCGTGCCCGACCACCGCCTCCAGCACGCGCCACAGCACCAGCAGGATCAGCCCGATGGCCAGCGCCCAGAGGGCGAAGGTGCCGAAGGGCTTCGAGGCGAGCTCGGCGAACGCGCCGCTGCTGGACGCCTGGCGGCCCGACTCACCGAAGGCCAGCTGCACCGCCACCCAGGCGATGAGCAGGTGGACCACCCCGTAGGCGACGAGCCCCGCGCGCGCGAGGTGGTCCATCCACTTGCTGTCGTTGGCTTGCTTGCCTGAGTCCTTGAGGGTCCTGCCGACGTCTGTCACAGGGAGGATTGTGGCCTACTTCTCCAGGATTGCGACCACGCCCTGTCCACCTGCCGCACAGATGGAGATCAGGCCGCGGCCGGAGCCCTTGCGGTCCAGCAGCTTGGCCAGGACCGGCACGATGCGTCCACCGGTCGCGGCGAACGGGTGCGCGGCGGCGAGCGAGGAGCCGTTGACGTTGAGCTTGTCCCGGTCGATGGCACCCAGGGGGGCATCCAGGCCCAGCCGCTCCTTGCAGAACACCGGGTCCTCCCACGCCTTGAGGGTGGACAGCACCTGGGAGGCGAACGCCTCGTGGATCTCGTAGTAGTCGAAGTCCTGCAGGCTCAGGCCCTCGCGCTCGAGCATCCGGGCGACGGCGTAGGCGGGGGCCATCAACAGCCCCTCCTGGCCGTGCACGTAGTCGACGGCGGCCGTCTCGTAGGCGGTCAGGTAGGCCAGGACCGGCAGCCCGCGCTCGGCCGCCCACTCCTCCGAGGCCAGCAGCACCACCGAGGCGCCGTCCGAGAGAGGCGTCGAGTTGCCCGCGGTCATGGTGGCGGCGGTGCCCTTGCCGAAGACCGGCTTCAGCTTCGCGAGCTTCTCGACCGAGGAGTCGGCGCGCATGTTGGTGTCGCGCTCCACGCCGTGGAAGGGGGTGACCAGGTCGTCGTGGAACCCCTCGTCGTAGGAGCGGGCGAGGTTCTGGTGGGAGCGGGCCGCGAGCTCGTCCTGCTCCTCACGGCCAACCCGCCACTCCAGCGCGGTCAGGGCGGCGTGCTCGCCCATGGACAGGCCGGTGCGGGGCTCGCCGTTCTGCGGGATGTCCAGGCCGATGTCGCCGGGGCGGATCTGGCCCAGGGCGGTGAGCCGGGACCTGGTGTCCTTGGCGGCGTTGACCTTCATCAGCTTCTTGCGCAGCTTCTCGCTCACGGCGACGGGCGCGTCGGAGGTGGTGTCGGACCCTCCGGCGATGCCGACGTCGATCTGGCCCAGCGCGATCTTGTTCGCCACCTGGATCACCGCCTGCAGGCCGGTCCCGCAGGCCTGCTGGATGTCGGTGGCGGGGGTCTCGGCGCTCAGCTTGGAGCCCAGCACGCACTCGCGCGCCAGGTTGAAGTCGCGCGAGTGCTTCAGGACGGCACCGGCCACGACCTCACCGACCTTCTCGCCCTCGAGGCCGAAACGGACGGCCAGTCCGTCGATGGCCGCGGTGAGCATCTCCTGGTTGGAGACGTCGGAGTAGACGCTGTTGGACCGGGCGAAGGGGATCCGGTTGCCGCCGATGACGGCGACGCGGCGGGTCTGGGCCTGCATGGGGACTCCTGCATGACGAAGGAAAGGGCGAAGTCGGACGTGACGAAGGTGGTGCAGCGTTCCTATCCTTGCCGGTGCCTCCTCGGCTCGGAACCCGGTGAGGCCAACATCACGAAAAGTGGACGGCGAGTTACACCTGCAGTTACATGGTGCCGCACCCGACCCCCCGCATCCCACCTCCGGAGGCAGCAACCGATGAGCGACCGTTACCAGGGCTTCGTCTCTTCCCCGATCGGCAAGGTTCTGGTCAAGAACCTCGGCCTGCCGAGCCCCACCCGCCTGGAGCGCTACACCGAGGGCGCCCCGCTGGTTGCCGGCACCGTCCTCGTCGGGGGCACCGGGCGCCTGGTCGACTCCCTGCCGAAGGTGCTGGACGGGCTCGGCATCGCGGCGCTCTCGCAGGACGCCGAGGGCACGACGTACAAGGGGCTGGTGTTCGACGCCACCGGCCTGACGGACCCGGCCCAGCTGGTTGCGCTGCAGGAGTTCTTCACACCCCTGATGCGCCGCCTGGACAGCTCCCCCCGGGTCGTCGTCCTGGGCACGACCCCGGCGACGGTGACCGGGCCCGAGCGGATCACCCAGCGCGCCCTGGAGGGCTTTACCCGCTCCCTGGGCAAGGAGATCGGTCGCGGCGGGACGGTCCAGGTGGTCTACGTGGCCGAGGGCGCGGAGTCGATGCTGGACTCCACGCTGGCCTTCTTCCTCTCCCCCAAGTCCGCCTACGTCTCCGGACAGGTGGTGCGCGTGGCTCCCCGTGACGGGGCCGCCGACTCGACCCGGTCCGCGGTACCGGACCTGACCAGGCCGCTGGCAGGCAAGGTGGCGCTCGTGACCGGGGCCAGCCGGGGCATCGGCGAGGCGATCGCCCGGGTGCTGCACCGCGACGGCGCGACGGTCGTCGGCGTGGACGTGCCCCAGGCGGCCAGCGAGCTGCAGTCGCTGATGGCCGAGCTCGGCGGCGACCACCTCTGCCTCGACATCACCCACCCGGACGCCCCGCAGCGCATTGCCCACCACCTGGCCGAGCACCACGGCGGCGTCGACGTCGTCGTGCACAACGCGGGCATCACCAGGGACCGCAAGCTCGCCAACATGTCCGAGGACCGTTGGTCCAGCGTGATCGCGGTCAACCTGCTGGCTCCCGAGCTCATCACCCGGGCACTGCTGGACCAGGGCGTGGTCAACCCCAACGGCCGGATCATCGGGGTGGCCTCCATCGCCGGCATCGCCGGCAACGTGGGCCAGACCAACTACGCCGCGTCCAAGGCGGGGGTCATCGGCCTGGTCGACAGCCTGGCCGACGAGCTCGAGGACCAGATCACCGTCAACGCCGTGGCCCCGGGCTTCATCATCACCCAGATGACCGCCGCCGTGCCGTTCGCCACCCGCGAGGTCGGCCAGCGCCTGAACGCGCTGAGCCAGGGGGGCCTGCCGGTGGACGTGGCCGAGACCATCGCCTGGTTCGCCTCGCCCGGGTCCAGCGCCGTGAACGGCAACGTGGTGCGCGTGTGCGGCCAGATGATGCTGGGCGCCTGAGATGGGGGTCCGCACCCTCGCCCGGGCCGCTCTGCCCGCCGTGCCCGGGATCAACCTGCTGCCCGGCATCCGCAAGGTCCCCGCCGCGCAGTTCCAGGGGCTCTCCGCATCGGGTCCCCCGACGCCGATCGACGCCCGCCACGTCGCGGCCTACTCGCGCGTGTGTGGCTTCCCCCGGCGCGACACCGTTCCGGTGACCTACCCGCACCTGCTCGGCTTCGACCTCCACATGGAGATCATGAGCAGCCCCGAGTTCCCGTGGCCCGCGATCGGCACGGTGCACGTGGAGAACACCATCACCTCGCACCGTCCCATCGCGCTGACCGAGACTCTGGGCGCCACCACGTCGGTGGGGGCCCCGCGTCCGCACGCCAAGGGCATGGTGCTGGACTTCGTGACGACCATCTCCTCCGGCGACGAGATCGTGTGGGAGTCCATCTCCAGCTACCTGCGCCGAGGTCGGGGCGACGAGTCCGCGGAGCCGGGCCTCAGTCTCCCCGCACCCCCCGAGGGGCGAGCGGTCTGGGACCTGCCCGCAGACCTCGGCCGGCGGTACGGCGCGGTGTCGGGCGACCTGAACCCGATCCATCTCTACCCCTTGACCGCTCAGGCGCTCGGCTTCAAGCGTCAGATCGCCCATGGCATGTGGACCAAGGCACGATGCCTGGCCGCCATCGAGAACCGGCTGCCGGACGCCGTCCGGATCGAGGTGGCCTTCAAGAAGCCGGTGTTCCTGCCCGGCAAGGTCGCGTTCGGATTGGAGGGTGACCGCTCCTCCTGGCAGTTCGCGCTCACCAACCCCGGTGACCGGTCACCACACCTGGTGGGGCGCACCGCCGCGGTGTGAGCGCCCGGCTCAGCGCGGGTTGCCGAACTGCACGGCCGCCGGTGCGCGGTCGGCGCCAGCGGCATCAGGAGACTGACGCTGGTTGAACACTGCCGTCGCGGGCGTCCAGGTGCCCAGGTCGGTGGTGCCGTCGCCGTTCCAGTCACCGACGGCAGGCAGGTCACCGACGGCGCCGAACTGGACCGTCGAGATGGCAGCCACGCCCGCGGCATCCACGCTGCGCAGCGTGAACACCGCGGTCGCCCGGTCGTAGACCCCGACGTCGGTCCGGCCGTCGCCGTTCCAGTCGCCGGTGACCGGCACGTCGTCGGCGTTGCCCAGGGAGACGTTCGTCAGCGCGCCCGTCGTCGCCCGCAGCCGGAACATGGCGCGCGAGGGCCGGAAGACGCCGACCTCCCAGGTGCCGTCGCCGTTCCAGTCCCCGGCCACCGGTCGGTCGCTGCTCATCCCGAGCTTGAGGCTGACCACGCCGCCGGGGGCGGCGAGCTTGAAGCGGCGGCCCCGCGGGGACCACACTCCAGGCTCCGCGACACCGTCGCCGTTCCAGTCGCCCAGGAGCGGCTCGTCGGTGGCGCCGCCGAAGGACACGACGCGGGGCGCGGCGCCCGCGGGGGCCATGATGAAGCTGGCCGGCTGGGTCCGCCGGAAGACCACGACCTCGGCGGCCCGGTCCCCGTCGGTGTTGCCGGCCAGGGGTACGTCGGGGCAGTTGGTCGAGGCCAGGGTGCTCGAGCTGAAGGACAGTCCCGAGAAGTACGCCGGGACCACCTGCCGACCCACCTTCTGCTCGAAGTGCAGGTGCGGCGCCGTGCTGTTGCCGGTGCTGCCGACGACGCCGAGCAGAGCTCCCTGGTCGATGGTGGCGCCGACCTTCACCAGCACCCTCTTCAGGTGCGCGTACAGGCTGCTCTCGCCGTTGCCGTGGTCGAGCACGACGTAGCGGCCGTAGCCGGTGCGTCCGGTGGCGTTCGCCGTGACGACCACGCCCGCCGCGGCGGCCAGCACGGGCTTGCCCTCGTCCGCGGTCCTGTTGAAGTCGATCGCGTTCGGGCTCGGCGAGTGACGCGCCCGCATCCCCCCGGACCAGGCCTGCTGGCACAGGAACGGCAGCTGGTACCTGGTGACCGGCACCGGCTCCGCCTTGCGGGACGCCGCGTCCACGGGAGTCCCACCCAGCAGGGCGAGACCTGCGGCGGGAACGATCAACACGGCCAGGGCACGGAAGCCCCTTGCCTGCCTGGAGACGCGCACGGGCACACCACTCTCATCGGTCAGTCGAGGAGCGGCATCCGTCCAGTCACATCCGTGTCGCTGCGACACAGGGGTCACTGGAGTGGCCGGACGCCACACAAGTGCTCAACCGTAACCAGCCATCGGCGTGTCTGTCCGCGGGTCCGACGAATTACACGCTTGTAGTGGTATATGCCGACCCGTCAGCCCTTGAGCCTGAGGAGCCCCTCCTGGGCCACGGTCGCCAGCAGAGCGCCGTCCTGGGAGTAGACGTGCGCCAACGCCAGGCCCCGCCCGCCCTGCGCGGAGGGTGACGTCTGGTCGTAGAGCCACCAGCGGTCGGCGCGCACGGGACGGTGGAACCAGATCGTGTGGTCCAGCGACGCCGCCTGGAGGTTCGGAGCGTCGATCTGCACCCCGTGCGGCACCAACGCCGCGCCCAGCAGCGTCAGGTCGGTGGCATAGGTGAACGCCGCCTGCTGGGTGACCAGGTCGTCGGGGAGATCGCCGTCCACCCTGACCCAGAGCCTGGCCTCCGCGGGACGCGCCGGGTCGACCGGAAGACCCAGGCCCGACATCCCGAGGTGTCGGATGTCCAGCGCGGACCACTCGCGCTGCCACTCAGCCGCCGCCTCCTCGCCTCGCGACCGCGCCAGGTCCAGCAGCGACAGCCCTTGGTCGGGCCCGGCAACCTCGGGCATCCGATCCTGGTGGTCCATGCCCTCCTCGGCGAGCTGGAAGCTGCAGGTCAGGTAGTAGATGGGCCGTCCATGCTGGCGAGCCATCACCCGCCGGGTCACGAAGCTGCGACCGTCGCGGATCCGCTCCACGTCGTAGATGATCGGGACCGAGGTGTCACCGGGTCGCAGAAAGTACGAGTGCAGCGAGTGCATCGAGAACTCCGGGCTCACCGTCCGCCCGGCCGCCACGATCCCCTGGGCCGCCACCTGGCCGCCGAACACGCGTTGCCGCCCGGTGACCGGCTGCCGACCCCGGAACAGGTCGACGTCGAGGTCCTCGAGCTGGAGCAGGTCGAGCAGCTCCGTCGCAGATCCGGACAACGCCTACCCCTGCCCGGGCTCGTGGTCAGGACCGTCCAGACCCGCCAGGAACTGCTCGAACTGGCGCCCGAGGTCCTCGCCGGTGGGGAGAGGCTCGTCGGCGGCCAGGAGGGAGGAGCCGGACTCCTCGGCACGCTGGAAGGCGTCGTACTGACGCTCCAGGGCCTGGACGACGTCGGAGACCTCGTCGTGGCTGGCCAGGTAGCGGGAGACCTCGGCCTCGCACTCCACCGCCGCCGCGCGCAGGGCCGTCAGGTCGATGGTCAGCCGGCCACCCAGCTCCAGGTTCTCCAGGAGGGTGACCGAGGCGACCGGGTAGGGCATCTGGGTCAGGTAGTGCGGGACGTGGGCCACGTAGCCCAGGCAGGGGTGCCCCCACTCCCCCAGCCGCAGCTCGAGCAGCGCCTGGGCGCTGGAGGGGACCCGCAGCTCACCACGCCAGGGACTGCGCCCGGTCAGCAGCGAGGAGTCGTTGGCGTGGTGGGTCACCGCGATCGGCCGGGTGTGCGGCACCGCCATGGGGACCGCGCCCAGGTTGACCACCCGGGTCACCCCGAGCCGCTCCACGACCTCGCGCACCGCACTCGCGAACCCCTCCCACCGGATGTCGGGCTCGGCGCCGCGCAGCAGCAGGAACGGAGTGCCGCCGGTGTCACGGAGCAGCCGGACCACCAGTCGCGGGGCCTCATAGCTCTCGTAGTGGTCCTGCACGAAGGAGATGGGGGGCCGACGCGCCCGGTAGTCGTGGAGCGAGTCCACGTCGAAGGTCGCTACCACCGGGCCGTCACCGAGCTCGGTCAGGTGGTCCGCCGCACGGTCCGCAGCCTGTCCCGCGTCCAGGAACCCGGTGAGCACGACCACCATGGTGAGCCCGTCGACGCCCTCCAGCTCGGGCACGTCGTCAACGATGTGCACCAGCCGTGCTGAGGAGTCCATGACCACAGCCTAGGTGGCCGGGCACGCGTGGCGTTGCAGGAGTGGTCCCGGCGGGCACCGCGGGCGCGGCGCCCGGGGGTGACGACACCCACACCCACTCCCGGCTCACGATGTTGTTACTGAGAGGTAACGTATCCCTGCCCGGCTCATCGCCGGGCCCACCAACACCTAGGAGACTTCGTGCCCCGACAGTTGCGAGAGGTCGTCTTCGTCGACGGCGTGCGCACGCCGTTCGGCAAGGCCAAGGGCCAGTTCGCCGAGACCCGCGCCGATGACCTCGTCATCAAGTGCATCCGTGAGCTCATGCGCCGCAACCCCTCGTTGCCGCCCGAGCGCGTGGACGAGGTCGCGATCGCCGCGACGACCCAGATCGGCGACCAGGGCCTGACCATGGGTCGCACCGCCGCCCTCCTGGCCGGCCTGCCCACCAGCACGCCCGGCTACTCGATCGACCGCATGTGCGCCGGCGCGATGACGGCCGTGACCACCACGGCCGGCGGCATCGCGTTCGGCTCCTACGACGTCGTGATCGCCGGGGGTGTGGAGCACATGGGGCGCCACCCGATGGGCGAGGGCGTGGACCCCAACCCCCGGATCATCTCGGAGAAGATCGTCGACCCCGACGCCCTGGTGATGGGCAAGACGGCCGAGAACCTGCACGACCGCTACCCCACGATCACGCGTGAGCGCGCCGACGCCTACGCCGTACGCAGCCAGCAGAAGACGGCCGCCGCGTACGCCGCCGGCAAGCTGCAGCCCGACCTGGTCCCGGTGGCCACCCGCTCCGCCGAGGAGGGCTGGGGCCTGGCCCTGACCGACGAGGCGCCACGTCCCCAGACCACCATGGAGTCGCTGGCCGGCCTGAAGACCCCGTTCCGGGCACACGGCAACGTGACGGCCGGCAACGCCTCGGGCATCAACGACGGCGCCACCGCCGCCCTGCTGGCCGACGAGGAGACCGCCAAGGAGCTCGGCCTCCCGATCAAGATGCGGATGGTCTCGTTCTCCTTCGTCGGCGTCGAGCCCGAGGTGATGGGCGCCGGTCCGATCCCCTCGACGGAGAAGGCGCTGGCCCAGGCCGGCCTGACGATCGACGACATCGACGCCTTCGAGATCAACGAGGCGTTCGCCGTCCAGGTGCTCTCGCTGCTGGAGCACTACGGCATCGCCGACGACGACCCGCGGGTCAACCCCTACGGCGGCGCCATCGCCATGGGCCACCCGCTGGCCTCCTCCGGCGTGCGACTGATGAACCAGCTCGCGCGTCAGTTCGAGGATCGTCCCGAGGTCCACTACGGCATCACCACCATGTGCGTCGGCATCGGCATGGGCGGCACCATCGTCTGGGAGAACCCGCACTGGAACGGAGAGAACGCCTGATGACCGAGCTGAGCACCCTTCTCGACAAGGCGGCTTCCCTCGCCAGCGACGCCGAGGTCGTCACCGAGGCCAAGCTGCGCAAGGTGACCCTGCCCGGCGACGCCGGTGTCCTGGGCCTGATCACCCTCGACAACGGCCAGGACCACACCCGCCCGAACACGTTCGGCTTCAAGGGCCTGGCCTCCCTCAACGCCGCCATCGACGCGGCGCTGGCCGACGACGAGATCACCGCGCTCGGGGTGACCGGCAAGCCGTTCATCCTGGCCGCCGGCGCGGACCTGAGCTCGGTCTCCAGCAGCGGTCCCGACGGCGTGCGCACGATCGCCGAGCTGGGGCACGCGGTCTTCCGCAAGCTCGGCGAGGGCGGCAAGCCGTCCTTCGGCTTCATCAACGGGCTCGCCCTGGGTGGCGGCCTGGAGGTGGCGCTGCACTGCACGTACCGCACGGTCATGGACTCCGCGCCGGCCCTCGGCCTGCCCGAGGCCATGCTCGGCCTGGTGCCCGGGTGGGGCGGCGCCTTCCTGGTGCCCAACCTCGTCGGTGCCGACACGGCCGTCACGGTGGCCCTGGAGAACCCGCTCAACAACGGTCGCACGGTCGGCGGCAGCAAGGCGTTCGAGCTCGGCCTGGCCGACGCCGTCTTCGGTGGTGCCGACTACCTGGAGCAGTCGCTGCTCTGGGCGGCCGACGTGCTCACCGGCAAGATCTCCGTCGAGCGTCCCGAGATCGACCGCGGCCCGGCCTGGGACGCGGCGATCTCCCGCGCCGAGATGGTCGTGCTGACCAAGACCGGCGGCGCCTCGCCTGCGGCTCTCAAGATCGTCGAGCTGCTCAAGGGCGCCCGCACGGCCACTCGCGACGAGGGGTTCGCGGCCGAGGACGAGGCCCTCGAGGCGATGTCGAAGACCCCGGAGCTGCTCGCCAGCCTCTACGCCTTCGACCTGGTCCAGAAGCGCGCCAAGCGCCCGGCGGGTGCGCCCGACAGGTCGCTGGCCCGTCCGGTCACCAAGGTCGGCATCGTGGGTGCCGGTCTGATGGCCAGCCAGATGGCGCTGCTCTTCGCCCGCCGCCTCGAGGTCCCGGTGGTCCTCACCGACCTGGACGAGGCGCGTGCGCAGAAGGGCGTGGACTACGTCCACTCCGAGATCGCGAAGCTGCTCGGCAAGGGGCGCATCTCCTCCGACAAGGCCAACCGCCTCAAGGCGCTGGTCTCGGGCTCGGCTGACAAGTCGGTCGCCTTCGCGGGCGCGGACTTCGTGATCGAGGCCGTCTTCGAGGAGATGTCGGTCAAGAAGTCGGTCTTCGCCGACGTCGAGAAGGTCGTCAGCCCGGAGTGCGTGCTGGCCACCAACACCTCCTCGCTCTCCATCACCGAGATGGCCTCGGAGCTGCAGCACCCGGAGCGAGTGGTGGGCTTCCACTTCTTCAACCCGGTCGCCGTCATGCCGCTGCTGGAGATCGTCAAGGGCGACACCACCGACGACGCCACGCTCGCCACCGCGTTCGCCACCGGCAAGGGCCTGAAGAAGACGACCATCCTGGTCAAGGACAGCCCGTCCTTCATCGTCAACCGTCTCCTGGGTCGGTTCCTGGGCGAGGTCGCCAAGGTCGTGGACGCAGGCACCCCGATCGAGACCGCGGACGCCACGTTCGCCGGCATCGCCCCGATGCCGCCGTTCATGCTGCTCGGGCTCGTCGGACCCGCCATCGCGCTCCACAACAACGAGACGCTGGTCAAGGCGTTCCCGGAGCGCTTCTACGTCTCCCCCGCGCTGGAGCGCGTGGTGGAGGCGAAGAAGACCTCCTTCTACGCCCCCGACCTGACCATCGACCCCGAGGTCAAGGCGCTGCTGGAGAAGCCGGAGGACCCGGTCGTCCTGGACAAGGACCAGATCCGTGAGGCCGCACTGTCCGGCCTCGCCGAGGAGGCCCGCCTGATGCTCGAGGAGGGTGTGGTCGCAGCCCCGGAGGACCTCGACCTGGCCATGATCACCGGCGCCGGCTTCTCGTTCTGGAACGGCGGCCTGACCATGCTGCTGGACTCCTCCGGCATCTCGGAGAAGGTCAACGGCAAGCGTTTCCACTGATCAACCCGCTCCACGGCGACGGCGTCCCGGCTCTGGCCGGGGCGCCGTTCGTGGTTCCGGGTGTCAGCCGGAGACCGTCTCCTGACCCGTGCCCTGGCCTTCGTGCCGGTCCGTCTGCTGGAGTGCCAGGCGGGAGTGGGTGCGGCCGTAGGCGAAGTAGACCACCAGCCCGATCGCCATCCACACCGCGAACCGCACCCACGTGCTGCCGGTGAGGTTGAGCATCAGGTAGACGCACAGCAGCACCGAGGCGACGGAGACGAGGTAGACGGCCGGGGTGCGGAACGAGCGCTCCAGGTCGGGACGCTGCCGGCGCAGCACCACCACCCCGACGCTGACCAGGACGAACGCGAACAGGGCGCCGATGCTGACCAGGTTGACCAGGGTTCCCAGGTCGACCAGACCGCCGATCAGGGCGACGGCCACGCCGGTGACGGCGGTGATGACGTGCGGCGTCCCGAACCTGGGGTGGACCCGGGCCAGGGCGGTGGGCAGCAGGCCGTCGCGGGCCATCGCGAAGGCGACCCGGGTCTGCCCCAGCATCAGGATCATCACCACGACGATGAGGCCGATGCAGGCACCGACGGAGATCAGCCGGCCCATCCACTCCATGCCCACGGCGTCGAAGGCGGACGCGAGTGGAGCCGCGTCGTTCTCGTCGATCTCGGTGTAGGGCTGCATCCCGGTGACCACCAGGCTCACCGCGATGTAGAGGAGGGTGACCACGGCCAGGGAGCCGAGGATGCCTCGCGGGATGTCGCGCTGCGGGTTGCGTGTCTCCTCCGCGGTGGTGGCGACGATGTCGAACCCGAGGAAGGCGAAGAAGACGATCGAGGCGCCGGCGATCACCCCGGCCAGACCGTAGACCGCGGGGTCGATCCCGAGCAGGGTGCTGATCAGCGTGTTGTCCAGGAACCCGTCGCCGCCCTCGGGGGCGGGCTGGGACTTCGGGATGAACGGCGAGTAGTTGTCGGTGTCGATGTGGGAGACACCGAAGACGATGACCGCAGCGATGACCAGCAGCTTGATCGCGACGACGACCTGGTTGAGGCGGCTGGAGAACTTGATGCCGACGATGAGGGCACCGGTGACCAGGAGGGCGATGATCACGGCCGGCAGGTCCACCACGCCGTCGGCGGCGGAGCCCAGGGAGGTGGGCACCTCGAGGAAGGTGCCCGCGAAGACCTCCTGGAAGTAGCCGGAGAAGCTCGTCGCCAGGGCGGCCGCACCGATGGTGAACTCCAGCACCAGGTCCCACCCGATGATCCAGGCGACCAGCTCCCCCAGCGTGGCGTAGCTGAAGGTGTAGGCACTGCCGGCGACCGGCACCGTGGAGGCGAACTCCGCGTAGCACAGCGCGGCGAGACCGCAGGCGAGTCCCGCGATCGCGAAGGAGAGCGTGATCGCCGGGCCGCTGTTGGTCCGGGCGACGGTCCCGGTGACCACGAAGATGCCGGCCCCGATGATGACGCCCACCCCGAAGACCATGAGGTCGAGGGCACCGAGGGTCTTCTTCAGCCGGCGCCCCGGCTCGTCGGTCTCCGCGATCGACTGCTCGACCGACTTGGTCCGCATCAGGTCCATGCCCAGCACGCTAGAGGCCCTGGGCGACGACGTCCATGCCGTGTGGCGCCCGGGACCGGCCCGACTCAGGAGCGGTCTGAGCGCACCAGCGTCGGTTAGGGCTCCAGGGCCGAGACCTGCTCGAGGATGCGGCGGGCGATCGTCTGGGAGTCCAGCCCGATCCGGCTCAGGATGACCGCGCGCTTGGCGTGGTCGAGGAACTCCTGCGGGATCGCGTGCAGCTGGAACGGGGTCTCCACGCCCGCGTCGTTGAGGGTCTGCAGCAGGGTGGCGCCCACGCCCCCCACTCGCCCGTTGTCCTCCACGCTGACCACCAGACGGTGCTCTCGCGCGAGCTCCACGATGGCGGGGTCGACCGGCTTGACCCAGCGCGGGTCCACGACGGTGACTCCTACGCCCTCGGCCTCCAGCCGCGCCGCAGCCTCGACGGCGACCTCGGCCATGGCGCCCACCGCGACGAGCAGGACGTCGCGGGCGCCCGTGCGCACGAGCACGTCGGCGCCCCCGGCCTTGGCGAGCGTGGGGATGTCGGCCGGCGGCGGGCCCTTGGGGAAGCGCACCACCGTGGGGGCGTCGCTGACCTCCACCGCCTCGTCCAGCAGCTCGCGCAGCCGCGTCACGTCTCGCGGCGCGGCCAGGCGCAGCCCCGGCACGACCTGGAGGATCGACATGTCCCACATGCCGTTGTGGCTGGCGCCGTCGTCACCGGTCACGCCGGAGCGGTCCAGCACGAAGGTGACGCCGCACCTGTGCAGGGCCACGTCCATCAGCACCTGGTCGAAGGCACGGTTGAGGAAGGTCGCGTAGACGGCGAAGACGGGGTGCAGACCGCCCATCGCCAGACCGGCGGCCGAGGTCGTGGCGTGCTGCTCGGCGATGCCCACGTCGATGGTCCGACCGGGCCAGCGTGCCTGGAACGCGTCCAGGCCCACCGGGTGCATCATGGCGGCCGTCATCGCGACCACGTCCTCGCGGCGCTCGCCCAGCTCGACCATGGCCTCGGAGAAGTGGTCGGTCCAGATCTTGCCCTTGGGCTTCTCGGCACCGTTCTGGACGTCGAACGGCCCCGGAGCGTGGAACTGGTCGGCCTCGTGCCGCTCGGCGGGGTCGTAGCCGGCGCCCTTGCGCGTCATCACGTGGACGATCACCGGGCCGCCGAACCGCTTGGCCTGGGTGAGCGCGGACTCCACCGCCGCCTCGTCGTGCCCGTCGACCGGGCCGACGTACTTCAGGCCCAGGTCCTCGAAGAGACCCTGGGGGGCGAGGACGTCCTTCATGCCCTTCTTCATGGCGTGCAGGGCGTCGTAGGCGGCGCCGCCGACACCGGGCACGGCCTGGAGACGCTTCTTCACCACGTCGAGCACCTGCTCGTAGCGGGGGTTGGTGCGCAGCCGAGTCAGGGAGGTCGCCAGCCCCCGATGGTCGGGGTGTAGGAGCGCTCGTTGTCGTTGACCACGATCACGAGCCGCGAGTCCTTGGCGATCGCGATGTTGTTCAGCGCCTCCCAGGCCATGCCGCCGGTCAGCGCGCCGTCGCCGATGACCGCCACCACGTGACGGTCCTCGCCGCGGATCGCGTACGCCTTGGCCAGGCCGTCGGCGTAGGAGAGCGAGGTGGAGGCGTGGGAGTTCTCCACGATGTCGTGCTCGGACTCGGCCCGGCTGGGGTAGCCGCTCAGCCCGCCCTCCTGACGCAGGGTGGAGAAGCGGTCCGCGCGCCCGGTGAGCAGCTTGTGCACGTAGGTCTGGTGGCCGGTGTCGAAGACGACCCGGTCATGGGGGGACTCGAAGACCCGGTGGATGGCCAGCGTGAGCTCGACGACGCCCAGGTTCGGACCCAGGTGGCCTCCGGTGCGCGCGGTCGTGCTGATCAGCACGTCGCGGATCTCCTCGGCCAGCTCGGAGAGCTGCTCGGTGGAGAGAGCACGGAGGTCACGCGGGGAGGTGATCGAGTCCAGGTGGCCCATGGTCCTCCGCTTCCTACATGATGAGGGTGTTCAGTGTGGTGCTGATCCGGCCCGCGCGTCTGCCTCGACGGCACAGGGCCCAGCCCTCGAGTCTAGGGGACGCACCCAGCGCCGGCTCAGTCGTCGCGCTGGAGCATGGTGCACACGCACACCTTGTTGCCCTCGGGATCGGCCAGCACGGTGAACGTCGGGGCCGCCTCGTCGCTGACCAGGACGCCCCCGGCCTCCAGGGCGGCGTCGATCCTGGTCTGCGCCTGCTCCGGCGGCACCATCACGTCGAGGTGGAACCGCTGGCGCGGCTCGTCGACCCCGCTGTGCTGGAACCAGAGGCGAGGCAGGTCGGCGTCGTCGTCCCGGACCTCGTCGTCCCGGCGCGGACTGTCCATGGCGAGGACGGCCTGCCAGAAGGGGCGGATGGCGGCGTAGCCGGGGGTGTCGAGAGCGATCTCCATCGCGGCGACCTGCTCGGGGGCCGCGCGCACGCCGCGGGCCGAGGCGAGCTCACTGATCCGGGCGGCCAACCGCAGGTCCCGCTCGGTGACCCCTCCGGTGTCGTGGCTGTGCAGCCGGACGTTGAGGTGGGCGTACCTCAGATCGAGGTCAGGGTGGTGGTCAGCCTCCTCGGCCGCGCCGGCGATGTCGGTCAGCAGCGCCAGTCCGGTGGCGAAGTCACCGGTCACGAACCGGGCCTGGAGGGCCTGGTAGAGCTGGCGCCAGTCGTCCAGGCCTGCTGCCGCGACCTCCGAAGGTCTCAGATTCCCCATGGTCGTCCCTGTCTGCTCAGTCGGCTGTGCGTTCGGTGCTCCGGAGCACCAGGTCGTGGACGGCGACGGCCGGCTCGTGCAGGCTGCCCATCCAGACCCGCCCCTGATGCTCGCGCACCCCGGTCACCATGTGGTAGCCGGGGTGCTGCAGGTCGAGGTCGTGGACCAGCCGGCCGTCGTCGTCGAAGGCCTGGACCCGGATGGTGCGTCTGGGCTTCGGCTGCAGCGCGTCGGGGATCCGGGTCACCGCCTTGCGCAGCGGGAGCGGCGCCCGCTTGAGCCGCTCCACGAGCGCGTCGCGCGGACTGGCGATGGTGACCCACACCAGGCCGTCGCTGCCGCGCGAGATGTTGTCGGGATAGCCGGGAAGGTCGGTGCACAGGAAGTCACGCTGACCACTGCGCGCTCCGGTGAGCCAGTAGCGCACCACCGTCCGGGCGCCGGTCTCGGCGACCGCCACGAACTCCTCGCCCTTCGACAGCGCGACCCCGTTGGCGAAGGCGAGCCCCTGCAGCACCACGCTCACCGAGCCGTCCGGGTCCCGGCGCAGGAGGCGCCCGGTCCTGGTGTCCTGGACGAAGTCGTCCTTCCACCGCTCGACCCCGTAGAGCTGGGAGGAGTCGCTGAACCAGATCGTGCCGTCCGCGGCGATGGCGGCGTTGTTGCAGAACCGCATGGGCACCCCGTCGACCCTGGTCACGAGCTCCTCCACCGCCCCGTCCTGGTGCACGACGAGCAGCCCGCGGGTGGCGTCGCAGACCAGCAGGTCACCGTTGTCGAAGAGCTCGAGCCCCAGCGGACGCCCGCCGGTGTCGGCCACCCGGTCGGTCCGGGTGCCGTCGGGACTCAGCCGCCAGACGACGCCGTTCTCGGTGCCGGTGTAGACGCTGCCGTCGGGGGCTACGACGACGTCCTCGGCGCCCGCCCCCGGCACGGGGTGGACGGTGAGGGGACTGCCCGCGAGGCTCATGGGGCCATGCTGGCGTACTCCGGTGAGGAGAGGAAGGCCGGCACGATCACCGACGCCGCCGAGGTGAGCTCCAGGCCCAGCGCGTGCCGGGGCTCGACGAAGACGATCCGGCGACCCTCCCGGCAGTCGATCTCCTCATCCTTCAGCAGCGTCGGGGCGACGAAGACCTGCATCTGGTCGAAGGTGCCGTAGGCGTGACGGTGGTCGACCCGGAACTCCCCCCAGAAAGCCAGGCCACCGGCGGCGACCTCGACCCCGGTCTCCTCGGCCAGCTCGCGGTGCGCCGCCTGGGCGAAGGTCTCGCCGGGCTCAACGTGGCCGCCGGGCAGGCCCCACCGGTCCGGGTCGATCACCGGGTGCTCGTCCCGTTCCTGCAGCAGCAGCCAGCCGCGTGGGTCGACCAGGATCACTCCCGCGAACCGGCGTACGCCGGGCGGGTGGCTGGGCGCATCGCTGGCGGGCTGCATGGCAGCAGAACCTACAGCCGGGCCACGAAGCGCCGGCCTCGCAGCGCCTCCTCGACCAGCCCGACCTCGCGTCGTACGGCGAGCAGGCGGGCCTGCTCGGCCTGCCACGTGGCCACCGCCGCCTCGACGGTGTCCAGGTCGGTCACGTCGCGCAGGTCGGCGCGCGCCTGGCTGAGACCGCGTCGGCACGCGGCCTGCTGCGCCTCGACGTGCAGCACCGCGAAGCGCGCCAGCACCACCACGTGGCGTCGCAGCGTCTGGTGTCCGCGGTACTCCGGCGGGCTGATGTCGAAGAGCCAGTTGACGGCCGTGCGCTCCCAGTCGGGCGCGTCCGGCGGGCGGACCGCGGAGGGCCAGCCGGGCGGCGCGACGTGGGTGGGCATGCGCCGATCCTACGTCGAACAGGTGTTCGACACATCATCCGGCGAGGAAGTCCATCCGGACCTGCCGCCGGGGGTTGTCCACGTTGAGGTCGACCAGACAGAGGCTCTGCCAGGTCCCCAGCGCCAGTCGTCCGGCGGCGACCGGGACGGAGGCGTACGGCGGGACCAGGGCCGGCATCACGTGCGATCGGCCGTGCCCGGGGCTGCCGTGCCGGTGCCGCCACCTGTCGTCGGCGGGCAGCAGCTCGCGCAGGGCGGAGAGCAGGTCGGCGTCGGACCCCGCGCCGGTCTCCAGGATGGCCAGCCCGGCGGTGGCGTGCGGCACGAAGAGGTGCAGCAGCCCGTCCCCGCGCCCTGCCACGAACGCCGCGCAGTCGTCGGTGATGTCGAGCACGCGCTCGGAGTCCCCGGTCAGGTACTCGATGGTGGTCGTCTCCATGGCGACCACCCTAGGGACCTCACAGATCCAGGGGGCTCACAGATGCTGCTCCAGGCGACGCACCTTCGCCTCCATCTCGCCGGCGTCGTGGCCGGCACGCAGGTCGGCCTTGAGCACCAGCCCGACCCGCGGCGAGGTCTCGGCGACCTTGAACACCGCCTGCTTGACCACGGCCATCACCTCGTCCCACTCCCCTTCATGGTTAGCGGGGTACATGACTGAGCACGTTCCGGATCACTGGCGGACTCCTACCTCGCGTCCAACGATGACACGAGGAGAACACAGCATGAGGGTCTACGGCTACGCCCGCCTGTCCCGCGCGAGCGAGGACTCAACGTCGATCGAGAAACAACGCGACATCATCACGAGGACTGCCGAAGCCCGCGGCTGGGACCTCATCGGGATCGCCGCCGACGAGAGCGTGAGCGCTACGAAGGCTCGACTGAACCGCCCGGGACTCACCGAGGCGCGCGAGGCCGTCCTCTCCAGCCGCGCCGATGCGATCCTGTGCTGGCGCCTCGACCGGATCGCGCGAAACGTCGTGGATATGAGCCTGCTCCTCGACGAAGGCGTCGGGATCGTCTCCGCGACCGAGCCCTACGACACGACCTCACCGATGGGTCTCGCGATCGTCCAGATCACTCAAGTCTTCGCCGGACTAGAGGCGGCGACAACCGGCGAGCGCGCGAAGGCGACGAAGGCGTACCTGCGTGGCCTTCGGCGCTGGGGAGGCGGCCCCCGCCCCTACGGCTACCGCCCCGGGCCCGCCCCGGACGGCGTCGGGAAGGTGCTCCGCGTCGACGAGGCCGAGGCCGACGTCATCCGGCGGATCTTCGCCGACCTCCTCGACGGCGTCCCGGTCAATCGCCTCGCGCGTAACCTCACCACCGAGGGCATCCCGACCGCGACGGGCCGCGACTGGAAGCCTGCAAGCGTGCTTAACATCGCGCGGGCTCTTCACGTCTCCGGCTACCTGACCGAGTCCGTCCGCGATCAGAAGGGCCACCCCACCCGCCAGCGGCGTCCGGTGCACGACGAGGGTGGTGCGCCCGTCCGCGCTTGGGAGCCCCTCGTTGACGACGAGACCGCCGAGGCAGTCCGGGCGCTTGTCACCCCCCAGGCCCTCGACGAGGCTCGCTCGTCCGCGACGCGCGAAGGGCTCACCGCCCCCCGTCCGTTGCTTCACGGCCTCGCCTTCTGCCCATGCGGAGAGGCCCTCATCCGTCGGTCCCGTCGAGGCCGGGCCTTTTACGGCTGTCGAGGGATCTCCGAGGGCTCTCACGTCCTCGTCGACGCGGCCGAGGTCGACGCCGAGGCCGAGCGCCTGTTCCTCACCGCTTTCTCTGGCGTAGAGATCGTCGAGCGCGTCGTCGAGGTCTCCGTCTCCGAAGCCCTCGCCGAGGTTGAGACCGCGCTCGCCGTGGCGACAGCCGAGATCGCCCATACCGCGACCGGCGACCTCCCGGCGCTCTTCGAGCGGATCTCCGAGCTAACAGCCGAGCGCGAGCGCCTAGGCGCCTCCGAGGACCGCGTCACCACCCGGCGCACCCGCACCCCTTACGGCGCCGCGTGGGACGGGTGGGCGGTCGGGGAGCGCCGCAAGCACATGGCTGCGCTCGGCGTTCGCGTGAGCGTCCTCCCGGCCCGTCGGCGAGGCGCATGGGACCCATCCCGCGTCCGGCTCTCTTCTGAGGTCGACTATCTCGTCGGGCAGACCGAGGACCTTTCTGACCTGCTCGAATGATCCCGCTTGCGCGCCTCTTGAGAGCCCCTGTGCCGAGTCCTCCGGCAGGGGGCTCTCGTCGGCCTCACTCACGTCGCGCGGCGGAGCGGGCGCCCCCCTCTGCGATTGAGGTGTGATAGCGCGCAGCGACACGCACGCTCATGCCGATGAGCGTGCGGCATGCTCTACAGATGCAAGCAGCCGAAGATAGTCAAGGCATCACGGTCACGATGTCCCGCGCCGAACTGATTGCACTTCGTGAACTCATAGCATTCATGGACTTCACCGGCGACTTGCCCTCGCGAAGCAGGGGCGAGGACCTGGTCGCGGGCGCCTTCCTGCGCGCAGCCGACCCCCTCATCCCCGAGTTGGGTACGGACGGATACGGCCTGACCGTTGAAGCCGCATGGAGTGAACTCGCCGGGACCTGACGCGTCCGCTCATGCCGCGATCCGCGCGGATGGGACACACCAGTCGGCCCGGAGGGCTGCCTCTATCACACCTCAATCGCAGAGGGGGGCGGGCGCCGGGTAGGGCCGAAGGCCGCGAGAGCGCCGGGGTCCCGAAGGGTGACGGAAGGCGACAAGTGACGGTTCTTGTCGCACTTCTAATGTTCTGGCAAGAAGGAACGAACCACCCATATATAGCGCTAGGGCGAAGTGACACTTTGAACGTCACATGTCGTCTTCCGTCACCCTTTTGAGCCGCCGACGGCCGTCCCACATCGAGACCCACTCCGCGCCCAATTCGCAAAGGTGCGGACACGAACAAGGCGCCAGCCCGCAGGCGGACTCGTCTTGCCGAGAGAAACACGGCAGACCGCGCCAGAGCTTGTCGTAGGGCAGGCGGACTTCTCCTTCAGAGGGCACGCGCGACGCGCGGACTCTTCAACTCGACCTATCGGTCACGCGGGGCCTGAATGCCCCCGGTTCCTCACTGACTCCGTGCTCGTAGAGCACGACGAAGCGGCGCGAGGAGCCGGGGGCGTTTTTCTCGACCTGTTCTCATCACGTAACACCGGAAGGAGGCCGCCGTGCGGTACTCGATTTGTGAGGTCTGCGCGCGCTCGTTCACCTCGATGCGCCCCGCGCGCACCTGTTCCAATGCCTGCCGCCAGCGCGCCTTCCGCGAGCGCGCCGCCCTCCGTGAGGCAGCGCTCCTGGCCGAGGCCCGGACATCGGCTGCGCTCCTGACGTCGCTCGGTGCCGCGCTGGCTCCCGCCGAGGACTGAGCGCCCGAGTCCAGCGCCTTGCCTCGGTTGCACTGCGCCCACGAGCGCCGCCGCGTGCGGCTCAACGCACGCGAGAAGCCTCCTCGGGCTCGTCCCGAGAAGCGGCACGGCGAAGAGGGCACGTGCTCCCCGGATCTCCCGGGCGAACACGAGCGCCTCGATTCCCTCTTCCCTTCCCCTGATGGCGCTCGACCCCGGGCGGTCGACCCGCGCCGCCCCGCCAATCAACCCCCTAAGGACGACCCATGACCGCACCGCAACTTGATCTCGACGCCCTGGCAGCGCTGCGCCTACGCCGCCGCCGCGACCGGGACCGGCTGGCCCGGACGTCGGCGTTCTTCCTCGACGACGACGGCACGCGCGTAGCGGTTGAACTGCCCGCCCCTCGCGACGTCGCCCATCTCGTGAGCCTCCCCGGCGTCGAGGCTTTCCGTCGCGGCAGGGCCCTCTTGACGCGCCCTGACGGCTTGAACGAAGACCCGCTACCGATTGACCTACCCGGGCTCGCCGAACCGCTGAGAATTGCGTTCCGCGGCCTGCCCGATCGCCGGGACGCCCTGGACGCTTACCGAGACCTGAGCCGCGCCGCTTCGGTGCCGTCGCTGCGGTTCGAGGCCTACCTCCTCGACGTCCTTCGGGCCTACAGAGAAGGGCTCCCGAACGCCCCAGAGAGCCGCATCGCCGAAGCGGCTCCGCGCCCACCCCGTGGTCCGGCGAAGAGCAACGCCGAGATCTTGAGCGATCGCCGCGCGCACTCCCGCGCCGATCAAGAAGCCTCGACCCGACTCTGGCTGGACGGCTGGCTCGACGCCGAGAACCCGCCTGCACCCGGCGCCTACCGGCTCGCCGACCTGCACACCGAGGCCGTCAAGACGCTCTGGCGCCGGTACGACTCCGGCGAAACCCTCCCCGATGGTCGCGAGATCGCAGAGCCAGGCCCTCGCGTCTTCGACGCCGTCCTGAAGACCTACCTAGGCGAAGGCCGCAAGCGCACGAATCAAGGAGTCACCTACAGGATGACCAACAACCTCTCCTCCACCGCTCGCGCTGCCCTCGATCGAACCTCCCGAGTGTCTTCGACGAGGTGCGCTGCCGAGACAGCTTGGAGCGAGCCCACCTAGGCGCAGCACCGTCCCCAGTCGTCGCCGACCGCCGCGATCGAATGCGCGGCCAGACCAGGCGCCCGTACTGGGGCGAAGCCCGCGGGACGCCCTTGTCCAGCCCGGAGGCCCCTGCTCCCCCCGGGTCGGCACCGCGCCGCGGCCGGAATCCAAGCACCTTCCCCAATCGAAAGGACACCTCACCCATGACCCACCACGACGACCTCCGGCACGCCGCCGATGACCTCTCACGCGCCCGTCAACGCGTCGAACAACTCCTCACCGAACGCAACGCGGCCAACGACGCCAGGACTTCGATCAAGTGGAACTCGACCACAGAACTGCGCCGGGACTGGTTCAACTCCATTGCCCTTGACGAAGCCCGCCGCGAAGAGGAGCACGCCAAGAGGGCCTCGACGCCGTCACCGCGTGACCTCTTCGCAGAAACCTTCGCAGATGCCTTGCGAGCGTCCCGCTCAACGTCCTTCCCGGACGACACCTGACATCAACACCGCGCCCCCGCTCGTTTCCTCACCCCAGCAAGGAGCCCTCCTGTGTACGACCTCTACACCCACCCCGCCGTTGCCCGAAACGCCTTGCGCCGCCTCGCATCCACCGCTGAGAGCTTCGCCGTAGAACTCCCGGGCGAGGTCGCCGACGCCTTCACTGCCGAGCCGGTCATGCCTCTTGGGCTCGCCGAAGCGCAAGCGACCGCCGCCCTGGCAATCAGTGAGAGCGTCACTCTCTCCCCCGCGAAGCGCGCCGAGATCACCACAGATGCGCTCAATGAACTCGCCCGCGCAGAGGCCGCGAGCAAGATCCGCGGCCGTGTCAGCGACATGGTCGCCACGGCGCACGTTGCCACTGTCGAGGCTCACGCCGACGAGATCCTGGCCCGATTCCGCGTCGCCCTGGCCGACGACGTCAACACGCTGAACGAGCGGGCCTCTCAGATCCCTCTGGTGATCCGGGACATCGCATCAATGGACACGAGGATCTTCGAGTCGTACTCCCTGGCCCGCACGGCGGCTGGGCGGGTGGATGAGGTCCTCGCGGCCGTCTCCCCGTTTGCCCCCACCCCCGGCGATCGAGGGAACCTCCCGATCGTCGACTGGCGGCGCCTGGGTCTCCTCGACGTAGATGACTGTGACGTCAAGGAGATCGTCTGGGCGCTCCGCGAGATGAAGCCGTCCGAGGTCCCTGGCTCAATCGCGACCATCACAGCGCCCTGGCATGTCCTCGCTGCTCGCGCTGGCGCCCGCTTCGTCCTGGCCGACGGCGCCACGCGCCGTGCGAACGCCGAGCACATGGCCGCTGGCCGCGTAGTCACCTGCGAAGCAACTCAGAAGCGGCGACGCCTCTTCTGAGATTCTCCCAATACCGAGCACGGGAGGCCGGGCAGCACTCGACCGAGTGCTGCCCGGCCGCTCGGCCCCAAGCCGAGGGTCGCGCTCCGTCGACGTGCGACGACGTCGAGCGCCCCTCGGCCCCCGGGGGAGACCCCCTCCCCCACCCGACACGCCACACTTTTGGCATAGCGGCGCTACACACGCAATGAGCGCCAAAAACACCCGAACTAACGAGCCTTGTGCTCCTTCAGGAACTCATGAGCCGAGTGGCAAAGCGGAGGAAGGCGTAGAGACCAAAGAGACCCGCCCCGACGAAAAGCACGTTCTCCCAGTTGTTGTTTGTGCTAACCGATCCCATTGCATACAAGACCATTGCGAGCAGGCCACTCGAGGAGATGAGTCCCACCCATCGATTGCGCTTTACCCTCGGTGTCTTGGCGTGGTCCCGATATCGCTCTGCCGCGAACAGGGATGCCTCCTGTAGTACCGCCCGTCGTGGATCGTCGTCGGGGAGTGCCGCAATGAGTTCGGATTCCTCCTTCAAGTGCCGTAGCGCGGCACCACGAGTGCCGACGCCCTCAAATAGCGACAACACGACCGCACCGAGTGCGCCAACCAGGGCAACTAGAACGCTCTGCACAGAGGCACCGTAGGCCGCGTCGAGGTCACACGACGCCACGACTCACCTGATTGCAAGCCCCACGCCGAGACAAGGAGCCCATATGACCGCACAACCGCGCACACGAGCACGACGCTTCCGCCAACGCGTCGCCGAAACGTACACGGACCTATCACCCGCTGATCTCGAAGCCATCGACGAAGCTGCCGCGACCCTCGACCTGATCGAGCGCCTCACCGCCGCTGTCAGTGAGGTCGACGATCTGACCGAGATCCGGCAAGGCGGCCGCCGCGTCCGCTCGGAGGTCGTCGAATTGCGCCAGCAACGCGAAGTCCTCCGCAAGATGCTGGCCCGTTTCCCTGCCCTAACCGACGAAGGTGTCTGATGCGATGAAGCCCCGCCGCCGCCACTCTGTACGCCCGGACCTGTTGGCCGCCCCGAGGGATCTCCTGGGCCCGGGCGGCACCGTCCCGACCGGCCTTGCCGAGATCTCGACACTCCTCGACTGGCTTGCCGACGCGGACCCCCGTGAGCAGCAGCACGACCCGTTGCGCCTCCTCTCCGCCCCACCGCGAACCCCGCTCGCCGTCGTCGTCGGCGCGGGCCACGGCACGCACTGAACGAGCATGCCCCCCGTACGCATCCCCTCTACGGACCAGAGACCCCCCACTGAACCACCGCAGCCAGCCGAGCCCCGCGACTCGCCACGAGATGCCTGGGACCCGCCTATACGCGTCGTTCGACTCCTAGCCCTACGTACACTCCTCGCCATCCCGCGAAGAGATCCGCCTCTGTCCTGGCCGGTGGCGGAACGCGGGCGGGCCGCTCGGCGTCGAGATCATGACACGGGGATACCTCGTCGACTTCGCGGGACGTCGGGAGCCCTGCCCGGTCTCTCCGGCGAGTGGGTCGAGACCGAGCTCGTCGTCTCGACGCTCGCGCCCGGCGCCCGTGGCCGGGCCCGAGCCCGAGGAGGTGCCCGGCGAGCCGCCGGACGTGCGGACGCGCGTCGCGTGCGGCTTGACCTTCGTGCGCGAGCGCCGTCCGGGTCGCCCGCCAACCCGCTGCTCCTGCCGTTCCTGAGACACGAGAAGAGCCCCGCCCCTCTGGCGCCGACGCCGGAGGAGCGGGGCTCTTGGCGTTTACACGCTCGCCGAAGCGGCCGGACCGGCGATACGGAGGTCGAGGTCGTCGAGGATCTCGTCCACGAGGTCGGCGAACTCGACCTCAGAGAAGTGCTCGCCGAGGACGGGGCCAAGGAGGGCTGCGAGGTGCTCTCCGGGAGTCATGGGACGGCCCTGCCGAGCATCGGGAGGCGCCGCAACGGGCCGTCTTCTTTCGTGACTCGCGATCGCAGGTCAAGGGCGTCCGCGAGGCGTCTTACGCGATCAGATCGTTATGTGAGCCGCGCCTCCGCGAGGATCCCGACCTCGGTGCGGGTCGGTGTACCGGAGTGCTTCACGGCTTGGGCGAATTCGATCGACGCGCGAGCGAACTTCCGAAGGGCCGCTGTCAGAGCCGGGCAACTGCACCGTGACGAATCGGTCAGGTCGCGTCTTCGTCTGGGAGGGGGGTGGCTCGTCCTAGCCGTCCGGCATGTGCGAGCCGTGGTCGTAGACCTTCCGACTGAGAGCCTCGGTGACGTGAACGCAGTCGATGCCGACCGCTCGGTAGTCCTGCGGCGTTCTGGCCGCTCGGAAGTGCCGTCGAAGTTCGCCGATCTCCGTGCCGATCTCCCGCCACCCCAGCCGCTCGTGAAGCGAGATCGCTTCGACGAGTGACGAGCGGAGCGCGCGCCCTCCTGGGCACTCATCAAACGCAGCGTATCGCTCCTCGAACAAGCCTCTCAGGAGATGTCTCCGTGCCTGCCAACTGCCGTGAGCGTTGTTGCGGAGCCCCCAAGCGCGCCAACTCGTGTGGTCGCGAAAGGGCAACTTGAACTCGTACCCGGTCCGCGCGGTCACGCTCTGAAGCGCACGCACGGCGAGGCGCATGTCGTCGTCGTTGAGGCTGCCTTTCCCGCTGCCTTCCGTGCCCGAGTTGGTCAGGTCGTCGCGCACGAGATCCATTAGAGCGAGAGCGACTTCCACATCGCGTGTGCCGGGTCCGGGCGGTCGATCAGTGCCGTCAGGCGATCCCGGTCCAGTTCCTCGGTAGCGGTGTCCCACGGCGTTCGGGGCGTCCGGGACGTTCGGAGGATGAAGAAGTCTCCGCTCGTGATGGTCACGCCTGGGACAATAATCTGGCTAGCCGCGCGTGGGCGACCTACGCGACGCGACGCACAGCACCGGTCGCAAACCAGTGAACGAGCACCACCGCGAGCGAGACGGCGGCCTCTGCCTCGGCGCGGGTTACGTCCAAAATTGTTCCGTCCGGCTTCGCGTGCCGCTCTTGGTTATGCCACAGCGTCCGTAGCATCGCGAGGAGCGTCGCGCCCGAGGCTTGCTCCTCGGCGTCGAGATCGCCAACCGTCCAGCGATCGACCGTGTCACCTATATGTGCGACGGCGTTCCCCAGAGTGCCTCGCTTGTTCTTCGGGACAGTGACCGGAAGGGCGACCGCCTCGACCGCCAGGACCGCGTCTCGGTAGGCGCGGTCATAGTCCGGCGAGTGACGGTATAGGGCGTTCCACGCCGAGGCGATCTTCCGCGCGGCGTCGGTCTCTGGCGAGGACGCCAAGTCCACGAGCGATTGCGTAGTCTCGTTCGCGCGCCGCTGGAGGCACCAGTAAGGCTCGTAAGCGACCTGCCACACCGAACCGCCCTCGGTGAGCATCTTGTCGAGCAGCTCGGCCGTGCGGACGATCTCCTGCGCTCCGTGGGTGTCACCGGCTTTGTACGCTTCGGTGCCAGTCTCTTCGAGATCGTGCAGAAAGAAGTCGAGAAGAGCGACCCGGTCGTCCTCGCTTACCGCGGCCCAGTACGCAGCGAACGGGTTCTCACCCTGCCGCTGAGGGATGCTCACCTTCATCAGGCGCTCGGCCTTGTGGTGCAGGTTTGAGTTCCTGACGCCCCGGTCCATCGCCCACCGCCAAAGGGACCGCTCAAGCCATGCCGGAACGCCCTCGGCGAGCGCGCCATACTCATGCGCGGTCGTCGCGTCGCGCGCGCCCAACGGCCGCCATACCGGACGGTCCTCGTTGGTCACGGTTAAAAAGTCCCCTCGACGTTCGACTCATTCGAGTTGTCCGGCTCGTCGAACGAGAGCGCAGCGCGCCACTTGCCATCACGGGCGACCTCGTCACTCGCAGGGAAGACGGCCTTCCAAGTGTCGCCGAGCCGGTGGGGGCGGACCTCGGGTACGTAGTAGTTCATCCCCTCCACGAAGTCGAAGTAGAACCGCTCTTCAACCTTGCCGTCCCGGAACCGGAAACCGAACTGATGGGCGGGGCCGTCCTCGCCGCCGATCACGTCGAAGGACAAGAGCCACGGGCTCGCGGCGACCTCCAGATCCCCCTCCACCTTCCACGTGAACGCGACGTCATGGGCTCGGCGGTTCATGGTTGCGTCAATCAGGCGAGTCATGTGTCCACTATCGCGCATGTGCTCCCCTTAGAACGGCACCGTGCTCGACTCCGCTCAACGACCCTGGGAGACTTGACCTGAAAGTTCTCTCGGCAGGCCGCCTAGCCATGTTCTCCTTGCTGCGGTGAGCGCCGTTCGATGACCTCGCCAACCCGGGCACCCGATGCGGCGATCCGGTCTCGCGCTGCGAGGCCTCGGTCAGCATCGCTACTCCTCGGCTAGTGCCGCTTCGAGCCTCGCGACCTTGGCGTCGAGTTCGCCCTCGTAGCCGGGACGAATGTCGGCCTTGATGATGAGGGAGATCCTCGACCCGTACGGTTCTACGGCCTGCGTGGCTCGGCGAATCACCCCGAAGCACTCCGCCCACGTTCCTTCGAGCGTCGTGAACATCGCGTCCGTCCTATTCGGAAGGCCCGACTCGCGGACAACCCGCACGGCCGCCGCGACGGCATCGGCGACGGAACCGTTGTCTCGGCCTGTCCCGCTCGGTGCGACTGAGAAGGCTACGAGCATGTTCTGACCCCTTCGGTAGACGTTGACGTGCGATGTGCTTCGTTACCCACTACCCCTCGATGTTGGTGAACATGGAGTTGGTCTCGCACGGCAGACCCGAGTCGCGGATCACCTGGACCGCCTCGGCCACCGCGGCGGCCACCCCTCCGGTCGCTTCCGTGCTGGCGGGACTGATGCTGATGGCGACGATCATGGACGCCACGGTAGCGCTGCGCCGCCCATCCCCCTTTGTGTAGTAAGTTGATCGACAATATCAACTGACGATGCCGGGAAGCCGGTGGGAGACCCCATGACCATCCTCCGCTCCAGCACCCGGCGACAGCCCCTCCAGGTCGTGGTCGTGGGTGGCGGCGCCGCCGCGGTGATCGCCGCGCTCCACCTCTTCCAGCGCGCCACCCCGGCAGCACCGGTCGACGTGCACCTGGTCGAGCGCTCCCCGGCGTCGGGCCGGGCCTGGCCTACCGGACCGACCACCCCAGGCACACCGTCAACAACTTCGCCGAGCGCCTCAGCGCCGTGGACGGGGACCCCGGGCACCTGATCCGCTGGTGCGCGGCCCGAGGCATGGACCTGGGCGCCCGATCCTTCCCGACGCGCAAGGTCTACGGGCAGTACCTCACCTCGGTGCTCGACGAGGTGGCGGTGCCCGACGGCTCCTCGCTACGCCGGGTCCGGGATCAGGCGATCGACCTGCACCGCACCGAGGAGGGGTGGCAGACCGTGCTCGCCTCAGGCTCCGCGATCCCGGCCGACAAGGTGGTCCTGGCCCTGGGCAACCCTCCCGCGCACCCACAGCCCCACCTGCAGCAGGAGCTGGGCGACCGATTCGTCGCCGACCCCTGGACCGCCGACTGGCGCCCCGCCCTGGCCGGCGTACGACGGGTGCTGCTGCTCGGCACCGGGTTGACGATGCTGGACCTGGCGGTGGAGCTCGAGCACCTGCTGCCCCGGGGCGAGCTGGTGGCCGCCTCCCGCCGGGGCAGGCTGCCCGCGGCACACGTGGTCGAGCCCACTGACGGCAGCGACTGGCGAGACGCGGTGGACGGCGTCCGCGGGTTCGCCAACCAGCTGTGGGCCGGGCTGGAACCCGAGGACCAGTCCCGCTTCGCCAGCACCTACGCCCACGGCTGGGACTTGCACCGGCACCGGATGTCGCCGGCGATGTCGCACCACCTGACCCGGCTGCGCGACAACGGCACGCTGGTGGTCCGCACAGTGCCGGAGGTCTCCCCGGGCGAGTTCGACCTGGTCCTCAACTGCACCGGACCGCGGCCCGTGCCCACGCGGGGCTGGAACCCGCTGGTCGACGCCATGCTCGAACGCGGCCTGGTCCGTCCCCACCGGCTGGGTCTGGGGGTCGACCTGGTGCAGCCCGGCCACCCGGTGGCGGACGACGAGGAGGTGCTCACCGACCTGTTCTGGCTCGGGTCGGCGCGCAAGGGGGCTGGAGTGGGAGGTCGCAGCGATCCCCGACCTGCGTGCCCAGGCGGTGGCACTGGCCGGGGTGGTGGCCACCGCTGCGGAGGCCGCGGCCGACGAGCGGACGCGCGTGCTCCGCTGAGCCCGGACGCACGACGAGGCCGGCCGCGAGAAGTCTCGCGGCCGGCCTCGTCGTGGTGAGGCGGATCGATCAGGCGCGCAGCAGGTTGCGCAGCACGTACTGCATGATGCCGCCGTTGCGGTAGTAGTTGGCCTCACCCGGGGTGTCGATGCGGACGACCGCGTCGAACTCCACGTCGCCGGCCTTCACCTTGACCGTGCGGGGCGTGGTGCCCTCGTTGAGCGCCTCGATGCCGGTGAAGGAGAACGTCTCCTCGCCGGTCAGGCCGAGCGACTCCGCGCTCTGGCCCTCGGGGTACTGCAGCGGGATGACGCCCATGCCGATCAGGTTGGAGCGGTGGATCCGCTCGTAGGACTCGGCGATGACCGCCTTGACGCCCAGCAGCGAGGTGCCCTTGGCCGCCCAGTCACGCGAGGAGCCGGAGCCGTACTCCTTGCCCGCCAGCACGACCAGCGGAGTGCCGGAGGCGATGTAGTTCACCGAGGCGTCGTACACCGTGGTGACGGGGCCGTCGGCCACGGTGAAGTCGCGGGTGAAGCCGCCCTCGGTACCGGGAGCCAGCTGGTTGCGCAGCCGGATGTTGGCGAAGGTGCCCCGGATCATCACCTCGTGGTTGCCGCGCCGCGAGCCGTAGGAGTTGAAGTCGCGCTGGGCCACCCCGTTCTCGGCGAGGTACTTGCCGGCGGGCGAGTCCTTCTTGATGGCACCGGCCGGGCTGATGTGGTCGGTGGTGACCGAGTCGCCCAGCTTGAGCAGGACGCGCGCACCCTCGATGTCGGTGACCGGGACGGGCTCGGCCGGCATGCCGTCGAAGTACGGGGGCTTGCGGACGTAGGTGGACTCGGGGTCCCAGGCGAAGGTCTTGCCCTCGGGGGTGGGCAGCGACCGCCACTGCTCGTCGCCGGCGAAGACGTCGGCGTAGGAGCTGCCGAACATCTCGGAGGTGACGGCGGCGGCGATGGTGTCCTCGACCTCGGACGGCGAGGGCCAGATGTCGGCCAGGAAGACGTCGTTGCCGTCGGCGTCCTGCCCCAGCGGGTCGGTGAAGAGGTCGACGTCCATCGAGCCGGCCAGCGCGTAGGCGACCACCAGCGGCGGCGAGGCCAGGTAGTTCATCTTCACGTCCGGGTTGATCCGGCCCTCGAAGTTGCGGTTGCCCGAGAGCACCGAGACGACCGAGAGGTCCTTCTCGTTCACCGCGGCCGAGACCTCGGGGATCAGCGGTCCGGAGTTGCCGATGCAGGTGGTGCAGCCGTAGCCGACCAGGTTGAAGCCCAGCTTGTCGAGGTACGGCGTGAGGCCGGCCTTCTCGTAGTAGTCCGAGACGACCTTAGAGCCGGGAGCCAGGGTGGTCTTGACCCACGGCTTGCGCTGCAGGCCCTTCTCCACGGCCTTCTTTGCCAGCAGCCCCGCGCCGATCATCACCGACGGGTTGGAGGTGTTGGTGCACGAGGTGATCGCGGCGATCGCCACGGCTCCGTGGTCCAGGGTGAAGCTCGTGCCGTCGTCGAGGGTGACCCGGACCGGGCTGCTCGGACGACCGCCGTCCTTCGGCGCGGCCGAGAGGTGGTCGGTCGGCGCCGCGGAGCCGTTGCCGTTGTGGCTGGGCGGGTCGGAGGCGGGGAAGGACTCCTCGACCTCCTCGTCGTAGCCGCTGGTCTCCTGCTCGCCCTCGTCGACGTAGTCGGCCAGGGCGCCCCGGAAGGACTGCTTGGCGTCGGTGACCTGGATCCGGTCCTGAGGACGCTTCGGCCCCGCGATGGAGGGGACCACGGTGGCCAGGTCGAGCTCGAGCCGCTCGGAGAAGCGGGGCTCGGCCGACGGGTCGTGCCACAGTCCCTGCTCGCGGGCGTAGGACTCCACCAGGGCGAGCTGCTCGGACGAGCGACCGGTGAGCTCGAGGTACTTCAGGGTCTCCTCGTCGATCGGGAAGACCGCGATCGTGGAGCCGAACTCGGGGCTCATGTTGCCGATGGTGGCGCGGTTGGCCAGCGGCAGCACGGAGACGCCGGGGCCGTAGAACTCCACGAACTTGCCGACCACGCCGTGCTGGCGCAGCATCTCGGTGATGGTGAGCACCAGGTCGGTGGCGGTCGACCCCTCGGGCAGGTCGCCGGAGAGCTTGAACCCGACCACGCGGGGGATCAGCATGGACACGGGCTGGCCGAGCATGGCCGCCTCGGCCTCGATGCCGCCCACGCCCCAGCCGACCACGCCGATGCCGTTGACCATCGTGGTGTGGGAGTCGGTGCCCACGCAGGTGTCGGGGTAGGCCTGCAGCACCCCGTCGACCTCGCGGGTGAAGACGGTGCGCGCCAGGTGCTCGATGTTGACCTGGTGCACGATGCCGGTGCCGGGCGGGACGACCTTGAAGTCGTCGAACGCGCCCTGACCCCAGCGCAGGAACTGGTAGCGCTCCCGGTTGCGCTCGTACTCGATCTCGACGTTCCGGCCGAACGCCTCGGGCGTGCCGAACACGTCGGCGATCACGGAGTGGTCGATGACCATCTCGGCGGGAGCCAGCGGGTTGATCTTGGTGGCGTCGCCGCCGAGGTCTGCCATCGCCTCGCGCATGGTGGCCAGGTCGACCACGCAGGGCACGCCGGTGAAGTCCTGCATGATCACCCGGGCGGGGGTGAACTGGATCTCCTTGTCGGGGTCCGCGTCCGCGTCCCAGCCGGCGAGGGCACGGATGTCGTCCGCGGTGATGTTGGCACCGTCCTCGGTGCGCAGCAGGTTCTCCAGCAGAACCTTGAGGCTGAACGGCAGGGAGTCGACGTCGAGGCCGTCACCCGCCACCGCGTTGAGGCGGAAGATCTCGTAGGACTTCCCGTCCACGTCCAGGGTGCCCTTGGCACCGAAGCTGTCCTGACTGACCATCAGTCGCGTCTCCTACCGGGGATTGTGGGTGTCTCACGGTCCATCTTGCCGCCGCCCTCCCGTACGCGGGAAGACAGGGCTGCCTAACTCGGACCGGTGCAACCCGAGAATATCTCTTGACGTCAAGATACACCAGCCGACGGCCGCTCGCTGGACGCCGTGCCACCAGTGATCCACGCCGGGGCTGGGTACAGGTCCCGCCATGAGCGACGCTGACGTGGTCCAGGCCCTCCTCACCCGCCACGGCACGACGTACGCCGAGGCCGCGGGCATCGCCCTGGAGGACGAGCCCGCGCCCCTGTGGCAGCTGCTCGTGCTCAGCCTGCTGCTCTCGGCGCGGATCCGCTCGGAGGTCGCAGTGGCCACCGCCCGCGAGCTGTTCGCTGCCGGCTGCACCACGCCCCCGCGCACCCGCGACCTCCCTCGCCGGTCGCTGGTCGCCGCGCTCGGTCGCGGCGGCTACCGACGCTACGACGAGCGCACGGCCGGCCAGCTCGGCCAGCTGGCCCTCAAGGTGCTCGGCGACCACGCCGGCGACCTGCGCCGGATGCACGAGCGCTGCGAGGACAACACCACGCTCGCGGCCGCCCTGCAGGAGTTCACCGGGATCGGCCCGGCCGGCGCGGCGATCTTCCTCCGCGAGGTCCAGTTCGCGTGGCCCGACGTCGCGCCGTACGCCGACGACCTCGCCGCCCGCGGCGCCCAGCGCCTCGGCCTGCCGACCTCGGCGCAGGACCTGGCCCGTCTCGTGCCGCGCGCGGACCTCCCCCGTCTCGTCGCCGCCTGTGTCCGCGCCGCGCGGGCCACGTCACCGCTCACCGACGTGCCGAGCCCCTGAGGAGGCGGGGACACCTCGGGGGCCGGTCCCGGGTCATTTGGCCCCTGTGCCGCAGCGGCCTGAGGGCTACCGTCGGCTCATGGGTGCCATCGTCGAAGCGGTGCAGGTCGCGGTTCCGCTGCGGACCGCGTACGACCAGTGGACGCAGTACGAGACCTTCCCCCGGTTCATGTCGGTGGTGAAGGAGGTCCACCAGGAGCGGCCCGCCATCACCCGATGGATCCTGGGGTACGGCCCGCTGCGGCGCGCGTACTACGCCGAGACCCTGGAGCAGCATCCCGACTCGCTCGTGGCGTGGCGCGGCCTGGACCGCCGCTTGCGCCACGAGGGCCAGGTCACCTTCCAGGAGCTGGAGCCCGACCTCACCTCGGTGCGGGTGGAGCTGCGCTTCGAGCCACGACGGCTCACGGGTGCGGCGATCGTGCCGGCCGTGCAGCGCCTGATCCGGTCCGAGCTCGGGCACTTCAAGGAGTTCATCGAGGGCATGGGCGAGGCGGGCGAGACCTGGCGCGGCACGATCCGCGACGGACGCGTGCAGCACACCTACGACGCGTCCCCGAGCACTCCCGGATGGCCGCACGGCTGAGGACCGGCGGCGCAGAGCACACGGGTCACCCATCGGCGAGAGGCGGCGCACGACCATGAGGAGATCACCGGAGGAGGAACCGAACGAGGAGCTGTCGGTGACCCCACCCAAGGAATGGGCGGCCGGGGTGCCGGCCGTCACCCACGCCCTGGAGTACTCGCTCGACCAGACCTCCCCGCGGAGGACGGCGCTGACGCTGTTGACGATGAACCAGGTCGACGGCATCGACTGCCCGGGCTGCGCGTGGCCAGACCCAGCGCCGGGTCAACGGCACAAGAACGAGTACTGCGAGAACGGCGCGAAGCACATCAACGACGAGGCGACCACGCGACGGGTCACCCCCGACTTCTTCCGTCGCCACACCGTCGCGGAGCTTGGCCAGCGGTCCGACGAGTGGCTGAACCAGCAGGGTCGCCTCACCGAGCCGATGGTGAAGCGGCCGGGCGCTGAGCACTACGAGCCGATCAGCTGGCACGACGCCCTCCGCCTGCTCGCCGACGAGCTCAACTCCCTGGACTCCCCCGACGAAGCCGCCTTCTACACCTCCGGCCGGGTCAGCAACGAGGCTGCGTTCCTCCTGCAGCTCTTCGCCCGGGCCCTGGGCACCAACAACCTGCCGGACTGCAGCAACCTGTGCCACGAGTCCAGCGGGTCCGCTCTGCACGAGACCCTCGGCATCGGCAAGGGCACGGTGACCCTGCTCGACCTCGAGCACGCCGACCTCGTCCTCGTGGTGGGACAGAACCCCGGAACCAACCATCCCCGACAGCTGTCCGCGCTGGAGCAGACGAAGCTCAACGGTGGTCGCATCATCGCCGTCAACCCGCTGCCCGAGGCCGGCCTGCTGCGGTTCAAGAACCCCCAGAAGCCGCGCGGTGTGGTCGGGCGGGGCGTGCAGATCGCCGACCGCCTCCTGCAGATCCGCCTCGGTGGCGACCTCGCACTCTTCCGGGCCCTGAACCGGCTGCTGCTCGAGGCGGAGGACGCGGCGCCGGGCACGGTCCTGGACCAGGAGTTCATCGACGCCAGCACTGTCGGGTTCGAGGAGTTCAGCCAGCACGTCCGGGCGACCGAGTGGTCCCAGGTCCTCGCCGACACGGGCCTGACCCGCGAGGAGATCGAGGCGGTCCGCGACGAGGTGCTGTGCAGCGACCGGGTCATCGTCTGCTGGGCGATGGGCCTCACCCAGCACCGCCATGCTGTCCCCACGATCCGCGAGATCGTGAACTTCCTGATGTTGCGCGGCAACCTCGGCAAGGCAGGAGCCGGGGCGTGCCCGGTGCGGGGGCACAGCAACGTCCAGGGCGACCGCACGATGGGGATCTGGGAGAAGATGCCCGAAGGGTTCCTCGACTCGCTTCAGCAGGAGTTCGGCTTCGAGCCCCCACGGCACCACGGGCTCGACTCGGTGAACGCCATCCGCGCCATGCACGAGCGCCGGGTGAAGGTCTTCATGGGCGTGGCGGGCAACTTCGTCCGCGCCGCCCCGGACAGCAACTTCACCGAGGAGGCCCTGCGACGGTGTCGGCTCACCGCGCACGTCTCGACCAAGCTCAACCGTTCCCACGTGGTCTGCGGGGACACCGCGCTCATCCTGCCGACGCTCGGGCGGACCGAGCACGACATCCAGGCCACCGGAGAGCAGTTCGTGACCGTCGAGAACTCCATGAGCGAGGTGCACACCTCCCGGGGGCGGCTGGAACCGGCCTCACGCCTGCTGCTCAGCGAGGTCGCCATCCTGAGCCGGCTCGCGCGGCAGACCATCGGGTCCAGGCACGACATCCCGTGGGAGACCTTCGAGGCCGACTACGGGACCATCCGGGACCGGATCTCACGCGTCGTACCCGGCTTCCACGACTTCAACGCCCGCGTCGTCCGCCCCGGCGGCATCCCCCTGCCCAACCCGGTCAACGAAGGAGTCTTTGCCACCCCGGTGGGCAAGGCGGTGTTCACCCGCAACGCCGGCGAAGCCCCGAGGGCACCCGAGGGCCATCTGGTGCTGCAGACGCTGCGCTCCCACGACCAGTGGAACACCGTTCCGTACACCAGCAACGACCGCTACCGAGGGATCCACGGCACCCGTCGGGTGGTGATGGTCAACCCCGAGGATCTCGCCGAGCTCGGCCTCGCCGAGCGGGACCGTGTCGACGTGGTGTCGGTGTGGCCCGACGACGTGGAGCGCCGCGCGGCCGACTACGAGCTCGTCTCCTATCCGACCCCCCGCGGCTGCGCGGCCGCCTACTACCCCGAGACCAACGTGCTGGTCCCGTTGGACAACGTGGACGCGATCAGCAACGAGCCCGCCTCGAAGAGCATCATCGTCCGGCTGGAGCCCGTCGCCGCACGGGGCCAGGCGCCGCCCCCGGGGTGATCGAGCGATCGCGGAGCGCTGCGCCGCAGGTCAGGCCCGGGTCTTCGACAGCAGTGCGACGCACTCGACGTGGTGCGTCATCGGGAACAGGTCGAAGGCCCGCAGCTGCTCGAGCCGGTAGCCGTGCTCGGCGAAGATGGCCAGGTCGCGAGCCAGGGCGGCAGGATCGCACGCCACGTAGGCCACCGCCCGCGGCGCCCGGTCGACCACCTGCTCGACCACCTTGCGGCGGGCGCCCTCGCGAGGCGGATCGAGCACCACGATGTCGAAGGGCTCGTCGTACTCGGTCGACAGCACCTTCTCGACGCCGCCCGCGCTGACCGCCGCCTGCTCCACGCCGGCCAGGTGACCGCGAGCGAGCCTGGCGGCGTCCGCGTCGCCCTCCACCGCGACCACGCGGGCCCGCTCACCGACGCGGTCGGCGAGGAAGCGCGCAAACAGGCCGACCCCGGCGTACAGGTCGAGGACCGACTCGCCGGGCTGGGGGTCCAGCAGGTCCAGCACCGTGGTCACCAGCAGCTCGGGGGCACCCGGGTGGACCTGCCAGAACCCGTCCGGTGCCACCGTGAACTCGCGTCCGGCGACGGTGTGGTCGACCTCGCCGGGCGCGGCGATCAGGCAGTCGTCGATCTCCACCACGTCGTGCGAGCGGTGCTTGCGCATCCCGATGCGTCCTCCGGCCAGAGGCACGAACCGGGTCCTGGTGCGCCACCGCAGGCCGTTGACGTCCCCGGGCACCGGGGCCACCGTGAGCCCCGAGACCAGGGGGTCGTCGGCGGAGAGGCCGGCCAGACGCACGAGCTGCTCGCGGACCACCGTCGCCTTCAGCTCGCGCTGGTGGTCCAGCCTCACGTGCTGGAAGTCGCAGCCCCCGCACAGCCCCGGTCCTGCGAACGGGCACGGCGGCACCACCCGCTCGGGCGCCGGGGAGAGCACCTCCACCGCGTCCCCGCGCCAGAAGCGATCACCCTCGGTGCCCTCGGTGATCTCCACGACCACCCGCTCGCCGGGCAGGGCGTGCCGGGTGAAGACCACCCGCCTGGTCTCCGGGTCGGTCTCTGGATCCGCGACCACCCGCACCACGCAGTGCCCACCGTGGGCGATCGGGCCGACCTCGGCCTCGAAGCGCTCCCCCACTCGCGAGCGACCGCGCGCTGCTCGCTGGCGTGGCCTTCTGGTCATCTGCCCACCTGATTCTGATCGTCGTCCCTGACCACGCGTCCGCGACGCAGGTCTCCTGCCTTCACCCGGTGGTCGTCGCGGCGGCGCCGGTCCCGGGCCGCCTGCGAGGACTCCAGCTGGTAAGGCACCGATGTCACCATGACGCCCGGCGCGAACAACAGGCGCCCCTTGAGTCGCAGCGCGGTCTGGTTGTGCAGCAGCTGCTCCCACCAGCGCCCCACGACGTACTCCGGGATGAACACCGCCACCACCCCGCGCGGGTTCGCCCGCCGGATCTCCAGCGCGTAGTCCACGATCGGGCGGACCACCTCGCGGTACGGCGAGTGCAGGACCTTGAGCGGCACGTCGAGGCGGCGCTCGTCCCACTCGCGGAGCATCTGGTTGGTGGCCCGCGAGTCGATGTCGACGTAGACGGCCTCGAGCACGTTGGGCCGGGTGGCCTTGGCGAAGGCCAGTGCCCGCAGGGTCGGCTTGTGCAGCTTGGAGGTGAGCACGATGGCGTGCACCCGCGTCGGCATCACCTTGTCCTGCTCGTCCGCCGCGAGCTCGAGCTCGACCTCGTCGTAGTGCTTGCCGATCGCGCGCATCACCGTGAAGAACACCAGCATGGCGATGATCGTGATCCAGGCGCCGGCGATGAACTTGGTCAGCAGCACCACCACCAGCACCATCGCGGTCAGCGTCAGGCCGAACGCGTTGATGGCGCGTGAGCGCATCATCTTGCGTCTGGCGGCCGGGTCGTGCTCGGTGCGCAGGTGCCGGGTCCAGTGCCGGATCATCCCCAGCTGGCTGAGGTTGAAGGAGACGAAGACGCCCACGATGTAGAGCTGGATGAGCTTGGTGGTCTCGGCGTCGAAGACCCAGATCAGCAGCATCGACAGCACCGCGAGGAAGACGATGCCGTTGCTGTAGGCCAGCCGGTCGCCGCGCGACCCCAGGGACCGCGGCGCCAGGCCGTCCTGGGCCAGGATCGAGCCCAGCACCGGGAACCCGTTGAAGGCCGTGTTGGCGGCCAGCACCAGGATCACCCCGGTGACGGTGACCACGAAGTAGAAGCCGGGCGGGAAGTGGTCGAAGACGCCCGCGGCGATCTGGGAGATCACCGGGTGCTGCTCGTAGCCCTCGGGCAGCGCGTCCCCGGCCGCCGTGCGCAGCCGGTCCAGCTCGTGCGGGTCGACGTAGCGGATGCTCATCTGCTTGGCGAGCACGATGACGCTCATCATCATCGAGATGGCGATCAGTCCCAGCAGCAGCAGCGTGGTGGCGGCGTTGGTGCTCTTGGGCTTGCGGAAGGCCGGCACGCCGTTGGAGATGGCCTCCACCCCGGTCAGCGCGGCACACCCGGAGGAGAACGCGCGGGCCAGCAGGAAGAACAGCGCCACCTGCCCCAACGGGCCCTCCCAGCCCGCGGCAGGCTCGATGACCAGGTCGGCGCTGTCGGCCTCCGGCAGGTCCCCGGCGAACAGGCGCAGCAGCCCGTAGCCGCACATGCCCAGGATGGCGAGCATGAACAGGTAGGTGGGCACGGCGAAGAACGTCCCCGACTCCCGCACCCCGCGCAGGTTGACCGCGGCCAGCAGCGCCACCGCCGCGACCGCGGCCGTGGCCTCGTGCCCCACCAGCGCCGGGATCGCGCCTGCGGCGTACTGGGAGGCGGAGGAGATGGAGACGGCCACGGTCAGCACGTAGTCCACCAGGAGCGCGCTGCCCACGGTGATCCCCGCGTTGCGCCCCAGGTTCACGGTCGCGACCTCGTAGTCGCCGCCGCCGGAGGGGTAGGCGTGCACCGTCTGGCGGTAGGAGGCCACCACGGTGAGCATCACCAGGGCGACCAGCAGCCCGATCTTCCACGACCAGGCGTACGCCGAGGCGCCGGCCACCGCCAGCATGATGAAGATCTCGTCAGGCGCGTAGGCCACCGAGGAGAGGGCGTCGCTGGCGAAGACCGGCAGCGCGATCCGCTTGGGCAGCAGCGTCTCGCCCAGCTGGGAGCTACGCAGCTTGCGGCCCAGCAGGACCCGCTTCGAGACATCGCCTATTCCCACGTGGCGAAAGGCTATCCCGCCCGAGCCAACCGCGCCGGATCCCCCGCGCACCGGACTGGGATACGGTTCGGGTGTGCATGTCGTGATCATGGGTTGTGGCCGGGTCGGATCGACCTTGGCGCGCAGTCTCGAGGACCGCAACCACACCGTCTCGGTCATCGACAGCGAGCCCGACTCGTTCCGTCGGCTGGGCCCGTCCTTCAACGGCGACAAGGTCACCGGCTACGGCTTCGACCAGGCCGTGCTGGAGAAGGCCGGGATCCGGCGCGCGGACGCCTTCGCCGCCGTCTCCAGCGGGGACAACTCCAACATCATCGCGGCCCGGGTGGCGCGCGAGACCTTCGGGATCCACCAGGTCGTGGCCCGGATCTACGACCCCCGCCGCGCCGAGGTCTACCAGCGGCTGGGCATCACCACGGTGGCCACCGTCAAGTGGACGGCCGACCAGGTGCTCCGGCGGATCCTGCCGGCCGGCGCCGAGCCCGACTTCCGCGACCCCTCGGGCACGATCCGGCTCGACCAGGTGCCGATCCCCGAGCCGTGGATCGGTCAGCGCACCGTCCACTTCCAGGAGCAGACCCGCAGCCGGATCGCCTGGATCGACCGGCTGGGCGAGGGCATGCTGCCGATGCGCCAGACCGTGATCCAGGAGGGCGACGTCCTCCACCTGGTGATCCGCGAGGAGAACGCGGCCGACGCGTACGCCACCATCAACCGCGGACCCGAGGAGGGCTGAGCCATGCGTGTGGCCATCGCCGGAGCAGGTGCCGTGGGACGCTCCATCGCCCGTGAGCTCATCGAGAACGGGCACCAGGTGCTGCTGATCGACCGCAACCCCGAGGCGATCAAGCAGGAGCGGGTGCCGAACGCCGAGTGGCTGCTCGCGGACTGCTGCGAGATGTCCTCGCTGGAGGAGGCGCGCCTGGACAAGTGCGACGTCGTGATCGCCGCGACCGGCGACGACAAGGCCAACCTGGTCACCTCGCTGCTCGCCAAGACCGAGTTCGGCGTCCCCAGGACTGTGGGCCGGGTGAACCACCCGCACAACGAGTGGCTCTTCACCGAGGCCTGGGGGGTCGACGTCAACGTCTCGACGCCCCGGATCATGTCCGCCCTGGTCGAGGAGGCGGTCACGGTCGGCGACCTGGTGCGGCTGTTCACCTTCCGCCAGGGCAACGCCAACCTGGTCGAGATGACGCTGCCCGACGACTCGCCGTACGTCGGCAAGCCGGCGGGCCTGGTTCCGTTCCCCGAGAACTGCGCGCTGGTGACGATCCTGCGCGACGGGCAGGTCTACCCGCCCAGCGACGAGCAGCCCCTGGAGTCCGGGGACGAGCTGCTCTTCGTGGTGGGCGCCGACTCCGAGGCCGAGCTGGAGCAGATGCTCGCCCCGCACCAGCACTGAGGCAGCCGGTGCCGCTCACTCCTCGTGGCGGTCCGGGCTCCCAGCGCTGACCGGGGTGTGGTTGCGCGCCAACAGCCACACCATGAGGGCCAGCGTGGCCAGCTGCAGCGGCCAGCCCAGCCCGATCTTGAGCAGGCCCAGGGTGGCCACCGCCGTGTCCGGGTCCAGGGATCCGGAGTGACCCGCCAGCCAGATCGGCGTCTGCACGGCGACGCGCAGCACGCAGGGAGCCGCCAGCACCCAGGTCAGCAGCGACGTCAGACGCACCAGCTGACGATCCTGGTGCCATGCCGTGGGGTCGCCGGTGACACTGCCCACCATGAAGCCCACCGCGGGCCATCCGACCAGGCAGGTCAGCGCCAGCACGACCGCGTAGCCGCCGTTGTAGAGAATGCCGGGCAGGAAGTACGCCAGCGCCTGGTCCTCCGCTGAGCCGCCGGCAGCGGCGGCGCGGTTGACGAAGAACCAGCCGATGCCGATCCCCACCAGCGCGTTGACGCAGAACTGCACCGTGGAGCGCTGGACCAGCCGGACGGCGAGCATCGCGACGGCGGCGGCGATGCTGACCGTCAGCGCCAGCTGCAGGTCGTCGCCGAGCAGCCAGGTGGCGGTGAACAAGATGGTGGGCACGGCAGCCTCGACCATGCCGCGGCGACCCCCCAGGGCCTGGGCGAGCTGGCGTCGCACGACCGCCTCAACCGTCTCGGTCGCCGAGTCCGCTCCGGGCAGGGAGTCGGCCCGGGGGTCGGGCCGGTGATCGGGCTGGTGGTCGGGCTGGTGGCGGTGCCGGGGGTCGGGCGCCTGCTCCGCCTCGCCTCCGCTCACGGCATCAGCTCGTAGCGCGGGTTGTACATGATGCGTCGCCCGTCGTGGAGCCCGATCCGGCCGGCCACGGACATCGCCCGTCCAGGCTCGATGCCGGCGATCCGACGCCTGCCGAGCCACACGATGGTCACCACACCGGTGCCGTCGTCCAGGTCGGCCTCCAGGGCCGGTACCCCACCCCGGGGACGCAGGGTCACGGTGCGCAGGGTGCCGCGCAGCTGGACGGGCTCACGGTCGGGCGCGTGGCTGATCGGCGCCACGTCGTCTCCCCCGTGAGCCTCGCGGAGGTCGCGCACCTCCTGGTCGCCGCTGTCGGCCCAACGGGAGATGCTGCGACGCAGCCGGCTGCGCACCGCCATGTCACTGAGCCCGGCGGGCGTTGTCGGGCAGCACGAACGGCAGCGGCCGGCCCACGGGCATCGCCTGGTCACCGCGCCGGACCGCCACCAGCGACAGGGCGTCCTCCCAGTCCTGGGCGGACTCGGGCTCGACCGCCGGCCGGCCCAGCAGCGAGACCCGCAGGAACCAGCGCGCCCCGTTGATCCCGATGATGCGGGAGGGCTGCACCGCGTCGGTGCCGTCCTCCCGCTTGACCGGCATCTGGCACGCCAGCTCGGTGCCGAAGCGCCCCTCGCGCTCGACCGAGGTCCCCCCGCGGCGAGCGATGTCCTCGGCGATCTGCGGGCGGACGTCGGACCACAGGTCCCCGTTGCGCGGGGCGGAGAACACCTGGAACTCCATGGCCCCGTCCGGACCTGCCATCATCACCGACTGGACCGCGCCGGTCTCCTCGTTGACCTGCAGTCGCAGCTCGAAGCCGGGCGCAGGGGCGAGCAGGAGGGCACCGACGTCGACCCGCTCGAGGCCGTCGTGCACCTCGGAGACGTCGTACGGGCCCGAGCCGGCGGTGGGCTGGGAGTCCGAGGTGTCCCCGGCCTCACCGGGCTCCTGCGGCGCCTGGGCCGCGTGCTCGGGCTCAGCTGCGGCTTCGGACTTGCGACGGAACTTCACGACCTGCCTCCTACGTCTCGGGGGAGCCTGACGCGGGTTGACCGCCCGGCGTCGGGTCCGGTGCGCGAAAGCCCCCTGTAGAACCGTAGCCCCCGGCGCCACGGACCGAGTCGGGGAGTTCACCGACCTCGACGAAGCGAGCGCGCTCGACCCGCTGGACGACCAGCTGGGCGATCCGGTCCCCGCGCCGCAGCTCGACCGGCTCACGCAGGTCGTGGTTCACCAGCAGCACCTTGATCTCGCCCCGGTAGCCGGCGTCGACGGTGCCGGGCGTGTTGACCACGGAGAGGCCGTGCCTGGCGGCCAACCCCGACCGCGGGTGCACCAGGCCCACGAAGCCCGAGGGCAGCGCGATGGAGATCCCGGTGGGGACCAGGGTGCGCTCGCCGGGCTCCAGCCGCACGTCGACCGTCGTCCTGAGATCGGCCCCCGCGTCCCCGGGATGCTCGTAGGAGGGAGGCGGCAGGTCGGGGTCCAGCCGGACGATCAGCACCTCGAGGTCCTGGTCGTCGCGCGGGGAGTCGGTCACGGCGGCACACCCTACCTGCGCCCCGCGCTACCCCGCCCGCCTACTGTTGTCCTCGTGGAGTACGCCGAACGCCTGCACGTGCCGCTGCGGTGGTGGGTCCAGGGGACGATGATGATCGCCAGCCTGTGGCTGGCCCTGATCGTGGCGATCCCCGGTGCCGCCGCCTGGGCCATCACCGGCGCTGCGGCCCTGGTGCTGGCTGCCGGGTTCCTGGCCTACGGTGCACGCGTCACCGTGGCCGGAGGCGAGCTGCACGCCGGGCGCGCCCACGTCCCCCTCGAGCACGTCGGCACGGCCGAGCCGCTGGACGCCGACGCCACGCGAGCACTCGCCGGCGTCGACGCTGACGCCCGGGCCTACCTGGTGCTGCGCCCCTACCTCAAGCGGGCGGTCCGGATCGAGATCACCGACCCCGCCGACCCGACGCCGTACTGGCTGGTCAGCAGCCGCCGTCCCGCCGAGCTGGCCGAGGCCCTCACCCGGGCCGCAGCGGCACCGCGCATGTCCGACCCCGCCGCTGGGTAGGGTCACGACCAGACCTCAGGAGGAACACCATGGCATCAGGCTCGAAGTTCTGGACCGTCTTCTCGCTCGGCTCGGCCCTCGGCGCGGCGGCGTTGGCGAAGAAGTCGCTCAACACCACGTGGCGGGCGGCCACCGGCAAGAACCCGCCGGAGAACCCGGCAGACCCCGATGTCGACCTGTGGGAGGCGGTGGCCTGGGCCGCGGTGAGCGGACTGGCCGTCGGGCTGGCGCGGATGCTGGCCCAGCGTCGCGCCGCCAACTACTACACCCGCTCCACCGGCCACCTGCCGCCCGACCTGCAGAAGGACGGCAAGTAGCTCAGGCCAGGAACCCGGTCTGCCGCAGCAGCGCCACCAGGTCGTCCCAGCCCTGGGCCGGTGAGGCCACCAGCACCGAGTCCTCGCTCGTGAGGCGGTGCGGAGCCGGTGCGCCCGCCAGGACGGCGAACCGGCCGCCGGCCTCGGTGACCACCAGCGAACCCGCCGCCCAGTCCCAGGGCCGGGGACCGTCCTCGACGTAGCCGTCGGCCGTGCCCTCGGCCACGTGGCACAGGTCGAGCGCGCACGAGCCCATCCGGCGGATGTCGCGCACCCGGGGCAGCAGCCGGGCCACGCAGGCGCCCTGGTGGGCCCGCACGTCGGGCCGGTAGCCGAACCCGGTGAGCAGCAGCCGCTCCGGGACCGGCGGCGAGGGACGCACCCGCAGGGGCACGCCGTCGCGCGTCGCGCCGTGGCCGAGCGCTGCGGCGTAGAGCACGTCCTTGGCGACGTCGACGACGACGCCCGCCACCACCTCGCCGTCCACCTCGGCGGCCAGCGAGACGGCGTACTCGCCGATGCCGTAGAGCAGGTTGACGGTGCCGTCGACCGGGTCGACGATCCAGCGCACCCCGCTGGTGCCCTCGGTGTCGCCCTCCTCCTCCCCCAGCACGGCATCCTGGGGTCGAGCGGCCAGCAGCCGGGCGCGCACCAGCTCCTCGCACGCTCGGTCCACCTCGGTGACCACGTCGACGGGGCTGGACTTGGTGGCGGAGACCGAGACGGTGCCGGTGGCCAGGGTGCGCACCAGCCCTGCCGCCTCCGTGCCGATCTCGATCGCCAGGTCTCGCAGCGCGAGCGCCTGGTCGCTCCCGGAAGGCAGCGTCATTCCGGCAGCCGTCATTCCGGCAGGCCGCACAGGGCCGGCCGCGGCCCCCGCGGGTTCGGGCAGCAGCCCGGCGCACAGAGGTCCTGCCAGGGACCCATGGAGCCCACGCTCTGACGGTGCGGCTGCTCCCCGCGCTCGACCGCGGCGCGCTCGACGAGGAGGTCGCGCACCATCGCCACGAACCGCGGGTCGATGCCGGGGGTTCCCGCCCGGACCGCGGTGATGCCCAGCTTCGTCGCCGTCGCCATGGCCTCGGTGTCGAGGTCGAAGATGACCTCCATGTGGTCGGAGACGAAGCCGATCGGGACCATCACCACCGCTCGGGTGCCGCGGCGGGCCAGGGCCTCCAGGTGGTCGTTGACGTCCGGCTCCAGCCAGGGGACGTGCGGGGCGCCGGAGCGCGAGCAGTAGACCAGGTCGTGGTGCGGCCGGACGCCGATCTCCTGGCGCACCCGTTCCACCACCTCCTCCATCACGCTGCGGTGCTGGAGGACGTAGGCGTTGCCCGCGGGACCGCTCTGCTCGGCCATCGACACCGGGATGGAGTGGGTCACGAAGACCAGCACCGCGGTGTCGCGCAGGTCCTCGGGCAGGTCGGCCAGCGAGGCCAGCGTCGCGTCGACGACCGGCTCGACGAACCCGGGGTGGTTGAAGTACTGCCGCAGCCGGTCGAGCCGGGGTGCTCCCTCGACCTCCGCCTCGGCGTCGGCCAGGTTCTCCCGGTACTGGCGACAGGACGAGTACGAGGAGTACGCCGACGTGGGCAGCACGGCGGCCCGGGTGATCCCGTCGGCAGCCATCTGCCGCACCGTGTCGACCAGGAAGGGGTCCCAGTTGCGGTTTCCCCAGTAGATCGGGAGGTCCACGCCCGCCCCGGCCAGGTCCTCGCGCAGCGCCGCCAGCAGGGCCCGGTTCTGGTCGTTGATGGGCGACCGGCCGCCGAACCGGAAGTAGTGCTCACCGACCTCCTCGAGCCGCTCTCGCGGGATCCCCCGGCCCCGGGTGACGTTCTCCAGGAAGGGCACCACGTCCTCGGGCTTCTCGGGTCCTCCGAAGGAGAGCAGGAGCAGTGCGTCGTAGGGAGCCACGTCCGGGGCCACGAGAGGCGTCATGCGCCCATCGTAGGGAGAGCACCTAAGGTACGCGGAGATGCTCGATTCATACCGCCGGGTGCTGAGCCGCCCGGGTGCCCTCCGCTTCAGCGCCGCCGCCCTGGTGGCGCGCCTGCCCGTCTCCATGGTCAGCCTGGGAATCGTGCTGCTCGTGGAGGGCGAGACCGGCTCCTACGGGCTGGCCGGCACCGTCTCGGCCACCTACGTGCTGGCCGAGGCGGCGATGGCGCTGCTCCACGGCAGATGGCTCGACGCCCACGGCCAGTCCCGTGTGCTGCCACTGGCCATCTCCGTCTTCGGCGCCGCCCTGGCGCTGATGGTGCTGGCGGTGGAGCAGTCCTGGCCGGTGGCGGCGACGTACGTCTTCGCGGCCATCGCGGGAGGCTCCCTCCCCCAGGTGGGTGCCAGCGTCCGGGCACGCTGGTCGAACCTGCTCTCCGACACGCAGGAGGTGCAGACCGCCTACGCCCTGGAGTCGGTCCTGGACGAGGTCGTGTTCATGGTCGGGCCGGTGGCGGTCACCGTCCTGGCCACGCTCTGGCATCCGGTGGCCGGGCTGGCGGTGGCCGTGGTGACCGGGGTGGCCGGCACCTTCGCCTACGCCGCCCAACGCGACACCGAGCCCACGCCGCACGGGCGGCGCGCCGCCGCCGAGCGCCCGGCCATGCCCTGGGGCGTGGTGGCGCCGCTGGCGGTGGTCAGTCTGGCGCTCGGCACCCTCTTCGGGGTCGCCGAGGTCGCCACCGTGGCCTTCGCCGACGAGCGCAACCACCCCGCCGCGGCTGGTGTGCTGCTGGCCGCGTGGGCGCTGGGCAGCCTGGTGGGCGGGCTGGTGACCGGTGTGGTCGCCTGGCAGCGAGGGCCGGCGGTGCGGGTGCGGGTCGGCATCGTCGTGATGACGCTGAGCATGGTGCCGCTGGCGCTGGTCGACTCCGTGCCGCTGATGGCGGTGCTGCTGCTGGTCAGCGGGGGCGCGGTCGCCCCGACCCTGATCGCCACGCTCAGCATGGTGGAGCGCTCGGTGCCGCCCGGTCGGCTCACCGAGGGGCTGGCGGTCCTGCACACCGGCCTGGTGGCCGGGGTGGCGCCCGGCGCCTCGGCAGCGGGCTTCGTGATCGACCACCAGGGCGCGTCCCCGGCGTACCTGGTGGCGGTGGCCGCCGGGCTCGTCGGCGCCGTCGCCGCGCAGTGGACCCGTCGGTCCGAGGACCGGAGCGGCGCCAAGCACTAGCCTGCGGGTCATGACGCGTTGGACGAACTGGTCGGGGCTGGAGTCGGCGGAGCCCACGCAGGTGCTCGACCCGAGGACCGTCGCCGACGTGGTCACCGCGATCTCCCGGGCACGGGAGTCCGGCACCGGGGTCAAGATGGTCGGCTCCGGGCACAGCTTCACCGGCATCTCGGCACCCGAGCACACCATGCTCCGGCCCGGCGGCCTGTCCGGGATCCTGTCGGTCGACCGGCGCGCCATGACCGTCACTGCTGGAGCCGGCACCCTGTTGAAGACCCTGAACGCCGAGCTGGAGCGTCTCGGACTCTCGCTGCACAACATGGGGGACATCGCCGAGCAGACCCTCGCCGGAGCGATCTCGACCGGGACCCACGGCAGCGGCGGCATCGCCGCGGGACTGGCCGCCCAGGTGGTGGGCCTGGAGATGGTGACCGGGACCGGGGAGGTCCTGGCGGCGGACCGGACCACCAACCCCGAGGTCCTCGACCTCGCCCGGCTCGGTCTCGGCGCCCTCGGCGTGCTGACCAGCCTCACCTTCGCGGTGGAGCCACTGCTCCTACTCCAGGCCACCGAGCGGCCCATCGGATGGGCCGAGCTGCTGGAGCGCCACGACGAGCTCGTCGCCACGCACCACCACGTCGACGTGCACTGGTTCCCGCACAGCGAGGGCGCGCTCCTCAAGGCCAACACCCGCCTCGCCGACGACGTGGGGACCGCCCGGCCGCTCGCCCCGTGGTCGAGCTGGCTGGACGACGAGCTGCTCTCCAACACCGTCTTCGGCTTGACCACCCGCCTCGGCAACCGGTTCCCCCCGGTGGTCCCGGCGGTGAACCGGGTCTCCTCCCGCGCGCTGTCGGCCCGGACCTACTCCGACGTCGCCCACAAGGTCTTCGTCTCCACCCGCCGGGTGCGCTTCCGCGAGATGGAGTACGCCGTGCCGCGCGCCGCCGGCCTCGCCGCGCTCGCCGAGGCGCGCCGCGTGATCGACGCCCACGACTGGCGCATCGGCTTCCCCGTGGAGATCCGGACCGCCCCGGCGGACGACGTGCCGCTGTCCACCGCCTACCGGCAGGACTCGACCTACCTGGCCTTCCACGTGCCGCGGGAGGTCGACCACACCGCGTACTTCGCCGCCATGGAGTCGGTGATGCGCGCCCACGGAGGACGTCCGCACTGGGGCAAGCTGCACTCCCTGGACGCCACGGCACTGGGCGAGCTGCATCCCTGCCTGGACGACTTCACCGCGCTGCGGGACCGCCTGGACCCCGACCGGGTGTTCGCCAACGGCTACCTGCGGCGGGTCCTGGGCTCCTGACCCGCGGCCGGGTGGCCGGCCCGCCGCGGACCGCTCAGACGCTGGCCGGACCGGCGGGCATGGGGGCCTGCCAGTTGCGCCACAGCGCCAGCAGCCGCCAGCTGAGACACACCCCCGCACCCGCCGGCGCGATCACCCACCACGGCTGGTCCAGCCTCTCGGCGAGCACCGCGACCGCGGCGCCGGCCAGGGCGGGGATGGCGTACAGCTCGCCGCGCAGCACGATCGGGATCCGGCCCGCGAGCAGGTCGCGCACCATGCCGCCACCGATCCCGGTGATCATGCCGAGCAGGGCCGCCGGCAGTGGCCCGAGGCCGTAGTCCAGCGCCTTCAGCGCCCCGGTGACACAGAACAGCGCCAGCCCGAAGGCGTCGAAGACGTTCACCACGCGCTCGGCCCGGCCCACGGCCGGATGGAAGGCGAAGGTCAGGAGCCCTGCCGCCAACGGCACCGTCAGGTAACGCCAGTCGGTGAGCGTCTCCGGCGGGGCCGCACCGATCAGCACGTCGCGGATCCAGCCTCCACCGAGCCCGGTCGCCCCGGCCAGCACCAGGCACCCGAAGACGTCCAGCTGCTTGCGCACCGCGACCAGGGCGCCGGAGATCGCGAAGACGAAGATCCCGGCGAGGTCCATCAGCACGAGCACCGTCTGGTGCTGGGCGGCGACGGCCAGGACGGTCATGCCCGGAGGCTACAGCGGCCCGGACCACGCGCGGTCGGCGGAGACGTCACGGCGGCGGTCCGGGGGGCGCGCCGCATGATGTGTCTCCTCGCGCTCGGCGCTGGCGTAGGCTCGACCCACCGGAGAGACATGCCCCGGCAATCCGGGGCGGACAAGGGCAGGAGCAGTGCACGATGGCGCACCTCACGCTCGTCGGGTTGAGCGATGACCGCACGCGGTTGCTGCTCGTCGACGACACAGGCGTGGAGCACACCGTCGATGTCGACGCCCCGCTCCGGGCCGCGCTCCGCGCCACCGAACAACGCCCCGGCCACTTGGAGAAACGAATGGACAGCGCCATCCGCCCCCGTGACATCCAGGCCCGGATCCGGGCCGGCGAGACGCCCGAGGCCGTGGCCGAGGCCGCTGACTCGACGGTGGAGAAGATCATGATCTACGCGGCCCCGGTGCTGGCCGAGCGAGAGCACGTGGCCGGCCGGGCCCAGCTGTCCTCGGTGCGACGCCGCTCGGCCGAGGGCAGCGGTTCCCTGGGAGGGGGACGCAGCCTGGGCGAGACCGTCTCCGCACACCTGCGCGCCAGCCACATCGACCCGGGCGCGGTGGAGTGGGACGCCTGGCGCCGCGAGGACGGGCGCTGGACCCTGGTCGGCACCTTCAGCACGGAGCAGCGCTCCGGCCGGGCGACGTTCTCCTACGACGTCCCCGGCAACTACGTCACGGTCGACGACGACGACGCGCGCTGGCTGGTCGGCGAGGCGACCGCCGCGGTCGAGACGGACGCACCCTCCGCCCCGGAGGCCCCCGTGCGGCGCCGCCTCAGCTCGGTGCCCACCGACGAGCTCCCCCTCGGCGACGACGCCATCGAGCTGGTCTCGGAGGACCCGGCCCCGGAGCACGAGGACCGGCAGCGCCAGGCGCGCGTCGACCACGAGGACGACGCCACCATGGACCTCACCGACTCGTTGCCCCTGGAGGGTCTCGACGAGGGCCCGGCCAAGGAGCCGGGCCAGGACCCGCGCAAGGACCCGGCTCGGGAGACGGGCCGGGAGACGGGCGCGGACCCGGCCGCCGCGGACGCGGCACCGGCCGAGGAGCCCGCCAGCGCCAAGCCGGAGGAGGCCCCCCGCCGTCCGGTGAAGAAGAGCCGCGGGCGCGCCTCCGTGCCGAGCTGGGACGAGATCATGTTCGGCGGGGGCACCGGCGACTGAGGCTGGCCCGACATGCGGCTGACGGACCTCTTCGTGCATCCGGTGAAGAGCACCGCGCCCCGGCCCCTGCCGTCCGCGGAGGTGCTGCGACGCGGGCTCGCCGATGATCGCTCGTGGACCCTGGTCGACGGTCGGGGCGTCATGGTCTCGGCACGCGAGCTTCCGGCACTGGTGGGGGTGGTGACCGACACCCCGGTCACCGATCCGGCGACCACGGCCGCGCTGCGCCTGCGAGCCCCGGGTCAGCCCACCCTGTCGGTGGACGTGCCCAGAGGTGGACGGCTGACCGACTTCACGATGTTCTCCGAGCACCTCCAGGGACTGCCTGCGGGGGCTGCGGCCAACGCCTGGTTCCGGTCACTGTCCGGACGTGACGACCTGAGCCTGCTGTGGTGCGACGACCCGACCCGGCGGCGCCTGGCCAACGACCGGGCCACGCCTCACGACCACACCGGCTACGCGGACGCGGCACCGGTCTCACTGGTCTCGCGGGCCTCGCTGGCGCTGCTCAACGAGTGGATCGCCCAGGGCGCCGAGCAGCGCCAGGAGGAGCCGGAGCCGATGTCCGTGCAGCGGTTCCGTCCCAACCTGGTCGTCGACGGCGACGAGCCGTTCGCGGAGGACGGTTGGGACGCGGTCCAGATCGGCGAGGTCCGGTTCCGCGTCGCCGGTCAGATCAGCCGGTGCGTCATCACCACCGTCGACCCCCAGGCCCTGACCCGGGGCAAGGAGCCGCTGCGCACCCTGGCGCGGCACCGGCGACGAGGCAGGGGCCTGGTGTTCGCCGTCGAGCTGATCCCCGAGGGCCCCGGGACCGTCCGGGTGGGCGACCGGGTCTCCCCCGTCACTCGACCGGCCGCGCCGGATCGGTGATCCAACCGCTCCAGCCGCCGGGGAACAGCGCTGCCGGGATCCCGGCCAGCTCCATGGCCAGCACGTCGTGGGTGGCGGTGACCCCCGAGCCGCAGTACGCCGCGACCCAGACGCCCGGCACGGCCCCCACGCCGGCGTAGAGCCGGGCGAGCTCCTCGGGGGTGCGGAAGCGGCCCGAGTCGTCGCGGTTGCGCTCGGTGGGGAGGTTGACGGCTCCGGGGATGTGTCCGGCGACCGGGTCGACGGGCTCCACCTCGCCGCGGTAGCGCGCGGCGGCCCGGGCGTCGACCAGCACCCGGACCGAGGCCACGTCCTGCGCCCGGACCACCGGCAGGTGCTGCGAGGAAGGGTCCACCACGAAGGCGTCCGGGTCCGAGTCGGCCGCCGGCACGTCGACGCGGGCCGGGAGACCTCGCTCCAGCTCGCCACCTGCCTCCCGCCACGCGGTGAGGCCGCCGTCCAGGACCCGGACGTCGGTGTGCCCGTGGTACCTCAGCAGCCACCATGCGCGCGCCGCCGCTCGCCCTTGCCAGTCGTCGTAGACCACGACCGGGCGGGAGGCGGTGACTCCGAGTCGACGCATCGCGGCCTGGAAATCGTCCGGCTCCGGCAGCGGGTGGCGGCCCTCCTCCCCCGGCGGGGCCGCGAGGTCGGTGTCCAAGTCGACGTAGCGCGCGCCGGGGAGGTGCCCGGCGACGAAGTCCGCATGCCGGGGCGGACCTCCCTGGGCGCCCATCTCGTAGCGGACGTCGAGCAGCGTCACCTCGCCGAGGAGCCCGGCGAGCTCCTCGGCCGAGATGAGCGGACCGGTCACGAGGGTCGCTGCGCCGGAGCCTGCTGCGCGGTCCGGGCGGCGTCGCGCTCCACGACGTCTCCGAGTGCCTCGTCGATGCTGGCCATCACCTCTTCCGGGATCGTGACGCCGGAGGCGACAACGTTCTCGTGCACCTGCTCGGGACGCGAGGCTCCTACGAGCGCGGAGGCCACGTTGTCGTTCTGCAGCACCCAGGCGACGGCGAGCTGGGACATCGTGAGGTCCAGCGACTCCGCGATCGGCCTGAGCCGCTGGACGGCGGTCAGGGTGTCGTCGTCCATGAACCTGCTGATCATGTCGGCGCCGCCCTTCTCGTCGGTGGCACGCGAGCCCGCCGGCGGGGCCTGACCGGGCTGGTACTTGCCCGACAGCACGCCCTGGGCCATCGGCGACCAGACGATCTGGGAGATGCCCAGCTCGCGCGAGGCGGGCACCACCTCGTCCTCGATCACCCGCCACAGCATGGAGTACTGCGGCTGGCTGGAGATCAGCTGGAACCCCAGGTCGCGGGCGAGCTCGGACCCGGCCCTGAGCTGGTCGGCAGTCCACTCGCTCACCCCGATGTAGAGCGCCTTGCCGGCGCGCACGATGTCGGCGAACGCCTGCATCGTCTCCTCCAACGGGGTGAAGGTGTCGTACCGGTGTGCCTGGTACAGGTCCACGTAGTCGGTCTGCAGCCGCTGCAGCGATCCGTCGATCGACTCCATGATGTGCTTGCGAGACAGGCCGCTGTCGTTGTGGCCCTTGGGGCCGGTGGGCCAGTAGACCTTGGTGAAGATCTCCAGCGACTGGCGTCGCTCGCCGCGCAGCGCCTCTCCGAGCACCGTCTCGGCCTGGGTGTTGGCGTAGACGTCGGCGGTGTCGAAGGTGGTGATGCCCACGTCGAGCGCGGCGCGCACGCACTCCTTCGCCACGTCGTTCTCCACCTGGGAGCCGTGGGTGAGCCAGTTGCCGTAGGTGATCTCGCTGATCTTGAGGCCACTGTTGCCGAGGTATCTGAATTCCATGGTCCAGACGCTACCGGGACGCCGTCTGTGGTCCGGCGCCTGTCAGGACACGCAGGTGTGGAAGGATCCTCGGTCGTGGCAGAACTGCACTTCTTCACCGGCACCATGGACTCGGGCAAGAGCACGCTCGCGCTCCAGACGAACCACAACCACGCCACGCGTGGCCGCGTGGGCCGGATCTTCACCGCGAACGACCGTGGCGGCGAGGCGGTGCTGTCCAGCAGGCTGGGGCTGACCCACGCCGCCCTCGAGGTCGACGCGGACTTCGACTTCTGGAAGTTCGTGGTGGACACCCTCACCCGGGGCGGTCGCATCGACTACCTGATCTGTGACGAGGCCCAGTTCTACTCCCCGCTCCAGATCGAGCAGCTGGCCAAGGTCGTCGACGAGCTGCAGATCGACGTCTTCGCCTTCGGGATCCTGACCGACTTCCGGACCGTGATGTTCCCCGGCAGCGCGCGGCTGGTCGAGCTCGCGGACCGGATGAACGTGCTGCAGGTCGAGGCGCTGTGCTGGTGCGGCAAGAAGGCCACCCAGAACGCGCGCACCGAGAACGGCGTGATGGTGGTGGAGGGCGACGTCGTGGTCGTCGGGGATGTCGAGCAGGCCGACGACCCCTCGGCGGAGGTCGCCTACGAGGTGCTGTGCCGGCAGCACCACCGGCGCCGCCTGACCGCCGCGCGGGCCAAGGCGGTCAGCCTCGCGCCCGAGCCCCTGCCCTTCGGCTGAGCCCGCTCACACCACCAGCATCGGGATGAGCATCTCCGCGGGCGTCAGGGAGCCGTGCAGGCCGATCAGCGTCTTCTCGTAGGGGAAGTCGGCGGTGGACATGATCGCGCTGGTCCCGCGGCAGGCCACCAGCACGTCGCCGATCCGGGGCAGCACCGAAGGGTCCGCGGCGCCGAACCAGCCGCGCCGTACCGCCTCGTCGCGGGTCAGCACCTCCGCGGCCTCCCCCACGGTCTCGCGCCAGGTGGCGACCACGTCGTCCACGGCGCCGCGCGCGCAGTAGAGGTGCCGGAACCTGGCCTCCCCGCCCAGCAGCGCCACCCCGTCGCGCAGCCCCAGGTGCTCGTCGACGTCGATGTGCGCCTGGACCGGGGAGTCGACCATGCCGTGGTCGGCCAGCACCAGGAGCCGCACCTGCGGCGGCAGCGCCTCGCGCAGCTGCTCGGCCTCGGCGTCGACCATGGAGAGCTGCTGGAGCCACTGGGTGGAGGAGACGCCGAACTTGTGCCCGGTCCAGTCCAGGTCGGAGTCGTAGACATAGGTCAGCGAGGGACGCGGGGCCGAGGCCGCCAGCACGGCGGCGATGCGCTCCCCCACCCGGTCGGCGCCGACGTACTCCGCGCCCCGGTGGGCGGCCATGGTGAGCCCGCTGCGCACGAAGTCACGCTTGTTGACCACCGTCGTGGCCACGCCCGCGGAGACCAGCCGGGAGAACGCCGTGGGGTGCGGCTGCCAGTCCACCGGGTCGACGGCCTTGTCCCAGGTCAGCGCGTTGAGCAGGCGGTCCGTGCCGGGGATGCGGCTGGTGAACCCCACCAGGCCGTGGGTCCCCGGGGCCAGCCCGGTGCCCAGGGAGGTGAGACTGGTGGCGGTCGTCGAGGGGACGCCCGCGGTGCCGGTGGCCTGCTCGGCCAGCAGCGAGGCCAGGAACGGCGCGGCGTGGGCGTAGCGGCGCAGCAGCTCGGCGCCCAGCCCGTCGACCAGGAACACCACGTAGGCCGGTGCCTCGGGCAGCACCATCCGGGTGGTCGCCCCCGGCAGAGGCACCCCCAGTGCCTGGGCGACGGCGGGCACGACGTCGCCCAGCGATCTCGTCCCGTAGGCCGGCTCGACGAACTCCGGCGCACTCGGGCCCGGAGCTCCGGGACTCATGCGCCGCGGGTGCGGGCGGAGAGCGCCTCCGCGAACGCCAGCAGGCCCGAGACCGCGTCCCGGCCCTCCGCAGCGGCAGAGACCCGCAGCGAGAAGTCGTCGCCGGCCAGCACCCCGGTGTAGCCGTGGTCGGCCTCGCACGCCGGGTCCGCGCACGCGGCGGGCTCCAGGTCGATCCGGCTGACGCCACCCCAGCCGATGGTGAGCACCGCCTCGGCGGCGGGCGCGGGACCGGAGGTGGGGTTGGCCACCATCCGGGTCACCACCACCGACCGGACCGAGGCCAGCGTGATCGCCTCGGTGGAGGTGGAGGTGTAGGGCTCGGGCAGCATGTCGTCGCCCGGGTGCTCGTCGGTGTGCGCGAGCAGCAGCCGCGTGGGGGTCAGCACCACCACCGTCAGGTGGCGGCGCACCTCGTCGTGCTCGAACGTCGGCTCGTGGTGGACGTAGAACGCGGCCACCCGCTCTCCGCCGAGCGCGGCGAAGACGCCGTCGGAGACCACCTCGGGGTAGTAGCCGGTGCGGTCGATCGCCGACCGCAGCTCGCGGGCATGGTCCTTCTCGGCCGGAGCGTGCTCGGGCGTCCTGCTGCGCATGGGAGCAGTCTGTCACGCGGCGGGCCGTAGGGCTGCGCGGCGGTCTAGAAGGTGTAGTCGAAGGCCCTCAGGTCCGCGGCGAAGACCTCGGCGACCCGGTCCCGGGTCAGGGGCGAGTAGTCACGGCGGTAGTCGCGGGGCGGGGCCGCGTTGTCGCGCGGGATCGGCGCCTGGTCCGAGAGACCGAGCCGCACCATCACCGTGCGGACGTCGGCGTCGAAGCTCTCGGTGCGGCCCACGAAGTCCGCCGTACGCCCCTCGGCGGTGAGGTAGGCGACCTGCGGCGTGCGCAGCCGGGGCCAGTCGTCGGGGCCGCGCAGCACGAACGCGTCGAAGTCGGCGTAGTCGCGTGCCACCCGGGCCATGAACCCCTCTCCGGCGAGGAACCGCTGCGCCTTGGGCCGGCCCTGCTCGGCCAGGCGTCGGAAGCGCTGGACCATGCCGTACCAGGAGACCAGACGGGCCCAGGGGTTGCGCACGAACCCCACCGTCCAGTAGTCGACCAGGTCGGGCTCGGCGGCCAGGATCTGCCCGAGTCGGGCGTGCCGGGTGAGGCCGTCGATGCCGCGCACCTCGGGCAGGTGGGACCGGACCAGGTGCTCCACGCTGACGCCGCCCGTCTTCTGCACGTGCACGAAGAGGAAGCGATGAGCATCGGAGACCAGCACGGCCGTGATCCTAGTGGCCACCGAGGGCGCGGGCCTCAGTCGGGAAGCGTGTCCCCCGGCATCGAGCTCAGTCGCCGGACGAACCAGTCCGAGCGCGGGTCCAGGACGGGCTCGATCCGGATGGTCGAGCCCAGCACGGCGCACCCGCTCTGGCCGGCCAGCACCAGGGGCAGCGAGAGGGAGCGGATCTGGGGCACGTCGTACTGCAGCTGCGCGACCCGCCTCACGATCCTCTCCACCTCCTCCACGTCCACGATCTCGCTCCCCCGGTAGCCGAAGAGCAGGGGGGACGCCTTGATCTCGCGGACCATGTCCTGGGCGTCGTGCTCGGCCAACGGCGGGATGCGGAAGGCACGGTCCCCGAGCAGCTCGGTGAGCGGGCCACCGATGCCGAACGAGATCACCGGACCGAACAGCGGGTCCTCGATGCTGGCCACGGCCACCGGGACGCCGGGCGGCGCGTTGCGCTGCACCACGAAGCCCGCCTTGCCGGGATCGGTGATCACCTCGCGCAGCGACTTCCACGCGTCGTCCATCTGGGCCGGGGAGTCGATGTTGCGCCACACGTGCGCGAGGTCGGGGCGGTCGCGCAGGTGCGGAGCGGTCGCCTTCAGCACGACGTCCCAGCCCAGCTCGGCACCGGCGGCGCGTGCCTCCTCCAGCGAGCTCACCGGGCGGGTGCGCCACAGGTCGATGCCGTAGCAGGCGAGCAGCTCGAACTGCTCGGCGTCGCTGAGGTCGCGCCCCGTGGGGTGCTCGATCAGCAGCTCGGCGACCAACTTCTTGGCCGCCGGTCGGTCCACCAGCTCGAGGTCGCCGGGCGGGTTGTCCGGGGTGCGCAGCCACATCGCGTACTCCACGACGCGGGCCAGGGCCCGGACCGCGGCCTCGACCGCCGGGTACGACGGCACCGAGCCGCGGCCGGCCGTGGAGCCCGCGACGTCGGGGACCCGCAGCAGCTCGGGCACCCCCTCGGCCCCCAGGAACGTGGAGACCAGGGGCTTGTCCGACTGCTCGCCGATGGCGGCGAGCACGTTGGCCACGTCCTCGCCGCTGACGTTGAGCGGCGGAATGTAGATGGCGGCGACCGCGTCGACCTCGGGGTCGTCGATGGCGGCGTCCAGCGCGTCCTCGAAGTCCTCGGCCGTGGCCTCCGCACCCAGCGCCACCTGCTTGTTGACCACGAGGCCGGCGCCGGCGGCCGCGTCCGCGGCCAGCAGGCCGAGGGCGTCGGAGTTGCCCACGACCGCGACCCGGCGGCCGCGGGGCAGCGGCTGGTGCGCCAACAGCTGGGCGACGTCGAACATCTCCTCCAGGGTGTCGACCTGGATCACCCCGGCCTGCCGGAACATGGCGTCCACCGACTGCGAGGGGGCGGCGATCTTGCGCACCGCGTGCCCCATGGGCACACCCTGGGTGGTGCGGCCGGACCGCACGGCGATGATCGGCTTGCGCCGGGAGACCCGACGCGCGATCCGGGAGAACTTGCGGGGGTTGCCGATGGACTCCAGGTAGAGCAGGACGACCTCGGTGGAGTCGTCCTCCTCCCAGTACTGCAGCAGGTCGTTGCCGGAGACGTCGGCACGGTTGCCGGCACTGACGAAGGTGGTCAGCCCCAGGCCCCGGTTGTTCACCTTCTCCAGGATGGCCGAGCCCAGCGCACCGGACTGGCAGAAGAACCCCGCCCGGCCGCGGGGAGGCATCACCGAGGAGAGCGAGGCGTTGATCGAGACCTCGGGGTCGGTGTTGATCACTCCCAGGCAGTTGGGGCCGATCAGCCGCAGGCCGTAGGAGCGGGAGAGCCCGACGAGCTGGCGCTGGCGACGGCGTCCCTCCTCGCCGGTCTCGGCGAAGCCGGAGGAGATGACCACCAGGCCGTGCACGCCCTTGGCGGCGCAGTCCAGCACGACGTCCTGCACCGCGTCGGCCGGCACCGCCACGATGGCGACGTCGACCTCGCCGGGGATCTCGGCCACCGACGAGTACGCCGGGAGTCCCGAGACCGCGTCGGCTGTGGGGTTCACGGCGTAGACGCGGCCGGTGAAGTCGCCCAGGACCAGGTTGCGGACCAGGGCCTGCCCGATGGTGTCCTGACGGCGGCTGGCGCCGATGACGGCCACCGAGCGCGGATTGAAGAACTTCTCGATCGAGGCGGACTCGGCGCGGTGCTCGCGCTGCTCCATCACGTCCAGGGCGGTCTCGGTGGGGTCGATGGAGAACTCCAGCGACACCAGGCCGTCGTCGTACTGGCTGGCCACCTGGTAGCCGGCGTCCTTGAAGGTGCGGATCATCGGGTGGTTGTCGGGCAGCACCTCGGCGACGAACCGCTCGATCCCGCGCTCGCGGCCCGCCTGGGCGAGGTGCTCGAGCAGCAGCTGGCCGATGCCGCGGCCCTGGTGCTTGTCCTCGACCAGGAACGCCACCTCGGCCTCGCCGGGCGCGACGGTGTCGTAGCGGCCCACCGCGATCATCTTCCCGCCCACCAGCAGCACGAACGCGACGCGCCCCACGAAGTCGACCTGGGTGAACCGGGCCACGTCCTTGTCGGAGAGCTTCGGCATCGGGGCGAAGAACCGGTAGTACTTCGACTGGTCCGAGACGCGGCTGTAGAACTCGACCATCAGCTCGGCGTCGGCGGCCCGGATGGGCCTGATGTGCGCCGTGCGACCGTCGCGGAGCAGGACGTCGGCCTCCCAGTGCTTGGGAGGATCGGTCATCAGGGTCCCGGTCTCGGCGTGGCTCACGCGACTGAATCTAACCTGCCGCCGCACCTCGGCGTGCCCTGTCACCGCATCGGGCGGGCCGTTGGGGACAATGCCAGCATGGCAAGACGCGGCACGAAGGCTCCCCTGCCCGACGACTTCGAGGAGCACATCCTCGACATCGACGTCGGCGACGAGATCAAGTCCTCCTTCCTGGAGTACGCCTATTCGGTGATCTACTCCCGCGCCCTGCCCGACGCGAGGGACGGCCTCAAGCCGGTGCAGCGGCGCATCCTCTACACGATGTCCGACATGGGCCTGCGCCCCGAGCGAGGCCACGTGAAGAGCGCGCGCGTGGTCGGCGAGGTGATGGGCAAGCTGCACCCGCACGGCGACGGCGCGATCTACGACGCGCTGGTGCGGATGGCCCAGTCGTGGTCGATGCGGCTGCCGATGGTCGACGGGCACGGCAACTTCGGGTCACCGGACGACTCCCCCGCCGCCATGCGCTACACCGAGTGCCGGATGGCACCGGCGGCGGTGGCCATGACGGCCTCGCTGGACGAGGACACCGTCGACTTCAAGCCCAACTACGACTCGCGCGAGACCGAGCCGGGGGTGCTGCCCTCGGCCATCCCCAACCTGCTGGTCAACGGCGCCACCGGCATCGCGGTGGGCATGGCGACCAACATCCCCCCGCACAACCTGGTCGAGGTGGTCCAGGCGCTCAAGCACCTGATCGGCCACCCCAAGGCGTCCGTGGACGACCTGATGCGCTTCATCCCCGGCCCGGACCTGCCCACCGGCGGCAAGATCGTGGGCCTGGACGGGGTCCGGGACGGCTACGCGAGCGGCCGCGGCACCTTCAAGATGCGCGCCACCGCCCGGATCGAGTCCGTCACGCCCCGCAAGAAGGGGATCGTCATCACCGAGCTGCCCTACGGCGTGGGCACCGAGCGGATCATCGAGCGGATCAAGGTCCTGGTGCAGTCCAAGAAGCTCCTCGGCATCTCCGACATCAAGGACCTCACCGACCGGGCCAACGGCGTGCGCCTGGTCGTGGAGGTGAAGAACGGGTTCGTCCCCGAGGCCCTGCTGGAGCAGCTGTACAAGCAGACCCCGCTGGAGGAGTCCTTCGGCATCAACGCGGTCGCCCTGGTCGACGGGCAGCCGCGGACGATGGGCCTGAAGGAGATGCTGGAGGTCTTCCTCGCGCACCGCTTCGACGTGGTCCGCCGGCGTACGACGTTCCGGCGCGGCAAGGCGGCGGACCGGCTGCACCTGGTCGCCGGCCTGATGATCGCCATCCTCGACATCGACGAGGTGATCCAGCTCATCCGCTCCAGCGACAACTCCGCGATGGCCAAGGAGCGGCTGATCGACGTCTTCGACCTCAGCGACATCCAGGCCACCTACATCCTGGACATGCCGCTGCGCCGGCTGACCCGCTTCTCCACCCTCGAGCTGGAGAAGGAGAAGTCCGAGCTGGAGAGCCAGATCGAGGCTCTCGACGCGATCCTCGGCGACGACAAGCTGCTCCGCAAGGTGGTCGCCGACGAGCTCTCGGAGGTCTCGCGCACCTACGGCACCCCCCGCCGGACCGTGCTGCTGGCCTCGGCCGGCACCACGGTGACGGCCGCCGGCTCCGCCTCGCTGGAGGTGGCGGACGCGCCGTGCTTCGCCTTCATGTCCGCCAACGGTCTGCTGGCGCGCACCTCCACCGACGAGGCCCCGGGCGAGGGCGGGGGGCGTGCCAACCACGACGTCGTCGTCTCGGCGGTGCGCACCACGGCTCGCGCCGAGATCGGGGTGGTGACCTCCCGCGGTCGGCTGCTGAAGGTCCAGGTCCTCGACATGCCCGAGCTGCCGGCCGGCGCCAACGACCCGAACCTGCAAGGTGGGCTGCCGCTGAGCGAGATCCTCTCCCTGGAGCCTGGCGAGCGGGCGCTGTGCCTGAGCTCGCTGGGCACCGCAGGCCCGGGGCTGGCGCTGGGCACCCGGCAGGGCATCGTCAAGCGCGTCACGCCCGAGGTGCTCTCCCGCGAGGACTGGGAGGTGATCGGTCTCAAGGACGGCGACGAGGTGGTCGGCGCCGTCGAGCTGGCGACCGGCAACGAGGAGCTGTGCTTCATCACCGCCGAGGCCCAGCTGTTGCACTTCGGGGCCGACGCGGTGCGGCCGCAGGGCCGCTCCGGGGGCGGCATCGCCGGAGTCCGGCTGGCAGGACGTGATCGCGTGGTGTGGTTCGGCGCCCTGGACCCTGCCGACGCCGTGGTGGTGACGGCCTCCGGGTCCTCCACCGCGCTCCCGGGCACCGAGCCCGGCGCGGTCAAGGTCGCGCCGTTCAGCGAGTACCCGGCCAAGGGCCGCGCCACCGGCGGCGTCCGGTGCCACCGCTTCCTCAAGGGCGAGGACTCCCTGGTGTTCGCCTGGGCGGGCACCGCGCCGGCCCGGGCGGCGGCGGCCAGCGGGGCCCCGGTGGAGCTGCCGGAGGCCGACGGCCGCCGGGACGGCTCGGGCGTGCCCGGCTCCCAGCCCATCGTCGCCTGCGCTCCCCCGGTCGCCCGTCAGCTGGGCGTGGCCTCCGGTGTGACAGGCTGACGCGATGTCTCGAACACCGGTCCTCCACATCCGTTCCCGCGCGCGCGTGCTCGCCCTGACGCCCCTGCTGGGCCTGGCGCTGGTACTGGGCTCCTGCAGCTCCGACGAGGGCTCGGACGCCTCTCCCGAGGAGGTCTCGGCGGTGCTCGACGGCGCCGCCGAGCGCCTCGACGAGACGTCCGGGGTGACGTTGAGCCTCACCACCGACGACCTGCCCGACGGCGTCACCGGCATCACCAGCGCAGTCGGCACGGCCACCTCCGCCCCCGCCTTCGACGGGGCACTGAAGGTCCGGCTCTCGGGCAACGAGTTCGAGGTCCCGGTGGTGGCGGTGGACGGCAAGGTGTGGGCCCGTATCCCGCTGACCCCCGGCTGGTCCGACGTGGACCCGGCCGAGTACGGCGCGCCGGACCCGAGCCTCCTGATCAGTGCGGACCACGGGTTCGCCACGCTGCTGACCGCCACCGACTCCGCCGAGGCCGGGGACACCGAGCGCGGCGGCGTGGACAACCGGGAGGTGCTCACCTCCTACACCGGGACCATCGACGGAGAGGTGATGAAGAACGTGATCCCGAGCAGCGCGGGTGACGTCTTCGACGCCGCCTACCTGATCAACGAGGACGGCGAGCTGCGCGAGGCCACCCTGACCGGGGTCTTCTACGCCGACAGTCCGGAGATGACCTACCAGGTCGACATCCGCGACTACGACACCGAGAAGACGATCACCGCACCGTGACGCCCGCGCTGGGCAACGCCCCCCGGATGCTGCTGGGGCTGGCCGCCGGTGCCGTGGCCTTCGCCGCGGCGGACACCTACGTGGTGGTGCTGGCCCTGCCGGACATGATGGGCAGCGCCGGCATCCCGCTGGACCAGCTGCAGCGGGCGGCGCCCATCGTCTCCGGCTTCCTCCTCGGCTACGTCGCCATGCTCCCCCTGATCGGCCGGATCGCGGACCTGCGGGGCCGCGTCCCCGTCCTGGTCTTCTCCCTCGTCCTCTTCGCCCTCGGCTCCCTGGTCACCGCCCTGGCCTACGACCTGCCCTCGATGGTGAGCGGACGCTTCCTGCAGGGCGTCGGGGTGGTGGGCTGGTGCCAGCCACCCTGGCGCTGGTGGCGGACCTCTACCCCGCCAACCGGCGCGGGGTCCCGTTGGGCATCGTCTCGGCCGTCCAGGAGGTGGGGTCGGTCCTCGGCCCGCTGCTCGGCGCCGTCGTGCTCGCCGTCTCCGACTGGCGGGCCATCTTCGCGCTCAACCTGGTCGTCGGACTGGTGCTCGCCGCCGCGATCCGGGCCCTGGCGCTGGGCCGTCCCGGGCCGGGTCAGGAGCCGGGCCCGCCAGGGGCGGAACCGGGTGAGCCGGCCCGGCGCCGCCGGGACCTCGTCGGACTGGCCTTGGCGGCACTGACGCTGGTGGCCGGCGCCCTGGTGTTCGTCCGACCCGGGCCCATCATGCGGGACCTGAGATGGGGCGAGATGTTCGTGCCGTTCGTCGGCGACGGACGCTGGCCGACCCCCGTCGGAGCGGTCACCCTGGCTGCCGCGGCCGGACTGGTCGTCCGGCTGCTGACCGCCGCCCACCCGCTGGTCGACGTACGTTCCTGGGGTCGTGCCATGCGGGAGGCCGACCTCCTCGGGTCCGCGCTCCTGGGGGTCGCCCTGGGCGGGATCATCCTGGCCTTCGCGACCGCTGATCCCCGGCTGGAGGTGTTCTCCGCACAGGGGGCCTGGTACCTGCTGGGCGCCGCGGTCGCCGCAGTCTGCCTCGTCGTGCACCTACGCCGCTCCCCCGCGCCGCTGGTGCCTGCCGGAACCCTGCGCCGTACGCCGGCCTGGGGCTCCCTGGTGGTGAGCTTCTTCGTCGGTGCCGCGCTGATCGCGGCCCTGATCGACATCCCGCTCTTCGCCCGCACCACCATCTACGGCGACTCCCAGCTCTCCGCCGCCCTGGTGCTGGTGCGGTTCCTGGTCGCCCTCCCCGTGGGCGCGGTCCTGGGCGGCTACCTGACGCGCAGCTGGGGTCCCGGACGCACCACCGCGACGGGCATGGCGCTGGCGGCCGCCTCGTTCCTTCTGATGTCCCGGTGGGACATCACCGCGTTGGAGAGCTGGAGCGCGACCGTGCCCCTGGTCCTCGGCGGCCTCGGCTTCGGTCTGGCGCTCGCCCCGGTCAACGCGGCCGTCCTCGCCTTCACCGACTCCTCGGTGCACGGCCTGACCAGCGCGCTGGTGGTGGTCTCCCGGATGGTCGGCATGCTGGTGGGGATCTCCGCGCTCACCACGCTCGGCCTGCGCCGCTACTACGCCGAGCAGGCTGACATCCCCGGCGTCCGGGAGGTCTGCGACGGCAGGTCGAGGTGCGCGGAGTTCACGTTGCTGCTCAAGCAGGCGGGCATCGCGCAGGAGCAGACCGTGTTCCTCGGTGCCGCCGGCTGTGCCCTGCTCGCCGGCGTCCTGGCGCTGGTCCTGTTCCGGAGTGCGACCTCGGCGCCTGTGGCCCAGAGCACTGGGTTAGGTTCTTCCCGTGGCTGACTTCGACGACCTGATGGAGGCGAACCGCGCGTTCGCAGCGAACTTCGACCTGGGCGGCTTCGACGGCAAGGCTCATGCTGGCGTCGCCATCGTGACGTGCATGGACTCCCGGATCGACCCGTTGGCGATGCTGGGCCTGCACCACGGCGACGCCAAGATCTTCCGAAACCCCGGGGGCCGGGTCACCCCGCAGGCCCTGGAGGCCCTGGTGCTGGGGGCCCACCTGCTCGGCGTCGAGCGCGTGCTGATCGTCCCGCACACCAGGTGTGCGATGACGCAGCACTCCGAGGCGGAGCTGCGCGAGAAGATCGGCGAGTCCGCCGGCGTCGACGCCTCGTGGCAGACCTTCGGCGTCATCGACGACCAGGTGACCCGACTGCGCGAGGACGTGCAGAAGGTGCGGTCCCACCCGCTCATCCCCGCCTCCATCAAGGTGGGCGGCTTCGTGTACGACGTCGACTCGGGGCTCATGACGCCCGTGCCGTGAGGCGGCCGGGCACGGCTCAGGCGTCCAGGGTCTCCATGTCGACCTCGTAGGCGCCCTGCACGATGAACTCCTTGCGCGGGGCGACGTCGGAGCCCATCAGCAGCTCGAAGACGTCCGCGGCGATCGCGGCGTCGTCGACCGTCAGCCGCCGCAGGGTGCGGTGGCGGGGGTCCATCGTCGTCTCCTGCAGCTGGTCGGCGTCCATCTCGCCGAGACCCTTGTAGCGCTGCGGCGGGTCCTTGTAGCCGAGGTTCTTCTTCTTCAGCTCGGCCAGGCGACGGTGCAGCTCGTCGTCTGAGTAGGTGTAGACGTACTTGTCCATGCTCTTGCGCGGGTTGGTGAGCTCGATCCGGTGCAGGGGCGGGACCGCGGTGTAGACCCGGCCCGCGGTCAGCAGATCGGGCATGTACTTGAAGAACAGGGTGGCCAGCAGGCAGCGGATGTGCGCGCCGTCGGAGTCGGCGTCCGCCATGAAGATGATGCGACCGTAGCGCCGCGCCTCCAGGTCGAAGCTCCGGCCCGACCCGGCGCCGACGACCTGGATGATCGCCGCGCACTCGGTGTTCTTGAGCATGTCGGTGACCGAGGCCTTCTGGACGTTGAGGATCTTGCCGCGGATGGGCAGCAGGGCCTGGTACTCGGAGTCGCGCGCCATCTTGGCGGTGCCCAGCGCGGAGTCCCCCTCGACGATGAAGAGCTCCGTGCGCTCGTTGTCGCCAGAACGGCAGTCTGCCAGCTTCGCAGGCAGGGCGGAGGACTCCAGGGCGTTCTTGCGGCGCTGGGTCTCCTTGTGCTGCCGTGCCGCGATGCGCGTCTTGGAAGCGCCCACCACCTTGTCCATGACCAGCTTGGCCTGGGACTTCTCGCCACGCTTGGTGGAGGTGAGGAACGCCTTGAGCTCGGAGGAGACGACCTTGCGCACGATCGCGCGGGCGGCCGGGGTCCCGAGGATCTCCTTGGTCTGGCCCTCGAACTGCGGCTCGGCCAGACGCACGGTGACCACCGCGGTGAGCCCCTCGAGCACGTCGTCCTTGATGACGTCCTGGTCGCCGACCTTGAGCGCCTTGGTCGCCCGCATCACGTCGTTGAACGTCTTGGTGACCGCCTGCTCGAACCCGCTCACGTGCGTCCCGCCCTTGGGCGTGGCGATCACGTTCACGTAGGACCGGACCTCGGTGTCGTAGCCCATCGTCCAGCGGAGGGCGACGTCCACGCCGAGCTCGCGCGTCACCTCCTGCGGGGTCATGTGCCCCTTGTCGTCGAGCAGGGGCACGGTCTCCTTGAAGGTCTCGGACCCCTGGAGCCGCAGCACGTCGGTGACGGGCTCCCCCACCGACAGGAACTCCGCGAACTCCGAGATGCCCCCGTCGTGGCGGAACTTCTCCTCCACGGGCTGGTCGCCGCGCATGTCGCGGATCACCAGCTCCAGCCCCGGCACGATGTAGGAGGTCTGGCGGGCCCTGGTCACCAGGTCCTCGAACACGAAGGTGGCGTCGCGGGTGAAGATCTGTCGGTCCGGCCAGAAGCGCACGGTGGTGCCGGTGCGGCCCTTCGCCACCCGTCGGCCCTTGCGGGTCAGGCCCGACCTGGCGGTGAACCCGGCCTGCGGCCCCTCACCCTCGAAGACTCCCGGAACCCCGCGCTGGAAGCTCAGTCCCTGCTGGGCAGGGCTCCGGTCGACATCGATGTCCATCCGCGAGGAGAGCGCGTTGACCACCGAGAGGCCCACCCCGTGCAGCCCACCGGTGGCGACGTAGGACCCCCCGCCGAACTTCCCTCCGGCGTGCAGCTTGGTGGCGACCACCTCGACGCCCGGGAGCCCGGTCTTGGGCTCCTTGTCGGTGGGGATGCCGCGGCCGTCGTCGATGACCTCCACCGAGTCGTCGGCGTGCAGCGTCACCTCGACGCGGTGCGCGGCGCCGGCGAGCGCCTCGTCCACCCCGTTGTCGATGAGCTCCCACAGGCAGTGCATCAGGCCGCGGGTGTCGGTGGACCCGATGTACATGCCGGGCCGCTTGCGCACCGCCTCGAGGCCTTCGAGGACCAGGAGGTGAGCTGCGTTGTAGGAGGTGTCGGTCGGGGCTGCCACAAGACCCGAATCTACCCGCGACACACCGTGGACCTGACAAGGCACGCCTGCAAGCGCTCGAGCGATCCCTGCTCTAGCGTGAGCCACGACGCCACGGTCTCCGCCACCGAGTTCTCGAGGGTTGAGGAATCGGAGAGTGGGGTAATGAGGTCCGTGGTTGGATAGGACGTCACCAGCAGCGGGGGAATCTTTTCCCCGACAGGTACGTTAGGCCAGACACCGATGGAGAGAAACGAGGCCGAAGTGACTACTGCACTTGCCCCAAAGCCGCCCTCACGGCGGCCGATCGATGCGACCGCTGCGGTGCCCAGGCCTACCTGCGTGTCGAGCTCCAGAGCGGCGGCGAGCTGCTCTTCTGCGCCCACCACGCCCGCGAGCACGGCGACAAGCTCCGCGAGGTCGCCGCGACCGTGGTCGACGAGACCCACAAGCTCGTGAACACGCCCGGTTCCAACCCGGAGCCGCAGCACTGACCGGCATCTAGACGTGATCGACGGCCCCGGACATCGTCCGGGGCCGTCTTCATGTGTCCGGCCACTAGGGTGACGCAGTGACCACTCTCGATCTCCTCGTCGGCCTGGCGCTGGCGGTCGGCATGGTGGGCATCATCGTGCCCGTGCTGCCCGGCACCGCGCTCATGCTGGCCGCGATCGTGACGTGGGGCGTCGCGGTCGGCACCACGCCGGCCTGGCTGGTGGCTGGCGTCGCGCTGGCGTTCCTGGTCGTCGGCGCGGTGGTCAAGTTCACCGTGCCCGGCAGGCGTCTGAAGGTCGCCGGGGTCCCCAACAGCTCACTGTGGCTCGGGGCGGCGCTCGGGGCCGCTGGCTTCTTCGTGGTGCCGGTGGTGGGGCTCTTCCTCGGGTTCGTGCTGGGAGTGTTCCTGGCCGAGCACCGACGCCTCGGGTCCGGCGCCTGGGCCTCGACCGTGCACGCGCTCAAGGCAGTGGGCCTGAGCATGGTCATCGAGCTCCTGGCGGCAGCGCTGGCCGCCGCCACCTGGGTGGTCGGCGTCGTCATCACCTGAGGCGACTCAGCCCCGCGCCACGGGGTCGGTGAGCACCCTGCGACCCAGCAGCCAGTCGTTGCGCTCGACGCCCTGACGCCTCGACTCCCCCGCCTTCACCGCGACCCGCACCGCGGGGACGTCGCCGAAGCACGGCGGGTCGACCAGGTAGGTCACGGTGTCCCGGCGCCAGTTGATGCGTCCGAGGTAGTCGCAGCTCTCCAGGGGCGAGCCGTCGTCGTTCCACCCCTCCACGGCGGCCAGCAGGTAGTCGGTGCCGCTGTTGAGACCGCCGCCGAGGCGGTACTCGGGACCCGCGTCACCCTCGTCGGTGTCGAAGAAGATCGAGACGCCCTGAGACCGCTCCAGCCCCGACCGGACCAGGTCGTCGAAGCTGATCCGCACCCGGATCCGATCGGCGTCGTGCGCCACCCTGACCTCGAGGATGTCGGCCTTCATCGGACGGTCGTCCCCGTCCAGGAAGCTGGCAGTGGCGGCGTGCGCCGGTGTGAGCGTCCCGACCGCGAGCAGGGCGGCGGCGCTCGGCGCGGTGAGCAGGACGGTGGAGTGCAGGCTCATCGGGTCCCCTTCGTACTCGTGTGCCCCTCGGGGCTCCTGTCACCTCAGGACGCATCCGGGCCGGACGAGGTTGCCCGCACCGCGCATGTTTCTTGCGATTCATCCTGGTCTCCCTCTGTTCAGCGGTAAGGAGTCCATTTAGTGTCCAAGGCGACAGGGAGGTTTTGCGGGTCTACCAGGACCGGCTGCTCTGATCTCGGAAGGAACGATCACGTGAGAACCACGAACGCCGCGCTGAGCGTGGCCCTGCTCGCCGGACTGGGGCTGGCCGCCCTGCCTTCGGCTACTGCCGCACCAGCGGCCTCGCACCAGCGCCAGGGAGAACCCCGCAGCGCGAATCCCGAGCACGTCATGCCGAACCCTCAGGCCGAGAAGCAGGCCGTCCTGCGCCAGGAGGCGTGGGCCGACGTGCTCAGCGGCGAAGCCTCCCCCAAGAAGATCAACGGCACCTCGGTGCTCAAGGTCGGCCGCAAGCCCGCCGGGACGAAGTCGCCCCGGGCCAGCGCCAAGAAGAGCGCGGCCGATCAGTACGTCGAGCTCGAGAACGAGCGCACCGACAAGGTGTTCGTGCTCCTGGTGCAGTTCGGCGACCAGCGGCACCCGGACTTCCCCGACGTGGACGTCGACCCGCAGACCCAGGGGCCGGCGTCGTTCGACGGTCCCTCCTTCAACGAGATCCCCAAGCCCGGGCGCAACGACAACTCCACGCAGTGGCAGGCCAAGTACGACAAGGCCTACTACCAGAAGCTGTACTTCGGCGAGGGCAAGGGCGTGGAGTCGCTCAAGACCTACTACGAGCGTCAGTCCTCGGGTCGCTACAGCGTCGAGGGCATGGTCACCGACATCACCACGGTGCCCTACAACCAGGCCCGCTACGGCCGCAGCAACGGCTACCCCTGCGGCAGCCAGGTCTGCAACAACACCTGGCCCCTCATCTCCGACGCGATGACCCAGTGGGTCGCCGACCAGAAGGCGGCCGGGCGGAGCGACGCACAGATCGCCTCCCTGGTGGCCCAGTACGACATCCGTGACCGCTACGACTTCGACGGTGACGGCAACTTCGACGAGCCCGACGGCTACATCGACCGTTTCCAGATCATCCACGCCGGCGGCGACCAGTCCGACGGTGACCCGATCTACGGGGAGGACGCCATCTGGAGCCACCGCTGGAAGGCCTTCCAGAACCTCGACGGGACCGCCGGACCGGCCGGCAACCTGGACGGCGGCGCCCAGATCGGCAGCAGCGGCATCTGGGTGGCCGACTACACCATCCAGTCCGAGAACGGTGGACTCTCCACCGTCGCCCACGAGTACGGCCACGACCTGGGCCTGCCCGACCACTACGACACGGCCGCGTCCGGTGACAACCCGGTCAGCTGGTGGACCCTGATGGCGCAGAGCCGTGTCTCGGCTCCCGGGGACCAGGGTCTGGGCACCCGGGCCGCCGACCTCGGCGTCTGGGACAAGCTGCAGCTGGGCTGGCTGGACTACGAGACCGTGGTCGCCGGGCAGAACCGCACCATCGACCTCGGCCCGCACGAGTACAACTCCGAGAAGCCGCAGGGCGTGGCAGTGGTCCTCCCGGACAAGGAGAACGTCACTGCTCTTCCCGCCCCCGCGCAGGGAGCCAAGCAGTGGTGGTCCGGCCAGGGCGACGACTACGAGGCCTCGATGTCCCGCACGGACATCGCGGTCCCGGCCGGTGGCGCGACCCTGACGCTCTCGGCGCAGTACAACATCGAGGAAGACTACGACTACGCCTTCTTCGAGGCCGAGGTGCCCGCCGGCAGCGGCAGCTGGACCAAGCTGGCCACGCCGTTCGACCCGGACACCGCCCCTGACGCCGCCGAGATCGGCATCGACGGGGTCAGCGACGGGTACGTCCCGGTGAGCTACGACCTGTCGGCGTACGCCGGTGAGACCATCGGCTTCCGGGCCCGCTACGTCACCGACGGCGGCGTGCAGGGTCAGGACCCCGACCTCGGTTGGGCCGGACTGTTCGTCGATGACATCGAGGTCACCGACGCCTCGGGGACGGTGCTGCTCGCAGACGGTGCCGAGAACCCGCCCAACGGCTGGACCCTGGACGGATTCACCTCGGTGGGCGCCAGCATCACCACGCTGACCGACCAGTTCTACCTGGCCAGCAACCGCCAGTACGTGTCCTACGACAAGTACCTCCAGACCGGTCCGTACAACTTCAGCTTCGCCGACCGGCCCGACTTCGCCGAGAAGTTCCCCTATCAGGACGGGCTCCTGGTGAACTACTGGGACGCCTCCTACACCGACAACAACACCAGCCAGCACCCCGGTGCCGGCCTGGTGCTGCCGGTGGATGCCAACCCGCAGGTGCTCTACAACCTGCAGGGCCAGCCCTGGCGGGGACGGATCCAGACCTACGACGCACCGTTCAGCCTGGAGAAGTCCGACTCGTTCTACCTCACCGCCGGGGGCCGCAAGAGCTACATCCGCGGCGCCAGCGCCAAGCCGCTGTTCGACGACAGCGACCCCAACCGCTACTTCCAGCCGCAGGCGGACGCGGGTCTCCCCCGTGTCGGGGTGAAGGTGGCCGGTGCGGGCGTCAAGATCAGGGTCCTGTCGCAGAACGGCACCTCCATGCGGATCAGGGTCAACTGACCCCGACCCGCTCACGCTCGGCGCCGAGCCGGGCATGACTGACCAACGACCCGCCCCCTGACCGCCACGGTCAGGGGGCGGGTCTCATTCGCGGTCCAGGACCTCCAGCGCGTCCACCACCACGACCGGCCCGCCGCAGCCCTCACCCCGCAGGTCCGGCGCGCCGGTGACCTGCACCCGGTCGCCCACGGCCAGCCCCTCGGTCCTGGCGCCACGCAGCGTCCAGCTGATCGCGTTGGCGTCGCGGATCGCCACGCACGCGCCGACACTGACCAGCCTCCCGACCACCCGGATCTTCTGCAGCGCCTCGCTCGGCGGCGTCGACCTCCCGGTGGGGCGCCCTGAGAGCGTCCCGGGACCAGTCTCGGGACCAGTCGCGGGACCCGGGGTCGTGGGCTCCGGCGTCGTGGTGTCTCCGGTCGCGTCCGGAGCTCCATCCGCGCCCCCACCCGGGGGGCGGTCGGTCCCACAGGCGGTGCCGAGGAGCAGCAGCGCCACCAGGAGCATCACGTGTGCTGAGGTGGTGACCCGTCGGCGTCGGCAGTTCATGTGACTGGGACGCGTCGCGGTCCCCCGCGGTTCCGCCCCGGCCCCATCACGGGAGCTCCAGCAGCTCGGCGAAGATCTCCGCCATGCGCTCGTTGCCTGCCACGTTCGGGTGGACCGGTTGAGCCTCCTCGAGCATCAGCCCCTCGCTGGTCGACCCGTCCTTGGCCAGAGCCGGCCAGTGGGCGGCGAGGTCGAAGAACCCGACCCGGTCGGGGTGCTGGGCGGCCACAGACTCCCTGACCTCCCTCACCTCATCCCAGTCCCGGCTGCTCCAGTGGCCAGGCTCGTAGCCGTGCACCAGCACCACCTGGGCATGAGGCGCCGACTCCAGCGCGAGCTCCACCAACCGCTCGAGACTGGCCGCGTAGTCGGGATCCACGTTGGTCCCCACGTTGATGAGCACGAGCTGGGGATCGATGGCCCGGACGTCGGCCCAGTGGCCGGCCGCCATCCCCTCGGAGTCGAAGTCCTGCGCGGTCGCTCCCGAGTGCGAGGCGTCGTAGACGTGGATCCCGGAGTCCTCGTCGCCGTCGAGGAACTCGACTCCGGTGTGCACGAAGACGCCCGCGTCAGAGGCGCCGCTGACCGCCACGGTGTGCTCGGCGGAGGGCATCGGAGCAGACTCCCACCACAAGCCCGACTGGGCCGCCCCAGCGGAGTCGATCGCCCCGCCCGGCGCCTCGCCTGTCGACAGGACGCCCTGGGCCGTGACGTCGACGCCGTCGATGACCACCTTGCCGGCTCCGGCGAGCACGTCAATGCGGCCGAACCACACCCGGATGCTGGTCGCCCGCTGCGGCGGGTAGGTCACGGTGGAGCCCTGCGGCAGGAACAGGGCGCGACCGCCGAGCCCCCACCGGTCGTAGGAGTGCTCCTGGGGCGGCGTACCGGTGCGGACGTTGTCGTCGGCGGAGAAGATGTCGCCGTAGAAGGCGGGGAAGTAGCCGCTGCCGCCGCCCACGTCCTGCTGGGCCCGGAGCATGTCCTGGAGGCGACGGACGAACCTCGTCTGGTGGATCGGCGTCGGGAGCATCGCTCCCTCGGAGATGGAGTCGCCCACGACCACGACCTTCGCGGGCGAGCGCTCCTGGTCCGCCAGGGCCTCGTACCAGGGGCGAAGGAACTCCCGGACGTCCTCATCGCTGTCGGCCACCTCGGCCGCCGAGCCCTCGCCGTCGGAGAGGACCAGGCCCCACGCAGCGACCCCGACCGCCAGGCACCCGACCAGCGCCACCATGAGTAGGGACCGTCGTGACATGGTCGCCAAACCTAGCGCGAGCCGAGTCCGCCGGGAGCGCATCACGCGACCGGCGGACACGACACCCTCAGTCGAGGTAGTCGCGAAGCACCTGCGAGCGGCTCGGGTGGCGGAGCTTGGACATGGTCTTGGACTCGATCTGCCGGATCCGCTCGCGCGTGACCCCGTAGACCTTGCCGATCTCGTCCAGGGTCTTGGGCTGACCGTCGGTGAGGCCGAAGCGCATGCTGACCACGCCGGCCTCGCGCTCCGACAGGGTGTCGAGCACCGCATGGAGCTGCTCCTGCAGCAGGGTGAACGAGACCGCGTCAGCCGGCACGATGGCCTCTGAGTCCTCGATGAGGTCTCCGAACTCCGAGTCGCCGTCCTCGCCGAGCGGGGTGTGCAGCGAGATCGGCTCGCGCCCGTACTTCTGGACCTCGATGACCTTCTCGGGGGTCATGTCGAGCTCCTTGGCGAGCTCCTCGGGCGTGGGCTCGCGGCCCAGGTCCTGGAGCATCTGCCGCTGAACGCGGGCCAGCTTGTTGATGACCTCGACCATGTGAACCGGGATCCGGATCGTCCGGGCCTGGTCGGCCATCGCGCGGGTGATCGCCTGGCGGATCCACCACGTCGCGTAGGTGGAGAACTTGTAGCCCTTGGTGTAGTCGAACTTCTCGACCGCGCGGATCAGACCCAGGTTGCCCTCCTGGATCAGGTCGAGGAAGAGCATGCCGCGGCCGGTGTAGCGCTTGGCCAGGGAGACGACCAGTCGCAGGTTGGCCTCCAGGAGGTGGTTCTTGGCGCGTCGGCCGTCCTCGGAGATCCACTCGAGCTCCTCGAGCAGCTTGGGGCTGATCTTCCCCCCCTTGGCGAGCTTCTCCTCGGAGAACAGGCCGGCCTCGATCCGCTTCGCGAGCTCGACCTCCATCTCGGCGTTGAGGAGGGGCACCTTGCCGATCTGCTTGAGGTAGTCCTTGACCGGGTCGGCGGTGGCGCCGGCCACCATGACCTGCTGCTCGGGCTCGTCGGTGTCGTCGGCGGCCGAGACGACGAAGGAGGCCTTCTTCTCGTCCTCCTTGATCGTCGGGTCCGCGACGACGTCCTTCTCGAACTGCTCGTCGGGGATGTCCGGCAGGAGCTTCTTGCCGTCCGGGCCCAGCGCGGGCACCACCAGGCTCGCGACGTCGTCGACGCTCGCGACGGTCTTCTTGGCCGTGGCCTTCTTCGCCGCGGTCTTCTTGGCCGGGGCCGCCGTCTTGGCCGCCTGGGCGGTCTTCGCGGTGGTCGTCTTGCGAGGAGCACCCGCCGCAGCCACCCGCGAGACGCCGGCGCTCACGTCGACGGTGATGCCCAGTCCGCTGAGATGCGTCAGGAGGGCCTTGAGGTGTCGTGGCTCGACCTGTGCGCCATCACTGGCCTGTCGCACCTGGTCGGGAGTGACGGTCCCGTCCTTGGAGGCGAGCTCGACGAGGGTCAGCACTGCCGGGTGGGACAGCACCTCGGGGGGAGCGACTTGCTTGGGTGCGACGACACGAACACCTCTCGGGAACGAAAAGGGGCGCGGCAAGGCCCGGTAAAGTCAAGAGCCGCATTGATCATTCTGCCACGGGGGCGGTGAGGTCTCCCACCGCCCCCGCTCGACAGGCGCAGCGGCGGGCTCATCCCGCCTTGGCTGCGGCCTTCTTCTGCTTCTTGAACTCGCGCACGCGCTGCAGTGACTCCTCGTCGACGACGTCCGCCACGGAGCGGTAGCCCTCCAGCGCGTAGTCCCCCACCACGGCCTCCCACCCGTCGGGACGGACCTGGAGCTGCTTGGCCAGGAGCGCCACGAAGATCTGCGCCTTCTGCTTGCCGAAGCCGGGCAGCGCCATGACGCGCCGGAGCAGGTCCCGACCGTCGGCGGCCTCGGTCCAGATGCGGGCCGCATCGCCGCCGTAGGTCTCGGCGACGATCCGGCCGAGCTCCTGCAGGCGTGCTGCCATCGAGCCGGGGAACCGGTGGATCGCCGGGGTGGTCGCGGCCAGGGCGGCGAACTCCTCGGGATCGGCTGCCGCGAGGTCGCCCGGCTCCAGGCTGCCGAAGCGCTCCAGGACCTTCGCCGGACCGCGGAACGCATGCTCCATCGGGTACTGCTGATCGAGCATCTTGCCGGCGAGCAGCGCGAACGGGTGGTCGTCGAGCACGGCGTCCGCGTCGGCGTCGCCGGTGATGTGTAGGCCCATGGCGCCATCATGCCGCGCCGCGGCAACGCCTTGCACCCGCGGTGCGCTCAGGCCTTGACCGCCAGCACCGGGCACGTGGCGTCCAGCAGGATGCGCTGGGCGTTGCTGCCGAGGATGAGCTTGCCGACGGGGGTCCGCTTGCGCAGGCCGATGACGATGAGCTCGGCCGAGTTGGCGTCGGCCAGGCTGATCAGGTCCTCGGCGGGCTCGAAGCCGCGCACCATCTGGCGCACGTCGTACTCCAGACCGGACTCGGCGAGCCGCTGCTGCACCGACTCGATCTCGTCGGAGGCGCGCCGTGCCGTGTCGCCGTCGTACTCGGCGCCGCCGCGGTGGGAGTTGACCACCACCAGCTTGGCCCCCCGCAGCTTGGCCTCCTCGATGGCCTTCGACAGAGCGGCCTCACCCTCAGGCTTGGCCACGTATCCCACAACCACGGTACCCATCAGGCTGGCTCCCTCTGCCCGGGCTCGCGCCGGGCCATTCGTGTGCCGCTGGTGCGGCCCCGACGCGCACGCTACCCAATCGCCGCGCGATTGGGGACCTTGTGGAGAACTGATCACCCCACGGGGGCCGGGTGCGGCAGGGTGGCAGGGTGTCGTCCGAGCCCAGTTCCCTCCCCCGAGCCGTGGAGCGGGGCCTGCGCGGCAGCGTCCTGGCGCTGAAGGCCCACTCTCCCCGCGGCCACCTCGAGCCGCGGCTGTGGGCCGGGCTGCCGGGGCAGGTCTCGGACTCCGGCGCCGACTCGGTGCACTTCGACCCCGCCAGGGACGAGATGCTCGACAGGCACACCAGGGTCGAGGTCGCGGTCGCCCTGGGCAACCGGGCTTTGGAGGCCCACCCCGCCCCGGTGCTGTGGCTGACCAGGTCCGGCGACACCGAGCTGTGCCCTGCCGACCTCGACTGGCTGTCGGCCGGCGACGCGGCCTGGCGCGAGCTGGGACTCACCCCCAGCTTCGCCCTGGTGACGCGGCACGGGTGGGTCCATCACCCCACTGCCCGCTCGCGCACCTGGCGCCGACTGCGGCGGTGAACGAGGCTGCCTCAGCTCCAGGTGTGCACGGGATCGTTGCTGTGCATCCGCTCGGCGTACTCCAGCAGGGTCGCGCGCAGCGATGCCTCGCGGTCGTCCTCGGCACGCTCGGCCATGCGCGCCACGAACCACTGGGCGCCGTTGGTCCGCAGCAGGCAGCGCTGCTCGATGATCCCGAGCAGCCGCTCCCTTTCATCCGTCTCCACACCCCAGGACGCCAGTCCCTCGTGGGCCAGGGGCAGCAGCCGGCGCAGCACGAGCTCGGAGGCGCTGACCTGCCCCAGGCCCGGCCAGTAGACCTCGGCGTCGATGCCGTGCTCCGCGGCGACGTGGAAGTTCTCCTCGGCCGCGCTGAACGACATCTGGGACCACAGCGGACGCTCGCCGGTGGCGAGGGCGCGAACGAGCCCGAAGTAGAAGGCGGCGTTGGCGATGGTGTCGGCCACGGTCGGGCCGGCCGCGAGGATCCGGTTCTCCACGCGGAGGTGCGGAACCCCGGCGGCGACGTCGTAGACGGGGCGGTTCCAGCGGTAGATCGTGCCGTTGTGCAGCCGCAGCTCGTGCAGGCCTGGAGTGCCCCCCTCCTCCAGCACGGCCAGCGGGTCCTCGTCGTCGCTGATCGGCAGCAGCGCGGGGAAGTAGCGCACGTTCTCCTCGAAGAGGTCGAAGACGGAGGTGATCCACCGCTCCCCGAACCACACCCGTGGCCGCACGCCCTGGGCCTTGAGCTCCTCGCTGCGGGTGTCCGTGGCCTGCTCGAACAACGGGATCCTGGTCTCGTGCCACAGTTGCTTGCCCAACAGGTACGGCGAGTTGGCGCCCACGGCCAGCTGCACCCCGGCGATGACCTGGCTGGCGTTCCAGTACGCGGCGAACTCGTCGGGCGAGGTCTGGATGTGGAACTGGGTGCTCGTGCAGGCCGCCTCGGGCACGATCGAGTCCGCGGTCGTCTGCAGACGCTCGGTGCCGGAGATCGAGATCGAGATGTCCTCGCCGCGGGCGTTCAGGATCTGCTCGCTGAGCAGCCGGTAGCGGGGGTTGGTGCTGATCGCGCCCAGGCTCATGTGCCCCTCGGCCAGGGTGGGCAGGATCCCGATCATCACCAGGTGCGCTCCCACCTTGGCGGAGCGCTCCTCGGCCGCGTTGAGGCTGATCCGCAGGCCCTGCTCGAACTGGGTCAGTCCCCGCTCCCGCAGGCGTGCCGGCTCGCAGTTGATCTCGATGTTGAACTGCCCGAGCTCGGTCTGGAACGCAGGGTTGGCGATCGCCTCGAGCGCCTCGGCGTTCTTCAGCGCTGGGTCGCCGGCTTCGTCGATGAGGTTGAACTCGACCTCCAGGCCGGTCATCGGGTCGTCGGTGTCGAACCGCGCCTCGCGCAGCATGCGGGCGAACACGTCGAGGCCGCGCCGCACCTTCTCACGGTGCCTCGTCCGGTCCGCCCGGGAGAACTCCTGTGCCTCGACCTCTTGACCCATGGGGGAACGATAACCATCTCCGCAGCCACCGCACCTCAGGCAGCGCCACCGGTCCACGGGTCGGCCGATCGGGGCTCGGGCAGCACCGGGCGCCAGTCCAGCGGTGAGACCGCCTGCTGGAGCAGGTCCTCGACCAGTCCGGCGAGACTGCACGGCACCCCCGCCTCCCGAGACCGGTCCAGGGCGCACCAGGACAGCGCGCCGTCGCCGGCCAACCAGGCGAGGAAGGCCGCCACCGCCGCAGGAGCTGCCACCAACGGCGTCGGAGTGGCACGGCAGACCCCCAGCCAGACGTCGAGATGGGCACGAGCCTCGGCCCGCCGGACCGTGCCCCAGGCGACGTCTCGGCAGTCCAGGTCGACCAGCGCCACCACCAGGCGCGCCGTCTCCCGCGGCGTCGGGCAGGTCCCTGCGGCGGCGTGGGCGGCCGTCGTGCGCACCACCCACGACGGATCCGGCACGGCCTGGACGGCCAGGGCGGAGGCCACCTTCGCGGCGGCCGCCGGGTCCGGTGCCAGGCTGAGTGCCAGCCGCTCGCGCGAGGCGAGGACCACCTGACCGGCGACGACGGCCTCCGCCACGAACCGATGGCTGAGCGCGTCGTAGCTGCCGTACGTCTGGTGCTCACCGAGCTCCTCGGCGGTGAGCATGGTTCGCCAGTTGCGCCCGTCTGCCGTGATCACCTCTCGGACCTCGATGCCGGCGACGCGGAAGGCGGCGAGCAGCTCCTGGACCACGACCCCCGCCGCGTCCAGATCGGTGAACACGCAGAGCACCACGCGGCCGAGCCGATGCTTGAGCGCGGGAGCCACCAGCGCCTGGCACATCCGTGGGAGCTCCGGAGCCGGCGCGATGTCGACACGGGCGTGGAACGCCGGGTCGGGAGGCAGCCCGAGCATCACCACCGACTCCGCGGGCAGGAAGCCCAGCAGGAGGGGGACGCAGGCGAGCAGGTCCTCAGGGGAACGGACGGCGAGGTGGCGTTGGTCTGTCATGCGTCCCAGACTGCGGCGCGGCCGGGCCATGCCGCCTGCTGGCTGCAGGCGCCTGTGGAGAAACGCGCTGACGGCGCCGGCTGTGGGCGCGCCGCGGCCCGGGCGGTGCGGCTGAGCGTCGCTGGGACGTCCACAATGGCTCCATGACCGGCCGACGTGCGACGTGCGCCTGATGCGCACCACCGCCTCGGTCCTGCACCTGGACCTGGACGCCTTCTTCGCCTCGGTCGAGCAGCGTGACAAGCCGTCGCTGCGCGGCAAGCCGGTGATCGTCGGGGGCACCGGGGGCCGCGGTGTGGTGGCCACGGCGTCGTACGAGGCTCGCCGGTACGGGGTCCGATCAGCCATGTCCACCCGGGAGGCGAGGGCTCGCTGTCCGCACGCCGCCTTCCTCTCGGGGCGCTTCCACGCCTACCGCGAGGCCAGCCGGATCGTCATGGGACTCCTCCAGGAGGTCTCTCCGCTGGTCGAGCCACTCTCCCTGGACGAGGCCTTCGTCGACCTCGCCGCCGCCGGGCTGCCCTCGCTCGACGTGGTCACCGTCGCGACGGTGGCCGAGCACCTGCGCACCGGGGTCCACGACCGGACCGGCGGACTGACCGCCTCGGTGGGGGTGGGCTCCTCGAAGTTCATCGCCAAGGTGGCCAGCGAGCTGGAGAAGCCCGACGGACTCACGGTGGTGCCGCCGGGCACCGAGCGCGAGCTGCTGCGTCCCATGCACGTCTCGGTGATCCCCGGGGTCGGCCCGGCCACCACCGAGCGCCTGCGTCGTGCGGGCATCACCACGGTCGCCGACCTCGAGTCGATCTCCGAGGACGAGGCCGTGCGCCTGCTCGGAAAGGCCCAGGGCCACGGCCTGTACCAGCTGGCCCGGGCCCAGGACGACCGCGCGGTGGTGCCCGAGCGTGAGGCCAAGTCCGTCAGCGTCGAGGACACCTACGACACGGACCTCACCGACCGCAGGCTCATGGAGGCGCTGCTCACCCGGCACGCCACCTCGGTGGCGGACAGGCTGCGCAAGCAGGGACACTCCGGTCGCACGGTCACGATCAAGGTCCGGCTGCACGACTTCACCACGCTCAGCCGCTCCAGCACGCTGAGCGCCCCCACCGACGCCGCGGCCGTCATCGCCCGCGTGGCAAGAGGCCTGCTCGTCGAGCTCGACACCTCCGGCGGCGTCCGGCTGCTCGGGGTCGGGGTCTCGGGCCTCGCGGACTGGATCCAGGACGACCTGTTCGGGGAGACCGCGCTCGAGGACGTCCCGGCGCTCCCCGACCCGGCCCAGGCCCCGGCGCCGGTGAGCAGGAGCTGGAGCCCGGGGATGGACGTCGTCCACGCCGTGCACGGACGCGGGTGGGTCTGGGGCTCGGGTCGGGGCGTGGTGACCGTGCGGTTCGAGACCGCCGAGACGGCGCCCGGCCCGGTGCGGTCCTTCGCGATCGACGACGCCGCGCTCTCCCCGTGGGTGCCGACCTCACCGCAGGCGTAGCACCAGCTCCTCCCCCGGCCTGGCCTGGGCGCACACGGGGAGGTCGGCCTCGTCCACCACCGCGATCACCGGATATCCACCAGTCGTGGGGTGGTCGTGCAGGAAGACGAGCGGCAGGCCCGAGGGAGGCAGCTGCACCGCACCCAGCACGATCCCCTCACTCATCAGCTCCCCGGACCGGGCGCGGCGTACGACGGGTCCGTCCAGCCTCAGCCCCACCCGGTCCGAGTCCGTGCCCACCCGGTAGGTCGCACCGTCGAGGCTGCCGGGATCCGCGACCCAGTCGGCCCGGGGACCCAGGTGCAGCAGGAGCTCGCGGCGCCGGTGCGGCGCCGCGGTCATCACCACGTCTGCCGGTCCGTCGCCCGAGGCGGCACCCAGGGGCAGCCTGGTGCCCTCGGTGACCACGGGTGGCCCCACCCACGACAACGTGTCGGTGGACCTGGAGCCCAGGACCGGCGGCACGGCGATCCCGCCCCGCACCGCGACGTAGCAGCGCGCACCGTCTGAGGCGGGGCCGAGCGCGACCTCCGTGCCCGCCCGGACCGAGAACGCAGCCCCCCAGGGAGCCGGCCGGCCGCCCACGTCGACGCGGCACGCGGCACCGGTGACCGCCAGGAGGCAGGCCCGCTCGGCCCGGAACCTCAGGCCCCCCAGGGTGGCCTCCAGCAGCGCCGCGGACACCGGGTTGCCCACCAGCCGGTTGGCCAGCGCCGCGGCCGGGCCGTCCAGCGCACCGGCCCGAGGCACCCCGAGATGGGCCCAGCCGGGCCGGCCCCGGTCCTGCACCGTCGTCAGGAGTCCAGCATCGGTGACCAGCAGGCTCATGCCGCCACGAACCTGACCCGGGTGCCCGGAGGCAGCAGTGACGGCTCGTCGGCCTGGCTCAGGTCCCACACGGTGACGTCGGTGCGGCCGAGCAGGAGCCAGCCCCCTGGTGACTCGCCGGGGTAGACCGCGCACCAGCGGTCCGCGATCGCCACGGCGCCTGCTGGGACCCGGGAGCGCGGGGATTCCAGGCGCGGCACAGACCACTCCTCCGGCAGCCCCCCGAGATAGCTGAACCCGGGCGCGAAGCCGACGAAGGCACTGACCAGCTCCAGGCCGGTGTGCCGACGCACCACCTCGTCCTCGGTGACGCCCCAGCTCCGCGCCACGACCGCCAGGTCCGGGCCGTCGTACCGGACCGGGATCCGGACCGATCGTCCGTGCGGAGGCTCCACCGCCCCCGGCCGCCACCCGCCGACGAGCTGACTGACCCGCGCCGGATCGTCCAGACCGTCCAGCAGCACTGTGCGGGCCGCGGGTACGACGTCGGTGAGGGAGACCAGCTGGGTGCGGATCCACGACGCGAGCGCCCGTGCCTCATGATGGTCGGCCACCTCCACGAGCAGCGCCCGCGGGCCCACACGGCGGGTGGCGGGGGCCGGGTGCTCCCCGACCGATGTCACAGCGGGACCAGCTCGAAGCCGGCCCCGACCAGGGCGGCGCGCACCGCTGCGGCATGGGCCACCGCGCCGGGGCTGTCCCCGTGCAGGCACAACGAGCTCACCGTGCCGGACCGGGCCAGGGCGACCGCCCTGGCCGACACCTGCTCCGCCCCGGCCACGTGCGCGCCGGGCTGCCCGCGGGGGACCAGGCGACCCGCGTCGGTGTAGCCCCGGTCCGGGAACCCCTCGGGGTGCGTGCCACGACCGGCGCTCGCCGCGCCCCGGAGGAGCACGCTGCCGGGAAACCCCAGGACCGGAAGCTCCCCGGAGCCCGCCAGCACCGCCGCCGCCTGCTCCTCGTCCTCGCAGACCCGGTGGTAGAGGGCGCCGTGCGGCTTCACGTAGCGCACCAAGATCCCTGCGGACTCCGCGATCGAGGCAAGCAGGCCCACCTGGTCGGCGACCTGCTCGACCAGCAGGTCGAAGGCCACCTCACGGGGCAGCCGGCCGAAGTTCTCCCGGTCCGCGTAGGACACCTGAGCGCCCACCGAGACGCCGCGGCGTGCCGCCTCGGCGCACACTGCGCGCATGATGGCCGGACTCCCGGCGTGGTAGCCGCAGGCGACGTTGGCGCTGGTGACCAGGCCGAGCAGCGCGACGTCGTCGGTGACCTCCTCACCGAGGTCGGCGTTCAGGTCCACGTGCATGAGCCCATTGTCGCCCGGGCCTCGCCCGCTCGGGAGTCCGCCTCGCTCACCGGCCACGTACCCTTCGCGCATGCAGCCGCCGTCCCCCGCACCTCGTCCCGTCACCCAGCAGCACCATGGTCGGACCCGCACCGACGACTACGACTGGTTGCGGGACAAGGAGTCCCGCGAGGTGCTGGACCACCTCGCGGCCGAGAACGCCTGGACGGCCGAGCGCACGGCGCACCTGGCGGGACTGCGCGAGCAGATCTTCACCGAGATCAAGGCACGCACCAAGGAGACCGACCTCTCCGTGCCCACCCGCAACCGCGGCTGGTGGTTCTACTCCCGCTCCTTCGAGGGCAAGGACTACGGCGTGAGCTGCCGGGTGCCGGTGGTTGACGCGGCCGACTGGACCCCGCCCCGGCCGGACGGCGACGCTGCCCCCGACCAGCCGGCACTGCCGGGCGAGGAGGTGCTCCTCGACCTCAACGAGCTCGCCGAGGGTCACGAGTTCTTCTCCCTCGGGGGCTCCTCGCTCACCCTGGACGGCACCCTGCTGGCCTACGCCACCGACACCGCCGGCGACGAGAGGTACACGGTCCGCGTCAAGGACCTCGGCACCACCGAGCTGCTCCCCGACGTGGTCACCGGCGTCCTCGGCGGTGTCACCTGGGACGTCGACGGACGCTCCTTCTACTACACCACCGTGGACGAGTCCTGGCGCCCCGACAAGGTGTGGCGTCACCGGCTCGGCACCGCCCAGGAGGCCGACCAGCTCGTGCACCACGAGCCGGACGGTCGATTCTGGGTCAACGTGGGGCGCAGCCGCGACGACCGCTTCCTGTTCATCGTCAGCGGCTCCAAGTCGACCACCGAGTGGTCCTTCCGGGACACCGCGCAGCCGGACGGCGAGTTCGTGGTCTTCTGCCCGCGCCGGGAGGGGCTGGAGTACAACCTCGAGCCGGCCGTGGTGGCTGGCCGGGACGTCTTCCTGGTGCTGCACAACGGCTCCGGGCCCGACTTCGAGCTCGCGCTCGCCCCGGTCGTCCCGACCGACCCCGACGACTGGCAGCCCGTCGTCAGCCACGACCCCGCGGTCCGCCTCGAGGACGTCGACGCCTTCGCCACCCACCTGGTGATCCACCAGCGCAGCCAGGCGCTGACCCAGCTGCGGATCATCGAGCTCACCGAGGCCGGGCTCGGCGAGGACTACCTGGTCGAGTTCGACCGCGAGGTCTACACCGTGGGTGCAGGGTCCAACCCGTCGTTCGACCAGCCCCTGGTGCGGCTCGGCTACACCTCGCTCTCGGTGCCCTCGTCGGTCTACGACTACGACGTACGCACCCGCGAGCTCACCCTGCTGCGCCGAGCCCCGGTGCTGGGCGGGTACGACCCCGAGGACTACGAGGAGCACCGGATCTGGGCCACCGCCCGGGACGGCGAGCAGGTGCCGATCTCGGTGGTGGCCCGTCGGGGCGCGTGGGACGACGGCCCGGTTCCCACGCTGCTCTACGGGTACGGCGCCTACGAGGCCTCGATCGACCCCTACTTCTCGATCGCCCGGCTCTCCCTGCTGGACCGGGGGGCGGCGTTCGCCATCGCCCACGTCCGCGGGGGTGGCGAGGTCGGCAGGCGTTGGTACGACGAGGGCAAGCTGGGCAACAAGCCCAACACCTTCAACGACTTCGTGGACTGTGCCCGGCACCTGGTGGAGACGGGCCGCGCCACCCCCGAGACGCTGGTGGCCGAGGGCGGGAGCGCCGGCGGCCTGCTGATCGGGGCGGTGCTCAACCAGGCCCCCGAGCTGTTCGCCGGAGCGGTGGCCAGCGTCCCGTTCGTGGACACCCTGACCAGCATGCTCGACTCCACCCTCCCGCTGACGGTGACCGAGTACGAGGAGTGGGGCAACCCGGAGGACGACCCGCAGGCCTACGACCTGATCGCCTCCTACTCCCCCTACGACAACGTCACGGCGCAGGACTATCCCCCGATCCTGGCCGAGACGTCCCTGAACGACACCCGCGTGCTCTACGTGGAGGCTGCCAAGTGGATCGCCAGGCTCCGCACCACCGCGGTGGGCCGTCGCGACTTCCTGCTCCGCACCGAGATGGAGGCGGGCCACGGTGGCGTCTCCGGTCGTTACAAGTCCTGGCACGACCGGGCGTTCTCCCTGGCCTGGATCCTGGACCGGATGGGGCTGGCGGAGACCGGTTCGGACCGCTGATCGGGCAGCCCCGGCCAGGCGCATGGTCGCGCCGGTCTGCGGGTATGAACGGGGTGTCTTCACCGACGCCTAGAGGGCCCTGAGAAGTCCCTGAGAGTTGCCGGTCCCGGCAACTCTGGGAGCCTGCCGAGCGTCATTGGAGGTGAGAGAGACACACAAGCGCCTCGCTCGTCGTCCGGGAATGTTACTCGCCCGGCACGACGTTGAGGCTTATGTGACCGGCCAGGTCACCGAGGCAGGAGGGCGTGGAGATGACTACCCGGACCGCAACCCGCACCAGCGTGAACCGTGAGATCGAGGGACGCGACAGCGTCGGGCTCTACCTCGACGAGATCGCTCGCACGCCCCTTCTGGACGCCGCGCTCGAGGTCGAGCTCTCCAAGACCATCGAGGCCGGTCTCATGGCCGAGCACCTGTTGGCCGAGGGTCGGGTGGGCCGCCGCAAGGGTGGGGCCCCCATGCGTGCGACGCAGGAAGAGCTCGAGTGGCTGGCCGAGCAGGGCCGCGAGGCGGTCGACACCTTCGTGACCGCCAACCTGCGTCTGGTGGTCTCCATCGCCCGCAAGTACGGGCGGGCGCAGATGCCGATGCTCGACCTGATCCAGGAGGGCAACACCGGCCTGATCCGCGCCGTGGAGAAGTTCGACTACACCAAGGGCTACAAGTTCTCGACCTACGCCACGTGGTGGGTGCGTCAGGCGATCACCCGAGGCATCGCCCAGCAGGCGCGCGTGGTGCGGCTCCCGGTGCACGTCGTCGAGGAGCTCAACCAGGTCGGCAGCGCTCGCCGCACGCTGGAGCGCCAGCTCGGCCGGGACCCCGACCCGAGCGAGATCGCCGAGGAGCTCGGACTGGACGTGGAGCGCGTGCTCGACCTGATGGCCTGGGGCCGTGACCACGTCTCTCTGGACACGCCGATCGACGAGGACGGCGACACCTCCCTCGGCGACCTGATGGCCCAGGAGACGTCTCCCAGCCCGGACCTCAGCGTCCTGGACGTGGAGTCCCGCGAGCGGCTCGGCCGCTTGGTCTCCCAGCTCGACGACCGCTCCGCGGACATCGTCCGGGCCCGCTACGGCCTGGTGGACGGACGCCAGCACAAGCTGGCCGACATCGGTGCCCGGCACGGGATCTCAGCCGAGCGGGTGCGTCAGCTCGAGCGCGAGGCGCTCCAGAAGCTGCGCCGCCTCGGCGACCCCGACCTCGCAGCCTGACCCACGGCTCCAGACCGCAACCGGTTCCCCGCTGCTACCAGGCGGCGGCCTCCAGCTCGGAGGCCGCCGCCTCTGCGCGTTCGGCTGCGTCCTCGGGCACCGACAGCTCCTGTGACATGCGCTGCTGCCACAGCTGCAGCGCCACCACCCGACCCGCCGCCTCCTGGATCCGCTCGGGCGTGATCTCGCCGGAGCGGATCGCCGCAGTCACCGTCCGGTGCGTGTTCACGGTGTCGGCCGGCATCAACAACAGGTCCGCACCCGCCTGAACCGCGCGCACCGCCGGCAGCGGGAGGTCGGCCACCGCCCCCATGCCCAGGGAGTCGGTGATGGCCACGCCCTCGAACCCCATCTCCTGGCGCAGGAAGTCGTACACCCGGGGAGCCAGCGTCGCCGGTAGCCCCGGCTCCAGGGCCTGCACGTCGAGATGACTCATCATGATCGCCGGGGCGCCGGCGCGGATGGAGGTCTTGAAGGGGAGCAGGTCGCGCTGTCGCAGCTCCTCGAGACCGGTGCTCAGGGTGGGCAGCACCTCGTGCGAGTCGGCGGTCGCTCCCCCGTGCCCCGGGAAGTGCTTGGGCGTGGAGACGATGCCGGCGGCGACGTAGCCGCGGACCGCGGCCGCGGTCGCGGTGGCGGCCGTGCGCGGGTCCGAGGACGGGGACCGGCTGCCGATCGTGGGGTCGGCGGAGCCGATGGTCACGTCACCCACGGGAGCGAACACCCAGGTGAACCCGAGACTGCGCAGCTCCAGTCCCGACGCCCGCGCGGCCTCGCGCACGACGCGCCGACCCTCGCGCCCGCCCTCGGCCCGGTCCCGGTCGACGGCGTCCCCAGCACTGCGGAAGGCCGGAAAGGTGCTGGCGATCCCCCGTAGGTGGGCCACCGAGCCGCCCTCCTCGTCGACCCCGATCACGGCTGGGAAGTCGCGACCGTCCTCGGCCACGGCGGCCGACACGGCACTCGTCGTGGCCCGGACCTGCTCAGCGTCCAGCACGTTGCCGTTGGTCACCGAGACGCCCGCCAGGTGCAGCTCGCGCACCATCTGGGCCGGCACCTCCGGGTCGGTGGAGTGGTAGCGGCCCACGATGACCTGCCCCGCGAGCTGCTCCGGAGTCCAGTCCGCGATGATCCGCGATGCCTGCTCCACCTCTTGGGGCGTGGGACCCCAGGTCAGGGGCGCTGTCTCGGCCGAGGAGTCGGGAACGGCCGACTCCGTCCCGCGACGGTCCGCACCGTCCGGGGAGCTCGGCGAGGAGCCCGCGTCCATCAGCCCACAACCGGCACAGAGCAACGTGGAGGCCACGACGAGGGTGGCGCGTCTCCACCGAGGAGTCCTCACCTCGCCCGCCCCTGCTGCAGCGACGTGAACACGTCCAGCACCCTGGCACGCAGGTGTTCCAGGTCGCCGGTGTTCTCGATCAGGTACGTCGCCGCGGCGCGACGTTGCTCGCGCGTCGCCTGGGCGGCGATCCGGGCCTGAGCCTCCTCGGCCGCCATCCCGCGCAGCTCCACCATGCGCCGAAGCTGGGTCTCGACGGGTACGTCGACCACGACGACCGCGTCGAACCCCTGAGCCTGTCCGGTCTCCACGAGCAGTGGGATGTCGTGGACCACGACGGCGTCCGGCGGGGCGCCAGCCTCGACCTCGGCGGCCAGGTCCCGCACGCGGGGATGGATGATCGCCTCCAGCGCCCGGCGTCGGGGCTCGGACGCGAAGACCACCGAGGCCAGCGCCGGGCGGTCGAGCTCGCCGCTGGGCAGCAGCACCTCGGGGCCGAACTGGGCCACCACCTCGGCCAGCCCCTCGGTGCCGGCCGCCACGGCCTCTCGCGCGAGCAGGTCGGCGTCAACGACGACGGCGCCCAGCTCGGCCAGCATCGCGGCCACGGTGCTCTTGCCTGATGCCACACCGCCGGTCAGGCCCACTCTGAGCGTCATCGGTCACGTCCCGCCTTCGTCGCGTAGGTCTCGGCCAGGTGTTCGGGATCAAGCTCGCCGGACAGCAACCGAGTGGTGTTCCAGCCCTGGACCGGCAGACCGGTGAGCTTGGCGAGCTCCTCCACCTCGGGCTGGTAGAGCCGGGCCAGCTCGTGCAGCTGGTCTCCGGTCGGGGTGGTGCCGGTGACTCCGTCCGGTGCTGCCATCAGGCGGCGCAGCGGGGGGTACTCCTGGTAGCGAGAGAGGCCCAGGAAGTCGGTGGTGAGGTCGAGATGCCCGCGGTGGTCGGCCAGGAGGGACGCGAAGTCGTGGAAGAGCCACTGGTCGCGCGGGAACAAGGACAGCCCGGCGCGCACCTGGCTGCCGTAGTAGCCCCGGATCACTCCCGAGGCCAGCTGGAACCGCTTGCGGTCAGCCCGTCCCCGAAGGTCCGCGGGGATCGAGTCGGGCATCCCCGCGGGGCGCCATGCGGTGAACTCGGTCCAGTCGGGAGCACCGGCGCCATGGCGGTCGCGCAGCATCATCCAATGCGAGAACAGCCGGTCCAGGGGGTCCCGGAAGATGGCGATCATCAGCATGGCCGGATTGACCGCGCGGATCCGCTCCAGCGCTCCCGGCCAGGCCAGGTAGCGCGGAGTGGCGTCACCCAGGTGAGTGTGCACCCGACGGCGGCGCGGCACCCGGTAGTCGCTGTGGTCGGGGTTCGACCAGTCCCTGGCGTCGTCGTCGAAGTAGTGGATCTCCTTGCGGGGAGCCTTCGCGATGTTGACGTGGGCGTCCAGCAGCGCGGACAACGTCGAGGTCCCGGACTTCTGCACACCTGCGATGCAGAACGTGTAGGCCTGCCAGCCGAGCGGCGGGGACGGGGTCTGCGCAGGCATGGCCCGCCGAGCGTATCAGCCGCCCCGGGAAATGACGGTGGCCCGCCCGGCAGAGCCGGACGGGCCACGCATCACACGGTGCTCGACGTCAGTTGCTGCCGCCGGTGAGCTTCTCGCGAAGGGCCTGCAGGGCCTCGTCGGAGGCCAGCGAACCGCCGCCGCTCTCCTCCTGCACTGCGGTCTCGCCACCGGAGCTGTACGTGGTGGCCTCGCTCGCCTCGACCTCGGCAACCTTCGCCTCGGCCTGCTGCTTGACGTGCGCCTCCCAGCGAGCGTGCGCCTTGGCGTACTGCTCCTCCCAGGTGGCGCGCTGCTCGTCGTAACCCTCGAGCCACTCGCCGGTCTCCGGGTCGAAGCCCTCGGGGTAGATGTAGTTGCCCTGCTCGTCGTAGGTCGCCGCCATGCCGTAGAGCGTGGGGTCGAACTCCTCGACGTCAGAGGCGGTGGCCGTCTCGTTGGCCTGCTTCAGCGACAGCGAGATCCGGCGACGCTCGAGGTCGATGTCGATGATCTTGACCATGACGTCGTCGTTGACCTGGACGACCTGCTCCGGGATCTCGACGTGACGCTCGGCGAGCTCGGAGATGTGCACCAGGCCCTCGATGCCCTCCTCGACGCGGACGAACGAGCCGAAGGGCACCAGCTTGGTGACCTTGCCGGGCACGATCTGACCGATCTGGTGGGTCCGGGCAAAGTGCTGCCACGGGTCTTCCTGCGTCGCCTTGAGCGAGAGCGAGACGCGCTCCCGGTCCATGTCGACGTCGAGGACCTCGACGGTGACCTCGTCACCGACGGTGACGACCTCGGACGGGTGGTCGATGTGCTTCCAGGACAGCTCGGAGACGTGCACCAGGCCGTCGACGCCACCGAGGTCCACGAAGGCACCGAAGTTGACGATGGAGGACACGACACCCTTGCGGATCTGGCCCTTCTGGAGCTGGGTCAGGAAGCCGTGGCGAACCTCGGACTGGGTCTGCTCGAGCCAGGCGCGGCGCGAGAGGACGACGTTGTTGCGGTTCTTGTCCAGCTCGATGATCTTGGCCTCGAGGACCTGGCCCACGTAGGGCTGCAGGTCGCGGACACGACGCATCTCCACCAGCGAGGCGGGCAGGAACCCGCGCAGGCCGATGTCCAGGATGAGCCCACCCTTGACGACCTCGATGACGGTTCCCTCGACGACGCCGTCCTCTTCCTTGACCTGCTCGATGGTGCCCCAGGCGCGCTCGTACTGGGCGCGCTTCTTGGACAGGATCAGGCGGCCTTCCTTGTCCTCCTTCTGGAGGACCAGGGCCTCGACCTTGTCGCCGACGGCGACGACCTCGGAGGGGTCGACGTCGTGCTTGATCGAGAGCTCGCGAGAGGGGATGACACCTTCGGTCTTGTAGCCGATGTCGAGGAGGACCTCGTCACGGTCGACCTTGACGATGGTGCCCTCGACGATGTCGCCGTCGTTGAAGTACTTGATGGTCGCATCGATCGCGGCGAGGAAGTCTTCTTCGGACCCGATGTCGTTGATCGCCACCTGGGGGGCGTCGTAGTCCGGAAGAGTTGAGATGGTGCTCGTCATAAGGGAAAGAGTTCCTTGGGTGGATAGAAGTCGTGGGCACGCCTGAAGTCCGTTTTCACCACGGAGTTGAGGTGGTGAGCGAGAGTCCGCTCATGTGGAACCCGGGCAGACCTCTGGCGACGTGCGAGTCTACGCGGGTACGACGCCCAGCGTCCAACCGTGACGCCCGCTGCACCTCGGTGCCCCACGCCCACGGGGTGTCCGGTGGGTCGGCGCTAGTCTGCTGCCGTGCCAGAGACGCCGTCCAACGCCGTACCCGACCACCAGCCACAGTCCGTCCGGGTGGAGAGGCGAGGGGTCAGCGAGGCGGAGTCCCGACGGGCCAACGGTCCGGACTGGGACCGGTACGCCGATGAGTATCAGGCGACCCACGGCGCCTTCCTCGGGGATGTCGGGTTCGTCTGGGGCCCGGAGGGGCTGACCGAGGCCGAGGCCGGTGCGCTCGGGCCCTTGGAGGGTCGCCGCGTGCTCGAGGTCGGAAGCGGCGCCGGCCAGTGCTCGCGCTGGGCGCGCGGCCAGGGCGCCCAGGCCGTCGGGCTCGACCTCTCCTTCCGTCAGCTGCAGCACTCGCTGCGCCTGGACCAGGAGACCGGGTTGCCGGTGCCGTCGGTGCTCGGGACCGCGACCGACCTCCCCTTCGTCGACGATGCCTTCGACGTGGTCTTCTCCTCCTTCGGGGCGCTCCAGTTCGTCAGCGAGATCGACCGGGCCCTGGACGAGACGGCTCGGGTGCTGCGCCCCGGCGGCCGGTTCGCGTTCTCCATCACCCACCCCACCCGCTGGTCCTTCCCCGACGACCCGGGCGAGGGTGGGCTCACGGCGTCGCAGTCCTACTGGGACCGGACGCCGTACGTGGAGATCGACGACGCCTCGGGACAGGTGGCCTACGTCGAGCACCATCGCACGCTGGGCGACTGGGTGGAGCTGCTGGCGGCGCGCGGCTTCGTGATGCGCCGACTGCTGGAACCCGAGTGGCCCGCTGACCACGACCGGGTGTGGGGAGGCTGGTCCCGGGTGCGCGGCCTGCTCACCCCGGGCACGGCGCTCTTCGTCTGCGACCTGCAGCCCGGCCTCAGCTGCAGATGAGGTACTGACCGGCCTTGTCGAAGGTGATCACGAGGTCGGCGAACTCCGCCGAGGTCCCGATGAAGGAGGTCTCCCCCACCGGCACCTGCCAGCTGCGCGGAGAGCTCACCTCGCCGCGCCGCTCCAGATGGGTGGTGAGGGAGGAGGACGGACCCCAGATCGCGATCTCCACGCCGCCCTCGTCGGCCTCGACGCTCAGCTCCGCACCATCGGTGGAGGCGGCGTAGTTGGCGCAGCCGTCCTGGTAGCGGGCTAGGGCGAAGCCGCTGCGCAGCTTCACCTCCCAGGCGTCCGGCGACGGCAGGCCCAGCGTCTCGCGGTAGACACCGACGAAGAAGATGCGCTCGGCGTTCAGGCGCTCGGCCGCCGTGGCCTCTCCCGCGGGCAGCTCGTCCCACATCTCGGGGAGCACGACCAGGTCAGGTCGGAACCGGGCGTTCGGCCACTCGATGGCGTCCTGGGTGAGCACCCGCTCGTCGGCCTGCGCCGCGGCCCGCATTCCACGCATGATGCCGGGCCACGGGTCGGTGACGAATGTGCGGTCCTTCTGGTCCTGGTGGAACAGGTGCTCCCCGTGGACCACGTAGGCCACCAGGAGCCAGGCCGCCAGGAGCGCGGCCAGGGGCGCGGGTCTGGGCACCATGGCGAGCACGCGATCGATGACCAGGACCACGCTGGGCAGCAGCAGGACCACGACGGTGTAGGCGTAGCGCGACTCCTTGAAGCTCTCCACCCCGAACTCGAGGCGGGTGGAGGCAGCGAGGGTCAGCTGGAAGAGCGTGGCGAGCAGCCCCGCGGCCGCCAGGTGCTTGAGCAGCGGTGCCGTGGTGGCGCGCACGGTGAGCACCCCGACCACCAGCACGAGCGCGACGACCGCCCCGCTGCCGGGGATCGCGGTGGCGCGCTCGAGCCCGTGGGTGAGTGCGGTCCAGATGTACGTCGGCATCTGCAGGTAGTCCCAGGCACTGTCCAGCGGGTCCTTGGCGCCGTCACGGCCGTAGGAGAGGTACCAGAGCACGAACACCGCCGTCGGCACCGAGAACACCAGCGCCGCGGCCCGACGCCCGTACGCCGAGAGCACGAACAGCGTCACGAACGCGACGGCGGTGATGCCCACTCCCGACATCATCAGGGCAAGCACCAAGATGACCCACACAGCCCGCAGCCCGTTGCCGCTGAAGCCGAACCGGGTGCCGACGTAGATCGCGAGATAGCCCAGCAGCAGCGCTCCGACGGTGCCCATCGTGGTGGACCAGAGCACGGCGCCGGCGCCGGCGCCCAGGAAGAGCACGATCACGGCCGCGGCGGCGCAGGTCCACTGCCCCACTCCCAGCCGACGCATCAGGGGGTAGACCAGGAGCCCGAGGAGCACGTGGAACCCGATGGTGACCAGACCGTAGGGGTAGTACTCGCGCATGCCGAAGAAGTGGAAGAGGACCTTGTAGATCAGCACCACCACGGTGGACCAGTGGTCGTCGTGCGGCGCCAGGAGCCCGACGTTCTCGTCGTTGATCGTCCCGCGCAGCAGCAGGAAGTCGTAGTCGTCCCCCCACACGAAGTAGATGTCGGAGTTGAGGAACGCCAGGTAGCCGGCCTGGGCTAGGGCGACCAGCACCACCAGCGTGGGAGGCACTGCGTCACGACGAAGCCCCCGACGCCTCACCCACCCGATCGCTCGGGCGGGGAGGTGTCGAGGGCTCAGTCGCGCCTCCCGCGGAGCGGGGGCGCGATCGATCGTCGTGCTCTCAGGCATTTTCCTTGGCGCGGCTGTTGCGGTAGCCGAGGAAGAGACCGAGCAGCAGCAGCGGCAGGCCCACCACGAGCCCGACCAGGGGGACGGTGTCCTTGATGAGCGTCAGGGACGCGACGGTGTCGCTGATCTCCTCGTAGTTCGCCTGCACCTGCTCGTCGGTGAACCCGAGGTCCAGGATGAGGAACGGGTCGCCGTCGGCGGTGTAGCGCTCCTGGTGATCGACCTGATTCACGATCTGGCCGGTCAGGGGCTCGATCCAGACCTCCTTGGAGGAGCTGTACGTGCCCGGGGTGTCGGTGGTGACCTCGGCCGGCACGTCGCTCACCTCGATCTTGTAGACGTTGACCTCCATGTCCTCCACCATCTCGGTGCGGTCGAAGGCCGCGGTGACCGCGTCACCGACCATCCCGTCCCAGTAGGGGTAGTCGATCTGCTCGGCCTCGAAGGGCCACTTGTTCACGACACCGGAGTGGGCAACGCTGCCCGGCGGGACGTACTTGGGGTCGTTGACCGACTCCCCCGTCTTGCGGTCGGTGGCGAAGTTGTCGGTCTCTGCGCTGATCAACCGGTCCTCGGAGTCCTGGGCCGACACGCACTGGTCGACCTCGCCCTCGTCCTTGAACAGACACTGTGAGCTCGCGAAGGAGACGACCTTGTCGTCCGACAGATCACTGTCGGCGTAGGTGATGCTGGTGGCTCGGACCGGGAAGGAGTTGGTGCCGCCCTCACCGTCCGCCAGCTCGGCCGTTCCGTCGAGCCGCGTGACCGTCTTCACGTCAAGCGGCGTCTTCATCAGCCTGTCCGGAGCGTAGAACTGCGCCATGATGGCGACGAGGACCAAGAACGCACCGAGTACCGACAAGACAATAGCTGCGCCCTTGCGCATTTCGCACCCTCCATCAATCGTGTGATCTGCGGAACACTAGCAGCACCTACTACCAAGTAGCTGCCATTGGACAAGAACCTTTTCCAGGGGTGTCAGGGGCGCGTCCGGGCGCTATCGTTCCCGGCATGTCGGAAGCCCTGAGCACGGTCCGCCGCCGTACCGCGATCTATGACGGACTGCGCGGAATCGCCATCATCGTGATCATCCTGCACCACGGCTGGATGCTCTGGCCGACCGAGGACCTGCACGCCAACCCAGTGACGAACACGCTGTTCCGGGCGGGCAACTCGGCCGTGTCGATCTTCTTCGTGGTGGGCTTCTTCCTCGCCACGCGCAGCATGCTGAACCGCGCCGGGACAGAGGCCGGCGTCCGTCCGGCGGTACTGATCATCCGCCGCTACGTCCGGTTCGCCGGCTCCCTGGTGTTCGCCCTGGCTGCCTTGACGGTGATCACCGCCTCGGACGACGTCGATGAGTTCACCGACAGCCAGACGCGTCAGTCGTTGTTCCGCATCATGACCTTCACCTGGAACCAGTTCCTCCAGCAGCACGCCTTGGACGCACGCTCGGACCTGGGGCACCTGTGGTACCTGTCGGTCGACTTCCAGGTCTTCGTGTTCGTGGTGCTCCTGGTCTGGCTGCTGCAGCGTCACCGGGCCTGGCTGGTGGTGGCGCTCGGTGGCGTGCTGCTGTTCTGCTTCGCCTGGCGCTACCACGTGTACCAGACCGAGGGCATCTACCAGGCGCTGCTCCGCACCACGGTGCGCATGGACGCACCCTTGATGGGCGCCTTCGCGGCCGCCGCGATGCCCTACCTGGCCCGTGTGCGCTGGAGCAGCTGGATGGGCGCCGCGGCCCTGGTCGCGCTGGTGCCTCTGTCCCACCTCGCGGTGGAGGACGAGGACTTCTTCCTGGCTCCCGGCGTCGGGGTGAGCATCGCGCTCGCCCTCTTCATGGTGGCCACCTCGCTGGCCGAGCCCCCCGCCTGGATGACGACGTTCTTGTCCTTCCGCCCGCTCGCCTACCTGGGTGAGCACTCGCTGACCATCTTCATCTGGCACTACCCGATCTTCTGGTTGGTCTCGCGGCACAGCCAGGACTGGACCACCTTCGAGCGCACGGTCACTGGACTCACCATCGCGCTCGGCCTCGCCTGGATCAGTGACCTGCTGGTCGAGCGCCGGGTGCAGAAGTTCCTGGCTGCGGACTCGTGGCGGGACATGGAGCGCCTCGGCCTGGTCCCGTGGCTGGTCTCCCGGCTGCGCAACGACGGCCGCCAAGATGGGACCAGCACCACCGGCGACCAGGTCGGCAGCGACGCGGGCGTCAACCTGAGCAAGGAGGGCGAGAGCACCAGCCCCGGCCAGGACACCGGCGGCGACGCCCGCGCGGACGCGAAGGACGACCATGCTGAGGATGCACCGGCACAGGGGCACCGTCGGGCCTCGCACCGCGCCTGAGTCCGGGCAAATGCAGCACAGGCGCGCCCCCTCCCCGGGACGCGCCTGTGCGGCTGTGGCGGTGACTACTTCTTGCGGCGCACCCTGTGGAGCTTGGTGAGCACCGTGTTCACCTTCTCGTCGGAGATGTTCAGGCGACGCTTCAGGCGGTCGTACGCGTCCAGGGCGTTGCGGTCTGCCCAGATGGCAGCCTTCTTGACCGCGCTCTCCTCAGGGCGTGCCTGATAGTTGGTCGAGCGCCGCTCGGGGGCGTCCTCCACGGTGAAGTAGTAGAGGGCCATGGACCGGCGTGCCACGTCCTCGGGGCAGGTGAGCCCGTCCGGGTGACCGTGGAAGCTGTCGAAGGACGTGGTGAAGACGAGCATCCGGTTGCCGGCAGGGGTGACCCTGCCCTGGCATGCGGTCATGTTCTTGTCCCACAGCTCCAGCTTGCCGCCCCACTCGTCCTCCCACTCCTCGTTGAGGTAGAGCAGGATGTTCACCCGCCGCGCCCAGTTCTCGTGGACGTGGTGGGTGGTGAAGTCGGCGTGCAGGTTGAGGTGTCCCCCACGCAGCGTCTGGTGGAGCCCTCCGCCGTCCATCGACCAGTCGGGGATGAGCCCCTCGATGCCGGTCAGCTCGGTGAGGTAGGCGACGAACTCGTCAGAGCAGAACTGCTCGGCCACCTCTCGCAGGGTGGACCCCCAGGTGTCAGGCTCGGTGTTGGAGTACTTGGTCTCGTTGACGTGCAGGTAGCCCTTCCAGAACTCGTCGTGAATTCCGGGGAACTCCCCTGCCGCCTTCGCGAAGGCCTCAGGCCGCAGCACGTCGTCCAGGACGATGTGTGGGAAGGGCTCCGCCGCGCGGTAGGCCACCGATTTCTCTGCGAGATTCTCGGTCAGCCGGTTAAAGTCGATCAGCTCGTTGTCTCCCATGCGGAAAGATGATGCCACGCCCTGCCGCCGAAGGTAACTACCTAGTAACCTCTGTTTACTCGTCGTGCTAGGAGGCAGCCTCTTCGGGGCTGGGCCGGCGCAGGACCCAAGGGAGAAAACGATGCACAACTCAGTTCTTGCACCACAGCCCACAGACGGCTCCACCGAGGCACGCACCGAGCCGCGGGTGGGGGTCCTGGTGGTCGCCTACAACGCCGCCGGCACGCTCGTCCAGACTCTGTCCCGACTTCCCCAGACCTTTGCGCGCACCGTCGACCACATCATGGTCTGCGACGATGCCAGCTCGGACAACACCTACGAGATCGGGCTGCGGTTCAAGAACGGCTCGCACCTGCCGCTCACCGTGGTGCGCCACGAGAAGAACCTCGGGTACGGCGGCAACCAGAAGGCCGGCTACCAGTGGGCCATCGAGCACGGGCTCGACATCGTGGTGCTGCTGCACGGGGACGGCCAGTACGCCCCCGAGCACATCGAGGACCTGGTGCAGCCGCTGCTCGACGGCGAGGCCGACGCGGTCTTCGGCTCCCGGATGCTGGAGCGCGGGTCCGCGCTGTCGGGTGGGATGCCCCTCTACAAGTACCTGGGCAACAAGGTGCTGACGAAGTTCGAGAACAAGCTTGCCGGCCTCGATCTCAGCGAGTGGCACAGCGGCTACCGCGCCTACCGCGTCGGCGCCCTGGCCGAGCTGGACCTGTCCTCGTACTCCGACGACTTCGACTTCGACACCGAGATCATCCTCGGGCTGCACGACAAGGGGATGCGCATCAGCGAGGTCCCGATCCCCACGTACTACGGCGACGAGATCTGCTACGTCAACGGCATGAAGTACGCCAAGGACGTCACCCGCGACGTGATCTCCTTCCGGCTGAACAAGATGGGCCTCGGCGACGGTTCGCACGGCCTGGACACCGACGCCTACGACCTCAAGCCGTCCCCGCACTCCTCGCACGGGGTGCTGCTGGACTGGCTGGGGCGCGCCAAGCCGGGTCGCGTGCTGGACGTGGGCTGCTCCGATGGCAAGTTCGCCGCTCTGGTGCGCGCCCACGGGCATCACGTCACCGGCGTGGACCTCGTTGAGCACGAAGGGGTCTCCGAGCGCGTCGACGCCTTCATCCAGGCCGACCTCAACGCCGGCCTGCCGTCGGAGACGGGCGGCGGCTACGACCTGATCGTCGCCGGCGACGTGCTCGAGCACGTGATCGACCCCGAGTCGCTGCTCTCCGACCTGCGGGACCGTCTTTCCGAAGGTGGCGAGGTCCTGATCTCCATCCCCAACTTCGGTCACTGGTACCCCCGTGGTCGCACCGCGGTGGGCCGCTTCGACTACGACCAGCGCGGTCCCCTGGACCAGGGCCACGTCCGCTTCTTCACCCGCCGCAGCTTCGGCCGCCTGATCGAGGCGTGCGACATGAAGGTCAACGAGATGCGGGCGGTCGGATCGCCGATCGACGTGCTGGGTCGAGGCTCGGACAACACCAAGCTGATCCAGGTCGCCGAACGTGCCGCCGTGGTCGATCGAGCGGCCACGAAGGCTTGGCCCACGCTCTTCGGGTACCAGTTCCTCTATCGCCTGGAGCGCGCTTGAGTCTGCTCCGCCGCGATCGCAGGCGTTCCCTCGCGTCCGCAATCGGAATCGCGACCGGAAGCGTCGCGTATCTGCTGACCCTGCTCAACTTCAGTCTTGACCCCACCCGGACCGCTAACGCGCTGGGGTATGCCTCGAACTTCTTCGATCTCCAGGCTCGTGCCTTCATCGACGGGGACCTCAACGTCCCGATGGACAGCCTGGGGATCGAGGGGTTCAGGCAGCGGGGCCAGGAGTTCATGTACTTCCAGCCGTGGCCCGCCCTGATCCGGGTGCCGGTGATGCTGACCACCAACGAGTTCGACGGAGAGCTGACCCTCCTCTTCATGGGCCTGGCCTACATCCTGCTCGCGGTGATGCTCACCAAGCTGGTGTGGCTGGTCCGCGACATGGTGATGGAGCCCGACCTGCCCGTGGGCCGGTTCGAGGCCTTCTCCCTGACCATCCTCCTGGCGTGCCTGCTCGCCGGCACCACGCTGACCTACAACGCGTCGTTGCCGTGGGTCTACCACGAGGTCTACGCCTGGGCGATCCCGATGAGCGTGGGCGCCATGTACTGGATGCTGCGCTCGGTTCGGGACCCGCAGTTCTCCAGCATCGCCTGGATGGGTGCCTTCTGCCTGGGCGCCGTGTGCACCCGGACCACCGGCGGCTGGGCGATGTGCCTGGGCGCGATGGCGGTCGGCGCCTGGCTGGTCCTCGACCGCGAGCACCCCGAGCGCCGCCGGTTCGCCTGGGCCGCGATGGCGGCGGGTGCCGGCCCCGTGCTGGTGGGCGCCGTCATCAACTATGCCAAGTTCCGGCACCCCTACATGTTCCCGCTCGAGGACCAGGTGTGGTCCCAGCTGAACGAGCACCGGCGCCGGGCCCTGGAGGTGAACGGCGGGACCATCACCGGACTGCAGTTCTTCTGGACCTCCTTCGTGGCCTACTTCCGTCTCGACGGTGTCCGATTCGTCGACTACTTCCCCTTCATCACGGTGCCGGCCACGCCCGCGGAGGGCATCGACGGAGCCTTCCTCGACCAGAGCTACCGCACGGGCAGCGTCAGCGGCTTCATGCCGTGGCTGCTCCTGCTCACCGTCGCGTCCAGCCTGATGCTCTTCCGTCGCCGGATGCCGCGCGATCACAAGATGCTGCGGATCCCGCTGGTCGCCGGGGTGATGGTCTCGGGGGGCGTGATGGCCTACGGGTACATCGCGACCAGGTACACCTGTGACTTCATCCCCGGCGTGATGATGGGCGGGATCATCGCCACCTGCTTGATCAACGCGTGGCTGATCAAGCACCGCTCGCTGCTGATGATCCCCTTCATCGGGCTGGCCGCCATCGCCACGACCTTCTCCATCGTCGCCAACATGCTCATCGGGCACACCGCGGCGGCCAACACTGCGGGCGGCGAGACCCTCGCGCAGTACCTCGGTCGCCAGAACACGCTGACCCCGTCGGCCCAGAGCAAGCTGATCCACCAGTACCCCGCCCGCCCGGCGTTCGGCTCGGGCAAGACCGACGACATCGCGATCGTCGGTGACTGCGAGGCGGTCTACTTCAACACCGGCGACCGGTACGTCCCCTGGACCCTGGTGGAGCGTCGCAACGACACCGTGGTGGCCACGATCAAGCCCATCGAGCGTGCCCGCCGTGGCCGTCTGCTGCTCTACGAGACCCTCATCACCCCGCCGCACCGGGTCTGGCTCATCACCGACACCAAGGGCCGCGCCCGCGTGATCATCGAGAACGAGACCGGTGAGTACGCCGGCCAGTGGTTCGACGTGCTGCCGCCGTACAAGGTCCGCATCGGCATCCGGGACATCCCGGAGTGGGAGTATGCCGAGGTGACCTCGACCCCCGGCGGCTGGGTGGGGTACATCAGGGCCGCGCAGTGGGACCGGGAGGCGATCACCCACGCGGTCGACATCGTGACCCAGGCGCAGAACACCTGGGAGGCCCGTACCGCCGGGGTGACCTTCGCTATCGAGCCGGGTCTCCCTCTCACGCTCTGCTCGAAGCTGGCCGAGACCGCCGGCATCGACATCGACGACTGATGCGCTTCGTCTTCCTCTCCTGGCGCGACTCCACCCACCCCGACGGCGGAGGGTCGGAGGTGTTCGTGGAGCGGGTCGCGCAGGAGCTGGCCGCCCGGGGGCACCAGGTGACGATCCGCTGCGCCCGGCACGGCGCAGCACCGACCCGGGAGTGGCTGGGGGGCGTGCTGATCCGTCGTGCCGGTGGGCGCCTGGGGGTCTATCCCCGTGCCCTGCTCTGGCTGCTCGGCCCGGGCCGGAGGTACGACGGGGTCGTGGACGTCATCAACGGTCTGCCGTTCGCATCGCCGCTGGTACGACGTCGCGGGGTCACCGCTCTGGTGCACCACCTGCACCGCGAGCAGTGGCAGATCATCTACCCCGGCTGGCCCGGAAGCCTGGGCTGGTTCGTGGAGAGCCGCATCGTCCCTCGCCTGTACCGACGGCTGCCCTTCGTCACCGTGTCAGAGGCGAGCCGGCACGACCTCATCGCCCTCGGCCTGCCCGAGCAGTCCGTGACGGTGGCTCGCAACGGGCTGGACGTCACCAGGAGCAAGGCTCAGGAAGCGCCCACGCCCACGCTCGCCGTGTGCTCGCGACTGGTGCCGCACAAGCAGATCGAGCACGCCTTCGTCGCGCTCGCCACTTTGTCGCACGAGCTGCCCGACCTTCGCCTCGACGTCGTCGGGGACGGCTGGTGGCGCGATCGTCTCGAGGCCGACGCCGAGCGGCTCGGCGTACGCGACCGGGTCACCTTCCACGGGCACGTCAGCGAGTCCGAGAGGGATCGACTCCTGGCCGAGGCCTGGGTGCACCTGCTGCCGTCCGTCAAGGAGGGGTGGGGGCTCTCCATCATGGAGGCGGCAGCCCAGCAGACGCCGACGATCGCCTACCTGAGCGCCGGCGGCGTCAACGAGTCAGTGCAGGACGGGTCAACCGGCCTGCTCGTGGCCGACCTGGACGGCATGATCACGGCTTCCCGCCGTCTCCTGGTGGGACATGCAGAACGCGCCCGGCTCGGCAGACAAGCTGCCGAGCGGGCGCGTCGCTTCACCTGGGGCGCAACCGCCGATCAGGTGGAGAAGATCATGATCAGCGGCGGTCGCCGTAGTTGAGAACCGGGTCCTGGGCCGGGTTCTCAGCCGGGGGCTGGGTCTGAGACCACACCAGGCCGATGATGGACAAGATACCGAGCAGCGCGCCTGCGATCACAGGGCCCAGCCAGCTGAAGAACGTCACGTTGATTTCCCTCCCTAGGTATCCGGACCGTATCAGTCTTACCTGTTCCGCGTCCGGAATGTCGTGAAGACGAGACCAACTGATGCCAGTAGCGCCGTCAAGAACGTGATGAGCGTAGCGAACCACACCAGTTCTTGCCTACTTACTGGTACGGATGGTGGACGTGTCGTGGCTCCTGGCACCCGGTAGAGCGCGACGGACTCGTCCTGATACTCCTCCTGGAGCCCCGATAGGTCTAGTCCAGCTGCCTCCGGATCGTCCTGCTGGACCAGCACCCAGCCGACCCCACGCGCGGCGAGGACGTCGGCGGGCCGGCCCTCGGCCAGCGCTCGTTCCGTCTCCGCAGCCGCCACGTTCTCACCGGAGACGACGGTGTCCCCGACCTGCAGGGAGTCGTCGGCGATGACAGAGCAGTCGAACATCCGCACCGCGAGGTCCGAGGAGGTGTCTCCCGAGCCCCAGGGATAGAGGCGGTAGGACCGCCACGGGAGGCTCACCATCCGGCAGTCCGGTGCCCGGTCCTCGGCCGCCACGATGTCCGCCGCCCGCGCGAACCCCGGCGGGAAGGCCACCGGCGTCACCGTCGGCCAGGTCACAGTGGTCGCGTCCGGCAGGAGCACCACCGGCAGGAACAGGGCCCCCACCAGCACCGTGCCCGCCAAGCCGTCGCGGTCCGAGACCGCGGCCGCGGCCGAGAGACGGCCCAGCGCGGCTCCGCCGGAGACCACGACGAAGAGCACGAAGGGAGCCAGGAACTTCTGGGAGTCCCTGAGCAGTCCAGCACCCGGCACCGACTCCACCAGCAGCTGGACCAGTGCCGCCCCGCCCGGGAGCGCGGACAGGCTCGCCAGTGCGAGCCCCACCCCCGCCGCGACCGCCGCGCCCGTCAGCGTCCGGGCCGGGCAGAGCCGGCGCAGGGCCGCCCAGCCGAAGGTGCACGCTAGGACGGTGACCGCGAGCGCGACCCACGACCAGGCCGCCTCCCGGGAGGCGGGCACGCTTCGCCCGTCCCAGATGCCGCCCAGGCCCAGGAGCGCCCCGACGCCGTGGCCGACCCCGTCGCCACGCGCGGCGAACGCGGTCACCCCATCGGGGTCAGAGGTCAGCCCTGCGGCGCCGACCGCGCCCGCCACCACCCAGGGGAGCTGGAGCACCAGCACGACGCCGGTCGCCAGCCATCCTCGCGCACTCCGCCCGAGGGTCGTCGCGGCCACCACCAGGACTGCCAGGAGGCCGCCGGTCGGCGTGAGCGATCCGAGGGCGGCCACCAGCACCAGGCGGGAGAAGCTGGCGAGGCCCCACTCCCGGCGAAGCCGCACGGTGGCGGCCAGCACGAACGGAAGGGCGGCGTAGCCACCGATCAAGGCCCACTGCCCCAACGACAGCCGCTCCACCGTCCACGGGTTCCACACCGCGAAGCCCCCGGCAGCCAGGCGAGCCGCCATCCCGTGCTGGGCAAGCAACCGGTGCGCGCCCCAGCCCGCGAGCGCGAGCAGCCCCGGCACCAGGACCCGGGCGAGCACCTCGCCGCCGACCGCCTGGCTCAGCACCGAGACGACCGCATCCAGGGGCACGGCGCGAGGGGCCGCGTCGCCCAGACCGATCGAGGCGTCGGTGAACGGCTGGCGCGGCACGAAGACGAGGTCTCGCGCCAGCGGCAACCCGCGTCCCGACAACAGGGGCCAGGACAGCACGACACTGAGAAGGAGGGGCCAGGCGTCGAGCACGACAGCGCGCGCGGACGGTCTTCTCATCTGCTGGCCTCCTCCCCTGCGCCGCAGCACCGGCCCAGCCTAGGGTGACTCCCGCCGCCGCACCCGAGGAGCCCCATGCACCGACCGACGTACACCTTCGCGGAGGTGTGGGAGATCGCCGACGGCATCCCCGGGTGGCTCACCCGCGCCCAGGCCCAGGCCCTGTGGGACAGAGCCGCGTGCCTGCCGCCGGGCTCGGTGGTGCTGGAGATCGGCAGCCACCAGGGCCGGTCGGCGGTCGTCCTGGCCGCGGCGCTGCCCGAGGGTTCGCGCCTCGTGGCCGTCGATCCGTTCGGGGCCGGCTGGAAGTACGGGCAGTCCGACACCGAGCAGCAGTTCCGCAACAACCTCGAGCGTGCGGGTGTCACGGGAGACGTCGAGGTCCAAGTCGCCACCTCGGCGCAGGTGCTCGACTCCTGGCACGAGCCGCTGGCGCTGGTGTACGTGGACGGCAAGCACGACTACTGGTCCGTCCTGCACGACCTGGGCTGGTCGCGCCACCTGCCGGCCGGCGGGCACCTGCTGGTCCACGACTCGTTCTCCTCGATCGGCGTCACCCTCGGCGTGCTGCGACACGGGTGGGGGCGAGGAGCCTCCCTGCGCTACCGCGGGCGCACCGGGTCCCTGGCCGACTTCGAGGCGGGCCCGGTGTCGCTGCGTGACCGGCTGGCCCTCCTCACGCCCCTGCCCTGGTGGTGCCGCAACGTCGCGGTCAAGGTGCTGCTGAGACTCAGGCTGCGCCGTGCGGCGGCCGGGCTCTTCGGGCACACCGACTCCGCGGACCCCTTCTGAACCGAATGTGAACCACCCTGCCACGCGCGCCGCGTACCCCGTAGGCTCCCGCCGTGATGCAGATGAGGGACAAGCTCGGGAACCTGATGCGCACCGGCGCAGGGATCGCTGTCGCCATGGGTGTCATGAACGTGGCCACCTACGGCTACACCATGATCGCGGCCAAGATGCTCGGCCCGCAGGCCTACGGTCGCTTCATCGCCACCATGGCGGTGCTCCTGGTGGTCAGCGTCGTGTCCCTGGGGCTCCAGACCACGGCCGCTCGGCGCATCTCCGCAGACCCGGCGCACGTCGGGCAGATCCAGGCTGACATCCTCCGGTTCACCCTGCGCGCCTCCCTCATCCTGGGCGCGGTGCTGCTGGTCCTCTCCCCGGTCGTCAACGCCGTCCTCAAGCTCGACAACCTGATGATGGCCGCGCTCATCGGACCGGCCGCGGTGCCCCTGACCATGATGGGCGGGCAGGCCGGCACCCTGCAGGGCGAACGGAAGTGGCTGCCGCTTGGCGTCCTCTACATCTCCGCCGGGGTGCCGCGGCTGCTGGTCGGGACCGCGATGCTGCTCTGGGAGCCCAACGAGCTCGTGGCCTTCCTGGCCGTGATCCTGGGATCCGTCGCCCCGGTGGTCGTGGGGTGGTGGGCGCTGCGCCCGGTCCGTGAGCCCGAAGTCTCCACGGAGCTGCCGCAGGGGCGGGAGATCGCCAAGGAGATCTTCCACAACTCCCAGGCTCTCTTGGCCTTCTTCGCTCTCTCCAACGTGGACATCGTGGTGGCGCGCAACGTGCTCAGCGAGCACGACGCCGGTCTCTACGCAGGTGGTCTGATCCTGGCCAAGGCGATGCTGTTCCTGCCCCAGTTCGTCGTGGTGGTCGCCTTCCCGGCCATGGCCTCGGCCCACGAGCGCCGGCGGGCCCTGGGACGAAGCCTCGCCCTGGTCTCGGCGCTGGGGCTCGTCGGCACCGGCACGGTCGCCCTGCTCTCCTCCCTGGCGATGGTCTTCGTCGGCGGGGAGGACTTCGCGGAGATCCAGGGGAGGCTCTGGCTGTTCGCCATCCTGGGGACCGCGATGTCCATGCTCCAGCTGGTGGTCTACTCGGTCATCGCCCGGCAGGGACAGCGATCGGTCTACCTGGTCTGGGCCGCGCTGGCCGCCGTGGTGCTCGGCGGCCTGATGGTCGGGTCGATCACGTCGCTGCTCGTCTGGGTGGTCCTGGTGGACCTCGCGCTGCTGGTGGCCCTGCTGGCCATCAGCTTCCTGCTGGTCCCCGACGACGCCCTGCCCGAACCCCAGGACGTCTCCCAGCACCCGGTCTGAGCCCCGCTCGGGCCCTAGTGGGCAGCCTCGTGCCAGCTGCGCCCGGTGCCCAGCGAGACGTCGAGCGGGACGCTGAGGTCGGCGGCACGGCCCATCTCCGACCTGACCAGGGCCGACAGCGACTCCGTCTCGCCCGGCGCGACCTCGAACACCAGCTCGTCGTGGACCTGGAGCAGCATCCGGGAGCGCAGGCCCTGCTCCGACATCGCACGGTGGACCCGGTGCATCGCGACCTTGACCAGGTCTGCGGCAGATCCCTGGATCGGAGCGTTCAGCGCCATCCGCTCGGCCATCTCGCGCCGCTGGCGGTTGTCGCTGGTCAGGTCGGGCAGATAGCGCCGACGCCCCATGATGGTCTCGGTGAAGCCGGACTTGCGCGCCTCGTCGACGATTCCGCCGAGGTAGTCCCGCACTCCCCCGAAGGTCTCGAAGTAGTCGTCCATCAGCAGCCGCGCCTCGGACGGCTCGATCTTCAGCTGCTGGGCCAGTCCGTACGCCGACAGGCCGTAGGCGAGGCCGTAGTTCATCGCCTTGATCTTCGCGCGCATCTCGGGCGTCACGTCCTCGGGGGCGACCTCGAAGACCCGGGAGGCGGTGGTGGCGTGGAAGTCCTGACCTGAGCGGAACGCCTCGGTCAGCAGCTCGTCGGCGGAGAGGTGGGCCATGATCCGCATCTCGATCTGGCTGTAGTCGGCCGTCAGCAGCGTCTCGTAGCCGGGCCCGACGACGAACCCCTCACGGATCCTGCGGCCCTCCTCGGTCCGCACCGGGATGTTCTGCAGGTTGGGGTCGGTGCTGGACAGGCGCCCCGTGGCGGCGATGATCTGGTTGAACGTGGTGTGGATGCGACCGTCCGGGGAGACGGTCTTGAGCAGCCCCTCCACGGTCTGGCGCAACCGGCTCACGTCCCGGTGACGCAGCAGGGCCAGCAGGAAGGGGTGCTCGGTCTTGACGAAGAGCTGCTGCAGTGCGTCGGCGTCGGTGGTGTAGCCGGTCTTGGTGCGCTTGGTCTTGGGCATCCCCAGCTCGTCGAAGAGGACGACCTGGAGCTGCTTGGGCGAGCCCAGGTTCATCTCCTTGCCGATCACCCCGAAGGCCTCCTCGGCGGCCTTCTTCACCTCACCGGCGAACTCGCTCTCCAGCGCCTCGAGGTGCTCCAGGTCCACCCCGATGCCGGTCTGCTCCATCCCCGCGAGGATTCCCACCAGCGGCAGCTCGACGTCGGCCAGCAGCCGGGTCCCGCCGTGCTCCTCCACCGCGTCCTCGAGCGCGGCGGCCAGGTCGACGATGGCTCGGGCCCGCAGCATCGCCAGGTCCGCGACGGCCTCGTCCTGGTCGAACAGCAGCGCCTGGCCGTCGTCCACCTCCTCCTTCAGCTCCCGGCGCAGGTAGCGCAGGGTGAGGTCTGCCAGGTCGTAGGAGCGCTGGTCGGGCCGGACCAGGTACGCCGCCAGGGCGGTGTCGCTGCGGAGACCGTCCAGTGTCCATCCGTGGGCGGCCAGCGCCAGGATCGGCCCCTTGGCGTCGTGCATCACCTTGGGCCGGTCGGCGTCGGCCAGCCAGGTCGCCAGGGCGGCGTCGTCCTCGGGGCTGAGCTGCTCGACGTCGACGTACGCCGCGTCTCCCTGCGCGTCGGAGAACGCCAGCCCCTCGACCCGTCCCGTCCCGGCCCCCCAGGACCCGCGCACGTGCAGCCCGACCACGGCGCTGGCGCGCTGCTGCAGCCACTGAGGCAGGGCGCCGGGCGCGAGCACCGTGCCGGCCACCTCGAACCCCTCCCCCTCCACGTCCTCCTCCGAGGTCAGCGACTCGAAGAGCCGGTCGCGCAGGACCCGGAACTCGAGGCCGTCGAAGAGCGTGTGCACCTCCTGGCGGTCCCAGGGCTGGCGCAGCATGTCGTCCGGGGAGAGGTCCAGGGCGAGGTCGCAGACCAGGGCGTTGAGGTGCCGGTTGCGGATGACGTCGCCGAGGTGGGCGCGCAGGTTGTCCCCCGCCTTGCCCTTGATCTGGTCCGCCCGGGCGATCACGTTGTCCAGGCCGTCGTACTCGTTGATCCACTTGGCCGCGGTCTTGGGGCCGACCCCGGGCACGCCCGGCAGGTTGTCGGAGTCCTCGCCGACCAGGGCAGCGATCTCGGGGTACCGGTGCGGGGGGACGCCGTACTTGGCCTCCACCGCCTCGGGCGTCATCCGCGCCAGCTCCGAGACCCCGCGCATGGGGTAGAGCACCGTGGAGGTCTCCCCCACCAGCTGGAGCGAGTCCCGGTCACCGGTGAGGATCAGCACCTCCATGCCCTGGGCCACCGCCTGGGTGGTGAGGGTGGCGATGATGTCGTCGGCCTCGAAGCCGTCGAGCTCCACGTGGGGGATGTGGAGGGCGTCCAGCACCTCCTGGATCAGCGGCAGCTGGCTCTTGAACTCGTCGGGGGTCTTGTTGCGCTTCGCCTTGTACTCCGGGTACTCCTCGAGGCGGAACGTCTGGCGCGAGCGGTCGAACGCCACGCCGACGTGGGTCGGCTCCTCGTCACGCATGACGTTGATCAGCATCGAGGTGAACCCGTACACCGCGTTGGTGTGCTGTCCGGTGCTGGTGGAGAAGTTGTCCACCGGGAGCGCGAAGAACGCCCGATAGGCCAAGGAGTGGCCGTCGAGCAGGAGGAGTCGAGGTCGGGAGGGCGTCGCAGTCACACCTCGACCCTATCCGGGCGCGCCGACGGGCCGTCAGCCACAATGCGCCCATGACCCAGGACCAGGAACCGGCAGCCGCTGCCGCCGCACCGACCCCCACCCAGGACGACACCGCGGAGAGCGAGCTGCTGGAGACGATGCGCAGCCAGCTCGGCGCGCTCAACGCCAAGATGGGTGTCGAGCTCCTCGAGCTCTCCGCCGAGAGGTTGGTCGCCACGATGCCCGTCGAGGGCAACACCCAGCCCTACGGCCTGCTGCACGGAGGCGCCTCGGTGGTCCTGGCGGAGACGCTCGGCTCGATGGGCGCCGCCGTGCACGCGCACCCCGACCGGATCCCGGTCGGCGTGGACATCAACGCCACCCACCACCGCTCCGCGCGCAGCGGGACGGTGACCGGTGTGGCCACCGCGATCCACCTCGGACGTACCTCGGCCGCCTACGAGATCGTGATCAGCGACGAGCAGGGTCGGCGACTGTGCACCTCCCGGATCACCTGTGCGCTGATCCCGGCGGACCGCAGCGCCTGACCGCCTCAGGAGGAGACGCGGTCGCCCCGCCTGACCCTGCGGGCTGCCAGCACCTTGTCGATGTGGCGGTTGCTGGACTGGGCGACCCGGCTGCGCGCGGGACGGAGCGCGTTGAGGCGCTGACGCACCGTGTGCGTCGGGGCGACCCGCAGCACGGCGAGCGGCCCCATGGCGAGCCGGGCGAAGAACCGGTTGGAGTCCCGCGAGGACGACGTCGCGGCGGTGGCCACGTAAGCCACCCGCGCTCCTCGGCGAACGCGACCGCAGCCTCCATCAGGGCGGCCCCGACCCCACGGCGGCGATAGTCGGGGAGCACGTGCGGGGAGAGCGCGTGGACCACCGGCTCCAGGTTGAGCGGCGAGATGCTGGTCAGGCTCAGGTGCACGGCGCCGGCGACCTCGCCGTCGTACTCGGCCACCAGGAGTCGCTGGTTGTCCGAGGCCGCCGCGGACTGGATCACCGAGAGCAGATCGGCTGCCTGCTCCGTAGGCGTCGCCCGCCGTACGACGTCGGCCCACAGCTCGAGCAGAGCCTCCAGGTCCTGTGGCAGGGCAGCCCTCAGGGTGACAGCAGCACGACCCATGTCCAGACCTCCGAGCACGACGAGATGTGGTGCCTTTTCGCCCCCGATCTGCACCGCCGGCCAGACTACGCCTTCGGTGGCTGCTTGGGCAGAGGCAGTGTGTACGGGGCCCCTGGGGCTGTCCGGCAGCCGGACACGACATAACGGTTCGCTAACGACACGTCTCGCGGGGATCACGCCACGTCCTGGCCCCCCTACCTTGACAGGGCTGAGGCCCAACCCTCGGGGCGGGGCGCGAGGTGACGAAACCCCACTACGAAAGGTTCACCACGTGAATCGATCCACATCAGCCTCCTGGCTCAAGGTGATGGCTGGCGCTGCCACGCTGTCGCTCGCGCTCACCGCCTGCGGCAGCGAATCCGACTCGGAGGCGAACGAGGACCCCACGGACTCGGCCTCGGCCTCGGAAAGCACTGACGCTGCTGCGTTCACCAACGACGAGTGCGGCACCGACACGACCTCCAAGGACACCTTCAAGGTCGGTGGCATCCTGCCGCTCACCGGCAACCTGGCCTACCTCGGCCCGCCCGAGATCTCCGGGGTCGGTCTCGCGGTCTCCGAGATCAACGCGGCCGGCGGCGTCAACGGCGTCGACGCGTGCCACATGATCGAGGACTCCGGCGACTCCACCGACATGTCGGTCTCGACCGCCTCAGCCGGCAACATGGTGGCGGCCAAGCCGTCCGTGGTGATCGGCGCCGCGTCGTCCAGCGTCTCGCTGAACTTCGTCGACACCCTCACCGACAACAAGATCGTGCAGATCTCCCCCGCCAACACCGCGGTGGACCTGAGCGGCTACTCCGACTACTTCTTCCGCACCGCACCGCCGGACGGCATCCAGGGCAACGCGCTCGGCACCCTGATCGCCACCGACGGCTACAAGAAGATCGCCTTCCTGGTGTTCAACGACACCTACGGCACTGGTCTGCGCAACGCCACCCAGGCGGCCATCGAGAACGCGGGCGGCGAGGTCGTGTACGGCGGGAAGGGCGACGGCGACGAGTTCCCCGCCGGCCAGACCACGTTCTCGGCCGAGGTCACCGCGGCCCTGAACAGCTCGCCCGACGCCATCGTCATCCTGGCGTTCGACGAGACCAAGGCCATCGTGCCCGAGCTCGCCGCGCAGGGCTGGGACATGCAGAAGACCTACTTCAGCGACGGCAACACCGCCGACTACGGCGAGGACTTCGAGGCCGGCACGCTCGAGGGTGCCCAGGGCACCATCCCGGGTGCCGACCCCGAGGCGGTCCCGGGCTTCAAGGACAACCTCATCGGCTGGTACGACTCCGCCGAGGGCGAGACCCTGAAGGACTTCGCCTACGGCCCCGAGTCCTACGACGCGGTCATGCTGGCGGCCCTGGCGGCCGTCAGGGGTGGCGACACCACCTCGGTGACCATCCAGAAGAACCTGGCAGCGGTCTCCGGCGCCGAGAAGGGCGCCGAGGAGTGCGCCACCTACGAGGAGTGCGTCGAGCTCCTCGAGGCGGACAAGGAGATCCAGTACACCGGCCCGTCGGGCATCGGCCCGATCAACGCCAAGAACGACCCCTCCTCCGCGTTCATCGGCATCTACACGTTCAACGCCGACAACAAGAACGAGCTGACCGGCTCGGTCGAGGGCAAGAGCTGATCCTGGCTCGAGTCAACTGAAGAAGCCCCCCGGACCTCACGGTCCGGGGGGCTTCTTCTCGTCAGGTCCCGCCTCAGGCGCTCTCGGACTTCACGTCCGCGGCCAGCGTGCCGAGGTAGAGCTCGATCACCTTCGGGTCGTTGGCCAGCTCCCGGCCGGTGCCGGTGTAGGCGTCCCGACCCTGGTCCAGCACGTAGCCGCGGTCGCAGATCTGCAGGCAGCGGCGCGCGTTCTGCTCCACCATCACCACGCAGACCCCGGTCTTGTTGATCATCCGGGTGCGCAGGAAGGTTTCGTCCTGGCGCACCGGCGAGAGCCCCGCGGAGGGCTCGTCGAGCAGCAGCACCGCGGGCTCCATCATCAGGGCCCGAGCCATGGCCAGCGACTGGCGCTCGCCGCCGGACAGCGCACCGGCGCTCTGGTTGCGCCGGTCGTGCAGCACCGGGAAGAGGTCCCACATGGCCTGCAGGCGCTCCCCCACCTTCTTGGGGCGCAGGAAGAGCCCCATCCGCAGGTTCTCCTCGATGGTGAGGCTCGGGAACACGTTGTTGGTCTGGGGCACGAAGCCCACGCCCATCTCCACCAGCCGGTTGGTCCGCTTGTTGGTGATGTCCTCGCCGTGCAGCCGCACCGCACCCTCGTGCACGTTGACCAGCCCGAACATCGCCTTGAGCAGGGTCGACTTGCCGGCACCGTTGGGGCCGATGATGCCGATCATCTCGCCGGGGTAGGCGGTCAGGCTGCAGCCGTTGAGGATGTTGACGCCTGGCAGGTAGCCGGCCACGACGTTCTCGGCCTCCACGACGGGCACGGCACTGGGAGCGGTCTCAGTCATGGGCCTTGTCCTCGTCCTTCACTGCCTGCGCCAACTCGGTCATGGTCTCGTCGGTGAGGAGCGAGTCGTCTCCCAGGTCGGTGTCGTGGTGGGCACCCAGGTAGGCGTCGATGACGGCCGGGTTGCTCATCACCACGTCGGCCGCGCCCTCGGCGACGATCTTGCCCTCGGCCATCACGATCACCCAGTCGGAGATGTGGCGGACCATGTGCATGTCGTGCTCGACGAACAGCACGGTCATGCCTTCGTCCCGCAGGCTCTGGATGTGAGCCAGCAGCGACTGGGTCAGGGCCGGGTTCACCCCGGCCATCGGCTCGTCCAGCATGATCATCGTCGGGTCGCTCATCAGCGCCCGAGCCATCTCCAGCAGCTTGCGCTGCCCGCCGGAGAGGCTGCCGGCGAAGTCGTCCTTCTTGTCCAGCAGCTTGAAGCGCTGCAGCAGATCCTTGGCCTTGGCCTCGATCTCCCGCTCCTGGCCGCTCCACAGCGGCTTGAGCAGGGACTTGAAGAGGTTCTCCCCGGCCTGGTCGCGCGCACCCAGCATCATGTTGTCCAGGACGGTCATCCGGTTCAGCGCCTTGGTCAGCTGGAAGGTGCGGACCATGCCCGAGCGGGCCACCGTGGAGGCCGAGGTCTTGTCGAGCGACTTGCCCTCGAACTCCCAGTGGGCGCCGCTGCCGGCCGAGGTCGGCTTGTCGAACCCGGTGATCAGGTTGAAGAACGTGGTCTTGCCCGCCCCGTTGGGCCCAATCAGCGCCGTGATCACGCCGCGCTGGACCTCGAGGTGTCCGACGTCGACCGCGGTCATGCCGCCGAAGGCGCGCACGATGTTGTCGACCTTCAAGATGGCGTCCGGCTTGGCCGAGCCCGGAACCGCCTCGACGCCGGCCATCAACTGTCGTCGCGACGCCGGGTCAGCGGAGTCGAAGTCCCGGGGGCGCACCTGTGCCTCAGACATTGAACCGCAGCTCCCTCTTGTCGCCCAGAATCCCTTGTGGTCGGAAGATCACCAGCAGCATCAGGGCGACGCCGACGACGATCCAGGAGAACTGCTCGGTCTGCTGGCTGCTCATCACCTCGGGCGGCATGATGGCCCCCGCCGTGCCCTTGATGAAGATGCGCGTCATGAAGAAGAGGATCGACCCCAGGACCGGCCCGAAGATGGTGGCGGCTCCGCCGAGCAGCAGGGCGGTCCAGGCGAAGAAGGTGAGGGCCCGGCCCATCGAGTCGGGCTGCACCGAGGACGGCAGGACGTAGACCATGCCGCCGAGCGCGCCCAGCGCGCCGCCGATGACCAGGGCCTGCATCTTCACCGAGAAGGCGTTCTTGCCCAGGCTGAGGATCGCGGCCTCGTCCTCCCGGATCCCACGTAGCAGCCGACCCCAGGGGCTGCGGGCGAGCAGGAAGATCAGGCCCACGCAGAGCGCCACCAGCGACCACGCGACGAAGCGCACCCACCAGCCGTTGACGCCGGTCATCTGGTAGTCGAGGAAGAAGAAGCTCTTCTCCCCCGAGCCGAAGAAGGAGAGGTCGGTGAACGGGTCACGGTACGACTTGCCCTGGATGCCCTGTGCGGCACCGGTGAAGTCCGTCAACAGTGACGAGCGGCCGACGTACCGGATGATCTCGGCGGCCGAGATCGTCACGATGGCCAGGTAGTCCCCGCGCAGCCGCAGTGTGGGCAGGCCCAGGATCAGGGAGAAGATCACGGAGGCGGCCAGGCCGATGAGCACGGCGAGCACGATCGGCACGTCGGCCTTCAGCGAGATGGTGAGGCCGTAGGCACCGATGAGCATGAAGCCGGCCTGGCCGATGTTGAGCAGGCCGGTGAAGCCGAAGTGCACGTTGAGCCCGATGACGGCGATGGCGACCGCGGCCGTCTGCGGCGAGATCGCCTCCCGCGCCATGCCCCGGGCGATGCTGCCTGCGGTGCCCGGCACCAGCTCGCCGATGAGGATCAGCAGCGCCATGCCGGCCACCAGCCCGAGGGCGATGTAGAGGGCGCGCCGGGCGGGACCGGCCTGCGGCCGTGCTTCCTGGATGGACTGAGCCTCAACGGACTCTGAGCCTGCGTCGATGGTCATCTCGTTCCCCTTCCTAGCCGACTCGCTCCGCCTTGCCGAGCAGACCCTGGGGCCGCACCAGCAAGAGCAGGATGAGGATGAGCATCGCGGTGGCGTACTTGAAGTCCCCGGGCATGCCGAAGACCGGGGCCAGCTCCACGACCAGCCCGATGATCAGCGAGCCGATCAGCGCACCGAACGCGGTCCCGAGACCGCCGAGCGTGGTGGCGGCGAACAGGAGCAGCAGGATCTGCATGCCCGAGTCCCACTTGATCCCGTTGGTCACCAGCGCGTACATGATCCCGGACAGGCCGGCCAGGCCGGCCGCCACGGTCCACACCAGGCGGATCACCTTGTCGACGTCGATGCCCGAGGCAGCCGCGAGTGCCGGGTTGTCCGCCACCGCGCGGGTGGCGCGCCCGACCCGGGTGCGCAGCAGGGCGAACCCCACGCCCCCGAGCACCAGCACCGCGATACCCATCGCGACGAAGGACTGGTAGGTCATGGTGATCGGACCCAAGGTGGCCACCCCGGGGTTGTCCTGGACGATCCGGACGGTCCGGGCGCCGACGAAGTACTGGAAGCAGTACTGCATGGCCAGGGAGAGCCCGATGGTCACGATCATCAGCTGGGTGAGGCCGAGCCCCCGCCGCCGGAGCGGCTGCCAGAGCACGCGGTCCTGGAGATAGCCGGTGAGGGCGCACAGCGCCACCGTGAGGGCGCCACCGAGCCACAGGTTCATCCCCGCCACGTTGACCAGGCCGTAGGCGAGCATGCCGCCCAGGGTGACCTGCTCGGCGTGGGAGAAGCTCGCCAGCCGGGTGGTGCCGTAGATCAGGGACAGGCCCACCGAGGCCAGCGCCAGCAGCAGGCCGAGCCGGATGCCGTTGGCGGCGCTCTGGGCCAAGTACTCCCCGAAGCTGCGCTCGGAGCTGTAGCTGCTGGTGCGTACCTCGATGACCGCGGCGGCGGTCGAGCCCAACGTGGCCTGGACGGTGGCCGCACCCTTGGTGTCCAGGTCGTCGGGCAGGGTGTCGGTGACGATCGCGACCTCGTACTGGCCCTCTTCGGAGATCGAGAGGTTCCACTTGCCCGACTCGCTGGTGGTCACCGTCTCCTCGACCCCCGTGGGGCCGGTGAGGGTCAGGTCGACGTCGGCGATCGGCCCCTCCTCGGTGCGCAGGGTGCCCGCGATGCATCCGGTGGTCTCGCTCGGCATGCACAGCGTGTCCACCGCCTGTGCCGGCGCGGCCAGCAGGAAGGAGAGGGCTCCGAGGATCACCAGGAGAAGCGCCGAGGCGCCCACTGGTGACCCGCGTCCCCCTCGCCACTCGCGTGGTTGCTGGCGCAGCTTCACTCGATCCCTCCCATCGACACGCCCGGACGGACGCACACGGAAGTGTAGGTGTGTGTTGCCTCATATGGGGAGGACCTGCTCGCCGCCGTGCCGAGGTGATGCGAAACAGTGACCTTTGCCGCCGGCCTCGGCACTGGTGCCCGGTGCCCCTGCGGCGACTACTCGCTCTGCGCGATGCCCGGGCCGTGCGTCAGCACGCCGTCGGCCACCTGCCGCATCGAGAGCCGCAGGTCCATCGCCGTCTTCTGGATCCACCGGAACGCCTCCGGCTCGCTGATCCCCAGCTCCGCCTGCAGCACGCCCTTGGCCCGGTCCATGGCCTTGCGCGTGGCCAGCCGCTCGTTGAGGTCGCCCACCTCCGCCTCCAGGCCGCGGAGCTCGCCGAACCGGCTCATCGCCATCTCCACGGCCGGCACCAGGTCGGACCTGCCGAACGGCTTGACCAGGTAGGCCATCGCGCCGGCGTCACGGGCTCGTTCCACGAGCTCACGCTGGCTGAAGGCGGTGAGGATGACGACCGCGCAGATGCGCTGGGCCGCGATGCGCTCCGCGGCTGCGATGCCGTCCAGCACCGGCATCCGGACGTCGAGGATGACCAGGTCCGGGCGCAGCTCCTCCGCGAGCTCGACCGCCCGCTCCCCGTCGCCGGCCTGGCCGACCACGTCGTACCCCTCCTCGGCCAGCATCTCGGCGAGATCCATCCGGATCAGCGCCTCGTCCTCGGCGATGACGACGGTGGGCCTGGACGTCGGGGCAGGTGCGGTCACGCACGCAGGCTAGCGCCCTGCCCCTCCGTGCTACGACCCCGCGGCGCTCCGGTACGGTGTCGCACGCCGGGCCCCGGTATCCCAACCGGTAGAGGAAGCGGTCTCAAACACCGTCCAGTGTGGGTTCGAATCCCACCCGGGGCACCCGATCAGCGAGGGCCGAGGCGCCGGTACGCCGGTGCGACGCCGTTGATCGCGTCCCCGATGCGGTGGATGCGCAGGGCGTTGGTGGATCCGGGGATCCCGGGAGGGCTGCCGCCGACGATGACCACCCGCTCCCCCTCGGTGACACGCCCGATGGCCAGCAGCGCCTCGTCGACCTGGCGCACCATCTCGTCGGTGTGCTCCACGTCCTCGGTCTTGAACGTCTCCACGCCCCACGTCATGGCCAGCTGGGAGCGGGTGGCCGCCAGCGGCGTGAAGGCCAGCACGGGGATCTCGCAGCGGTACCGGGCCAGCCGACGTGCGGAGTCGCCGCTCTGGGTGAAGGCGACGAGGTAGCGCGCCCCGATCCGCTCCGCGACCTCCGCGGCCGCCTTGGTGATGACTCCCCCGCGACTGCGCGGCTGCCAGGTCACCGCAGCCATCCGGGCCAGGCCGTGGTCCTCGGTGTTCTCGATGATGCGTGCCATGGTCTGCACAGTCAGCACGGGGTGCCGGCCCACGCTGGTCTCCCCCGACAGCATGACCGCGTCGGCCCCGTCCAGGACGGCGTTCGCCACGTCGGAGGCCTCGGCGCGGGTCGGCGACGGCGAGTCGACCATCGACTCCAGCATCTGGGTGGCCACGATCACCGGCTTGGCGTGCCGGCGGGCGAGGTCGATGAGGTTCTTCTGGTGCAGCGGGACCTGCTCCAGGGGACACTCCACGCCCAGGTCGCCGCGGGCCACCATCAGGCCGTCGAAGGCGTCGATGATCGCCTCCATGTTGGCGATCGCCTGCGGCTTCTCGATCTTGGCGATGACCGGGACGCGCACGCCCTCCTCGGCCATCACCTGACGGACGTCCTCGACGTCCGCGGCGTGGCGGACGAAGCTCAGGGCGACGAAGTCGACGCACTGCCGCAGCGCCCACCGCAGGTCGTCCTTGTCCTTCTCCGACAGCGCCGGCACCGAGACCGCGACGCCGGGCAGGTTGATGCCCTTGTGGTCCGAGACCCGTCCGCCCACGACCACCCGGGTGTGCACGTCGCGTCCCTCGACCCCGGTGACGAACAGACGCACCTTGCCGTCGTCGATCAGGATCGGGTCGCCCGGCGAGACGTCGCCCGGGAGCCCGGAGTACGTCGTGCCGCACTCGACGGCGTCGCCCGGCACGTCGCGGGTGGTGATGGTCCAGCGCTGGCCGGTCTCGAGCACCACCGGGCCGTCGGCGAAGGTCCCCAGCCGGATCTTGGGGCCCTGGAGGTCGGCGAAGATGCCGACTCCGTGACCGGAGGCGTCGCTGGCCTCCCGCACCATCCGGTACATCCGCTCGTGGTCCTCGTACGAGCCGTGGCTCATGTTGAGCCGCGCCACGTCCATGCCCGCGTCGACCAGCTCACGGATCTTCTCGGGGGTGGCTACTGCGGGACCCAGGGTGCACACGATCTTTGCTCTACGCACGGGACGAGCCTACCTCTTGAACGATCCAACCGGACCGGGAACGACGACGGGCTCCCTGCGGCGAACCGCCAGGGAGCCCGTCATGGGGGTTGATCAGACGCTCAGCGGACGTGCCGTGGGCGGGATCGGCACCGGCAGCGCGGTGGACCCGGTGAGGTAGGCGTCCACGCCCGCCGCGGCTGCCCGGCCCTCCGCGATCGCCCAGACGATCAGCGACTGGCCGCGACCGGCGTCGCCGGCCACGAACACCTTCTCCACCGAGGCGGCGTACCGCTCGTCGCGCACCACGTTGCCCCGCTCGTCCAGGGCGACGCCGAGCTGGTCGAGGAGTCCCTCGCGCTGCGGACCGGTGAAGCCCATCGCGAGCAGCACCAGGTCCGCGGGAAGGTCCCGCTCGGTGCCGGCGACCGGCTGGAACTTGGCGTCCACCTCGACGAGCCGCAGGGCCCGCACGCGGCCCTCCTCGTCACCGAGGAACTCCGTCGTCGAGACCGCGAACATCCGGTCCCCGCCCTCCTCGTGGGCCGAGGAGATCCGGAAGGTCATCGGGTACGACGGCCAGGGCTGGTTGGCCGGCCGGGTCTCGGGCGGCTGCGGCAGGATCTCCAGCTGGGTGATGCTGGCCGCGCCCTGCCGGATGGAGGTCCCCAGGCAGTCCGCACCCGTGTCGCCGCCGCCGATGATCACGACGTGCTTGCCGTCGGCACGGATCTGGTCGGGCACCTCCTCCCCCAGCGCGGTCCGGTTGGCCTGGGGCAGGAACTCCATGGCCTGGTGGATCCCGGCGAGCTCGCGACCGGGCACGGGCAGGTCCCGGGCCACGGTGGACCCGGTGGCCAGCACGACGGCGTCGTAACGCTCCAGCAGCCGCTGGCCGCTGAGGTTGTCCCGGCCCACGTCGACGCCGGCGCGGAAGATCGTGCCCTCGCGCCGCATCTGGTCCAGCCGACGGTCCAGGTGCTTCTTCTCCATCTTGAACTCGGGGATGCCGTAGCGCAGCAGCCCACCGAGCTTGTCGGCGCGCTCGTAGACGGCCACGGTGTGACCGGCCCGGGTGAGCTGCTGGGCGGCGGCCAGCCCGGCCGGGCCGGAGCCGATCACGGCCACCGTGCGACCCGAGAGCCACTCCGGCGGCTGGGGCCGGACGTAGCCGGAGTCCCAGGCGCGGTCGATGATCGAGACCTCGACGTTCTTGATGGTCACCGGGTCCTGGTTGATCCCCAGCACGCAGGCGGTCTCGCACGGAGCCGGGCACAGGCGACCGGTGAACTCCGGGAAGTTGTTGGTCGCGTGCAGCCGGTCCATCGCGCCGTCCCAGTCGTCGCGCCAGACCAGGTCGTTCCACTCCGGGATGTAGTTGCCCAGCGGGCAGCCCTGGTGGCAGAACGGGATGCCGCAGTCCATGCAGCGTCCGGCCTGGGTGCCGATGATGGGAAGGAGGGCGCGCCCGATGCCGTCGGGATAGACCTCGTTCCAGTCCTTGACTCGCTCCTCCACGATCCGCCGGGTGGCCACCTGGCGTCCGTGCTTGAGAAAGCCCTTGGGGTCAGCCATGTAGCACCTCCATGATTCGTGCGGCGGCCTCTTCCTCGCTGAGACCCTCCTCGAGTGCCTCGGCACGGGCCTCCATGACCCGCTTGTAGTCGCTGGGCATCACCTCGGTGAAGCGCCCCAGCGACGTGGGCCAGTCGGCCAGCAGCGCCTCGGCGACGTCCGAACCCGTCTCCTCCAGGTGCTCGCGGACCAGCGCCTCCAGCTCGTCGGCAGCCGCGCCGGTCACCGGTGCGAGCTCCACGAGCTCGCCGTTGACCCGTCCCGGGTCCAGGTCGAGCACGAAGGCGTAGCCCCCGGACATGCCGGCCGCGAAGTTGCGGCCCGTGGAGCCCAGGACCACCACCCGGCCGCCGGTCATGTACTCGCAGCCGTGGTCCCCGACGCCCTCGACCACCGCGGTGGCACCCGAGTTGCGCACGCAGAACCGCTCGCCGGCCTGGCCTCGCAGGAAGATCGCGCCCGACGTGGCGCCGTAGCCGATGGTGTTGCCGGCGATGATCTGGGCCGACGCCTCGAACGTGGCAGCTCGGTCCGGTCGCACCACGATGCGCCCACCCGAGAGGCCCTTGCCGACGTAGTCGTTGGCGTCGCCCTCGAGCCGCATGGTGATCCCGCGAGGCACGAACGCCCCGAACGACTGCCCGGCGGAACCGGTGAAGGTCAGGTCGATCGTGCCCTCGGGCAGCCCTTCCCCGCGGTAGCGCTTGGTCACCTCGTGGCCGAGCATGGTGCCGACCGTCCGGTTCACGTTGCGGACCGCGATCTGGGCGCGCACCGGCTCGCGGTTCTCGAGCGCGGGTCGTGCGATCTCGATGAGCTCGTTGTCCAGGGCCCGGTCCAGCCCGTGGTCCTGGGACTTCGTGCGGCGCAGGTCCTGGCCGGCGAACTGCTTGCCGGTCTGAACCTGGTGCAGGATCGGGGTCAGGTCCAGGCCAGAGGCCTTCCAGTGGTCCACGGCGTCGACGATGTCGAGCGCCTCCACGTGGCCCACCGCCTCGTCGATCGTGCGGAAGCCGAGCTCGGCGAGCAGCTCGCGCACCTCCTCGGCGATGTACTCGAAGAACGTGACCACGAACTCCGGCTTGCCCGAGAAGCGCTCGCGCAGCACGGGGTTCTGGGTGGCGACGCCCACCGGGCAGGTGTCGAGGTGGCAGACCCGCATCATGATGCAGCCGGAGACCACCAGCGGCGCGGTGGCGAACCCGAACTCCTCCGCCCCCAGCAGCGCGGCGATCACCACGTCCCGACCCGTCTTGAGCTGACCGTCGGCCTGCACCACGATCCGGTCGCGCAGTCCGTTGAGCAGCAGCGTCTGCTGAGTCTCGGCCAGGCCGAGCTCCCAGGGCCCACCGGCGTGCTTGAGCGAGGTGAGCGGCGAGGCACCGGTGCCCCCGTCGTGACCGGAGACCAGGACCACGTCCGCGTGCGCCTTGGAGACGCCCGCGGCGACCGTGCCCACGCCCACCTCGGAGACGAGCTTGACGTGCACCCGTGCCGAGGGGTTCGCGTTCTTGAGGTCGTGGATCAGCTGCGCCAGGTCCTCGATGGAGTAGATGTCGTGGTGCGGCGGCGGCGAGATCAGGCCCACGCCCGGCGTGGAGTGCCGGGTCTTGGCCACCCACGGGTAGACCTTGTGACCAGGCAGCTGGCCGCCCTCACCCGGCTTGGCCCCCTGGGCCATCTTGATCTGGATGTCGTCGGCTCCGGTGAGGTACTCCGAGGTGACGCCGAAGCGCCCCGAGGCGACCTGCTTGATCGAGCTGCGACGCTCCGGGTCGTAGAGACGCTCCGCGTCCTCCCCGCCCTCGCCGGTGTTCGACTTGCCGCCGAGCCGGTTCATCGCGATCGCCAGCGTCTCGTGCGCTTCCTGGCTGATCGAGCCGTAGGACATCGCTCCGGTGGAGAAGCGCTTGACGATCTCGGAGACCGGCTCGACCTCCTCGATCGGCACCGGCTGGCGGTCGGACTTGAAGGCGAACAGCCCGCGCAGGGTCATCAGGCGGCGCGACTGGTCGTCGACCGCGCTGGTGTACTGCTTGAACACGTCGTACCGCCCGGTGCGGGTGGCGTGCTGGAGCCGGAAGACCGTCTCGGGGTTGAACAGGTGCGGCTCCCCGTCGCGCCGCCACTGGTACTCGCCACCCGAGTCGAGCTCGCGGTGCGCGGGCAGGATGCCCCGCGCGGGTACGCCGTGGCGTGGCGGCGTGCCACCTCCTCGGCGATGGTGTCGATGTCGATGCCACCGAGCTTGGACGTGGTGCCGGTGAAGTACTTGTCCACCACCGACTGCGAGAGCCCCACGGCCTCGAAGATCTGGGCGCCGGTGTAGGAGGCGACCGTGGAGACGCCCATCTTGGACATCACCTTCAGGACGCCCTTGCCGAGCGCCTTGACCAGGTTCTTGACCGCCTGCTCCGGCTCGATCTTGACGTAGTGCCCCTGGCGCGCGAGGTCCTCGACCGTCTCCATCGCCAGGTACGGGTTGACCGCGGCCGCCCCGTAGCCCATCAGCAGGGCCACGTGGTGCACCTCGCGGACGTCGGCGGCCTCGATCACCAGGCCGACCTGGGTCCGGGTCTTCTCCCGGACCAGGTGGTGGTGCACCGCGCCGGTGACCAGCAGCGACGGGATCGGCGCCAGCTCTGCGGTGGAGTGGCGGTCCGAGAGCACGATGATGCGCGCACCCTGCGAGATCGCCTCGGAGACCTCGGCGCAGATCTCGTCGATGCGGCGGGCCATGGCGGCGCCGCCACCGTCGACCTCGTAGAGGCCGCGGGAGACGTGGGTGATGAAGCCCGGCATGTCGCCGTCACGGTTGATGTGCCGCAGCTTGGCCAGGTCGTCGTTGGAGATCACCGGGAAGGGCACGACCACCTGGCGGCACGAGGCCGGCGTCGGGTCGAGCAGGTTGGACTCCGGCCCGATGGTGCCGTACAGCGAGGTGACGAGCTCCTCGCGGATGGCGTCCAGCGGGGGTTGGTGACCTGGGCGAACAGCTGGGCGAAGTAGTCGAAGAGCAGCCGAGGCTTCTCCGACAGCGCTGCGATGGGCGTGTCGGTGCCCATCGACCCGATGGGCTCCATGCCCGCGTTGGCCATCGGGGTGAGGAGGATGCGCAGCTCCTCCTCGGTGTAGCCGAAGACCTGCTGGCGCCGCGTCACCGACGCGTGGGTGTGCACGATGTGCTCGCGCTCGGGGATGTCGTCGAGGCTGATCAGGCCGGCGTGCAGCCACTCGTCGTACGGGTGGTCGGCGGCCAGCTCGGCCTTGACCTCCTCGTCCTCGATGATGCGGTGCTCGTCGGTGTCCACCAGGAACATCCGGCCCGGCTTGAGCCGGCCCTTGCGGACCACCGTCGCGGGGTCGAGGTCGAGCACGCCGACCTCGGAGGCCAGCACCACCAGACCGTCGTCGGTGACCCAGTAGCGCGAGGGTCGCAGCCCGTTGCGGTCCAGCACGGCACCGATCTGGCTGCCGTCGGTGAAGACCACGCAGGCGGGGCCGTCCCACGGCTCCATCATGGCGGAGTGGAAGGCGTAGAAGGCCCGGCGCTTGGCGTCCATCTCGGCGTGGTTCTCCCACGCCTCGGGGATCATCATCAGCACCGAGTGGGGCAGCGAGCGGCCACCCATGTGCAGCAGTTCCAGGACCTCGTCGAACGAGGCGGAGTCCGAGGCACCGGGCGTGCAGATCGGGAAGAGCCGGTCGAGGTCGCCGGGGATCAGGTCCGAGGACAGCAGCGCCTCCCGGGCCCGCATCCAGTTCCGGTTGCCCATCACGGTGTTGATCTCGCCGTTGTGGGCGATGAACCGGAACGGGTGGGCCAACGGCCAGCTCGGGAACGTGTTGGTGGAGAAGCGCGAGTGCACCACGGCCAGCGCCGAGGCCACCCGCTCGTCGAGCAGGTCGGGGAAGAAGGCGTCGAGCTGACCCGTGGTGAGCATGCCCTTGTAGGCCAGGGTGCGCGAGGACAGCGAGGGGAAGTAGACCCCCGTCTCGTGCTCGGCACGCTTGCGCAGGCAGAAGGCCAGCCGCTCCAGCGCCATCCCGGACAGGCGTGGCCCGGAGGCGGCGACGAACAGCTGGACGAAGGTCGGCATGACGCTCAGGGCCGTGGCACCCAGGACGGAGTCGTCGGTGGGGACGTCGCGCCAGCCGAGGACGGTCAGGCCCTCCTCGGCGGCGATCTCCTCGATCCGGCCACGGGCCTTGCTCACCTCGCCGGCGTCGCCGGGGATGAAGGCCGTGCCCACGGCGTAGGAGTGCTGGGTGGGCAGGTCGAAGTCGACGACCGCGCGCAGGAACGCGTCGGGCACCTGCATCAGGATGCCCGCGCCGTCCCCGGAGTTGGGCTCGGCACCCGCGGCACCGCGGTGGTCCAGGTTGCGGAGCGCGGTCAGCGCCTTGGCAACGATGTCGTGGCTGGCAACGCCGGTCAGGGTCGCGACGAAGGCCACACCACAAGCATCGTGCTCGTGGCGGGGATCGTAGAGCCCTTGGGGCGGCGGGAATGCGTGCATGAGGCATTCTCCCGTCGTCGTCGGGTGCGCCGGTGGTACTCCGGGGAGGGCCGGCGGACTGGCAAGCATGGGGGGTCTGCTCGGGACGACGTTGGCCCAGGCGTGAGATCTGAGGTTATCACCCGGGCCAGGGTGTTCCCGACGTGAGGCTAGGCCTCGGACGAGGCGGGCTCGGGCTCCCGCGGACGGCGGTAGACCTCCGTCTCACGGCCCGGGTGGCGGCGTGCGGAGATGACGAAGTAGACGGCCGCCAGCACGAAGAGCACCAGCGAGGTCCAGGTGTTGAGCCGAAGCCCCGCCACGTCGTCGAGCTGCACGTCGTCGATGCGCAGGGTCTCGATCCACCCGCGACCGGCCGTGTACGCCATCACGTACAGGGCCGCCACCCGGCCGTGTCCGAGGTTGAAGCGCCGGTCGAGCCAGATGACCACCGCGAAGGCGGCCAGCGCCCAGAGGCTCTCGTAGAGGAAGGTCGGGTGGAACAGCACGTCCTGGCCGACGTACTGCGAGGGGCGGTGCGCGTCGTCGATCTCCAGGCCCCACGGAAGGTCGGTGGGTCGTCCGTAGAGCTCCTGGTTGAACCAGTTGCCCCACCGCCCGATCGCTTGGGCGACCAGGACCCCGGGAGCCACCGCGTCCAGGACCGGGAGCAGCCGGATGCCCTTGAGCCGGGCCCCGATCGCCACCCCGACCGCACCGAGGGCGACGGCACCCCACACGCCCAGTCCCCCGCGCCACACGTACAGCGCGTTGATGGGGTTGCGCCCCTCGCCGAAGTAGAGCTGGTAGTCGGTGGCGACGTGGTAGAGGCGCCCGCCGACGAGGCCGAAGGGCACGCCCCACACGGCCAGGTCCTGGATCTCCCCGAAGGTCCCCCGCGCGCCACCCAGCGGCGCTCGCCGATCCAGACGGCCACGACGATGCCGAGGATGATGGCCAGCGCGTAGCCGCGGATCGGCACCGGGCCGAGGTGCCACACGCCCTGGCCCGGGCTGGGGATGCTCAGGGCGATCACAGACAGGGACATGGTTCTCCAGTCACGGTGCGGTCAGGGCGGCGCCCAGGGCCCCGGGTCATCCGGCCAGCAGCCTCTCGATGTCCTCGGCGAGCTCGGCGGCTGAGACGTCGCTGCTCCAGACCGTGGTCGCACGGTCCTGGTCGTCCAGGCCGATGACCGGATCGCTGTGCGCCACCTCGTAGCCGCCGCCGGGCAGCTTGCGACCGTCCTCGATGAGGACGGCCAAGGAGCGGGCGGTCTTGACGATGGTGTCCAGCTCGCCGGTGACGCCGGTGAACTCGGGGTCGAAGCCGGCGAGGTAGTCGCGCAGGACCGCGACGTCGTCCCGGGCAGGGTCGGTGGTCACGAAGACCATGTCGACCCGCTCCCGGTCCGCGTCGTCGAGCCGGTTGAGCGCCGAGGCGATGGTCGACATCACGATGCCGCAGATGTCGGGGCAGTGCGTGTAGCCGAAGAAGACCAGGGTCAGGTCGTTGTCCGCCTCGGTCAGCGAGTAGGCGGAGCCGTCCTTGCCGCCCTGGGTGGAGACCAGCGGCGCCTTCGGCACGACGTAGGGGGTGGTCAGGGCGGAGCCGTGCAGCCCGTCGTCGTCGATCTCGCCGTCCGGCGGTGCGGCCTGTCCGCCGCCGCCACCGCCACAACCGGCCAGCAGCAGGACGAGTCCGGCGGCCAGGGCGGTGCCGAGCCGCGAGCGCAGCCCGGTCATCGGCGTACTCCCTCCGCCAGGTCCTGGGTCAGCGCCTCCAGGGCCCGCAGGCCCGCCCTGCGGTCGCCGGCGTGGTCGAGCAGGGTCCGCACGAACGCCGACCCCACGATGACGCCGTCGGCGAAGGCGGCGATCTCGGCCGCCTGGTCGCCGTTGCTGACGCCCAGCCCCACCCCCACCGGAAGGTCGGTGGTGGCCTTGGTCCGGGCGACCAGCGGGCCGGCCAGGTCGCTGGTGGTGCTGCGCGCCCCGGTCACGCCCATCACCGCGGTGGCGTAGACGAACCCCCGGCAGTTGCGGGTGGTCATCGCGATCCGCTCCGGAGTCGAGCTGGGTGCCACCAGGAACACCTTGTCCAGGTCGTGCTGGTCCGCGGCGGCGATCCACTCGGCGCCGCTGTCCGGGGTCAGGTCGGGGGTGATCAGTCCGGCACCACCCGCGGAAGCCAGGTCGGCGGCGAAGCGAGCGACGCCGTAGCGCTCGACCGGGTTCCAGTAGGTCATCACCACGGTAGGGACACCGGTAGCGGCCACGGCCTCCACGGTGCGCAGCACGTCCGTGGTCCGGATGCCGGCCTCGAGGGCCTGCTGGGCCGCCGCCTGGATCGTGGGTCCGTCCATCACCGGGTCGCTGTAGGGCAGTCCGACCTCGATCACGTCGCAGCCGGCCGCCACCATGGCCCGCATCGCGTCGACCGAGCCCGGCAGGTCGGGGAACCCGGCGGGAAGGTAGCCGACCAGGGCCGCCCGGCCCTCGCCCCGGGCCTTGTCGAAGGCGGGACCGACGCTCATCGTGCCTCCCCCGCGGGCCCGCCCAGGCCGAAGTGCTCGATGGCGGTGCCCATGTCCTTGTCGCCGCGTCCGGACAGGTTGACGATGATCGTGGCCTCCGGGCCCTTGGTCTGCGCCAGCTCGGCGGCCACCCGCAGCGCCCCCGAGAGCGCGTGCGCGCTCTCGATCGCCGGGATGATCCCCTCGGTGCGGCTGAGCAGCGCCATCGCCTCCATCGCCTCGGCGTCTGTCACCGGCAGGTACGTCGCGCGGCCGGTACGAGCCAGGTGGGCGTGCTGGGGGCCCACCCCGGGGTAGTCCAGACCGGCGGAGATGGAGTGCGACTCCTTGGTCTGCCCGTCCTCGTCCTGCAGCACGAAGGTCCGGGCACCGTGCAGCACCCCGCTCTGACCGGCGTGGATGGTGGCCGCGTGGCGACCTGTCTCGATCCCGTCGCCGCCCGGCTCGAAGCCGTAGATGGCCACCGACTCGTCGTGCAGGAACGCGGTGAACATGCCGATCGCGTTGGACCCGCCGCCCACGCAGGCCGCCACCGCGTCGGGCAGCCGGCCGTACTGCTCCAGGCACTGGGCCCGGGACTCGTCGCCGATGCCCCGGCAGAAGTCCCGCACCATGCTGGGGAACGGGTGCGGCCCGGCCGCGGTGCCGAAGAGGTACGCGGTGTGGTCGACGCTGGCGACCCAGTCGCGCAGGGCCTCGTTGATGGCGTCCTTCAGCGTGGCGCTGCCCGACTCCACGGGGATCACCGTGGCTCCCAGCAGCTGCATCCGCGCCACGTTGAGCGCCTGCCGACGGGTGTCCACCGCGCCCATGTAGACGGTGCAGTCGAGGCCGAAGTAGGCGGCGGCGGTCGCGCTGGCCACGCCGTGCTGACCGGCCCCGGTCTCGGCGATGACCCGGGTCTTGCCCATCCGTCTGGTCAGCAGCGCCTGGCCCAGCACGTTGCGGATCTTGTGGGCGCCGGTGTGGTTGAGGTCCTCGCGCTTGAGCAGGATGCGCGCTCCGACCTGCGCCGAGAGCCGCTCGGCGTGGTAGAGCAGGCTCGGGGTCCCGGCGTAGTCGAGCAGGATCGCCTCGAACTCGGCCACGAAGGCCGGGTCGGCCATGGCCTCCCGCCAGGCGACGTCGAGCTCGTCGAGGGCCGCCACCAGGGCCTCGGGCATGAACCGGCCACCGAAGTCTCCGAAGAAACCTCGCTCGTCGGCGTCGTAGACGTCCTGGCTCATCCGAGCACTCCTGTCATGTTGCGGACCGCGGTCTCGGGGTCTCCCCCGGTGACCAGGGCCTCGCCCACCAGCATCACCGACGCACCCTGGGCGACGAAGCCGGCGACGTCGGCGGGGGTGTTGATGCCCGACTCCGCCACCTTGACCCGGTCGTCGGGGATGAGCGGCGCGAGGCGGCCGAAGGTGGTCTGGTCGACCGCGAGGGTCTTGAGGTTGCGGGCGTTGACGCCGATCAGCTCGGCTCCGAGATCGACCGCTCGTTCGGTCTCTGGCTCGTCGTGGACCTCCACCAGCACGGTGAGGCCCAGCTCGCGGGCGGTCTCGTGCAGCGCCCGGAGGCGGTCCTGGTCCAGCGCCGCGACGATGAGCAGCGCCAGGTCCGCCCCGGCAGCCCGCGCCTCGACCAGCTGGTACTCGGCGACGATGAAGTCCTTGCGCAGCAGCGGCACGTCCACCGCCGCCCGGACGGCGACCAGGTCGGCCAGGGAGCCGCCGAAGCGTCGTTCCTCGGTGAGCACCGAGATGGCGGCCGCACCGCCACGGGCATAGGCAGCAGCCAGGTCGGCGGGGTCCGGGATCTCGGCCAGGTCCCCCTTGCTGGGGCTGCGCCGCTTCACCTCGGCGATCACGCTCGAGCCGGCACCACGGAAGTGCGGCACGGGGTCGCGGGGCGGGTCCACGTCAGCCAGGGCGGCACGGACCTCGGCCAGGGGTCGGGCGGCCTCACGCCGGGCCAGGTCGATCCGGACACCGGCGACGATGTCGTCGAGGACGGACACGCTGCGACCTCTTGCTCTCGGTGGGAAGGACGTGGGCAAGCCTCTCACCACGGCGGTGAGGACCCGCCCGGGGCCAGGCTCGCAGGTGTCAGTGACCCGAGTCGTGGCTGCTGGTGTGGTGCAGCCCCATGCGGGACATCACCAGGAACACGGGCAGGGCGGCGACGCCGAGCGCGATCCCGATCCAGAACATCACCATGCTGACGGGGCTGAGCATCAGGGCGATGCCCCCGACCAGGAAGCCCACCATCGCCACTCCCACCGCGGTCCATGCAGCAGGGGTGTTGCCGTGGTTGTCAGCCATGTGTTGCGCTCCAAGTCAGCCGTGCCATCAGTTGCGAGCCACAGTCTAGGGGGCGCCGTCCCGAGTCGGGTCCCGGCCCTCGTCCAGGGCCTTCCACAACGCAGCGGGATCGGTCTCGCCCTCGGCGCCCTCACCCCGGCCACCGTCTTCGGCACGGCCAGGGGCCGACGCGGGGCCCCCGCCGGTCGGGGCGTCGTACCGGCTGCCCATCGCAGGCCACCGACCGGCCCGCAGGCCGGCGACCACCGCGGCCGCCACGCAGCCGAGGGCGGCGACGGCGGCGACCCAGAACCAGGAGGTCCAAGCGGTGTTCCACTCTCCCCCGGCGCCCCCCTCCTCCAGGGTCTGCAGCACCGCCTCGCGCAGCGTCACCAGACCCGTGATCCAGGTCGCCACCAGGCCCAGCGCCGCGACGAGTCCGAGCCAGGCCACCACGCGCCGCATCAGGCCGCGGCTCACCAGCACCACACCCCAGCAGGCCAGCACGACCAGACCCAGGGCCCCGCGAGCGGCATCTGACCCAGGCCGGGGAACCCGTCGAGCACCAGTGCGGCTCCGGGCGTCTCGGGGTCGGCCGACTCGACCGACATCCAGGCGCGGCTGCCCGAGACGGCCGCCAGGACTCCGGCGCCCACGCCGAGCAGCACGGTAGGACCGAAGCTGCGCTCAGCCACGCGGCTCGGCCTCCCAGACCAGGTCGGCGTCGAAGCAGGTGCGGTCGCCGGTGTGGCACGCCGCGCCCTCCTGGTCGACCTTGACGAGGAGGGTGTCCTTGTCGCAGTCCAGGCGGATCTCGCGGACCCACTGCCGATGACCCGACGTCTCCCCCTTGACCCAGTACTCCCGCCGGCTTCGCGACCAGTAGGTGGCCCTGCCGGTGGCCATCGTCCGGGCCAGGGACTCCTCGTCCATCCAGCCGAGCATCAGCACCTCGAGGGTGTCGAACTGCTGGACCACGGCCGGGACGAGCCCTTCGGCGGTCCGCTTGAGCCGGGCTGCGACGGCGGGATCTAGTTCACTCACCCTGCCAGTATCGCCGGTGGACGATGCCAGGGCGAGGGCGGGAGCAGGACCGCGATCATCGGCCCTGCTGCGCGGTCCAGGACGCGTAGAGCCCGGCGTAGACCGAGTCCGCCTGGCGGGCCAGCTCGGCGTGCGGCCCGCGCTGCACGACCCGACCCGCGTCCACCACCACGACCTCGTCCGCCTGCTCGGCGGTGGAGAGCCGGTGGGCGATGGTGACCGAGGTCCGGCCCGACATCAGGCGCTCCAGGGCTCGTCCGATCCTCATCTCCAGCTGGGGGTCGACCGCGCTCGTCGCCTCGTCCAGCACCAGCAGGTCGGGGTCGGCGAGGTGGGCGCGCAGCAGCGCCACCAGCTGGCGCTCGCCGGCGGACAGCGCCTCCCCGCGCTGTCCCACCTGGGTCGAGAGCCCTGCCGGAAGTCCCGCGAGCCAGTCCGCCAGTCCGAGCTCCTCGGCCGAGGCCAGGATCTCCTCCGTCGTCGCCTCCAGGCGCCCGTACCTGACGTTCGCGGCGATGGTGTCGTTGAACAGGAACCCCTCCTGCGGCACCAGCACCACGCTGCGGCGCAGGTGCTCCTGGGAGACCTCGCGCGCGTCGACGCCGTCCAGGAGCACTGCCCCGCTCGTCGGGTCCATCAGTCGGGTCAGCAGCTTGGCGAAGGTGGACTTGCCCGATCCGGTCTCCCCCACGATGGCGATCCTGGTCCCCGCCGCGATGTCCAACGAGACCGACCGGAGCACCGGAGGCCCCCGGGATAGGCGAACGTGACGTCGTCGAAACGCACGTCGATCGGGCCGCGAGGCAGCACCTGGCCCCCGGCGCCGGGGTCGACCAGGTCGGCCGGGGTCTCGACGATCCCGATCACCCGGCGCCAGCTGGCGATGGCGTTCTGGGCGTCGGTGAGGATCTGGGTGCCCATCTGGACCGGGCCCACGAAGAGAGTGACGAGGAAGGCGAAGGCGAGCACCCGGCCGGCGGTCATGTCACCGGTGAAGCCGAGCAGCACCCCGATGATGAGCACCCCCGCGTTGGCCAGACCCGCGGAGATCCCTCCCAACGAGAACGACACGACCGTGAACTTCTGGGCTCGCACGCTGGCGGCCTGGAAGTCGTCGATCGCGTGGTCGATCCGGCCCTGGGTGCGCTCCTCGATGCCGTAGGAGCGGACCACCGCGGCGCCGACCACGGGCTCGGAGATGGCCGAGAGCAGGGTGCCGACATGGCGCCGGACGATGCCGTAGGCCTCGGAGAGCTTGCGCTGGAAGTAGCGGATGGAGATCAGCAGCGGAGCGAAGCAGACCCACACCACGATGGCCAGCTGCCAGCTGTAGAACGCCATGATCACGGTGGCCACCAGGATCTGTCCCACGCTGACCACCAGCAGGATCCCGCCGAACACCAGGAACTGGCTCACCTGGTCGACGTCTGAGGTCACCCGCGAGACGAGCGAACCGCGACGCTCGGTGTTCTGGGTCAGCAGCGGCAGGTCGTGGACGTGCCGGAACGCCTTGATCCGCAGGGTGGCCAGGCCCCGCTCCGCGGCACCGAAGAGCCGACTGGTCATCAGGTACGAGGCGACGGAGGAGATCACCAGGGCCAGGGCGCAGGCCAGCCCGGTCCAGACCACGAACCCGACGTCGGTGCCGTCGGGGCCGTTGAGCCCGCGGTCCAGCGTCTGCTGGACCGCCACGGGCACGATCACCTGCCCCAGCGAGGCGACCACGGCGAAGAACACGGTCAGGCCGAGGCCCTCCTTGAGCTCCGGCGAGATCGCGAACCCGCGACGGAGCGTGTCCATGGCCCCGATCTCGTCGCTGCCGTCCATCCGGGTCGTGGCAGCAGGGTCCTGGACGGTGCTCATGCGCGTTCTCCTGCGGTCTGGCCGAGCACCTGGGCGGGCCCGGCCTCCGACTCCTCGTGTGCGGCCTGCTCGTAGGCGTTGACCAGCCTGGCGTAGGCGGGTCTGCGGGCCAGCAGCTCGGCGTGGCTGCCCCGGTCGGCCACCTTCCCGTCGGCGAGGTAGACCACCTCGTCGGCCAGGGAGATGGTCGCCTTGCGGTAGGCCACCACCACCAGCGTGGTGTCGCCGGAGCCCTCGCGCAGCGAGCTGAGGATCCTGGCCTCCACCTCGGGGTCCACCGCCGACGTGGCGTCGTCGAGGATCAGCAGCCGAGGTCGCCGCGCCAGGGCCCGCGCCAGGGAGAGCCGCTGCCGCTGCCCGCCGGACAGCGACGTGCCCCGCTCGCCGAGCTGGGTGTCGAGTCCCTGGGGCAGTGCGGCGACGAAGCCGTCGGCCTGGGCGGTCCGCAGCGCCGCCCACACCTGCTCGTCATCGATCTGGGCGCCGAGGGTGACGTTGCCGCGGACGGTGTCGTCGAAGAGGAAGGCCGTCTGCGGGACGAGGGCGACCGCCCGCGAGCCTCCCCCGCGGCGCAGGTCCCGCAGGTCGACCCCGTCCAGCAGGATCCGCCCGTGGTCGGGGTCGACCAGGCGGGTCATCAGGCTCGTGAGGGTGCTCTTGCCGGACGCTGTCGCGCCGACCAGGGCGATGGTCTGTCCCGGGTCCACCGCGAAGCTCACCTCGCGCAGCAACGGGGTCGCCGGGTCGTAGGAGTAGCCCACGGACTCCAGCTCCAGGCGTGCCCCGACCGTCGAGGGGGCAGCGACGCCTCGCCGTACGCGACGGCGCCGGTGGCGCTCAGCACCGACTGGATGCGCCGGAACCCCACGACGCTGCGCGGGAACTCGCCGAGCAGCCACCCGATGGCCCGGATCGGGAAGGACACGATGGTGAGCAGGTAGGCGACGGTGACGACGTCGCCGGCACTGGCCGCGCCGGAGGTGACCCGTGCGACGCCGACCGCGAGCACCACGAGCACGCCGAGGTTGGGCAGGGAGGCCAGGGTGGGGTCGAAGACGGCCCGGATCCGGCCGGCTCGGATCGTCACGTCGCGCAGCTCGTGGGCCTTCACGCTGAAGCGGGCGGTCTCCTCGGGCTCCCGGCCCAGGGTCTTGACCACCATCGCGCCGTCGAAGGACTCGTGGGCGATCTCGCTGACCTCCGCACGCAGGCCCTGGGCCCGGGTCATCAACGGCGAGGACAGGCGCTGGTAGGCCAGGTTGGCGACCACCACGGCCGGGAAGACGAGCAGGCCCACGGCGGCCAGCACCACGTCCGCGACGAGCATCTGCACCACCGCGATCACCATCATCACCACGGTCCCCAGCGCCATCGGCAGCGGCGCGATGGGGCCCCAGGCGGCCTCGACGTCGGAGTAGGCGTTGGAGAGCAGCTGACCCGTCGGGTGGCGCTGGTGCCACTCCATGGGCAGCGCGAGGTACTGACGCGTCACGGCGCGCCGGGTGTGCGACTGCATCCGGTACTGCATGAGGCCCGCCCCGAGGCGCCGAGCCACGATGCCCACCGCTCGGAGCACGGCGACGCCGAGGAACAGCCCCAGCACGGCCCAGAGCAGCCCGGCTGCGATCTCGCCGTCGTCGAAGGCGGGGATGACGACGTTCTCGGTGGCCCACCCCAGTACCCAGGCATCCGCCACGGTGAGGACCGCGAAGAGCACGCTGCCCAGGGTGGAGAGGACGAAGATGACCGGCTCCCGCCGGATCGCGACCCCGAGCACGGCGAAGCCCTCTCGGGTGGTCGAGCTCCGCAACGTGCCCCGCTCGTCCACCACGCGTGTGCCCCTTAGTCCCGTCTTGGAAGTGCCTGTGCCGGCGCTCTGTGCCCAGAGCCAGTGTCCATCGACGCCGGGCGCCGGACGACGCCGGGACCGTCGGAGGCGATCGCCAGTGGCGAACCGCACCGGCGCCCGGCCTATTCCCTGACGGGTCCGGAGCAGGCGGCGAGGAGGAGGCTCGGGCCTCAGCGCACGGGGTGGCCGGCGGCGGCCAGCGACTGCTTCACGTCGCCGATCCGCAGGGTGCCGAAGTGGAACACGGTGGCCGCGAGCACGGCGTCCGCGCCCGCCTCCACGGCCGGAGGGAAGTGCTCGGCACGCCCGGCACCGCCCGAGGCGATCACCGGGATGGTGACCTCCCGGCGTACGGCGCGGATCAGGTCGGTGTCGAAGCCGTCCTGGGTCCCGTCGGCGTCCATCGCGTTCAGCAGGATCTCCCCGGCTCCGAGCTCGGCGGCGCGGGCGGCCCAGGCCACGGCGTCCAGACCCGCGGAGCGCCGGCCCCCGTGCGTGGTCACCTCGAAGCCCGAGTCGGTGCCCGGTGCCCGGCGGGCGTCGACCGACAGCACCAGCACCTGGCTGCCGAACCGGTCCGCTACTTCCGCGATCAGTTCGGGACGCTGGATGGCGGCGGTGTTGGTGGCGACCTTGTCCGCCCCGGCTCGCAGCAGCCGGTCGACGTCGGCGACCGAGGACACCCCGCCACCGACGGTGAGCGGGATGAAGACCTGCTCGGCGGTCCGGGAGACGATCTCCATCGTCGTGGCCCGCCCCTCGTGCGAGGCCGAGATGTCGAGGAAGGTCAGCTCGTCCGCACCCTCGGCGTCATAGATCCGGGCCAGCTCCACGGGGTCGCCGGCGTCGCGCAGGTCGGAGAAGTTGATGCCCTTGACCACGCGCCCCGCGTCCACGTCCAGGCACGGGATGACCCGTACCGCGAGGCTCACGACGCGCCGCCGGCGGGCAGGGTCAGGGCGAGGGCCTCCTCGAGGGTGAACCGCCCCTCGTAGAGCGCGGTGCCGATGATGGCCCCCTCGACGCCGATGCCGACCAGCTTCTGCAGTGCTGCCAGGTCGGCCAGCTCGGTGATGCCACCGGAGGCGACGACCGGACGGTCGGTCGCGGCGCAGACCGACTCCAGGAGGTCGAGGTTCGGCCCCTGGAGCATGCCGTCCTTGTTGACGTCGGTGACCACGTAGCGGGCGCAGCCCTCGGAGTCCAGTCGGCTCAGCACCTCGAACAGGTCTCCCCCGTCGCGGGTCCAGCCCCGCGCGGCCAGCGTCCGGCCGCGGACGTCGAGGCCCACGGCGACGCGGTCGCCGTACGTCGCGATGGCGCGCGCGCACCACTCCGGCTGCTCCAGGGCGGCGGTGCCGATGTTGACCCGCCGACAGCCGGTCGCCATCGCGGCCGCCAGCGACTCGTCGTCGCGGATGCCGCCGCTCATCTCGACCTTGATGTCGAGGGTGTCCACGATCCTGGCCTGCAGCTCCCGGTTGTGTCCCCGGCCGAACGCGGCGTCCAGGTCGACCAGGTGGAGCCACTCCGCCCCCGCCTCCTGCCAGCGCAGGGCGGCCTCGACCGGGTCTCCGAACCGCTTCTCCGACCCAGCGACGCCCTGGACCAGCTGGACGGCCTGGCCCCCGGCGATGTCGACGGCGGGCAGGAGCTCGAGGTACTGGGACATGGCGGGGACTCTCCTGGGGGTGCTGGGGTTCGGGATGGCGGGGTTCGGCGCGGTCGCATCGTGCGCGCCCAGGGGCGGGATCGCACGGACCCGGATGGAGCGGAGGTAGGTGCTGCGTCGGCGCTTGGCGCTCCGGCGCCGCTGCAGCCAGCTCACAAGGACTGCATCCAGTTGCGCAGCAGCGCGGCCCCGGCGTCCCCCGACTTCTCGGGGTGGAACTGGGTGGCGGTCAGCGGGCCGTTCTCGACGGCCGCCACGAAGCGGTCCCCGCCGTGCTCGGCCCACGTGACCAGGGGCGCGCGGGTGCGGTCGTTGGTGACCAGGGTCCAGTCCCGCACGCCGTAGGAGTGCACGAAGTAGAAGCGCTCCTCGGCGATGCCGGCGAACAGCGTCGACGGCGCGGGCGCCTCGACGGTGTTCCAGCCCATGTGCGGGACCACCGGCGCCTGGAGCCGTTCCACGACCCCGGGCCACTCGTCGCAGCCCTGGGACTCCACGCCGTGCTCGACGCCGCGGGAGAACAGGATCTGCATGCCCACGCAGATGCCCAGCACCGGACGGCCGCCGGCGAGCCGCCGGCCGATGATCTCGTGCCCTCGGACCGCCTGCAGCCCGGCCATGCACGAGGCGAAGGCACCCACGCCGGGCACCACGAGGCCGTCTGCGTCCTGCGCGGCCTGACGGTCGGCCGTCAGGGTCACCGACGCGCCGGCCCGCTCCAGTGCGCGCACCACGGAGCGGACGTTGCCCGAGCCGTAGTCCAGGACCACGACCTCCCGGGCGGGGCGGTCTGCGTTGTCTGTCGTCGTCACAGCGAGCCCTTGGTGGAGGGCACGCCCGTCTCGCGCGGGTCGATGGCCACCGCGTCCCGCAGGGCGCGGGCGAAGGCCTTGAACTGGGTCTCCACGATGTGGTGCGGGTCACGTCCGCCCAGCACCCGCACGTGGATGGCCATGTTGGCGTGGTGCGCGATCGACTCGAAGACGTGCCGCGTCAGGGAGCCGACGTACGGCGCCGTGGTGCCCCCGATGGAGACGAACTCCTGGCCCGCGGGCTCACCGGTGTGCACGCAGTAGGGACGCCCGGACACGTCGACGACGGCCTGGACCAGCGCCTCGTCCAGGGGCACGGTGGCGTCCCCGAAGCGCCGGATGCCCACCTTGTCGCCCAGGGCCTGGCGGATCGCCGCACCCAGCGCGATCGCGGTGTCCTCCACGGTGTGGTGGGAGTCGATGTGGGTGTCGCCGACGACGTGCACGACGAGGTCGACCAGGGAGTGCCTGGCGAACGCGGTGAGCATGTGGTCGTAGAAGCCGACCCCGGTGGAGATCTGGGCCTGGCCGCTGCCGTCGAGGTCGAGCTCGAGGTGGATCTGCGTCTCCCGGGTCTCGCGGTCGACGACGGCGACCCGCCTGCCCGTGGCCACGGACTGCTCGGTGCTCATCGTTGCTCCTCCATCGTTTGGGTCTTCATCACGTCCACCAGGGCATCCCTGAAGGCGGCCATCTCCTCGGGCGTCCCGACCGAGACGCGCAGCCAGCCCTGGGGACCGGTCTCGCGGATCAGGACGCCGCGGTCCAGTAGACCCTGCCAGACCGCGTGCCGGTCCACGAGTCCGCCGAAGAGCACGAAGTTGGCGTCGCTCGTGGCCACCCGCAGGCCCTGCTCGGCCAGCCAGGTCACGCAGGCGTCGCGCGCGGCGCGCAGCGCGTCCACCTGGGCCAGCAGCTCGGGCGCGTGTCGCAGGGCGGCCAGCGCGGTCGCCTGGGTCACCGCGGAGAGGTGGTAGGGCAGGCGCACGACGCGCAGCGCGTCACAGATGGCCGGGTCCGCGGCCAGGTAGCCCAGGCGGGCTCCGGCCAGCGCGAACGCCTTGCTCATGGTCCGCGTGACGACCAGGTTGCGGTGCTGCGGGAGCAGCTCCAGCGCGCTGGGCGTCCCGGCCCGGCGGAACTCCCCGTAGGCCTCGTCGACCACCACCAGCCCGTCCCCGGCGGCCTCGCACAGCACCGAGATCGCCTCGGACGGCAGTGCCGTGCCCGTGGGGTTGTTGGGCGAGGGCAGCAGGACCACGCTGGGGCGGTGCTCGAGCACCAGCTCGCGGGCCGCGTCCAGGTCGAGCTCGAAGTCGGTCTCCCGCCGACCCTCCACCCACCCGGTGACGGTGTCGCGGGCGTACTCCGGATACATCGCGTACGTCGGGGCGAAGCTCAGCGCGCAGCGACCCGGCCCGCCGAAGGCCTGCAGGAGCTGGAGCATCACCTCGTTGGACCCGTTGGCGGCCCAGACCCCGGTGGCGGCGATACCGCTGCCGCCCGAGGTGTTGAGGTAGTCGGCCAGCCGCTCACGCAGCTCGGTGAACTCCCGGTCCGGATAGCGGTTCAGCGTGCTCGCCGCAGCCGCGACGGAGGCCGCGATGTCGGCCACCACGGCCGCGGACGGCGCGTACGGGTTCTCGTTGACATTGAGCTGGACGGGCACGTCGAGCTGGGGCGCGCCGTAGGGCTCGATGCCGCGCAGGTCCTCGCGCAGCGGGGGGAACGTCACGACAGCCGCGCCTGGACCGCTGCTCCGTGGCCGGGCAGGTCCTCGGCCTCGGCCAGGGTCACCACGTGCTGGGCGACCTGCTCCAGCGCCTCGCGCGTGTAGTCCACGACGTGCACGGCCCGCAGGAAGGAGCGCACCGAGAGCCCCGAGGAGTGGCAGGCACACCCGGCGGTGGGCAGCACGTGGTTGGAGCCGGCGGCGTAGTCGCCGAGCGAGACGGGTGCATAGGGGCCGACGAAGACCGCGCCGGCGTTGCGGACCCGACCCGCGACCCGAGCGGCGTCGGCGGTGTGGACCTCGAGGTGCTCGGCGGCGTAGGCGTTGACCACCGCCAGTCCCTGCTCGAGGTCCTTGACCAGCACGACGCCCGACTGCTCGCCCTCCAGGGCGGTGCGGATGCGCTCAGCGTGCCGCGCCTGGCCGACCTGCTTGTCCAGCTCGATCGCGACCTCGTCGGCGAGCCGCACCGAGTCGGTGACCAGCACCGAGGCGGCCAGCGGGTCGTGCTCGGCCTGGGAGATGAGGTCGGCAGCGACGTAGCGGGCGTTCGCGGTGTCGTCGGCCAGCACCGCGATCTCGGTGGGACCGGCCTCGGAGTCGATGCCCACGACGCCCTTGAGCAGTCGCTTGGCGGCGACCGTGTAGATGTTCCCGGGCCCGGTCACCAGGTCGACCCGGCGGCAGGGACCCGCACCGTGCGCCAGCATCGCGATCCCCTGGGCCCCGCCCACGGCGTAGACCTCGTCGACGCCCAGCAGCGCGCAGGCAGCCAGGATCGTGGCGGCGGGCAGGCCGCCGTTGTCCTTCTGCGGGGGGCTGGTCAGGGCGATCGATCCCACGCCGGCGACCTGGGCGGGCACCACGTTCATCAGCACGCTGGAGACCAGGGGCGCCAGGCCGCCCGGGACGTAGAGGCCGACCCGGTCGACCGGGACGAGCCGGTGGGTGACGGTCGCCCCCGGCGCCACCACGGTGGTGACGTCCTGCTCGAGCTCGGCCTGGCAGGTGATGCGCAGCCGGCGCACCGACTCCTCCAACGCGGCACGCACGGCCGGGTCGAGCCGTTCCAGCGCGTCGGAGAGCGCGGCCGGGGGCACCACGATGTCGCTCTGGCTGACCCCGTCGAAGCGCTCGGAGAACTCGGTGATGGCCTCCACGCCGCGGTCGCGGACCGCGTCGCAGATGGGCCGCACCAGATGGGTCGCGGACTCGACGTCGAACGCGGCACGCGGCACGGCGGCGCGGTAGTCGACGGACGCGGCGGCGTCCCGGAGGTCGATGCGACGGATCATGGCGCAATTGTAGGCGGGCACCCTGCGTGCCCCGGGACCGGATGAGGGATGGACATCTACGTTGGAGGGGTGAGTGCCACGCCGCCGGAGACCTTGCCGATGTTCCCACTGAGCACGGTGCTCTTCCCGGGTGTCTCGGTGCCCCTGAACGTCTTCGAGGACCGCTACCGGGCATTGGTGCACCACCTGCTGCGCATCGAGGACCCCGCCCAGCGGCTCTTCGGCTCGGTGGCCATCCGCGAGGGTTACGAGGTCGGGGACCACGGCTCCCAGTCGCTCTACCGCGTCGGCTGCCTGCTCCAGCTGACCGAGGTCGAGGCTCGGCCCGACGGGGGCTTCGACATCATGGCGGTGGGACGCAGCCGGATCCGGGTCGAGGAGCTGAGCACCAGCGGGGAGTTCCCGCTCGCCCGGGTGACCGAGATGACAGACCCGGCGGAGACGGTCTCCCCCGAGCTGGTCAACCGGGCACGGGCCACCTTCACCGCCTATCGGGCGGCGGTCTCCGCGGTGCGGTCGGACCCTTTCTCCGGTCGCCTCCCGCAGGACCCGCTCTTCCTGTCGTGGACTCTGGCCGCGCTCGCCCCACTGCCGATGGCCGAGCGCCAGTCATTGCTGGAGGCCGACAGCACCTCCGAGCGGCTGATCCTAGTGGTCGACCTGCTGCGCCAGGAGCTGCGCGCGATGAACGTCATCCCGTCGCTGCCGGCCACCGAGGTGGCTCGGACCCGCTGGTCGCCCAACTAGGAGCCGGACTCGGTCCGCGGCCGCTCCCGCGTCCGGCGCGAACCACCGAGGAACACTCCCATCAGTCCCAGCAGCGCCCCGGCCGGGAACGCGGTGAAGGCACTGGAGTCGAACCAGAAGGGCCACGGCCGGTCCCCCGCGCCGGCGAGCCCGAGGTCCGACGGGATCGCCTCGTAGTCGCCGGCGTCGGCGGCGAGTGCCTGCGGGTCGGCCGGCCCCAGAGCGTGACCGACGTGGAACATCACCCAGCTGGCCAGCACGGCCCCCGTCACCACGGCGACCAGGGTGAGCACCTCACGGTCCTTGGTCAGCGCCGCCGAGACGATCCCGTAGACCAGGCCGCCCGCCAGCCCGATGACGGCGAACCACGCCGTACCGCCGACGTCCTGGCCGAGCCCACCCGGCCCGAGGTACCAGGTGCCCTGGTAGGCCGCGCCGTTCGGCGGTGTCCACGCCGCCTCCCACACGCATCCCAGGAGTGCCCCCCAGACCAGGGCGGCGAGCAGCATGAGCACCAGACGGCGCGCCACCGCCCACCCCGGTGTCCGCTCGGTCCCGCTCACCCGCTCAGGCACCCGGGGCCCAGGAGCTGCTTGAGGTCGGCGAACAGCGCGGCGCTCGCGGTGACCCGGAGCCGGTCGTCGAGCTTCATCACCGTCGTCGAGCTGCGGGTGAGCAGTCGCAGCTGCACCTCGGTCATGCCGGGGTGGGTGGAAAGCACGTCACGGAGCTGGTCGACCACAGGCGCGGTGCAGCGCGTGGACGGCAGGCTGATCACCACCGGGCCGGAAGGGCCGTCGGAGAGGTCGGGGACGGTGATCTCCTGCCCCCGGATCTCGGGCTGGTCCTTGTCGCGCGAGAGCGAGCCCTTGACCCGGACGATCGCGTCCTGGGAGAGGTAAGGCGCCGCGAGCTGGTAGGCGCTGGGGAAGAGCAGCACCTCGATGGCACCGTCGAGGTCCTCCAGCGTGATGGTGGCCCAGGCGTCGCCGCGCTTGGTGATCTTGCGGTTGACCGAGGTGATCAGCCCGCTGACGGTCAGCATGCTGCCGTGCTGCCGGTCCTCGTCGAGCATCAGCTGTCCGATGGTGCAGTCGGTGCCCGAGGAGAGCACGTGCTCCAGGCCCAGCAGGGGGTGGTCGGAGACGTAGAGGCCGAGCATCTCGCGCTCGTGGCCCAGCAGCGTCATCTTGTCCCACTCGTCGATCTCGGGCACCGCCACGGCGATGCCGAAGCCACCCTCCTCGCCGTCGTCGAGACCGCCGAACAGCGAGTCCTGGCCGATGGCCTCGTTCTTCTTGATGTCGACGTACTGGTCGACGGCGGTCTCGTGGATGGTGACCAGCGCCCGACGGCAGTGCTTCATCTCGTCGAAGGCGCCCGCCTTGACCAGGGACTCGATCACCCGCTTGTTGCACACCACCAGCGGGACCTTGTCCATGAAGTCGTTGAAGTCGGTGAAGCGGCCCTTCTCCTCGCGCGCGGCGACCACCCCGTCGACCACGTTGGACCCCACGTTGCGCACAGCGGTGAGCCCGAACCGGATGTCGGTGCCGACCGGGGTGAAGTTGGCGGCCGACTCGTTGACGTCCGGGGGCAGGACGGCGATCTTCATCCGGCGACACTCGTTGAGGTAGATCGCCATCTTGTCCTTGTCGTCCTTCACCGACGTCAGCAGCGCGGCCATGTACTCGGCCGGGTAGTTCGCCTTGAGGTACGCCGTCCAGTAGGAGACGAGCCCGTAGGCGGCGGAGTGCGCCTTGTTGAACGCGTAGTCGGAGAACGGCAGCAGGATGTCCCACAGGGTCTTGATCGCCGCCATCGAGTAGCCGCGCTCGGTCATGCCGGCCGAGAAGGTGGCGAACTGCTTGTCCAGCTCCTCCTTCTTCTTCTTGCCCATGGCCCGACGCAGCAGGTCGGCCTGGCCCAGCGTGTACCCGGCGAGCTGCTGGGCGATCGCCATCACCTGCTCCTGGTAGACGATCAACCCGTAGGTCTCCCCCAGGACGTCCTCGAGGGCGTCGGCCAGCTCGGGGTGGATCGCCTCCACCGGCTCGCGACCGGTCTTGCGGCGGGCGTACTTGTTGTGCGAGTCCGCGCCCATCGGACCGGGACGGTAGAGCGCGCCCACCGCGGAGATGTCCTCGAAGGTGTCGGGGCGCATGGAGCGCAGCAGCGCGCGCATCGGCCCGCCGTCGAGCTGGAAGACCCCGAGCGTGTCACCGCGCTGGAGCAGCGAGTAGGTGACGGGGTCGTCCAGGGTGAGGTCCTCCAGCACGATGGTCTCGCCGCGGTTGGCCTCGATGTTCTTCACCGCGTCGTCGAGCACCGTCAGGTTGCGCAGCCCGAGGAAGTCCATCTTGATGAGGCCGAGGGCCTCGCAAGTGGGGTAGTCGAACTGGGTGATCATCACCCCGTCGGCCGGCCGCTTGAGCAGCGGGATGACGTCGATCAGCGGCTCGCTGGACATGATGACCCCGGCCGCGTGCACCCCCCACTGGCGCTTGAGGCCCTCGATGCCCATCGCCGTGTCGACGACCCGCTTGACGTCCGCCTCGGCCTCGTAGAGCGCCCGGAACTCCCCGCCCTCGCCGTACCTCTTGTGGTTGGGGTCGAAGACGTCGTTGAGCGGCACGTCCTTGCCCATCACCGCGGCGGGCATCGCCTTGGTGATCCGGTCGCCCATGGAGAAGGGGTAGCCCAGGATGCGCGAGGAGTCCTTGACCGCCTGCTTGGCCTTGATGGTGCCGTAGGTGACGATCATCGAGACCCGGTCCTCGCCGTACTTCTCGGTGACGTAGCGGATCACCTCACCGCGCCGACGCTCGTCGAAGTCGATGTCGAAGTCGGGCATCGAGACCCGGTCGGGGTTGAGGAAGCGCTCGAAGATCAGCCCGTGCTGGAGCGGGTCGAGGTCGGTGATGCGCATGGCGTAGGCGACCATCGAGCCGGCACCGGAACCACGACCGGGGCCGACGCGGATCCCGTTGTCCTTGGCCCAGTTGATGAAGTCGGCGACGACCAGGAAGTAGCCGGGGAACCCCATCTGGGTGATGACGCCGACCTCGAAGTCGGCCTGCTTGCGCACCTTGTCGGGAATGCCGTCGGGGTAGCGCACCTTGAGGCCCCGCTCGACCTCCTTGATCATCCAGGAGGTCTCGTCCTCGCCGGGCGGGCACGGGAACCGCGGCATGTAGGTGCCGTTGCCCTCGGTGAACTCCACGTCGCAGCGCTCGGCGATGAGCAGCGTGTTGTCGCACGCCTCGCGCAGGTCGTACTTGTCGACCCACAGGGACCGCATCTCGGCCGGGCTCTTGATGTAGTAGCCGTCGCCGGAGAAGGCGAAGCGCTGGCCCGGACCGTCACCGGCGGGGATGTCCATCGTGGAGCCGGAGTTGATGCAGAGCAGGTGCTCCTGGGAGGCCGCGTCCTCCTGGCGCACGTAGTGGGAGTCGTTGGTGGCCAGCAGCGGGATCTGCAGGTCCTTGGCCAGCCGGAGCAGACCTTCGCGCACCCGGGACTCGATGGACAGCCCGTGGTCCATCAGCTCCAGGAAGTAGTTCTCCCGGCCCAGGATGTCCTGGAAGTCCGCCGCGGTCTGCCGGGCAGCGTCGTAGTTGCCGTGGCGCAGGTGCACCTGCACCTCCCCGAAGGGCAGCCGGTGGTGCCGATGATCCCGCGGCTGTGCTGGGCGAGCAGCTCGCGGTCCATCCGCGGATGCTGGAAGAACCCGTCGCGCCAGGCGCCGGTGGAGAGCCGGAACAGGTTGTGCATGCCCTCGGTGGACTCCGAGAGCAGCGTCATGTGCGTGTAGGCGCCGCGACTGGAGACGTCGTCCGGGCCACCCTTGTAGAAGTTGACGCGCTTGCGCTCGAACCGGGAGATGTTGGGGGTGAAGTAGGCCTCGATGCCGATGATCGGCTTGATGCCGGCCTTCTTGGCCTTCTTGTAGAACTCGTAGGCGCCGAACACGTTGCCGTGGTCGGTCATGGCGATCGCCGGCATGCCGAGCTCCGCCGTCCGCTCGGCCATCTGCTGGAGCCGCGCCGCACCGTCGAGCATGGAGTACTCGGTGTGGACGTGCAGGTGGACGAAGTTGTCGTTGGAACCGGCCGACATGAGTGGCTCTTCCACACCTTCCGAAAGGTCGCTGATGGGCACGCGCTGAGGCGTCTCTGGAGGGAAGGACGTCAGCCTACGTCAGTGTGTCAGGCCCCTCCGACAGGACACCAGACCGGACTCGGACCCACTCGATGGCGTGCCCGTGGCCATGGGTCCAGGCGACCGCCCGGCCGTCGAGGCCGAGGACGAAGCGGCCCGCCGGCGGCCCGGCGGCTGGTCCGGTGGCGCTCACGCCCGGAAGCACCCCGGGACCCTCGTTGCTCACCCAGTGGCACCGCCGCTGGGCCACCAGACCAGCCATCAGCGTGGCGAACCGGTCCCGCTCGTCCGCGTCGAGGTAGGCGGCCACGGCGCTGTGGAAGACCACGGGCAGCCCGTGGCGCCCCGCCTCCTCCACCAGTGAGGGAAGCAGGTCCAGCAGGTCCCCGCGCTGCAGCCGCGGAGGCTCGGCGCGCGCGATCCGGATCGCCGCACGCAGCCGCCGGCGCCGCTCCTCCTGCTCGGGCCAGACCAGGGTCTCCAGCCACGACATCTGGTCGGCGTCCTGGACGTCGAGCGGGTTGAGGTCACAGCCCCCCCGCCAGGCCACCTGCGGATGGCGACGAGGCACCGGGAGCGGCCCCGTGGCCTCGGCCCGGAGCACCGGTCCGACGCCGGTGCGCAGCGAGCCCGCACCGGACCATACGTAGTCGTAGCGGTCCGGGAACAGGCACAGCCCGGCACTGGCCCCGACCTCCACCAGCGCCAGCGGCTCCCCCAGACCCGCCAGCACCGGGACGAGTGTCGCCAGCCTCCCCACCTCGTTGGTCTGCGTGGCGCACGCCAGGACGGTCCGCCGCACGGCTGTCCCGTGCTGCAGCAGCACGCGGCGCAGCTCGGCGTACGGCGCGGGCGCCGCCGCCCCGTGCCGGCGCGCAGCCGCGAAGACCAGGTTGGGCTGCTGCTTGGCCTCGGGCAGGTCCTCCAGCCAGGAGAGGACCTCCGGGTCCTGGGCCACCGACAGTGCCCACTCCTCGAAGCAGGGCGAGTCGCCGCGGGCATAGTCGGCGAAGTCGCGGTAGCGCTCTGCGATGTCTCCGTGCAGCAGCATCTCTCTCCTTCGGGCAGGGACCTAGGTCGCGGAGCCCGGCCACGCGAGATGTACGTCGGGTGCCCGCTCCTCGTTGTCGGACCCGTCCGTGCGCTCGACCTCGACGAACCCGTGGCGGGCGTAAAAGCGCTGCGCCGGCCTGTTGGAGGCGAAGACCCAGAGTCCGAACCCGTCCGGGCGCATCGCCTGCACCAGACCCAGGAGCAGGGAGCCGATCCCCTGGCCGGTGCGGTCGGGGGCGACGTAGAGGTGGTCGAGCCAGGTGGCGGTCGCCAGTGCGAACCCGACCAGGTCGCCGTCGGCGTGGGCCACGAAGAGGTCATGGGTTCCCAGGTCCCACCCGCGGACCCAGGCCGCCATCTCCTCGGGGAGGCGCACCGGGGCCGGGACGGCCGGCACCGCGGCGAACCGCGCCGCGACGTAGAGCGCGGCGACCTCTGCGAGGTCCTCCGGGCCGCCAGGCCGGACCACGACGTCCGCCAGAGAGTCCGGCTCAGCGCTCGTCACGGATCACGTCGAGCGCGTGCTCGAGGTCGGCGGGGTAGGTCGACTCGTACTCGACGTACTCACCGGACTCCGGGTGCTCGAAGCCCAGCTTGACCGCGTGCAGCCACTGGCGCTCCAGCCCGACCCGCCGCGCGAGCACCGGGTCCGCGCCGTAAGTGATGTCGCCGACGCAGGGATGCTTGAGGGCGGCCATGTGCACCCTGATCTGGTGCGTGCGCCCGGTCTCCAGGTGGACCTCGAGCAGGCTCGCGAACCGATGGGCCTCGAGTGTCTCGTAGTGGGTGATGCTGTGCCGTCCGTCGGCCATCACCGCGAACTTGTAGTCGAACTTCGGGTGCCGTCCGATCGGCGCGTCGACGGTCCCCTCCAGCGGGTCCGGATGGCCCTGGACCAGGGCGTGGTAGGTCTTGTCGACGGTGCGGTGCCGGAAGGCGTTCTTCAGCACCGAGTAGGCGTGCTCGGACTTGGTGATCACCATGACCCCGGAGGTGCCGACGTCGAGTCGCTGCACGATGCCCTGACGCTCGGACGCCCCCGAGGTGGCGATCCGGAAGCCGGCGCCGGCGAGGTGGCCGACCACGGTGGGGCCCGACCATCCGGGGCTGGGGTGGACAGCCACGCCTACGGGCTTGTCGATCACCACGATGGCGTCGTCGTCGTGGATGATCTTGATGCCCTCCACGAGCTCGGGGACCAGCGCCAGCGGGTCGCGCAGGACGGGGATGGTCACGTCCAGGGTCGCGCCGGGATGCACCCGCTCGCTCTTGCTCACCCCCGCGCCGTCGAGGTGCACGTGGCCCTGGGCGATGAGCTCGGCGGCGCGGGTCCGCGACAGCCCGAACATCCGGGCCATGGCGGCGTCGACCCGCTCCCCGTCGAAGCCGTCCGGGATCTGCACGGACCGGTGGTCGCTCTGGCCGTTCACGTCTGGTCCCCCTGTTCTGCTCGCGGCGCGGAGTCCCGGGTGCCGTTCAACGCGATCCCCCTCAGGGACTGCACGATGATCACCGCGGCCGCGACGTTGATGAAGATGTCGGCGAAGTTGAAGACCGGCCAGTTGGGCAGGCGCAGGAAGTCCACGACGTGGCCGCGCAGCGGCGTCGGGTCACGGAACAGCCGGTCAGCCAGGTTGCCGGCGACCCCGGCCAGCAGCAGCCCCAGCCCCAGCGCCCACAGCGGGTCACCGAGCCGACGGCTGAGGTAGAGCACCACGCACACCGCCACCGCCGCCAGGGCGGTGAACACGATCGTGAACTCCGTGCCGGTGCTGAAGGCGGCACCGGGATTGAACACCAGGTGCAGGGTGAACCAGTCGCCGACCAGCTCGCGGTCGCCGTCGGCGAGGGCGGCGACAGCCCACGCCTTGGTGGCCTGGTCGATCGTCAGCCCGACGAGGGCGACGGCCGAGAAGATCGCCAAGTGGGTACGTCGAGTGAATCCGGGGGTGTGGCCGCTGTTCTTCAGCGGCGTTCCTCGCGCTGCTTTCATCGCGTCATACCCACCGGTGTGCCAACGGAGGCACAGCCGCTCGCCTCATCGCAGGGCACTCAGCCGACTTGGATCTCGCACGCATCTCGTCGCAATAGTCGCACGCCTACGCACATGTCTCCCAGTCGGGAGTTCTCTGCAACGCTCAAGGGAGCCAGGGTCGCGGCTCAGCCCAAGGGCCGGCCAACTGCCCGGGTAATGCCGGGACCGGCACGCAGCCGCAAGCAACAAGACGTCGACTGGGGCAACAGGTGCGGGCGAGAGAGTCCCTGTGACTTGTCCCTGCCAGGGCCGGACAACATGCCGGCCACGACCACCGAGGAGGCTGACCGGCGAAACCCCCGTCACCGTCCGGAAGGCGTTGCGCACTGCCCGACTGGTGGCTTGTCAGGGCAGCGGGCGCTTCCACTCGCGCCACGCGCCGTCTGGTGTCTCTCGCCACCTGACCGTGAGCTCGGGTGTCCCGGTCTGCATGGACCCGATCGCACGGAACTCGACGGCCTCACCCATCGCGATGCTCTGCGGTTCTGGGCTGTCGAACCGCACAGCATTCTCCGAGGTCAAGGTAACGTCGTACGCGGTAGCCCGGCCCAGGTTTCTGAGCATGTGCAGGCGGCCCTTGAGGCGGTCGACTGTCCAGTGCACGGCCGGCTCGCTCGGCGCAGCAACAGGCATCGGGCCGTTCCACGGGCCACCGTCCTCGGGCGACGGCCACGGCAAGTCATGCCCAGAGGAGGGCCTGGACCACTGCCGCTGGTCCCGCTTCTCGGCCCGGGACATCCAGTCGCCCCACTGCTCGCCCATCTTCTCAAGCGCGTCGGCTGTGCGGTCAGCGGCGTTCCCGCTCTGTTCGGCTGCAGTGGCGCTGCGCTCGGCGGCCACTGCGGCCTTGGCGGCGTCGCGAGAGGCACGGTTCGAGTGCGTCCATCCCACGACGGCGATGCCGAGGGTGACGAAGATGGCCACCCACGCGGCGGCGTCTCCGGCGATCACTGGCTGCCCGGGAGTTGACCGGTGATGACGGTGGCCACGACGGCGGCCAGGGTGTCGCGGCCCAAGCCGCTGACCTGCTCGAGGGTCGCACGTCGCTTCGTCCGCGTGGGCTCGTCTGGTGCGGATGCGACGAGCGCCTCGAGTGCTGCGATCAGGCGGTCCACGCCGCTCTCGGTGTCAGGCCAGGCGCCTACCGTGCGGAGGCCTCGCTCGGTGACGTCGGTGACGTACGCGCCGCCGAAGGTGGCGGCGCTGGTGATGTACCCGGCAGTGGTGAGCTTGTGGATGGAGTTGTCGAGCTCATCGCTGTCGAGTCCGAGCTTCGCGGCAATATCGTCTGTCGCGTTAAAAAGGTCGTCACCGGTCGCGTCGAGCTCGACGTACTCGCGGAGGACGGGGAGGTCGCGGGTGGTCCAGAGGTCGCGCATCACTGAGACCGCCGCTCGAGGTCGTCGATGCGGTCCTGCAGTGCCTGACCGTCGTGGAGGATCTTTCGGGTCTGTCGTGTCTGATGGTCGTGCCAGGCGCGGTGTCGGTTCGAGTTGTGTGGGTTCACCAGTGCGCCGCAGTCGCGGCATTCCTCGGGGGTCATGGCGTGGTCCTCTCTCCCTAGGTCCGGGCGGTGTGCCGGGTGATCGGGAACGTACTCGACACCTCCGACAGGGGTGAGGGGATTTCCGGTCACGGGCGCCCCGGGGCAAGTACGTGGCCGGCGGAGGCAGCGGCGCGACCAGAGGAGCGCCGAACGCCGCAAAATGACCTGCACCCTGGACCGGGACCGGTGGAGATCTACGCCGAAACCAAGTTCGGGCAGAGGGTTGCCGGGCCTCAGCGCACTCAACACATCGTGCTGTATGCCGTCGACGAGGCGCATCGGCGCAGGCAGTACCTCCACTTGTGCGCGCGTACGCCAGGTCAGCGGGCTCAACGTTCGTTCAGGAGACGGCCATGGGCGCCGAGCGGACAGTTATCCACAGGCCTCTGTGGATAACGGAGTAGTCCGAGTCGGGACCGTCTGCTGTGCTGTCCCTGGGAAACGACACAAGTCGGCCCCCTGCCGGAGGTGAAGGTCCGGAGGGGCCTTGCCGACCGAAGGGAAACGACCGACTCATGACCAACGTAACGACCACGCGGCTCGCCGCTCAGGGCGCCCCCGCGTGCCCGAGCTGTGGCAGGCCGCCGACGAGCACGAACGTGCGACTCCGACACTGCTTGGCGACCGCCGACTACCTGTGCTCCGGAGAGCACATCTGGATCACCAGTTGGCTGATCGATCCGCCTCCGGTTCGCGTCGCTGGCTGATCCCGATCTACTTGGGGACGTCGACGTAGATCCCGCCAGGCTGCTGGCCGCCTACGACCGCACGGCGATCGCAGCGTCACGGATCATCTCGGACTGGGTGGTTCCACTGAACCGGATGGATTGCTTCGCCACGGCGATGATGGCCTCGAAGACGGCGTCCCTAGCCTCGGTCTAGCTCTCGCTCGCGGCCACGTCAGTTCTCCTTCGTGGTTCGGTGTCGGGCGGTGTGTCCGATGACGGTCACGCTAGGAAGACCTGCGATAGACCTGCGACCACGGATGTTGGCACCTTGCTCGCGGGTGGTCCCGGCACAGCCAAGCCGTGGCCGGCGTGGTCGGTGCCTCGGGATGCGCTGCCCCGGGTAACTATCGCCGGACAAGCGCACCGCGCCGACGCCGTACTCCCATGGCACGAACCGAGGCTGGTCCGAGTCTGCTGCAGCGGGAGCACTCTGGGTCACACCCGCATCATGCCCCCGAGACGATCTGGGTGGCCCCGAGATACACGCTCAGCGAGCGCCTCTTTTCTCAGCCTGTTGCTTGCATGACAGGCACAGTGTCGCACGCGGGAATGCCATGACCCTCATCTTGCCGATCGGCTGTGCGCAGGACTCGCACACCCCGTAGGTGCCGTCGCCGATGCGGGAGAGGGCCCGGTCGATCTGCTCGAGCATCCCGCGCTCGCCGCTCATCAGGGTCAGCTCGTGGTCCCGCTCGAAGTTGGTGGCCCCGACGTCCGCCTGGTCGTTCCCGGCGCCGTCCCCGGGGTCGCGCATGAGCAGGGACAGGTCGCGCTCCTGCTCCTCCATGATCCCCACGAGCCGGTCGCGGTGCTCGTGCAGGTCGGCCAGCACCTCGTCCAGCTCGGCCTGGGTCCAGGGCTGCTCCCCGTCCTTGACGACCAGGGAGGCAGCCGACGACGTGGTGGGGTCGGCCTTGCGTCCTGCGGTGGCCCGCTTCGCCGCGCTGACCCCGTTGCGAGCCGGCGCCGCCTTCTTGACCCCGTTGCGAGCCGGCGCCGCTTTCTTGACCCCGTTGCGAGCCGGCGCCGCCTTCTTCGCCGAGCCCGCCTTCCTCGCGACAGAGCCGTTGGCCGCCTGTTGCCCGGGTGGCGTCGGGGCCTGCGTGGGAACCCGCGGCGTGGATGCCTCGGCGTCCTCCAGGCTCACGCCCCTGCGGCCACGCGCCTTCTCGGCCGCCGCAGCGGCGGAGTCTCCGGGAGTCTTTCGAGCACTGCGCACCATGGCGATCCGCCCCCTAGGACAACAAAGCTGTGGCGGGCGCCACATGCTCGCCACCGGAGGCTAGCCCGTCGTACACCCGGACTCAACCTCCGTCGGCGCGCGATGTATCTCTGCCGACAGCACGACGGCCGGCCCCCGAGGGGACCGGCCGTCGTGTGCCGAACGAAGGGGGGCGTCAGCCCTCGTCGTCACCCAGGATCGAACGCAACCGCTTGGGGGCGGGCGAGTTCTCGCCGGGTGCCGGGTTCTCCAGGCTTGCTGTTCCCTCCAGGGACTCCAGCTGCTGGGTGAAGTAGGTCTTGAGGCGGGAGCGGTACTCGCGCTCGAACGAACGCAGCGTCTCGACCTCTCCGTTCAGCTTGTCGCGCTCCTTCTCCAGGTCACCGAACATCTGCTGACGTCGCTCGGCGGTCTCGGAGTCGAGCATCTGGGCGCGCTGGCGGGCGTCGGCCTCGACGCGGTCCGCCTTCGACTTCGACTCGGCCTCGAGCCGCTCGGCCTTGGTGCGGGCCTCGCCGACGATCTTGTCCGCCTCGTTCTTCGCGCCGTCGACGAGCTCGTCGGCGTTGCGAGTGGCGATCTCCAGCAGCCGAGCCGCAGCGTTGGAGGCGTCCGGCACGGTCTCGACCTTGATGGTCTCCACCACCGGTGCGGGCGCAGGGGTCGCTGCCACGACGGGCTCCGGCTTGACCGGCTCGGGCTCCTTGACCACGGGGGCCGTGAACGGTGCCGGCGTCGGGGCACTGGCCCCAGCGGTCTGCGCCGAGGACAGCTTCGCCCGCAGGTCGTCGTTCTCCTTGGTCAACCGGGCAAGCTCGGCCTCGACCTCGTCCAGGAACTGGTCGACCTCCCCCATGTCGTATCCCTCACGGAGACGGACAGGAGTAAAGCGCTTGTTGCTCACGTCCTCAGGCGTCAGCGGCATGACCTCACCCAATCTCTTCGTCGGCAAAACTTGTGGTTGTGAACTGTGGGAACAATAGCGCCCCCGGATGCTCCGTGGTCAGGGACCCGTGAGGCTGGTGGGTTCGCGGCGGGGATCCGGGTCGCCCGGTCCGGAGGATCGGCGTCTGATCACCCGAAGAACACGATGCCCACGACGCGCAGCAGGAGCCACGCGACGAGGAAGACGATCATGAAGCTCAGGTCCAGGGCGAGCGAGCCCAGCCGGATAGGCGGCACGAACCTGCGCACTGCCTTGATGGGCGGGTCCGTGGCCGTGTAGACGCCCTCGAGCACCACGAGCAGGGGGCCGGTGGGGCTCCACTGTCGCGCGAACACCTGGACCCAGTCGATGATGAATCGCACGAACATGAGAGCCAGGAAGAGCCAGATCAGCCCGTAAAGGATGTTGCCCACCACGATCATGAGGACTCAGCTCTGGTTGAAGAAACCGCCTTCGACGAGGCGCTCCTTCTCCTCGGCAGCCACCGTGACGTTGGGCGGGCACAGCAGGAAGACCTTGTTGGTCACCCGCTCGATGGTGCCGCGCGTGGCGAACACCAGGCCTGCGGCGAAGTCCACGAGCCGCTTCGCGTCGGAGTCGTCCATCTCGGAGAGGTTCATGATCACCGGGATGCCCTCCCGGAACTGCTCGCCGACGGTGCGCGCCTCGTTGTAGGTGCGGGGGTGCAGAGTGGTGATTCGACTCAACTCGCTCACTGTCTGTGCGACGGGGACCGGCGTGGGCCGCCGGCGCTCGGAGAGATCGGCGACCGGGGCGGGTCGGCGCTCCCGACCCGGTCGGTCCTCGACCCGGCCGTGGGTGGTGGTCTCGGTCTCGGCGGAGACTTCCTCCGCCTTGTAGTCGTCGTACCGACCGGTGTCCTCGAGCAGGCCGAGGTACTCGCCGATCCTGCGCATCGCGCCGCTCATGACAGTTTCCTCCGGTACGTCGTGGCACTCACAGTGAGTGCCGTCGTGAATTTCGACATTACTTGATCACAGGCCTCGGACCGAGGACCGCTGACCCGATGCGCACGTGTGTCGCACCGTGCCCCACCGCTGACTCCAGGTCCCCGCTCATGCCTGCGGAGAGCACACCCGCAGTGGGGTGCGTCGCCAGGAACCCCGCGCGGACCTCGGCCAGCCGGGTGAACGCGCTGTCCGGCTCCTCCCCCAGCGGGGCGACTGCCATCAGTCCGCGCAACCTCAGCCCCGGGGTGCCGGCGACCTCGTCGGCCAGCCGGTCCAGGTCCTCGGGAGCCGCCCCGGACCGGGAGGTGGCCCCCGGCGGGTCCAGGCTGACCTGGAGCAGCACGTCCACGTCCTGCCCACGGGCGAGTGCCCCCCGGCCCAGCGGGGCCACCAGCTTGCGGCGGTCCACCGACTCGACCACGTCGGCATAGCCGGCGACGGCGGCGGCCTTGTTGCTCTGCAGTCCACCGATGAAGTGCCAGGTCAGGTCCAGCTCGGCGCACTGTGCGGCCTTGTCCGCGGCCTCCTGGTGCCGGTTCTCCCCCACGTGGGCGACGCCGAGCTCGGCGAGAAGGCGCACGTCAGAGGCGGGGAAGAACTTGGTCACCACCACCAGCGTCACCTCGTCGGTCCGCCCAGCAGCACGCCGCGCGTCGTCGATGCGGCGGGTGACGGTCTCCAGGTTGGCCGCCAGCACCTCTCGCCTGCTCACGGCCGCATCCAGATCAGCGCGCCCATGCGTCCCGCCGCCTCGCCGTCGCGCCGGAAGGACCACAGCCGCGGGTCCTCGAGCGAGCAGAGTCCGAGCGAGGTGTGGCTGCGCACGCCGCTGCGCTCGAGCTGAGCCAGCACGCCGGCCCCAGGTCCAGGGCGGGGGTGCCCCACGAGGTCTCGGACCAGGTCTCGGGCACCACAGCGGCGACCGCGTCACGCATCGGCGCGGGCACCTCGTAGCAGCGACCACACACGTGGGGTCCCACCCAGGCGTGCAGGGCCTGACCGCCCAGCGCCCGCACCTGCTCGACCGCGGCGGTCACCACGCCCTCGACCACGCCCTTGCGCCCGGCATGGACGGCGCCGATGACGCCGACCTCGGGATCGGCCAGGAGCACCGGGACGCAGTCCGCCGCCCGGGCCATCAGGGCGACACCGGCCTGACGGGTCACCAGGGCGTCCGCCTCGGGCACGCCCTCCGGCCCGGACTCCGCGGCGGCCCCTGCCACGGCGCCTGTTACGGCGGGGCCCACCACGTGCACCGTCGAGCCGTGCACCTGTCGCATCCGCACCACCTCGGCGCCGCACTGGCGACCCAGGGCCAACAGCGTGGGGTGGAGCGAGCCCGGCCCGCCCGTACCGGTGAGACCCGGCGCGGGCTCCGCGACGTCGACCGTGGCGTCGGTGAAGGCCACCTGCACGCCGGCCGCTCCCGCGGCACTCTCGGTGTGGACGAACATCCGCGACTCCCCGGTCCTCACTTCAGGAAGTCGGGGATGTCCAGGTCGTCGTCGTCGAACTCGACCTTGCGCTGGACCCGAGGACGCTCCGGCGCCGGGGCGGCCTGCTGCGCGGGTCGTCCCCCCTGCTGGGAGGAGGCATCGCCCCCACGCCCGGCGTCACCCTCGCGCTGGTTGCCCAGCACGGGTGACTGCACCGGCGGGCGGGCCTCGACCTGAGGACGGTCCGTGGCCGGACGCTGAGCCTGCGGACGCTGGGTCTGCTGCTGCGTCTGGGTCGCGGGACGGTTGAAGCCCGAGCTGTTCTCGCGCCGCTTGGGCATGCCGCCGTCGAACCCGGCCGCGATCACGGTGACCCGCACCTCGTCGCCGAGGGCGTCGTCGATCGTGGCGCCGAAGATGATGTTGGCCTCGGCGTGGGCCGCCTCCGAGACCAGGGCGGCCGCCTCGTTGATCTCGAACAGGCCGAGGTCGGAACCTCCGGCGATCGAGAGGAGCACGCCGTGGGCGCCTTCGATGGAGGCCTCGAGGAGGGGGCTGGAGACCGCCATCTCGGCCGCGGCAACCGCGCGGTCCTCGCCACGGGCGGACCCGATGCCCATCAGGGCCGAGCCGGCGTTGGCCATCACCGACTTGACGTCGGCGAAGTCGAGGTTGATCAGGCCGGGGGTGGTGATCAGGTCGGTGATGCCGGAGACACCCTGCAGCAGGACCTGGTCGGCCTGCTTGAACGCGTCCAGGATCGACACGCTGCGGTCGCTGATGGACAGCAGGCGGTCGTTGGGGATGACGATGAGGGTGTCGACCTCCTCGCGCAGCTGCGCGATGCCCTCCTCGGCGGAGTTGGCCCGGCGGCGTCCCTCGAACGCGAACGGACGGGTCACCACACCGATGGTCAGGGCACCGAGCGAGCGCGCGATGCGGGCCACGACGGGGGCACCGCCGGTGCCGGTGCCGCCACCCTCGCCGGCGGTCACGAACACCATGTCGGCGCCCTTGATGACCTCTTCGATCTCGTCCGCGTGGTCCTCGGCGGCCTTGGCACCCACGTCGGGGTTGGCGCCGGCACCGAGGCCGCGGGTGAGCTCTCGACCGATGTCGAGCTTGACGTCGGCGTCGCTCATGAGCAACGCCTGGGCGTCGGTGTTGATCGCGATGAACTCGACACCCTTGAGTCCGACCTCGATCATCCGGTTGACGGCGTTCACGCCACCACCACCGATGCCCACGACCTTGATGATCGCCAGGTAGTTCTGGGCTGCTGCCACGGCTCTACGCCTCTCTTGCGTCTGGGCCGGCCGGTTGCCGGGCTCCGGTTGATCGTCAGGGGATGTCGCGAGGTCCGGGGAGCGGATCTGTGCTGCTGCTCAGGTCCGCGAAACCCTAACCGTGAACCTGAGGGTTATAGTTATGTCAACCTCGCGTTGGGTATGACCATAGGCAAGCGACGGCTCCCAACTGGTCCAGACACGCCGCGCGCCGCAGTTAGGTCGTGAGATCTGGGCCTCCGGGGAGGTCCGCTCAGTCGGAGGTGACCGGCTGGCCGGGAACGCTGACGTCGTACCGGCGGGCCTCGCGCGCCTTCAGCAGGGCCGCCAGCACCGATGCCTTGTCGTCGGACTGCTCGGCACTCCCCCAGACCACCACCCGACCGTCCCTGAGCACCAGGGAGATCTGGTCGACGGTCTGCACGTCCACGTGGTCGACCCGGGATGCCAGGTCCTCCGGCAGCGCCGAGACGACCTGCGCGGCCTCGCGCAGCGCGTCCCGGCCGGCGTCCCCGACGACCCGCACCCGGGGCAGCGTCGCCGGCGCCTGGTCGTACTCACGGAAGACGACCCCCTCGGAGTCCATGCCGCGCCACGAGCCGCCCAGGTCGACCACGGCCACGGCCGCGCGCTCCTGGACGGACACCAGGATCTCGTCGGGCCACTGTCGCGTGACGCGCGCGGAGCGGACGGCCGCGAGTCCCTCCACCCGCCGCCTCACCGAGTCCAGGTCCACCCGGAGCAGCGGGGTGTGCGCGGGGACGGCGGCGGCCTGCCGCACCTGCGCCGCGGAGACCTGGTCGGCACCGTGCACCGCCACCCCCGCGACCGCCAGCACGGAGGAGAAGTAGGCGAGCCAGACACCCGTGCCGATCAGCACCAGGACCAGCACCGCGACCAGCACCCGACGCCACACCTGCCAGCGCCGCAGCCGCTGGCGGCGGGCGAAGCGCCGTCGGGTGCGCTCGGCGGCCTCGACCTGCCCCAGCGGGCGCGGACGCCAGGTCATCAGCTGTCGCGAGCCGCGAGCAGCGCGAGCACGCGGGGCCCGACCTGGGTGACGGTGCCGGCGCCGAGGGTGAGGACCAGGTCGCCGGGCGCCGCCCGGCGTACCAGCTCGGCCGGGACGGCGTCGAAGTCGGGTTCGAAGACCACTCGGCCGGCCGGCAACGGGCACGCCTGCGCCACCAGGGCGCCCGAGACGGCCGGATCGGGGTCCTCGCGGGCCAGGTAGACGTCCATCACGACGACCTCGTCGGCCGCGGCCAGGGCCTGGCCCATGGCCGTGCCGAAGATGCGGGTGCGCGAGACCAGGTGCGGCTGGAACGCCACGACGACCCGCCCCTCCCCGGCCACCGCGCGGGCCGCGGCGAGGTCGCCCGCGATCTCGACGGGGTGATGGGCGTAGCTGTCGAAGACCCGGATCCCGGCCGCCTCGCCCTTGCGCTCCATCCGGCGCCGGGTGCCGGTGAACCCGGCGAGCCCGGCGAGCAGTCGCTCGCGATCGTGCCCGAGCCGGATGCCGGCGGCCAGCGCGACCGCGGCGTCGAGCAGGTAGTGGCGTCCCGGGATCTGCAGCTCGAGGCGGGCGACCTCGCCGCCGCGGTCCACCAGGCTCGCCGAGGAGCTGGTGCCGACGAAGCTGAGGTCGGTGAGCCTGAGATCGGCGTCGGGCGACTCCCCCACCGCGACCACCTCGATGCCGAGCGAGCGCGCCTGCTCGGCGAGCGCCGCCGCGCCCGGGTCGTCGACGGCGCAGACCAGGAACCCACCGGGCTCGATCCGCCGCAGGAACGCCGAGAACGCCGCCCGGTAGGCCTCCTCGGTGCCGAAGTGGTCCAGGTGGTCGGCCTGCACGTTGGTCACCAGTGCCGCGTGCGGGGAGTAGACGAGGAAGGCGCCGTCGCTCTCGTCGGCCTCGGCCACGAACAGGTCGCCGGTGCCCTCGTGCGCGTTGGCACCGGTGGCGGCCAGGTCCCCACCCACCGCGTACGTCGGGTCGGCACCGGCCGCGATCAGCGCGGAGGTGAGCAGCGAGGTGGTGGTGGTCTTGCCGTGGGTCCCGGCGACGGCGACCGTGCGCCGGCCCACCATCACCGAGGCCAGACCTGCAGAGCGGGGCAGCACCCGCAGGCCGCGGCGCAGGGCCTCGACCACCTCGGGGTTGTCCTCGCGCACCGCGGTGGAGACGATCAGCGTGTCGACGCCCTCGACGTGGGCGGCGTCGTGACCCAGGTACACCCGCGCCCCGAGCTCGCGCAGGGCCTCCAGCGTGGGCGAGTCGGTGCCGTCGCTGCCCGAGACCTCGATGCCGCGCTCCAGCATGATCCGGGCGATGGCGGACAGGCCGGCCCCGCCGATGCCGACGAAGTGCACCCGGCCGAGCTGGTCGGCGGGCAGGAGCTGGTCGGGGACCGGGAGCTTCACCGGGCGGCCTCCAGGATCATCCGGGCCAGCTTCTCGTCAGCGTCCAGGACGACGGCGTGCGAGGCGGCGGCGCCCATCAGGCGCAGTCGGTCCGGGTCGTTGAGCAGGCCGGGCAACGTCGCGGCCACCCACTCGCTCGACAGCGCCTGGTCGGCCACCATCAGCCCTCCCCCGGCGTCGACGACCGGCCGGGCGTTCAGCGCCTGCTCGCCGTTGCCGATCGGCAGCGGGACGTAGACGGCCGGGAGCCCCGTCCCCGACACCTCGGTGACGGTGTTGCTGCCGGCGCGGCACAGCACCGCGTCCGCCGCGGCGTAGGCCAGGTGCATCCGGTCGACGTAGTTCACCACGACGTACGGGACGCCGGTCTCCGGCGCCGCCACCTGCTGCTTGGGACCGACCACGTGCAGCACCTGGACCCCGGCGGCGCCGAGGTCGGGGGCTGCACCGACCATCGCCTGGTTGATCCGGGCGGCGCCCTGTGACCCGCCGGTGACCAGCAGGGTGGGTCGCTCCGGGTCGAGCCCGAAGGCGGCGCGCGCCTGGTCGCGCAGCGCGGCCCGGTCGAGCGTGGAGATCATCCGGCGTACCGGGAGGCCGAGGTGGACCGCGTGCGGAAGGGGGGTGCCGGGGAAGCTGGTGGCGACATGGGTCGTCAGCCGGGCGCCGAGCTTGTTGGCGATGCCGGGCAGTGCGTTGCCCTCGTGGACCACCAGCGGGAGTCCCCGGCTGCGCGCGGCCAGGTACGCCGGCACGGAGACGTAGCCGCCGAAGCCGACCACCACGTCGGGCCGGACCCGGTCCACGACCTCCAGCGCCGCCGCGCGGGCCTGCCACAACCGCCCGGGCGTGCGCAGCAGGTCGGCCCCGGGCCTGCGCGGAAGCGGCACCCGAGGCACCACCTCCAGGGGGAACCCGGCCTGGGGAACCAGCCGAGCCTCCAGGCCCGTCGAGGTGCCCAGGCAGGTGATGGTGGCCTCGGGGGCCAGTCGCAGGATCGCGTCAGCGGTCGCGAGCAGGGGGGACGTGTGGCCGGCGGTGCCACCGCCGGCGAGCAGGACGTGCATATCGGTGCCAGCCTAAGTCTTGTCCGGGCCGACGGGCGGACCGGCCGCCAGGCCCACCGAACCCGGACGCCGACGGGCGGCGAGCGCGGCGGCCGCCTCCGGCTCGCGTCGCGCGAAGCCGATCAGCAGGCCGAGGGCCACCAGTGAGGGCACGAGGGCGGATCCTCCGTAGGAGACGAGCGGGAGCGGGATGCCGATGACCGGCAGCAGTGCCAGCACCATCCCGACGTTGATGATCATCTGCCCGAGCAGCCACACCACGATGCCGAACGTCATGTAGCGCACGAACGGGTCGGTCGTGGTGGCCGCGACCCGGGTGGCGGCGTAGGCGATCGTGAGGAACAGGCCGACGACCAGGAGCGTGCCGACCAGGCCGAGCTCCTCGCCGAGCACCGCGAAGATGAAGTCGGTGTGGGCCTCCGGCAGGTCTCCCCACTTCTGGATCGAGCGCCCGATCCCCTCGCCGAGCCATCCGCCCGAGGACAGGGCGTAGAGCCCGTGAGCGGGCTGCCAGCCGCTGTCGTGGTAGTCCTTGAAGGGGTCGACGAAGTTCGTCAGCCGGCCCCGGCGCTCGGGGCTCGTGGAGGCCAGGAAGAGCGCCAGCACTCCGACGATCGTCAGGCAGAACGCGAAGAGCCGTGCCGGGGCGCCGACGATCCACAGCATCGACAGCAGGATGGCGAAGAGCACCAGCGCGGTCCCCAGGTCGTGCCCCACCACGACCAGGGTGATGATCGCCAGCAGCCCGGGGACCACCGGCACCATCACGTGGTGCAGGTCGCCGAGTCGCCGCTCCTTGTGGGCGTACACGTGCGCGGCCCAGAGCACGATCGCCAGCTTGGCGAACTCCGAGGGCTGGAGGGCGAACGGGCCGACCGCCAGCCAGTTCTTGTTGCCGTTCACGGTCACGCCGAACTTCGCCACCAGCGCCAGCAGCACGATCGCGGCCAGGTATCCCGGGTAGGCGAGCCGCCTGAGGTGCCGCAACGGGACGCGTGAGGCGACGAAGGCCGCCGGGACGCCGATGAGCACCCACATGAGCTGGCGCTTCACGATCGCGTAGGAGTCGTCGTAGACCCGGAACGAGTTCACGCTCGAGGCGCTCAGCACCATGATCAGGCCGATGGTCAGCAGGAGCGCCGAGGAGCCCAGCAACAGGTAGTACGAGGTGAGCGGGCGGTCCAGGGCCTGCTTGAGGGCCAGCCGCTGGGTGCCGAAGGTGCCGCGCGGGACGTGCTCGGGGTTGGCGGTGGTCATCGCTCCCCTTCCCTGTGCTCCTGGCTAGTCCGTCTCGCCCGCTGCCCTGCGCCGCACCGCTGAGGCGAACGCGTCGCCTCGTGCGCCGTAGTTGGCGAACATGTCCATCGAGGCACATCCCGGCGCCAGCAGCACGGTGTCTCCCGGACTGGCGAGCCCGACTGCGGCGTCGACGACGCGCTCCATGGGATCTCCAGTCTCCCCGTCGCCAATCTCGATGACGGGGACATCTGGCGCGTGTCGCGAAAGGGCGTCGGCGATGACGTGCCGGTCCCGGCCCAGGAGCACCACGCCGCGCAGCCGGCTGCGGACCGAGGAGACCAGGTCGTCGAACCGGGCGCCCTTGGCCAGGCCGCCGGCCACCCACACCACGGAGTCGTAGGCCTGCAGCGAGGACTGGGCGGCGTGCGGGTTGGTGGCCTTGGAGTCGTCGACGTAGCTCACCTCGCGCACGGTCGCGACGTGGGCGATGCGGTGGCCGTCGGGCCGGAAGGCGCGCAGCCCGTCGCGGACTGCGGCCTGGCTCACGCCGTGCGCGCGAGCCAGTGCGGCGGCCGCGAGGGCGTTGGCCACGAAGTGCGGTGCCGGCGACGCCAGGTCGGCGATGGTGCACAGCTCGGCCGCGCTGGAGGCCCGGTCCTCCACGAACGCGCGGTCCGCGAGGATGTCCTCCACCAGCCCGAGCATGCCCACACCGGGCATCCCGAGGGTGAAGCCGATCGCCCGGGCGCCCTCCACCACGTCGGCCTCCTCCACCAGGCGGCGGGTCCGCTCGTCGGCGACGTTGTAGACGCAGGCCCGCTGCGCCTGCGTGTAGATGCGGCCCTTGTCGGCCACGTAGTCGTCGAAGGAGGGGTACCAGTCGAGGTGGTCCTCGGCGACGTTGAGCACCGCGGCGGCCTCGGCGCTCATCGAGGAGGTGTAGTGCAGCTGGAAGCTGGAGAGCTCCACGGCGATCGCGTCGTAGGGCTCGGGGTCCATCACGGCTTCCACGATGGGCCGTCCCACGTTGCCCGCGGCGGTCGACCTGAGTCCCGCCGCGGTGAGGATCGAGTCCAGCATCTGCACGGTCGTGGTCTTGCCGTTGGTGCCGGTGACGGCCAGCCAGGGTGCCGGGTGCTCGGGGTCCCGCAGCCGCCACGCCAGCTCGACCTCGCCCCACACCGGGACGCCGCGGGCCCTCGCCTGGGCGATCAGGGGGGCGTCGGGACGCCAGCCGGGAGAGGTGACGAGCACGTCCACCTCGTCCGGCAGCCGCTCGGTCACGCCCTGGCCCAGGCGTACGTCGGCCCCCAGGACGTTCAGCAGCTCGGCCTTCTCGGCCTTGTCGTCGGAGGTCGCCTCGTCCAGCGCGACCACCCCGGCGCCCAGGTGGTTCAGGCTGTCCGCAGCCGCGAAGCCGGAGACCCCGAAGCCGGCCACGACGGCGCGCACGCCGTCCCAGGAGTCGCGACGGCCCAGGGAGCGGGGATCCTTGCTCGTCATCCGATGCCCGCCACCCATTCGGCGTAGAAGATGCCCAGTCCGGTGGCCACGGCCAGGCCGGTGATGATCCAGAACCGGATCACCACCGTCACCTGCTCCCACCCGAGCATCTCGAAGTGGTGGTGCAGGGGGGCCATCCGGAAGATCCGCCGTCCCTTGGTCGCCTTGAAGTACCCGACCTGGAGGACGACCGAGAGGGTCTCGACCACGAACAGCCCACCGATGATCACCAGCAGCATCTCGGTGCGGGTCAGGATGGCGAGGCCGGCGAGCGCCCCGCCGAGGGAGAGCGAGCCGGTGTCGCCCATGAAGATCTGGGCCGGCGAGGCGTTCCACCACAGGAAGCCGAAGCAGGCGCCCATGATCGCCGCGGAGACCACCGCCAGGTCGAGCGGGTCGCGCACCTCGTAGCAGGAGCCGGAGGACTGGAGCGCGCACGACTGGTTGTTCTGCCAGATGTTGACCAGCGTGTAGGCGCCGAAGACCATCACGCAGGCACCGGTCGCGAGCCCGTCGAGCCCGTCGGTGAGGTTGACCGCGTTGCTGAAGCCGGTGATGAAGAACCAGATGACCACCAGCAGCAGGATGGTCGGCACCACCCAGGAGTCGAAGTCCCGGATGAAGGAGAGGTGGCGGGAGGCAGGGGTCTCCCCGCGCTCGTCCTCGAGCATCGGGGAGAGCGCGAGCAGGCCGAAGACCAGCGCGATGACGGTCTGGCCGATCATCTTCGCCTTGCTCCGCAGGCCGAGGCTCCGCTGCTTGACGATCTTGATGAAGTCGTCCAGGAACCCCACCGCGCCCAGTCCCACGAAGAGGAAGAGCAGCAGCAGCGCCGACGCGGTCGGGCTCTGACCGGTGATCAGCTTGGCGAGGAAGTAGGCGACCACCGAGGCGCCGATGATCACGATCCCACCCATGGTGGGGGTGCCCCGCTTGGTGTGGTGGGTGGTGGGCCCGTCGTCCCGGATCTCCTGGCCGTAGCCGCGTCGCGACAGCGAGGTGATCGCCACCCGGGTGCCGAGCAGCGAGAAGATGAGCGCCAGTCCGCCCGCGAACAGGATGGCTCTCATCGAGCAGCGTTCCCTTCCAGAAGTCCTTGCGCGACGTGCTCCAACGCAGCACCGCGGGATGCCTTGACCAGGACGACATCGCCCGGGTTCACATTCTCCCGCATCCAGGCCAGTGCCTCGTCCCGAGTTGCGGTGACAATCGCCTCACCACGCCAGTCCGGATCGCTCCTGGCCCCGTCGGCGACCTGCTCGGCCGCGGAGCCGACCGTGACCAGCACGTCGATCTGGGCCGCGGCCAGGAACTGCCCGACCCCGCGGTGCGCCGCCGGCGATCCCTCGCCGAGCTCGAGCATCTCCCCCAGCACGGCGAAGGTGCGCCGCCCACCGGCACGCCCGATGTGGCCCAGGGTGTCCAGGGCGGCCATCGTCGACTCCGGGTTGGCGTTGTAGGCGTCGTTGATCACCAGCAGACCATCGGCGCGCCGGGTCGGCTCCATCCGCCAGCGCGACTCCGCCCGGGCTCGGGTGAGGCCGTCTGCCACGAGGTCGAGGTCGAGGCCCGCGGCCAGCGCCATGGCGGCGGCTGCGGCGGCGTTCTCCACCTGGTGGGCACCGAGCTGCGCCAGGTGCACCGGCGCCCACGACCCGGCGTACCCGAGCTGGAAGGCCGGTCTGCCGAGCTCGTCGGTGGTGACGTCGCGCCACGACACGTCCCCCGACGGTCCGAAGGTCACCACCCCGGCCGCGGTGCGGTCGGCCATCGCGGCGGTCAGGGAGTCGGAGGCGTTGAGGACCGCGGCGCCGCCGGGCGGCAGGGCCTCGACGATCTCGCCCTTGGCCTGGGCGATGGCCTCCCGACTGCCGAACTCCCCCAGGTGGGCGGTCCCGACGTTGAGCACCGCCCCGACCCGGGGCGGCGCGACAGCGCAGAGCCGGGCGATGTGCCCGATGCCCCGGGCACCCATCTCCACGACCAGGAAGGAGGTCTCCGGCGTGGCGCGCAGCACCGTGAGCGGGACGCCGAGCTCGTTGTTGAAGTTGCCGGCCGTGGCCACGCACGGGCCGGCGGCCGCCAGCACCTGGGCCAGGTAGTCCTTGGTGCCGGTCTTGCCCTGCGAGCCGGTCAGGGCGAGCACCATCAGACCGGGCAGGGAGTCGACCACGTGCCGGGCCAGCAGGCCCAGCGCAGCGAGCGGGTCCTCGACCAGGACGCCGGGCACGCCGCACTCGCGGGTGCCCAGGAACGCCGCAGCGCCCTGCGCCACCGCGGCCGCCGCGAACTCGTGGCCATCGACCCGCTCGCCCTCGATCGCCACGAAGAGCCCGCCCGGAAGCACGTGTCGACTGTCCACGAAGGCGGCCTCGGTGACGGTCGGCGGAGCTTGGCTCGCCCCGTCGACTCCGGTGACGGTCCCCGAGACGACCTCGGCGACCTCGTTCAGGCTCATGGGAATCACAGTGCGTCCAGCTCCTCACGGGCCACGGTGCGGTCGTCGAAGGGGTGCACCCGGTCGCCGACCTCCTGACCGGTCTCGTGGCCCTTGCCGGCCACGAGCACGATGTCACCGGGACGGGCCCGGCGTACGGCGTCGCGGATGGCCAGGCGTCGGTCGCCGATCTCGACGACCTCGGCCCGGGAGCCCGGGGCGATGCCGGACAGCACCGCGGCCCGGATCGCCGCAGGCTCCTCGCTCCGGGGGTTGTCGTCGGTGACGACGACCACGTCGGCCAGCCGGGCGGCGATCTCCCCCATCAACGGTCGCTTGCCGGCGTCCCGGTCGCCGCCGGCCCCCAGGACCACGATGAGTCGGCCGGTCGTCAACGGCCGGAGGGTGCGCAGCGTGGCCTCGACGGCGTCGGGCTTGTGGGCGTAGTCCACGATGACCGCGAACTCCTGGCCGGTCTCGATGCCCTCCAGCCGCCCGGGGACCCCGGCACCCGCGGCGATGCCGGCCGCGACCGCGGCGGCATCGAACCCGGCCTCGGCCGCGGAGGCGATGGCGGCCAGGGCGTTGGCGACGTTGAAGTCGCCGGCCAGGGGCACGCCCGCGGCACACGACTCGCCCTCGGGCCCGAGCACGGTGAAGGTGGACCCGGTCGCCGTCGCGCGGACGTCCACCGCGCGCCAGTGCGCCGCCTCGTCGCCGGAGGCGGACAACGTGCGCATCGGGATGCTCGGGGAGTCCAGCAGCCGGCGCCCGTAGGCGTCGTCGAGGTTCACCAGCCCGCGCCGGGCCCGCTCGGGGTGAAGAGCGAGGCCTTGGCCGCGAAGTACTCCTCGACGCTGGAGTGGAAGTCGAGGTGGTCGCGCCCCAGGTTGAGGAAGGTCGCCACGTCGAAGACCACGCCGTCGACCCGGCCCATCACCAGGGCATGGCTGGAGACCTCCATCGCGCACACCCGCACCTCCCGCTCGCGCATGAGGGCGAACAGGGCGTGCAGGTCGGGGGCCTCCGGGGTGGTCAGGGTGGTCGGCACGTCCACTCCGGCGATCCTGGTGCCGACGGTGCCCACCGCCCCGGCCCGCACCCCGGCCGCCTGCAGGCCCGACTCCGCCAGCCGGGTGGTGGTGGTCTTGCCCTGGGTCCCGGTGACCCCGATCATCGCCAGCGAGGTCGCCGGGTCGCCGTACAGGTGGGCGGAGAGCGGGCCGAGCAGGGCCCGGATCCTCTCCACCACCACGGTGGGCACCCCGGGTGGCAGCAGGGCGGCACCCTCGGGGTCGGTGAGCACCGCGACGGCGCCGGACTCCAGGGCCGCCCCGGCGTACGCCGCGCCGTGCACGCGGGCACCCGGGAGCGCGACGTACAGGTCGCCGGGGAGCACCCGTTGGGAGCTCAGCGTCAGGCCCGTGACCAGGGTGCGCGGCTCGCCGTGCAGGAGCGGGACGGCGTGCGTCCCGAGCCAGTCCGCGATGTCGGCCAGGCTGCTCGCGGGCGGGCGCTCAGGCCTCGTCGCCGAGACCGTCCGCTCGTTCTTCACGCCCGGGAGACTATCTGCGGCGAGCCTCCAGGTCACCATTCAACCGGCAGGCGCGAGGGCTTGGTGCCCGTGGGCGGGACGCCGTAGCGCGAGAGCGCGTAGCCCATGATCCGGGAGAACACCGGACCGGCGACAGAGCCACCGCCACCGTCGACCTCCGGGGCATGGATCACGACGTAGACGGTGAACCGGGGGTCGTCGGCGGGAGCGAAACCGCCGAAGCTCAGGGAGAAGGAGCCGTCGTAGCAGCCGCAGTCCCCGTCGACCCGCTGGGCGGTGCCGGTCTTGCCGGCCACCCGGTAGCCGGGCACCTGCGCCCGAGGGGCCACGCCGACCTCGGGATCCACCACGCGCTCCATCATCTGGGCCGTCTGCCGGGCAGCCCGCTTGCTGACCACCCGGGCACGGGTGGCGACCTCGGTGCCCACCTCGGTGCCGTCGTCGGTGGTGGCCCGGCCCCGGATCAGGCTGGGACTGACGCGCACCCCGCCGTTGGCCACGGTGTTCACCGCCGCGGTCATCTGGAGCGCGTTGACCGAGAGCGACTGCCCGAAGGCGACGCGGTCCTTGGTCTGGGAGGTCATCACCTCGCCCGGAGTCAGGATGCCGCGGGTCTCGCCCCGCACACCGACCCCGGTGGGCTCCCCCAGGCCGAACCTGGACAGGTAGCCGGTGAGCTCCGCGGGAGTGAACTGGTCGGCGGCCAGCACCGTCCCGATGTTGGAGGACTTCGCGATGACCCCGGCCATCGTGAGCTTGATGATGTCGTGGTCGAACCAGTCGTTGATGGTGCGGTCCTGCCGCGCCAGACTGGAGGGGATCTTGATCTTGGTGCGTGCGGTGACCTTGCCGGCGTCGACCAGGGACGCCACGGTCAGCACCTTCTCCACCGAACCGGGCTCGAACGGCTCGCTCAGCGCCCGGGACCCGAGGTCCTCCTCGGGGCTCTCCTGCGGGGAGTTCGCGTCGAACGTGGGGACGTCGGCCAGCGCCAGCACCTCGCCGGTGCGCGAGTCCATCACGATGGCTGCGCCGGACTTCGCGCGGTAGTCCTCCACCGTCTGGGCCAGGGCCTTGGTGACGAACCACTGCAGGTCCTGGTCGAGGGTGGTCTGAAGGGGCTGACCGTCCACCGCCTCGGTGATCGAGTTCTCCGCGAGAGGCACTCGGTAGCCGCCGCTTCCCTGGGTGTAGCGGGCACGACCGTCGGTGCCCGAGAGCTGGGCGTCGAAGGTGCGCTCGAACCCGCCCAGCGGCTCGTCGGTACCCATGAAGCCCACCAGGTTGGCCGCCACCTCGCCGGCCGGGTAGTTGCGGACCGGGTCCTCGTGGGTGGTGACGCCCTGGTAGCCGGCCTGCTTGAGCTTGTCGATGACGCTCTCCGCCTTGGTGGCGGGCACGCGCCGGTCCAGGTACTCGAAGCGGCTGCCCTCCTCGCGCAGGCTCTCCAGCGCCTTGAAGTAGTCCAGGCCGAGCTCGCTGGACAGGATCGTCGCGATCTCCGGGGCGTCCGCAGCAGTCATCAGGGGATCGGCCACCACCATCTTGCCGGTCACCGAGGCGGCCAGCGGCACACCGTTGCGGTCCAGGATGTCCCCGCGCGCCGCGGGCAGCGTCAGGTCCACGACCCCCTCGGCAGCTGCCATCTGCGCGTACGACTTGGGGTCGATGCCCTGGAGCTGCACCAGGCGGGCGCCGAAGAGCGAGAGCACCATCGCGATGAGGACGAACCCGAACCGCAGGCGCACCATCGGTGACCCGCGGCGGCCCTCCCTGGCCTCGGAGCCTCTGCCACGCCGCAGCTGCGGACGGCCGGTGGTGGTCAAGGGTGGGCTCCGTTTCGGTTCGGGACTCCTGGCGGTGTCGTACTCATTGATACCTGTCCGGAAGGGCGCTTCGGCTCAGGTCACTTGCGTGTCGGCGCTTCGGCGCTCCGCCTCGGCCGGACGCGTCAAGGGGTCGACCGGCTCAGGGAGTGGTCTGGGCGGCCCCGGCGTCTGCAGGGACCTGGACCACGGTGACCTCCGGTCGGAGCTCGGGCGGCAGCGCCTTCGGGCGGGGCGCCAGGCGCATGCCGTTCTCCCGCGTGGCAGGGGCGGGGGTGCCCACGATCGCGCCGTCCAGCTTCAGGAACGCCGGCGCGGCCGGGATGACCATCCCCATCCGCTGGGCGGCCAGGGCGACCCGCTGGGGGTCGCGCAGGTCGTCGAGCTCCATCTTCAGCGACTCCTCGTGCGCTGCCATGGTCGCGGCCTGCGCCTCGAGCCGGTTGGCGGTGAAGGCCGCCTGCTGCATGGAGGTGTTGAAGAGCAGGAGCCCCACGACCCCGGTCAGCAGGATCATCGAGACCAGGAAGACGAAGGGCACCCGGGGAGCCTTGGAACGCACCCGGGGCACGACGTTGAGGCGCGACCGGGTGACGGCCGCCTCGCCGATCGCGGCGACACGGGAGCGGATCTGGACTGCGGGGCTGCTCATGATCGGTGCGCTCCTCGGGCTGGCAGGACTCGTTCGACGGCTCGCAACCTCACGGAGGCAGCTCGGGGGTTCTCAGCGATCTCGTGCTCGTCAGCGACCTCGGCACCGCGGGTGACCATCCGCATGGTCGGCTCGTGGCCCTCGGGGATGAAGGGCAGGCCCTCGGGCACGTCGAGGCGGGTGAGCGCGGTGAAGGCGTGCTTGACCATCCGGTCCTCCAGCGAGTGGTAGGCCTCCACCACGACGCGGCCACCGACGGAGATCACCGACAGCGCGGCCGGGAGCGCGTCCCGCAGCGCACCGAGCTCGTCGTTGACCTCCATCCGGAGGGCCTGGAAGGTGCGCTTGGCGGGGTGTCCCCCGGTACGCCGTGCGGGCGCGGGGATCTCGGCGTAGAGCAGCTCGACCAGCCGACCCGAGCGGGTGAACGGCTCCCGCTCGCGCTCGCGCACGATCGCGCCGGCGATCTTGCGGGCGAACTTCTCCTCGCCGTACTCGCGCAGCACCCGGGTCAGCTCCTGGGCGGAGTAGGTGTTGAGGACCTCCGCGGCGGTGATGCCCGTCGTCCCGTCCATCCTCATGTCCAGCGGCGCGTCCTCGGCGTAGGCGAACCCCCGCTCGCGGACGTCCAGCTGCATGGAGGAGACCCCGAGGTCGAAGAGCACGGCATCTACCGAGCTCAGCCCCTGCTCGGCCACCACGTCCGCGATCTCGTCGTAGACCGCGTGCACGGGGGTGAACCGATCGCCGAACCCGGCCAGCCTGGACGAGGCCAGCTCCAGCGCCTGGGGGTCACGGTCGATGCCGATCACCCGGACGTGGTCGAAGCGCTGCAGGACCGCCTCGCTGTGGCCTCCCAGGCCCAGCGTGCAGTCCACCAGCACGGCGCCGTCACGCTCCAGCGCGGGTGCCAGCAGGGCGACGACCCGGTCGAGCATGACCGGGACGTGGGATGCGCGGCTCATCTGCCCTACTTGCCCAGGGACGTGAGGATGAGCAGCGCCAGGGCCAGCGCGGCGGAGGCGCCGGCGGAGAAGGTCATCACGGCCAGCACCTCGCGCGCCTGGTCCCGGACGCGACGCGGACGTGCCGCCCGCCCCGTGACAGTTGCGGAAACGCTGTCCATAGATCTCGACCCATCTGTCGTGGCTGCTGGTGCGGGGAGTGCGGTGCCGGCGATCGGCGGTACGTGCCGGCGGCGGCTGTGTACGACGTAGTGGTCAGGTCCCTGCCCGCTCCCGCGGTGGGAAGGTCCTCTGGTGCCGGGGAAGTGACCCCAGATGACCCGCATGGAGCGGGCTCGAGACCTGGCCCTACGTCGTTGGTGAAGTTGTGGTGCTGCCGACCTGCTGGTGCTGCGGTGCTGCTGGGTCCGGCTAGATGCCGGGGAAGACCTCGTCGCTGAGCTCGGAGAAGACCTGCTCCTGCTCCTCGCTGTAGCTGGCCCAGGAGGCGGGGTCCCAGATCTCGATCCGGTTCATCGAGCCGATCACGATCACGTCCTTGCTCAGCGACGCGTAGTCGCGGAGCACCTGCGGGATCGAGATGCGGCCCTGCTTGTCTGGAACCTCCTGGCTGGCGGCCGCGAACAGCATGCGGACGTAGTCCCGGGTGCCCTTGTTGGTCACCGGCGCCTGGGCCAGGCGTTCGGTGAGCCGACCGAAGTCCTCCAGTGACCACACCGTCAAGCAGCGTTCCTGCCCTCGGGTCACCACGAGTCCTTCCGCCAGCTGATCTCTGAACTTCGCGGGGAGGAAGAGCCGACCTTTGTCATCCAGCTTGGGCGTGTAGGTGCCGAAGAACATCCGGCACCCCCCACGTTGTCGACCCCTCCACCACTTTCCCCCACATTACCCCACTTCCCTCCACCGTCAATCACCTTTCACCCGATTCCGCCCCAAATCCAGGCACGAACTCCCGGTCCCGCCCTCCCCCGTCGGCACCGTCTTAGGTGGCTCGCCGCGCTAAAACCGCAGGTCAGCGCCGTGTGGTGGAGCGTGGACCCGTGAGATCCGGCCCGGGTGGAGCGCCGGTGGAGCAGGGAGCACACCGGGTGGTGCGGAGTGGAGCAAAGCGGCGGGCGCCACGGGGGCGCGACAGCCATCCCTCGACTAACGTGGATCACTCACACGACGTCGCGCCCGGGCGTCGGGACGAGGGGAAGACACAGTGAGCGTGCCGATCGCCGTGGGAGCCGATCTAGACACCCTGAACCGGGTCACCGGTCGGGTGCGCGAGAACATCGAGCGGGTGATCGAGGGCAAGCCCGACGTGGTCTCGACCGCGCTGATGGTGCTGCTGGCCGAGGGCCATCTCCTCATCGAGGACGTTCCCGGGGTCGGCAAGACGATGCTCAGCAAGGCGCTGGCGCGCAGCATCGACTGCACGGTGCGTCGCATCCAGTTCACCCCGGACCTGCTGCCCTCCGACGTCACAGGCGTCTCGATCTTCAACCAGGACACCCGCGAGTTCGAGTTCCGCCCCGGTGGGGTGTTCGCCAACATCGTGGTCGGTGACGAGATCAACCGCGCCTCCCCCAAGACCCAGTCCGCCCTGCTGGAGTGCATGGAGGAGCGGCAGGTCACCGTGGACACCACGACGTACCAGCTGGAGTCGCCGTTCATGGTGGTGGCCACCCAGAACCCCATCGAGATGGAGGGCACCTACGCCCTGCCCGAGGCCCAGCGGGACCGCTTCATGGCCCGGGTCTCGGTCGGGTACCCCGTCGAGGCGGCCGAGCTGGCGATGCTCGCCTCGCACACCAGCGCCAGTCCGCTGGACGACCTCGAGCCCGTCACCGACGCCGCGGAGATCCGCAAGCTGATCGACATCGTCGCCCAGGTGCACGTCTCGGAGCCCGTCCAGCGGTACGCCGTGGCGCTCGCGACCGCCACCAGGTCCTCCCGCGAGCTCAACCTGGGCGCGTCCCCACGCGCCACCCTGCACCTGGTGCGAGCCGCGAAGGCGGTCGCGGCGATGTCGGGTCGGGACTACGTCCTGCCCGACGACGTCCACCGGCTGGCCGTGCCGGTGCTCTCCCACCGGCTGCTCACCAACGTGGACGCCGCCATGAGCGGCCGCACCAGCAGGGACGTCCTCAACTCCATCCTGGACAGCGTCCGCGTCCCGGACTCCGGTCGTGCGTGAGGCCCTCGCCTCGCTGACGGTCCGGGGCCGGGCCTTCCTTGCCGGCGGCCTGATGGCGGTGGTGTGCGCGATCCTGCTGGACCAGCAGGGCCTGGTCCGGGTCGGAGGTCTGGTGGTCGCGCTGCCGCTGCTGTGCGCGGCCTTCCTGGGACGCTCCCACTTCCGGCTCGCCCTGGAGCGCGAGGTGACCCCCGCCTGGTCGCGGCCGGTCAGCCCGCCCGGGTCACGCTCACGCTGACCAACGAGGGCCGCGCGCCCACCGGGGTGCTGCTGCTGGAGGACCAGGTCCCCTACGCCCTGGGCGCACGACCACGGTTCGTGCTCGAGGGCATCGCACAGGGCTGGCGCCGTCAGGTGACCTACCAGCTGCGGGCCGACCTCCGGGGCCACTACGAGATCGGCCCGATGACGATCCGGATCACCGACCCGTTCGGCCTGGTCGAGCTGGGCCGGACCTTCCACACCAGTGCTCCACTGACCATCACCCCGCCCACGGTCCCGTTGCCCGACATCGGGCTCGGCGGCGCGTGGACCGGCTCGGGCGACAACCGACCGCGCTCGTTCGCCACCGGGAGCGCCGAGGACGTGACGGTGCGCGAGTACCGCCAAGGTGACGACCTGCGGCGGGTCCACTGGCGCAGCTCGGCCCGGCTGGGCGAGCTGATGGTGCGACGCGAGGAGCAGCCCTGGCAGTCCCGGGCCACCGTGGTGCTGGACAACCGGGACGGCTCCCACCGGGGCAAGGGTGCCGCCTCGTCACTGGAGGAGGCGGTCACCGCGGCCGCCTCGATCGCCGTCCACCTGACCCGCCGAGGATTCATGGTGCGACTGGTCACCGCGGCCGGTGAGGAACCCACCACCGCCTGGCACTTCCGTGACCCCGAGGCCAACACCGGGCCCCTCCTGGAGGCGCTGGCCGTGGTCGACCTCGACCGCCGCCCCTCGATGGACACCTCCTGGCTCGGAGAGGCCGGCCAGGGCGGGGTGCTGGTCATGGTGAGCGGCGCCCTGACCAGCCACGACCGCGGCTTCCTCAACCGGCTGCAGCACCAGGGCAGCGCGCCGATGGCGATCGCGCTGGACGTGGACGCCTGGGCGCCCGGCCGCACCCGCACCAGCCCCCCGGCCGCCGCCCTGCTGTCCGCCGCCGGTTGGCGAACCGCCCAGCTGGGACCAGGCGGCCGTCTCGACGCCGCGTGGCAGGAGCTGGGGCGTGCCGCGGTGCGGACGCATGCACGGGATCGTCGCGACATCCGGGCCACGCCGTGACGCGGGCGCCTTCGTTCGGTCGCGAGCTCCTGCTCTCCACGGTGGCCGCCGCCACCGTGTGGGCGGCGATGCTCGGCTGGTCCCCGCTGACCGAAGCACCGGGCTCCTTCCTCGATCCGCTCATCTGGTGCGCGGCGGTGGTGGCGGTCTCCGGCGCGGCGCTGCGTCACGCCCGGGTTCCGGGAGCGGCAGCCGTCCCGTTCCAGGCGCTCCTGGCGGGGCTCTGCGTCCTGTGGGCGGTCACCGGCTCCCCCGTGCCCGCTCCGGGCGGGATCAGCGAGCTGCTCGCCGGGTTGGACCAGGCGGTCACCTCGGCCCACCGCTATCCCTCCCCCGTGCCCCGCGACGTCCCTGGCGTCTGGCCGCTCTTCCTGCTCGTCGGCGCGTCGTCCATGGTGGTCGTCGACGTGGTGGCGGTGCGACTGGGCCGCGCCGCCGGGTGCGGCCTGCTGCTGATGGCGCTCTACAGCATCCCGGTCAGTCTGCTGGTCGCAGGCGTGGCCTGGTGGGTGTTCGTGCTGGTCGCGACCGGCTTCCTGACCCTGCTTTTCCTGCAGCAGGACGGTCTCGTCTCGCGCTGGGGACGCGGCGTGCCCGGAGGCCGTGAGGGCGAGGTGGGCCAGGCCCTGCTCGGGACCCGGACGGGCAGGGCCCGGTCCTCGGCCCTCGCCCTCGGCGCCGGCAGCACCGCACTGGCTGTCGCGCTGCCCGTCCTCGTGCCGACACTGGGGCTCGACGTGTGGAACGGTCCCGGGCAGGGCCAGAGCGGCGACGGCATCTCGGTGGCCAACCCGTTGGTCGATCTGCGACGGGACCTCCAGCGGGGCAACGACGTCCCGCTGCTCCAGGTCCAGAGCACCGGGAGGCGGCCGACGTACGTCCGGCTCTCGGTGCTCAACCGCTTCAGCGGCGAGGAGTGGAGCAGCGGCGACCGCACCGTGCCGCCCAGCCAGCAGGCCGACGGCGACCTCCCGGACCTGGTGGGGGTCGACCGGCGGCTGAACCGCGACGAGACCACCTACACGTTCGCCGCCACCGACGGCCTCGAGTCGCGCTGGCTGCCCACCATGCCCCAGACCTCGCAGATCACCGCCGAGGGCGACTGGCGCTACGACCGCTCGACGATGGACTTCATCGCCGGCGACGACGACCTCACCACCGCGGGGCTCAGCTGGCAGCTCCGGGGTGTGGACCTGGAGTACGACGCCCAGAGCCTGGACGACGCCGGTTCCGGGGTCTCCCAGACCGGGGCCGACCTGGTCCAGGTGCCAGCCAACCTGCCCGGTGTCGTCCGCTCGCTGGCGGAGTCGGTCGCGGGCGGCGAGACCACACGCTTCCGTCAGGCCCGTGCCCTGCAGGAGTGGTTCCGCACCGAGTTCACCTACAGCCTGGACCGGGTCGACTCGGTGGGCAACAACGAGCTCGTCGCCTTCCTCTCCCCCGAGGGGCGGACCGGCTACTGCGAGCAGTTCGCCGCCGCCATGGCCGTGATGGCACGAGTCCTCGACATCCCGTCCCGGGTGGCGGTGGGCTTCCTGGAGCCGACCGAGGTCGCCCCCTCGATCTGGGAGTTCTCCTCGGACGACCTGCACGCCTGGCCGGAGCTCTTCTTCCCCGGGTCGGGGTGGGTGCGCTTCGAGCCCACCCCTAGCTCGCGGGCTCCCGGGACGCCGGGCTACACGGTCGCCAACCTCCCCGAGATCGAGGAGACCGTGCGTCCGGCGCCCCGAGCCGGTGAGGGCCTGATCAGCAGGGCACCGCGTGAGCAGCGGCAGGAGGAGACGCTGGAGCAGACGGGATCCCAGGAGGCCTCGGCCTTCCCGTGGCGCCGTCTGGTGGGCACGGTGCTGGCGCTGCTGGTGGTGGTCGGGCTGGCCCTGACCCCGGCGCTGGTGCGGCGCCGCCGGCGCCTGGCGAGGCTGCACGCCGGGGACATCGAGTCGCTGTGGGCGGAGCTGGCCGACCACGTGGTCGACCTCGGCCGGCAGTGGCCCACGGGCCGCTCGCCCCAGGCGGCCGCCGATGCGGTCTCCCAGTGGTTCGGGGCACCCGGGGACGATGCGCGTCCCCGGCTCGGGCCGGACCAGGACCCGCGGGCCAGGTCCGCGCTCCGTCGACTGGTCACAGCACTGGAGCGCTCCCGCTACGGGCGTCCTGGAGTCGCGGCGGACCGGGTGCCCGGGTGGCTGGAGGACCTGCAGACCTGCACTCGCGCACTGTCGGCCGGCGCCGGGAAGGGGCGGCGGTCGATGGCGACCTGGTGGCCGACCTCGGTGCTGCGCCAGGTCGGGACCGGGCGCGCCGAGGCAGAGCCGGTGGTGACGAGCCGCGCCGGACTGGCCGACCACCTCAGCTGAGGTCGGGCCTCGGGCCCGGGCTCAGGGGGCCGGTGCTGCTCAGTAGCCGCCGGAGTCACGACGGCGACGCCAGCGTGCCTCCATGCGCTCGGTGAAGGAGCCGGAGGGCTTGGCGGTGCCGCCGGAACGGCGGCGCTTGCGGCCACCGTCGACCACGCTGAAGCCCTGGCGGGTCTCCCGGAAGGGGGCGGACGGAGTGGCGGCGGTCTGCGGTGTTCGCAACGAGGTCACCGCGATCGTGGCGGAGGCCAGCATGATCACGAAGCCGACCACGCCCACGACGGGCAGCGGGACGATGACGCCCGTCATCAGGATGACGACTCCAAGCGCGAAGACGAGGCCGGCGACGACGGCTCGTCGGCGCGCAGCACGCTGGAACGCGGTGCCCCGCAGGGTGTGCGCGAACTTGGGGTCCTCTTCGACGAGAGCGCGCTCCATCTGCTCGAGCAGTCGCAACTCCTCTTCCGAGAGCGGCACGATTCCTCCCGAAACTATGATGTGCGGCACATCCGCTTCCCCAAGTCTAGGCAGCGGCCTGGTGACACGGTAGTCGCTACGACAAATTGATCAGGCATCGGTTCGCCGTTTGCCCCGACGGCGTGACCGTGGGTCTGGACCGTGCTGAGCACCCGCGGCGTCAGGCCAGCAGGCTGGCCGGCCGGACCGCGCTGGCCCCGAACCTCCGGGTTGCCGCATCCACCGCTCGGTCCGCCTCCGCCCATCCGCGGTCACGCTCCCCGAGCACGAGCTGTCGCTGCACCTCCTCGCGAGGCAGCAGCCCCTCCACCCGCACCCCGACCAGCCGCAGCCGGGCGCGCTGCAGACCCAACGCCTCGAAGAGACGGACCGCCGCTCGGTAGACCTCCACCGAGACGTCGGTGGCCTCGGGGAGAGTGCGAGAACGGGTGATCGTGGTGAAGTCGGCGAACCTGATCCGCACCGTCACCGTGCGACCGGCCACCCCCGCGGTCCGCATCCGCCCGGCCACCTTGGTCGAGAGCCGGAGCAGCTCGCGCAGGATCACCTCCCGGTCGTCGGTGTCGCGCGCGAACGTCTCGTCCGCGCCCATGGAGCGATCCGGCTCGTCCGGCCCGCGCCGCGGCGTGACCGCCCGCTGGTCCACGCCCCAGGCCAGGTCGTGCAGATGGGCTCCGACTCCGGGCCCCAGCGCCCGCTGGAGCGTCCGGACCGGGGTGTGGGCCAGGTCGCCGACCCGGTAGAGACCCAGGCGGTGGAGCTGGGCACGGGTCTTCTCCCCCACTCCCCACAGCTCGCCCACGTCCAGGGGGTGCAGGAACGAGGTCACCTCCTCGGGTGGGACCACGACCACTCCGTCGGGCTTGGCACGCCGGCTGGCCATCTTGGCGATGGTCGGCGAGGCGGCCACCCCCACCGAGCAGGTGATGCCCTGCTCGTCGTGGATGGCGGCCCGCAGCTGCTCGGCGATCTCGACCGGGCCTCCCAGCCGCAGCGCCGATCCCGAGACATCGAGGAAGGCCTCGTCCAGGGAGAGCACCTCGACGAGCGGGGTGATCCGGCGGAAGTTCTCCATGATCGCCGCCGAGACGGCGCCGAAGGTCTCGAAGTCGGGCGGTATCACCACCGCGTCCGGACACATCCTCCGAGCCCTGGTCATCGGCAGTGCCGAGCGGACGCCGTACTGGCGAGCCAGGTAGTTGGCCGAGAGCACCACCCCTCGACCACCGCCGCCCACGATGACGGGGACCTCCCGCAGGTCAGGACGCTCCCGGGTCGCCACGGAGGCGTAGAAGGCATCCATGTCGACGTGGAGCACCGGAGTCGCCTCAGCCATCGGCGCACCTCCGTGACCGGCTCGACCGCACCGGCTGCGATGCCCGGACGGCCTGGCTCTGCGGCCGACGACGGCCGCGCGGCTCAGCGGGTCGCGAGCACGTGCAGCTGGGCCGCGAGGGGGAGGTACTCCGGACGGTCGCTGACGGCCCGCTCCAGCTCCACCAGGGCAGCAGTGGCTCCGGGTTCGAGGTCGAGCAGCGACCCGGGGACCAGGTCTGCGAAGACCCGGACCGCGTGGACCTGGTGGGTCGCCAGACCCGCGTCAGCCAGCAGCACCGAGACCTCCTCGGCGGTGAACCGGTGGCCCGACCGGCCGACGTCGATGTTGTCGAGCAGGTCCCGGGCCTGCTGGAAGTGGCCCGCCATCGCCCGCGCGAGGACAGCCGCGTGACGTTGGGCGACGAGCAGGCTGAGAGTGCCGCCGGGCCGCAGCACCTCGACGATGGTGGCCAGGGCGGCCGCAGGGTCATCGACCACCTCGAGCACCCCGTGGCACAGCACGAGATCCACGCTGGCCGGCGCGGCGACCTGGAGCAACGTGGAGAGCTCGCCCTGGCGGCCGGTGACACCGACGCCCGCCTCGCGGGCACGGCGATCCAGCGAAGCGAGCGCGTCGGGACTGGGGTCGACCACCGTGACCCGGTGTCCCAGCTCAGCGACCCGCACCGCGAAGCCACCGGTGCCTCCACCGATGTCGAGGATCTCCTGGGGAGGACCAGCGAGCATCGGCTCCAAGGCCTCCCACACGACTGAGGTCCGGGCGGCGCTGCGTCGTTCGCTCGCTGACATGGAAGACACCCTAGGGCGTGGGTCCAGCGGGTCATCCTGGGCTCCCGGGGCTGCGGTGCCACAGGTTGCGGGAAGGGGGAGCCGTCCGATCCGGATCGGCCCGGCCCGACAGCGACCTGCTCAGACCGCTGGCGCTCGAGGCCTCCTCGCCGGCAGGCCTGACGTCGGCGTACGGCGACATCTTGAAACCGCTGCTGTGCACCAGCACCCGCCGCGTGCCGGGCTCGACCCATCCGGGCGCCGGGCGCTCCATCAGCGCACGCACCGCGGCCAGGCCCTCCTCCGGGGAGTCGGCCGCCTCCCAGGCGGCGAGAAGGTCCGGCAGCGGCCAGGCGCCGGTGGCCCGCACCGAGACTCCCCGATGGCCGGTGCGCCGCAGCTCGCCCCGCACGAGGAGCAACCACGACGCGAACACCGTGGCCGCGTAGGCGCCCTGGGCGTCCTCGAAGAAGGTCGCGTCCACGGGGCCGGTGGAGTCGTCGAGGGTCAGGAAGACCACTCGGCGTCCCGAACGGATCGGCGGGGTCTGGGTCGCCACCTTCACCCCGGCCACCAGCACCTCTCCCCGACTCCGTCCGGAGAGCAGCTCGTTGCTCCTGGTCACTCCCAGGGCCTGGAGCAGCCCGGCGTACTCGTCGACGACGTGGCGGCTGACGTCGAGCCCCAGGATCTCCAGCTCCGCCCCCATCCGCTCTGCGGTGGTGAGCTCGGGGAGACCAGCCGCAGCCGACTCGGTGGGCTCGTCCCCCAGCTCCAGCGCCATCTGGACCGACTCCACGGGTCGGTCCCTCGACGGGGCTCGCGACTGGGCAGCGGCCTGCTCCCAGATCCCGTCCCGGGTGACCGGGTCGCTGCTGTTGCGCGAGACCGCCTCGGCGGCCCGGGTCGCCGGCGCCCCGGGCCCCCGCAGGCTCCGCAGCCCCCGCCCGCGGGCAGTCCGGTCCAGGGAGCGGCTGAAGCGGTCGAGCTCGGCCACGCCGAGCAGCAGGTCCCGGCGCGTGACCCGGGCACGGGAACCCACCTCGGTGTCGTCCGCCGCGATCCGGTGCACGGAGTCGAAGGCTCCGGCCAGCACGAGTCTCTCCACCACCGGCCGCGAGACGTGGGCACGGTGCCAGAAGTCACTGAGCGAGGCAAAGGGCCTGCTGGCCACGATCCGCTCCACCTCGGCGTCGTTGATCCCCTTGACCTCCGCCAGCGCCAGCCGCAGGGCATAGCCCACCGGATCGTCGGGAGACCGCTCGACGGTGTACTCCCGGGCGGACCTGTTGACGTCGAGGGGGCGGATGCCGATGCCGAACTGGCGTGCGTCGTCGAGGATGAGCCGCTTGGGGTACATGCCCGGGTCATGGGTGAGCACACCGGCGAGGAAGTGCGCCGGCCAATGGGTCTTCAGCCAGGCGGACTGGTAGGTCGGCAGGGCGAACGCCGCTGCATGTGCCTTGCAGAAGCCGAAGGAGGCGAACGCCTCGAGCACCCTCCACACCTGGTCCACCACCGGCCGCGGATAGCCGCGGGCGCAGGCTCGGGGCAGGAACCAGGCACGGGTCTCGGCCATCCCCTCGACGTCGCCGAGGGCGCGCCGCTTCTCGTCGGCCTCGGCCAGCGAGACGTCCGCGAAGCAGGCGATGATCTCGATCACCTGCTCGTGGAAGACCACCACCCCGTGGGTGGGAGCCAGGATCGGGGCCAGGTCGGGGTGGAGGTAGGAGGCCTCCTTCCAGCCCTGCTTCACCTCCAGGTACGGCGTGATCATGTCGCTCTTGACCGGCCCCGGGCGGAAGAGCGAGATGTCGGTGATGATCTCCTCGAAGGAGTCGATGCCCGACTTGCCGACGAGCTCGCGCTGCCCCGGCGACTCGATCTGGAAGATCCCCAGGGTTCGGGCAGAGCTGATCAGGTCGTAGGTCGCCCGGTCGTCGAAGGGCACCTGCGCCTCGTCGTCGAGATCCACCTCGACCTGGTCGAGCCGGGCGATCTCGTCGACGGCGTGCGCCATGGCCGACTGCATCCGGATGCCCAGCACGTCGAGCTTGAGCAGGCCGAGGTCCTCCACGTCGTCCTTGTCGAACTGGCTCATCGGGAACCCGGCGTAGCTCGCCTCGACCGGCGTCCGGTCGAGCAGCGTCATGTCGGAGAGCAGCACTCCGCAGGGATGGACCGCGATGTGGCGCGGCAGCCCGTCAAGGCGTTCGACGAGACCGAACATCAGGTCCAGTCGCTCCTCCCCCAGCCCGCTGGCCCGCAGCTCGGGCAGGTCACGCAGCGCCATCCGGGCGTCCCTGGCGCGGATATGGGGAAATGCCTTGGCGATCGCGTCGACCTCGCCCGGCGGCATGCCCAGCGCGGCACCGACGTCCCGGACCGCGTGACGCACCCGATAGGTCTCCATCATCGACACGCACACGCAGCGCTCCCCGCCGTAGCGGTCGAGGATCGCCCGGTAGACCTCGAGGCGTCGGGCCGACTCCACGTCGACGTCGATGTCGGGCAGCGACTGACGCAGCGGGGAGAGGAAGCGTTCCATCAGCAGGTTGTGGCGCAGCGGGTCGACGCCGGAGACGCCCAGGAGGTAGTTGACCAGGCTCCCGGCCCCGGATCCCCGGGCCGCGCACCGCACCCCCATCTCGCGGATCAGGTCGGTGACGTCGCTGACGGTGAGGAAGTAGGGGGCATAGCCCAGGGACCCGATGACTGTGAGCTCGTCGTCGAGACGCTTCCAGATCCGCTGTCGCGGCGCGTTGCCGTAGCGGGCACCGATGGCAGCCTCGCACCGGGTCCGCAGGAGGGCATCGGCAGCCGGAGAGCCTGCCGGCCCGGTGGCGCCCCGAGCCGTCTCCAGCTCCGGGAAGTGGATCTCGCCGATCCCCAGGTCGGCCCGGGGATCCAGGGCGCACCGCTCTGCCACCTTGCGGGTCATCGCCAGCAGCTGATCGGCCTGCCGAGGGCCGAGCCCGGCGAGCCGGCAGATCTCCTCGGCGACCTCGGCCATCTGCCGACCCGACTTCAAGAAGCCCTCGGCGTTGTCGCGGTCCACGTGACGACGGTCCAGGGCGACCAGCCGCCTGGCGGCGTCGAGGACGTCGACCGTCGGGGCATCCAGCCGGTCGGCGTAGCGCACCGCGTTGGTGAGCACCGCCCCGAGACCGAGGTCGCGGGATCCGGCCGCCATCCGGGCCGCGTACGGAGCGCTGCCCGGCCCCCACCCGTCCGGGCCACTGCCCACCCGGTGGGAGACCAGCTCGACGAGGAGGTTCTCGCGCGGCACGCAGGTCAGCCAGGAGTCCACCACCGCCCGCGCCAGGTCCTCACGGCGCCGGGCCAGGGCAGCTCCGAGCGAGGACGTCGGTCCCAGCAGCACCACCACGTCACCGCTCATCAGGTAGGGCGCCAGCAGCTCCAGGGTCGCCACCGGCCGTCCCCGTTCGCCGGCGAGGTGGACCGCCGAGACCAGCCGGCACACCTGCGCCCACCCGGCACGCCCCTGGGCCAGCAGCGTCACCCGGGGCAGCCGGTCCTCACGGAACGCTCCCCCGCGCACCGGACCTCGGCTCGGCGGCACCGGTCGCGTCCCCCGCCCGGGTCCGGCACCCATCTCGCCCGCGGGGTCCATGGCGAGGTCCACCCCCAGGACCGGACGGATCCCGGCCCGGCTGCAGGCCTTGGCGAACTTCACCGCCCCGTAGGTGCCGTCCCGGTCGGTGAGCGCCAGCAGGTCCATCCTGTGCTCGACCGCCCGCTCCACCAGGGCATCCGGGTGCGAGGCGCCGTACTGGAGGGAGTAGCCCGACGCCACGTGGAGATGGGTGAAGGGATCAGGCGACACCGGTCCAACCACCCGGTCCCGTCGCGACCACGAGCCTCTGCTGCCCCACGGAGATGTGCGGCACCAGCCCCAGGCAGGACTCCACGACACCCAGGAAGCGATCGGCGTCCCGGACCAGGTCATCGGCCTCCCGCTCGGTGACGGCACGGCTTGAGCCTGCCTCCGCGGCAGCCCGCTTCCCGGCTCCCGCAGCGAAGAAGGCTGCCCACTCGGAGAGCTCGGGGGTGACCTCGGCCAGCAGCACCCAGGCGTTCTTCTGGCGCCGTCGCGAAGGCGTCGGATGCGCGCGGGCAGCCAGCAGGGCCGCGGCAGCGCGCAGCGCCGCCACGTGGGCACACGCATAACGGGTGGGAACGTCCCGGGCGATCATCGCCTCCTGGAGGGACTGGGCCGCTCGGGCGAGGTAGGAGTGGGTGGTCGCGGGCAGCAGGTGCGGGTTGGGCACCGTCATCGTCGTCACCTCAGTCCACGCAGCCGACGAGCTGCCAGCGGCCGGCCGTCCCGTCGAAGGAGAGGTCGAAGACCCCACCCGACGGAGCATCGTCGCGAGCCAGACCCCGCCCCGCCTCGACCCGCCACATCTCCCGCTCCACCAGCAGGTCGGCCCCACCGGTGCCGAGCGGCTCGTCGTCCCCCACCACGGCCCGGGCACCCGAGGACTGCCACCACGGCGTCGTCTCCACCCAGTGGGCCACCACCGAGCGCACCTTCCACAGCCGGCCACGCCACAGGAACTGCTCCGGCGACCCGGGGTCGCCCCCGGGCACCAGCCCCTGCCGAACCTCCACGGGATCGTCGTACCGCCTCATGACTCCTCCTCCCGTTCGAACATTTGTTCGAACAAGGAAAAGGTACACCTCACCACCGACACCGGGTCAATGGATCAACCGGCGCCGGGCGGCGCGTGAGCTCAGCTCTCGCGGAAGTAGCGGCTGGTGTCCTTGTGGAAGAGGAAGAACAGCAACAGCAGGCACAGGACGATCATCAGGACCGCCATCACCACGAACAGCGTCGGGATGCCGCTGGCCACGCACAGCACCGCCAGGAAGACGCCGAACACTGCGATCACCGCCAGCGAGAGCCGCGCCCAGGTGAACCCCTCGACGAAGAAGGCGACCAGCACCCCGACCAGCATCGAGAAGACCACGAACGAGGTGATCGCGACCGGGACGAACGCCGGGACCGTCAGGGTCTCGCGCACCGCGTCCAGGCCGCCCTCCTGAAGGATCACCCGCGCCCCGCTGTTGCCCTCGGCCCAGGAGGTCAGCAGGTCGTCGGAGAAGATCCAGGTCAGCACGGTGATCACGCCCGCGGTCAGGACCAGCGCCAGCGCGACGATGGTGACCCGGTTGACCGAGGCAGGCCGGACGATCATGAGTGGTTCTCCCAAGTGGACGAGGTACGGCGCGGAAAGAGCGTGGACGGCGGCTGGTGCCATCCCTGACAGGGTCGCAGGACGGCAGCCGGGCACCGGCGGCGACACGACGTTTGGCCCGAGCCGCGCCGCAACGGTACCGGCGAGGTGATCGCCGGCGGTCCCGTGGGGCCGGGCAGGATGGGGGCCAGGACCTGCGGACCCGACGAACGAGAGCTCGAGGTGGAGACGATGGAGATCTGGCTCAACCCCGCCTGCAGCAAGTGCCGGGCCGCAGTCGCCGAGCTGGACGCGGCCGGGGTCGACTACACGGTGCGCCGCTATCTCGAGGACGTGCCCGGGGTGGAGGAGCTCGCCGAGGTGGTGGCCCGGCTCGGCGTCGAGCCCTGGCACCTGGCCCGCCCCGCGGAGAGCCGAGAGGCAGGGATCGACCTGCCCCGGGACCCCGAGCACCGGCAGGAGTGGCTCGCCGCCCTCGCGGCCCATCCTCGGGCGATCCAGCGTCCCATCCTCACCGCGGGCGACGGGACCACCGTCGTCGGCCGCGACGCCGACTCCCTGGCCCGGGTGATCGCCGCCGAGTGACCAGCCCAGCCGCGGCGCCTCCCAGAGGTCGGGACTAGCCTCTCGCCATGCGCGTGGTGGTGATCGGGGGCGGCTTCGGCGGTCTGGCCAGCGCCGCCCGGCTCGCCAAGCTCGGCCACGAGGTCACCCTGCTGGAACGCTCGCAGAGCCTCGGCGGCGCCTTGTCCTGGACCGCCGAGGCCGACTATCGCTGGGACTCGGGCCCCTCGACGACCCTGGTGCCCGCCGTGGTCCGCGACCTGTTCCGCAAGTCCGGTCGCCCCCTGGAGCGGGAGCTCGAGCTGGTCCCGGTCGAGGTGATCCGTGAGCACCGGTTCACCGACGGCACCTCGGTGCGGCTTCCGGGCGGCTCCCGGGCCCGACAGAAGGCCGCCTTCGACGCGCTCGGCGCCGGCCTCGGTGCGGCGTGGACGGCGTACGTCGACACCCTCGGCGAGGAGTGGGAGCTGCTGCGGCGCGACTACCTCGAGCGTCCGTGGGACCCCGCGCTGGCCCGCCGCGAGACCCGAAACCTCCTCGAGGGCCGGGAGAGCCTGCTCCACAGGCTCCGCAAGGCGCTTCCGGACCCACGCCTGCGACTGGTGGCCGGCCACCCCCTCGCCATGGACGGCCACGACCTTCGCCGAGTGCCGGCGTGGCTGGGCACCGTGTCGTACCTGGAGCAGAAGTTCGGCGCCTGGACCGTCCCCGGAGGGCTGGCTCAGCTCGGCGAGGCCCTGGCGCACCGCCTCCAGACACGCCGGGTGCAGGTTCTCCTCGGGACCCAGGCCGAGGACCTGGTGGTGCGCGCCGGACGAGCGGTGGCGGTGGTCACCGCGGCCGGTGAGGTGGACGCCGACGCGGTGGTCTGCGCTGTGGACCCGCGCCGGCTCCCGGCGCTGCGAGCGCACGTGTCCAGGACCAGGCCCCTGACTCCGGACGCGGTCTGCTACCTCGGCCTGACCGGCGAGGTACCGGACCTGCCCGCCGAGGTGGTGCTGCACGGCGACGTCCCGCTGGTGCTGCGCACTGGTGGGACGGCACCCCCCGGCGGGACCGCCTGGACGGTGCACAGCCGGGTCCCGGCCTCCGGCGACCTGGTGGCCGCCCTGGCCGGTCACGGCCTCGACGTGCGCGGACAGGTCGCCGTACGCGTCGACCGCACCCCCGCACAGCTGCTCGAGCAGTGGGGCGGCTCCCCGCTGGGCGTCGCGTGGCAGGGACGCGGCACGGTGCGTCGCAGGCTCGGTCCCCGGACCCCCGTGCCCGGCGTGTACGCCGCGGGCGCCCACGCCACTCCCGGGTCCGGCCTGCCCTTCGTCGGGCTCTCGGCCGCCCTGGTCGCCCAGGCCATCGGTCCCGCCTGAGCAGCCCGCCGGAGCTACAGCAGCTGCCAGGTCACGGTGACCGCGGCGTCCAGCATCGACTCCCCCGGCTCGAGCCCAGCACTCGCCTGGTCCATGCGAGCGATCCCTGGACTCCCGGCGAGCCCGTCCTCCAGCACGAGCACGTCACCCAGCTCCGCTCCGGCGAGCCCGGCCAGGTGCGCGGCCCGCTTCCTGGCATCGGCATAGGCGCTCTCCCGCGCCGCCGTGGCGGCCGGCCCGGGATCGGTGACCTCCAGAGCCACGGCCTCGATCCGCAGCGCGTCCCCGACCTCTGCGGCCAGCCCCACCACCAGCGCGGAGGCCGAAGGCAGGTTGGGACAGCGGATCCTGAGCCGGTGGGAGGCCTCGAAGCCGTCCGGGGCCCCATCGGGGCCGGTCGTGGCCCACACCTGCAGCCCCGCGCTCGCGACGTCGGCCTCCCGGCCGCCGGCCCCGGTCACGAACCCTCGCGCCACGGCCACGATGCCGCTCACCGCGGCGTCGACGCCCGCCACGGCCTCGGCCACGGTGGGCGCCCGGCGGACGCCGACCACCGTGACCACGGCGGAGTCCGGGACCGCCGGTGCGAACCCGTGACCCGTGACCGTGACCGTGCGCTGCATGCGGTGAGACTAGCCAGCGCGAGGCTCACACGGGAATGCGCAGCGCCGCCCAGATCTCCCGGGTCGCCCGGGACCTGTTCAGGGTGTAGAAGTGCAGCCCCGGGGCACCCCCGGCCAGCAGCTCCGCGCACATCTCGGTGGCGATCCGCACACCTTCGGCGCGCAGCGCCGCCGGGTCGTCCTGGTGGGGCAGCAGCCGAGCCTCGGTCTCCGCGGGTATGGCGCGCCCCGACATATCGGCCATCCGGCGCATCGAGGCGATGCCCAGGATCGGCATCACCCCCGGGATGATCGGGAAGTCCACGCCGGCGGCGCGGGCGCGCTCGACCAGGCCGAAGTAGTCCGAGGCCCGCAGCACCATGTCGGTGATCGCGAACTCCGCCCCCGCGTCGTACTTGGCGCGCAGGGCGCGGACGTCCGCCTCGAGGCTCTCGGCGTCGCGGTGCCCCTCGGGGAAGGCCGCGACCCCGACCGAGACCTCGGCCGCGGACCTGATGAAGGAGACGAGCTCGCTGGCGTAGCGCACTCCCCCTCGGTCTGCACCCAGGGGGTCCCCGGCCCGGTGGGCGGGTCGCCCCGCAGGGCCAGGACGTTGCGCACCCCGGCGGCGACGAGGTCGTCCAGGATCTGGCCGATCTCCGCGCAGGTGTGCCCCACGCACGTCAGGTGCGCCATCGGAAGCAGGCTGGTCTCGCGCGCGATGCGACCGGTGATCGCCACCGTGCGGTCGCGGGTGCTGCCGCCCGCCCCGTAGGTCACCGAGACGAAGGTGGGCCGGAGCTTCTCCAGCTCCCGGATCGAGTCCCACAGCACCCGCTCCCCGGCCTCGTCCTTGGGCGGGAAGAACTCGAAGGAGAAGGAGTGGTCACCGCGGCTCACGAGGTCACCGATGCCGGGTACGGGGGCGGGACTCATGCGCCGAATCCTAGGGACGGACCACCTGTCCCCCCGGGGATGTCCACTGGCTAGTCTTCATGACTGTGTCCGCGCCGTCGCACGACCTCACCTCCTCCGGCTGGGACCCAGCGGCCTTCCGCAGCTCGATCCAGGACGCGCTGGACGAGTTCCTCAGCGAGCAGGCCGACCGCCTGGCCCCCCTGGGCCCGGACGCCGCGCGCCTGCTCGAGGAGGCCAGGGCGGCGATGACCGGGGGCAAGCGCTTCCGGGCCGCGTTCTGCTGGTGGGGCTACCGAGCAGTGCAGCCCCGGGTCGAGGACGAGACGGCCCTGGTGCGGGCCTGCGCGGCGCTGGAGCTGCTGCACGCCAGCGCCCTGGTGCACGACGACTACATGGACGCCTCCGACACCCGCCGGGGCCGGCCCGCGACGCACCGGGCGTTCGAGGCCGAGCACCGCCAGCGCGGCTGGCGTGGGGCGCCCGGACAGTACGGCGCCTCCGCGGCGATCCTGCTCGGCGACCTGCTGCTCTCCTGGTCCGACGAGCTGCTGCGGCGCTGCGGCCTGCCGTTCGCGCAGGTGGCTCCGGCGCTGGAGGTCTTCGACCTGTGTCGCTCCGAGGTGATCGCCGGCCAGTTCCTCGACGTCTCGGTGCAGGCCCGCGGCCACGCCGACGTGGAGACCGCGATGACGGTGCTGCGCTACAAGTCGGCCAAGTACTCCATCGAGCGTCCCCTGCACATCGGCGCGGCGCTGGCCGGCGCGGCGCCCGCGGACCTCGCCCGGCTCTCCGGCTTCGGCCTGCCCCTCGGCGAGGCCTTCCAGCTCCGCGACGACCTGCTCGGCGTCTACGGCGACCCGGCGACCACCGGCAAGCCTGCGGGCGACGACCTGGTGGAGGGCAAGCGCACCGTGCTGGTGGCACTGGCGCTGGACGCCGGCGGGGACGGCGCCCTCGAGCTCGACACCGCACTCGGCCGACCGCTGGACGCCGCCCAGGTGGACCGGCTGCGGCAGATCATCGACGCCTCCGGCGCCCATGACCAGGTCGAGGTCGTCATCGAGCAGCTCTGCGCGCTCTCCCTGACCGCGCTCGACCAGGCCGAGATCGACGACGACGCCCGCGGAGTGCTGCGCGACCTCGCGGCTGCCGTCACCCAGCGCACCGTCTGAGGCACCGTCTGAGGCACCGCCGGCGAGCCCTCAGAAGGCCATCGCCTGGGCGCGGCGCTTGACCTCCGCACCCCGGTTCTCGCGCAGTGCGTCGATCGGCCGGCCCGGCAGGTCCAGGTCGGTGAAGAGCCAGGCGATCGCCTCACGGTCGTCGTAGCCCCCGTCGTGCATCACCGTCAGCAGGCCCGGCAGCCCCTTGGTGACCAGGCCGTCCTGGATGAAGTCCGCCGGGATCTGCTGTCCCGCCCCGGGACGCGGGACGGCGGCGGCCAGCTCGTGCTCGCGGATCATGGTGCGCACCCGGCTCACGGTCACCCCGAGGAGCTTCGCGGCGGCCGCCCAGTCGATCCAGTCGGGGACGAGTGCGTCGAGGTCGGCATCGGCCAGAGGTACGTCGTTCATGTGCCCATCGTGCCACCCGCAAGGTCCGGGAGCCGAGCCGCGGAGGGGCGCACGCCACGCCGGGATGGACTGCCGCCCACGCTCGGTGGCCCACGTCCGTACGATTGAGCCACGGATTCTTCCCCGTCCGGTCAGTTCGGAGGTCCCTGGTGGAGCCAGACCAGCATGCGCCCAGCCGCACGCCCCGCGACTCCGGCGACCCCATGGTCGGGCGGACCCTGGAGCGGCGCTACCGGATCCTGAGGCGGATCGCGCGTGGTGGCATGGCCTCGGTCTACGAGGCCGTGGACACTCGGCTGGACCGGGTCGTGGCGGTCAAGGTGATGCACCCCGGGCTGGGCGACGACGAGGAGTTCGTCGCGCGCTTCGTGCGGGAGGCGCGCGCCGCCGCCGGGCTCTCGCACCCCAACATCGTCTCGGTCTACGACCAGGGCGAGGACGACGGGACGGTCTTCCTGGCCATGGAGTACGTCCCGGGCCACACCCTGCGCGACGTCATCCGCAAGGAGTCACCGATGGCTCCGGCGCGGGCGCTCGCACTGCTCGACCCGGTGCTCTCGGCGCTGGCCACCGCGCACCGCGCCGGCCTCGTGCACCGCGACATCAAGCCCGAGAACGTGCTGATCGCCGACGAGCCGGGCGGCAGCCAGGTCAAGGTCGCCGACTTCGGGCTGGCCAAGGCGGTCAGCGCCCACACGCAGCACACCGCCACCGGCGTCCTGATCGGCACGGTCTCCTACCTGGCACCCGAGCTGGTCGTCCAGGGCCGCGCTGACGAGCGCGCCGACGTCTACGCGGTCGGCGTGATCCTCTACGAGCTGCTCACCGGCACCAAGCCGCACGATGGCGAGTCGCAGATCCAGGTCGCCTACCAGCACGTCCACGAGGACGTGCCCGCGCCGTCGGCGAAGGTGCCGGGCATCCCGGCGTACGTCGACGCGCTGGTGGCCCGCGCGACCGCCCGGGACCGTAGCCAGCGCTCGGCCGACGCGAGCGTCCTGCTGCACCAGGTGCACCGGGTGGCCCAGACGCTGCGCGACGGGCTGCTGGAGGACCCGGAGCTGGAGGCCGACCTCCGCCCACTCCCGGCGCATGCGCCCCTGGAGGTGGAGGAGGCCGCGGACCGCGACGGCCTGGTGGACATCGAGGACCCCGCCGACCACGACATCGTGCCGTTCCCCACCGAGCCGCGCCGCGACGAGCAGGTCGACCACACCCGCCAGATCCAGACCCTGCCGGCGCCGTCGGCCCCCCCTGCGATCCACCGGCTTCCCCCTGCCCGAACCGACCTCCCGGACGAGCCGCGCGACCGGCCACGGCGCTCGCGACGCGGGCCGGTGCTCCTGGCCATCGCCCTGGTGCTGGTCGTCGGCCTCGGCGTCGGCGCCTGGTGGTTCGGCTTCGCGCGCTACACCACCACTCCCGGAGTCCTGGGCATGGCCGAGGCCGAGGCCGTGTCCTCCCTGGAGGACGCCGGCCTGGAGACCGAGCTCGGTGACCCCGCCTACTCCGAGACCGTCCCCGCCGGGTCGGTCCTGTCCACCGACCCCGACCCCGGCGCCCGGGTGACCAAGGGGGGCACCGTCACGCTGGTGGTCTCCCAGGGGCTGGAGCGCTACGACGTGCCCGCGCTCGAGGGCAAGGACCTCGATGCCGCCCAGGACGCCGTCACCTCCCTCAACCTCACCTACGGGCGGGCCGTGGAGCGCTTCAGCGAGTCGGTCCCGGCCGGCGTCGTGATGTCCTCGGACCCGCCAGCCGGCACCACGCTCAAGCCTGGTGCGACCGTCAACGTGGTGGTCAGCAAGGGTCGCAAGCCGAGGACGGTCACCGACTTCACAGGCCGCAGCGCCGAGCGCGCCCAGCAGGTGCTGGAGAAGCGCAAGCTGGTGGTGACCCGCGAGGAGGTCTTCAACGACGACGTCCCGGCCGGCGAGGTGATCAGCCAGTCCCCCAGCAGCGGGACCCTCTTCAAGGGCGAGACCGTGGCCCTGGTCGTCTCCCGCGGTCCCGAGCTGGTCGAGATGCCCAACGTGGTCGCCTCCGGGGTGGATGCCGCCAGGGAGCAGCTGGAGGCCCTGGGGTTCGACGTGGAGACCCGGGAGTCGCGCACCTACATCGGGCTGGGCTTCGTGCTGAGCACCGATCCCGACGCCGGCGAGTCGGTGCCGAAGGGCTCGACCATCACCCTCAGCCTGATCTGAGCGCACCGGCAGGGGCGGAGCCACCGGCGCCGCCTAGGCTGTCGCGGTGCCCCAGAACGCGCTGCCCGACGTGACCCCCGCCTCCCGGACCCTCCACCAGACACCGGCCCGGCGCAACCCGGTGGGCACCCACGTCGTGGTGGGCAAGGGACTGGTCGCGGGCGCCCTGGCCAGCGCCGACGAGCTGGGCTGCGAGACCATCCAGATCTTCGCGGGGAACCCTCGCGGGTGGGCCCACTCCGCCGGCGACCCGGTCCAGGACGCCCGCTTCCGCACGGCCTGCGCCGAGCGCGGCCTGCGGGTGTTCGTGCACGCCCCCTACCTGGTCAACCTGGGCTCCCCCACGGCCGCGACCTACGAGAAGTCCGCCGCCGTGCTGGCCCACAACCTGCGCCGGGGACGAGAGCTGGGAGCCGAGGGAGTCGTGGTGCACACCGGGTCCTACGTCGACCCCAGCGCCAGCGACCTGCGGTACGCCGAGGCCATGAGGCAGGTCCGCGAGTCGCTGCTGCCGATCCTGGAGACCCTGGAGGGCGACGACGCGCCCTGGCTGCTGCTCGAGCCCACCGCGGGCCAGGGCCGGTCGCTGTGCGCCGGGGTCGAGGACCTGGAGCCCTACCTGGCCGCGGTGGACCACCACCCCAGGGCCGGGATCTGCCTGGACACCTGCCACGTCTTCGCGGCGGGTGCCCCCCTCGACGAGCCCGGTGGGACCACAGCGACGGTGGACCGCCTGGTCGAGATCGCCGGACCGGGCCGGCTGCGCCTGGTGCACGCCAACGACTCGATGGACGTCCGCGGCGCCGGCAAGGACCGGCACATGCGGCTCGGCGAGGGACACATCGGGGTCGGTGCGTTCGCCGAGCTCCTCTCCCATCCCGCGACGGCCGGGGTGCCGTTCGTGCTGGAGACCCCCGGGTCGCGCGAGGTCGGGAACCCGGACCTGGCACTGCTGAAGAGGCTGCGCGCGGAGGCCTGGGTGACTGAGCGTGACTGAGCGACGTACCGCTCTGGTCGCGAGCCTGGCCCTGCTCGCGATGACCGCGAGCTGGGGTTCCACGTTCTTCCTCATCAAGGACCTCCTGGACCGGGTGCCCACCCTGGACTTCCTGGCGGTCCGCTTCGCCGTGGCCAGCGTGGCGCTGTTCGTCCTCGCACCCCGGGCCGTGGGCAGGCTGTCGGCGGAGTCCCGCCGCCACGCGCTGGTGCTGGGTCTGCTCTACGGTGTCGCGCAGATCCTGCAGACCGCCGGCCTGGCGCACACCGCCGCCAGCGTGAGCGGCTTCATCACCGGCATGTACGTCGTGTTCACCCCCCTGCTGGCCGCCTGGATCCTCAAGACGCGGATCACCCGCCTCACCTGGGCTGCGGTGGCCCTGGCCACGGCGGGTCTGGCGGTGCTCACCCTCAACGGGCTGAGCCTGGGATACGGCGAGGCCATCACCTTGGTGGCCGCGGTGATCTACGCCCTGCACATCGTGGGGCTCGGCGCCTGGTCCAAGCCCGACGAGGCGTTGGGCATGTCCATCGTGCAGCTCGTCGTCATCACCCTGGTGTGCCTGACCGCCACCGCCCCGGACGGGATCGTGCTCCCCGCGACCCGAGGCGACTGGCTCTCCCTGCTCTACATGGCCCTGGTCGCGGGCGCCGCGGCACTCGTCGTGCAGACCTGGGCCCAGGCCCACCTGCCGCCCACCCGGTGCGCCATCATCATGAGCCTGGAGCCGGTGTTCGCCGCCCTCTTCGCCGTGCTCCTGGGCGACGAGTCCGTGACCTCGCGACTGGTCGTCGGCGGCCTCATGGTGCTCACCGCCATGGTGGTCGTGGAGATCGTGCCGCGGCGCAAGATCGAGGGCGAGGTCCCGCACCTCGCGGTCTGACCCCGGCCCGCCGGGTGCCTGGGCGGCGCGGTCCACATCGTGGTGTGGCGCGTGCGGCGCCGCGCTGCGCCACTACCGTCGCCCCATGGTCGTCGTCATGTCCCCAGAGGCCACGGCGGAGGACATCGCCCGGGTGGTGTCCCGCGTCGAGGGGGTCGGCGGGAAGGCCTTCGTCTCCACCGGCGTGGAGCGAGCCATCATCGGCCTGGTCGGCGACCTGGAGTCCTTCCACCACCTGAACCTGCGCGCCCTGGGCGGCGTCGCGGACGTCCACCGGATCTCCGACCCGTACAAGCTGGTGAGCCGTCAGCACCACCCCCAGCGCTCCACGGTGTGGGTCGGCCCCCCGGAGCACCAGGTGCCCATCGGCCCGGACTCCTTCACCTTCATCGCCGGCCCGTGCGCGGTGGAGACCAGCGAGCAGACCATGGCCGCGGCCCGGATGGCGCAGTCCGCGGGAGCCACCCTGCTGCGCGGCGGTGCCTACAAGCCGCGCACCTCGCCGTACGCCTTCCAGGGCCTCGGCGAGGACGGCCTGAAGATCCTCAGCTCGGTCCGCGCCGCGACCGGGATGCCGATCGTCACCGAGGTGGTGGACGCCCGGGACGTGGACGTGGTGGCCGCACATGCCGACATGCTCCAGATCGGCACCCGCAACATGGCGAACTTCGGCCTGCTGCAGGCCGTCGGCACGGCCGGCAAGCCGGTGCTGCTCAAGCGTGGCATGACGGCCACCATCGAGGAGTGGCTGATGGCCGCGGAGTACATCGCCCAGCGCGGCAACCTGGACATCGTGCTCTGCGAGCGCGGCATCCGGACCTTCGAGCCGTCGACCCGCAACACCCTGGACATCTCGGCCGTCCCGGTGGTTCAGGCCACCAGCCACCTGCCGGTCATCGTCGACCCCTCGCACGCTGCCGGGCGCAAGGACCTCGTGGTGCCGCTGACCCGCGCAGCCATCGGGGTGGGCGCCGACGGCGTCATCGTCGACGTCCACCCGAACCCGGAGACCGCGTTGTGCGACGGACCCCAGGCACTGCTGGGCAGCGAGCTGCGCGAGCTGGCCCAGGCCGTGCGCCGGATGCCGCCGGTGGTCAACCGGGTGGACTCCAGCACCCGGATCAGACGCGCCTGAGCGTGTGGCGAGGCTCGTCGTGGTGAGCCTCGTGGCTGCTCAGCTCGTGAGCTTGGCGAGCACCGTCGCCGCCCGCTGGGCGTCCTCCCGATCGATCCCGAGGTGGGTCACGAGTCGGACGGTCCGGGGACCCACGGTGGAGATCCTGATCCCCTCCGCCGAGGCGGCCTCGACGAGCTCGGCGGCGTCGCTCCTCTCCAGGACCACGATGTTGGTCTCCACCTGCTCCGGGTCCACCCCGCAGGCCTCGGCCAGCAGGCGCGCGTGCTCGTGGTCCTCGGCGAGCCTCTCCACGTGGTGGTCCAGGGCGTGCAGGCCGGCCGCGGCCAGGATCCCCACCTGCCGCATGCCGCCGCCCATCCGCTTGCGCCACACCCGGGACTCCGCCATCGCCTCGGCCGAGCCGACCACCAGCGAGCCCACCGGGGCCCCCAGCCCCTTGGAGAGGCAGACCGCCATCACCTCGGCGCGGGCGCCGTACGCGGAGAGCGGGGTGCCGGTGGCCACGTGGGCGTTCCAGATCCGGGCCCCGTCGACGTGCAGTCCGATCCCCTGTGCGCTGGTGAAGGCATGCAGCGCGTCCAGGTCCGCCAGCGGGAGCACGGTGCCACCGGCGAAGTTGTGGGTGTTCTCCACCGAGACCGCCTTGGTGCGCACGAAGAACGGCCCCATGTCGGGGGCGAACATCCGCTCCACGGCCGGCAGGTCGACCCCGCCGCGGGGGTGGCTCCAGGTGCGCATCGTGAGCCCGGTGTAGGCGGCGTGCGCCCCCAGCTCGGCGCGGGCGATGTGCGCCGACGACTCGCACAGCACCTCCTCCCCCGGCCCCACCAGGGTGCGGACGGCGAGCACGTTGGCCATCGACCCGGTCGGGGTGAACAGGGCGTCCTCGTGGCCGAACAGCCCCGCCACCCGCTCCTCCAGGGCGCGGACCGTCGGGTCCTCGCCGTAGACGTCGTCGCCGACCTCGGCGCGTGCCATCGCGGCACGCATGTCGGGAGTGGGGCGGGTCAGGGTGTCGGAGCGCAGGTCGATGAGGTTCGTCACGCCCCGATGCTATGCAGGTGCTGGTGGAGCCCGCTGCGTCAGGCCTTGCGCAGCATCTCCGCCACCAGGAACGACAGCTCCAGGGACTGCACCCGGTTGAGCCGGGGGTCGCACACCGACTCGTAGCGGTCACTGAGGCCGGCCTCGTCCAGGGCCTCCCCACCGCCGACGCACTCGGTCACGTCGTCCCCGGTGAGCTCCACGTGGACCCCGCCCGGCCAGGTGCCGAGCGAGCGGTGCACGTCGAAGAACCCCTGGACCTCCTCGATCACGTCGTCGAAGCGCCGCGTCTTGTAGCCCGAGGACGCCTCGAACGTGTTGCCGTGCATCGGGTCGCAGACCCAGGCGACCTTGACGCCGGCCGCGTCCACCTTCTCCACCAGCGTCGGCAGGCCGTCGCGGATCTTGTGGGCACCGAAGCGGGTGATGAACGTCAGCCGCCCCGGCTCGTTGTCCGGGTTGAGCTTGGCGGCCAGCGCCAGCGCGTCGTCCGGCGTCGTGGTGGGGCCCAGCTTGACGCCGATGGGGTTGCGGATGTGGCTCAGCAGCTCGACGTGCGCTCCGGAGATCTGGCGGGTGCGCTCACCGATCCACAGGAAGTGGGCCGAGACGTCGTACGGCGCCTGGGTCCGGCTGTCGATCCGGGTCATGGCCTGCTCGTACTCCAGCAGCAGCGCCTCGTGGCTGGAGTGGAAGTCGACCCGGTGGAACTCGTCGGGGTCGGCACCGATGGCCCGCATGAAGGTCAGGGCGCGGTCGATCTCGCTCGCCACCGTCTCGTAGCGCTGGCCGGCCAGCGAGTCGCGCACGAAGTCGGTGTTCCAGGTGTGCACCTGGCGCAGGTCGGCGTAGCCGCCGGTGACGAAGGCGCGGACCAGGTTGAGCGTGGCGGCGGAGGAGTTGTAGACGTCCACCAGTCGCTGGGGGTCGGGCTCGCGGTCCTCGGCGGTGAACGGGAAGCCGTTGACGGCATCCCCGCGGTAGGCCGGCAGGGTGAGTCCGTCCCGCGTCTCGGTGTCGGAGGACCGGGGCTTGGCGTACTGCCCCGCGAGCCGGCCCAGCTTGACCACCGGCACCGACGCCGCGTAGGTCAGCACCACCGCCATCTGCAGCAGCACCCGCAGCTTGTTGCGCACGTTGTCGGCCGTCACGCCGTCGAAGGTCTCGGCGCAGTCCCCACCCTGGAGCAGGAACGCCTCCCCCCGGCTGACCGCGGCCAGCTTGGTCATCAGGTCGTCGCACTCACCGGCGAAGACCAGCGGCGGAGACTTGCGGAGCCGGGCCACCGCCCGGTCGAGCGCGGCGCGGTCGCCGTACGTCGGCTGCTGGGCCGGGCCCATGGCGTGCAGCTGCTCGAGGGTGGGGATGACGTCCGAGGACACGAGGGAGGAGTCGGGTGGGAAGGTGCTCACCGTCCCAGACTACGTCCGACGCGCGAGCGTCCAGGACCCGTACCACAGGCGTGGTCCGGCCGCGTGAGGCTCGGGGCGGTCCCCGAGCACCCTCGTCACTCGTGGTCGAGGTGCTCGATGTCGCGGAAGCCGGTCTTCTTGGCCCGCACGCCCCGGTTGGTGAGCCAGGTCAGCGCCCACAGCACCACGCCGATGCCGAGCAGCCACAGCATGATCTTGTACTGCAGCGGGTCTCGCTCGTTCCAGGGCACCACGAGCAGAACCAGGGCGAGCGCCGCGCCCAGCAACGGGGTGAGGCCGGGCGACTTGAAGAACCCCGAGGCCGGGTCCCGGCGCAGCACCAGGCAGGCGATGTTGACCACGCTGAAGACGGCGAGCAGGAGCAGCGCCGTGGTGCCGGAGAGCTGGGTGACCACCGGGCTGTCCGACTCCCGCGCCACGTACCAGAGCAGGCCCAGGGCCAGCACGGTGGAGAAGAGGATGCCGACCCAGGGTGCGCGGGTCCGGGGCGCCACCTTGCCCAGGACGCGCGGCAGCACGTCCTGGAGGGCCAGGCCGTAGAGCAGGCGGCTGGCCATCAGCATGTTGATCAGTGCCGTGTTCGCCACCGCGAAGACGGCCAGGAAGGGGAAGATCCGGTCGATGGGGAAGTCAGGAGCCCCCTTGCTGACGACCTCGAGCAGCGCTCGACCCTCTGACTCGTTGATCGTCTCCAGCTCGCTGGGGGTCAGCACCGTCACCACCGCGACCGCCACCAGCATGTAGATGAGCACCGCGATGCCCAGGCCGGTGAGCATGGTCCGCGGGAAGATCTTCTGGGGCTCCTGGCACTCCTCCACCATGTTGACGGAGTCCTCGAACCCCACCATGGCGAAGAACGCGATGGAGGTGGCGAGAGTGACCGCCATGAACAAGCCCTGGTCGTCGGCGGTCTCGAAGGTGAAGACCTGCCCGACGTCGCCCTCCCCCTGGGCCATCGCCCAGAAGCCGACCAGGATCACGATGCCCAGCGCGGTCATCTCCACCAGGGTGAGGATCACGTTGAACTTGACCGACTCCCCCACCCCACGCAGGTTGATCAGCGCCAGCAGCACCATGAAGGCCATCGCGATGAGCATGATCACCGTGGTGCTCGGAGCCTCGTCCAGCCACCCGTTGACCACCAGGCCGCCGGTGAGGTTCTGGGCCAGCACGTTGGCCGAGGTCGAGGCACTGGTGATGCCGGAGCAGACCACCGCGAACGCCACCAGGAAGGTGATGAAGTGGATGCCGAAGGCCTTGTGGACGTACAGCGCCGCCCCCGCCGCCTGGGGGTACTTCGTGACCAGCTCGAGGTAGGACAGCGCGGTGAGGGTCGCCACGACGAAGGCCAGCAGGAACGGGAGCCAGACCATGCCGCCGACGATGGCGGCCATCTGCCCGGTCACCGCGTAGACGCCGGCCCCCAGGATGTCGCCGACGATGAACAGCAGGAGCAGGCGCGGCCCCATCACCCGCTTGAGCCCGGGCTCCCCGGTGGACGTCGTGGTCGGTTCGGCACTTGTCTCGGCCATCTGCGCTCCTCGCCCCTCGAGCCACCGCCGATCGCCGGCGCGCCCCGCCCACTGTGGCCTCCCACTGTGTCCTCGGGCAGACGCGAGCGCAACAACCTAGACTTCCCGGCATGTCTCCCACCCGTGTCGCGATCCTGACCGCCGGCGGCTATGCGCCCTGCCTCTCCTCGGCCGTCGGTGCCCTGATCGAGACCTGGACCCGGGTCTCCCCGGAGACCGAGATCCTCACCTACCGGCACGGCTACCAGGGCCTGCTGACCGGGGACAGCGTCGTGGTCGACGAGGACGCCCGGCGCGGCGCCTCGATCCTGCACCGCTTCGGCGGCAGCCCCCTGGGCAACAGCAGGGTGAAGCTCACCAACGATGCCGACTGCCGCAGACGCGGGCTGATCGGCCCCGACGAGACGGCCCTCCAGGTGGCGGCCGACCGGCTGGTCGCCGACGGGGTCTCGGTGCTGCACACCATCGGCGGGGACGACACCAACACCGCAGCGGCCGACCTGGCGGCGTACCTGAAGGAGCACGAGGTCGAGCTCACCGTCGTGGGCCTGCCCAAGACGATCGACAACGACATCATCCCCATCCGGCAGAGCCTGGGGTCCCAGACCGCCGCGGAGCAGGCGGCGCTGTTCGCCCGCAACGTGCTCGCCGAGCACGGGTCCAGCCCCCGGATGCTCATCGTCCACGAGGTCATGGGCCGCAACTGCGGCTGGCTCACCGCGGCGGCGGCACGCTCCTACCTGGACTGGCACGCCGAGCAGGACTGGCTGCCGAGCATCGGTCTGACCCCCGAGCGCTGGAACATCCATGCCGTCTACGTGCCCGAGCTGGCGATCGACCTGGAGGCCGAGGCCGCCCGGCTCAGCGCGGTGATGGACGAGATCGGCTCGGTCAACATCTTCCTCTCCGAGGGCGCCGGCGTCTCCGACATCGTCGCCGAGCTCGAGGCCGCCGGCACCACGGTCGCCCGCGACGCCTTCGGCCACGTCAAGCTCGACACCATCAACCCCGGCAAGTACTTCGCCGAGGCGTTCGGGTCCCGGATCGGCGCCCAGAAGCAGATGGTGCAGAAGTCGGGCTACTTCTCCCGCTCGGCTCCGGCCAACGCGACGGACCTGGCGCTGATCCGCCAGATGGCCGAGGTCGCCGTCGAGTGCGCCGTGCGCGGCGAGTCCGGGGTCGTGGGGAACGACGAGGAACGGGGCGACGAGCTGCGGGCGGTCGAGCTGTCGCGGATCGCCGGGCACAAGGCGTTCGACGTCGACCAGCCGTGGTTCACCGACATGCTCTCCTCGATCGGACAGCTGCCCTGAGCCACCGGCTCCACCTCGGCGTCGTCGTCCCCGTCGGCACTAGGGTCGGCCCATGACCTTCTCCATCGTCGCAAGATCCGACGACGGCCAGTCCTGGGGCGTGGCCGTGGCGTCGAAGTTCCTGGCCGTCGGGTCGGTCGTGCCGGCCGCCGTGGCCGGCCTGGGGGCCCTGGCCACCCAGGCCGACGCCAACGTGGCCTACAAGGGCCAGGCACTGGCCCACCTGGACGAGGGAGCCACCGCCCAGGTGGCCCTCGACCGGCTGCTGGCCGAGGACGAGGGCCGCGAGGACCGGCAGGTCGGCATCGTCGGTCTGGACGGCGACGCCGCGACGTACACCGGGCGGCACTGCCACGAGTGGGCCGGCGGCCGCACCGGCCCCGGGTTCGCGGTCCAGGGCAACATCCTGGCCGGCCCCGAGGTGGTCGAGGCGATGACCCGGGCCTGGCAGGAGGACACCTCCGCCCCGTTCGCCCGGCGGCTGCTCGCGGCACTGGCCGCCGGGGACGATGCCGGCGGCGACCGCAGGGGACGACAGTCCGCGGCGCTGCTGGTGGTCCGGGACGGAGCCGGGTACGCCGGCCGGGACGACCTGGCCGTCGACCTCCGCGTCGACGACCACACCGACCCCCTGGCCGAGCTGGCGCGGCTGCTGGACCTCCACCAGCTCCACCTCACCGCCTCCACCGCCGCGGAGCGGGTCAGCGTCGACCCGGGGCTGCTGGGCGAGCTGGAGGAGCGTGCCCAGTCGCTGGGGCACGACCGGTTCGCCGCCTGGGTGGCGTCGGAGAACTACGAGATGCGGGTCGCCCCGGGGTTGGCACCGGAGTGGATCGACGTCCAGGTCCTGGAGATCCTGCGCAACGCCACGACGACCCAGGGGGTACAGGGATGAGCGTCATCGCCATCGACGCCGGGACCACCGGCGTGACCGCCGTGGTGGTCAGCCCACAGGGGACCATCACCGCCCGCAGCTACCAGGAGTTCACCCAGCACTTCCCCCGCCCGGGATGGGTCGAGCACGCCCCGGAGGAGATCTGGCAGGCCACCCTGGCAGCGACCCGAGAGGTCCTCGCCCAGGTCGAGACCGGCGACATCACGGCGATCGGGATCACCAACCAGCGCGAGACGATCCTGCTGTGGGACCGCGAGACGCTGGGCTCCCCGCGCCGGGCGATCGTCTGGCAGGACCGTCGTACCGCGGAGGTGTGCACCCGGATGCGGGAGGCCGGTCACGAGAAGCGAGTGGCACAGCTGACCGGCCTGCGGCTGGACCCGTACTTCTCCGGCACCAAGCTGGCCTGGCTGGCCGAGCACGAGCCGCACACCTGGGCACTGGTGGAGTCCGGGCGCTACGCCGTGGGCACCGTCGACTCCTACCTCATCGCCCGGATGACTCGCGGCACCTGGCACATCACCGACGTCTCCAACGCCTCCCGCACCCTGCTGTTCGACCTCGAGGCCGGCGACTGGTCCTCGGAGCTGTGCGACCTGTTCGGGGTGCCTCGCGACTCCCTGCCCGACGTCGTGCCCAGCTGGGGCGAGGTCGCGGTCACCGACGCGGCCTCCTTCTGCGGTCTCTCGGTGCCCGTGGCCGGCATCGCCGGCGACCAGCAGTCGGCCCTGTTCGGGCAGACCTGCTTCGAGGAGGGGGACTCCAAGTGCACCTACGGCACCGGATCGTTCATCCTCACCAACACCGGCACCACCGTCGCCCGCTCCGACGCGGGGCTGCTCTCCACCGCCGCCTGGCGGAGCCCGGACGGAGTGACCACCTACGCACTCGAAGGGTCGATCTTCGTCACCGGTGCCGCGGTCCAGTGGCTGCGGGACGGGCTGCAGATCATCGGGTCCGCGGCGGAGACCGCCGGCATCGCGGCCACGGTGCCCGACGCCGGGGGTGTCGTCTTCGTGCCGGCGCTCACCGGTCTGGGCGCGCCGCACTGGGACCCGCACGCGCGCGGACTGATCATCGGGCTGACCCGAGGCACCACCCGCGCCCACCTGGTGCGCGCCACCCTGGAGGCCATCGCCTTCGAGGTGCGCGACGTCCTGGAGACGATGCCGGACCTGGCGTCGCTGCGCGTGGACGGCGGTGCCGCTGCCAACGACCTGCTCTGCCAGATCCAGGCCGACCAGGTGGGGGTCCCGGTGGAACGCCCGCGAGTCGTGGAGACCACCGCACTGGGGGCCGCGTTCCTGGCCGGGCTGGGCACGGGGGTCTGGGACTCGGTGGACGACCTGCGCGAGACCTGGCAGCTCGAGCGGAACTTCGAGCCCCGGTCCGATCGCCAGGACTCCGACCGTGCGTACCGACGCTGGCAGGACGCGGTCGAGCGGTCCAAGGGCTGGGCCTAGGGCAGGGTTAGGACTGGGGCCGCTGCTCCAGGGTCGCCAGCGACTCGGCGGCCGCCTGGTGCGAGCGCTCCCGCTCAGCCAGGGTCCCCTCCGCCTCGGCTCGGACGTCCTCGGCGTCGGTGAGGTCGTCGTCGACCTGCTCGGCCGCGGCCTCCAGCTCTGCCAGCCGGCGGCGCAGCTCGTCGATCTCCGACTGCAGCTGCATGCTCCGGGCCTCCAGCTCGGCCACCTCGCGCGCCGCCGCCTCGTGCTCCCCCTGGCGCTGGCCAGGTCGGCAGCCTCCCGGCTCACGCGCTCCCGGGCGGCACTGAGCCTCTTGGCGTCCGCGTCCGGGTCCGGCACCACCCGGAGCTGGGGCCGGGACGCGACGGGGGCCTCGCGGGTGCTGGCGGCGAAGCCGAGGGCTGCCGGCGCGGCCACCGCGGCGGCGACGTCGACGGGATCCACCCCCGTCGCGCTCAGCCCCGTGACCAGCAGCCCGCTGCGCACCGCCTCCGCGGCGTCTGAGTCCAGCACCGCCGCCGTCAAGGTGGCCTCCACGTGGTCGGCCACCGAGTCGGTGACCCGTTGGCCGGCCTCCGCGGCCAGGCTGCGCGCGCGGCCGGTGACCGCGGCGGTCACCTGTCGCCGCTGCCGGGTCAGCGCCCGCAGCTCCTCGCCGACCAGGTTGGCCTGTGCCTCGCGCAGGGCTGCCCCCACCGCGAGGAGCTGCTCCACCTGCTCGGCCTCCCGGCGCACCAGGAGGTTGACCACCCAGGCGGCCAGCGACGGCTTGCGCAGGGCCTTGACCCGGGCAGCCAGGGCTGCGTCGGAGCCCTTCAGCTCCTTGGCGTGACGGTCCCGTGCGGGGGTGAACTCCGCCAGCGGCAAGGAGTAGAGCTCGTCCGCCACCTGGAGGAGAGGGTCACTCGACACGTTGGTGAGCATAGGGCGCGGGGCCTCGGACTCACGACCAGGTGAGGCTGTACTCCATCTCAACAGGGTGCGGGGGCCAGACGGCCTCCCGGGTGACCCCGGTGGGACACCATCCCAGGTGCTCGTACAGCCCTCGGGCCCGGCGGTTCTCCTCCAGGCTCCACAGGTGCGGGGTCCCACCGAGGCCTCGGATGTGGGCCACCGCCCGCGCCACGCCGTCGCGTCCGAGACCGGTGCCCCACCGCTGGGGATGCACGAACAGGTGGCGCAGGTTCTCCTGGTCGTACGCCGTGCAGGCCAGCAGGCCCTGCTCCCCCCCGACCGCCTCCACCCGGACCTCGGGGTCTTGGAGCACCAGCGCCCACCGGGCCAGCACGTCGTCAAAGGGGAACGGGTGGCGCAGCGGATCGAACACGTGCGCGAGCGCCTCCAGGTTCGCGACCCGCTCGACCTCGGCCAGTGCGAACGCGTCCGCCGCCCCCGCGGGTCGCCAGCTCACGGGCGTGATCACGCCTCCTCGGGGTCGTCCAGGCCCTGCTCGATCGCGTACCTGGTGAGCTCGACCCGGTTGTGCATCTGCAGCTTGCGCAAGGTGTTCTGCACATGGTTCTGCACGGTGCGGTGGGAGATGAACAGCCGCTCGGCGATCTGCTTGTAGGACATCCCCTTCGCGACCATCCGCAGCACCTCGGTCTCCCTGTCGGTCAGCTGGGGCGTCCCGTCCACGGTCCTGGGGTCGGAGATCCGCCGGAACTCGCCCAGCACCAGCCCGGCGAGTCCCGGGGTGAAGACGGTGTCCCCGGCCGCCACCCGCCGTACCGCGGAGATCAGCTCCTCGCGCGAGGCCGACTTCACCAGGTAGCCGGTGGCTCCCGCCTTCACGGCCTCCAGCACGTCGTTCTGCTCCCCCGAGGCGGACAGGATCAGCACCCGGGCGCCCGGGTCCTGCTCCAGCACCGTGCGGGTCACCTCGACGCCGTTGGGCTCGGGGATCTGCAGGTCCAGCACGACCACCTGGGGCCGAGCCGCGGCGAACCGGGCCACGGCCTGCGCGCCGGTGGCCGCGACGGCGACCACGTCGAAGCCCGCCGCCTGCAGGTCTCGCTCCACGGCGTCGCGCCACATCGGGTGGTCGTCGACGACCATCAGCCTGGTGGGTTGCTCGCTCACGCGGTGACCCTAGTCCGCCGCGGGCCCGCCCGGCCCGCCCACGCGCCGATACCGGCCGCGGCGGTGCATTAGCGGGTCGTCCTCGTCGCCGATCTCCGCAGCCGTGATGGTGGCCGTGACGAGCAGGGACCAGCCCACCTCGACGAGGCTCTCGATCTCGACCCGGGCCCAGGTGGTGGCCGACTCCAGTCGGGGTCCGTCGGTGTCCGCGACGAACACCCCGGTCCGGAAGGGCCCTCCGGGCGCCGGCGCCACGCCGGCGAAGGCGTCGGCGAGGTCGCGGTGCTCCCACCGCAGCAGGTGTACGACGGCCGCCCGGGTGCGCTGCAGCACCTCGACGAGGTCGGAGTCCGGGTCGAGCAGGCCCAGCACCCGACCCGGCTCGCCACCCGCGACCATCACCGAGGAGACCGTCAGCCCGGCACGGCCCTGCGCGTCGCCGGCGGTCCAGAGCGTGACCACGCCGCCGAGCCGGCCGCGCAGCCGGCGGACGGGGTCTCGATCCGGTTCCTCGGACGCGAACGGATGCGTGGTGTGGATGGTCATCGGGGCTCCTCCAGCCGAGCGGTCAGCTCCCATTCGGTGCCCTGGGCGCCCGTGTGCAGCGAGGCGGTCCCTGCGAGCTCCTCCAGACGCCCCCTGATCGAGGAGGCCACGCCCAGCCGTCCCTCGCGCGCGGCCGCCTCGAGCCGGTCGGGCGGGATGCCCGGCCCTTCGTCCCGCACGCTGACGGTGACCTCGTCTCCGGCGTGCTCGAGCAGCACCCAGGCCGGGGCGTCGAGCCCGACGTGCAGCTGGACGTTGTCCAGGCAGGCCCGCACCGCACCGACCAGTGCCTCGACCCGCGGTGCCGGCATCGGCACCGGCGTACCGGGGGTCACCACGGTCACCCGCGACGAGGCCAGCGCCTCCAGGGCTGCGGAGAGGTCCCTGAGGGCCCCGCGGCTCTCGGCCTGCGACGCGGGGACAGCCTCCGACAGGGTGTCCTGGGCCCGGATCAGCGAGCGCAGCCGGGACTCCTGCTCGGCCGCGAGCCGGGCCAGCTCACCGAACTCGCCACCGGTCTCGGCCCCGCGGCGCTGCACCAGGCTGAGCACCTGCAGCACGCCGTCGTGCACCGCCCGGGCGAGCCTGGCCCGCTCCTCGGCCGCGGCCGTGGCCCGATCGGCGCGGGCGGCCTGGACCGCCATCTCGCGCACCGAACCCGCCATGTAGCCGACCACCGTTCCCCCAGGAGCAGCAGGAAGATGTGTCCGTAGTTGGTCTGCGTCACCTCCTGGCGGATCGCCACGTCGACGACCGAGAGGATCACGGCCGCGACCAGTCCCCCGCGCCAGTGCCAGTGCACCGCCCAGGCGAGCAGGGCCCCCATCACCCAGAACCCGGGCAGGGTGGCCCGGAAGCCGTCACCCTTGAGCCACGGGGTGATGCCCAGGGCCAGCGCGGCCACCGCGAGGTCGCTGCCGAGCAGCCACAGGGTCCGGCGGGCCGCGTCCCGGTAGGCGACGAGCGCCACACCGGTCCAGAGCACGAGCAGGCCGACGGCCACGAGCGCGGCGGTGGGCCGGACGAAGTTGTCCCAACGCCACACGGTGAGCCCCACCATGTTGATGGTGACCAGGACGCGGAGTACCGCGAGGGCGTCGAAGAGCCGGTCCTCGACGCCGGCACCGACGGCGTCGTCGGGATCCCGTACCCCAGGACGGGGCCGGGGCCCGGCCTGGCTGGTCAGGACGCCTGCTTGGCCTCGGCCTCGGCCGCGGCCTCGCGCTCGAGACGCCGGGTCTCGTCCTCAGCCTTCTTGGCCTCGTCCTTGGCCCGGGCGGCGTACATGTCGACGTACTCCTGGCCGGAGAGGCGCATGATCTCGTACATGATCTCGTCGGTGATGGAGCGCAGGATGTAGCGGTCGTTCTCCATGCCCTCGTAGCGGGAGAAGTCCAGGGGCTCGCCGAAACGGACCATGGGCCGGGTGAAGGATCCGAACTTCTTGCCCGGAGGAGCGACCACGTCCGTGCCCACGACGGCCACCGGGATGACCGGCGCGCGGCTCTCCAGCGCCAGCCGGGCGACGCCGGTCTTGCCGCGGTACAGCTTGCCGTCGTGGGAGCGGGTGCCCTCGGGGTAGATCCCGAACAGGTCGCCCTGGGCCAGGATCTGCTTGGCGGACGCCAGCGCGCCCTCAGCCGCGTTGCCGCTGCTGCGATCGATCGGCACCTGGCCGGAGCCGGCGAAGAACTTCTTCTGGAACCAGCCCTTGACCCCGGGGGTGGTGAAGTACTCCGCCTTGGCCACGAAGGTCACCCGGCGCGGCAGCGTGAGCGGCATGAACAGCCAGTCGGCGTAGGAGAGGTGGTTGCTGGCCAGGATGGCGGGTCCCTCGGCAGGGACGTTGGCCGCTCCCTCTACCTGGGGACGGAAGATGAGTCGGAGAAATGGCCCGAGGGCGATCCTCTTCAGGAACCAGTACAGCACGACGCGAGCCTAGACCCCCCGGGCCTATTTGCCGATGCTGGTGCAGAATGCCCGGCATGGCCATCCACCCGCTCGCCTCGCCGCTCTCGCGCCCCGCCAGTCCCGAGCAGACCGGCGGCCGCCGGATCGGCGTGCTGCTGAGCCATGGCTTCACCGGCTCGCCCGCCTCCATCAAGCCGTGGGGCGAGGCCCTGGCCGCGCGCGGGTACGGCGTGGAGGTGCCCCGGCTGCCCGGGCACGGCACGTCGTGGCAGGAGCTCAACCGCACCACCTGGGACGACTGGTACGCCGAGCTCGACCGGGCCTTCGACCGGCTGGCGCGGGAGAGCGACGAGGTCGTCGTCGGCGGCCTGTCCATGGGTGGCGCCCTGGCTCTCCAGCTCGCGGCCGACCGGGGAGAGGCGCTGCGCGGCCTGGTGCTGGTCAACCCGGCGGTGGCCACCACCCGCAAGGACGTGCTGGCACTGCCGGTGCTCAAGTGGGTCGTCCCCTCACTCCCCGGCATCGCGAACGACATCAAGAAGCCCGGCGGCGAGGAGCACGGCTACCTCCGCACGCCCCTCAAGGCCACTCACTCGATGATGCGCCACTGGCGGCTGCTCCGTGAGGACCTGGTGCGCATCACGGTCCCGGTGCTCCTCTTCAAGTCCGCCGTCGACCACGTGGTCGACCCGTCCTCGCTGGAGATCATCAAGGCCCGGATCTCCTCCCGGGACTTCACCGAACGCTCGCTCGAGGAGAGCTTCCACGTGGCCACGCTGGACAACGACGCCCCCACCATCTTCGAGGAGTCCGCTGCCTTCGTGGCTCGGGTGACGTCCTGAGGCGCCCGTCGGGGAGGCGTCAGTTCCGTCCCCCGGCTAGTGTCGAGGAGTGACTTCGCGGGACGACGAGGCCTGGAGGGCGATCGTCGAAAACTACGGCGAGCGGCCCAGCCTCGACGACCTCGGGACCGAGACCGCCGGCGGCCGACGTGCGCGCCCCGCCGGTGAGGGCGACCCTGCCGCCACGGATCCTGGTCCCTTCACCGGCCCCTCGGGGTCCGACGAGGCCGCCGGCGACCCGCCGGAGCCCGAGGGAGACACCGACGACGACTTCGTGCCCCAGCCGGCGCCCCCGTTGCCGGAGGTGCCGCCGCTGCGCCGCGCGTCGTGGTCGGCGGTTCTGGGGATCCCGATCCTGATGCTCGTGCTGGCCCTGACCGGCTGGCGTCCGCCCACGCTGGTCTCGCTGGTCGCGGTCGTCTGCTTCGTCGCCGGCTTCGGCTATCTCGTCGCGACGATGTCGCGGGACCCCCGCGATCCCTGGGACAACGGCGCGCAGGTCTGACGTCTCGGTTCGTCCTGGGGCCACGTGGTCACCGCGAGGATCAGGGCAGCGCCGGCGAAGTAGAAGTAGTTGGGAAAGGCCTGCTTGGAGAAGAGCACGGTCACCAGCAGGCTCAGCCCCACGCCCAGCGCCAGGGCGGTCGGTCCTGGCCTGGTGCGCCAGGCCACCAGGCCTGAGACCAGCAGCCCCAGGACCAGCGACGGCCCGGAGACGAACCAGCCCGGCAGCTCGCCGAACGCGTCGGCCAGACCCGGCAGGAGCGACATGGAGTCGTTCCGGAACGGCTGCACGAACTGCCACTGCACGACCGAACGCCAGAACCCGACCGGGTCGAGGGCGAAGAAGGGCAGCACCACCAGTACGGCGGTCGCCACCGTCGCGAACAGGGCCTTGCGACCGTGGCCGCGCCACGCGCTCGCCAGGCTCGGCACCGCCACGACCAGGTACTGCTTGGAGGCCAGCAGCAGTCCCAACGCGATCCCAGCCCACCCGGGCCGCCGGCGCGCCAAGGACCACACGGTGAGCGCGAGGAGCAGGCCGAGCAAGGGCTCGATCCAGTACGCGTTGACCACCACGCGCGAGACCGGAGCGCTGACCAGCAGCACCGCCATCGCGCGGCCCGTGCGGTCGGTGGCCAGGTGCCGGACCAGGACCGCGGTGGCGAGTAGCGCCGCCAGGTGGACGTACCTGACGTCGCCGAGCAGCCGACCCGGCACGTCCAAGAACAGCGGGGCGGGCAGGTACGGGAAGCCGTACTGGATGCGGCCGTCCTGCACCACTCCCGGCCCGTAAAGGCGGGCGGTGCGCTCCGGGTCGAAGATGTTGGGCATGGTGATGGAGTAGGGGTTCACCCCGTGCAGCAGGGCGTCGACCCCCTCGTCGAGGAACACCTGGACGTCGATCAACTGCGGATGCACCCGGAGGTCCACCAGGATCAGCACGGCATGCACGGCGAGCAGGGCGACGAAGCCCACCCGGGACGACCGAGCGCCGCCCAGCATCGCTACGGCGCCGGTGCCCAGGTACAGCACCACGATCGCCATAGTTCCGGCTGTCCGCCCCCCGTGGTCGAGCCCGTACCTGACCGCGGTGTCCGCCAGACAGGTCCCGGTCACCACCAGCGCCGGCCACCACGGGTCAAGTTGGTCAACCGGGGTGGGCCTGGCCAGCATGAGGAGCGCTGCGAGGACCCCCAGCACCAGGATCGAGGGCACCACCAGGGTGGGAACCTGCTGGGTCTGGTAGTACATCGCGAGCGCCGCGGTCGTGAGGACGGCCACGCGCGCCCCGCGGTGCTCCACCACTCGGGACCTCCTGTCCGTCCTGCTCCGGCCAGGGCTCCCCCGGCACGCGCGCCGATTCTCCCGGAGCCGTTGCCGAGGCGGTGGGGCTGTCTCGCTGCCACGTGGTGGCGGCCAGCAGCAACGCGGCGCCGATGAAGCCAAAGTAGTTCGTGAACGCCTGCTTGGACAGCAGCACCGTGACCAGCAGGCTCAGCCCCACCCCAAGCGCGAAGGCCGTCGGCCCAGGTCTGGTGCGCCAGGCCACCAGGGTGGAGACCGCAAGGCCCAGCACCAGCGACGGCCCGGAGAGGAACCAGTCCGGCAGGGGGCCGACGACGTCCACCAGGCCCGGGAGCAGCGACATCGCGTCCTCGCGGAACGGCTGGACGAACTGGAACTCCACCGCCGAGCGCCAGAAGCCTCTGGGGTCCCAGAGCAGGAACGGCCCGATCAGCCCGGCGGCCAGGAGCACGGCGACCACCACGGCGCGGCGACCCCCGCCCGCCACACGCTGAGGAAGCTCGGCAGGACCACCACCAGGTTCTGCTTGGAGGCGAGCAGCAGCCCGAGCGCGATACCAGCTCGGGTCCGCTGGTCCCGGCACATCGCCCAGACCGAGAGCGCCAGCAGCAGGGTCATCACCAGCTCCACCCAGAAGTTGTTGACAAGCGGCCGGGAGACCGGGGCGGCCACCACGAGCACCGCGAGCGCCCGGCCCGTCCGGTCCGTGGCCAGGTGCCGGATGATCGCGGCTGTCCCGAGCAGCGAGGCCAGGTGCATGAGCCGCACCTCGCCCACGACGTGAGCCAGGGAGTCCAGCAGCAGGGGGAGGGCAGGTACGGGTAGCCGATCAACACGCGACCCTGGTCCACGATGCCGGGGCCGTAGAACTTGGCTGTGTCCGCGGCGTCGAAGACGTTGGGAATGGTGATGCCGTAGGGGCTGGAACCCGACCAGAGGGCGTCGATGCCGCCTTCGAGGAACGGCTGGACGTCGATCCGCGGGTCGTAGCTGTGGAAGTCCACGAGCGCAACGACGACGTGGACCAGAAGAAGTGCCAGGAAGGCTCTGCCGGACCACCGAGGGGAGCCCCAGACCGCCACCACCCCGACGCCGGCGTAGCCGCAGACCAGGGCGACCTGGCCCAGCAGACTGCCGCCGTAGTCGATCGCGATGAGTGCCCCGGTGATCAGCAGGGCGAGGGCCGCCATCGTCCCCGCCACGTGGAACGGGTCGATCCGCGTGGACCGGTTCGGCCCTCCGACGACCAGGAACAGCGCCCACCCGGTCGCGACCAGCAGGAGCAGCGGCACCAGGAACACCGGCTCCGACTGGGTTACCAGGAACAGGCACGTGCCACCGATGCCCAGCACCCAGACACGTCCGAGGGAATGAGCTTGCACCCCGGGAGTCTGTCAGCGTTCCCGCCACGCCCGCAGGCGATCAGCCACACTCAGCACGCGGGCGTGCCTTCCACCTGACGCCTGGCCTGGACTGTCGCGCCCACCAGACCTGCCTCCGCGCCGAGGGAGGCGACGACGATCGGCGGGAGGGCCCGGTGCCCGGCTCCCACCAGCGAAGACGCCAGGGCATCTCGCGCACGACCCAGGAAGTGCGCCCCCGCCGCCGCGAGTCCACCACCCACGACCACCCGAGCCGGATCGAACGCGGCCGTCAGGTTCGCCAGTCCCGCACCGAGCCACTCACCCACGGTCGTGAAGGCAGCGATCGCGGAACGGTCGCCGGCGCCGGCGGCCACCCCGACCATCGGACCCGTCAGGCGGGCCGGGTCTCCGGCGCACAGCTCGGTGAGCAGCGTGGGGCCCTCGGTGAGCGAGGCACGCGCGGCCCGCAGCAGCGCGTTCCCGGAGCAGTACTGCTCCCAGCAGCCACGCCCTCCGCACTCGCACGGCAGGCCTCCCGGCACCACCCGCATGTGTCCGAACTCGCCGGCCATGCCACCGGCCCCGCGCACCAGGGTGTCCCCCACGAGCAGAGCGCCGCCGATGCCGGTGCCGAGCGTGACCATCAGGACCGACGAGGCACCGCGCGCCGCCCCGTGCTCCCGCTCCCCCACCGCAGCACAGTTGGCGTCGTTGTCCAGGAACACCGGAGTCGACCAACGCTCGGACAGCCGGGTCCGGACCTGCTCGTCGCGCCAAGGCAGGTGTGGCGCGAACATCACCCGGTCGCCGGAGGAGTCGACGAATCCGGCCGCCGCCAGCCCCACGGCCGCCAGGGGCGCACCGTGCGCCGCCTCCAGGACGGCCTCGGTGAGTGCGTCCTCGAGATGACGGACCTCGGCCAGCCGGCCCGGTGTCGGGCGTCCTGCCGAGCGCAGCACGGCGCCGTCCTCGGAGACCACTCCGGCCAGGATCTTGGTTCCGCCCACGTCGACCCCGATCCACACGGGAGCGCTCACGACGCCTCCCGAGCGAGGTCTGCAGCGCCCACGACCCCGGCCCAGGTCCCCAGGTGTGCCAGGCGCACCTCGCTGAGCGGCCGGGCGTCCCGGCCGGGGTGGTGGGCGACGAACGCCGCCCGCAGCGGGGCGAGCAGCAGCTCTCCGGCTGCGCTCACCCCTCCGCCGACCAGCACCACCTCGGGATCCAGGATCGCGGCGAGGGACGCAAGCCCCTCCCCCAGCCGCTGGCCCAGCGACGTCAGCCGCGCGATCGAGAAGGGATCGCCCTGTGCTGCCAGCCGGGACACCAGCTCTGCGGTGATCAGGTCCGGCGACCCGGCCAGGGCCAGCAGCGGTCCTGAGGAGGGATCCGTCTGCGCGGCCTCGCGAGCTCCACGCGCCAGCGCCGTGCCGGACCCGTAGGCCTCCAGACAACCACGGGCACCGCACCCACAGGCCCTACCGTCCGGCACCAGCCTGAGGTGACCGATCTCAGCGGCGACCCCGTGGGCTCCCCGTTGCAGACGCCCCGAGGCGATGATGCCGCCCCCGACTCCCGTGCCGACGGTCACCAGCAGCACGTCCTGGACCCCGGCTCCGGCGCCGAACCGGAACTCACCCCACACCGCGCAGTTGCCGTCGTTCTCGACCACGACCGGCAGACCGAGCCTGTCCTCCAGCACCCGACGCAACGGCAGGTCGCGCCAGGGCAGGTTGGGCGCGGACAGCACCTTGGACCGCGTCACGTCGACGAAGGCCGCCACACCGAGCCCGACCGCCGGCGGCTCGTGCTCGCCCGAGACGTCCCGCACCACGGCGACGAGGACGTCCAGCAGTGCGTGGACGTCATGAGCCGGGGTGGGCACCTGCCGGCGCTCGAGCACCGTGCCGCAGGGGTCCACCACCGCGGCGGCGATCTTCGAGGCGCCCACGTCGACCCCCACCGTCAGGATCACTCCCGGTCCCAGCCCTCGTTGTCGTCGAGTGCGATGTGCTCGACGGCTTCCGACTCCGTCCGGCCCTGGGCAGGCGCGAGGGCCGCAGACACTGCCCGCCCCAGCGACACCGCCGCCGCGCCCAGGTGCCCCCGGACCTCGGGTGGCAGTCCACGCACGGAGTGCATGACGCGGCACACCGGGCACGCCGTGCACTCGGAGTGGCCGCGTGGCTCCCCGGGCTGCTCGCCCGGATCCGCGTCGGGGCCCGCGTCGGCGCTGGCTTCGGTACTGGCTTCGGCGCTCTGGAAGGAGGTCGCCATCTGGCCGATCAGGTCCTCGACGTGCTGACCGAGGCCCGGCCCCCGCTCCCCGGCCCAGTCCGACAGCGCGCCCAGCAGCTTGGCGGCCTCCTCGCCCACCGACCCGACCGGGGGTCCCACCACGTCGTCCTCGTACGCCGTCATGACGCCTCCTCCACGAATCTCACCTGCAGCTGCTCGTTCTCCACCCGTGCCCCGGCCACCCGCAGCCGGGCCAGCGCCGCGGGCAGGGTGATCACGCGACGGTACGACCCGACGGTCACCACCAGGTCGTCAGCATGGCGCACCAGCTCCACCTCGGCCCGAGTGGTGAGCGGCAGGAGCAGCGACAGGACGCGTCCCCGACCGGACTCGGTCACCGTGAAGGGCTGCCGGACGGGAAGGGCCAAGGGGTCGCTGCCGGCGTACACCTGGCCGGCCAGCGCGGCCAGCGCCTCGACCCCGATGGGCTCCTCGGTCCGGTAGACCGACCGCCACAGCGGGAGGCCGGAGAACGACTCGGAGACCTCCGCCAGCACAGCCCCCTGTGCCTGAACCCATCCGGAGCGCCACGGGTCCGAGCCGTCGCTGGGGAAGACCCTGTTGGCCACCACCCCGTCCACGGTGTAGCCGTAGAGCGACAGGGTGGTCCAGGAACGCCGCGCCTCGGCGAGCACCACCCGCTCCGGGGTGAGGACCAGGCGCACGCTCGCGCCCGGCCCGGACAACAAGGCCCGCACCTCGCCGAGCTCGGAGTGCAACCGCTCGAGCGCGTCGAAGACCGAGTCCTGGGGCATCGGCACCCCCGCAGCGCGTGAGAGCACCGGCCGCAGGGTCTTGACCACCCGTCGTTCCACCGGCAGGACACGCCGCATGTACCAGCTCAGCGCCTCCGGGAGGGCGAGCAGCCGCAGCGTCTCCGCGGTGGGCGCACAGTCGACCACGATCAGGTCCCAGTCCCCCGAGCGCGCCTGACGGCGCAGCTCGAGCAGCGCCAGGACCTCCTCAGCCCCCGGCAGGACCGTCAGCTCCTCGGCCGCCACCGGGTCCACGCCCACGGCGTCGAGCAGGGTCAGCAGATAGCGCTGCAGCTCGCCCCAGGACTCCTGGAAGCGCTGTTGCGCGTCAACCTGCTGCACGAAGAGTCCGGGCGCCACCTGGCACGGGGAGGCGCCGACCTCGACGCCGTAGGCATCCCCCAGGGAGTGGGCCGCATCGGTGGACAGCACGAGCGTGCGTCGGCCGTCCCGGGCGGCCAGCGCGGCCGTGCCCGCCGCCATCGTCGACTTCCCCACCCCGCCCTTGCCGGTGAAGAGCAGTACCCGCAAAGTCAGAGCGACTCGACGCGCTTCTTGAGGCCCTTCAGCGCAGTGTCGATGAGGATCTTCTCGCCCTTGCGCTTCAGCATGCCGATCAGCGGGATCGAGACGTCGAGCGCCAGCCGGTAGGTGACCTCGGTGGAGCCGTCGCCGAGGTCCTCGAGGATGTAGGCGCCGTCCAGGGCCTTGAGCATCTTGCCCTCGACCAGGGTCCAGGTGACCGCGCGGTCACCGTCCCAGTCGTAGGTCAGCGTGTACTCGTCCTTGATCGGCGAGACGTCGAGGGCGAAGAAGACCGACTTCGCCCGCTTGCCGGACCCGGAGTCCACGACCTCCACGGTCTGCACGCCCTTGGCCCAGGCGGGGTATGCCTCGAAGTCCGCGATCACGTCCATCACGGCTGCCGGCGGCGCATCGATGATGATCGAGGACGTGGTCTGTTCGGCCATCCCTGCCTCCACTGGGTCGCCGACGAGCCGGTGGGCCGTCGTAGTCAGGTCAGGTCAGGGACCCTACCGGATCTCGTCGGTCCGCAACGCAGCGGTAACGTGCGTCTGACACCTGCAAATGAGGAGGCCCCCACGTGCGCGAGTTCGCCACGCCCCTGACGACCGAGATTCCCGGCACCGGCAATCTCACCGACGACGTCGTCAACAACGCCCGTGAGGCAGCTGACGCCGTGGTCTTCAGCCGCAACACCGGAGACGCGTGGCTCGACGTCACGGCTGCGGAGTTCCTCGCCCAGGTCCAAGACGTCGCCAAGGGACTGATCGCCGCAGGGATCGAGGTCGGGGACCGGGTGGCCCTGATCTCCAAGACCCGTTACGAGTGGACCCTGCTGGACTACGCGATCTGGTTCGCCGGCGCCGTCACGGTGCCCATCTACGAGACCTCCTCCTCGCTCCAGATCCGGCACATCCTCTCCGACTCCGGCACCCGGGCCGTCGTGGCCGAGACTCCCGAGCACGTGGCGCGCATTGTCTCGGTCCGTGCCGAGCTCGAGGAGCTGCACCACGTCTGGTCACTGGCCGACAACGCGCTGGACGTGCTCACCCAGCTGGGCCAGGACATCTCCGACGAGGCTCTAGAGGAGCGGCGCACCACCGCCACCCCCCTGGACCTGGCGACCCTGATCTACACCTCGGGGACCACTGGTGAGCCCAAGGGGTGCATGCTCACCCACGGCAACTTCATGTTCGAGCTGGGGGTCGCCGTCGACGAGCTCGACGAGCTGTTCAGCGACGGCGCCTCGACGCTGCTGTTCCTCCCCCTGGCCCACGTCTTCGCCCGCATCATCCAGATCGGCGTCGTCAAGAGGCGGGTGCGGCTGGGACACAGCGCCAACATCAAGAACCTGGTCGCCGACCTGGGCGAGTTCCAGCCCACGTTCATCCTGGCTGTTCCTCGGGTGTTCGAGAAGGTGTTCAACTCCGCCTCCCAGAACGCCGCGGCCGACGGCAAGGGCAGGATCTTCGACCGCGCCGCCGAGGTGGCCATCGCCTGGTCCCGGGCGATGGACAAGGGGCGCCCCTCCATCGCGCTGCGGGTCCAGCACGCGCTCTTCACCCGGCTGGTGTTCAAGAAGCTGGAGGCCGCGCTCGGTGGCCGCTGCTTCCATGCCGTGTCCGGCGGCGCCCCCCTGGGCGAGCGACTCGGCCACTTCTACCGGGGCATCGGCCTGACGGTTCTGGAGGGCTACGGCCTGACCGAGACCACCGCGGCATTGACGGTGAACCTCCCAGGCGCCCACAAAGTCGGATCGGTCGGCCGCCCGCTGGGCGGCACCACCGTCCGGGTCGCCGACGACGGGGAGCTGCTCTTCAAGGGCGGGCAGATCTTCGCCGGGTACTGGAACGACGAGGCTGCTACCGCCGTCGCGGTGGACCGGGACGGCTGGTTCCACACCGGCGACGTCGGTGAGATCGATGACGAGGGATTCGTGCGGATCACGGGTCGCAAGAAGGAGATCCTGGTGACGGCCGGCGGCAAGAACGTCGCTCCCGCCGCCCTCGAGGACCGGCTGCGCGCCCACCCCCTGATCGACCAGTGCATCGTGGTCGGGGACGGTCAGCCGTTCATCGGCGCCCTGATCACCCTCGACCCGGAGACCGTGCCCGCCTGGGCCACGGCGCAGGGATTGACGGGCGGAATCACCACCACCCTCATCGACAACCCGGCGCTGCGGGCCGAGATCGACGCCGCCGTCGAGGATGCCAACAAGGCTGTCTCGCGAGCCGAGTCCATCCGCAAGTACACGATCCTCTCCGCGGAATGGACCGAGGAGGGCGGCCAGCTGACGCCCAGCCTCAAGCTCAAGCGCAGCGTCGTCATGCGGGAGTTCCGCGAGGACGTGGAGGCGCTCTACCTTCCTTGACGAAAACGCGAACAAGACCCGGTACAGACCACTAGCGTTCGATCCGCAGTTCCTCCACATGCGCAACAGATGTTGGGCAATGTGTGAGGGAAGGAACAGCGCAGAGTGTCCGGCCGGAGTTGAGCCGGGGCCTGCCGGAAACCGGAGGGCTCAACCCCATGGATCGTCGCAAGCTCCTGCTCGTGGTGGCTGTCATCGTCGCGGCTCTCGGCACCGCACTCGTCTTCGTCTACGTCCAGGGCGCGGACAAGCGGGCCGCCGAGCAGTACGACACCGTCGAGGTGCTCACGGCCGTGAGCCCGATCACCGCCGGCGAGACCGTCGAGGACGCCGCAGCGGCGGGCAAGCTGCAACGTCAGAGCCTGCCCCGCACCGCAGTGCTCCCCACCGCGCTGAGTGACATCAACGCCCTCTCGGGGCTGGCCGCCAACAGCAACATCTACGTGGGCGAGCAGCTCGTCCAGGAGAAGTTCGGTGGGCTCGGCGAGTCCTCCGTGCTCCCCATCCCGGACGGTCAGACGGCCGTCTCGGTCCAGCTCACCGACACCGCGCGAGTGGCCGGCTTCGTGGCCGCCGGCTCCGACGTGGCGGTCTGGCTCACCGGCGCCAACGAGCAGGGCCAGTCCATCACCCGCCTGCTGCTGCCCAAGGTCAAGGTCCTGGCGGCGGGGTCGACGACGCTGGTCTCCACCACCTCCACCGACGAGTCGGGCGCCGAGACCACCGAGCAGCTGCCCAAGACCCTGCTGACCCTGGCCGTCGACCAGCCCCAGGCCGAGCGCCTGATGTTCGCCGCCGCGAACGGTGAGCTGTCCTTCGGCCTGCTGACCGAGAACAGCAAGATCCAGCCAGGTCCCGGCGTCTCCCTCCAGACCCTCTTCCAGTAGGCCGACATGCCAATCCTCCTCGACGCGGACCCGGCGAAGGCCGCACCGCTCGTCGCCGTCCTTCCCGCCGGCACCCAGGTGGTCGACAGCGCCGATCGCCTCTTCACCTGGCTCACCCACCGCAGCGACGAGTACGCCGTCGTGCTGGGGCCGAGCCTCTCGGTCCCCGAGGCGATGACCATCGCCGACCGGATGCGGACGGTGCTGCCGACCGCCAGCGTCATCCTGGTGCGCGACTCGGTCGACACCGACGTGCTCACCAGAGCCATGCACGCCGGAGTCCGCGAGGTGGTGAGCGCCGGTGACCTGCCCCAGGTCACCGCCTCCCTGCAGCGGGCCCACGCCCTGTGGGCGGCCCTGCGCGGCACGGCGTCCGCGCCGGCCAAGCTGGGTCGGGTCATCACGATCTTCTCCCCCAAGGGCGGGGTCGGCAAGACGACGATGTCGGTCAACCTCGGCATCGCGCTGATGCGCGGCGGCGAGAACCGGGTGTGCGTGGTGGACCTGGACCTTGCCTTCGGCGACATCGCCATCACCCTGCAGCTCTTCCCGACGCACTCGATCGAGCACGCCATCGGCGGCGAGAGCTCGATGGACTACGCCTTCGTCGAGGAGCTCATGACCCCGCACGAGAGCGGGCTCATGGTGCTGGCGGCCCCGAGCCAGCCCGACGCCCGCGAACGGGTCAGCGGCGCGCTGGTGACCCGCCTGCTGCACACCCTGCAGTCGCACTTCGACTACGTCGTCCTCGACACCGCTCCCGCCTTCGACGAGCAGACCCTGACGGCGCTGGACGAGACCGACGACTGCATCATCGTGGCCACCCTCGACGTCCCCACCCTCAAGAACGTCAAGGTGGCGCTGGAGACGCTCGACGTGCTCGGGGTGGCCGAGGGCCACCGGCACCTGCTGCTCAACCGGGCGGACGAGCAGGTCGGCATCGGCGCGGACAAGGTGGAGGGGATCCTGGGCATGGGGGTCACCGTGCAGGTGGCGACCTCGCTGGACATCGCGAAGGCGACGAACGCCGGCCGTCCGCTGATGCTCTCCTCCCCGTCCCACCCTTCCTCCAAGGCGCTGAAGAGCCTGGCGGACAAGCTCATGGGCTACGAGACGGCACCGCCTGCTGCGGTGCCGCCGCAGAAGGGGCGCACCCCCAGGCTGCCGCGCCCCGAGCCGGTGCCTGCCCCCCAGCCCGCGACCCCGGCCACCACCGACAAGCGCGACGAAGGCCCCAAGCGCTTCCGCATCAGCAGGAGATGACGACATGAGCAATCTCTCCGAACGCCTCGCCGCACGGCGCAGGGCCGAGGCCGAGGCCGCCCTGGACGCTGGTGCACCGGGCGGGTTCGTCGACAACCTCCAGCTTCCCGTGGAGACGGTCACGACCGAGAGCCCCGTGGAGCACGTGGCCGCGCCTCCGCGGCCCACCGTGAGCACCTCGGACTCCCCGCTCAACGACCGCCGCGCCACCCCGACGCCGGTGACGCACGTCAGCGGCCGCAAGGTCGCTCCCGTGGGTACCGAACGGATCGACGAGCTCAAGGCGTCGGTGCACGCCGAGCTGCTGCGCCAGCTCGGCCCCCAGCTCTACGACGCCAACATGGAGCAGACCGACCTGGACCAGAAGGTCAGGGCGGCGCTGGCCGACGTGCTGCAGAAGCAGGATCGTCCGATCAGCCACGCCGACCGGACCCAGATCACCAGTGAGATCAGCGACGACATCCTGGGATACGGGCCCATCGAGCCCTACCTGCGCGACCCGGACGTCTCGGAGATCATGGTGAACGGCGCGCACAACATCTGGCTGGAGTACAAGGGGAAGCTGGTGCCCGCGGACGCGGTCTTCCAGGACGAGTCCCACCTGCGCCGCACCATCGACAAGATCGTCTCCCGGATCGGGCGCCGCGTCGACGAGTCCAGCCCCATGGTGGACGCACGCCTGCCCGACGGGAGCCGCGTCAACGCGGTGGTACCGCCGCTGTCGATCGACGGGTCGGCGCTGACCATCCGCAAGTTCGCCACCGACCCGCTCACCGCCGACGACCTGGTGCGCTTCGGCTCCATCAGCGCGCGCACCAAGGACTTCCTGGACGCCTGTGTCCGGGGACGCCTCAACATCATCGTCTCCGGGAGCACCGGCGCCGGCAAGACCACCACCCTGAACGTGCTGTCGTCGTTCATCCCCGAGGACGAGCGCATCGTCACCATCGAGGACGCCGCCGAGCTCCAGCTCAAGCAGGAGCATGTGGTGCGCCTGGAGTCCCGCCCCTCCAACATCGAGGGCAAGGGCGCGGTCACCATCCGCGACCTGGTCAAGAACAGCCTGCGCATGCGACCAGACCGCATCATCGTCGGTGAGGTCCGAGACGCCTCGGCCCTCGACATGCTGCAGGCCATGAACACCGGCCACGACGGATCCATCTGCACCCTGCACTCCAACGGCCCCCGGGACACGCTCTCTCGTATGGAGACCATGGTGCTGATGGCCGGCATGGACCTGCCGGTGCGGGCCATCCGGGAGCAGGTCGCATCCGCGGTGGACCTGATCGTCCACCAGTCCCGGTTCCGGGACGGTTCACGACACATCACCCACGTGACCGAGGTGGAGCGGATGGAGGGCGACGTGATCACCCTCCAGGACGTCTTCCTCTACGACCACTCCGCCGGCTTCGACGCGGACGGCAAGGCGCTGGGTGGCCTGCGCTCCACCGGGCTGCGTCCCAAGTTCCTCGAGAAGATGGCGTACAACAACGTCCAGGTGGATCCGCTCCTCTTCGCGACTGAGAGGTTCTGATGCGTCTCCCCCGCCTCTTGGCGGCCGCGGGTCTGGTGGCCTTGATCGGTCTGCCGCTCCCCGCCCAGGCCGCGGACGACACCACCATCGCCCACGTGGAGCCCAGCGCTGACGGGGTGCGGGTCCTGGTGAGCGTCCCGCCCGGCGCCGACGTCGACCTGTCCAGCGTCGTCGTCGAGATCGACGGCTTCCCGACCACGTCGACGGCGGAGCCGGCCGGGGGCCAGAAGATCGAGCGCACCACAATCCTGGCCATCGACACCAGCAAGTCGATGGCCGGCCCCCGATTCGAGGCCGCCAAGGCCGCGGCCAGCGCCTACCTGGCGACGGTCCCCGCGGACGTGAAGGTCGGCATCGTGACCTTCGACGGCCAGGTCGAGGAGGCGCTCCTGCCGACCACGGACCGGGCCGCTGCCACCGCGGTGCTGCCCGGGCTGGAGCTCAGCGGCGGGACCCGCCTCTACAACGGCGTGCTCGCCGCCACCGAGATGGCCGGCGACGAGGGCCAGCGAAGCATCCTGGTGCTCTCGGACGGAGCCGACACCAGCAAGACCAAGCTGACCACCGTCATCCGCGCCATCGAGACGTCCCGGGCGCTGGTCGACGTGGTGTCGCTGGACCAGGACGGTGCCCTGTCCGAGCTCACCAGCCTCAGCGAGGCCGGGAACGGCACGGTGATCAGCGCCGAGCCGGAGGCCCTCACCGCCGCCTTCTCGGCGGAGGCTCAGGTCCTCGCCCGGCAGATCCTCGTCAGCGCCACCCTCCCGACGCAGGTCGAGACCCGCGAGTCCAACGTCGTGGTCACCATGCGATCGGGCGCCCAGACGCTCACGGCCGAGGCGTTCGTGCCGATCCGCGACCAGGGCTACCGGGCGCCGTCCTCGGTCCGGCTGCCCTCGCAGGACCAGGGCCTGATGGTTCCTGAGTGGGGCAAGTGGGCAGCCCTCGCCCTCGTCGGCGTCGGTCTCCTGGGCTTCCTCGCCGCCCTGCTCTCCGGCTTCACCAAGCGGGAGCTCACGGCCGAGGAGCGGGTGAACCTGTACGCCGCCGGAGCCGGAGCGACCGGGACCGGGGCAGCGCCCGGCCGCGCCTCCGGCCAGACCCTCGCGCAGGCCAAGGGCGCTGCCGAGTCCGTCCTGAAGCGCAACAAGTCGCTCGAGGCCCGGATCGCCAAGCGGCTCGAGGCAGCAGGTAGCGACATGCGGGCATCGGAGTGGCTGCTCACCCACCTGGGCGTCGTCCTGGTCGCCGGTCTCGCCGGCCTGCTCATCGGCAAGGGGAACTTCGTCGTCGGCCTGATCTTCATCCTGCTCGGTGTGGTCCTGCCGTGGCTGTGGCTGGGTCGGAAGAGGAAGAAGCGCCTCAAGCAGTTCGAGACCCTGCTCCCCGACACCCTCCAGCTGATGTCCGGGTCCTTGTCCGCGGGGCTCTCACTGGCACAGTCCATCGACACCATCGTCCGCGAGGGCAGCGAGCCCATCGCCGGTGAGTTCAAGAGGGTGCTCGTGGAGACCCGCCTGGGCGTGACCATCGAGGACGCCATGGAGGGCATCACCGAGCGGTTCGACAGCAAGGACTTCGCCTGGATCGTGATGGCCATCCGCATCCAGCGCCAGGTCGGCGGCAACCTCGGTGAGCTGCTGGACACCGTGGCCGTCACCATCCGGGAGCGGGAGTACATGCGCCGGCAGGTCCGCGCCCTGGCGGCCGAGGGCAAGCTCTCCGGCTACGTGCTGGGCGGCCTGCCTCCCGGCTTCATGCTCTTCCTGGTGCTGACCAAGCCCGACTACGTCGGCGTGCTCTTCGACACCCCGCTGGGGTTGGCGATGCTCGGTGGCGGACTCGTGCTGCTGAGTGTCGGGGCGTTCTGGATGAGCCGACTCGTGAAGGTGGAAGTCTGATGACGATCTTTCTGCTGCTCGGCGTGCTGATGGTGGCTTCGGCCATCGCGCTGGCCGCCATGGCCACCAGGGACGCCTCCAAGGAGCAGAGCGGCCTCAGCCGCTCGATCGCTGCCCTCGAGGCCATGGGCGACATGCCGAAGGAGCTGACGGCCGAGTTCGACCGTCCGTTCTCCGAGCGGGTGCTGGCGCCCCTGCAGGCCCGCGCCCTGGCGATCGGCCGTCGTCTCAGCGGCTCCGACAGCACCGAGCGCATCTACCGCAAGCTCGAGCTGGCGGGCAACCCGCCCGGCTGGACCGTGGACCGGGTCGTGGCCATGAAGGTGATCGGAGCCGCCGCCGGTCTGGTGCTGTTCTTCCTGTTCTCCTTCATGCTCGGCTTCGCGCTCACCACCCGCATCGGCTTCATCGCCGTGGGCACCGTGGTGGGCTACTACGGCGCCAACATGTTCCTGTACCAGAAGGCCTACGACCGGCAGAACCTGCTGCAGCGGGAGCTCCCCGACGCCATCGACCTGCTCACCATCAGCGTGGAGTCCGGCCTGGCCTTCGACGCGGCGGTCCAGCAGGTGGCACGCAACACCACCGGTCCGCTCTCCGAGGAGTTCTCGCGGGTGCTGCGCGAGATGCAGATCGGCACTGGCCGTGCCGATGCCCTGCGCGGCCTGGCGGAACGGACCAACCTGGACGACCTGCGCAGCTTCGTGAGCGCACTGGTCCAGGCCGATGCCTTCGGTATCCCGATCGCCCAGGTGCTCCGGGTGCAGTCCGCGGAGATGCGCACGAAGCGCCGCCAGCGCGCGGAGGAGAAGGCGCAGCAGGTCCCGGTCAAGATGACGGTGCCGCTCATCTTCTGCATCCTGCCCACCCTGTTCATCGCCGTCATGGGGCCAGCCGCGATCACCATCATGGACAGCCTCGGCTGATGTCACTGCGTGCGGAGCGCCAGCACGCGGGCCTGATCAACGGCAGCCGCGCCTTCGTGCTGCTCGCTGTCGGGGTCTCGATCCTGTGGAGCCGCGAGGTGGACGCCCTGGGCGGGCTCTTCTCGTTGGCCACCACCTGGGTGGCTGCCTCGTGGTTGATGCGCACGGCGACGCCCGTCATGCTGGCGTGCCTGGCGGAGGCCTGTCTCATGGGCATGATCGCCGGGTTGTTCTACGACGTGGCGCCCGCGCTGCTCGCCGGCCTCGCGGTCCCCCCGTTCGTCCACGGCCTGGTCCGCAGCGTCCGGGGCGTCACGGAGTCGTTGGCGGCGCAGACCATCGCGATGGCGGCGGTGATGGCCCTGCGCAGCGATGCTCCCAGCGTGTCCCAGGTCGCCGACATCTTCACCTGGGTGGTGACCGGACTGGGTCTCGGACTGGTCGCGAGCTTCTTCGTCAGCACGCTCCCTCAGGACGACAGCTCGGCGGCCTACCGAGAGGCGCGGCTGCTGATCACCGAGCTGAACGACCTCTCGGCCAAGCTGCAGGGCGGCCTGGACCCGATGAGCATGGGCGGGACCATCCTGGAGGAGGTCAGCGAGGAGCTGCCGCTGGAGGTGGTCGTGCTCCACGTGCAGCGCGACAGCGTGCTGCTACCGCTGGTCACCCGCTCCTCCGCGGACGGGGTGGACAGCGACGACAACGACGAGATGGCAAACGCTGTCTGGCACGACGGCAAGCCCCGGGTGCTCGGCAACGACGTGGCCTTCCAGGTCACCAGCTCCGGGACCCCCATCGCGGTGGTCACCGGCCGGCTCGCGCCGCACGTCGACCCGGACCCCACGCAGGTGATCGCCCAGCTCGACGCACTCGCCACCCGCCTGGCCCCCAAGGCGCTCCGCCTGGACACGGCTCAGCTCTTCACCGCCTTCCGGGACGCGGCGATGTCGGACGAGCGTCGGCGTCTGGCGCGAGAGATGCACGACGGAGTCGCCCAGGACATCGCGTCGATGGGGTACGTGGTCGATGCCCTGATCGGCTCGGCCGCCTCCCCGGCGCAGGAGGCCGCGCTGCAACAGCTACGGGCGATGATCACCTCCGTCGTCGGCGAGGTACGACGCTCGGTGATGACGCTGCGCACCCAGGCCGGCTCCAGCGAGAGCCTGGGCGCCGCCATTGCCACGCTGGCGCGCCACCTCAGCGACGTCTCCGGCATCCCGATCAAGGTCACCGTCGACGAGCGGACCAGCAGGCTGCGTCACGAGGTGGAGGCAGAGCTGCTGCGGATCGCCCAGGAGGCGATGAACAACGCGGTGAAGCACTCCGCCGCACAGCTCATCGACGTGCACTGCCGGGTGCAGGCGCCGGCCGCGGAGATCGTGGTGAGCGACGACGGCCAAGGTCTCCAGACCGGCCGGCACGACTCCCACGGCCTCTCCATCATGAAGGAGCGCGCCGCCCTGATCGGCGGGATCCTGGAAGTGAGCTCCAGCCCTGTGCGCGGCACCCGCGTGTCGGTGCGGCTGGGGCAGCTGGCCGAAGCGGGACTGAGCATGCCCTTGACCCACCCGAGAACGGAAAAGGATGCGATCGACGCATGAACCACACTGAGACCGAGCTGCCCACCGGACCTACCACCGTGCTCCTCGTGGACGACCACGAGCTGATCCGGCACGGTCTCGCGACCGCTTTCTCCCTCGACCCGGGCACCACGGTGCTGGCCCAGGCCGGCTCGGTGGGCGAGGCGATGCGCGCCTTCTCCGAGACCCGGCCCCAGGTGGTGGTGACCGACCTCCAGCTGCCCGACGGCACCGGCCTGGACATCGTCCGGGCAGTGCGCAAGGCGGCCCCGCACACAGGCTTGGTGGTGCTGACCATGCACTCCGGCGACGAGCAGATCTTCGCCGCCATGGAGGCCGGCGCCTCCGCCTTCGTCGGCAAGGACGCCCCCTCCACAGAGGTGGTCAAGGCGGCCAAGCACGCGGCCATCTCCCCTCGCACGTTCCTGTGCGCCGGGCTCTCCGCGGCCATGATCCGGCGGATGAGTGGCGAGACCTCGCGACTCTCCGACCGTGAGCAGGAGGTCCTGGTGCTGCTGGCGGACGGGTTGGGCGCGGGACAGATCGCGGGCAAGCTGTACATGAGCGAGTCCACGGCGAAGTCCCACATCGCCCGGATCTACCAGAAGCTCGGCGCCACGAACCGGGCGCAGGCGCTGGTCACCGCGATGCGCAGCGGGCTGCTGTCCAGCATGAACCCCATGGGCCACTGAACCTCCCCCGGGACGCGCCGGAACTAGTCCCAATTGACTAGACGAGCGTGACTGTTCTTCCGATCACATCCGGTCCCGCATTGCCGGAGGATTGCCTCAACGGATCAGGCGAGTGCCTGCCGGACCCGAATCCCAAGCATTCACCGGAAGGACCACCCCAATGCTTCAGTACCTCACCATCCTCCTCGACGCCAAGAAGTCCAAGATGGACGAGCGCGGCGCCTCCGCCGTCGAGTACGGCCTCCTCGTGGCCGGCATCGCCGCCCTCATCGTCGTCGTCGTGTTCGCCTTCGGTGGCCTCGTCTCCGGCATCTTCGGCAACACCAGCTCGGCGATCAGCTCGGGCCAGGCTAACTGACCGCTCGTCGTGCGTGACGCGGCGCGGTTCCGAGAGTCTCGGAACCGCGCCATCTCACTTTTCCCAACCCGAGGAGAACGCATGCGCACCTACTACACCGCACGTGACCGGGGTCGTCGCCGCACGTCGGAGCAGGGCGCCTCGAGCGTCGAGTACGGACTCCTCATCGCCGGCATCGCCGCCCTGATCGTGCTCTCGGTCTTCATGTTCGGTGGAGCCGTGGCCGACCTGTTCGGGGGCTCCTGCGAGACCATGAACGCCAGCACCCACACCGGCAGCTGCTGACCGCCTCCGCGCGGCTGCCCGTCTCCCGGGGACCGAGGTCACCGCCGAGCGAGCGCCACGCGCTCCAGCACCCCGGGGTGGCTCCCCCACCACCACGACGACCATCTCGGCGGCGTCGGATCCGCGAGGGACCTGAGCGCCAGAGCCCGCTGCACCGCCACGAACGCCTCGGGATCCCCGGTCGCGGCCAGCGCATCCGCGTCTGCTCGCAGCTCCAGGCGCCGACTGATGCCGTTCTCCACCGGCGCCACCACCTGTGCGCCGACCGCGAGCAGTGCCAGCAGCACCGGCACCGTCGCTGCTGCCGCGACCCGTCGCCGGCCATCCGACCGGGTGCACGAGGCGCCGAGCAGACCCACCGCCGCCATGGCTCCCAGCGCGCCCAGTACCGTGCCGGTCAGCACGTCCTGGTGCCGGGCGTGCGCCAGCTCGTGCGCGACCACCGACCGCACCTGCTGCCCAGGCACCTCGGTGACCAGGTTGTCGTAGAGCACCACGCGCCGGGTGCTGCCCAGTCCAGAGACCCACGCGTTCAGCGTCGTGGTGCGACGCGAGGCGTCCACGACCACCACGTCGTCCAGCTGCACGTCCATCTCGTCCGCGAGCTCGGTGACCTCCTCCCGCAGCTGGCGCGGCCCCAGCGTGGTGAAGTCGTTGGACAGGGGCTCCACCAGCACCGGGTAGACGAACGAGACCAGGACGACGAGTGCTCCCAGCACGGTCGCGCAGATCAACGGCCACCAGGTCCGCCACCGTCGGGCGCAGCCCACGACGAGGAGGACGACCAGCGCCGTCCCCACGGTCTCGACCAGCTGCGAGACGGTCAGGTCGAGGAGAAACGCCGGCACGCGCTGCGTCGTCAGCCCGTAATCCCGCCGGAGCCGCAGCAGCAGGAGCGCGAACGGGAGCGTCACCAGGCGTACGCCGAGCAGCGTCAGCGCCACCCCGAGGACGGTACGCACCCACCAAGACCCAGGTAGCCGGCGCATCATCGCGGAGCCCAGGCCGGATGCCGCCAGTGCGACGACGACGATCAGCGAGAGGCCCAGCGAGCTCCAGCTCAGCAGGCGGGCCTGGCCTGCGTAGGACTCGGCTCGGCTGATCTGTGCTCTCGTGAAGAGACTGTCCGCGGGCACCGCAGCCAGGCCGTCGGGCACGGGGTGCCACGGGACCAGCACCGCGGCGAGGACCAGGAAGCAGGCCCCGGCGGTGGCGGCGACCAGCCACCCCACGACGCGGCTCGTGAGTCGGGGCGGGGTCACGAGGACCACCTTCTCACCGCGCTCCCAGCCAGCACCATCACCGGTGCCCGGGCGTCAGCCGACGAGCGCCCGGAGCTCCGCCTGCCAGGCCCGGACCAGTCCCTCCTGGGACCATCCGGCCCGGCGCAGGGCGTCGGCCACGCTGCGCCCGGAGCGGACCTGCTGGTGCAGGGAGACCAGTCCGGCGCTCCCCAGGCGTCGTTCCAGGGCCCGGCACGCCAGCCAGGCGGCCTGGTAGGCCGCTTGGACGCCGGGGGCCCCGGGCGCGAAGTCCGCAGCAGCCGGCAGACCGGCAGGCACCCCACCCGCACGGACCGCGCCGGCGATCCGCCCCGCCGTACCTGGGCCGGGCTGCACTCCACGAAGTGCGACGTGCTCGGCGAACCCCTCGAGCAGCCAGTACGGGAGGTGCTCGTCCCCAGCTCTGGTGGCCAGGTGCACCAGCTCGTGCGTCAGCACGAGCTGGGCGCTGGGAAGGTGGTGAGGACGGCTCCCGGCCGCGGCACCGTTGATGAAGATGTGGACCGGCGTCCGGGGGCCGCGCCCCTCCCCCGCCGGCGACACGACGCCGGCCGTGCCCTCCGGGACGGGTTCCTGGGCCCCGAGAGCGGCAGCGAGGCCGCGCCCCGTGGCGGGCACCTCGACCACGGCTTTCCCCCGCCACTGCGGGAGCACCGCCTCCAGCTGGGCCAGGGCACGCCGTGCCAGGACAGCCTCGCGGCGTGCGGCCCGTGGCGAGTCCTGGGCCAGCACCAGCACTCTGGCGGAGCGCTCGACGTGCAGGCGGGAGGTGAGCCACAGCGGGGCAGGGGCGCCGCCGGAGGCGTCGATGCCTGCGATCGCGATCCGGCCCCTTCCGGGACTAGCCGCACCGAGACCTTCGAGACGGAGGGGGCGGGGTCGTAGCCGGCGAGCTGCCACCTCACCTCGGCCACCACCGTGCGCGCTCCGCCGGGCGCTGCCTCCCCGTCCTGGCGCAGGTAGCGCACCTCGAACCCACCGATCCCGAGTGCGCGCGCGTTGCGCACGACGTGGCGCAGCTGCTGGCGCGCGCCGGCATCTGCACCCAGACCAGTCGCGGCCGCCTCGTCCCGGTTCACGACGGCGGCGCGGAAGGCGTGGAGGAGACTCGCGAGGGCCGCAGGCGAGGCGGACGCGACCACGATCCGATCCGGTCCGGCGTGCGGCGGTGTCGGGACGCGTGCCTGCACGGTCCAGCGGACCGCTCCGCCCAGGACCAGCAGGAACACCAGGAGCAGGATCATCTGCCGCCCGGACCCCAGGCGACGCTTCGGGGTGAGGTCAGCCAGGACGGACGGCACCGACGTAGGGCATCGAGAAGACCCCTGCCACGCGGACGCCGCTCGACGGGTTGGCCGCGTGCACGATCATGCCGTTGCCGATGTACATGCCCACGTGGCTGATGGGTGAGTAGTAGAAGACCAGGTCCCCGGGCTGCAGGTCGTTCTGGGAGACGCGGGCGCCCGAGCCGAACTGGGCGCTGGAGGAGTGCGGGAGGCCTACTCCGGCCTGGCCCCACGCCATCATGGTCAGACCCGAGCAGTCGTAGGCGTTGGGGCCGACTGCGCCGTACACGTAGGCGTCTCCGACCTGAGCCATGGCCGCCTTGACCGCAGCGGCGGCACGACCTGAAGCGGGGACGCTCTCGGGCAGCCGGGTGAAGTCCCCCCGGGATGCGGACAGGAGTCGCTCGCGCTCCTTGTCCTCGAGCTTGCCGAGCAGGCTCTTGGCCTCGGACAGCTTGGCCTCGACCTCGGCCTTCTCCTCCGCGAGCGCCTTGGTGGTCTCCGCGATCTCGGTCTTGCGCTCGGCCGTCGCGTCCTGGCGGATGTCCAGCGCGTCGACCTCGGTCGAGAAGGAGTCGAAGAGGTCGTTCTGCAGGTCGTTGAACGCCGACATGGTGGACAGCTGGCCCAGGAACGCACCCGGGTCCTCCGAGACGACGACCTGGCCGACGGTGGAGACGCTCTCGCCCTGGTACTGGCGGACGATCGACTCCTGGACCTGCTCACGCACGACCGCGAGGCGGGAGTTCTGCCGCTTCTCGTCAGCCTTGAGGGAGCCGAGCTGGTCGCTCAGTGCCTCGAGCTCGAGCCGGGCGTCGTTGTAGCGCTCCTGCGCCTGCTCGGCCTGGTGGTACAGGCGGTCGACACGGCCGCGCACGTCGCTGATGTCGGGCTCTGCCTGGACGGGGCTCGCCACGACGAAACCTGTCGAGACGAGGGCCACGCACGCGATGGTCGTCCTGCCGATTCGCTTCCGGTCGCGAGTCACGAGCGGGCAGTCTCCCTACTTGTCGTACGTCTACCGGGTGAGCTGACGGATTCGGGCACGACATGCCCTACCCCGACTCCTCGGGCCAGCAGCCCGCCTTGTCGACGATTCACCCCAGAGTTGTGGTTCCCCGGCTCCCGCACACCCGGAGGCGCTGACGGGACTCAACGCGACCCACGCGCGAATCGACGATCCACTTCCACGCGAGTCTGGGGTCAGGCTAGTGGGCTGGACGGGACCAGGACAACTTGCGCCCGAGAAAGGTGTGAATTCAGGCGGACTCGATGATCGGACCCCCCGGGACGGGATGCACCATCCGCAGCGGCGGCACGAGTCCGCCGGCCGCCAGGACGTCCAGGGCGTCGCGCGCATCGTCCTCCAGCGTGAGCTCGGGGGGTGGTCCCAGCAGCACGGTCACCACACAGTCGTGGCACGCCAGGCCCCGCACCACACAGGTGTCACAGTCGATTCTCGTCGTCATGTCAGCGACTCAAGCAGCGAGCGCCGACAGTCCCGCCGCGCGCAGGGCCAGACGGCGTGTCGGCGCGTCCCGACCGGGACGATCAGCCCCCGCTCTGTCGGTCCTGGACACCGGTCGCCACCACGTTGCGGTCCACCAGCTCGACGGCGTCCCTACGGCCGCACCACCGGCAGGTGATGCTCTCGACGTCCTCGGCCCTGAGCTCGGACTCCTCCACGACGTGCTCGCCCGCGAGGTCGAAGTGCCAGAACTCGGTGGTGCGTCGGGTGCGGGTGACGTCGAAGCGGGTCAGGTTGCCGCACGCGCCACAGCGCAACCGGGTGGTGGGGCCGGGCAGCTCAAGGTTCACCGCGCGCTCCTGGCATGGGATCGGACCTGGGCGGACCAACCCTAGTGCGCGCGGGCGCGTGATGACTGTCGGTGCTCGCGTCTAACGTCACCGGACATGAGCACCGCCCAGCAGACCGCGTCGACCCGGTGGGAGTCCCAGCGCAGCTTCGACGAGCTGGGGCGCCCACTGCGCGACCTCACGTTCACCGTCGTCGACCTCGAGACCACAGGTGGCTCGGCAGCAGGCGGCTCGATGATCACCGAGATCGGAGCCGTGAAGGTCAGGGGCGGCGAGGTCCTCGGCGAGTTCCAGACGCTGGTCAACCCGCGCGCCGAGATACCCGCGTTCATCGCCGTCCTCACCGGCATCACCAACTCGATGGTCGCCGACTCCCCGTCGATCGAGTCGGCACTGCCCGCGTTCCTGGAGTTCGCTGCAGGCAGCGTGCTGGTCGCCCACAACGCGCCGTTCGACGTCGGTTTCCTCCAGCACTTCGCCAAGCAGCAGGGGCGGCCCTGGCCGCGGTTCGAGGTCGTCGACACCGCCAAGCTCGCCCGCCGGGTGGTCACCCGGGACGAGACGCCCAACTGCAAGCTGTCCAGCCTCGCCACCCTCTTCGGCTCCACCACCACGCCCAACCACCGGGCCCTGTCGGACGCCCGAGCCACGGTGGACGTCCTGCACGGCCTCGTCGAGCGTCTCGGCGGCCTGGGGGTGCACACCCTCGAGGAGCTCCAGACGTTCAGCTCCAAGGTGACCAGTGCCCAACGCCGCAAACGACACCTCGCGGAGTCGCTGCCGCACGCGCCCGGTGTCTACCTGTTCCAGGACGACCGGTCCCGCGTCCTCTACATAGGCACCTCCCGAGACCTGCGGACCCGGGTCCGGACCTACTTCACCGCCTCCGAGACCCGATCCAGGATGGGTGAGATGGTGGGCCTGGCCGCCTCGGTCACGGGCATCGAGTGCGCCACCTCCCTGGAGGCCGAGGTGCGGGAGCTCCGGCTGATCGCCGAGCACAAGCCCCGCTACAACCGGCGCAGCCGGTTTCCCGAGAAGGTGCACTTCATCAAGCTCACTCGCGAGGTGTGGCCCAGGCTCTCCCTGGTCCGGCGGGTCCTGGACGACGACGCCGAGTACCTCGGCCCCTTCGGCTCCAGACGTGTCGCGGAGAAGTGCCTCGCGGCACTGCACGACACCTTCCCGGTGCGTCAGTGCTCCGGCCGGCTGCCCGCGACGCCGTCCCGGTCGCCCTGCGTCCTGGCTGAGATGGGTCGCTGCCTCTCCCCCTGTGACGGATCCACCGACTCCTCCACGTACGCCGAGATGGTCGCCCGACTCGGGGACGCCCTGCGACGGCGCCCCGACGAGGTGGTGGACGCCGTGAACCGCCGGATGTCGGCGCTGGCGGCGGAGGAGCGGTTCGAGGAGGCAGGCGCCCATCGTGACCGGCTCTCGGCGTTCGTCCGCGCCGCCGCCCGCACCCAGCGCCTGTCCGCCCTCAGCGGCTGCCCTGAGGTGGTCGCCGGACGCCGCGAGGACGACGGCCGCTGGGCAGTCCACGTGGTCCGGTTCGGTCGCCTCGCCGCAGCCGGGGTGATCCCCGCGGGTGCCGATGCCCACCAGTTCGTCGCGGAGCTGCGCGCGACGGCCGAGACGGTGCTCCCCGCCCCGGGCCCCGTGCCCGCCGCCACGGCGGAGGAGAGCGAGAAGGTCCTGCGGTGGCTGGAGGCCCCCGGGATCCGGCTGATCGACGTCGTGGGTCACTGGGTCTGTCCGGTTGCCGGCGCCGGCCGCCACCTGGCCCTGTACGACGCGGTCAGCCAGTCCCGGCTCAGCCTGGTGCCCTTCGACGAGCAGCGTCTGCCCTCGCCCATCCACCAGCCGGCTCGATAGTGTGCCGACCATGATCACTGCCATCGTCTTCGTCAAGGCCGATGTGGCTCGTATCCCCGAGGTCGCGGAGTCCATCGCCGCGCTGGAGGGCGTCAGCGAGGTCTACTCCGTCACGGGGCAGATCGACCTCATCGCCCTGGTCCGGGTGAGCAGGCACGAGGACATCGCCAGTGTCATCGCCGACCAGCTCAACAAGGTCCCCGGAGTCCTGGAGACCGAGACCCACATCGCCTTCCGGGCCTACTCGCGGCACGACCTGGAGGCGGCCTTCTCCCTGGGGCTGGACTGACGCCCGGCCGATCCTGACCGATTCCGCGACAGCGTTGCGGAATCACCTCGAGGACCCGGTGGACCGTGGAAAAGTGTGCGCCGTGAGCAACGACCGCGCGGCAGCACGACGATCCCCCGTGCTGACGGCGATCTCTCTGCTGATCGTGCTCGGCACGTTCGTCGCCATCGTGCGACAGGTGTCGGCTCCGGTCACCAACACCGACACGTACTTCCACCTCCGCATGGGACGCGAGTTCCTGGACGGCTGGTCCGCCCGGTCCCCCGGGACCCTCTCCCAGTTCTCCACCGCGGACTGGGTCCCGACGCAGTGGCTCGGCCAGGTCGGCTACGCGGCCTTCGAGCAGTGGTTCGGCCTCTCCGGTGTCGCGTGGCTCGCCGGCGCACTGATCCTGGCATTCGCCCTCACCGTGTTCCTGGTCGCCCGTGCCCACAGCTCACTGCTGGTCGCCTCCCTCATCACACCACTCACCGTCGGCAGCACCGCACCGTTCCTCTCCTCACGACCCCAGGTCGCCAGCTACCTGTTCGTCGTGCTGACGGTGGGCGCCTGGCTGCGCTACCGCGAGACCGGCGCAGCGCCCTGGTGGCTGGTCCCCCTGACCTGGCTGTGGGCCATGGTCCACGGCATGTGGCCCGTGGGGCCGGCGCTGGGGGTGCTGTGCCTGCTGGGCCTGGCCCTGGACCGCGCACCGCAGGCCAGCACCCGGCGGACCTCGCGTCGCAAGGCGCTGCTGGTGCCCGTGCTGTCACTGCTCGCGGCAGGGCTGACGCCCGTCGGACCGGCGCTGTACGGAGGCGTGCTCCGGGTCGGCAACATCTCCGAGTACTTCGCCGAGTGGGCACCGACCGACTTCACCGAGGTCGCGCCCGCGCTGACCGCCTCGGTCCTGCTGCTGTGGCTGGTGCTGGCGCTGCGCGCCGGTAGCGTGCCGTGGACCGAGCTGGGGTTGGGCGTGGTGGCCGCCGGGTGGCTCGTCTACTCCCAGAGGACGGTGCCGCTGGGTGCGGCCATGCTCGTCCCGCTGCTGGCCCAGCGGATGCAGCGGGTGCTCCCCGACCGCCCCAGCGTCGGCCGGCTCGAGGTGGGCGTGGCGGCAGGGGGCTTCGTCGCCGCGCTCGCGGGGCTCGCGCTCGCGGTCCCATTCACCAGCGACCAGCCCGTGGAGGTGCCGCGCGCCCAGGACCAGCTCCTGAGGGCGCTCCCGCCCGGCACGGGACTCCTCAACGAGTGGGATGAGGGCGGTCACGACGTGTGGCGCTATCCGGACCTGCAGGTGGTGATGCACGGCTACGGCGACATGTTCACCGATGACGAGCTGGAACGGAACGTCGACCTGCTGAAGCTCGCCCCTGGGTGGGACGAGAGCCTGCGGGAGCTCGGAGTGACTCACGCGCTGCTCTACACCGATGGCGTCCTCACCTACGCGCTGACCAACGACAAGGGCTGGCGAGTCATCGAGCAGGACGAGCGGATGTCCTACCTGGAGGCCCCGCCGGACTGGCTGGACCCCTCAGCCGGCTGAGGCAGCGACCCAGCGCTCCAGGGTCGCCTGCGCGCTGCCCGAGTCGATCGCCTCGCCGGCCTTCGCCACGCCCGCAGCCAGCTGGTCCAGGCGGTCCGACCCGGTCGCGTCGTACACGGCCAGGGCCGCTCCCGCGTTCAGCAGCACAGCGTCCCGCACCGCACCCGGCTCGCCGGCGAGGGTGCGCCGCACGACCTCGGCGTTGTAGGCCACGTCTCCGCCCCGCAGCGCCTCCACGGGGTTGACCGCGAGCCCCACGTCCTCGGGTCCGACGCTCCACTGCTCCACGTGGCCGTCGTTGACGCTCCACACCGACGACGTGCCCGTCACCGTCAGCTCGTCCAGGCCGTCGTCGCCGCGGAAGACCCACGCGTCGACTCCGCGCCGCGCGAACACCTCCGCCATCACCGGTGCCATCCGGAGGTCGGCACAGCCGATCGCCTGGGCGTGCGGCCGTGCCGGGTTCGACAGCGGGCCGAGGAAGTTGAAGGTGGTTGCGATCCCCAGCTCGCGCCGGGGCACGGCGGCGTGGCGCATCGCGGGGTGGAAGGCCGCGGCGAAGCAGAAGGTGATGCCCACCTCCTGGGCGAGGGCGGCCACCCTCGGCACGGGCAGGTCGAGCCGGATGCCCAGGGCCTCCAGCACGTCGGCGGAGCCGGACTGCGACGAGGCCGACCTGCTGCCGTGCTTCACGACCCTCGCCCCGGCCCCGGCGGCCACGATCGCGGCCATGGTGGAGATGTTCACCGACATGGAGCGGTCACCGCCGGTGCCCACGATGTCGAGGAGACGACCCGGCACACTCAGGGAGTTGCCCGCCGCAAGCATGGCGTCGGAGAGGCCGAGCACCTCCTCCACCGTCTCGCCCTTGGACCGCAGCGCGACGGCGAACCCGGCGATCTGGGCCGGGCTGGCATCACCGGCCAGCACCTGAGCCATGACCCACCCGGCCTGGTCCGCGCTCAGGTCCGTGCCCTGGACCAGCGTGGATAGAACCTCGGGCCAGGTGGTCGCACTCATCGGCGCCGTCAGGCCGTGGCGGGTACGCGCGACCTGAGCAGCGTCACCGCGGACTCAGCCAGCTGGATCGGGTCGAGCGGGTGCGGCACCGCGGCCTCAGCCCGCGACCACGTCGCCAGCCACGCGTCCTGCGGACGACCGGTCAGCACCATCACCGGGGGGCACTCGAAGATCTCGTCCTTGAGCTGCTTGGCGATCCCCATCCCTCCCGCGGGCACTGCCTCGCCGTCGAGGATGGCCAGGGCGATGCCGCCGGCATCCATGTTCTGCAGCACGACGGGCAGGGTGGCCACCTCCACGTACTCCACCTCGGGGAGATCGGGGTGCGGCCGACGCCCGAGCGCGAGGATGACCTGCTGGCGGGTGTCGATGTCGTCGGAGTAGACGAGCACCTTCAGCGGAGCGGGCTTCGAAGCAGTCGTGTCGGTCACGTCCGCGATGCTACCCGTCCCGCTGCGCCACCCGTTCGCGTGCCTCGATCCGGTCCAGCCTTCGGTCCTCGCGCACCGCCTCGCGCATCGAGGAGCGGACCCACTGGGCGAACAGGACGCCGAAGAACACCAGGCCGATCAGGTCTCCGGTCGCCCACAGGATCCCGCCAGCGCGGTGCTGGTCCTCCATCGCGTCCGGCAGCCAGGAGCCCATCGGCCCCTCGCGGAGCGCCAGGTACCAGTCCCCGGCGATCAAGGTGGACTGACCCATGATCGTGACCCCCAGGAACGCGTGGAACGGCAGCGTCATCACCGTCAGGAGGAGCCTGAAGGGCCAGGACACCCGTCCGGGGACCGGGTCGACCCCCATCAAGGGCCAGAAGAAGAGCGCCCCGATCAGCACCAGGTGGACGTGCATCATCTCGTGCACGTACGCCGACCGCAGGCTGGCGTCGTACCAGTCGGTGAAGTACAGGGCCCAGGGCGAGAGCACGTAGAGCCCGAAGGCCAGGGGCGCAAAGGAGAGCACCTTGGCCACCCGCGAGTGCAGGACCGCCAGCAGCAGGCGACGCAGCGAGGCGGGGAGGGTGCGCAGGGCCAGGGTGACCGGGGCGCCCAGCGCCAGCGAGAGCGGGACGACCATCGACAGGATCATGTGCTGGACCATGTGTGCCGAGAGCAGCGTCGTGTCGTAGCGGGCGAGTCCCGAGGCGGTGGCGAAGAGGAACGACCCCATGCCGAGACCGACGAAGGCGAGCGTTCGACCCAGCGGCCAGGAGTCGCCGCGGCGACGCAGCGCGTAGACCCCCCACAGGTAGAGGCCGGCGATCCACACCGTCAGGACGAAGGGGATCGGGTCCAGTCCCCAGTCCGAGAAGACGCGTCCGAGAGTGAACTCGGGCAGCTGCGGAACGCTCTGCAGAAGGACCGGATGCACTCATCCAGCCTAGATGCCCCCCGTAGCCCAGAGCCGTGCGGCCCTCACCCGACGCGGGGGGCACGAGCCGGAACGTTCATTGTCGGGGGGCCGGGGTGCTTCCACGGTGGACTAGAGCCATAATGGCTCTCGTGGCGACAGCAACGACGATTCCAGCATCTCGACTTCACGGGCACCACGACCGACCGAGCATGGTCAGCGTGGGCACGATCATCTGGCTCGCAAGCGAGCTGATGTTCTTCGCGGCACTGTTCGCGGCCTACTTCACCATCCGGGCCGTGAGCCCGGACCTGTGGGCCCAGGAGACGGAGCTGCTCAACGTCCCCTTCGCCACCGGGAACACGCTCATCCTCGTGCTGTCCTCGTTCGCCTGCCAGCTCGGCGTGTTCGCGGCCGAGCGCGGGCAGGTGGGACGCACCGGGTCCCTCCTCGCCGTCAAGGCGTGGGGCCTACGCGAGTGGTTCATCCTGACCTACGTCATGGGTGCGATCTTCATCGGCGGACAGGCACTGGAGTACGCCGAGCTGATCCACGAGGGGATGACGATCCAGGACTCTGCCTACGGCACGATGTTCTACCTGACCACGGGCTTCCACGGGCTCCACGTCGCCGGCGGCCTGTTCGCCTTCCTGCTCGTCCTCGGCCGCACCTACCTCGCCCGACGCTTCACCCACGAGCAGGCGGTCAGCGCCATCGTCGTGTCCTACTACTGGCACTTCGTCGACGTCGTGTGGATCGCCCTGTTCGCCACGATCTACCTCATCCAGTAAGTCCCGGATCCGGATCTGAAGAGGATTTAGTCAATTGCGTTTCCTGAATCGAACAGCCGGACGGCTCTCGCGTCATCGTCGAGGACCGCTCGCGGGACTCGTCGTGATGCTCCTAGGGCTGCTGATGACCGGCGGTGTCTACGCCGTGCTCGCGCCCGCGACCGCCCAAGAGACCAAGGCCGACCAGGAGTTGATCGACCAGGGTCGTGAGCTCTTCCTGGTGGGCTGTTCCTCGTGCCACGGCACGAACGGCGAGGGCGTCTCCACCAACCGCACGGGCTACCAGTTCGGGCCCTCCCTCGTCGGTGTCGGTGCTGCCGCCGTGGACTTCCAGGTCGGCACCGGCCGGATGCCGATGGCCCGGCCCGCCCAGCAGGCTCCCCGCAAGGACAGGGTCTACAACGACCAGGAGATCGAGGCCCTCGCCGCGTTCATCGCGGACCTGGGCCCCGGCCCGGCCATCCCCGACGCCGCCGACTACAGCCTGGACGGGCTGAGCGAGGCTGAGCGCGAGGAGGCCATCGTCCGCGGCGGCCAGATCTTCCTTACCAACTGCACCGCCTGCCACAACTACAACGGCTCCGGCGGAGCCATGCCCCGGGGTGGCTACGCCCCCTCCCTCAAGGGCGTGGACGAGAAGCACATCTACGAGGCGATGCTGACCGGGCCGCAGGCCATGGACGTCTTCTCCAACGGCAACCTCTCGCCCGAGGAGAAGCGCGACGTCATCGCCTACATCAAGTCCATCGAGAACACCCCGAGTACGGCGGCTTCGGCCTCGGCGGGCTCGGTCCCGTGTCCGAGGGCCTGTTCGCCTGGCTCGTCGGCCTGGGCAGCCTGGTGGGCTTCGCGATCTGGATCGCAGCCCACACGACCCGCTCGCAGAAGAACAAGGTGGAAGCGTGAGCCACAACGACGACAACCTGCCCGCTGAGGTCCAGCCGGACCCCATCGCGGACCCGGGCCTGCACCCGCACACGTGGCGTCCCACCGACGTCGACGAGCGCAAGGCCAAGCGGGCCGAGCGACAGGTCGCGACGCTCTTCGGCCTCTCGGTGGTCTGCGCGATCCTCTTCGTGGTCGCGTACTTCTCGCTGCAGATCGGTGACAACTTCGACACCTTCCTCGGCTTCGGTGCCTCCACGGTCGCACTGGGGGTCACCCTCGGTGGCGCCCTGCTGCTGATCGGCGTGGGCATCATCCAGTGGGCTCGCAAGCTCATGGCCGACCAGGAGATCGTCGAGAACCGCCACCCGGCCGCCTCCACCGAGGAGGACCGGGAGGCCGCAGTGGCCGCCCTCAACCTCGGGGTGGACGAGTCCGGCATCGGACGCCGGCCCCTGGTCCGCAACTCCCTCCTGGGCGCCGTCGCGGCCCTGGGCCTGCCCGCGGTCGTGCTGCTGCGCGACCTCGGCCCCACTCCGTCGCAGACGGTCGATGCGGAGAACGGCGGCGGCCTGGAGCACACGCTGTGGAAGAAGGGCATGCGCGTGGTCCGCGACGTGGTCGGTACCCCGATCAAGGTCTCCGACCTGGAGGTCGGCGACCTGGTGAACTGCCAGCCCGCGGCGATCTTCGAGGTCGACGCCCAGGGTCACCACGTCATCGAGGGCGTGGAGCTGCAGGTCGCCAAGTCCAAGGCGTCGGTGATCATGCTCCGGATGGAGCCCGACGACATCATCCCGGGACGCGGTCGCGAGAACTGGTCCGTCGAGGGCATCGTGGCCTACTCCAAGATCTGCACGCACGTGGGCTGCCCAATCTCGCTGAACGAGCGCACCACGCACCACCTGCTCTGCCCGTGCCACCAGTCCACGTTCGACATGGCTGACAGCGCCCGCGTGATCTTCGGTCCTGCTGCCCGTCCACTCCCCCAGCTTCCGCTGGCCGTGGACAGCGAGGGCTACCTCGTCGCCCAGCGCGACTTCACTGAACCTGTCGGAGCTAGCTACTGGGAGCGTGACTCGTGAGCATCGACACCAGCAAGGTGGCCGCGAGCAACCGCACCACTGCCGCCGTCGCACAGAAGCCGTCCAAGATGGGCGGTGTCGCCACCTGGGCCGACGAGCGTCTCGGCATCGCCGGGGCGATGAAGAAGAACCTTCGCAAGGTCTTCCCCGACCACTGGTCCTTCATGCTGGGCGAGATCGCCCTGTGGAGCTTCGTGGTACTGCTGCTCACGGGGGTCTTCCTGACCCTCTGGTTCACCCCCAGCATGTCGGAGATCCAGTACCAGGGCTCCTACGACCAGCTCCGCGGCATCTACATGTCCGAGGCCATGGCCTCCACGCTGGACATCTCGTTCGACGTGCGCGGTGGACTGCTCATGCGGCAGATGCACCACTGGGCCGCAATGATCTTCATCGGCTCGATGATGATCCACCTGATGCGCGTCTACTTCACCGGTGCGTTCCGCAAGCCGCGTGAGCTCAACTGGGTCATCGGCATGCTGCTGCTCCTGCTGGGCACGCTCGAGGGCTTCACCGGCTACTCCCTCCCCGACGACCTGCTGTCGGGCACCGGCGTGCGGGCCGCCGACGGGTTCATGAAGTCCGCTCCGGTCATCGGCACCTACATGTCGTTCTTCCTCTTCGGCGGCGAGTTCCCCGGGGACTCGATCATCCCGCGGCTCTACATCATCCACGTGCTGCTGATCCCGGGGCTGCTCCTGGCCCTGATCGCCGCCCACATGATGCTGCTCGTGTACCACAAGCACACGCAGTGGCCCGGCCCCGGACGCACCGAGGAGAACGTCGTCGGCTACCCGATGCTCCCCGTGTACGCCGCCAAGGCCGGCGGGTTCTTCTTCATCGTCTTCGGTGTCATCGCCCTGATGGGTGGCCTGATGACGATCAACCCGGTCTGGAAGTACGGGCCGTACGACCCGTCCAAGGTCACCGCCGGTTCCCAGCCGGACTGGTACATGGGCTGGCCGGACGGGGCGCTGCGCATCATGCCGGGCCTGGAGTCCCACATCGGTGGCTTCACCCTCGCCTGGAGCGTGTTCCTGCCCATCCTGGTGCTGCCGCTGCTCCTGTTCGGCGTGGTTCTGGCCCTGCCGTTCCTGGAGGCCTGGATCACCGGGGACAAGCGGGAGCACCACCTGCTGCAGCGTCCGCGCAACGCTCCCACGCGTACCGCGCTGATGGTCGCCCTGATGACTTTCTACGGTCTGATGTGGGCAGCGGGCGGCAACGACCTGATCGCCATCAAGCTCGACCTCAGCATCAACCAGATCACCTACTTCATGCGGGTGGCTGTGTTCGTCGGGCCGGTGATCGCGTTCTGGATCGCCCGTCGCTGGTGCATCTCGTTGCAGCGTCACGACAACGAGAAGATCCTGCACGGCTACGAGACCGGCATCATCATGCGGTCTGCGGAGGGCGCCTACAGCGAGCGTCACCTCCCGATCAGCGCGGACGAGGCCTACACGCTCACCGCGCGTGACCGGGACGAGGTCTACGCCATCGAGGCCGACGTGGACGAGAACGGCGTGCCTGCCTCCGGCACCAGGTCGAGCCGGCTGCGCGCCAAGCTCTCCCGCTGGTGGTTCAGCCACAACGTGCAGAAGCCCACCCGGGCGGAGCTCGAGGCGGGTCATCACGACACCGACCACGAGCACGAGCTGCAGTCTGGGCTCGACCACTCCGCCGACGGTCACCAGTTCGACGGGCACCACCCGGTCGACGGCGAGGAGCTCCGCTCCCACTAGCGCCATCGGGGAGCCTCGCTCCTCGCAGGCGTCACCGTCCTCAGCACGGCTCAGAGCCCGGCTCCCCCACGGGGCCGGGCTCTGTCGTGCATCAACAAGGCGAAGGGATACCCGAGCCGCCAGTCCAGCTCGGGCATCACCTGGAAGGTCATGCCGTAGACCGTCGGGACCAGCGAAGGCGCGAAGAGGATTGCCGCCCACGAGGAGATCCGCTTCACCTCTTCGGATTGACACAGGCTGAACTCGGTGAGCCGCTGAATCTCGTCGTTCTGCCGTTGCCCGACCAGGGTCGCGTTCACGGTCAGGATGTTCTGCAGGAGTACGCGGAGGCCCTCGACCCGCTCGATCACGCGGATGGTGTGGTCCTCGACGTTGCGCAGGGAACGACGCAGCTCTTCGTCCACGTCGTACTTCTCGAAGCCGTCGGTCAGCCTCTCGAGCATGGCCAGAAGCGTCGCGTAGCCCGCTGGAAGCCTGCCAGCTCGCGCGAGAGGGCATAGATCCGTCGTGACACACCGCTGTCCTCGGCGAAGGCAGCCGACTCGATCTCGTCAATGCTGACCTCGGGCCCGTCGACGACAGGCTCGTACTCGTCGACGACCTGGTCGAGGATCGCGTACGGCACTGCTTCCGGCCCCAGCGCCAGCAGGTCGGGGTCGGCCTCCATGCGGCGACGGATCGTCGCGATGTCCGGTGACTCCGCGTGCCGCACGGTGACCACGAAGTCCGGACCCGTGAACACATGCAGCTCGCCCAGCTCGATCCGGTCCTCAGCTGCCACGTTGGAGGCGGGACGCAGCACGGTGAACAGCACCGCCCCGTACCGCTCCATCTCGGGTCGCTGGTGTGCGCTGACGGTGTCCTCGATGGCAAGGGGGTGCAGCGAGAACTCGTCCGCGATGGAATCGATCTCGCGACGCGACGGGCGCTACAGACCGATCCACCCCATCCCGTGCCGATCGCGCAGGAGCTCGTAGGTCACCTCGAGAGTCTCGGGCTCCAGCTTGCGACCGTCCTCGTTGTAGACGGCATTGTGCACAATTCCCATGACTTCAACGCTGTCACGAGCATGACGGAGGAGGCCGCACCTGGGCGTCAGGATCGCGTCAAGAAGCAGGGGCTTCCCAGATCCGTGCTGCACCGCGCTCACAGCGAGAACTGCTCCTGCCACCTCGGAACAGAGCAACTGGAGCTCCGCCCCCGCGCCAGAGAGGTCCCGTCCCATGGTGAGGTCCTCGACCACGGTCAACAGGTGCTCTCCGCACTGTCGGTAGTCCGTGTCCATCGCTGGGCCCAGCGCACCGTCCGCCAGGCAGCGCAGACGCTGCCCACCCGTATGCCGTAGGAGCTCCAGGTCGCAACGATCAGCAGCAGACAGTTCGCGGACCGCGTCGCGAGCCACGAGGGCCGCCAACGAGTCCAGGAGCTCATTGAGCAACACGAGCTCCTCCAGGAACTGCAGGCGCTCGATCACCCGCCGCAGGTTGGAGCTGTCGGCAACGTGGTGCGCGCCCGCATGGCGTATCGAGTCCTGAATAGCGCGCACCGCGCGACGCCGGGCCAGGTCTCGGCCCTGTCGGCAGGCTGACCGTCGGTCGTCGTCGAGGGCGATACCGACGATCCGGTCCAGGGCGCATCCGGTGAGACGAAGCAATTCGTTCACCCCGCGCACAGGTGGGAGGCCCGCAGGTGCAAGTCGGACAGTCATGAACTCATCGTGGAGGGCGGGACCACGCCCAGGGAGCGGCTCACAGAACCCTGTCGCACCGCTGACGCAATCTTGACGACGATGGTGCGGAAACCAGCCGGGACAGCCCCAGTCAGTCCCCGCCCCGCGGGCCCGGCGTGTGAGCCGTGGTGTCGCAGCCAGCACCGCAGGGTCCTTGTTCTTGAGCTCCAGGTGGGGTGCGGCGAGCAACAGCCCCACGGGCAGCACCCAGCGTCGGTCCTGGCGCGCCCCCAGGTAGACCACGGCCAGGCCGACAGCCAGACGCACCACCCGCCAGACCTGGCTGCCGGAGTCAGAGTTGCCCACCAGGAACCCCACCCACTGCACCCAGAGCTCCGGCTCCAGCGCCGCGGAGAGACAGGCGAGCAGGACGGTCCAACCGATCACCCACGCTGCCGACGACCACTCCCGGCGCCCCAGGAACCACACCAGGCCGACGAGACCGATGGTGACCTTGGTCAGGAAGGCGAAGGCCCAGAAGCCCGGGCGTCGGAAGCCCAGGCAGACCATGACCCCGAGCAGCCCGTAGATGTTGCCGAACAGGATCTCCGGTGCGCACAACAGCAGCACCGAGACCCGCCACCTCAGCGGCAGCGACCAGGTGAGCCACACCAGGCACCCGATCTCGAGGCCCGTCCACAGGGTCAGGAACACAGCCCAGGGCAGCCATGCGATGGGCGTGATGAGCTGGAGGAAGAACGGCGAGTAGAGGTAGGCGTCCCTCTCCCCCGGCGGCGCTCCGTACGGCTCGTCGACGCGTAGCGCCTGCCAGTAGGCGTGAGCGTCGTAGCCGAGCCCGTCCGGGACGTATGCCCGGACGGCAGCCAGTGCCCAGAGTGCGGAGACGACCACCAGCACCAGGGGCACCAGAGCCCCGCCCAGCGCACGCAACCTCGGTGACGCGTCGCGGTCGAGGAGCGTCGGCAGGTCCCTCACGCCCACATTCTGCCCGGGGAGCGCGGACCCGGGGCCAGTTCCCCACAACCGGCCTCGCTTCCTGCCCGGGGCCGGCCCGAAATGCCGGATGCCCGGGCCCACGCAATCTCTGCGTGGACCCGGGCATCCGGGACGATCCAGGCCAGCAGTGCTGGCCCGCGATCAGTGCGCGTGCTCTCCGCGGTAGTACTCGAACACGAATCCGCACAGCGCGATCATGCCGAGGCCGGCAGCGATGATGAGCAGCCACCAAGCACCCAGGGCGATCGCGTACATCGCCAGGGCCAGCGGCAGGGCGCACCACAGCGGCCACCAGGAGTAGGGCGGGAAGAAGCCCAGCTCGCCGGCACCGTCGGCGATCTCGCCGTCCTTGCGGTCCTCAGGACGCGGGTCCATCCGACGGGCGTGGAAGCCCAGGTAGAACGAGATCATCAGCGCCAGCAGGGCAGTCATGGTCAGCGCCGAGGTGCCGGTCCAGTCGTGCGTGATCACCCAGTAGGCAGGCGCCACGAGCGTGAAGAAGACTGCCGTGATCGCGAAGATCCAAGTTTCGGCCTTCATCGAGCGTCACCATCCTTGTCGTCCGCGATGTTCTCGCCGATGCGCTCTTCGAGCATCTCCTTGCGCCCATCCACGTCGGGGGCGTCGGCGACGCCGCCCTGACGCTCGGCGTCGTTCTCCTCCAGCTCCAACGCCGCGATCTCCGGGTGGTGGAGATCGAACGCCGGCGACTCGGACCGGATCCGGGGAACGCTGGTGAAGTTGTGCCGCGGCGGGGGCGACGAGGTCGCCCACTCCAGGGACCGTCCCCAGCCCCACGGGTCGTCCATGTCGACCAGCGGCGAGTTGCGTGCCTGGTAGACGTTGTAGAGGAACGGCAGCGTGGAGGAGGCCAGCAGGAAGGCACCCACGGTGGAGATCTGGTTGAGCGTGGTGAAGCCGTCCTGCGGCAGGTAGTCGGCGTAGCGCCGGGGCATGCCCTCCACACCCAGCCAGTGCTGGACCAGGAACGTGGTGTGGAAGCCGATGAAGAGCAGCCAGAAGTGCAGCTTGCCCAGCCGCTCGTCGAGCATCCGTCCGGTCATCTTGGGCCACCAGAAGTAGAAGCCCGCGAACATCGCGAACACCACGGTGCCGAAGACCACGTAGTGGAAGTGCGCGACCACGAAGTAGGAGTCCGAGACGTGGAAGTCCAGCGGGGGGCTGGCCAGGATGACCCCGGTCAGACCGCCGAACAGGAACGTGGTCAGGAAGCCGATCGTCCACAGCATCGGGGTGTCGAACGAGACGGACCCACCCCACATCGTGCCGATCCAGTTGAAGAACTTCACTCCGGTTGGCACCGCGATCAGGAACGTCATCCCGGAGAAGAACGGCAGGTCCACCGCACCGGTGACGAACATGTGGTGCGCCCAGACGGCGACCGACAGGACCGCGATGGCGAGCGTGGCGCCGACCAGGCCCACATAGCCGAAGATCGGCTTGCGGCTGAAGACCGGGATGATCTCGGAGACGATCCCGAAGAACGGCAGCGCGATGATGTAGACCTCGGGGTGCCCGAAGAACCAGAACAGGTGCTGCCACAGGATCGGCCCCCCGTGCGAGGGGTCGAACACGTGGGCCCCGAGCATCCGGTCAGCCTCGAGCGAGAGCAGCGCACCAGCCAGGATCGGGAACGCCATCAGCACGAGCATGCTGGTGATGAGGGTGTTCCAGACGAAGATCGGCATCCGGAACATGGTCATGCCGGGCGCCCGCATGCAGATGATCGTGGTGATGAAGTTGACCGCACCGAGGATCGTGCCGAGACCGGCCAGGTAGAGACCCATGACCCACAGGTCACCACCGGCACCGGGCGAGCGCACCGAGTCCGAGAGCGGGACGTAGGCGAACCAGCCGAAGTCAGCGGCCCCCGAGGGGTCAGGAACCCCGAGGCTGCGATCAGGCCGCCGAAGAGGAACAGCCAGTAGCTGAACATGTTCAGCCGCGGGAAGGCCACGTCGGGCGCGCCGATCTGGATCGGCATGATCATGTTGGCGAAGCCGAAGAACAGCGGCGTCGCGAACAGCAGCAGCATGATCGTGCCGTGCATCGTGAACAGCTGGTTGTACAGCTCGTCGTTGACGACCTGCTGTCCGGGGAACGCCAGCTCCGAGCGGATCACCATGGCCATCAGGCCACCAAGGATGAACCACATGAACGAGGTGACGAGGTACATCTTGCCGATCAGCTTGTGATCGGTGGTGGTGAGCATGCGAACGACCTGCTGGCCGAGCTGGTGCTGCTTGCCCTCCGGAGCAAGGATCTCCGGGCGGGCCTGGGTGGCAGTCACTCCTGGCCTCCTTCTTCGTCGTCGTCCTCAGCCGGGAAGCCCTCTTCCACGTCGTCCTGCCCGCTGTCGAGCCCGGCCTGGGTGTATGCGTCGGAGCCGCCGAGCAGCGGCTCGTCGGCCACGTCGTCCCGCGCGGCCAGCTCGGCAAGGTGCGCCTGGTAGTCGGTCTCGCTCACGATCTTGACGTTGAACAGCATCCTCGAGTGCGAGACGCCGCAGTACTCGAAGCACTTGCCGGCGTACGTGCCGAGCTCGGAGGGGGTCACCTGGAACTTGTTGACCCGACCGGGGATGACGTCGAGCTTCATGAGGAAGGCCGGAACGCCGAACGAGTGGTTCACGTCGGGCGAGTGCAGGTTGAACTGCACCGTCTGGTCGACGGGGAGCACCAGCAGCGGGCGCTCACCGACCGTGCCGACCGTGTACGGCGTCCTGCCGTCCTCGCCCTCCTCGGTGTAGTTGAACGTCCAGGACCACTGCTGGCCCACGACGTCGATCACCACGTCGGGATCGCTCTTGACCTCGGTGACCTCGTTCTGGACGTTGACGGTCCAGTAGAAGAAGACGACCACCATCATGATCGGGGCGATCGTGTAGAAGATCTCCAGCGGCAGGTTGTAGCGCGTCTGCACCGGGACGTCGTCCTGGTGCCGACGGCGGAACCGCCAGATGACGTAGAAGATCAGACCCCAGACGATGACGCCGGTAGCCAGCGCAGCCACCCATGCCCACCTCCAGAGATCGAAGATGTGCGGCCCCTGCTCGGTCACAGGGGACGGCATCGCCAGGTTCTTCCACTCTTGCTGTTCCTCAGCGGAGCAGGCGCCCAGCATGAGCAGGGCGATACCCAGCAGCACGGCCGTCGCGACCCGCTTGCCGGGTGCAGCCGCGCGCGAGGGGATGTTCAGACCCACGGACGAGCCTCTCTCTAGGGCATTCACGTATGACCCCCACACTACTGGCAGCACGCCGTCGGTCACGTGGTGGGTCATGCCGGTTCCGCGCACTCGGGTCTGGGCTAAGTTCTGAGCCGTGAGTGCCGAAGCTCGTACCGGGCTGGACGCCGCGTCGTCGGAGCCCCTGCACCCGGCTGCCCGTGACGTCCTGCTGGCGGCGCTCGACCAGGGGTACGCCGATCCCCGCCGGCTGCACCACGACGGGCGACGCGCTCGACTGCTCCTGGACAACGCCCGCGAGGTCGTCGCCCAGTCCCTGCAGCTGCGCCCTGACGAGGTCACGTTCACCTCCTCCGGCACCGAGGCAGTGCATCGGGGGCTGCTCGGCCTGCACCGTGCCCGGGCCCGCCACGGGTCGACGGTGCTGCACTCCGCGGTGGAGCACTCGGCGGTGCACCACGCTCTGCGCTGGGCGGGCGTCCCGACCGTGGAGGTCCCCGTCACCACCACCGGGCAGGTGACCCGTGATGCGGTGCGCACCGCCCTGGGGGCGTCGGCCGCCCCGGTGGCCGTGGCTGCGGTCCAGCACGCCAACCACGAGGTCGGCACCGTGCACCCGGTGGCCGGGATCGCCGAGGAGCTCGGGGAGGTGCCGCTCTTCGTGGACGCCTGCGCCAGCGCCGGTCGACTGCCGCTGCCCGACGGCTGGGCCGCGGCGGCGGCCTCGGCCCACAAGTGGGGTGGACCGGCGGGGGTGGGTCTGCTGCTGGTGCGCAAGGGGGCGCGCTGGCGCAACCCGTTCCCCGAGGACGACCGGGTCGACCCGCGCTCCAGCGGCTTCGAGAACATCCCGGCCGCGCTGGCCGCGGCTGCCGCGCTCCAGGCCATGGTCTCAGAGCAGCAGGAGCTGGGGGCGCGGCAGTCCGCACTCGTGGAGCGGGTGCGGTCGGGCGTGGGGGCCCTGCCGGACGTCGAGGTGGTCGGTGAGCCGTCGCAGCGACTCCCCCACCTGGTGACCTTCTCCTGCCTCTACGTCGGGGGCGAGAGGCTGGTGACCGAGCTGGACCGTCTCGGCTTCGGGGTGGCCAGCGGGTCGGCGTGCACGGCCTCCACGCTGGCCCCCTCCCACGTGCTGGCGGCCATGGGTGCGCTGACCCATGGCAACGTGCGGCTCTCGCTGGGCCGCTCCGCGGACAGTCGGGCCGTGGAGGCCCTGCTCTCGGCGCTCCCCGAAGTGCTGGAGCGACTGCGGACCGAGGTGGGGCTGTGATCGTCCCCCCGGACCTGGAGCTCGACTGCCGCGACCTGCTCTGCCCGATGCCCGTGATCGAGCTGGCTCGCCACCTGGACCAGGTGCAGGTCGGTCAGGTGGTGGCCGTGGTGGCGCGCGACCCCGCAGCACGGGTCGACGTACCCGCCTGGTGCCGGATGCGGGGCCAGGAGTACCTGGGCAGCGACCTCACCGACGAGCAGGTGCCGCGCTACCTGGTGCGACGTACCGGTTGAGGCTGCTGCGCGCGGGGCGCCCTCAGGGATGCAGGGTGCGCAGGTGCGGGGCGATGTCGGCGGCGGCCTCGACGCCGTAGGTCTTCTCGCAGCGTGCCAGGAAGGCCTCGCCGGACAGGACGTACTCCTGGGTGCCGACCCGCTCCACCACGTGCACGGCGAGCAGGCAGCCCAGCTGCGCGGCCCGCTCGTGGCCCAGCCCCCAGGTCAGGGCGGCGAGGAACCCGGCTCGGAACGCGTCGCCGACACCGGTCGGCTCGAGCGGCACCACGTCCGGCACGGCGCTGACGGTGATGGTCTCGACGCCCTCGGCCTGCACGCGCACCCCGCGGGCACCCAGGGTGACGATCCAGGTCCCGACCCGGGACAGCACCTCCGCCTCGCTCCACCCCGTCTTCTGCATGATGAGCGAGGCCTCGTACTCGTTGGAGAACAGGATGTGCGCGCCCTCGATCAGCTGCCGGATCAGGACGCCGTCCCCGAAGGCCAGCTGCTGGGAGGGGTCGGCGACGAAACGGTAGCCGCGCTGCCGGCACTCGTCGGTGTGGCGCAGCATCCCGTCGGGGTCGTCCGGCCCGATCAGCACGTAGTCCGGCTCCCCCACGCGGTCCACGATCGGCTTGAGCTCGATCTCCCGGGACTCGCTCATCGCGCCGGGGTAGAACGAGGCGATCTGCGCCATCGAGCTGTCGTTGGTGCACACGAAACGGGCGGTGTGACGGGTCTGGGAGACGTGGACGGAGTCGCAGTCCACCCGGTGCCGTTCCAGCCAGGCGCGGTACTCGGCGAAGTCCTCACCCACCGCGCCGACGAGCACCGGGGTCAACCCCAGGTTGCCCAGTCCGAAGCAGATGTTGGCCGCGACTCCCCCGCGCCGCACCTCCAAGTCGTCGACCAAGAAGGAGACCGACAGCTTGTCGAGCTGGTCCACCACCAGCGAGTCGGAGAAGTGCCCCGGAAGGACATCAGGTGGTCAGTGGCGACGGATCCCGCGATGAGCAGCGACATGTCTGGGCACACTACTAGCGAGTTGCGCTACAAGTACCAATCGGTAACCCTTAGCGTCGGGCCATGACCGCTTCTATACCAGGTTCACACCTCCCCTACGACGAGCTCTCGACACCCACCGAGATGAGTGCCGACGCGCGCCAGGTGGTGTCCTCCCTCCGCCTGGAAGGAGTGGCCAGGGCAGCAGTCCGGCCGGCACCGAGCATCCACTTCGCGGACTATCCACGCGAGGTGCCCAAGCGGGAGATCCAGGTCAGCGCGGCAGCGGCCCGGATCGCCAACGCGATGCACCTGCACCTGGACTGACCCCGTGTCCGTACGCCGGACATGAAGAAGCCCCCGCCTGCTCGGCGGGGGCTTCTCTCACGTCACGGGTGACTCGGTGGAACGCCGACTCAGTGGAACGAGTCGCCGCACGCGCAGGAGCCGGTCGCGTTGGGGTTGTCGATCGTGAAGCCCTGCTTCTCGATGGAGTCGACGAAGTCGATCATCGCGCCGTTGAGGTAGGGCACGCTCATCCGGTCGACGACGACGGTGACGTCGTCGAAGTCGGTGGTGACGTCGCCGTCCAGGGTGCGCTCGTCGAAGAAGAGCTGGTACCTCAGACCGGAGCAGCCACCGGGCTGCACCGAGATCCGCAGCGCCAGGTCTGTGCGACCCTCCTGCTCGAGGAGACTCTTGACCTTGGCGGCCGCAACGGGGCTCAGGTTGATCTGGTCGGTGCGTCGCTCTTCGGTGGTCTCGACCTGCTCGGTCATGTGATCTCCCGTGGGGATAGGTCGCGGTTGTTACCGACCCCAATGCTCTCACAGACCCGGTTATTCCACAGGTCCGCCGACTCAGGACGACCAGGTGCGGGCCACGCGCTCGGCCAGCTCCGCGAGCGCCTCGCCCGGAGCGCCGAACGCCCGGTCCTCCCCGATCAGCTCGACGACCGAGTACGCCGACTCGATCCCGAGCGCGCGCATCTCCCGGGCCCCGACGAGCACCTGCCCCGCCAGCGCCACACAAGGGCGCAGCGCCTCCGCGGCGATCTCGGCCACCCCGTAGGGCACCTTCCCGGCCCTGCTGGAGAAGTCGAAGGCGCCCTCGCCCGTCAGCACCAGGTCCGCACGCCGGGCGCGTCCGGGGAGGTCCACCGCCCGGGCCACCAGCGAGATGCCCGGCTCCCGGCTGCCACCCAGCAGCAGCAGGGCGTAGCCGAGCCCTCCCGCGGCACCGGCTCCGGGCTCCAACGAGAGCCGCCGGTCGCACACCTCGGCGTACCGCTCCAGGGCAGCGTCCAGGGCCGGCATCCGGTCCTCGGCGACGCCCTTCTGGGGCCCGTAGGTCTTGACCGCCCCGAACAGCCCGGTGAGCGGGTTGTCCACGTCGCTGGCCAGCACCAGCTCCACCCCGTCCAGCGCCTCCCGGGGCCGGCTCAGGTCGACTCGGGTGATGCCGGTCAGACCTCGGGGTCCCTGGTCCAGCGGTCGATCCGCGGTGGCGCCCAGCGCCGCGAGGAGACCCGCCCCGCCGTCCGTGGTCCCCGACCCGCCCAGGCCCACCACGATTCGGTGCGCCCCGGCCTCGAGCGCCGCGGCGACCAGCTCACCGACCCCGAGGGTCGAGGCCAGCTCGGGATCCCCGCCGCCGACCAGGTGCAGCCCGCACGCCTGCGCTGACTCGAGGTGGGCGACACCGTCGAGGAGCAGGATCGAGGCCGGGACCTGCTCGCCGAAGGGCCCCGAGACCGAGGCTGCCAGCAGCTCGCCGCCGAGGGAGGCGTGAAGGACGTCCACGAACCCCGGACCTCCGTCCGCCATCGGCGCCAGGTCCACCTCGTCGCCCGGCGCGTGCCGCGCCCAGCCCGCGGCCATCGCCTCGGCCGCCTGCACCGCGGTCAGGGTTCCGGCGAACTTGTCAGGGGCGATCAGCACTCGCATGGGCACATCCTGCCCCCTCCACGTCCCAGCACCCATACGATGCGTGCCCATGGGCCTCCACCGCACGACCCCACCGATGGACGTCGTGGTGCGACCGATGCGCCCCGACGACGTGCCCGTGGCGGAGCGTCTCTTCGCCCACACCCTGGTCGAGCTCGAGGGCTCCCTGGCCACGTTGGACTCCCCCGCCCCCCGGCTGCGCTCGCCGCAGCGCGCCCGTCTCTGGGTGCAGCGCACCCTGCGGTTCGTCGAGGACGACCCGGCCGGCTGCTGGGTCGCGGAGGAGAACCACTCGATGACCGGGTTCGCGACGTCCTTCCGGCGAGAGAGCACCTGGTTCCTCGCCTCCTACGCCGTGGCCAGCGACCGCCAGGGACGAGGCATCGGCAAGGCCCTGCTGGAGGCCGCGCTGACGCACTCCCGCGGGTGTCTGCGGGGGATGCTCTCGGCCTCGGTGGATCCCCGCGCCGCGCGACGCTACAAGGCGGCCGGCTTCGACCTGCATCCCCAGATGACGCTCAGCGGACCGCTCGACCTCAGCCAGGCCCCGGAGATCAGCCACGTGCGCGGCGGCACCTCCGGAGACCAGGAGTGGATGGACTCCCTGGACCGGTCCGCCCGGGGCGCCGCGCACGGACGCGACCACGAGTTCCTGCGTGAGACCCACAACCTCCAGGTGCTCGACCGCAGCAGCGGGCGGGGCTACGTCTACGCCGACGAGGCGGGGCAGGTGGCCGTGCTCGCCGCCTCCAGCCGTCGTACCGCCACCAGGCTGCTCTGGCACACCTTCCTGTCCTGCCCGACCGCGGAGACGACCCTCTCGCACGTCACCGCCGCCAACCAGTGGGCGGTGGACGTGGGCATGGCGGCCGGGCTCTCCCTGAGCACCCGGGGCTACCTCGGCCTTCGGGGCCTGAAGCCCCCGACGCCGTACCTGCACCACGGCGCCCTGCTCTGAGCGGGACGAGGCCAGTGCCTGCGCCCCGCCGGGCGCAGGTTAGATTCGTGGGGTGAACGACGTTCCCTGGATCGAGGCCCGCACGCTCGACACAGAGACCGTCCGCGAGACCTGGGCGCTCGCCGCCCGGCACCTGCTCGCAGACGTGGCTCGGGAGTACCACGCGGTGATCACCGTGTCGGAGCTCGGCGAGGCCGTGCAGCAGCGGACCCGGATCAGGAACCGCCAGCCGGCGAGCCAGTGGGTCGGCGACGTGCTCTACCGCGTCGCCAAGGACTGCGTGCGCCGACGCGAGCCGCTGCTCGGGTCGCTGTGCGTCGGCCCCGACGGCCGGATGAGCGACTGGTACGCCGACACGGTCGCCGCCGTCCGGGGCGACGTGGTCACCGACGTGGAGCAGCACGCGGCCCAGGAGCGGCTCGAGTGCTATCGCACCCACGGGGCCGAGCTGCCGCCCGACGGGGGCCAGCCGGCTCTCCCGCCCCAGCGACCGGCGACGGCTCGCGCCGGCCGGACCAGCTCGTCGCCGCGCGCCGCGAAGACGTCGTCGGCCCGTCCCGCGGCCCGCAAGCCCGAGCCGGTGGCCGCGCCGGTCTGCCCCAGGTGCTTCATGGTGCTGCCCTCGACGGGGATCTGCGACAACTGCGACTGAGAGCCGGCCCAACCCCGGCACCCTGCAGGCTCGGCCCCTCAGTCGCGGTGCGATCTCCCCGGCAGGTCCAGCATCCGCTGCAGCGCGACGCGCGCCCACTCCTCGGTCTCGTCGTCGACGTCGATCTGGTTGACGACGTCGCCGGCGACCAGCGACTCCAGCGCCCAGACCAGGTGGGGCAGGTCGATCCGGTTCATCGTGGAGCAGAAGCACACGTTGCGGTCGAGGAAGACGATGTTCTTGTCCGGGTGGGCGTCGGCAAGACGCTTGACCAGGTTCAGCTCCGTGCCGATGGCCCAGGTGGAACCCGGCGCCGCCGCCTCGATGGTCTTGATGATGAACTCGGTGGAACCCACCAGGTCGGCCTTCAGCACGACCTCGTGGCGGCACTCCGGGTGCACCAGCACGTTGATGCCGGGGTGCTTGGCGCGCAGCTCGTCGACGACCTCCTCGGTGAACCGGCCGTGCACCGAGCAGTGACCGCGCCACAGGATGACGCGCGCGTCGCGCAGCTGGTCCGGGGTGAGCCCTCCGCCGGGCAGGAGCGGGTCCCACACGACGCAGTCCCCCAGCGAGAACCCCATCTTGAGCACGGCGGTGTTGCGACCCAGGTGCTGATCGGGGAGGAACAGCACCTTGGCGCCGCCGGGAGCCTCGGGCCGCTGGTCGAACGCCCACTCGAGCGCGACATCGGCGTTGGAGGAGGTGCACACGACCCCGCCGTTGCGCCCGCAGAACGCCTTGATGTCGGCAGAGGAGTTCATGTAGGTCACCGGCACGACGCTGTCCTGGATGCCGGCGTCGGCCATCGCGTCCCAGGCATCCTCGACCTGGGCCAGGCGCGCCATGTCCGCCATGGAGCAGCCGGCGGCGAGGTCGGGGAGGATCACCTTCTGGGAGTCCGAGGTGAGGATGTCGGCGGACTCGGCCATGAAGTGGACGCCGCAGAAGACGATGAACTCGGCCGCGGGTCGGGCGGCCGCGTCCCGGGCCAGCTTGAAGCTGTCGCCGGTGACGTCGGCGAACGCGATGACCTCGTCGCGCTGGTAGTGGTGGCCCAGCACGAAGACCCGGTCCCCCAGGGCCGCCTTGGCTGCGGCAGCGCGTGCCACCAGGTCCGGGTCCGAGGCCGCCGGCAGGTCGCCGGGGCACTCGACCCCGCGCTCGGCTCCGAGGTCGCGCCCCTTGCCCAGCGGAAGAAGGGGGAGGTCGATCGTCGTCATGCTCGGATCCTAGTCCGCGACGATCACGGACCCCGCGGGTCGCCCGGCTGCTGGCAGGGTGAACCAGATCTCGCTGCCTCCGCCGGGACGCGGGGCGGCCCCCATCCGGCCCCCTGCCGCCGTCACGATGCGCAGGGCGGTGGAGAGACCCAGTCCGAGCCCGGGGACCTTCTTGTCCAGGCGCACCATCGGGTCGAAGATCCGCTCGCACTCCTCGGCCGGGATGCCGCGAGCGTTGTCGAGGACGCTGATCCGCCACTGGCCACCCAGGTCCTCGGCTGAGATCTCCACCTGGGGCTCGACGCCGTCGTGGGTGAACTTGCGCGCGTTCTCGATCAGGGACACCAGCACCACCCGGAGAGCCCCGGGGTCTCCCACGACCGTCGGCAGGGCTCCCGAGACCCGCACCTGACCGGCCAGCACGTCCTCGAGATCACCGAGCGTCCGCTCCACCTCGGCCTGGAGGTCGGTCAGCCCGGCGACCGGATCCTGCGCGTAGGAGAGCAGGTCGGAGGTCATCCGCTTCATCCGCAGCGCGCTGCTGCCGGCGCGGTCCAGCAGCGAGGCCAGGAGTGCCTGGGAGCCCTCGTCCACCTGGTCGCGGGCGATCTCCAGCGACATCGCCACCGCCGCCAGCGGGTTGTTGAGGTCGTGGGCGACCTTGCCCAGCACCTGGGTGAGCTGCTCCTGCGACCGTGCCGCACCCTCCCGTGCCTCGAAGGCCTGGTGGGCGAGCGCCTCGGACTCCAGGGCGCCCACCACGCCGTCGGCCAGCACGGAGAGATCCTGGACCACGCCCTCGTCGAGCTCTCGGGGCGAGCCGTCGAGCACGCGGAGGACCCCCACCTGCGCACCGTCGGAGACCAGCGGAAGCTCCGCGACCACGTGCATGCCGGGCCGCTGGTCCTGGGCCGGTCCGGACAGGGTGGCCCAGCCCTGGGCCGAGGCGACGTCGACGGCGACGGCAGGCACGCCCGCGAGTCGGGCCGCCAGGCCGGTCAGCGCGTCGAGCCGAGGTCGTGGCGCCGGAGTCAGGGCGCCGGCGGTCTCGAGGTCATGGAGCCGGGCATCGGTGGGGCTGGTCACAGTCCCGGAGCATCCCACACAGCGAGCCACCTCTGGAGGTCTTTCTCCATCGGCAGCTCGCCCGCGAGCTGGTCGCGCAGCTGGAGCTCGAGGAGGTTGTCCCGGCGGTGCTCACCCGGCACGGGGGCGAAGGGGTAGAACGTGCCCTGCTTGTAGAGGTAGACCAGCCCGACGCTTCGGCCCGTGGCGTCCGCGAACGGCACCATGGTGCACAGCAAGCCGCCGCCGAAGCCCTGGGCCTCCAGGCTGGAGTTGACCGCGTGCAGTCCGGTGCACAGCCCCGCCAGGTCGTTCGGCTGGCCGTCCACGACCAGCCAGGTGTAGCCGTAGGAGTCCTGGGTGGTGCGGACCGCCGGGGCCTGGGGGTCCGCCTCGAGCAGCTCGACGACCTCGCGCTGGGTCTGGGCGAAGGCTGCCCCGGCGGTGGCGCGGTAGCACACCGAACCAGTGCCGGTGGGCTCGAACCCGGCGGCCGTCTGGAGCGTCATGGAGGCGCTGGGCACCAGGAACAGCGCGTCGAGGTCAGGGGCCTTCGGTCTGGTCCGGCCCAGCACCGCATCCCACAGTCCCACGTCTCAGCCTATCGGGCGGCCGAGCTCGGCCTGGATCCGGGCGAGCTGCTCGAGACGCTGCTCCAACGACGGGTGGGTCGCGGTGAGGGTCTTGAGGGAGGCACCGCTGACGGCGGGGGCGATGAAGAAGGCGTTCATCGCCTGGGCGCCCCGGAGGTCGCGCTGTGGGATCGCCGACATCTCTCCGGTGATCTTCTGCAGCGCCGAGGCGAGGGCCGCCGGGTTCATGGTCAGGTAGGCCCCCGCGCGGTCCGCCGCCATCTCGCGATAGCGCGAGAGCAGCCTCATCAGCAGGAAGCTGACCGCGTAGACGACCAGGCTGACGAGCAGGGCGATGGCGAACGCAGCGGCCGCTCCCCCGTTGTTGCCGTTGCTGCGGTTGCGGGTCAGGCCGCCGAACTGGGCGCCCCTGGTCATCATGCCCGCCACGATTCCGGCCGACGAGGCGACGGTCATGACCAGCACGTCACGGTGCGCGACGTGGGAGAGCTCGTGGGCCAGCACCCCTTCGAGCTCCTCGGCGTTCAGCTTGCCCAGGATCCCGGTGGTTACGCAGACCACCGACCGCTGGGGTGAGCGTCCCGTGGCGAAGGCGTTGGGGATGTCCAGGTCGGCGATCCCGACCCGAGGCTTGGGCATGTCCGCCATGGCGCACAGTCGGTCGATCATCCCGTGCAGCTCGGGCGCCTGCTCCGGGGTGACCTCGCGGGCCCTCATGGCGCGCATCGCCACCTTGTCCGAGCTCCACCACTGGTAGAAGGCGATGCCGATGCCGCCGAGAGCGATGAGCACCGCGAAGTTCGGGAACAGGTAGATCAGCACGACCACCAGCCCCACCAGCAGCGCGCCCAGCAGGAACATGACCAGGCCCATGCGGGCGACCAGCCCGTTGTCCTTGATGAAGCGCGAGTGGGCCATGTCAGCCGGGGATGAGTCCGTCGTCGCTGAGCATGCCCTTGACCTCGTCCAGGGTCGCGTCGGCCATGGGCAGGATCAGGTCGGACTCGTCGAGGCTGTCGGCCTGGTGCGGGACCCCGAGCTCGCGCACCCCGGCCAGCAGGGCCTCGAGCGTCCGGGCGAAGGCGACCTCGTCGAGCGCCTCGATCGCGGTCTCCAGGGCGGAGTCGAGCTGGTTGAGCTGCTCCAGCGACTCGTCGGCCACGTCGAACTGCCCCTCACCGAGGATGCGCACGATCATCAGGACTGACCCTCCGTGCTGGTGCGGCGCGGCTCCTCGGCCAGGATGTCGCCGGCCTCGAGGGCCTCGGGGGTCTTGCCCGCCTTGAGGCGGGCGAGCTCGGACTCCACGTCGGACTGCGAGCTCATCGCGTCGAGCTCGCGGCTGATGTCGTCGCTCCCGCCGACCTGAGAGACGTCGTCGAGGGCGCCGGAGCTGATCAGCTCGTCGATGGCGCCCGCCCGGGCCTGCAGCTGGGCGGTCTTGTCCTCGGCCCGCTGGATGGCCAGGCCGACGTCGCCCATCTCCTCGCCGATGCCGGACATCGCCTCGCCGATGCGGGTCTGGGCCTCCGCCGCGGTGTAGGTGGCCTTGATGGTCTCCTTGCGGGTGCGGAACGACTCGACCTTGGCCTGCAGTCGCTGCTGCGCGAGGGTGAGCTTCTCCTCCTCGCCCTGGAGGTTGGCGTGCTGAGTCTTGAGGTCGTTGATCTGGGTCGCGAGCCCGGACTTGCGGGTGAGGGCCTCGCGAGCAAGGTCCTCACGACCCATCTCGATGGCCTTCTGGGCCTGGGCGCTCAGCTTGTTGGCCTGCTGCTCGAGCTGGTTGACCTGGAGCTCCACGCGCTTGCGGCTCGTCGCCACGTCCGCGACGCCGCGGCGTACCTTGGAGAGGAGCTCGAGCTGGCGCTGGTAGCTGTAGTCGAGCGTCTGTCGGGGGTCCTCGGCCCGGTCCAGCGCCGAGTTCGCCTTCGAGTGGAAGATCAGGCTGATGCGCTTCATGAGACTCATCGGGGCGGGCCCCTCCCTTGTACTGGTCGTGTGCTGTGCAACTCACCCTATGACCAAACCCCAAGCGGGGCGAGACAAGAGGCGACCTGCCCGGAGAAGGTAGGCTTTGCGCGTTCACCCGCCGCTTCGTCCGAAGGCCCCGCGTTGTTCCGTCGCAGCAAGTCCGACTCCCCCTCCACCACCTCGGAGCCGGTCCCGCAGACCGCTGCGGCACCCGAGAGGCCCGGCGCCAAGGGGCGTCCCACGCCCACCCGCAAGGAGGCGGAGGCGGCGGCCCGGGCCAAGGCCAAGGTGCCTCGCACCCGCAAGGAGCTGGCAGCTGCCCAGCGCGCGGCCCGCGCCGAGTCCGGCCAGGGCGGGCGCGGCGCCACCAAGTCCGGCGACGACCGCCAGCTGCCGGCGCGCGACCGGGGCCCGATGCGCCGTTTCGTCCGCGACTTCGTGGATGCCCGCTTCTCCTTCATGGAGCTGATGCTGCCGGTGATGCTGGTGACCCTGATCCTCGGCTGGTCCGGCAAGCCCTACCTGGTCAGCACGGGCAACACCCTGCTGTTCGGGGCCCTGATGCTGATCGTGCTCGACGCCTTCTTCCTGCGCTTCAGGCTGCGCCGCGAGCTGGCGGCCCGCTTCCCCGGCGAGTCGACCAAGGGGACGACGTACTACGCCATCATGCGGGCCCTGCAGATCCGCTTCATGCGGCTGCCCAAGACCCAGGTCAAGATCGGCCAGACGCTGCCCGAGCGCTACCGCTGATCGCGACGGCGGATCCGCTATGACGTGGGGGCTGGTCGCCGGGCTGCTGGCCGCGGCCCTCTTCGGCGTCTCCGCGGTGGTCCAGGCCCATGCCGTACGGCGGGGCACCACGGCCGCCGACGGCCTCGGTGCCTTCGTCCATGCGGGGATCCGCGACCCGCTGCTGCTGGCCGTGGTCGTGGCCTACCTCCTCGGCTTCGTCCTGCACGCGGTCTCCATCTGGCTGCTCCCCCTCTACCTCGCGCAGGCGACGATCTCGCTGTCGCTCCCGGTCACGGCGCTCGCCTCGCGCCGCCTCTCCGAGGGGCTGGGCCGGCAGGCCTGGGCGGGCGTGGCGGCCATCACCGCAGGCCTGCTGCTGCTGGCCTACTCGTCCGGCCAGCCCGGGGACGTGGTCACCAACTGGTGGTTCTCCGGCATCCTGGCACTGGCCACGTGCCTGCTCGTGCTGTCGGGCCGCCTGGGGGGTAGCGGCAGCGGCGCGATGCTGGGCTGGCTGGCCGGGCTGGGGTACGCCGGCTCCGCCATCGCCGTCCGAGGCGTGGGGTGGCCGCTCCAGGCGCCCATGGTGCTGGCCGCGCTCCTGGTCCCCGCACTGGGCCTGCTGGCGTTCTGGCTGTACTCCGCGGCCCTGGAGCGCGGTGCGGTCTCCGCCGCGACCGCGCCCCTCATCACCGCCCAGACGTTCGTCCCGGCGCTGGTGGGGCTGGCCCTGCTGGGCGACGGCGTGCGTCCGGGCTGGTGGCCCGGCATCGCCGTGGGGCTGCTGCTGGCGGTCGGCGGGTCAGGCGTCGTAGTCCAGGACCACGCGGGTCGCCGTGGGGTGTGACTGGCAGGTCAGCACGTAGCCGCCTGCCACCTCGTCGGGCTCCAGCGCGTAGTTGAGGTCCATCGCGACCGTCCCCTGGACCACCTTGGCGCGGCAGGTGCCGCACACGCCTCCCTTGCACGCGAAGGGCAGGTCGCCGCGCACGGTCGCCATGGCGTCCAGCACCGTGGGCCCGTCCGGGCGGAGGTCGATCTCGCTGGCGCGTCCGTCGAGGTGGGCCACCACGCGGGCCGAGCCGTCGGGGGTGGCCACCTGCGCCAGCCTCCCACCGCGCGCCGGCTCGCCGCTCGGCGCGGTGGCATGGAAGAGCTCCACGTGCACCCGACCCGTCCCCCGGGCCACCAGCAGGGCGCGCAGCTCGGTCATCATCGGCTGCGGGCCGCACAGGAACCAGTCGTCGACCGCGGCGGAGTCGACGAACGCCGCCAGGAGCTGCGCGAGCCGGGCCGCATCGAGCCGACCGGACAGCAGCGTCGCGTCCCGGGCCTCCCGGGAGAGCACGTGCAGGACCTGGAGCCGGGTGGGATGGGCGTCCTTGAGGTCGTGCACCTCGTCGAGGAACATCACCGAGGCCGCGGTCCGGTTCGCGCACAGCAGGGTCACGGTGGAGCCGGGCTCCCCCTCCAGCAGGGCGGTGACGATGGAGAGCACCGGGGTGATGCCCGAGCCGGCGGCGATGGCGACGTACGACGCCTTGCGCGACGGGTCCGGCTCCGCGACGAACCGTCCCGCCGGCGTCATCACCTCGAGCACGTCCCCGGGGCGCAGGGTGCTGACCACCTGGTCGCTGAAGACGCCACCGGGCAGACGCTTGACGCCGATGCGCAGCGTGCCGCTGGACGGCGCGCAGCACAACGAGAAGGAGCGGCGCACGTCGTCGGGACCCAGGATCGTCAGGTGCTGGCCGGCCACGAAGGCGTAGTCCCCCGGCAGGTCGTCGGGAACCTCGAAGGTGATCGCCACCGCCTCGTCGGTGAGCGGGTCGACGCGGGCCACGGTCAGCGGGTGCACGCTCGCCTGGGGACGGGCCATCACCGGGCCATCACAGGGCCATCACAGAGTCTTGAAGTGGTCGAACGGCTCGCCGCAGGAGAGGCACACCCACAGGGACTTGCACGCCGTCGACCCGAAGCGGCTGGACTCCCGGGTCTCCAGGCTCCCGCAGAGCGGGCAGCGCACCGACACCGGGACCAGGACCGGTCCCCGCGGGGCCGGCGGGGCTATGCCGTGCTCGGCGAGCTTGCGGCGCCCCGCGTCGGTCATCCAGTCGGTGGTCCAGGCGGGCGCCAGCACGAGCTCCACGCAGACCCTGCGGTAGCCGGAGCGGCTCAGCACCTCGATCAGGTCCTCGCGGATGGACTCCATCGCCGGGCAGCCGGAGTAGGTCGGGGTGATCTGCACGTGGACCCGCCCCTGGTCGTCCTCGGTGACGTCGCGCAGGATGCCCAAGTCCCCGATGGTCACCACGGGCAGCTCGGGATCCTCCACCGTCGCGGCCAGCGCCCAGGGCCGCGAGCCTCGTCCCGTGGCGGGGGCGCTCACCACGTCGCCCCCGGGTGGGAGCGTGCGAGGTGCTGCATCTCGGCGAGCAGGAAGCCCATCTGCTCGGTGTGCAGGCCGTGGCGGCCCCGGGAGACCGCGTCGGGGTCCGTGGGCAGCGTCAGGGTCGCCGCCTCGACCACGGCCTCGATCTCGGCACTGGCCTGCTCGCGCAGGGTGGAGGGGGCCAGCACGGTCCCTGTCGCGGCCAGTCCGGGGTCCAGCCAGGAGTCGTCGAAGAGCTCGTGCACCCAGGGCCACTCGGCCGTGAGCGCCGCCTGCATGCGCCGGTGGGACTCCGCGGTCCCATCCCCCAGCCGGACCACCCAGTGCTGTGCGTGGTCCCGGTGGTAGGCGACCTCCTTGACGGCCTTGGCTGCGATGGCGGCGAGCATGTCGTCGGATTGTCGCGCCAGCTCGGCGTAGAGCACGTGCTGCCAGGTGGAGAGGCACAGCAGGCGGGCCATCGTCACCCCGAAGTCCGTCTGAGCACGCTCCACCAGGCAGACGTTGCGGAACTCGCGCTCCTCCCGCAGGTAGGCCAGCTCGTCCTCTCCCCCGGCTCGGCCGGTGAGCTCTGCGGCGTACGACAGCAGCGAGCGTGCCTGTCCGAGCTGGTCCAGGGCGATGTTGGCCAGGGCGACGTCCTCCTCCAGCTGGGGGGCGCGGCTGATCCACCAGGCCAGGCGCTGGCTGGAGACCAGCGCGTCATCAGCCAGGGCCAGCACGTAGCGCGCCAACGCTGCGTTCACAGGTGCTCGACCCCCTCCGGCACGTCGTAGAAGGTCGGGTGCCGGTAGACCTTGTCCGCGGCGGGGTCGAAGAAGGAGTCCTTCTCCTGCGGGCTGCTCGCGGTGATGGCCGCGGACGGGACCACCCAGACCGAGACCCCCTCCTGGCGACGGGTGTAGACATCACGGGCGTTGCGCAGCGCCATCTCGGCGTCCGGGGCGTGCAGGGACCCGGCATGCACGTGGGACAACCCGCGCCGGGAGCGCACGAAGACCTCCCACAGCGGCTCGGTCCAGGCGCTCATGCTGCACCGGGAGCCCGCGCCGCCTGCTTCGCCGCGTACGCCGCGGCCCCGTCCCGCACCCAGGCGCCGTCCTCCTGGGCGCGCACCCGGTGCTCCAGGCGCTGCGCGTTGCAGGGTCCCCGCCCGGCGATCACCTCGCGGAGCTCGGTGAAGTCGACGGGTGAGAAGTCGAAGTGCCCCCGCTCCTCGTTCCACCTCAGCTCCTGGTCGGGCAGCGTGAGCCCCAGCGCCTGCGCCTGCGGGACGGTCATGTCGACGAAGCGCTGGCGCAGCTCGTCGTTGGAGAAGCGCTTGATCCCCCACGCCGCCGACTGGGCAGAGTGCTGCGAGGCGTCGTCGGGCGGTCCGAACATCATCAGGCTGGGACGCCAGTAGCGGTCCACGGCGTCCTGGGCCATGTCGCGCTGGGCCGGGGTGCCCCGAGTGAGGGTGTGCAGGATCTCGAAGCCCTGCCGCTGGTGGAAGGACTCCTCCTTGCAGACGCGGACCATGGCGCGGGCATACGGGCCGTAGGAGCAGCGGCACAGCGGCACCTGGTTGACGATGGCGGCACCATCGACCAACCAGCCGATGGCTCCGACGTCGGCCCAGGTCAGGGTCGGATAGTTGAAGATGGAGGAGTACTTCTGCTGACCCCGGTGCAGCTTGTCGAGCAGTTCCTCGCGGGAGACCCCGAGCGTCTCGGCCGCGGCGTAGAGGTAGAGACCGTGTCCGGCCTCGTCCTGCACCTTCGCGATGAGCACCGCCTTGCGGCGCAGGCTGGGGGCCCGGCTGATCCAGTTGGCCTCGGGCTGCATGCCGATGATCTCGGAGTGGGCGTGCTGGGCGATCTGGCGCACCAGGGTGTCGCGGTAGCCCTGCGGCATCGCGTCCCGCGGCTCGATCCGCCCGTCCTCGGCCAGCAGCCGGTCGAACTCGTCGTCCGAGACCCGGATGGCCGCCTGCCTGTGATCCACATCACGACATTAGCACCGGTATAACACTCCCGTGCAACTCAAACGTGTCTCTGTAATGGACAGGACAAGGCAGGATGGCCCCATGAACAGCCCCACCGCAGACGTCTCCGTCCGGATCGCCTGGGCCGACGACGCCACCGCCATCGCCGCGCTGCAGGTCGTCGCCTGGCCCGCCCTGTACGACGGTCTCGTGCCGCCCGACGCGCTCCCCCAGGACGCCGAGGCGCTCGCGCCGGTGTGGCGCCAGGCGCTGAGCCGTCCCGCCGACGCGCGCAACCGGGTCCTGGTCGCGCTCGAGCGCAACCGCGTCGTCGGCTTCGCCCTCACCTCCCCCGCGGGCGACCCCGACTGTGACCCCATCGCCGACGGCGAGATCGCCGAGATCACCCTGCACCCGGAGGAACGACGCAAGGGCCACGGGTCGCGGCTGCTGCAGGCCGCGGTCGACACCCTGGTGGCCGACCGGTTCACCCGTGCGGTGACGTGGGTATCGGCACGGGACGACGCGCTGCGGACCTTCCTCGTCGAGGCCGGCTGGGCCCCCGACGGCGCGCACCGCGAGCTCGCCCTCGACGGCGCCGAGACCTCCGGTCTCAAGCAGGTCCGCCTGCACACCGCCATCGGCTGATGGGCTCCGAGCCGGTCCCGGCGCCCGGTCCGGAGCCCGGACTCCCGGACGCCGAGCGGCGCGGGATCGTGCGTGACTCGCTGGCCGTGGGAGCCGCCACCGGCCTGTACGGCGTCTCGTTCGGGGCCATCTCGGTCTCCAGCGGGCTGAGCGTGGCCCAGACCGTGGCGCTGTCGCTGCTGATGTTCACCGGGGCGTCGCAGTTCGCCCTGGTCGGGGTCGTGGCCGCGGGCGCCTCCGGCTGGTCCGGCGCGCTCACCGCCCTGCTCCTGGGCACCCGCAACACGCTGTACGGGCTGCGGCTGGCCCCGCTGCTCCAGCTCGGGCCCGCGACCCGCTTCGCCGCCGCCCACGTGGTGATCGACGAGTCCAGCGCGATGTCGGTGACCCGGTCGTCCCGGGAGGCGGCGCGACTGGGCTTCTGGACCACCGGCGTCTCGGTGCTGGTGCTGTGGAACCTGGCCACCCTGGTGGGGGCGGTCGCCGGCAACGCACTGGGCGACCCGCGGCGCTACGGGCTGGACGCAGCCGTGGGAGCGGCCTTCCTGGCGCTGCTGTGGCCACGCCTCGCCGCGCGTCGCCACCAGGTGGTGGCACTCCTGGCGGCCGCGGTGGCGCTGGGCCTGGTGCCCGTGACCCCTGCGGGGGTCCCGGTGCTGGCGGCGGGCGGCGTCGCCCTGCTCGTCGGACTGCTGAGTCGCGGCACCGAGGGCGGTGCCACCTCGGATGCGGTCCGTCCCGCGGGCGAAGGGCCAGACTGATGTGGACCGCGGTGCTGGTGGCCAGCCTCGGCTGCTACCTGCTGAAGCTTGCGGGCCTCTCGGTGCCGGCGGCGGTGCTCGAGCGGCCCGCGGTACGGCGGGTCGCCGACCTGATCCCCGTGGCCCTGCTCTCCGCCCTGGTGGCGGTGCAGGTGGCCGCGTCGGACTCCACGCTGGTCCTGGACGCGCGGACCGGCGGGCTGGCCTTCGCGGTCCTCGCCCTGGTGCTGCGCGCTCCGTTCCTCGTGGTGGTGTTCGGAGCGGCGCTCACCGCGGCCCTGATCCGCATGGTCTGACCCAGCGGGCTATTCCAGGCTGGGCAGGTCCAGGAGGTGCTCGAGCCCGACCGTCAGGCCGGGACGCCCACCGATCGCCCGCAGGCCCACGAGCACACCGGGGGTGAAGGAGGCGCGGTCCAGGGAGTCGTGCCGGATGGTGAGCGTCTCCCCCAGCTGTCCCAGCACCACCTCCTGGTGGGCGACCAGCCCTCGGATGCGTAGTGCGTGCACCGGAACCCCGTCGACCTCGGCGCCGCGCGCACCCGGCAGGGCCGTCGAGGTGGCGTCGGGCATGGGGTCGGACCCGGCGGCCCGGCGCGAGGCGGCGATCAGCTCCGCGGTACGCCGTGCCGTGCCCGAGGGCGCGTCGGCCTTGTCGGGGTGGTGGAGCTCGATGATCTCCACGGAGTCGAAGAACGGGGCTGCGAGCGCCGAGAATCGCATCATCAGGATCGCGCCGATGGAGAAGTTGGGGGCGATGAGGACTCCGGTGTCCGGGGAGTCCGCGAGCCAGCCTCGCAGCGTGCCCAGCCTGTCGTCGTCGAAGCCGGTGGTCCCGACCACGGCATGGATGCCGTGCTCGACGCAGAACCTGAGGTTCTCCATCACCACGTCGGGGTGGGTGAAGTCCACGACGGCCTGCGCGCCGGTCCGGACCAGCTCCTCGATCGGGTCGTCGGCGTCGATGGAGGCCACCAGGCTCATGTCGGTGGCCTGCTCGACGGCACGGCACACCTCCCTCCCGACCTTGCCCCTGGCTCCCAGGACTGCGACACGGAGTGGTTCGACGTCGTTGCTCACGGCTCACAATCTAGCCGCGCGACGCTGGAACGGGTGCCGGTGGCTGACTCCCGGACCGCCTAGTGGCAGGCTGTCCACCATGGCTCTGCAGACGATTCCGCCGCGGCTTCGCTGGGCGGTGGACATGATGGACGTCCAGCCCAGCGACCAGGTCCTGGAGATCGGGTGCGGCCCAGGGGCCGGCGCCGAGCTGATCTGCGGCAAGCTCGAGTCCGGAAAGCTCTTCGCCATCGACCGCTCGGAGTCTGGCGTGGACCGCACCAAGCGGCGCAATGCCAAGCACGTGGAGTCGGGTCGGCTCACGGTCCGCCAGATCGACCTGGCCACGTTGAGGGTTCCGGTCAAGCGCCTCAACAAGGTCTTCGCCTTCAACGTCAACCTCTTCTGGGTGCGCGACTGCCCCGACGAGATCGCCCTGCTCCACGAGCGGGTGGTCCCCGGCGGCGCGGTGTTCCTGTTCTACGACGCCAACCGGCCCGAGCTCGTCCCCACCATCGCGGAGCGGGCCTCCCGGGCACTGGCCGCCGGCGGGTTCCGCGTCTCGATCATCGAGCAGAAGGCTCCGCCGGTGATCGGCGTGATCGGCCGTCGTTAGGCCAGAGCCTCATGCCTTGCTCATATTAGGTTTACACCTAATAATGACACCTCATCAGATACTTTCCTTCTGAGGAGGTCGTCATGCGGGCCATCGTGCTCACCGCGGACCAGCGCTCCAGCAGGTCCTCGGCCGATGCCGTGCCCGACGTGCTGGCCAGGTTGGCGCGCCGGCCCAGCTTCCGCGCCTTCCAACGCACCGCGGGGGACGAGATCCAGGGCGTCCTGACCGCCCCCGAGTCGCTGGCACCGGTGCTGGAGGACCTGATGCGCGACGGCCGCTGGCACGTCGGACTGGGGCTCGGCCAGGTCGAGACGCCCCTGCCGACCTCGACCCGGGAAGGCCGTGGCCCGGCGTTCGTGGCGGCCCGCGAGGCCGTCACCACGGCCCGCACCGCCCCGTGGCACCTGCGGGTGGCCGGTGCCGACGTCGTCTCCCGTCACCTCGAGTCGACCCTGTGGCTGTGGGCCGCGGTGCTCGACCGCCGTACCGAGAAGGGGTGGCAGGTGGTCGACCTCGTCGACCAGGGCCTCTCCTACGAGGGCGCGGGGGAACGGCTCGGGATCAGCCAGTCGGCCGTCAGCCAGCGCGCTGCCGCCGCAGGACTGGTCGAAGGTCGCCGGGCCCGCGAGCTGGTCGCCGCGTGGGCCGGGCAGTGGCTCGCGGGAGGCGACGCGTGAGCGCCGCGACCGCCACTGTCGCGGGGCTCCTGAGCGCCGCGCTGGCGCTCTCGGCCCTGGGCTGGCGGGTGCGCCGACGCCGGCTGGTGGCGGCGCTCACGCTCGTCCTCCTCGCGACCGCGGCCCTGCTCGCCGCGCTGTGGACCGGGGAGGCCCCGAGCGCACGCTGGAGCGTCGCCCTGGTGGTGCTCACCGGGGCGCTCGCCGTCGCCGGCGGGGGCCCGGTGACCACGGCCGTGTTCAGCCTGGTCGACGGCCGCGGCCCCGACGAAACCGGTTCGGTACGCCGTGCCGCGGAGGTGCTGCGCGGTGGGGCCTGGATCGGCGCCCTGGAGCGGGCGGCCATCTTCGTCTCGATCGCCGCCGGCTGGCCGGAGGGGATCGCCATCACCTTGGCGCTCAAGGGCCTGGGGCGATACCCGGAGCTCCGTCACCAGGAGCGGCCGGGTATCGCCGAGAGGTTCCTGATCGGTACCTTCGTCAGCGTCCTCTGGGCGGCGTCGTGCGCAGGCGTGTTGCTGCTCACCTAGTCGGTCAGGGACCGACGACCGCCAGCAGCTCCGGCTGGGTGAAGAGCTCGGCGGCAAGGTCCTTGACCTCGGTCAGCGTCACGGCATCGATCCGGGCCAGGATCTCGTCGATGCTGAGGAGCTCGTCGTAGACCAGCTCCGCCTTCCCGAGCCTGGACATCCGCGCACCGCTGTCCTCGAGACCGAGGACGAGACCGGCGCGCATCTGCCCCTTGCCGCGTACCAGCTCCTCCTCGGTGATCCCCTCTGCCGCCACCTTGGCGAGCTCGCCCCGCACGGTCTCCAGCACGTCGTCCACCTTCGCGGGCAGGCACCCGACCGCGACGCCGACGACCCCCGCGTCGTCGTGGTGGCTGGCGAAGGAGTACACCGAGTAGGCCAGCCCCTTGTGCTCGCGCACCTCCTGGAAGAGCCGCGAGGAGGTGCTGCCGCCCAGGGCGGTGTTGAGCACTCCCAGCACGAACCGACGCGGATCGTTGCGGGTGATCCCCCTGACCCCCAGCACCAGGTTGACCTGCTCGAAGGGGCGCCGTACGTGCGACTCCCCCGCCGACACCCGCCGTGCCTCGGTCCCGACACGGGGCCGCACCGGAGGCTCGTCCCCCACCAGGAAGTTGTTGCGCCCGAAGGCCCGCCGCACCGTGCGGACCGCCGACGCGTGGTCCACGTTGCCCGCGACCGTCACGACCATGTTGGCCGGACGGTAGTGACGCTTGTAGAAGCGCAGCACCTGGGCCCGGGTCAGGGCGGTGATGGAGGCCTGGGTGCCCGCGATCGGGCGGCCCAGCGGAGAGTCGCCCCACGCCTGCTGGGCGAACAGGTTGTGCACCGCGTCGTCGGGGTCGTCGTCGTGCATCGCGATCTCGTCCAGGATCACCTCACGCTCGGCCTCGACGTCGTCCTCGGCGAGGGTGGAGCTGGTGATCATGTCGCCGATGACGTCCACGGCCAACGGCAGGTCCTCGTCCAGCACCCGCGCGTGGAAGCAGGTGTACTCCTTGGCGGTGAAGGCGTTGCACTCGCCCCCCACCGCGTCGAGTGCCACCGAGATGTCCAGCGCGGAACGCTCGCGCGTGCCCTTGAAGAGCAGGTGCTCGAGGAAGTGCGAGCAGCCGTGCAGGGTGGGCGACTCGTCCCGGGAGCCCACCGCCACCCAGACGCCGACGCTCGCCGAGCGCACGCCTGCCATCTGCTCGGTGACCACGCGCAGGCCACCGGGGAGCAGGGTACGACGCACCCGGGAGGTGACCTGCCCGTCCTCGTCCTTGACGGTCTGCAACGTGCGGGTCGACCCGACCGGCTGCGTCGGTGCAGCAGGGGTAAAGGCCGACCGGCCAGCAGAATTCTGCTGGCCGGTCGTCCTCTGACTTCGAGACGTCACTCGGAGTCGGACCCCTCGGGGGCGTCGGCGTCCGAACCAGCAGCCTCGTCCTCGACCACGGGGACCAGCGAGAGCTTGCCGCGGTCGTCGATCTCGGCGATCTGCACCTGGACCTTCTGGCCCACCGATAGGATGTCCTCGACGTTGTCGACGCGCTTGCCGCCAGCCAGGCCGCGCAGCTTGCTGATGTGCAGCAGGCCGTCCTTGCCGGGCATGAGCGAGACGAACGCACCGAAGTTGGTCGTCTTCACGACCGTCCCCAGGTAGCGCTCACCGATCTCCGGCATCGTCGGGTTGGCGATGGCGTTGACCGCGGCCTTGGCAGCCTCGGCAGCAGCGCCGCTCGTCGCACCGATGTAGACCGTGCCGTCGTCCTCGATGGAGAGCGTCGCGCCGGTGTCGTCCTGGATCTGGTTGATCACCTTGCCCTTCGGGCCGATGACCTCGCCGATCTTGTCGACCGGCACCCGGACCGTGATGATCCTGGGCGCGTGGATCGACATCTCCTCCGGAGCATCGATGGCCTCGGCCATGACGTCCAGGATCGCGTGACGGGCGTCGCGCGCCTGCTTCAGCGCCGCGCCGAGCACCTCGGCGGGGATGCCGTCGAGCTTGGTGTCGAGCTGCAGCGCCGTGACGAACTCACGGGTGCCGGCGACCTTGAAGTCCATGTCGCCCATGGCGTCCTCGGCTCCGAGGATGTCGGTCAGCGCGACGTACTCGGTCTTGCCGTCGACCTCTCCGGAGATGAGGCCCATCGCGATGCCGGCGACGGAGGCCTTCAGCGGCACTCCGGCCTGCAGCAGCGACAGGGTCGAGGCGCAGACCGAGCCCATCGAGGTGGAGCCGTTGGAACCCATGGCCTCGGAGAGCTGGCGGATCGCGTAGGGGAACTCCTCGCGGCTGGGCAGCACCGGCAGCAGTGCCCGGCGCGCCAGGGCGCCGTGCCCGACCTCTCGACGCTTCGGGGAGCCGACCCGGCCGGTCTCACCGGTGGAGAACGGCGGGAAGACGTACTTGTGCATGTAGCGGCGGTGCTTCTCCGGGGAGAGCGTGTCCAGCTGCTGCTCCATCTTGAGCATGTCGAGAGTGGTGACACCCATGATCTGGGTCTCTCCGCGCTCGAACAGCGACGAGCCGTGGACGCGAGGGATCAGGCCGACCTCGGCGTGCAGCGGACGGATGTCGGCCAGGCCGCGTCCGTCCATCCGCACCTTGTCGCGCAGCACCCGCTCGCGCATGAGCGACTTGCTCAGCGAACGGAAGGCAGCGCCGATCTCCTTCTCGCGGCCCTCGAAGTCGCCAGCGACCTTCTCGAGCAGGGATGCCTTGATCGCGTCCAGGCGCTCCTCGCGCTCCTGCTTGCCCGCGATGACGAGCGCCTCGGAGGTCTCGTTCTTCACCGCGGCCTCGACGGCGGCGTACACGTCGTCCTCGTAGTCGAGGAAGACCGGGAAGTCCTGAACCGGCTTGGCGGCTTCCTTGGCGAGCTCGGCCTGGGCCTCGCACAGCTGCTTGATGAACGGCTTGGCCGCGTCGAGGCCCTCGGCGACGACCTCCTCGGTCGGCGCCTGCGCGCCGCCGGAGACCAGGGAGAGGACCTCCTCGGTGGCCTCGGCCTCGACCATCATGATGGCGACGTCGCCGGTGTCGGTGACCCGACCGGCCACGACCATGTCGAAGACAGCGCTCTCGAGCTGGCTGTGGCTCGGGAAGGCCACCCACTGGCCCTCGATCAGCGCGACGCGCACGCCGCCGACCGGGCCGGAGAACGGCAGGCCGGAGAGCTGGGTGGAGAGGGACGCGGCGTTGATCGCCAGCACGTCGTAGGGCATTTCGGGGTCGAGCGCCAGCACGGTGATGACGACCTGGACCTCGTTGCGCAGACCCTTCTTGAAGGTCGGGCGCAGCGGCCGGTCGATCAGGCGGCAGGTGAGGATGGCGTCCTCACCCGGACGACCCTCGCTGCGGAAGAACGAGCCGGGGATCTGGCCCACGGCGTACATCCGCTCCTCGACGTCGATCGTGAGGGGAAGAAGTCGAAGTGGTCCTTCGGCTGCTTGGAGGCCGTGGTGGCCGAGAGCAGCATGGTCTCGTCGTCCAGGTAGGCGGTCACCGAGCCGGCGGCCTGCCGCGCCAGGAGGCCCGTCTCGAACTTGACGGTGCGCTTGCCGAACTTGCCGTTGTCGAGAACGGTCTCGACTGCAGAAATGATGGGTTCCACGGAGTATGTGGTCCCTTTCTCTTCGCGGAGCGAACCCGCGGTTGACCTGCCCCCAACGGGGGTGGGCCGGTCTCCGATCGAGGCTCGCAGGCCAAGAACGTCTCGCTCTCGCGAGCTCTCTCCTGAGGGCCACTACCGAGGACCGAGCCGGATCGGCGGGTCGCTCCTGATGGGTTTGGTGTTCAGTTGTGCGTGCGGGCCGAAGCCCACGGTTGAAATGTTAGCGAAAAATGGTGGGAGGGCCCACCCGCACGGGTGGACCCTCCGTCACATCAGCGTCGCAGGCCGAGGCGCTCGACGATCGAGCGGTAGCGCTCGATCTCGGTCTTCTGCAGGTAGTTCAGCAGGCGACGGCGCTGGCCGACGAGCAGCAGCAGACCACGACGGCTGTGGTGGTCGTGCTTGTGCTGCTTGAGGTGCTCGGTGAGGTGCGAGATGCGGTGGCTGAGCAGTGCGATCTGCACCTCGGGCGAACCGGTGTCGCCCTCGGTGGTGCCGTACTCAGCGATGATCTTCTTCTTGGTCTCCGCGTCGGTACCGATTGACATGCGAAGGCTCCTTCCGGCCCACCTGGGGCTCACTCGTTGCGCGGCGCGCCGGGGCCTGTTCACCCGGGCACTCTGGATCCGCGGCCGTTGGACGGCACGTGGCCCCGCATGACACGGGGACACCGGACCAGATTAACAGCGCACGACAGCGGGCTCCCAATCGAGAGCCCGCTGGCGGTGGTGCAGCTTGATCAGGCCACCGGCGGGGCCGGCGGGTCGGTCTCCATGTGACGCTCGGTGGTGGCCTGTCGCCCCTGGGCGTCGGTGGTGGTCGCCACCGTGCTGGTGCGGCGACGCGCGTTCTGCTGGGCGATGCTCAGCACCAGCAGCGCCACCCCCGCGATCGCGAGGATCCACCCGATGGTGCCGAGGTTGACCGGGCCCACCTGCTCCTTGTTGACCGCCAGGGACAGGATGAGCCCCACCACGATCAGTCCGACTGCGCCTCCGTAGCCCATCTGCGGTCTCCGTCCATGTCAAGTGTGGTGCCTCGAATGCGAGGCCCGACGCAGGTATACCCACTTCCCAGCGTTCCATTCCTTCGGCGCTCCCATGACGCCGGGACGAGCCCGTCGATCCACACGACGAGGAGGCACGCCCAGGTCAACGCCATCAGCGGGAGCTGCCCGTCATGCAACGGCTCGGCCACTGCGACTTCCCACACCCAGGGCCCGCCGCCGCCACTCCAGCTGCCGTAGACCTGCAGCACGAACACGCTCGCGGCCACGTTGAACAACCAACCACCGCGAAGGGAGACCAGGTAGGCGGCGGCCACGCCCCACGCCAGGTACTGCATGCCGAAGGCTGGCGTGAGCAGGAGCATCGACACCAGGGCGAGGGCGATGCCGACCGTGTCCTGACGACGTCGCCGTGACAGCAACGTCGAGAATGGAAGGGCTGCCGCGACGAACGCCGCCCACGTCGCGTGTGCCGCCAGCCAGGCGTCCCCGCCGGGATAGCCAGCTCCCTGCAGCAGCTCTGCCACCCCCCATTGCCCGAATGGCATGCCCTGGTAGCCCAAGACGTTGTCCCGGAACTCGGGCCAAGCCAGGACGATGACCGGCAACCACAGGACGACCACCACCAGCATCCCGCCCAGCACGAAGCGCCCCCATGCGGCCCAGCCGGCGCGCCACGCGAGATACAACAACCACGGGAGCGCCACCACCGGCACCAGCTTCAAGCTGATGGCCAGTGCGATGCACACACCCGCGACGAACGGCCGCGAGCGACGGGTGAGGAGGTAGTAGGAGACAAGCACGAGCGCAACGAAGACCGTGTCGGTGTTGCCGTGGAATCCCGAGATGACGATCAGCACCGGACTCCAGGCAACTGCGGCGGTGGCCGCCCACGCCTCCCTGGTACTGAGGTGTTCCGAGAGCAGCCGGTAGATCAACCAGCACGTCACACCATCCATGAGCGAGGAGGGGACACGGATCAGGTACGCGAACGGAAGCCCTACGTCGATCCCCGCGTTGACCAACTTCAGGAACCAACCCGCCAGGGGCGCGTGGTTGTACTGGATGTCGAACTCGTGGCCGTAGATGCCGATGGGACCATGCTCCCGGACCCCTTGTGCGAACTCCGACCAGTACGCGACGTCGCTGGAGCCCCCCGATTTCGCTGCGAGGTACAACCGGGCGAACGTGGAGCAGACGATGACCGCGACGAGCACTGAAGATGCCCGCGAGGTGCCGACGAACCTGCTGAGCACCACCCTGCTGGCCGGTTTCACAGGAGGTCGTCGCGGCACAGCAGTCTCCATCTTCCTGGTTCGGTGAGACTGCTTGGTCTCACCCGGCGTGTAGGTCCGAGGCACCGCGGACGCTTCCATATGCGTCGCATCCGAGTGGCGCGTTTCCACAACATTGAGCAGGTTTGGTTCGGGCCTCGTGCCCAGTGGGTGCAAATGGCAGGATGCGGCGTGTGACGACCATCACTCGCACCACGACCTGCAACCTGTGCGAGGCCATCTGCGGGCTACGGCTCGAGCTCACCGATGGTGCAGTGACAGCCGTTCGCGGCGACCCCGACGATCCGCTGTCGCGCGGTCACGTCTGTCCCAAGGGCGTGGCGATCGCCGACGTGCTCGTCGACCCGGACCGGCTGCGCGCGCCCGTGCGCCGTCGGGGCCCGGTCGAGGACCCCACCTGGGAGGAGATCGGCTGGGACGAGGCCCTCGACCTCACCGCCGATCGCCTCTCGGGCATCGTGAACGAGCACGGCGCGGACGCCGTCGGGGTGTACCTCGGCAACCCCAACGTGCACAGCTTGGGCTCGATGACCCACGGCGCGGCCCTGGCCAAGGCGATCCCCACCCGCAACCGGTTCAGTGCCACCTCGGTCGACCAGCTCCCCCATCAGCTGCTGGCCCACCTGATGTACGGCCACCAGCTCCTCCTCCCGGTGCCGGACCTGGACCGCACCGACCTCTTCCTGGCCTTCGGCTACAACCCGATGGCCTCCAACGGCTCCCTGATGACCGTCCCGGACTTCCCAGCGCGCCTGCGCGAGCTCAAGGCACGGGGCGGCCGGATGGTGGTGGTGGACCCCCGACGGACCGAGACAGCGCGCGTCGCGCACGAGCACCTGTTCATCCGCCCCGGCACCGACGTCCACGTGCTGCTGGCCATGGCGCGGGTGCTGATCACCGAGGACCTGGCCCGCCCCGGGGCGTACGTCGACGGGCTGGACCGGGTGGCGGCCGCTCTTGCCGACCGGACGCCGGAACGGGCCGAGCGCGCCAGCGGCATACCCGCGGACCGGATCAGGGCCCTGGCCCGGGAGCTCGCCACCGCGGAGCGGGCCGTGGTGCACGGCCGCATCGGAGTCTCCACCACCGAGTTCGGCACACTGGCCCAGTGGGGCGTGCAGCTGCTCAACCTGCTCACCGGCAACACCGACCGCGTCGGCGGCGCGATGTTCACCACGCCCGCCATCGACGTGGTCGGCCGAGGGCTCGTCGGCCGGGGGCATCGCGGCCTCTGGCACAGCCGGGTCCGCGGGCTCCCCGAGACCCACGGAGAGCTGCCCGTGGCGGCGCTGAGCGAGGAGATCGAGACCCCGGGGCGCGGACAGGTCCGCGCCCTGCTCACCATGAGTGGCAACCCGGTGCTCTCCACTCCCGACGGCGCCCGGCTCGACCGGGCTCTCGGCGGGCTGGAGTTCATGGCGGCCGTCGACTTCTACATCAACGAGACCACGCGGCACGCCGACGTGATCCTGCCGCCCACCTCGCACCTGGAGCGAGACCACTACGACCTGGTCTTCAACGCTCTCGCGGTCCGGAACACCGCGCGCTTCTCCCCCGCGGTCTTCGCCAAGAGCGCCGACCAGCGTCACGACTGGCAGATCTACGCCGGACTGGTACGCCGTCTCGGGCAGCGGCTGGAGCGGAGGTCGTCGGTCCGCAAGCGCCTCGTCACCCGTGCGCGGCTCGCGGTCTCCCCCACCCGGACGGTCGCCCTGCTGCTGCGGACCGGCTCCTCCAAGGTCACCCTGAGGGCGCTGCGACGCGCTCCGTCCGGAATCGACCTGGGCCCCCTCCGGGAGGGCCAGCTGCCCCACCGGCTCCACACCCGGGACGGCCGGGTCGACGCCGCCCCCGACCTCGTGCTCGACGACCTGTCTCGCCTGGACGCCGCCGTGGCCCCAGCGGCAGGCTCGCTGCAGCTCATCGGGCGCCGTCACCAGCGGGACAACAACTCCTGGATGCACAACGCCGAGCGACTCACCCGGGGCCGCCCCCGGCATCAGCTGCTGATGCATCCGCACGACCTGGCAGCCCGGGGCATCCCCGACGGCAGCCGGGTACGCGTGGCCTCTCGGGTGGGCAGCGTCGTGGTCGAGGTCCAGGCGAGCGAGGACATCATGCAGGGCGTCGTGTCACTGCCCCACGGCTACGGGCACGGTCGCCCGGGCAGCCGCATGCACCGCGCCGCGAGCGTCGAGGGCGTCTCGATCAACGACCTCACCGACACCGAGATCCTCGACGTCTCCGGCAACGCCGGGCTGAGCGGGGTGGTCGTCACCGTCACCAGCGAGTGAGTCGGCGCTCGGGCCGGATCAGCCGAGGGCGAGCCTGGTCCGGCGTACGTCGTCGTGCATCGTCTCGATGAGGGAGTCGACCCCCTCGAACCGCACCATCCCGCGCAACCGCTCGACGAAGGAGACCTCGACCTCCACGCCGTAGAGCTCCAGGTCGTCGCGGTCCAGCACGTAGGACTCCACGCGACGCTCGCGCTCCCCCTCGAACGTGGGGTTGGTCCCCACGGAGATCGCTGCCGGGTAGCGCGCGCCGGTGTCGAGCCTGGTGAGCCACCCGGCGTACACGCCGTCGCTGGGAGCCGCGGCCATGGCGGCGGTGGGCACGTTGGCGGTGGGGAAGCCGAGTCCCCGACCGCGCTGGTCCCCCTGCACCACGACGCCGCGGACGGTGAACGGACGTCCCAGCGCCTCCGCGGCCCCCGCCACGTCGCCGGCGGCCAGGCAGTTGCGCACGTAGGTGGAGGACCAGACCTGGGGGCCCCCGTCCAGGGCGACGCCCTCGACGGCGAAGCCGCGGACCGCCCCGACCTCGCGCAGCAGGGCGAGGTCACCGGCCGCACGCTTGCCGAAGCGGAAGTTCGCGCCCACCACCACCGCCCGGGCACCGAGCGCCTCGACCAGGACGCGGTCGATGAACTCCTCCGGGCTCCAGCCCGCGATGTCCCGGTCGAACGGGATGACGAGCACGTCGTCGACGCCGGCGTCCCCGAGCAGACGCACCCGGGTCTGGATCGAGGTCATGATCGGCGGGGCGTGCTCGGGCCGCAGCACCGCGATGGGGTGAGGGTCGAAGGTCACCACCACCACCCGCGCCACACCCAGGTCGTCGGCGACCTCCCGGGCGCGTCGCAGCACGTGCTGGTGTCCCAGGTGGACCCCGTCGAAGTTGCCGATGGTGACGACCGTCGGGCCCGCGTCCGCGGGCACCTCGGTCAGCGAACGCCAGATCTGCACGTAATCAGCCTGCCACACGGCCTGGTCACACGAAGACGGCGACCGGTCGTGCGCCGTCCGAGGTGGGTTCGTACAGCGCCAGGAACTGCCCGTCGGGGGCGAAGAGCGCGGTCAGCGCGTCCAGGCCGAGGGCGAGCGCCCGACCCACCCGAGCCGAGGCGGCCTGGTCTTCGTCGAGCTCCCGGCAGGCGAAGCTGCGCCGGGCGGCCTCCGCGATGGGGAGCACGGCGAAGTGCTCCTCCAGCTCCTCCAGCGTGCGGGCGGTGCTCAGGTCGAAGCTCCCCACCGCGGTGCGCCGCAGGGCACCCAGGTGACCGCCGACGCCCAGCGCCGCGCCCAGGTCGCGGGCGATGGCCCGGATGTACGTGCCGCTGGAGCAGCGCACCCTGATGTCCACCTCGACGGTCTCCCCCACCGTCTCGATCCTCGCCACGGTGATCTCGTGGACCGTGACGGGTCGGGCCGGGAGCACCACGTCCTCGCCTTCGCGCACGCGTTGGTAGGCGCGCTTGCCGTCGACCTTGATCGCCGAGACCGAGGTGGGCACCTGCTCGATGTCCCCGACGAACGCCGCCAGCGCCGTGCGCACCGCTGCCGGGTCCACCCCCGAGGCGTCCGTGCGAGCCGTGGGCTCGCCCTCGGCGTCGTCGGTGTCGGTGGCCACTCCCAGCACCACGGTGGCGTCGTAGGCCTTCTCCGTCAGCATGAGGTGCCCCAGCAGCCGCGTGGCGCGGTCCACCCCGAGCACGAGCACCCCGGTCGCCATCGGGTCCAGGGTGCCGGCGTGGCCGACCTTGCGGGTGCCGGCCAGACGACGTACCCGGGCCACCACTCCGTGCGAGGTGATCCCGGCGGGCTTGTCGACGACGACGAGCCCGGGCTCCACACTCACTCCCGCTCGTCGTCCTCGTCGTCCCCGACCTCGGGCCCAGCCTCGGAGCTGTCGGGCTCCTCGGCCGCCTCGCGGGGCTTGCGGTACGGGTCCTCCTCGCTGGCGTACGTGGCGCCGGCACGCTGTGCCGCCACCGCCTCGTCGCTGGCCCGAGCCGCCGCCAGCACCTCGTCGAGGTGGCGGGCGGTCTCCGGCAGGGCGTCGCGGACGAACTCCAGCGTCGGGGAGAGCCTCATGCCGAGCTGCTTGGCCACCTCCGAGCGGAGCAGCCCCTTGGCCGACTCGAGCGCAGCCGCCGACGCCTCAGCCTCGGTCTCCTCACCGAGCACGGTGTAGAAGATCGTGGCGTGCTGGTTGTCGCCGGTGACGCGAACCTCGGTCACCGTGACGAACCCGAGCCTGGGGTCCTTGATCCGACGCTCCAGCATCTCGGCCACGATGACCTGGATCCTGTCGGCGATCTTGCGCGACCGTGCGTTGCCCATGTTCCTACCTTCGTGAAAATGCCGAGTCGGCGCCAGCCTTGCGGCCGGCGCCGACTCGACGGGGGTTACTTTCAGGAGCGCGGGATCTCGCGCATCTCGAAGGACTCCACGACATCGCCGATCTTGATGTCCTGGAAGTTCTTGAGCACCAGACCACACTCGAAGCCCTCGCGGACCTCGGAGGCGTCGTCCTTCTCCCGCTTGAGCGAGGCCAGGTCGAGGTTGTCAGCCACGGTCTTGCCGTCGCGCAGGATGCGCACCTTGGCGTTGCGGCGGACGGTCCCCGAGGTGACCATGCAGCCGGCGATGTTGCCCGCCTTGGAGGAGCGGAAGATCTCGCGGATCTCCGCCTGACCCAGGACGGCCTCTTCGTACTCCGGCTTGAGCAGGCCCTTGAGCGCCGCCTCGATCTCCTCGATCGCCTGGTAGATGACCGAGTAGTAGCGAATCTCGACACCTTCCTTGTCGGCCATCTGAGCCGCCTTGCCCTGGGGCCGGACGTTGAAGCCGATGATGATGGCGTCGGACGCAGCGGCCAGGTCGACGTTGGTCTCGGTGATCGCACCGACACCGCGGTCGATGACCCGCAGGGTGACCTCGTCGCCGACGTCGATCTGGGCCAGCGAGTCCTCGAGGGCCTCGACCGAGCCGGACACGTCACCCTTGAGGATGAGGTTGAGCTCCTGGCTCTCGCCCTTCTCCATGGAGGCCATGAAGTCCTCGAGGGTACGACGGACGCGACGCTTGGCCTGCATGGCCGCACGCTCGCGCGCCTCGCGCTTCTCGGCGATCTGGCGGGCCATGCGGTCGTCGTCGACCACGATGAAGTTCTGACCCGCACCCGGCACGGCACTGAGGCCGAGGACCATCGCCGGACGTGCCGGGTCTGCCTCGGTGATCTCGTTGCCGAACTCGTCGAGCATGGCCCGGACCCGGCCGTGTGCCGGACCGGCCACGATCGAGTCGCCGACCCGCAGGGTGCCGCGCTGGACCAGCACCGTGGCGACCGGGCCGCGACCGCGGTCCAGGTGCGCCTCGACCACGAGGCCCTGGGCGTCCTGGGTGGGGTTGGCCCGCAGGTCCAGGGACGCGTCGGCGGTCAGCACGACCGCCTCCAGGAGCTTGTCCAGGTTGAGCCCGGACTTGGCCGAGACGTCGACGAACATCGAGTCGCCGCCGTACTCCTCGGGGATGAGGCCGTACTCGGTCAGCTGGCCACGGACCTTGGTCGGGTCCGCGTCCGGCTTGTCGATCTTGTTGACCGCGACCACGACCGGCACTCCGGCAGCCTTGGCGTGGTTGAGCGCCTCGACCGTCTGGGGCATGACGCCGTCGTCCGCCGCGACCACGAGGATCGCGATGTCGGTGGCCTGCGCACCACGGGCACGCATGGCGGTGAACGCCTCGTGACCGGGGGTGTCGATGAAGGTGATCCGGCGGTCGACGCCGTCGACCTCGGTGTGGACCTGGTAGGCACCGATGTGCTGGGTGATGCCACCGGCCTCCTTGGCGACGACGTTGGCGTTGCGCAGCGCGTCGAGGAGCTTGGTCTTTCCGTGGTCGACGTGACCCATGACGGTGACGACCGGCGGTCGGATGACCAGGTCGGACTCGTCGCCCTCGTCGGAGCCGAACTCCAGGTCGAAGGACTCCAGCAGCTCGCGGTCCTCGTCCTCGGGAGAGACGATCTGGACGACGTAGTTGAGCTCCTCGCCGATCAGCTCGAAGGTCTCGTCACCCACGGACTGGGTGGCGGTGACCATCTCGCCCAGCGAGAAGAGCATCTGCACCAGAGCTGCTGCGTCGACGTTGATGCGCTCGGCGAAGTCGGTCAGCGAGGCACCGCGGGGGAGACGGACGGTCTCCCCGTTGCCCTTGCGGACGCGCACGCCGCCGATGGTCGGGGCCTCCATGGCCTCGAACTCCTGGCGACGGGCGCGCTTGGACTTGCGGCCGCGACGCGACGGACCACCGGGACGCCCGAAGGCACCCTGGGTCTGGCCACGCTGGCCCGGGCGCTGGCCCGGACGGCCGCTGGCCGGCGGACCGAAGCCACCGGGACGGCCGCCTGCAGGCGCACCGGCACCGGGACGGCCCGGGGCTCCACCACGGGACGGGGCGCCGGGACGCCCGGGGCACCACCGCGTCCGCCCGGTCCACCAGGACCGCCGCCGGGGCCACCGGGGCCACGACCGAAGGATGAGGGGGACTTGGGCATCATCGCCGGGTTGGGTCGCGGCATCCCGGGACGGGCCGCGGGGGCACCGCCTTCGCGGGAGGCCGGCGGCCTCGGGGGACGCTGCTCGTCGCCGGGCGCCGCGGCGGGCGCGGCAGGAGCAGCCGGACGGCGGCCCATGCCCTGGCTCGGGGCGAACGGGTTGTTGCCGGGGCGAGGCGCACCGGGCTTGCCCACGGGCCGCGGAGCGGGCGTGGGAGCCTTCGGCGCAGCCGGGGACGCGGCCTTCGGCGCTGCCGCGGCGGGCGCCTCGGCGGTCGGGGCTTCGGGCGCGACGGGAGCCTGCGGCTCCGGCTCCGGCTTCGGCTCCGGGGTCGGCTTGGCCTTGGGACCGGGCTTGGGACCCGGGCGGGCGGGGGCCGGGGACGGCGCCTCAGCGGCGGCGGGCGCAGCTGCGGGGGCGGCCGCTGGAGCGGCTGCCTCGACGACGGGCGCGACGTCCTGGACGACCGGTGCGGTCTCCACGGGACGGGGCGCGGGCTTGGGGCCGGGCTTGGCGGCAGGTGCCGCCGCGGTCTGCTCCGCTGCCGGGGCTGAGGACGCGGAGCTCTTCAGCTCGGCGCCGTACTGCTTCTTGAAGCGCATCTCGACAGGGGGCTCGACGGTCGACGATGCCGACTTGACGAACTCCCCCATCTCCTTCAGCTTCTCGAGAACGAACTTGCTCTCGACTCCGAACTCCTTGGCGAGTTCGTGGACTCGGGTCTTGGCCACGTTAGAACGCTGCTCCTTCTGGCCCGAGCCCCGAAGGGATGTTTTTCGGACCGTTAGTTGTGGTGCTGGCTCATCGGAAAGTACTCATCGAGTGCTCATGAGCTGCCTGCTCCAGTTTCTGGTCGGTCGATCACGGTGTCGATCATGGTGTCGATCTTGGTGGGTGAGCGGTGAGGTACTCCCCCAGCGGTGTGGCGGCGAGCCCCTCGCGGACCCTGAGGGCCCGGGTGAAAGCTCGGCGTCGCACCGCGAGTTCATAGCACTCGGGCGTGGGGTGCAGGTGCGCCCCGCGACCTGGTGACGTGGCGGTGGGATCAGGGACGACGGCCGGAAGACCGTCTGGCCCCTTGCCTGCCACCACGCGCAACAACTCGCTCTTCGTGGCCCGCTTCCGGCATCCCACGCAGGTCCTGATGGGGCTGAGGACTGGGGAGAGCGTTGCACGTGCCACTGACTCAACCTTAGCGGGTGCTGCCAGGTAATTCCGAACCGGGAGCGCACCGCGGGCGCGCAGCCGGGACCAGGCTCAGTCCTCGTCGGGCTCGTCGGAGCGGATGTCGATGCGCCAGCCGGTCAGCCGAGCCGCCAGGCGGGCGTTCTGCCCCTCCTTGCCGATGGCCAGCGAGAGCTGGAAGTCCGGGACCACGACACGGCAGGAACGGGCAGCGGCGTCCAGCACCTCCACCGAGGTCACCCGCGCCGGGGAGAGCGCGTGGGCCACGAACTCGGCGGGCTCGTCCGACCAGTCCACGATGTCGATCTTCTCGCCGTGCAGCTCCGCCATCACGTTGCGCACCCGCTGACCCATCGGCCCGATGCAGGCACCCTTGGCGTTCACCCCCGCGACCGTGGAGTGGACGGCGATCTTGGAGCGGTGTCCCGCTTCGCGCGCGATGGCCGCGATCTCCACCGTGCCGTCGGCGATCTCGGGAACCTCGAGGGCGAACAGCTTCTTCACCAGGCTCGGGTGCGTCCGGGACAGGGTGATCTGTGGGCCCCGCATCCCCTTGCGCACCGAGACCACGAGGCACTTGATGCGGGTGCCGTGCGCGTAGACCTCGCCGGGGACGCGTTCGCTCACCGGCAGGACGGCCTCGAGCTTGCCGAGGTCGACCATCACGTCGTCGGGGTTGTGTCCCTGCTGGATGACGCCCGAGACGATGTCGCCCTCGCGTCCGGCGAACTCGCCGAACCGCAGGTCGTCCTCCGCGTCCCGGAGCCGTTGCAGCATGATCTGCTTCGCCGTGGTCGCGGCGATGCGGCCGAAGCCGTCCGGGGTGTCCTCGTACTCCGCCACCACGTTGCCCTCGGCATCGAGCTCGGCGGCCAGCACCGAGACGTGCCCGTTCTTCCGGTCCAGCGTCACCCTGGCGCGCTCCTGGGCTCCGGGGGTCTTGTGGTAGGCGGTGAGAAGCGCCTGCTCGATCGCCTCGACGAGCACGTCGAAGGAGATCTCCTTCTCGCGTTCCAGCATCCTCAGGATGCTCAGGTCGATGTCCATCAGTCGTCCTCGTCCTCGTTCTCGTCCCCGTGCATGTCCTCGTGCGTGTCCTCGTGCATGTCCTCGTGCACGTCAGGGTCCTGGCCCTCGTCCTGCTTCCTGCGGTTGAACTCCACCTGCACCAGCGCCTTGGCGATGTCGGCGTAGGCGATCCGCACCGTTGCTCCCTCGACCTCGAGGGACACCGACTCGTCGTCGTGCTGCTGGATGCGCCCGGTGACGGGCTCGCCCTCGGCGAGGGTGACGCGCACCAGGCGGTCCTGGTTGCGTCGCCAGTGCCGCGGCAGCGTCAGCGGCCGGTCCACCCCCCGGGAGGTCACCTCGAGGAGGAAGGGCATCTCCCCCATCACGTCGGAGTCGTCGAGAACCCCGGAGATCTCGCGGGTCGCCTCGGTCACGTCGTCGAGGTTCACCCCGCCGTCCTTGTCCACGGCGATGCGGAGCACGCGGCGCTTGCCTGCCGGCGTGAGCTCGACAGCCTCGACGTCGAGACCGAGCGCACTCAGGGGGCCGGCGATCTCCGCTTCGATGCGGCTCCGAGTGGCGTCGTTCCTGGCCTGGCTCATGTGTCGACCTCCGTGTGCTGTTGTCGGCGCCCACCATAGCCCCGAGCGACCCCCGAGGCAGAGTCCGGGCGCTGGCGCGTGGAGCGTCCGGGGCTCGGTAGGGTTGTCCGGTGTCGGAGTATCAGCTCGCCCCGTCCAGACGTGCCGTGCTCGTCGCCGCCCTGGGGGCGGGCGCCCTGCTCACGGGATGCGATGTCGAGGGCTCGGCCAGCACCAAGCCCCCTCCCCCGGACCCCGACTCCGCTCTCCTCGCGGCCGTCCTGGCCAGGACGCTCTCGCTGCGGACGATGCTCGGCGACACCATCGCCGTCCACCCCTCACTCGCGCCGGCCCTGAGCCCCTTCGACCTGATGCACGCCGACCACCTGGCACTGCTGGACCCGGCCGAGGACACCTCCTCGGCCAGCCCGTCCCCGGCGCCCTCGGTGCCACCGGCTCCCCGCCGCGCCCTCACCCGGATGCAGTCGGCCGAGGGCCGGCATGCCGCGTGGTTGCGCGCCAGCGCGGCTGAGGCCCGCAGTGGCCGGTTCGCCCGGGTCCTGGCGTGCATGAGCGCCGGGGTCGACCAGCACCTGGCGAGCGCGGCGGCCGCCACGGTGAGTCCATGACAACCTCGGAGACGACCTCGGGGGCGACCTCGAGCGCCCTGCAGGCGGTGCTGAGCCTGGAGCACGCCGCCGTCCAGCTCTATGGCCTGCTGGGCGGCCAGACGTCGTTGACCGCCGAGCCTGCGCGGCACGGCCTGATCACCGCCCGGTACGCCGTGCACCGGGAACGGCGCGACGACGTGGCCTCGGCCCTGCGGCGGCGAGGCGTCGAGCCGACTCCCGCCGCGAGTGCCTACCACCTGCCCGCCCTCGGGTCGCCGGCCGCGGTGGGGGCGGCCGGACTCGAGCTCGAGCAGCAGTGCGCGGGGGCCTACGCCCAGCTGGTGAGCCAGAGCGAGGGCCGGTTGCGCCGCTGGGCCATCAGCGCCCTGGGCGAGACCGCCCTGGCCGAGCTTGCCTGGGGCGCTCGACCCGCGTCGTTCCCCGGGGCCGACGAGCTGTAGGCGCAGCACTCGCGCGAGGACAGGGGCCCGGAAAAGCCCGAAGGCCCGCGGTCTCGACTCCTTGGGGAAGTCCCGAGATCTTCCCCAGAAAGCCGAGCCAGCGGGCCCTGGTGGACTGGTCAGCAGCAGTCCGTCGTGGAGTTCAACCTGGGTCGAGGATCACTTCACTGACATGAGTATGCAGCAGAGAACCGACCGGAGTAACGGCTTGTCGCCTGCATGTTCTTGCAGTGCGTAAACCCGCAACAATCCCGTCAGGCTCGGACCGCCGCGACGATACGACCGGCCGCCTCCGCCACCGGCACCTCGACCCGGTCGTCGCTGCCCCGGTCCCGCACCTCGACGGTGCCGTCGGCCAGCCCCCGCCCGACCGTGACCAGGGTGGGAACGCCGATGAGCTCGGCGTCCTTGAACTTCACCCCGGGGCTGATCTTGCCGGCCCGGTCGTCGTAGATCACGTCCAGCCCCTGGGCCGTCAGGTCGGCACAGAGCTGCTCAGCCGCGGCGAACACCGCGGGGTCCTTGCCCGCAGCCACGACGTGTACGTCGGCCGGGGACACCTCACGCGGCCAGCACAGCCCCGAGGCGTCGAGGGTGTTCTCGGCGATCGCCGCCACCGCCCGGGAGGGACCGATTCCGTACGAGCCCATGGTGACGGTGACCAGCTTGCCGTTCTCGTCGAGCACCTTCAGGTCCAGCGCCTCGGCGTACTTGCGGCCGAGCTGGAAGATGTGCCCCATCTCCACGCCCCGCGCCGACTCCAGGGAGCCCTCGGCACATGCCGGGCACTCGTCGCCGTCGCGCACCTCGGCCGCCTCGATGGTGCCGTCCGGGGTGAAGTCCCGACCTGCCACCAGGTCGATGACGTGGCGACCCTCGGCGTCGGCGCCGGTGACCCACCGGGTGCCCTCGACCACGCGCGGGTCGACCAGGTACCGGATGCCGGAGGCGGACTCCTCGCCGAGCACCCCGGGGCCGATGTAGCCCTTGACCAGCGTCGGGTGCTTGCGCATCTCAGCCTCGTCCATGGCCTCGACCTCGATGGGCTCGAGCTGGCCCTCCAGCCGCTTCTGGTCGACCTCGCGGTCCCCGGGCAGGCCGATCGCCAGGGGCTCCCGGGTGCCGTCGGGGTGCTTGAGCACCACGAGCACGTTCTTGAGGGTGTCTCCAGCGTGCCACGGGCGGTCCTGGCGGGGGTACTGCGCGTTCAGGTGGTCCACCAGGGTGGCGATCGTGGGCGTGGCCGGGGTGTCCTCGGCGTGCGCCGGCGGCACCCCGTCGTGGGCCACGGGCTCCGGCGCCCGGACCGTGACCGCCTCGACGTTGGCCGCGTAGTCGCAGTGGGTGCACCGCACGTAGGTGTCCTCCCCCACGTCGGTACGCGCCAGGAACTCCTCCGAGCGCGAACCGCCCATCGCGCCGCTGGTCGCCCGGACGATGACGTAGTCGAACCCGAGCCGGTCGAAGATCCTGATGTAGGCGTCACGGTGCCGCTGGTAGGCGGCCTCCAGTCCGGCGTCGTCGACGTCGAAGGAGTAGGAGTCCTTCATCACGAACTCCCGGCCCCGCAGCAGACCAGCGCGGGGCCGCGCCTCGTCGCGATACTTGGTCTGGATCTGGTAGATCGAGAGCGGCAGGTCCTTGTAGGAGGAGTACAGGTCCTTGACCACCAGGGTGAACATCTCCTCGTGGGTGGGACCCAGCAGGTACTCACCGCCCTTGCGGTCGGTGAGCCGGAAGATGTTGTCGCCGTACTCGGTCCACCGGTTGGTGGCCTCGTAGGGCTCCTTGGGCAGGAGCGCGGGGAAGAGCACCTCCTGGGCGCCGATCGCGTCCATCTCCTCCCGGATGACCCCCTCGATGCGGCGCAGCACCCGCAGCCCCAGCGGCAGCCAGGTGTAGATGCCCGGGGCCACGCGGCGGATGTAGCCCGCGCGGAGCAGCAGCCGGTGGCTGGGCACCTCCGCGTCAGCCGGGTCGTCTCGGAGCGTGCGCAGGAAGAGCTGGGACATCCGCAGGATCATGGGGGTCAGGCTACTGGCGCGTCGAGGCGTGCGACGAACCGGACGTGCCCCTAGAACATGATGGTGGCGAACCTGGCGCTCTCGGTGAATCCCACACGCTCGTAGGCCGTGCGGGCCGGGTGGTTCCAGTCGTTGAGGTAGAGCGAGACGACCGGCGCGATGCTGCGTCGCACGTGCTCCACCACCGCCGCCATGCCGTGGGTGGCCAGTCCCTCGCCCCGGCGGTGCGGTGGGACGAAGACGCCCTGCACCTGGGCGGCGTACGGCGACACGCACGCCACCTCCGCCTTGAAGATCACCTCGCCCGCGTCGTCGAACCGGGCGAAGGACCACTGTCGCGCGATCAGCTGCTGGATCCTGGCTCGGTAGAGCTCTGCCCCGCCGGTGGCCTCGGGTGAGACCCCGACCTCCTCGGTGTACATCGCCACGCACGCCGGGTAGAGCGCTGCGAGGTCCTCCCGCGTGGTGTTGCGGACACCGGGATCGGGATCGACGAGGGGATCACCGGCGATCTCGAGGTGAGGCTGGAGCCACCGCTCCTCACGCGCGGCACCCCAGGCACCGTCGATCGTCCGCCAGATCTGACGCACGGCCGCGTCCGGCCCCACGATGGTGCTGGCCCGGCGCCCCACCTGGACCGCGCGCTCGGCGAACCGGGCCGCGGACTCCTGGTCGCACTGGACCGGCACCAGGTTGGCGCCGGCGTGGCAGGCAGCCACCAGCCGGCCCGAGACGAAGCGCCCCCAGACCTCCCCGCCGAGCCATCGCGGGTCCAGCCCGGTGGTCCGCGCCCGGTGGTCGGCGAAGACGTTGACCACGGGGTCGGCGTCCGCGAGGGCCAGGAACTCCACCAGGTCGGCGGCGCCGAGGACGCGGAGCTCGTCGGTGGTCACGGCCGCGAGCCTAGTCCGAGCAGTGCCACCGCCGGCAGTCAGGAGACGTTGACGGAGGGCGCCGCACCGTCGACGGGCTCCATGCCTTCGGCGATGCGCAGAGCCTCCTCGATGAGGGTCTCCACGATCTGGGACTCCGGCACGGTCTTGATGACCTCGCCCTTGACGAAGATCTGCCCCTTGCCGTTGCCCGAGGCCACGCCGAGGTCTGCCTCCCGTGCCTCTCCAGGTCCGTTGACCACGCACCCCATGACGGCCACCCGCAACGGCACCTCGAGGCCCTCCAGCCCCGCGGTGACCTGCTCGGCCAACGTGTAGACGTCGACCTGGGCGCGGCCGCAGCTGGGGCAGGAGACGATCTCGAGCCGGCGCTCGCGCAGGTTCAGCGACTGCAGGATCTGCAGGCCGACCTTGATCTCCTCCACCGGCGGGGCCGAGAGCGAGACGCGGATGGTGTCGCCGATGCCGCGGCTGAGCAGGGCTCCGAACGCGGTGGCGGACTTGATCGTCCCCTGGAACGCCGGGCCGGCCTCGGTGACGCCGAGGTGCAGCGGCCAGTCGCCGCGCTCGGCGAGCATCTCGTAGGCCGCCACCATCACGACCGGGTCGTTGTGCTTCACCGAGATCTTGAAGTCGTGGAAGTCGTGCTCCTCGAACAGGCCGGCCTCCCACACGGCCGACTCCACCAGGGCCTCCGGGGTGGCCCGGCCGTACTTCTCCAGCAGGCGCTTGTCCAGCGACCCGGCGTTGACGCCGATCCGGATGGAGGTCCCGCGGTCCTTGGCGGCGCGTGCGATCTGCTTGACCTGGTCGTCGAACTGGCGGATGTTGCCCGGGTTGACGCGCACCGCGGCACAGCCGGCGTCGATCGCCGCGTAGACGTACTTCGGCTGGAAGTGGATGTCGGCGATCACCGGGATCTGGGAGTGCTGGGCGATCTCGGGCAGCGCGTCCGCGTCGTCCTGGCTCGGGCACGCGACCCGCACGATGTCGCACCCGGCGGCGGTCAGCTCGGCGATCTGCTGCAGCGTGGTGTTGACGTCGGAGGTCAGGGTGGTGGTCATCGACTGCACCGAGATCGGGTGGTCGCTGCCCACCCCCACGGAGCCGACCTGGATCTGGCGGGTCTGTCGTCGGGGAGCGAGGACCGGAGGCGGGAGCGCGGGCATGCCCAGCCCGATGGCAGTCATGACTGCAAGGTTACTTCGCCGTCCCCGACAGCCCTCATCCGGTGAGACTGAGCGGCACGACGAGGTCGCCCACGATGAGCACCATGCCCATCACCAGCAGCGCCGAACCGACGACGTAGGCCACCGGCAAGAGCTTGGCGGTGTCGAAGTGCCCCGGGTCGGGACGACGGCGCAGGCGGGCCAGCGCCCGGCGCGCGGCCTCGTACAGCGCCCCGGCGATGTGGCCGCCGTCCAGCGGCAGCAGCGGCAGGAAGTTGAACATGCCGATGAAGAAGTTGAAGCCGGCCACCAGCATCAGCAGGTAGACGGCCTTGTCGACCCCCGGCGCGATCTCGTTGGAGACCGCCTCCCCGGCGAGCCGGCCGCCGCCGACGATCGAGACCGGGCTCAGCGGGTCGCGCTCCTCCAGGCCCACGATCGCCTTCGCGACCCCCCAGACCTTCTGCGGCAGGTGCACCATGGCCCGCAGCGTGTCCACGGTCATGCCGCCCATCTGACCGAGCGTGTAGCCGAGCCCACCGGTGACGTTGTCCACCTCGGGCGTGACCCCGAGGAAGCCCACCTGGACGGGCGTGGTGTCCTCGGCGGAGGTGGGCCGGGCGGTGACGGTGGTGGTGGCGACCACGGTCTGCTCGGCACCGTCGCGGCGGATCACGATCTCGGCCCGGCCGTCGGCGTTGCCCCGGATCAGGTCCTGCAGCATCTCCCAGTCGGTGATCTGCACCCCGTTGAACGAGACCAGCTCGTCACCGGCCCGGATCCCCGCGGCGTACGCCGGGGCGACGGGGTCGTCGCTGCGGCACTCGCGCTGGTCCTCGGACGCCGGCACCACACAGGCGCTGACGTCGGCCACGACCGGTTCGGCGCGCTGGTCCGAGGGGTTGCCGTAGGTGGCGAACACGGGCGCGAAGATGGCCAGGGCGATGAGGATGTTGACCGTCGGACCCCCGGCCATCACCACGACCTTCTTCCACCAGGGCATCCGGTAGAACAGCCGCTCCTCGTCACCGGGCTCGATCAGCTCCCACTCCGCGCTGCGGGCGTCGGAGATGAGCTGGGTGAACATGCCGGTGTTGGACTGGCGGACCTTGAACAGCGGGGCCCCGTTCTCGTCGAAGCCGGCGGGCTCCGCCAGGTCCTCGGCGCCGGGCGGCAGCATGCCCACGATCTTGACGTAGCCGCCCAGGGGAATCGCCTTGACGCCGTACTCGGTCTCCCCGACCTGCTTGCTCCAGACCGTCGGCCCGAAGCCGATGAAGTACTGGGTGACCTTGCCGCCGAAGGCCTTGGCCGGGATCAGGTGCCCGAGCTCGTGCAGGCCGATGGAGACCAGGATCGCCAGCACGAAGGCGAGCACTCCGAGGAGATAGAGCAGAGCGGTCATGCGTTCGGACTCTCCGGAGGGTCGATGGTGGACACGAGACGGTGCGCCTCGTCGCGAGCCCAGGCGTCGGCGGCCAGGATGTCGTCCACGCCCAGGTCCTCGCCCTTCGAGGGTACGCCGTGCGCGGTCACCGCGGCCGAAACCGTGTCGATGATGTCGAGGAACCCGATCTGGCCGTGGCGGAACGCCTGCACGCACACCTCGTTGGCCGCGTTGTAGACCGCGGGCGCCGTACCGCCCCGTCGGCCTGCCTCGCGGGCCAGGGCGACGGCAGGGAACGCGGCATCGTCCAGGGGGAAGAACTCCCAGCGCTGGTCGCTGGTCCAGTCCACTGCGGGCGCGGTGTGCGGGACCCGGTCGGGCCAGCCGAGGCCGAGCGCGATCGGGATCAGCATGGTCGGAGGGCTCGCCTGCGCGATCGTCGAGCCGTCGACGAACTCGACCATGGAGTGCACCACGCTGGTGGGATGGACGGTGACCTTGATGTCGTCGTAGTCGATGTCGAACAGCAGGTGCGCCTCGATCACCTCCAGGCCCTTGTTGAGCAGGGTGGCGGAGTTGATGGTCACCACCGGCCCCATGTCCCAGGTGGGGTGGTTCAGGGCCTCGGCCACCGTGACGCCGGCGAGCTCCTCGCGGGTGCGTCCCCGGAAGGGACCTCCGGAGGCGGTGAGCACCAGCCGGCGCACCTCGTCGGCGCGCCCCGAGCGCAGGCACTGCGCCAGAGCGGAGTGCTCGGAGTCCACGGGAACCAGCTGCCCCTCACCCGCCTTCCGGGTCACCACCTCCCCGCCCATCACCAGCGACTCCTTGTTGGCCAGCGCCAGCACGTTGCCCGCCTCGAGCGCCGCCAGGGTCGGCCGCAGCCCCACCGCGCCGGTGACGGCGTTGAGCACCACGTCGCAGCCCCGGGCGGCGGCCGCGACGGAGGCCTCCTCGCCCAGCCCGGAGAACTGCGGAGCGAACTCCGCCACCTGGGCCTCGAACAGCGCGAGATTGCTTCCCCCGGCGGTGAGCCCGACCACCCGGAAGCGCTCGGGGTGGGCCCGCACGATGTCGAGCGCCTGGGTGCCGATCGAACCGGTGCTGCCGAGGATGACCACGTCGCGTCGCTTCACCCCGGGAGTCTCTCAGGTCCCGTGTGCCTCCGCTCTGGTCAGCCCTGGCCTCGCAGGGTGGGACGGAGCGAGTCCAGGACGGTCTCGTCCTCGATGGTGGAGGGCACCCGCGCCTGCTGACCGTCGGCGATCTGGCGCATCGTGGCGCGCAGGATCTTGCCGCTGCGGGTCTTGGGCAGGCCCTCAACCACCGCAACCTCGCGGAAGGCGGCGACCGCGCCGATCTGGTCACGCACCATGGCCACCAGCTCGTCGCGAATCTGGTCGGGTTCGGCCTGCACGCCCGCCTTGAGGACCACGAAGGCCCGGGGCAGCTGGCCCTTGAGCTGGTCCGCCACGCCGATCACCGCACATTCGGCGACCGCCGGGTGCCGGGAGATGACCTCCTCCATCGACCCGGTCGAGAGCCGGTGGCCGGCCACGTTGATCACGTCGTCGGTGCGGCCCATCACGTAGAGGTAGCCGTCGGAGTCGAGGAATCCACCGTCCCCGGAGAGGTAGTACCCCTCGAAGGCCGAGAGGTAGGAGGAGACGAAGCGCTCGTCGTCGCGCCACAGGGTCGCCAGCGTGCCCGGCGGTAGCGGCAGCCTCAGGCAGATCGCCCCCTCGGTGCCGGCCTCGACCGGGACGCCGTCGGGCCCCAGCACGGCCACGTCGAAGCCGGGCACCGGCACGGTCGGCGAACCGGGCTTGATCGGCATCGGCTCCAGCCCGCGCAGGTTCGCCGCGATCGGCCAGCCGGTCTCGGTCTGCCACCAGTTGTCCACCACCGGGACCCCGAGCTTCTCCCCCGCCCACTCCAGGGTGTCGGGGTCCAGCCGCTCCCCGGCCAGGAAGAGGGTCTGCAGGCCCGAGGTGTCGTGCTCGGCCAGCAGGGCCGCGTCCGGGTCCTGCTTGCGGATCGCGCGGATCGCCGTGGGCGCGGTGAGCAGCGCCTTGACCCCGTGCTCGGCGATGACCCGCCAGAAGGCCCCGGGATCCGGCGTACCGACGGGCTTGCCCTCGTAGAGCACGGTGGTGGCCCCGTTGATCAGGGGTGCGTAGACGATGTAGGAGTGGCCGACCACCCAGCCGACGTCGGAGGCGGCCCACCAGACGTCCCCCGCGCCGCATCCGTAGACGGCGGGCAGGGACCAGGCCATCGCGACCGCGTGTCCGCCGTTGTCCCGCACGATGCCCTTGGGCTTGCCGGTGGTGCCGGAGGTGTAGAGGACGTAGAGCGGGTCGGTGGCCGCGACCTCGACGCACTCGGCGGGGTTGGTGCGCCCCGCGCGCATGGCCAGGTCCCAGTCGAGGTCCCGGTGCTCGACCAGCGACGCCTGCGCCTGCGGGCGCTGCTTGACCACCACGGCGCCGGGGGCGTGGTCCGCGAGCTCGAGGGCGCGGTCGAGCAACGGCTTGTACTCCACCACCCGGCTGGGCTCGATGCCGCAGCTGGCGGTGAGCACCACCTTCGGCGCGGCGTCGTCGATGCGGACGGCCAGCTCGTGCGGGGCGAAGCCGCCGAAGACCACTGAGTGGACGGCACCGAGCCTGGCGCAGGCCAGCATGCCCACGACCGCCTCCGGGATCATCGGCATGTAGATGACGACCCGGTCGCCCTTCTCCACGCCGAGGTGGCGCAGGACCCCGGCGAACGCGGCCACGTCGGCCAGCAGCTCGGCGTAGGAGATCCGTTGCTGGACGCCGGTGACCGGGGAGTCGTAGATGATCGCGGTCCGGTCGGCCGCTCCCTTGGCCACGTGCCGGTCGAGCGCGTTGTAGCAGGTGTTGAGCGTGGCGTCGGGGAACCAGCGGTAGAACGGGGGCTGGTCGTCGTCCAGCACCCGGCGGGGCTTGCGGAACCAGTCGACCAGCGCGGCCTGCGTGCCCCAGAAGGTCTCCGGGTCTGAGATGGACTGCTGGTACTCCGTGCGGTAGCTCATGGCGACCATCGTCGCGAAGCGCCGCGACCGAGTCCACGGCACCCCCTCGCGCGGTGCCCGGCCGCGGCACTCATCCCAGCCCGTTCTCCGGTGTCGCGGCGGGCTTCTGCGGACTCCTCAGCCAAGCGGTGAAGAACCCGGTCAGGTCCTGCCCGCTGAGCTGCGCGGCGAGCGCCTCGAAGTCCTCGGAGGTGCCGTTGCCGTTCTTGCGGCTCTCCAGCCACGTGCGCAGCAGGCGCCAGAAGACCTCGTCCCCGACCCGGGTGCGCAGCGCCTGCAACGTCATCGCGCCGCGCCCGTAGACGGCCGAGGCGAAGATGTCGTCCCGGCCCGGGTCTGCGACCACCACGTCCCACAAGGGGTCCTCGGGCTTCATGGCCTGGTGCCACTGGACCAGCCACTGCTGCGCCGACCGGCCGCGGGCCAGCTCGTCGTGACGCACCTCCATGAAGGTGGCGGCGCCCTCGTTGAGCCAGATGTCGCGCCAGCGGCCCACGGACACGCTGTCGCCGAACCACTGGTGCGCCAGCTCGTGCACGAGCAGAGAGGTGCTGCCGCGCCCCAGTGCCGGATAGGTGGGGCGAGTCTGGTTCTCCAGCGCGAACCCCGGGTTCAGCCCGGTCACCAGGCCGCCGGTGGTGGAGAAGGGGTACGGCCCCAGCTGGGACTCCAGCCACTCCACCACGGCCGGGGTGCGGCGCAGCATGCGCATCGAGGTCCGGCGCGCCGGGGCGGGGAGCCGACGGGATGCGGCGACCAGCCAGGGGCGTCCGTTGCGCACCCCACGGTCGATCTGGAACCTGCCGGCTGCGAAGTAGGCGAGATAGGAGGCCATCGGTTCGGCGGCGTGCCACTTCCACGTCGTGCTCCCCCGGCGCTGGACCCGGCCCACCAGCTGCCCGTTGGCCACCACCTGCATCCCCCGGGGCACCCGGATCGCGATGTCGTAGGTCGCCTTGTCCGTGGGGTGGTCGTTGGCCGGGAACCACCACGGCGCCATGTGCGGCTCGTTCATCGTGACGACCTCCTGGTCGTCGGCCAGCCAGTTGCCCTCCCCGGCGTACCGGCGCCCTCCCGGCTTTCCGGCGTAGGAGACCGTCACCTCGACCTGCGTGCCCGTCACCAGCGGCTCGGCCGGGGTGATGACCAGCTCGTGGCCCTTGGCCCGGCGGTGCTTCGCCTCAACCCCGTCCACCGTGACCTCGGTGACCGGCAGGAGCAGGTCGAGGTTGAACCGGGAGAGGTCCGCGGTGGGACTGATGGTCACAGTGGTGCGACCGCGGAGCCGAGCCGAGTCGAAGTCGTAGCGAGCCCTCACGTCGTAGTGCAGGACGTCGATGCCGCCGTTGCCGTCCAACGGGAAGTAGGGGTCGCCCACACCGGGAGCACCCCGACCGGGCGCCTCCCGAGCGTCGGGGACCGCGGCGGCGGGCGAGCCGGCCGCCAGCAGCAGGACCAGCGGGATGGCAGCCAGGCTGCGGTGCTGCACTCGTGCCACGGGACGCCTCATGCACGTGAACCTAGCGTCCGGAGACGGGGGCGACCAGCCCCATTCAGCCGCTCGTCGTGGTTTAATATGAGTAATTCACTCGACTTAGGGGCAGGCATGCACGTGATGACCATCGGGATACCTGAGCTTGGCAACCTCACCCACCTGGTCCACGACGGCTCCCAGGCACTGGTCGTGGACCCGCCGCGCGACGTCGAGCTGGTCGAGGAGGCCGCCGAGCTGGCGGCGCTGCAGATCGCGGCGGTCGCCGACACCCACGTGCACCACGACTACGTCTCCGGCGCCGCCCTCCTGGCCCGGCGCCACGGCGCGCCGTACCTGCTCAGCGCCGACGAACGGGTGGAGCGGGACCGTCAGCCGGTGCAGGACGGGGACGTGCTCGACGTCGGCTCGCTCCGCGTGGAGGTGCTGGCCACCCCTGGCCACACCCTGCACCACCAGGCCTTCCTGGTCACCGGGGACAGCGGTCCGGCGGCGCTGTTCACCGGCGGGAGCCTGGTCCCGGGCAGCGTCGGACGGACCGACCTCTGTGACCCCCTGCTGGTCCGCCACCTGGCTCGCGCACAGTGGTCAGGGGTGCGCGCCCTGCACCGTCTGGACCCCGACACCACGCTCCATCCCTCGCACGGGCAGGGCAGCCGGTGCGTGGCCCGGGGCGCGGTCGCCCTCGGCGACACCCCGCTCGTCCTGGCCGAGGAGATCGCGCGTAACCCGGTCTTCCGGCTCCCCCGCGAGGAGTTCGTCGAGCAGCTCGTGGCCGGCTTCGGCCCGGTCCCCGCCCACTTCCCACGCCTGACCCGGCTCAACCGCGGCTGCACCGACACCGACCCGCGACGCACCGGCGCTGTGCTGGCGGCGGACGACCTGCACGGAGTGCTGAGCCGGGGCGGCTGGCTGGTGGACCTGCGCGACCGGGCCGCCTACGCCCGGGGTCATCTGTCCGGGTCGGTCAACGTCGAGCACGGCGCCTCGTTCGCCACCTGGCTCGGCTGGCTCAAGCCGTCGTACGCCGAGCTCGCGCTCGTCTCGGACTCCCCCGAGCAGCTGTCCTGCGCGGTCCGGGACCTCGAACGCATCGGCATCGAAGGAGTTCCCGTGCACACCCTGGACCCCGAGCCCACGCTGCGACCCGACCCCTACCACCGGCGCCGCACCTGGGCCGAGCACGGCACAGCGCCGGCCGGGGCCACGCTGGTCGACGTCCGCGACGCGGAGGAGTTCGAGCTGGCCCACGTGCCGGGCGCGGTGAACATCGCGCTGCACCAGGTCGAGCAGCGCTCCCGCGACCTCCCGCCCGGGGAGCTGTGGGTCTACTGTCACAGCGGCTACCGGGCAGGCATCGCGGCCAGCCTGCTGCACCGGGCCGGACGCAACGTCGTCCACGTGGACGACAGCTGGGACAACGCGGTGAGCCTGCGGGTCCCGCTCACCTCCTCGCGCGCCGCCTGAGCGCACGGCGGGGAAAATGCGTTGCCGCTGACCCCGGCAGGGTCCAGGATCGTCTCGTGAGGTGCGTCCGCGCCCGCTGCACGAGAGGAGGCACGACATGGCCACGACTGTCACCGGCCTGTCCACAGACCGCCTTCTCGCACCCAGCTGGAGCGCCTCCCATGCCACTGCAGTTCCCAGAGACACCTGATCGAGACCCTTCCCGCGACCTCGACCCCCGCTTCGTCTTCGACTTCCACGCCTACGACGAGCTGCGGGACCCGGCGCAGCGCTGGTCCACCTGGCTCGACGTGGAACCCCTCATGCGCGGTCCCGAGCCACGGCCCGACTGGGTCGTGACCTCGCAGGGGCTGTCGACACCGAGCTCGGCATCCTCAAGACGGGGAAGGAGGCAGACGTCTTCCTCCTCGAGCGCGCCGACCCGCACGAGCCCCGGGCAGGGGTCGTGATGGCCGCCAAGCGCTACCGCGACACCACTCATCGCACCTTCCACCGCGCCGCCGACTACGCCGAGGGCCGGGCCACGAAGCGGTCGCGGGACACCAGGGCACTCAAGCGCAAGTCCACCTGGGGACGGGCCGTGGCAGCCGGTGAGTGGGCGGCGGCGGAATGGACTGCGCTGAAGCAACTGTGGGAGCTGGGCGTGCCGGTCCCCTATCCCGTGCAGATCCACGGCACCGAGATCCTGATGGAGTGGATCACCCACGACGGCGAGACGGCTCCGCGCCTCGCCCAGACCCGGCCGCCGTCGCCACTGCTGGCGCACTACTACGAGCAGCTGGTGGGCGTGGTGACGACGCTCGCCGTTGCCGGGGTGGCGCACGGCGACCTGTCCGCCTACAACATCCTGGCTGCGGGCGACCGGCTGGTGGTGATCGACCTCCCGCAGGTGGTGGACCTGGCGGGCAACGCCCAGGGCTGGACTTCCTGCTCCGCGACTGCACCAACATCTGCACCTGGTTCCGTGCCCGCGGGCTCGAGGTGGACGAGCAGGAGCTGTTCGCGCAGGTGACGGCCCAGGCCTTCTGACCGGCCCCTCGGCTAGGTTCTGCCGGGTGAGGCACACACGGGGGCGGGTCGTCGAGGTGGATTCCGTCGCGGAGCTCGAGTGGCGCCTGGCCGCCGGCGCCCGCTCGCTGACGGGCTGGCGGCTCCGGGGACTCGACCTCACCCCGTACGGCGCGGCCCTGTCGGCGTGCGACGTGGCCGGTGCTCTCTTCCTGGGGTGCGTCCTGTCCGCCAGCACCGAGCAGTCGCTGCGTGCGCGGGGCGCCATCGTCTTCCCTGCGGTGCCCGGGTCACCGGTCGACTCCTACCGTTCGCACCTGTACTCGGCCCGCGAGCTCTACGACACTCCCGACTACCAGGACTCGCTGGACGCGCGCGCCTACGCCTGGTCCCGGGGCGCGGACCCCGACCTGGCGCAGGCGCTGCACGACCACGCCATCGACGCCGCGCTCGCCGACTGGATCCAGGGTCGGCGCCTGGTCGGCGTGATGGGCGGCCACGCGGTCCTGCGCGGCGAGCCCGAGTACGCCGCGGCCTCCCGCCTGGGGCACGCGCTCGGTGGCTCGTACGTGGTGGCGACCGGGGGCGGCCCGGGCGCCATGGAGGCCGCCAACCTCGGCGGCTACCTGGCCGGGCAGCCCGCGGAGAGCCTCGACGAAGCCGTCGCCGTGCTGTCGGCCACCCCCTCGTTCCGTCCCGACACCGACGCCTGGGTCAGGGCGGCCTTCGAGGTGCTCGCACGCCACCCGGCCGGCGCCGACACCCTGGGGATCCCGACCTGGCACTACGGGCACGAGCCGCCGAACGCGTTCGGCACGGCGATCGCCAAGTACTTCCGCAACGCGACCCGGGAGGCGATCCTGCTGGAGATCTGCTCGGCCGGCATCGTGTTCCTCCCCGGCGCCGCGGGCACGGTGCAGGAGGTGTTCCAGGACGGCTGCGAGAACTACTACGCCGATGAGTCCTCGACCGCGCCCATGGTCCTGGTGGGTCGAGAGCACTGGACGCAGACCGTGCCGGCGTGGCCGCTGCTGCAGGCGCTGGCGCGCGGGCGACCGATGGAGCCGCACGTGCACCTGGTGGAGGACGTGGAAGAGGCCGCTGCTCTGGTCCTCAGCCACCGGTGAGCCGCGGTCGGCAGCTCACTCGGAGGCGGCCAGCTGCCCGCAGGCGCCGTCGATCTCCCGCCCCCGGGTGTCGCGCACCGTGGTCGGGATGCCCTTGGCCTCCAGCCGACGGACGAACTCCCGCTCGTCGCGGGGGTCCGAGGCGGTCCACTTGGACCCGGGCGTCGGGTTGAGGGGAATCAGGTTGACGTGCACCCAGCCCCAGTCCCCGTAGGAGTTCAGCACGTCGCCGAGCAGGTCGGCACGATGCCCCTGGTCGTTGATGCCGCGCATCATGGCGTACTCGATGGAGACCCGCCGCTTGGTGGTGCGGGCGTAGTTCCAGGCCGCCTCGACGGTCTGCGCGACCGAGAAGCGGGTGTTGATCGGCACCAGCTCGTTGCGCAGCTCGTCGTCGGGGGCGTGCAGCGACAGTGCCAGGGTGACGGGGATGCCCTCCTGGGCGAGCTGGTTGATCCGCGGCACCAGGCCCACGGTCGACACGGTGATGCCCCGCGCGCTCATGCCCAGGCCCGCCGGCGACGGGTCAGTCAGCCGTCGTACCGCGCCGATCACGGCCTTGTAGTTGGCCAGCGGCTCCCCCATGCCCATGAAGACCACGTTGGAGACCCGGCCGACGCCACCGGGGACCTCGTCGCGAGCCAGGCTGCGCGCCGCGGCGACCACCTGCTCCACGATCTCGGCGGTGGACATGTTGCGCTGCAGCCCGCCCTGACCGGTCGCGCAGAAAGGACACGCCATGCCGCACCCGGCCTGGCTGGACACGCACACCGTGGCCCGGTCCGGGTAGCGCATCAGCACCGACTCCACCAGCGCACCGTCGAACAGCTTCCACAGCGTCTTGCGGGTCGCGCCCTTGTCCGCCTCCTGGGTGCGCAGCGCGGTCATCAGCGGCGGGAGCAGCGCGGCCACCAGCTCGTCGCGCTGCAGCGCCGGAAGGTCAGTCATCAGGGCCGGGTCGTCGACCAGCCTGCCGAAGTAGTGGGTGGAGAGCTGCCTGGCCCGGAAGCCCGGGAGACCCAGCGAGGTCAGCAGCTCCTTGCGGCCGTCCTCGTCCAGGTCGGCCAGGTGGCGGGGCGGCTTCTTGCGCCCGCGCGGCTCGTCGAAGACGAGGGGCAGGAGACGGGGGACTCGATCTGGTCATCAGGCATGGCTGGTCAATCATCCCACCCCACCCCCACCAGCGCCGAGTCGCGGGCTCACCTCAGGCGTCTTGGCGGACCATGAAGTAGAGAACCAGCGAGGCGACGCCGAGCACCACGAGCGCGGTGAGGACCATGCCGATGGCCATGAAGATCCCGAAGCGCCGGGTCTTGCGGCGCGCCAGCATGGCGATGGGCACGACCAGCCCGATCGCGACGAGCGGGAACAGCCTCTCCGCGTCCTCGTAGGGCAGCATCAGCCGCAGCACGCTGACGAACCCACCCGGGACGGCTGTCACGAAGAGCATGCCGGCGAAGAACCCGGTGAGCGCGGCGAAGGTCGGGTGGCTGCGGTGCCACCAGTCCAGGCGACGGGCAGCCGCCTCGGTCTCCGGGCGGGTCGGGGACTCCGGTGAACTCATGCGCCTCATCGTAGGGGGCAGCACCCCCGGCCGCGGCGCGACGTTCCGGTGCGCGGCACCGGCCACTGCCCAGGGCAGGCTAGAAGACGAGGTAGTGCAGCAGCAGCCAGGTCGGCGCGATGGTGGCGAGCAGCGAGTCCAGCCGGTCCATCAGCCCGCCGTGCCCGGGGATCACGTGCGACATGTCCTTGATCCCGAGATCGCGCTTGATCACCGACTCGACGAGGTCACCGAGGGTGGCCATCACCACGGTGATCAGGCCCAGCAGCACCCCGACCCAGGCGTCGCCCTCGAGCAGGACGGTCACCAGGAACCACCCGGCCGCCACACAGGCCACAGCCGAGCCCGCGAAGCCCTCCCAGGACTTCTTGGGCGAGATGACCGGCGCCATCGGGTGCTTGCCGAACAGCACCCCCGCGACGTAGCCGCCGGTGTCCGAGGCGACGGTGACGAGGATGAAGACCACGATCCCCTTCACGCCCTCGTCCCACCGGTCGAAGTCGCTGGTCCCGCCCTCGGAGAGCATCAGCCCCACGAACGAGGCCAGGAACGGCAGGTAGACCAGCACGAAGACCGAGGCCGTCGCGGTCCGGACGTACCCCTCGACCCCTCGCCGCAACAGCCACAGCATGACGGCCAGCGCCGTCACCGCCGTGGCCGTGACGAGCGCGGCCGCTCCCCCGAAGTAGGCCACCGCGACCATCACGACCCCGCCGAGCATCAGCGGCTGCTCGGGGAGGTCGATGTCCTTGACCAGGAAGCCGCGGCGCAGCTCCCACACCCCCACCAGCACCGCGACCGCCACGACGACGATGAAGGCGGTCTTCCAGAAGTACAGGGTCCCGGCGACCATGCCGAGCAGCACGACGGCGGAAGCGACCGCTGCCGGGAGGTTGCGACCGGCGCGCCCGTGGTCCTTCTGGGGCACGTCGGACGTGGGTGAGGGGGTCGTCATAGAAGTGGGTAGCTCAGACCTCGAGCAGCTCGGCTTCCTTCTTCTTCAGCATCTCGTCGATCTGGTCGGTGTGGGTCTTGGTCATCGCGTCCAGTCGCTTCTCCGCGCCCGAGACGTCGTCCTTGCCCACCTCGCCGTCCTTCTCGAGCTTCTCGAGCTGCTGCTTGGCGGTACGACGCACGTTGCGCACCGAGACCCGGCCGTCCTCGGCCTTGCCCTTCGCGAGCTTGATGTACTCCTTGCGGCGCTCCTCGGTCAGCTCAGGGAACGCGCAGCGCAGCACCCGACCGTCGTTGGAGGGGTTGACGCCCAGGTCCGAGTCCCGGACCGCACGCTCGATGGCGTCCATGGCGCTGATGTCGAAGGGCGCGATGAGGATCACCCGGGCGTCCTGCGAGGTGAAGGTGGCCAGCGACTGCAGCGGCGTCGGGGACCCGTAGTAGTCCACCACGATCTTGCTGAACATGCTGGGGTTGGCGCGACCGGCACGGATGGTCGAGAAGTCCTCTCGGGTGGACTCCACCGACTTGCCCATCTTGCCCTCGGTCTCGCGGAGGATGTCGTTGATCACGGCTGCCTACTCTCGGGATGCGTCGTCGTGGTGCTGTGGGAGGTGGCGCAGAGGGCTCAGCCCTCGGTGCTCACCAGCGTGCCAATCTTCTCACCCTGCACGATGCGCAGGATCGCACCCTCGTCCTCCATGCCGAAGACGATGAGCGGCATGTTGTTCTCCATGCACAGCGCGAACGCGGTCGCGTCGGCCACCTTGAGGCCCTGGCGCAGGGCGTCGGAGAAGGACAGCGTGTCGAGCTTGGTGGCCGTGGGGTCGATGCGGGGGTCGGCGGTGTAGACGCCGTCCACACCCTGCTTGGCCATCAGCACGACCTCGCAGCGGGTCTCCAGCGCTCGCTGAGCCGCCACGGTGTCGGTGGAGAAGAACGGCATGCCCGCCCCGGCGCCGAAGATGACGACGCGGCCCTTCTCGAGGTGCCGGATGGCGCGCCGCGGAATGTAGGGCTCGGCCACCTGACCCATGGTGATGGCGGTCTGCACCCGGGTCTCGATGCCCTCCTTCTCCAGGAAGTCCTGGAGGGCCAGGCAGTTCATCACGGTGCCGAGCATGCCCATGTAGTCGGCGCGGGCGCGGTCCATGCCGCGCTGCTGCATCTCGGCGCCGCGGAAGAAGTTGCCACCGCCGACCACGATCGAGACGCCGACACCGGCGCGGACCACGGCGGCTATCTCGCGCGCGACCTTGGCGACCACATCGGGGTCGACGCCCACCCGCCCGCCGCCGAACACCTCGCCGGAGAGCTTGATCAGGACACGGGAGTACAGGGTCACGCCAGATCCTTTCGCGTCGCCGGGTTGCGGCGAGGATGCGAGAAGACCGGCCCGATGGTCATGTGCTGATCCACCGAACCGGCCTCCTCGTCGTCTAATTGGGTCGAACCCTACTCAGGTCAGGCGCCGACCTCGAAGCGGGCGAAGCGCGTCAGCGTCACGCCGGCCTCGTCGAGGACGGTCTTGACCGACTTCTTGTTCTCGGTCACCGACGGCTGCTCGAGCAGGACGACGTCCTTGAAGAAGCCGTTCAGACGACCCTCGGTGATCTTGGCGATCGCCTGCTCGGGCTTGCCCTCCTCACGCGAGGTCGCCTCGGCGATCTCGCGCTCCTTGGCGACGATGTCCGCGGGGACCTCGTCGCGGGTGAGGTACTGCGGGCGCATGGCCGCGACCTGCATCGCGGCACCGCGAGCAGCGTCCGCGTTGTCGCCGGTGTACTCGATCAGGACACCCACGGCAGGGGGCAGGTCGGCGGCACGCTTGTGCATGTACGACACGACGTCCCCGTCGAAGTAGGCGACCCGGCCGAGCTCGATCTTCTCGCCGATGGTGATCGCCAGGTTCTCCACGACCTCCCCGACGGTCTTGTCGCCCAGCGACACGGCCTTGAGCGTCTCGAGGTCGCCGGCCTTGGCGGCGTCAGCCGCCTCGACGATCTGGTTGGCGACCGCGATGAAGTCCTCGTTCTTGGCCACGAAGTCGGTCTCGGACTTGAGCTCGATGAGCGCACCACCGTGGTGGGCGACGAGGCCGGCGCTGGTCTCGCGCTCGGCGGCCCGGCTCGCGGCCTTCGCCGCGCCCTTGACGCGAAGCAGCTCGATCGCCTTGTCGAAGTCGCCGTCGGTCTCGGTGAGCGCCTTCTTGCAGTCCATCATGCCGGCGCTGGTCAGCTCACGGAGCTTCTTGACGTCGGCTGCGGAGAAGTTAGCCATGTTCTACTTCCTTGAGTTCTGGGGGTAGTCGGAGGACTGACGCGGACGTCAGTTCTTCTCGGCGGCGTCCTCGGCAGGCGCCTCGGCAGCGGGGGCCTCAGCAACGGGGGCCTCAGCAGCAGGGGCCTCGGCAGCAGGGGCCTCAGCAACGGGGGCCTCCTGGGCAGCCTCGGCGACAGCGTCGGCGGCGGGCGCCTCGGCGGCGGCACCGGTCGACTCGGAAGCCGGAGCGTCGGTCGCGGAGTCGCCACCGGTCGCCTCGACGGCGGCCTTCTCGGCCTCACCGGAGAGCAGCTCGCGCTCCCACTCGGCGAGGGGCTCGCTGGCCGCGGCACCGGACTCGGCACCGGTCTTGGCGCCGGAGCGGGCGATCAGGCCCTCGGCGACGGCGTCGGCGACCACGCGGGTCAGCAGGCCGACCGCGCGGATCGCGTCGTCGTTGCCCGGGATCGGGAAGTCGACGACGTCGGGGTCGCAGTTGGAGTCCAGGATGCCCACGATCGGGATGCGCAGCTTGCGCGCCTCCTCGACGGCGAGGTGCTCCTTGTTGGTGTCGACGATCCACACCGCGGAGGGGGTCCGGGTCATCTCGCGGATACCGCCCAGCGACTTGTTGAGCTTGTCGCGCTCGCGGCGCATCTGCAGCAGCTCCTTCTTGGTGCGGCTGCTGCCGGCCACGTCGTCGAAGTCGATCTCGTCGAGCTCCTTGAGGCGGTTGATCCGCTGGTGCACGGTCTGGAAGTTGGTGAGCATGCCACCGAGCCAGCGCTGGTTGACGTAGGGCATGCCGACGCGGGTGGCCTGCTCGGCGATGGCCTCCTGCGCCTGCTTCTTGGTGCCCACGAACATCACGGTGCCGCCCTTGGAGACGACCTCCTTGATGAAGGCGTAGGAACGGTCGATGTAGGCCAGCGACTGCTGCAGGTCGATGATGTAGATGCCGTTGCGCTCGGTCATGATGAAGCGCTTCATCTTGGGGTTCCAACGACGGGTCTGGTGCCCGAAGTGGACGCCGCTCTCGAGAAGCTGGCGCATGGTGACGACTGCCATGTGGATCTCCATGTTCAGTGCGGAGCTCCGAGACCCCGGCTCCGAGGAGCGGGGAGCCTGGTGGCTCCTGCATGTTTGCGGTTTGCTGCCGGCGGCGGGTGCCGCAGGCCCTGACGCTCACGCGCGATCCCATCCACTTCCCTTGCGGGAGCTGGAACCGAGGATCGTCGCCCACGGGTGGTCGGAGTCTAGGAAGACGACTCCGGCGTGGTCTGCAAGCGTGCGAAGTCAGCTCGGGTGAGCTGCTCCTGACAGAGTAGGCCACCTCGCCACGCCCGGGGAAATCGCAGCGCCCGGGCCGCCGCACGTGCACACCGACGGTTTCTGCGTCCATCTCCAGGGTTGTTCCACAGTCCCGGGCAACGCCGCCCGCCCGGTGCCGCGTCCTGCTCAAGGCTGGCTTGATGGTGCGAATCCGTCTCGTCATCCTCGTCGCTGCGATCCTGGTGGCCGTGACCCCGCACCCCGGTGCCGGTGGGGCACGGGCCGCTCTGCCCGCCGCCGCCGATCCGGTGGGCACGTGGCCTCTGGCTCCGGAGCCTGCGCTGGTCAGGGCGTTCGACCCGCCGGAGCTGGTCTACGGCTCGGGGCACCGGGGAGTGGACCTGCTGGGCAGCCCGGCCCAGCCGGTCCGGGCGGCGCTGCCCGGGCGGGTGAGCTTCGCCGGCTCGATCGGCGGCAAGCGGGTCGTCGTGGTGGACCACGGCGAGACGAGGACCACCTACGAGCCGGTGGCCGCCTCGGTGCGCCCCGGAGACGTGGTGCGGGCAGGTGAGCGCGTGGGCTGGCTGGTCGTGCCGTTCTCGCACTGCTACCCCGCCGCGTGCCTGCACTGGGGATGGCGGCGGGGCAAGGTCTACCTCGACCCGCTCCGGCTGGTGGGCGAGGACGTCCCGGTCAGGCTGCTGCCGCTGTGGCGCCGGTGAGGTGAGCCGGACCGCTCACGCGCGCGGATGAGCCTGTCGATAGGCCCGGCGCAGCCGATCCGTGGAGACGTGGGTGTAGAGCTGGGTGGTCGACAGCGAGGCATGGCCCAGGAGCTCCTGCACGGACCGGAGGTCCGCACCACCCTCGAGTAGGTGGGTCGCCGCGGTGTGCCGCAGCCCGTGCGGCCCCATGTCGGGAGCCCCGGGCACCTCGGCCAGGCGCCGGTGCACCATCTCGCGCACGATGCGCGCGTCCACCCGCCCGCCGCGGGCACCCAGGAACAGCGCGGGACCGGAGCCCGGCACCACCAGGCGAGGGCGGCCCTGGAGCCGCCACGAGGCAAGGGCGACGGCCGCCGGTCGACCGAAGGGGACGGTGCGCTCCTTGCGTCCCTTGCCGAAGACCCGCAGCACCTGCCGGTCGTCGTCGACGTCGTCCAGGTCCAGGCCGGCGAGCTCGCCCACCCGGATCCCGGTGGCGTAGAGGATCTCCAGGATCGCCACGTCCCGCAGCGCCACCGGTCCGCCGTCCTCCATCCGCGCCGCGGCTGCGGCGATGAGGTCCGTCGCCTCGTCGGCACGCAGGACCGGGGGCAACGTCCTGGCCAGCTTCGGAGAGAGCAGCGAGGCCCCCGCGTCCTGGGGGGTGCGGTCGGTGCGGGCCAGCCACCTGGTGAACACCCGCACCGCGCTGGCACGTCGCGCCAGCGTCGTGCGAGACCTTCCGAGACTCTGTTGCTTGGCCAGCCAGCTGCGCAGCGCTCGCAGGTCCAGGCCGCTGACGTCCACGTGGCCGAGCCGGTGGACGTGCTCCAGCATGCCGGCCACGTCCTTGAGGTAGGCGCGGACCGTGTTGGGCGTCAGGTCGCGCTCGGCGACGAGGTGCCGCTCGTAGTCGGCCAGGACCCGGGCCAGGGGCTCCGGGAGCAGCTCGGGCGCCGCGGCAGCCCCGTCCTCCTCGGCAGTCATGAGCCGATCGTAGACAGTCTGGCGCCGGACGCCCCGGTTCAGCGTGCCGTGTCCCCCAGCCGCCAGCCCCGGGAGTCGTGGACCACCAGTCCCTGGCTCGCCAGGGTCACCAGCGTCGAGTGCACCTCCCGCAGCCCGATGCCGGCGGAGCGGGCGATGCTGTCCACGGCTGCTCCCCGGGTGACTGGCACCGCGTCCAGCACCTGCTGGGCCCGTAGTCCCAGACCGTCGCGGACCCGGACCGGCCCCCGGGGCTCCTCGCGCAGGTGGTCTCCGGGACGTCCCAGGATCTCCAGCACGTCCTCGCCCCCGGTCACCAGCGTCGCCTCTCCACTGCGCAGCTTCTCGTGCACCCCCTGGGACTGCGCGCTGGTCACCGGACCGGGGACGCCCATGAGCGGCCGGTTCAGCCTCGTCGTCCAGTGCGCGGTGCTCAACGCGCCACTGCGGACCGCCGCCTCGACCACCACCGTGCCGCGGGCCAGGGCAGCCACGAGGCGGTTGCGTGCCAGGAACCGCACCCGCAGGGGCGCACAGCCGGGCGCAGCCTCGGAGACCACGAGGCCGACGTCGGCGATGTGGTCGATCAGCCTGCGATGGGCCGCGGGATAGTGCCGGTCCGCCCCGCAGGCCAGCACGGCGACTGTGCTCCCCTGCATCGCGAGGGCTCCCCGGTGCGCGGCCTGGTCTATGCCGAACGCGGCCCCGGACACGACGCTGAGTCCCGCCCGGGCCGCCATCGCCGCGATCTCCCCCGCCGTGGAGTCCCCGTAGGTGGTGGAGGACCGGCACCCCACCACCGCCACGCCCGAGGCCACGGTGTCGAGCCGGGCGTGCCCGCGCAGCCACAGCCCGACGGGCACTCCGCCCCGGTTGGCGACCGCGCCAGCGTGCGCGAGCTCGTCCAGCCCCTCAGGCCACTCCGGGTCACCAGGCACCACGAACCGGACACCGAGCCTGTCGGCGCGCTCCAGGTCCGCGGCCGGGTCCAGGGCCTCCAGACGCTCCGCCACGTCGGTGCGGAGTCCGTGGAGGTCACGCTCGGCCTGCAGGTGGTCGCGCACGGTGACAGCGCCGATCTCGCTGACCAGACCGGTCAGCCGTGGGTCTCCCGGCTCGGCGAGCCGGCTCAGCGCTGCCCTGGCCAGACGCTCCTCCTCGGTGACGCTCATCCGACCCGCCCCAGGTCGCTGGAGCGCAGCGGCTCGCCGGTACGAAGTCGCAGCGCGGTCTCCACCTCGCGCTCCCCCGGCTCGTCCACCGCGGCGAGGTCCGCCACCGACCACGCGAGGCGGTGGACCCGGATGGCGCCCCGCCTGCTCAGCCGGCCGGCGTACACCTCGTCGTCGACCCGGTGCTGCTCGGCGTCCGGGAGCGGCCACCGCTCGCGCAGCAGGTGGCCCGGAGCCTGGGCGTTGAGCCGCCACCCGAGTCCCGCGTACCGCTGATGCTGGCGCAGGCGTGCACGCGTCACCCGCCCCCGGATCTCCGGCGATCCCTCACGCGGGGCGAAGGGGTCGCGCTCGTGGGGCTGAGCCGGGAGCACGTGGCGCACGATGTCGATCCGGTCGGAGATGGGCCCCGAGACCTTCCGGCGGTACTCGCGGCGCGCCACCTCCGGGCACTCGCACCTGTCGAGACCGGCGGAGGGATGGAACTCCCCACAGGGGCAGGGGTTGGCGGCCAGCACCACCATGCCCCCGGCGGGGAAGGTGGCTGCGTCGTCCCCGCGCACCACGCGGACCTCCCCGCTCTCCAGGGGCTGCCGGAGCGCCTCGATGACGTCGGATCGGAACAGTGGGAACTCGTCGAGGAACAGCACACCGCAGTGCGCCCGGCTCAGCTCGCCGGGACGGACACGTCCGGTCCCGCCGCCGAGGATGCTGGCCTTCGAGGCGTCGTGGTGCGGGGCGCTGAAGGGCGGGCGCACCAGGACGCCGGTGGCGGACTCGATGGGGCCGGACAGCGACCACACGGCCGTCAGCTCCAGGGCCTCCTCGCGGGTGAGGTCCGGCAGGATCGTCGGGATCCGCTCCGCCAAGCTCGTCTTGCCCGACCCCTTGGGGCCCGAAAGCAGCACATGGTGGCCGCCTGCCGCCGCGACCTCGACGGCGTACTTGGCATCGCTGAGGCCCACCAGGTCGAGCATGTCGACCTCCTCGCGCCGGTCCTGGCCGCGCCACGACAGCGTGCTGGCCGCCCTGAGCTCGGTCACTGGCGCGGCCACGGGCACGATCTCCCCGCAGAGCTGGGCCACCACCTGGGTCAGCGACCGCACGCCGTACACCTCGATGCCGGGCACCAGCGCCGCCTCGGCCGCCTGCGGCTCGGGCACGAAGACCCGGCCGAACCCGCGCGCCGCCGCGGCCATCACCATCGGCAGCACGCCGGGCACCGGGCGCAGGCCGCCGTCCAGCGCCAGCTCGCCGAGGAAGACGGTGTCGCGCAGCGCCTCGCGCGGCACCCCGGCGTCGGCCGCCTTGATGCCCATGGCGATCGCCAGGTCGAAGTGGGTGCCCCGTTTGGGCAGGTCCGCGGGAGACAGCAGGATCGTCACCCGCCGGGTGGAGGGCCAGCGCGGTGCCGCATGGGTGATCGCCATGCGGACCCGGTCCCGGGCCTCCATCAGCGAGGCGTCGGGACGCCCCACGATGGTCGCCCCCACCACCCCGGGCGAGATGTCGACCTGCACCTCGATCAGGTGTCCGGTCGAGCCCTGCAGCGCGATGGTGTGCGCGGTGGCCAGCATCAGCCGATGCCCCTGACGTGGTCCAGGACCGAAGGCCCGCGGCGCGGCCGGAGGATGGCCACGAGGTCGATGCGGACCTCCTGCGGGTGCGCCTGGTGCGCCACCAGCCAGGTCGCCGCCAGTGCCCGCAACCGGCGCAGCTTGACCGGGGTGATCGCCTCGTGGGGGCTGCCGAACCGGTCGTCGGTGCGGGTCTTGACCTCGCACACCACCAGGGTCTGCGCGTCACGCAGCACCAGGTCGATCTCACCGGCCGCGCAGCGCCAGTTGCGGTCCAGCACCACCATGCCGGCCCGGACCAGATGTCGCGCCGCCAGCTCTTCGCCGTACGCCCCCAGCGCCTGCTTGTGCGCTGCCGTCGTCACTGCCACGTCTCCATGGCCCACAGCCTGCCGACAGCCGCGTCGGCCCGGTCCACGGCGGACGGGACCCTGTGGACAGAGCCCGTCGTCCGGCGGCTGTGGATACGCCGCGGCCCACCCACGGCCCGGCGACCCGCTACTCCTTGGGCGGATCGATGTCCTGCTGGCTGAGCTCCTCGACGTTGACGTCCTTGAACGTCAGCACCTTCACGTTCTTGGCGAAGCGTGCAGGCCGGTACATGTCCCACACCCAGGCATCGCTCATCGACACCTCGAAGAAGACGTCGCCGTTCTCGGTCCGCGCCTTCACGTCCACCTGGTTGCACAGGTAGAAGCGACGGTCGGTCTCCACCACGTACTTGAAGATCGAGACGACGTCGCGGTACTCCCGGTAGAGGGTGAGCTCCATCTCGGTCTCGTACTTCTCGAGATCCTCGGCGCTCATCGTCACTCCCTCATGGCTGGCTACGTCTCGACACTAGTCTCCCCGTCGTACTCGGTGCAGGTTTCGCCGGGACTCCTCGCGGGCGGTTCGAGCCCGGCGGCACGGCGGACGTTGACGAACCGCATCCGGTGCACCGGGCACGGCCCGTGCTCGGTCAGCGCCGCGGCATGGACGTCGGTGATGTAGCCCTTGTGCGTCTTGAAGTCGTACGCCGGCCACTGGCTGTCGAGCTCTCGCATCAGTCGGTCGCGGGTCACCTTGGCCAGCACCGAGGCGGCGGAGATGCACGCCGCGACCCGGTCCCCCTTCCACATGGCCAGCCCGGGCACGTGCAGGCCGTCGACCGGGAACCCGTCGGTGAGCACGTAGGCCGGACGGATGTCCAGGAGGGCCACCGCCCGGCGCAGCGCCTCGACGTTGGCGACGTGCATCCCGAGGCGGTCGCACTCCTGGTTGTCGACGACCACCACCGACCAGGACACGGCCCGACGCAGCACCTGCTCGTAGCAGGCCTCTCGCGCCCTCTCGGTCAGCAGCTTGGAGTCCGCCAGGCCCGGGACGATGCCCGCGCGACCCGCGGGCAGGATGCAGGCGGCCGCCACCAGGGGGCCGGCGCACGCCCCGCGACCGGCTTCGTCCACGCCCGCGACGGGGTCGATCCCGGCCCGGCGCAGGGCGCGCTCGTAGCCGTAGAGGCCGGCGTCGCGACGCACGGTGACTCCGCGGGGCAGTCCGGGCACGGGCGATCCCTCAGCCAGCGTCGGGCACGTCCGCGAAGGAGTCCGGGCGGGTCACCCAGCGGAAGTGGCTCCAGGGCCAGATCAGGACGAAGACCTTGCCCACCACCAGGTCGACCGGGACGAACTCCCGTCCCGGGACGCAGTCGGTCTCGTTCTTGCGGCACATCTTCTCCGACGAGTCCGCGGACCGACCACGGTTGTCCCCCATCACGAAGATGTGTCCCTCGGGCACCGGCCCGGCCTCCCAGTCGCAGTTGGGCACCATCGGCCCGTTGCACTGGGTCAGTGGGTCGTCCTTGACGTAGGCGTCCTCGTCCAGGGGCTCGCCGTTGACGGCGAGCCGCCCCTGGTCGTCGCAGCAGGTGATGACGTCGCCCGCGACCCCGATCACGCGCTTGACCAGATGACCACCGGAGGGGTACAGCCCGATCTTGGTCATCCCCTTGACCACGAGGTTGTCCGCCTCCTCCACGCCGCGAAGCCAGGACCCGGGGTCCTTGAAGACCACCACGTCCCCGCGCTCCGGGCTGCCCCCACCCCAGTAGGAGACCTTCTGGACCAGGATGCGATCCCGGTTCACCAGACCCGGCTCCATCGACTCCGAGGGGATGTAGAAGGCCTGGACGAGGAAGGACTTGACGATGATCGCCAGGACCAGGGCGACCCCCAGGAGCAGGAACGTCTCCTGCCACAGCGGCAGGTGCTTGCGCTGCCGCCGACCCCGAGACGACGAAGACCGCGACCCGTCCGCACTGGGGGTGGCGGAGGCTAGGTCGCGGTCTTCAGAAGTCACGAGCAGAGACTAATCCAGGGCTGGTCGGCGGGGCCGCTCAGGCCTCGCGGCGCTCCTTGATCTTCGCCTTCTTGCCGCGCAGGTTGCGCAGGTAGTAGAGCTTGGCGCGACGCACGTCACCGCGGGTGACGACCTCGATCTTCTCGAAGATCGGCGAGTTCAGCGGGAAGGTGCGCTCGACGCCGACGCTGAAGGAGACCTTGCGGACGGTGAAGGTGCGCCCCACGCCGGAGCCCTGCACCTTGATCACGACGCCCTGGAAGACCTGCACACGGGAGCGGCTGCCCTCGATGACCTTCACGTGGACCTTGATGGTGTCGCCGGCGCGGAAGTCCGGGACGTCGTCGCGCTTCTGGGCGTTGCCGAGCTCGGCAATGACATTGGTCATGATGCTCCTCGCGAGTGCCACAGGTCAGCCGCGGTGTGTGTGTGATCGATTAGGAGTGCAGGCCAGCGTGTCGCCCGGTCGGGCGAACGGGTGGTCGGCGGTGTCGGGCTCCCCCTGTGGCAGGGGCCCGGCACAGGTCCCCCGCGTGAACTACCGGGGCCACCTTTCGACCGACTGGCCAGCTGCCAAGTCTGCCACAGGACGATCAGGGCCGGGAAATCCGCTTGGTGAGCACCACCGGACCCGACCGGCCGTCTCCGACTTCGGCGACGGCGAAGCCGGCCCTGCGGTAGCGGCGCAGGTTGTCCAGGCTCGACCTGCCCGTGAGGAGGCGGGCCGAGAGCGCCTCGGCGGGAGCGACCGCCTCGGCGTGCTCCAGGAGCAGGCGTCCCAGCCCCCGGCCACGCAGGTCGGGAGCGACCATCAGCCGCCCCATCTCCCACTCGGTCCCGGCGAGTCGCCCGCGCACCGAGCCGACCAGCCGCCCCGCCGAGCGGACGACGTAGGTGTCCCAGGAGGCCAGCGAGGCCTGCACGTCGCCGAGCCCCTCGTGCAGGGGCGGGATGCCCAGGTCGTCGTTGGCGATCGCCTCGGTCACCCAGCAGGCGAGCTGCAGGGTGAGGAGCTCCGGGGCGTCGCTGGGCCGGGCCGCCACGATCTCCCAGCCGTCGACCACCGTGCTGGCGTGCAGCAGGTCGGGCCGCCGGCGGGCGGTACGCCGTACCGCCTCGCTGCGCCGCCACGCAGCGATCGCGGCGTGGTTGCCCGACAGCAGCACCGCGGGCACCTCCAGACCGCGCCAGGACTGGGGCTTGGTGTAGACCGGGTACTCCAGCAGACCGTCCTCGTGGGACTCCTCCACCAGCGACTCGGGGTTGCCCATGAACCCCGGCAGCAGGCGCACCACGGCCTCGGTGATGGCCAGCGCGGCGACCTCTCCCCCGTTCAGCACGTAGTCGCCCAGGGAGATCTCGCGGACCTCGCCGAGCGTGGCGGCGTGGTCGAGGACCCGCTGGTCGATCCCCTCGTAGCGCCCGCAGGCGAAGACGAGGTGCTCCGAGGCGGCCAGCTCCCGGGCCAGCCCCTGGGTGAACGGGGTGCCGCTGGGAGTGGTGAAGACGAAGGTAGGCCTGCCATCGGCGGCCACGTGCTCCAGCGCCTCGCCCCAGGGCTCCGGCTTCATCACCATCCCGGCACCGCCGCCGTAGGGGGTGTCGTCGACGGTGCGGTGCCGGTCGTGGGTCCAGGCACGCAGGTCGTGGACCTCGATCTGCAGCAGCCCGGACTGCCGGGCCTTGCCGGCCAGGCTCAGCTCCAGGGGACTGAGGTAGTCGGGGAAGATCGAGAAGATGTCGATGCGCACCGATCAGGCCTCGTCGGGGAAGGGGCTGACCAGACCGGGCCGGTCCGCGACCACCAGCCGGCCGCCCGGGACGTCGACCTCCGGCACCAGCTCCTTCACGAACGGCACCAGGGCCTCGCGTCCGTCAGGGGTCAGCACGGTGACCAGGTCCTGCGCCGCCCCGTGGACCAGCCCCTTGACCGTGCCGAGCAGACGCCCGTCCAGGTCGTACGCCGAGAGGCCCGCGAGCTGGTGGTCGTAGAACTCCTCGGGGTCCTCGGGGACGGCGTCGACCGGGAGCTCGGCGTGCAGCACGGTGCCGCGCACGGCCTCGGCGGCGTTGCGGTCACCCGCCTCCTCGAAGCTCACCAGCAGCACCTGCTGGTGCCATCTGGTGGACCGGACCGTCAGGGCCTTCAGCTGCGACGACGCCCCCTCGGGGGCACCGCCCTGAGCACCGCCCCGGGGGCGAACCTGCGCTCCGGCTCGTCGGTCCGGACGTCGATCGTCACCTCGCCCCGAACGCCATGCGGCTTGCCGATCCGTCCCACCACGACCTCGATGCTGTTCACGACCCAACAATAGTGGCCAGCACGCAGCACGGGCGCCACCCCGGTGGGGTGACGCCCGTGCTGGTGGAGCAGGTGCGGATCAGCGACGCTGGTCGACGTCCACGAAGTCGACCTGGGGCCGGTTCTTGCCCGCGAGCGCATAGACCACCGTGCGGAAGGCCGTCGCCGTCCTGCCCTGGCGACCGATGACCTTGCCCAGGTCGTCCGGGTGAACCCGGACCTCCAGGACGGCACCTCGCCGCAGGCGCATGTCCTTGACGGACACGTCGTCCGGGTGGTCGACGATGCCACGGACGAGGTGCTCGAGAGCGTCGGCCAGCACGAGGCTCAGGCCTTCTCGGACGAGGCCTCAGCGGCCTCCGCGGCAACCTCGGGCGTCTCGGCGGACGGCGTCTCGGCGGGGGTCTCGGCCGCGGGGGCCTCCTCTGCCTTCTTCTCGTCCTTCTTGGCCTTCTTGGTCACCGCAGCGCCCTTGGGCTCGCTGGCGGCGTCCTTGAGCGCCTCGTTGAAGATCTCGAGCTTGTCGCGCTTGGGCTCCTTGACCTTCAGGGTGCCCTCGGTGCCCGGCAGGCCCTTGAACTTCTGCCAGTCGCCGGTCACCTTCAGGAGCACCTCGACAGCCTCGGTCGGCTGCGCGCCGACCCCGAGCCAGTACTGCGCCCGGTCGGAGGTCACCTCGATCAACGAGGGCTCCTCCTTGGGGTGGTACTTGCCGATCTCCTCGATGACGCGGCCGTCGCGCTTCTTGCGCGAGTCCACGACGACGATGCGGTACTGCGGCACCCGGATCTTGCCCAGGCGCTTCAAACGGATCTTGACGGCCACGTTTGTGGTGTCTCCTTGCAAGTTGTGGTGGATGAACGACCCCCAACCAGGTGGGGACCGGGATCAGGTCGCTCGAGGGGCTCTGCAAGCCCGGATGAGAGGGTCCGGGCACACAGGACACGTCGAGCAAGTCTGCCAGATGCCCCAGCGGAGTCACCAATCGGGCCCCGCCACCGCTCGGCCACGGGGCGTCCTGGGGAACTTCTCGAGCTGCAGGGGCGGCAGCACGCCCACCCGGAGGAGGTCCTCGCCCTCGTGCACCCGGGTGGTTTCCGCGGAGCATGCAGGCAGCGAACGTGGGCCCCGCCCGACCCCTGACTTGGCGCTAGGGTCTTGGGGTGAGCCAGGGACCCCGCTTTGCCAGACGTCGGCGCGAGCTGGGGCTCTTCCTCCGCTTCGGACTGGTGGGAGCCTCGGGGGTCGCCGTCAACCTGGTGGCCCTGGTCGTGGCCAAGAGACTCGGTCCGCACCCTGAGCTCCCGGTGTGGGGGTTGCCGCTCAGCGACTTCAACGTGCGCTGGTACCACCTGTTGTCCACCTTCGCGTTCCTGGTGGCGAACCTGTGGAACTTCCAGCTCAACCGCAGCTGGACGTTCCGGACGACCAAGCACGCCAAGTGGTGGGCGGAGTACTGGCCCTTCCTCGCCGTCGGCCTGCTCGGGCAGCTGCTGGGCCTGGTCCTGCTGACGCTGCTGATGCATCCGGGGTCGGTGATCTCGCTGCCCACCGGTCTGCTCGACGACTCCTCCGGTCTCCGGACGCGGCTGTACTGGGGCCAGCTGGCGGTCATCGTCGTGGTGACGCCGCTGTCCTTCGTGCTCAACCGCCTGTGGACCTTCGCGGCCGTACGGGCGAACCACCCGGCGGTGCTGCCGGTCCCGGTGGGGGCCGGCGGGGAGGACCCGGCTCGGCAGGCTCACCCGGATGAGCGCGTGCAGGATCCCCAGGGTCTGCGCTGACCCTCAGAGCTGGTCGAGCAGCCAGGACGGACTCATCGCCCTGGCCCCGAGCCCCTCGACCCGAGCCCGCAGGAACTGGTCGGCGGTCACCACCGTCACCACGTGACCGGCCGCAGTAGCGGCCTGCACCTGCGCGACCACCTCGGAGTCACCGTCGCGGGGCGCGTGCACGGTGCGCACGTGGACGTCACGCCCCGCACGCACCCCCGCCTTCGCACCGCCCTCCAGGACCAGCACCAGCTGGTCGTGCGGGAGGTCGGCCACCAGCAGCTCCTCGTGCAGGCGCCGAGCCGCTCCTGCTCGGTCCTTCCACCACCCGTCGGGGCGCGATCCCACCACGTTGGCGCCGTCCACGACCATCACGGTGCCCATCACGTCGTCCGGGTCGGGAGCGCTCGCCGTAGGCACGCCCGGTCCCGCACCCGGTCGCTCACTTGAGGAACTTGGAGAAGTCCTTGGGCAGGTCCAGCGCTGCCGCAGCCTGCTCGTAGTCGAAGCCCTCGGCCGCCGCCCCCGGGGCCAGCGCAGCCTTGCCGGCCTTCGCCGCGGCCGCCTTCTGCTGGGCGGCCTTGGCGGGGTTCCCCGATCCGCGCTTGGCCTTGCCCTTCTTGGGCGCGGTCTTGCCCTTCTTGCCCCCGCCCATGCCCGGCATGCCGGGCATGCCCGGCATACCCCCGCGCGCCATCTGCTGCATCATCTTGCGCGCCTCGAAGAACCGGTCGACCAGCTGGTTGACGTCGGCCACCGTGGTGCCGGAGCCCTTGGAGATCCGGGCTCGACGGGAGCCGTCGATGATCTTGGGGTTGGCCCGCTCCGCAGGGGTCATCGAGGAGATGATGGCCTGGATCCGGTCCAGCTCCCGCTCGTCGAAGTTCTCCAGCTGCTCGCGGTACTGCCCCATCCCGGGCAGCATCCCCATGATCTTCGTCATCGAGCCGAGCTTGCGGAGCTGCTGCATCTGCTGCATGAAGTCGTCGAGGGTGAAGTCACCCTTGCCACCGAGCAGCTTCTCCGCGGCCTTCGCCGACGTCTCCGCGTCGAACGCCTTCTCCGCCTGCTCGATCAGGGTGAGCATGTCGCCCATGTCGAGGATGCGCGAGGCCATGCGGTCGGGGTGGAACAGGTCGAAGTCGGTCATCTTCTCGCCGGCGGAGGCGAACATGACCGGCTTCCCGGTGATGGCGGCGATGGACAGTGCGGCACCGCCTCGGGCGTCACCGTCGAGCTTGGTGAGCACCACCCCGTCGTAGCCGACGCCGGACAGGAACGCCTGGGCCGTGGTGACCGCGTCCTGGCCGATCATGGCGTCGACGACGAACAGCACCTCGTCCGGGTTGACGGCGTCCCGGATGTCGGCTGCCTGCTTCATCAGCTCGGCGTCCACGCCGAGCCGTCCGGCGGTGTCGATGATGACCACGTCGTGCAGCGTGCGCTTGGCCTCGGCCACGGAGGCCCGGGCCACCGCCACCGGGTCGCCCACACCGTTGCCGGGCTCCGGCGCGAAGACCGGCACCCCGACCCGCTCGCCGTTGACCTGCAGCTGCTTGACGGCGTTGGGGCGCTGCAGGTCGGCGGCCACCAGCAGCGGCGTCTTGTCCTGCTCCTTGAGCCACAGTGCCAGCTTGGCGGCCAAGGTGGTCTTGCCGGCGCCCTGAAGCCCGGCGAGCATGATCACGGTGGGGCCGGTCTTGGCGTAACGGAGGCGACGGGTCTCGCCACCGAGGATGTTGACGAGCTCCTCGTTGACGATCTTGACGATCTGCTGCGCCGGGTTCAGGGCGCCGCTGACCTCCTCACCGCGAGCCCGCTCCTTCACGGCACCGACGAACTCCTTGACCACGGGCAGCGCGACGTCGGCCTCCAGCAGCGCGATGCGGATCTCGCGCGCGGTGGCGTCGATGTCGGCCTCGGAGAGCCTCCCCTTGCCACGGAGGTTCTTGAAGGTGTCGGCGAGGCGGTCGGAGAGTGTGGCGAACAAGAGCGTTCCCTCGGGTGGTGAGCGGTGACTGGGCGCCGGTCGCGGCTGGCCCACAACTGTCGGACGAGGCACCAGCCTAGCCCGATCCCCCACCCGCCCCGGCCAGGGCGACCTCCGGGCAGCCCCGGCACCCCGCACAGCAGGTCGGGCATCCCGGGCCCGTCGCCCGGGATGCGCCCCGAGGTGGGCTCACCCGGTCCTGGCCGAGCGGGTCAGCGCCGCTCGCACCGCGTGGGCCGCCGAGGCGGCACGGTCGTCGGCCAGGCCCTGGGCGCCGATCTCCTGGAGGTAGAACACGTCGACCGCCTGCGGGCCCAGGGTGTCCACGTGCGCCGAGCGGACGGTCATGCCGAGACCGGCGACGGCGGCGAGCACGTGGTAGAGCAGACCGGGCCGGTCCGCTGCCCGCACCTCCAGGACGGTGGCCTGCCGCGACGCCTCCGGGCGCACCGCGACCGCCGGGTCCAGTCCGTCCGGGTCCGGGCGACGCAGCCGCTCGGTCGTCCGGGGCCGGTCCGCCACGATCGCCTCGAACCGCTGGCGCAGCACGGCCGCGTCGAGCGCGGGGTCGGCGACCTCCCACTCCGAGACGCCGAGATCGCCCTGGGACCAGGCGCGTGCTCCTCTGACCGACGTACGGTGCAGGGCCAGCATGGCCGCGACGTCGGCCAGCAGGCCGACGCGATCAGGGGCCAGCACGGTCACCCGGGACCCGTCGTCGCGGCCGTCGACGTAGATCTCCACCAGCGTCCGACCGGCCGCGAGGGCCGCCGAGACGGGCACCTCCGGGATGCTGGAGGGCGCCGGGAGCCCGTCGGTCCCGGACTCCAGGGCACGACGCGCCCTCGCCACCAGGGACCCCACCAGGCCCGCTCGCCAGGTGGACCACGCCTTCTCCGAGGCCGCCAGGGCATCGGCCTCGGTGAGCGCGGCGAGCAGGTCGAGCGCCAGCGCCGTCGTCACCCGGCCGGTCACCTGGCCGACGGTGGCAGGGTCGTCGACGTCGCGCGTCGTGGCGACCTCCGGCAACAGCAGGTGCCAGCGCACCAGGTTCCCGATGAGGTCCACGTCGGGCTCGGAGAACCCCATCCGGGCAGCGACGCCGCGGGCGATCGGCTCGCCGGCGACGCTGTGCTCCACCAGACCGCCCTTGCCGATGTCGTGCAGCAGGGCCGCGACCATGAGCAGGTCAGGACGCGAGACCCGACGGATCAGTGCGGAGGCCTCCACGCACGTCTCCACCACGTGTCGGTCGACGGTGAAGCGGTGGACGGTGGAGGCGTGGGGCAGCAGGTGGATCCGCTCCCACTCGGGCAGGATGCCGGCCAGTCCCCCGGTCTCCTCCAACGTCTCCCAGACCGCCAGCAGGCCGTGACCCGAGGCGAGCAGGCGCACCATCAGGTGCCGGGCCTCCTCGGGCCAGGGCTCCGGCAGCGGCGGGCACTCCCTCAGCAGGCGTGCCACCGTGGCAGGCGCGAGCACCAGGTCACGCTCGGCTGCCTCGCAGGCCGCCCGGAGCAGGAGCAGCGGGTCGCGCGCGGGGTCCACCCGTCCGTCCAGCACCACCTCCCCCACCGAGGCGGCCACTCCGGGCGCCAACGGGTCGAGCCGGGGACGACGAGGGCCGGTCACCCGGGGCCGGGCGAGGACCGCGTCCACCCGCCGCCACGTCAGCCGCGAGAGGTGGGCCACCCGGCGCCCCATGAGGCGCACCATCCGCTGCGCCGTCTCGGCGTCCGGCAGCCCGGCCGCTGCGGCCAGGTCAGGCCACACGTCCGGTCCGATCCGGTCTCCCGGACGGTGGCTCAGCCCGTGCAACAGGTCACGCACGTCCAGCAGCGCCTGGCGCTCGTGCTCGAGCTCGGCGTGGGGCACGTCGACCAGCCAGGTGGCGACGAGCGCCTTGAGGACACCCGTGTCCCGCAGCCCGCCGGCTGCCTCCTTCAGGTCGGGGACCGAGACGTGGGCCAGCTCGCCGACGCTCTCGTGCCGGCGCCGTACCAGGGCGGCGAGCTCGGGCAGCCGGTGGCGGGCAGAACGCCGCCACGCCGCCAGGGTGGAGCCCCGCAGTCTCAAGGTCAGGCTCGGGTCACCCGCCAGGTGCCGTACGTCGAGCAGTCCGAGGGCCACCCTGAGGTCGGCCTCGGCGGCCTCGGTCATCTGGGAGAAGGAGCGGACGGAGTGGTCGATCTTCCAGGTGCTGTCCCACAGGGGGTACCAGAGGTCGACGGCGAGTGCTCCCGGGTCCACATCGTCCTCGTGGACCAGCACCACGTCGAGGTCGGAGTGCGGGGCGAGCTCGGACCTGCCGTAGCCCCCGACCGCCACCAGGGCCGCGCCGGTGGCCGGTCCTCCCGCCTGGAGGTACGCCGCCTCGCACAGCGCGTCGGCCTCGCTGGTGCGGGCGGCTCTCTCGGCGGCAGTCATGGCTCTCCTAGGTCGGGCGGGGTGGGTGAGGGCGACCAGCTCAGATCATGGCGAAGGGCCCACCCCGCGGCGGTGACGAGCACCGGAGCGAGATGGGCCCCACAGGGGCGGTCGCCGACTAGAGTGCAGCCTCGTCGGTGTCGCCGGTCCGGACACGGACGACGGTGTCGACCGGGCTGACCCAGACCTTGCCGTCCCCGATGCGCCCGGTCTGTGCGGTCTTGACCACGATGCCCACGACGTCCTCGACGTCGGCATCGTCGATGACGATCTCGATGCGGATCTTGGGCACGAGCGCGATGTCGTACTCCGCACCACGGTAGACCTCGGTGTGGCCCTTCTGACGGCCGTACCCGCTGACCTCGGAGACGGTCATCCCGGCGACCCCGAAGGTCTCCAGGGCCTCCCGGACGTCCTCCCACTTGTGCGGCTTGATCACCGCGGTGACGAGCTTCATGCGTTGGCTCCTTCCTTGGGCTTCTGCGTGGTGGCGGTGCCGACGAGCGTTCCGCGACGCCCGCCGCTGGTGCCTGCAAGGTCGTAGCCGGACTCGCCGTGCTCGGCGAAGTCGACGCCCTCGACCTCCACATCCTCCTCGACCCTCAGACCCATCGCCTTCTTGATGCCCAGGCCGATCACCAAGGTGATGATGCCCGACCAGATGACGGCGAAGAGCGCGACCAGGAACTGGACCACGAGCTGCTTGATCCCGTCGCCGTAGAACAGGCCGCCACTGGTGGCGAGGAAGCCGATGCCGATCGTGCCCACCAGGCCACCGACCAGGTGGACACCGACCACGTCCAGCGCGTCGTCGTAGCCGAGCTTGTACTTCAGGCCCACGGCCAGGGCGCACAGTCCGCCGGCCACCAGGCCCAGCACGATCGAGCCCACCGGGGAGAGCGCCCCTGCGGCCGGGGTGATGGCGACCAGGCCGGCCACCACACCGGAGGCAGCACCCAGGGAAGTGGCCTTCTTGTCGCGGATCTTCTCCACGGCCAGCCAGCCCATGATGGCCGCACACGTGGCCACGGTGGTGTTCAGCCACACCAGGCTGGTCTCGCTCAGGAACTGCGCCGCGTCCGCCTCGGCGCTGGCACCGGTGAAGACCACCGAGCCGACGTTGAAGCCGTACCAGCCGAACCACAGCAGGCCGGCGCCGATCATGGTCAGCGGCAGGTTGTGCGGCTTGATCGGCTCCTTGCCGAAGCCCAGGCGCTTGCCCAGCAGCAGCGCCAGGACGAGGCCCGCGACACCGGCGTTGATGTGCACCACGGTGCCGCCGGCGTAGTCGACCGGAGCCACGGCGGCCCCGCCGTCACCCGAGAAGATCAGGTCGGCCAGCCCGTTGCTGGCACCGCTGAGGAAGCCGCCGCCCCACACCATGTGGGCGAGCGGGAAGTAGGACAGCGTGACCCACAGGGGCAGGAAGACCAGCCAGGCGGAGAACTTGAGGCGGTCGGCGACCGCCCCGCTGATCAGCGCCGCCGTGATGATCGCGAACGTCATCTGGAACCCGACGAAGATGTAGTCCTGGCCGCCGATGCCGGAGAGGCCGAAGGTCTCGAACGGGTTGTTGAAGAGCATGGCGACGTCCTCGGAACCGTAGGACATGGACCAGCCCCACAGAACGTAGACGATGCCGACGACGCCGGCGGCCGAGAACGACATCATCATCATGTTGAGAACCGACTTAGACCTGCTCATGCCGCCGTAGAAGAGGGCGAGAGCGGGCGTGGTCATCATCAGGACGAGCGACGCCGCCATCAGCATCCAGGCGTGGTAGCCGTAGTCCATTGGACCTCCAGTTGCTTCGGGGTGTGATGGAAGAACCCTCGGGGAGCGAGGTTTCACCGCCCCGCTGCGTGTGTTGCGCGCAAGAAACAACTTCCGCCCCTGTGTTACGGGCAGATGAACAGATACTCACGCCGGTCGGCGGTCGTGGCGCCGCGCCCGGGTGAACTAAGGTGCTGGCTTGTGAGGATCATCGGGACCCTGATGGTGCGCGACGAGGTCGACATCGTCGCGGCCATGGTCGAGCACCACCTCGCGCAGGGCCTGGACACCATCATCGTGACCGACAACGCCTCCGTCGACGGCACCAGAGAGGTGCTGGAAAGCTACGCCGAGACCGGCCTGGTCGAGCTGCACCACGATGCCGAGCACCGCAAGCAGCAGCGCGACGTCGTGACCAGGATGGCCCGTCGGGCCCGGACCCGCTTCCGGGCCGACTGGGTGCTCAACCTGGACGCCGACGAGTTCCTGGTGCCCCGCGACCGCTCGCTCACTGTGCGCGACGCCCTGGAGGCCACTCCCCTGCACCTCAACGCCTTCACGGTTCCCGTGGTCAACCTGATCGGTCCCGCGGGCTGGTCCGGCAGCGGCCTCTCCCGGCTGGTGTGGCGCGACCAGCGCAGCGACGAACAGCTCCACGCGATCGGGCTGCACGCCCAGCCGACCCCCAACGCCGTGCACCGCGGCGAGTCCGACATCGTGGTGCAGCAGGGGAACCACTTCACCTCCATGTCCAGCAACGGACAGCCCGACCCCGCGGTCTCCCTGGAGGTCCTGCACCTCCCGTGGCGCTCCTGGACCCAGTTCGAGCGCAAGGTGGTCAACGCCGGTCGCGGCTACGAAGCCTCACCGGACCTCAAGCCCAGCCCGAACCACCACGGCATGGCCGACTACCGGCGCTGGAAGGACGGCACCCTGGAGGACTCCTACCTCGCCCGCAGTCCGCAGCCCCACGAGCTGCTGGCCGGCCAGGAGGCCGGGCAGTTCCGCCACGACCCCTGGCTGCACGAGCACCTGAGGGCGCTACGACCCGCCGCGCTACGACCCGAGCACCTGGAGGAGGTGCTGGACTCCGACCTGGAGTCACCGGTGCCGCCGCAGCTGCCCGACTCCCCCCTGCGCCGTCACCTGGAGCTGGAACGGGCCTCGCGTCGCCCCAGCGGGGAACGCACCGCCTGACCTGTTCGCCCCCGGTCCGTCCCGGCAGGGACCCCTCAGCGGTCGAAGCCTCGTTCGCGCCGAGCCTCCAGGGCGATCTCGACCAGCCGCGCCGCGCGCGCGGCGAACGAGTGCTCACGGTGCACCCGTGCCGCCACCGCACGCCGCTCCTCGTCGCTGCCGAAGATGCTGTCCGGATCGGCCGACGAACTCAGCTCGACCAGGTGCTCCCGCGACCTCATCACCTGGACCGAGGGACCGAAGAGACCGCCGAGGCCCTCGACGTCGTCGGTGATCACCCGGGCCCCGCTGGCCGCGGCGTCGAAGAGGCGGTTGGAGACGAACCCCTCGGTCCGCATGTCCTCCCAGTGGTCGTTGAGCACCACCCCGGCAGCCCGGTAGGCCGCGCCCAGCCGGGTGTTGGGCAGGTAGGGGTCCTTGATCAGCCGCCCCGCCACGAAGGGGCGCCACTGGGTGCCGTAGATCGAGATCGGCAGACCTGACTCCACGGCCGCCCGCACGATGGGCCGGTACTCCTTGCGCGACCCCCCGACGAAGAGCACCGGGTGACCGGTGTCGGGGATCGCGAGGTCCGGGTGGAAGAGCGCTGGGTCGGTGGCCTGGAGCATGGGCTCGACCTCGATCCCCCAGTCCTTGGACCGGCGCGCGGCCCAGGTCGCCGAGGCCGCCAGCAACCGGTCGTAGGAGACCGCCTCCGCCGTCGGCAGCATCTCGGGGTGGGAGATCACCCATCCGATGGTGACGTGCTCGAACGAGGGCCGGTACGGGGCCAGGCCGCGCAGCACCAGCGAGACGTCGTCGAACCTGCCGGTGTAGCGCTCGTGCTCGGGCCGGTGGTCGATCACGACCTGCTGGCCCAGCTCCCGCAGCGCGACGGCCAGGGCGCGGGCGAAGTGGGTGTCCCCCCACCGCTCGGCCTCGGGTCCGAAGGGCGCGGGGTTCTTGATGGCCCACCGCAGCCTCGGGGGGTGCTCGTCGACCTGGTGCCTGGTCTCGCGCACCAGCACCGGCTCCGGGACGCCGAGACGGCGCTGCTTGCGGTGCCGGAAGGAGACCGCGTGGTCCACGACCCGGAAGCCTCGCGTGGCCCACAGGTGCACGTCGTCGCCGGGGGTACGCCGTTCCCAGCGCTCCAGGAAGAGCGCCCGGTTGGTGTCGAAGGCGTCGTACCGCCCGGGAGTCTGGGACTCGAAGTGCGTGACCCGGGAGTCGGGGCGGACCACGAAGCGACCCGGCCGCAGCTGGGCCAGTCGCAGGCACAGGTCGATGTCCTCCATGCCGTTGCGGTAGACCGGGTCGAACCCGCGCAGCTCGATCGCGTCCCGGGTCCGCAGCGCCAGCGCCGCACCCGTCAGGGCCGCGAAGGAGAGCTGCTCGACGCCCTCCGCGTCCTCGACGGGGAAGCCCTGGAGGAAGGCGTGCGGAAGTCCCCCCGTGGCGGGGAATGCCACGCCCGCGGACTGGATCACCCCGGTCGGGTAGAGCAGCAGCGACTGGGCACCCAGCACGTCCGGGTCCTCCAGGGCCGTGACCAGGGGATCCAGCCAGCCCGGGTCCACGGCGGTGTCGTTGTTCAGGAAGACCACCGTCGCCCCGCCCACGTGCGGCAGGGCGAGGTTGTTGCCCAGCGCGAAGCCGTGGTTGGTCGGGAAGTGCAGCACCCGCACCTGCTCGAAGCGGGCAGCGAGGGAGTCCAGGATCACCGAGGTGTCGGCGTCGCAGCCGTTGTCCACCACCAGGCACTCCACGCGCGGGGCCCCGTCCTCCTCGGCGGCCGCCATCACGCTCTGGACCGCCTCGGAGGTCATGGACCAGTCCGCGTAGGTGGGGATCACCACCGAGACCAGGCCCGGGTCGCGGTCGCGGTGCGCCAGCTCGTCCCAGTCGACCAGGGAGCGGTTGAGGACCACGTCGGCCCAGGACGCCACCTTGGCGTGGTCCAGCGCGGGTCGGTCACCCGCCGGACGGCGCCGGGCCTCGAGCGCCCAGACGGCGTGCCGGGTGAGGCCCAGGAACGGCACGACCCGCACGCCCTCGGCCCGCGCCAGCCGGGTCACCAGCCCGAACGTCCAGGCCCCCGGCAGGTCCTCGTCGAGCCCGCCGAGCCCGGTGAACGTGTCGCGCCGGACCAGCAGCCGCCCCAGGTCGACGGTGCTGCGGTCAGCCACGGTGGCCCGGGGCAGGGCGTTGCCGACCAGGGTCGAGGAACCGTCACGACGTACCCTCCTGAGCACGTCGGCCAGGGCGCGGTCACCGTCGACCTGCCCTACTGCGGTGAGCAGCCGAAGCCGGTCGGGGTCCCAGGTGTCGCCGGCCTGCAGGAACGCCAGCCACTCACCGGTGCACCGCTCCACGGCCCGGTTGACCCCTCCGGCCGGCGGTTCGCCCTCGGCGGCCACCAGCTGCCAGGTGCCCGGCTCCAGCTCGGCGTCGAGAACGTCGTCGAGCTGCGGGATCCGCCCGCCGTCGACCACCACGACCTGCCAGCTGGCGAGCCGCTGAGCACGCACGGAGCGCAGCGAGGTGGCGAGGTGACCCACGTCGCTGCCGGCGAGGACGACCACCGAGACCAGTGGCCCGGTCCCGGGCACGTCGGGGTCGATGTGTGCGTAGCCGTCCACCAGCTGCTCGCCCCGCCGCAGGTCCTCCCGGGTGGTCTTCCGGCGACTCTGGGACGCGGCCCGCTCGACCCACTCGGCGCGACGCGCCGTGATCCAGGTGAGCAGGCTGACGGCCTGCTCGCCGTCGCGCGCCACCAGCCACTTGTTGGCCGGTGCTCCGGCGACCGCCCCGATCTCCTGGTAGTGGCCGATGGGGCCATCGGGATGGGCGCTGGCGCCCGGCGTCCGGCGCAGGTAGCGACGGGTGTCGAACAACGGGTGGGTGGGGGTCCGGTAGGGCTTGCGGCGCAGGTAGACCAGGAACGCGTCCCGCTCGCCCAGGTCGGCGGCGTGGTGCTCGCGGAACCAGGCCCGGTCGAAGAGCGGGTTCGGCGAGCACCGCTTGGAGACCGGCGTACGCAGGTAGTGGCGCACCAGGTCCAGCCGGCTCCCGGTGACTCCGGTGACTGCGGAGTACCACTCCTCGTCGAACAGGGGCGAGGCCATCAGGAGCGCCGCCTCACCGCCCAGCGGTACGCCGTGCGGCTGGGGTGGGCGAGGCGTCAGGACGCGGTCCACGGCGCGACGGATCCGGGAGATACGCGGTCGTTCCACCTTGCGTGCCTTCCCTCGTGCCGTGCCGTGTCCTCAGGTCAGCCCAGGAGTGCGTCGACGAAGGCCTCGGCGTCGAACGGAGCCAGGTCGTCGGCGCCCTCGCCGAGACCCACCAGCTTCACCGGCACCCCCAGCTCGCGCTGGACAGCCACGACGATACCTCCCTTGGCAGAGCCGTCGAGCTTGGTCAGCACGATCCCGGTCACGTCGACGACCTCGGAGAAGACCCTGGCCTGGATCAGGCCGTTCTGCCCGGTGGTCGCGTCGAGCACCAGCAGCACCTCGGTGACCGGCGCCTGCTTCTCGATCACCCGCTTGACCTTGCCCAGCTCGTCCATCAGCCCGGCCTTGTTCTGCAGGCGCCCGGCGGTGTCCACCAGCACGGTGTCCACGCCACGGGCGCTCCCCTCCTTCACCGCCTCGAACGCCACGCTGGCCGGGTCGGTCCCCTCGGGGCCGCGCACGACGTCCACGCCGACCCGCTCCCCCCAGGTGACCAGCTGCTCGACGGCTGCGGCCCGGAAGGTGTCGGCCGCGCCCATCACCACGGTGCGGCCCTCGGCCACCAGGATGCGCCCGATCTTGCCCACGGTGGTGGTCTTGCCCGCACCGTTGACGCCGACCACGAGCACCACGCCCGGCTGCCCGTCGGCACCGCTGACCTGCAGTCGCCGGTCCATGCTGGGGTCGACCAGGGTCAGCAGCTCCTCGCGCAGGACCGCGCGGGCGTCGGCCTGACTGCCCTCGGTCCGGAGCCGCGAGCGCAACCGGTCCACGAGCTCCTGGGTGGGTGCCACGCCGATGTCGGCGGTGAGCAGGGTGTCCTCGATCGACTCCCACGTGTCCTCGTCCAGGCGATCGCGCGAGAGCAGCGCCAGCAGCCCGCGACCCAGCGCTCCCTGGGAGCCCGCCAGCCGCTGCCGCAGCCGTACCAGGCGGGAGGCGGTGCCCTCCGGACGCTCCACCAGGGGGGCGGCAGGCGCCTCCAGCGGGGTCTCGACCGGAGTCTCGACCGGCGCCTCGGCGGACGTCCCAGGCGGTGCCTGCGTGGTCGTGGACGAGATCACCCCCGTGGTGTCTCGCGGCGCCGGCGGCGTCTTGCGTCGTCCGCTGGCCAGCAGCCCGGCCGTCGTCGCGACGACGAGGACGGCGATGCCGATGATCAGGTACAGCCATTCACCCATGGCGCCAATCCAACCAGATGCCGCGCCGGCGCCGACCCGCAGCGTGGCCGGTAGGCCGGTCCCCCCGCTCAGGTGACCCGCTCAGGCGCCCACGCCGGCGATCGCTCAGCGCTCAGGTGCGCTGCGGGGGCCGAACTTCCAGTCCTCGTGCTCGTCGTCCTCGGAGGGGATCACCGGAAGGGCGTCGACGCCCTTGCGCATGGCGTCCCCGACGACGGGGACCACGGGCATCTCCTCGCCGCGGTACGGGAACGCCACGTAGGCGAGCACAGCGGCGCCGACCACGAGGATCAACAGCATCGCGAGGATGACGGGCAGCACGGTGAAGCTCCTAGCGGGTCCGAGATGTCAACCAGTCCACCATGACACAGGGAGCGCAGGATCTACGAGCCGCCTGCTCCCGAGGTCACTCCGCGGGGCGCAGCAGCGGGAGCACAGCCTCCCGGATGACCTGGGGCACCGGCACCACCGGCCGGTTGCCCGCCCCCTGGGCGTTGTCGACGTACACGTGCACGAAGCGCCCCTCGGCGGCGGCCTGGTCGCCCGGGCCCTGGAAGAGCCCGATCCGGTAGACGATCGAGGACGTGCCGACCTTGTCGACCACCAGCCCCGTCTCGATGGGCTCGGGGAAGCCGAGCTCGCGGAAGTAGCGGCAGCTGGTCTCGGCCACCACCCCGATCTGGGGCAGGAGCCGAACGTTGGTGCCGCTGGCCTCGAACAGGTGCGCGTTGACCGCGGTGTCGAAGAGCTCGTAGTACGTCGCGTTGTTGAGGTGGCCATAGGCGTCGTCGTCGCGCCACCGGGTGGTGACGGTGCGCCACGCGACGTAGTCCCGGCGGGTCGGGGGTGCGGGTCGCGCGCTCATGGCGTGCCCACTCGGGCGGGCGCCGGTCGGGCGACCTCCTCGCGCAGCCGTTGGCTGATCACGGCCGAGACCCCGTCCCCGCGCATGGTGACGCCGTAGAGGGCATCGCCTACCTCCATCGTCCGCTTCTGGTGGGTGATGACCAGCAGCTGCGAGGTCTCGCGCAGCTCCTCGTAGATCTGCAGCAGGCGCCCGAGGTTGGTGTCGTCCAAGGCAGCCTCCACCTCGTCGAGGATGTAGAACGGCGAGGGACGGGCCTTGAACAGGGCGACCAGGAAGGCGACCGCCACCAGCGAGCGCTCGCCGCCGGAGAGGAGCGAGAGCCGCTTCACCTTCTTGCCGGGTGGACGCGCCTCGACCTCGACACCGGTGGAGAGCATGTCGCCGGGGTTGGTGAGGACCAGCCTCCCCTCGCCCCCGGGGAACAGCCGGGCGAAGGTCGAGTCGAACGCTTTGGTGACATCGGCGTAGGCCTCGGTGAAGACCTGCTCCACCCGCGCATCCACCTCCCGGACGATGTCGAGGAGGTCCTTGCGTGTGCTCCTGAGGTCCTCCAGCTGCTCGGTGAGGAACTTGTGGCGCTCCTCCATGGCGGAGAACTCCTCCAGGGCCAGTGGGTTGACCCGGCCGAGCATGCTCAGGGCACGCTCCGCGGACCGCAGCCGCTTCTGCTGCTCCTCACGGACGAACGGCGCCGGCTCGGGCCGCTCCTCCCCCTCGGCGACCTCCCCGGAAAAGGGGACCGGGTTGTGCGGGCCGTACTCGGCGACCAGCGCCTCGGCGGCCAGGCCGAGCTCCTCCAGCGCCCGCTCCTCCAGCTGCTCGATCCGCATCCGTTGCTGGGTGCGCGCCATCTCGTCCCGGTGCACCGAGCTGACCAGCTCCTCGAGCTCGCGGCCCAGGTCGCGCAGCGTGGCCCGGACCGTCAGCAGCTCCTGCTCCCGGCCGTGCCGCGCCCGCTCGATCTCTGCCCGCTCCTCCGCCGCCTGGTTGACCGAGCCCTCCAGGCGGTGCAGGACGACGGCGACGGCCGCCCCCACGGCCTCGGCCGCCCGGCCCTCGGCCAGCACCCGCTCCCGGCGCGCCCGCGCCTTGGCCCGGCTGTCGCGCTCCGCCTGGGCGGTGCGCAGCAGGGCATCGGCGCGGCCGTGGATCGCCCGGGCTCGCTCCTCGGCCGTGCGCAGCGCGAGCCTGGCGTCCATCTCCTCCTGGCGCGCCGCCCGGGCGGCCTCGACCAGCCGCTCCCGCGCGGACACGTCGGGCTCCTCCGCAGGCGCCTCCTCGGCGCGGGCCAGGCGTCCCTCCAGCTCGGCGAGACCGGCCAGGTCCTTCTCGCGCGCCTGTGTCGCGGTCTCGATGGCCCGCTCCAGGCGCTCGGCCTCGCCGCGGGCGGACCGCACCAGGGAGCCGTACTGGCCCAGCTCCTCGGCCACGGCGGCCAGCGTCGCGTCCGACTCGTGCAGCTTGGCCAGCGCGACGTCGACCCGCTTGAGCGCCTCGAGCCGCTCGGCGTCGAGGCGCGAGGCCTCGAAGCCCAGCCGCTCGGTCTCCGCGGTGGCCGCGGCCAGGCTGGTCGCGGCGTCGTCGTAGGCCGCCTGCACCTCGAGCAGGCTGGGCTGGCTCGAGGAGCCGCCGGAGGCACGGTGGCTGCCCAGCAGGTCCCCGGACCTGGTCACCGCGGTGACCTCAGGCACGGCGGCGACCAGGGCGCTGGCGGCGTCGAGATCGTCGACCAACGCGGTCTTGTGCAGGAGCCCCCGGACCGCGGTGTCGAGCTCGGGCGGGCAGGTCACGACCTCGACGGCGTACCGCGCGCCGTCGGGCAGGTCGGGCCATTCCTCCTCGGATGCCGGGCCGCCACCGAGGAGCATCACGGCGCGTCCCAGGTCGGCGTCCTTGAGGTGGGCGATGGCCTCGACGGCGGCCGCGGGCCCGGAGACGGCCACGGCGTCCGCGGCCGAGCCGAGGGCAGCCGCGACCGCGGCCTCGTGCCCGGGCTGCACCGTGAGCAGCGCGGCGACCGACCCCAGGACGCCTGAGACGTGCTCGCTGGCGGCGAGCAGAGCGCCGCCGCCGTCCTTGCGGTTGAGACCGAGCTCCAGGGCGTCCTTGCGGGCGATCAGGCCCGCCCGTTCCCGGTCCGCGGCGGTGGCACGCTCCCGCAGCGTCGCCAGCCGCTCCTCGACGTCGTCGAACGCGTCGACCGCCGCCTCGTGCTCGGCATCGAGGCCCTCCTCCCCCGCGTCTAGTCCCGCCACCTTGGTCTCCAGCGCGGTGAAGTCGTGCTGTGCCCGCTCGGCCCGGGCCCGAGCCTCCTGACGCGCGGCGTCGAGGCGTCCGAGCTCCTCGTCAGCCGCGGCGGCTCGGGACCTCAGGGCGTTGACCTGGCCGTGCAGCCGGGCCAGGCCCTCGCGGCGGTCGGCGGCCGCCCGCTCGAGCGCGGCCACCCGGCGGTCCTCCTCGGTGGCGGCGTCCTCGGCGGTACGACGGCCGGTGACGGCGACCTCCAGGGCGGTACGCAGGGCGTCGACCTCGGCACCGATCTCCCGCTCGGACTCCCGGGCCCGGGCTGCCTGGGCCTCGAGCTGCTCGGGGTCGCGCCCGGACTCCACGGACTCCTGGGAGGTCGCCTGGGCGTTGCGCACTCGTTCGGCTGCCAGTGACTGGGTGCCGCGCAGCCGCTCCCGCAGACCCGACAGCGCGAACCAGGACTCCTGGGCCGCGGCGAGCGCCGGCAGGTCCTCGCGCAGCGCGGCCTCCAGACGACCCTCGGACTCCCGGGCCGAGGCCAGGGCGGCCTCCACCTGCTCGCGGCGCTCCACGAGGACCGACTCGTCGGCCATCTCCTGCTCCAGGGCCGAGCGGGCGGTGACCAGGTCGTCGGCGACCAGACGCGCACGGGCGTCGCGGACGTCGGCCTGGACGGTGGCGGCCCTGCGGGCCACCTCAGCCTGCCGGCCCAGCGGCTTGAGCTGACGCCGGATCTCGCTCAGCAGGTCGTTGAGCCGGGTGAGGTTGCCCTCGGTGGAGTCGAGCTTGCGCAGCGCCTTCTCCTTGCGCTTGCGGTGCTTCAGGACCCCCGCGGCCTCCTCGATGAAGCCGCGCCGGTCCTCCGGCGTGGCGTGCAGGATCGAGTCGAGCTGCCCCTGCCCGACGATCACGTGCATCTCGCGGCCGATGCCCGAGTCCGAGAGCAGGTCCTGGACGTCCAGCAGTCGGCACGAGCTGCCGTTGATGGCGTACTCGGAGCCGCCGTTGCGGAACATGGTCCGGCTGATGGTGACCTCGGCGTAGTCGATGGGCAGCGCGCCGTCGGTGTTGTCGATGGTGAGGACCACCTCGGCCCGGCCCAGCGGGGGCCGGCCGGAGGTCCCGGCGAAGATGACGTCCTCCATCTTGCCCCCGCGCAGGGACTTCGCGCCCTGCTCGCCCATCACCCAGGCCAGGGCGTCGACGACGTTGGACTTGCCGGACCCGTTGGGTCCCACGATGCACGTGATGCCCGGTTCCAGCTGGAGCGTCGTGGCCGACGCGAAGGACTTGAACCCCTTCAGGGTCAGGCTCTTCAGGTACAAGGCTCGGGCTCCCGGGGTGAGAGGACGTACGGCGCGCTGGACGCAAGATCCTCGGGGACGCCGCCTCGGGACGCCCAGCGCGGCTCACCCTACCCGCAGGGACGGTCGCTCACCGGGGTACGGCGTCAGGCGTGAAGCATGTCCTGGAGCGACTCGTCGTCGAGCAGGGTCGCCGCCTGGAGGTCGGTGAGCCGGTCGTTCTCCTGCTGGAGCCGCAGCACCAGCGCCTCGAGCTCGCTCACGCGCATCCTCAGACGGGCGTTCTCCCCCTGGAGGCGGGCATTGCCGCCGCGCACGTCGGTGCTGAGATGTCCCAGAAGTGCCTTGGCCATCGGGAGCCTTTCGGGAAAAGATGTGGGGTCTTTAGGCCCTGTTTCGAGCCGTCTCCCAGAGTCCCACCGTCGGCCTCGCTGGGTCAACTTCACACCGCTGCCACCCGGCGCCGCCGCGGCGGGACCTGACAGACCGGGCAGAAGTACGACGACCGGTTCATGAACGCCACCCGCCGGATCGGGGCGCCGCACCGCTCGCAGGCCTGGCCCTCGCGCCCATAGGCGTGCAGGCTGCGGTCGAAGTAGCCGGACTCGCCGTTGACGTTGACGTAGAGGGAGTCGAAGGACGTGCCCCCCTGCTCCAGGGCCGCCAGCATGACCGCCTGGGCCTGGGCGAGCACGCCGAGGGCCTGCCCCCGGGTGAGCCGGTTCCCGGGCCGTTCCCCGTGCAGCCGCGCCCGCCACAGCGCCTCGTCGGCGTAGATGTTGCCGACTCCCGAGACCAGGTCCTGGTCCAGCAGCTGGCGCTTCACCGCCCCGGGCCGCTGACGCATCCGACGGCCCACGGCCTCGGCGTCGAACTCCGGGTCCAGGGGGTCGCGGCCGATGTGGGAGATGACCGACGGCAGCACCGCCCCGCCCGGGGAGGTCATCAGTCCGCCGAACATGCGTTGGTCCACGAAGCGCAGCTCCGCCCCGGTGGACAGCGTGAACCGCACCCGCAGGTGCCGCTCGTCAGGGGCGTCGGCCGGCTGGACGAGCATCTGGCCGCTCATGCCCAGGTGACCCAGCAGCGCGTCCACGTCGTCGAGGACCAGCCAGAAGTACTTGCCCCGACGTCGTACCGCGGTGACCGTACGGCCGGTCATCGCCTCGGCGAAGCCGGACGGCCCCAGCGGGTCGCGCCGGAGCGGCCGTGGGTGGAGGACCTCCACCCCGGTCAGCGAGGTCCCCACGACATGTCGCTCCAGGCCCCGCCGGACGACTTCGACCTCCGGCAGCTCAGGCACGCCGTCAGGCCCTGTCGCCGGTCCCGTCGGGGGACGTGCCGTTCACCCTCGCGGCCCGCGCGGCGAGGATCTCGCCGTACGCCGTCTCGGCGGCGGCCTGCTCGGCCTCCTTCTTCGACCGGCCCGTGCCGTGGCCGTAGAGCCCGTCCCCGACCCGCACCTGAGCGGTGAAGGTCTTGAGGTGGTCGGGCCCGTCGTCCTGGAGGACGTAGTCGGGCACGCCGAGGGCGTGCTCGGCCGCGAGCTCCTGCAGGGAGGTCTTCCAGTCGAGTCCGGCACCCATGGCGGCAGCCGCCTCCATGAGCGGGTCGAAGAGCCGGTGCACGACCTGGGCCGAGACCTCGAAGCCCCCGGAGAGGTGGATCGCCCCGATCACGGCCTCCACGGTGTCGGACAGGATCGAGGCCTTGTTGCGACCGCCCGTCGACTCCTCGCCGCGGCCCAGCTTGATGTGCTGGCCGAGCTCGACGGTGCGGGCCACCTCGGCCAGGGCCCGCGCGTTGACGACGGCAGCCCTCAGCTTGGCCAGCCGACCCTCGGAGAGGTCGGGATGGGTGGTGTAGAGCGTCTCGGTCACCACGACGCCGAGCACCGAGTCCCCGAGGAACTCCAGCCGCTCGTTGGTGGGCAGGCCACCGTTCTCGTAGGCGTAGGACCGGTGAGTGAGGGCGCGCTCCAGCAGCTCGGGATCCAGGACTGGATCGCCGAGTGCTGTGCGCAACCGCTCCGTGCTCAGAACCAGGACCTGGGTCAGAGGACCTGGCGGCGGTCGGCGCGCGCGCCGTACTGACCGCACGCACCGCAGGCGCGGTGCGGGAGGTGCTTGGCACCGCACGCCGGGTTGGCGCAGGTCACCAGGGCAGGCGCGACGGCCTTCCACTGCGAGCGACGGTGGCGCGTGTTGCTGCGCGACATCTTCCGCTTGGGGACAGCCACTGTGATCTCCTCATGCCTGGGCCATTTCGGCCACTTGCTCTCGTGCCGGTCGGGGGCCCGACCGGGTCAGTCCTCGTCCTGCTGTAGGGCCGTGAGGCCCGCCCAGCGCGGGTCGATCGCAGCGTCGTGCCCATGGTCGGGGTCATCCGCGAGCCGGGCGCCACACTCGACGCACAACCCGGGACAGTCGTCCTGGCACAGCGGCTGGAACGGCAGTGCAAGCACCACCGCTTCCCGCAACAGGGGCTCGAGGTCGAGCAGGTCTCCCTCGAGCTTGCTGACCTCGTCGTCCAGTTCCTCGTCGGACTGGTCGTGTTTGACGTCGGCGTAGACGAACAGCTCCTGGAAGTTCACGAGGAGCTCGTCCTCGATCTTCTCCAGGCACCGCACGCATTCACCTTCGAGCTCGGCTTCCGCCGTTCCCGTGACCAACACGCCCTCCATGACCGCCTCGAGCCTCAGGTCAAGCTCGACCTGGGACCCCTCGGGGACACGGAGCACTTCGATGCCAAGCTCTGCCGGCGCCGGAACAGAACGGACCACTTCACGTTGGGACCCCGGGCGGCGGCCGAGCTCGCGCGTGTCGAGCACGAGCGGCGCTCTCGGGTCCAGGCTGCTCAGTGGTCCACTCTCAGTTCAGGTGCAACAGAACTTGCAGATCTTAACCGGCCGCACGCTCGGCGAGCAAAACGGATGCTCATGCCGGTGCCGCCGCTCGCTCGGCCAGGCGCGCGGTCAGGCGCTCCAGCACGAATCCTGGGACCAGCGCGGAGACGTCGCCGCCGTAGGTGGCCACCTCCTTGACCAGGCTCGAGGCCAGGAAGGAGTACTCGGGGCTGGTCGGCACGAAGACCGTCTCGATCGGTGCCAGGCTGGCGTTCATCTGGGCCATCTGGAGCTCGTAGTCGAAGTCGCTGACGGCGCGCAGACCCTTGACGATGGCCTGGATGTCGTTGCTCCTGCAGAAGTCGGTCAGCAGTCCGGTGAAGCCGTCCACCCGGACGTTGGGGAACTCCTCGCAGGCCTCACGGAGCATCGAGATGCGCTCCTCGGCATCGAAGAGCCTGTTCTTGGACTGGTTCACCCCGACGGCGACCACGACCTCGTCGAAGATCTTGGAGGCACGTCCGACGATGTCGAGGTGACCGTTGGTGACCGGGTCGAACGAGCCGGGGCACACGGCGCGGTGCAACGTCACTGCTCCTCCTCGGCTGGGGGTGCGGCCCCGGGGTCGGCGCCGCCGGCGTGACCGTACCAAAGCACCGTCTCGCCGTAGCGACGCTCCCGGTCGTAGACCAGGCCCGCCGGCCATACCAGCGGCTTGGTGCGGGCCGAGCGCTCCACCACGACCAGGCCGTCGGGCACCAGCCATCCCTGGGCGACCAGGGCGGCGAGGTCGTCCTCCACGGCCTCGTTCGGCAGCGGGTAGGGCGGGTCCAGGTAGACCACGTCGTAGGGAGCCGACGGGACGCCCCGCAGCACCGCGGCCACGGAGGCGGCGCGCACCTGCGCCTTGGCGAACCCCAGGGTGCGGGCGTTCTCCGAGATCAGCGCGGCGGTACGCCGGTCCTGCTCGACCATGGTGACCACCCCGGCACCACGGGACCAGGCCTCCAGGCCCACCGCCCCCGAGCCGGAGTAGAGGTCCAGCACGCGCAGTCCCTCCAGGGCGCCGCACCAGGCCTCGATCGCGGAGAAGAGCGCCTCCCGCACCCGGTCGCTGGTGGGCCGGGTGGCCGAGCCGCGTGGCGTGGCCAGCCGCCGGCCCCCGGCGGTGCCGCCGATGATCCTCGTCATGCCTTCTCCATGAACTCGGACTCGGTGCTCGCCTGCATCCGGTCCACGGCCTCCGCCAGCCGGGGCCAGGTGGCCAGGGACGGGTCCTCGGCGAGCAGCGCCTCCGCCGCCTTGCGGGCGGCGATGATCGTCTTCTCGTCGCGGAGCACCCTGAGGTTCTCCAGGCTGGAGCGGAAGCCGCTCTGGCTGGCGCCCAGCACGTCGCCCTCGCGACGCTGCTCCAGGTCCACGCGACTGAGCTCGAAGCCGTCCGTGGTGGCTGCCACGGCGTCCAGACGCATCCGGGCCTCGCTCCCCGCCTCGGCGTGACTGACGAGCAGGCACAGCCCGGGCAGGCCACCCCGCCCGACGCGGCCGCGCAGCTGGTGCAGCTGGGAGACACCGAAGCGATCGGCGTCCAGCAGCACCATCGCCGTGGCGTTGGCGACGTCCACTCCCACCTCGATCACGGTGGTGGAGACCAGGACGTCCAGCTGGCCTGCGGCGAAGGCCCTCATGGTCGCCTCCTTGTCCTCCGGGGTCATCCGACCGTGCAGCATCGCGATCCGCAGACCTGCCAGGGGACCCGTGCGCAGGTGCTCGGCCACCTCCTCGACCGCGGCGAGCCGGCGCTTCGGGGCGACCACCTGTCCGTCCGCGTCCAGCTCGAGCTGGTCGGTCTCGCCCTGCTCCGCGACGTCGCCGCTGATCCGCGGGCACACCACGTAGGCCTGGTGGCCTGCGGCCACCTCCTCCGCGACCCGCTGCCAGACTCGGTCGACCCAGTGGGGCTGGTCCACCAGGGGCACCACGTTGGTCTGGATCGGGGCCCGTCCGGCGGGCAGCTCCCGCAGCACCGAGACCTCGAGGTCTCCGAAGACCGTCATCGCCACGGTGCGCGGGATGGGCGTGGCGGTCATCACCAGCACGTGCGGCGGCGTCCCCGCCTTGCTGGTCAGGGCGGCGCGCTGCTCCACGCCGAAGCGGTGCTGCTCGTCCACGACCACCAGCCCCAGGTCGGCGAAGGTGACGTTGTCCTCCAGCAGCGCGTGGGTTCCGACCACGATGCCGGCCTCGCCGCTGGCGATCCGCAGCATCGCCTCGGCCCGAGCGCTGCGCGACATGGAGCCGGTCAGGATGGCGACCCCGGTAGCGTGCTCGGCCCCGCCGAGCATGCCGCCGCCGGCCAGGTCGCCCATCGTGGCGGTGATGCTGCGCAGGTGCTGCTGGGCCAGCACCTCCGTCGGTGCCAGCAGCACCGCCTGTCCCCCGGAGTCCACCACACGCAGCATCGCCCGCAGGGCCACCATCGTCTTGCCCGAGCCCACCTCGCCCTGGAGCAGCCGGTTCATCGGGTGCGGCTGCGCGAGCTCGTCCTCGATGACCTTCCCGATCTCGCGCTGACCAGCGGTGAGCTCGAAGGGCAGCCGGGCGTCGAAGGCCTCCAGGATCCGGCCGTGCCCGCCGGCCCGGGACTGCGCCCCCTGGGCCCGCAGCACGGCACGTCGTCGGGCCAGCACGAGCTGGAGGACCAGCGCCTCGGAGAACCGGAAGCGCTTCTGCGCCGCGCCCAGCTGGCGGTGGTCGTCGGGCCCGTGGATCCACCGCAGGGCCGTCATCTGGTCCAGCAGCCCGTAGCGCTCGCGCAGGTCCTCGCCCAAGAGGTCGGGGACCCCGGTCACCAGGTCCAGCGCCACGTGCACGGTCTTCTGCAGGTCCCATGAGTAGAGGCCCGCGGTGACCGGGTAGATCGGCAGCAGGCCCTTCAGGCTGGCCGCCAGCGCGGCATCGGCGCCCTGGGACTCCTCCGACCCGTCTCCCCCGCTGCCGAAGATCACCGCGTGCGGCCCGGAGAGCTGCCACGAGCGGTTGAACATCGTCACCTTGCCGGTGAACATGCCACGGGCCCCGACCGGCATGCGGGCCTGCTCGCTCTCGGCCATCGCCTTGTAGGGGGTGAAGAAGGTGAGGGTGAAGTCGGGACCCCCGGTCCGGACCCGGACCTCCACCCGGTGGCTCATCTTGTTGGTACGACGGTTCACGAACGACTTCACCTGGCTGGAGGTGATGAGTCCCACCACGCTGAGCATCTCGCCCTCGCGGGGCTCGTCCACCTCACTGAGCTCGGCGGTGGGGACGTAGCGCCGGGGGAAGTGCCACAGCAGGTCGCCGACGGTCTCCAGGCCGAGGCCTTCGGCGACGAGCTTGCGCTTCTTCACCGACTTGCCGAAGACGCTGGCGATCGGTGACTCGGGGGTGATGGCGACCATGGGCCCTACTCCACGCACATCAGGAGCGGATAGCGCTCCTGTCCGCCGTCGTAGACGACCACGTCCACGTGGGGGTGGGCCCGCTCCAGGAACTCCGCGCACCTGGCGGCCAGGTCCCGGGCGCCTTCCTCGCGCCCGGCCACGATGGTGGCCAGCTCGCCGCCGGCGCCGAGGAGGCGGTCCAGCACCGAGGTGGCCACGCCGTACTGCTCCTCGCCGACGACGGCGAAGTCGCCCTCGATCACCCCGAGCACGTCGCCGGGCTCGCAGGGTCCGGCCATGGTGATGGCCCGGCGGGCAGCGACCGTGATCGCACCGTGGCGGGCGTGCCGGGCCGTGGCCGTCATCTCGAGCACGTCGGAGTCGAAGGAGCGTCCCGGCTCGTGCACGGCGAGCGCCGCCAGGCCCTGGACCTGGGCGTGCGTCGGGATGATCGCCACCCGGGCGGCGCCGGACTCCTCCGCGGTCCGCGCCGCGATCTCCGCGACGCGCACCGAGTCCGGGTCGTTGGGGAGCAGGATGATCTCGGCGCCACCGCTGGACTCGATGGCCTCCAGGATCTGTCCGGTGGACGGGCGCCGTCCCGGCCCCGCCTCGACCACCACGGCGCCGGCGCTGCGGAAGAGCTCGGCCAGTCCCGTGCCCGCGGCGACCGCCACGATGCGCCTGCCGGTCCGGTCGGAGCGTCGGCGTCGGGCCTCGACGACCTGCTCGGCGAAGTGGGTGACCCGCACTCGGTAGGGGCGCCCCGCGTCGAGGCCCGCCTCGATGGCGGCGCCCACGTCGTGCACGTGCACGTGCACGTTCCACAGCCCCTCTCCCCCGACGACCACGAGCGAGTCACCCAGGGGAGCCAGGGTCTTGCGGAGCGTGGCCACAGCCGGCTCGTCCGCCTCCAGCAGGTACATCACCTCGTACGCCGGCCCGTCCGGCGTCAGGTCGCCGTCCGGAACCGGCATCGGGATCCTCGGCAGTCCGATCCGAGCAGACGCGGTCACGGGGATCCGTCCGGTGAGGACCGTGTCGGCCGCGTCCAGCACGACGCTCAGTCCCCGTCCGCCGGCGTCGACCACCCCGGCGTCGGCCAGCACCTTCAGCTGCTGCGGAGTCCGGGCGAGCGCTGCCCGGGCCGCCGCCGCGGCGGCGGAGAAGATATCCCGCGCTCGCAGGTCCTTGCCGGTGGCCACCACGTGCTGGGCGGCGTCGCTGGCGGCCCGGGCCACGGTGAGGATCGTGCCCTCCACCGGTTGCCCCACGGCGGCATAGCTGGCATCGGTGGCGACCCGCAGCGCGTCGGCCATCACCAGCGCGTAGGACTCGCTTGCCGCTGCCCGCTCGATGCGCACGGACATGGCGCCCAGCATCTGGCTCAGGATCACCCCGGAGTTGCCCCGGGCCCCCAGCAGCGCGGCGTGCCGGAACGCCGCCAGCGCCGCGCCCAGGTCCGCACCGGCCATCGCGGCCTCGCGGATCGCGTCGCGGGCCGCCGAGAAGGTGAGGAACATGTTGGTGCCGGTGTCGCCGTCGGGCACCGGGTAGACGTTCAGGGCGTCGATCTCCTCGCGGGCACTGCTCAGCGCGTCGGTGGCGATGTCGACGAAGCGCAGCACGGTGTCCAACGAGATCCCCTGGGGCACCTGCTCCATGCCGACTCCTGTTCGTCACCGCGTCGTCGACGCCGCCGGCCTGGCGGAGGCACCGTCGTGAGGGGACAGGTTAGTGGGCGGACCGCCGACGCCGGAACGATCGGCACCACCGGGACGCAGAAGACCCCGTGGACGGAGTCCACGGGGTCGGCTGGGCAGTTCAGCTCAGCGCGAGACCTTGCCGGCCTTGAGGCACCCGGTGCACACGTTCACACGCTTCGGCGTGCCGTTGATCGTGGCGCGGACGCGCTGGATGTTGGGGTTGAACCGGCGCTTCGTGATCTTGCGCGACCACGGACGGTTGTTGCCGAAGCCCGGCTTCTTGGCGCAGATGTCGCAGACGGCAGCCACCGTGCACTCCGATCAGTTCGTTTTGGTTGAGTCGATGTCCTCACCGGCCTCACGAGAGGCCGGGGAGCAACCGAAGAAGAGTATCTGACCGGACGGGGAGGATGAAATCGCGGTGTGCGGAACGGTGCCGCACGCTCAGAAGTGCACCCAGCCGGCGGGTCCGTCGTACGCGGCTCCGTCGACGGTGACCCCCTCACCCTCGAGCACCTCGCCCACCACCAGCCACTCGGCCGGCACCGAGGCGGTGTCGGCGAACGTGGCCAGCAGCGGGTGGTCGTCTCCCCCGCCCAGGATGAACTGGATCGGGTCCGCGCCCAGCGCGGCGCCCACGGCCTGCAGAGGCTCGGCGATCGCGAAGGCGTCGCTGCGCAGGTCGACCCGGACGCCGGAGCCGTGCGCCAGGTGGCCCGCGTCGGCGACCAGCCCGTCGGAGACGTCGATCATCGAGGTGGCACCGGCCTCGGCGGCCTCCCGCCCGGCGTCGTACGGCGGCTCGGGGCGTCGGTAGGCCTCCACCAGCACCCGGGGCGAGCGGAAGCCCCGCCCGAGGACCGCCAGCCCACCGGCGGCCCATCCCTGTCGCCCGCGCAGGGCCAGCACGTCACCGGGCGCGGCGCCCGAGCGCAGCACCGGGGACTGGGTGCACGAGCCGATGACGGTCACCGCGATCACCACCTCCTCGGCCCGGGTGACGTCCCCGCCGACGACGCTGGCGCCGACCAGCGCGCACTCCTCGGCGAATCCCCGGGCGAAGTCCAGCGCCCAGGCCGCCGGCAGGTCCGCAGGGGCGGCGAGGCCGACCGTGAGGGAGTGGGCACGTCCCCCCATGGCGTTGATGTCGGAGAGGTTCTGCGCTGCGGCGCGGTGTCCCACGTCCTCCGCGGACGCCCACTCCCGACGGAAGTGCCGGCCCTCGACCATCATGTCGGTGGACACCACCACGTGGCCGTGACGCACCCGCAGCACCGCCGCGTCGTCCCCGGGGCCCACGAGCACGTGCTCGCCCTGGGGAACAGCTCCACGATGGAGGAGATGAGGCCGAACTCGCCGGTATCGGCCAGGGTCGCGTCCAGGGGCAGCGGCATGGGGCCATCCCACCAGATCGAGGGCCTCCGCGGGAGCACCGGCCAGCCTTCCGGCGCGCGGACGCGGCCATGTAGGTTGACGCAGACATCACCAGAACTTTTTCGGCCCCCTCTCCGTTCCGTTTCTCCCACCCCTAGGAGCCCCTGATGGTCGTCCAGGCCTACATCCTGATCCAGACCGACGTCGGCAAGGCTGCCGAGGTGGCTGCGGCCATCGCCCAGGTCAAGGGCGTCACCCTGGCCGAGGACGTCACCGGTCCCTACGACGTGATCGTGCGCGCCGAGGCCCGCAACGTCGATGAGCTGGGCAAGCTGGTGGTCTCCAAGGTGCAGAACCTCGAGGGCATCACGCGCACGCTGACCTGCCCGGTCGTGCACATCTGAGGTGGGTTCGACTCTGCGCGGACGCCCCGGGACCTCGCGGTCCCGGGGCGTCGTCGCGTCCGGGGCTGCCTGGCGGGCGCGGCGCGGGCGCCCGGCAGCAGCCCTGGCGCTGATGGCGGCCCTGGTCACAGGCTGCACGAGCATCTCGGCCAACGGCCCCGAGCTGGGCGCGGCTGACGCGCGGGCCTGCCGCGGCCTGGTCGACGACCTCCCCGAGACGCTGGTGGACCAGGAGCGTCGCGACGTCGAGCAGGAGGAACGTGGCGCCGCCTGGGGCGACCCGGCGATCGTCCTGGTCTGCGGCGTGGCCACCCCCGACTCCTTCGACGAGTTCGCCAGCTGCGTGGAGACCGACGGGATCGGGTGGTTCATCCCCGACGACGAGGTCGACGACCAGTCCTCGGCGGTGACCATGACCACCGTCGGACACCGACCCATGGTCTCGGTCACGCTGCCGGCGACGTACCGGCCGGCCGGTCCCGCCGCCGCGATGGCCCAGCTCGCGACCGCGGTCCGCGACCACACCGAAGAGGTCGACCCCTGCGCCTGACCCCCGCGCCACGTCCCCGGACGTGAGGTCGGGTGCTGACCGGGCTGTCAGCGCAGCCCGGTACCGCGCTGCAGCGCCAGGGCGATCAGGCGGTCGACCAGCTCGGCGTAGCCCAGCCCGGTGGCGGCCCACATCTGCGGGTACATCGAGGTCGGGGTGAACCCCGGCATCGTGTTGAGCTCGTTGACCACGAGCGAGTGGTCGGGCATCACGAAGAAGTCCACGCGGGCCAGGCCCTCGGCGGAGACGGCCTCGAAGGCCTGGGCTGCCAGCTTCCGGAGCCGTGCGGTGACGTCGGCGGGCAGGTCCGCCGGTACGTCGACCTCGGTGTGCTGGCCGGGCAGGTACTTGGCGGCGAAGTCGTAGAACTCGTGCTCGCCGCCGACGTGGATCTCCGCCGGCACCGAGGTCTCCAGGCTGCCGTCCAGGGACTCCAGGACCCCGCACTCGACCTCGCGGGCACCGATGGCCGCCGACTCCACCAGCACCTTGGGGTCGTGCTCCTGGGCGGCGACGATGGCAGCGTCCAGGCCCGCCAGGTCGGAGACCTTGCTGATGCCGATGCTCGACCCGCCCCGGGCCGGCTTGCAGAACACCGGGAAGCCCAGCGCGGCGACCTCGTCGCGGCACGCCTGCGCGTCGTTCTCCCAGCGTCGGCGGGTGATCACCACGCCCGGCAGGACCGGCAGGCCCGCGGCCTGGAGCACGACCTTCATGTAGGCCTTGTCCATGCTGACCGCCGAGGCCAGCACCCCGGCGCCGACATAGCGCACGCCGGCCATCTCGAACATCCCCTGGATGGTGCCGTCCTCGCCCCAGGGGCCGTGCAGCAGCGGGAAGACGACGTCGACCTCGCCCAGGCTGCGCGGTTGAGCCGGCGCCTCGGTGACCACCAGGTCGGCGTGCGCCTCCTCGCGCAGCAGCGCCAGTGCGGCCCGGTTGCCGTCCACGCTCGGCAGCTCACCGGCAGCCGTCATCCGCAGCCGGGCGGTCTCGTCGGACTCCAGCACCCAGCGCCCGTCCCTGGCGATCCCGACCGGGACCACCTCGTACTTCTCCGGGTCGATGACGTCCATCACCGCGCCCGCGGTGATGCAGGAGATGGCGTGCTCGGAGGAGCGCCCGCCGAAAACGACGGCGACTCGAGGCTTGCGTGACGGGTCACGTGGCGGCTGGCTTGGCGTGGGCTCACTCATCGGGCCAGACCTTAGCGGCCTAGGCTCGTGGGCATGTCATCCGACGTCCCTGCCGAGACCCCCGTCACGCCCCCCGTCCCGTCCGCCCACCCGGCCACGGCACGAGGCTCCGCGCTCCGCCCCAGCACCCTCGCGGTGACCGTGGGCCGCCCCGCGCACGAGCCGGACGCGCCGCTCAACACCCCCATCACCATGGCCGCGACGTACGTCGCGGGTGGGGACGTGGAGTACGGGCGGTACGGCAACCCGACCTGGACCGCACTGGAGGACGCCTTGGGCGCCCTGGAGGGCGGCCGCTGCCTGACCTTCGCCTCGGGTCTGGCCGCGGTGGCCTGCGTGCTGGACCTGGTCGGCACCGGCGCCAAGGTGGTCGCCCCCCGGCACGCCTACAACGGCACCGTGATGCAGCTGGCCGACCTCGAGGCCCGGGGACGACTGACCTGCGAGCTGGTCGACATCACCGACACAGCCGCGGTGACGGCCGCCTGCGACGGGGCGGCGCTGGTCTGGCTGGAGTCGCCGACCAACCCGGCCCTGGAGATCGCCGACATCGCGACGATCACCCGAGCCGCCCACGAGGCCGGGGCGTACGTGGTCGTGGACAACACCTTCGCCACGCCCCTGCTGCAGACGCCGCTCGAGGACGAGGTCGACCTGGTGGTGCACTCGGCCACCAAGTACCTCGCGGGCCACAGCGACGTGCTGATGGGCGCCGTGGTGACACGCGACGACGAGCTGTACGCCGTGCTGAAGGGTCGCCGCGACCTCGTCGGGGCCGTGCCGGGCCCGTTCGAGGCCTGGCTGACGCTGCGCGGTCTCCGCACCCTGCACCTCCGGGTCGAGCGCGCGCAGGCCAACGCCCAGGAGCTGGTGGCCAGGCTGCGCGAGCACCCGGCGATCTCAGAGGTCCGCTACCCCGGCTTCGGCGGCATCGTCTCGGTGGTGCTCGCCCAGGGCCCCCTGGCCGCTGACCTGCTGACCCGCAAGACGAGCCTGTGGGTGCACGCCACGTCTCTGGGCGGGGTGGAGTCGAGCTTCGAGCGCCGTCGCCGATGGAAGTCGGAGCCGGCGACGATCCCCGACGCCCTGGTGCGGATGTCGGTCGGCATCGAGGACGTCGAGGACCTGTGGGACGACCTCCGGGGGGCCCTGGACGACCTGGTCGTCTAGCCGTGATGTCCAGGCACGTTGGTCGAGGTCCTGCGACGACAGCTGGCCGGGGCCCCGGGCGTGTGCTCAGGCAGGTGCCAGGGCCTGACCCTCGAGGCGGTGGAGGTCGGACAGCCGGCGGCGCAGCACCATGTGCACGGTGACCAGCGTGGAGATCAGCGCCGCGTAGACGCACCACAGCGACGCGAACGCCTCGACGTAGACGATGGCGACGACCGTGAGCCCGACGAGGTTGAGCAGCCCGAAGGCGACGATCGAGGGATAGCCCGACAGCACCGACGGGCCGATCACCGCCACGACGTAGAGCACGGCCCACATCGTCCCGTACGTCAGGCCGACGCCGTAGACAAGTGCGTGCGGCTCCTCCCTGACCACGAGCGGGCCGTCGAGCACCGCCCAGAGCAGGTACGCCGAGACCACCGCGCCGAGCAGGACGAACGGCGCCACCCGCTGGCGCCTCCCGTGAGGCTCGAGCAGCAGCACGGCGAGCGGCACCAGGACCGGGAGGACCGGGTAGGCGAAGAGGACGTAGATCAGCGCGGCGGCGTGCTGGACACCGGCCGAGACGTAGTCGGACGCGCCGTGCCAGACGAGGGCCTCGGTCAGCTGGTGGAGAGCGAAGAGCAACGGCAGCGACGCGAACGGCAGCTCCCGGGCCGTGCGGACCTCGCGCAGGGAGACCACAGCGACGGGCAGCAGGGCCACGCCGGCGGTCAGATCGGCGCTCATCGAGAAGCACACATTCGTAAAGGTAGAGCCTACTAGCGGCCCGATGTCACGCCCGCAGGTGCCAGATGCGGCATTCGGCATGCCCTCGCCGGGCGATGACCAAGGAAGACGGCTAGTCGGTCTCGGCCTTGGTGTCGCGCATGATGAAGGCGTTCATCATGTCCATGGCCGTGATCCGGCCGGCGACCACGTCGTCGACGTGTGAGGCGATCGGTGCGTCCACCCCGTGCTGCTGGGCCAGGGCACGCAGCGAGGAGCAGGACTTCGCACCCTCGGCCACCTGGCGGGTCGACGCCAGGATCTCCGCCACCGTCATGCCCTGTCCGAGCTTCTCGCCGAACGAGCGGTTGCGTGACAGCGGCGAGGAGCAGGTGGCGACCAGGTCACCCAGCCCCGCCAGGCCCATCAGGGTCAGCGGGTTGGCGCCCAAGGCGGAGGCCAGGCGCGCGGTCTCGGCCAGGCCGCGGGTGATCAGGGAGGCCGTGGTGTTGTCACCGAAGCCCAGTCCCACCGCCATGCCGACGACCAGGCCCACCACGTTCTTGTACGCCCCTCCGAGCTCGCAGCCGAGCACGTCGACGGAGGTGTAGGGCCGGAATGCCGGAGAGTGGCACAGGTGCTGGAGATGCTTGGCGACCTCGGCGTCCGCGCACGCCACGACGGAGGCAGCGGGCTCGCGCATCGCGATCTCCTTGGCCAGGTTGGGGCCGCTGACCACGGCGATGCGCTCGGGGCCCGCGCCGGTGACCTCGGCGATGACCTCGCTCATCCTCTTCAGGGTCCCCAGCTCGACGCCCTTCATCAGGCTGACCATCACCGCGTCGGGCGGGATCAGCGGCGCCCAGCTGGTGAGGTTCTCCCGGAAGGTCTGCGACGGCGTGGCGAACACGACGACCTCGGCTCCCTCCAGTGCCTCGGCGGCGTCGCTGGTGGCCGTCACCGACTCCGGGAGCTCGATGCCGGGCAGGTAGTCGAGGTTCTCGTGCTTGGTGCGGATCGCGGAGGCCAGCTCCTCACGCCGCGCCCAGAGGACCACCTCGTTCCCGGCGTCGGCCAGCACGATGGAGAAGGCGGTGCCCCACGACCCGGCACTGAGGACTGCGACCTTGCTCATCAGTTCTTGTCCCTCTTCCTTCGACGGCGCTTCTGGTCTGGCTTCCCTCGGGGGTTCCCGATGGCCCTGACCCCGGCCTTTCGGGGGTCGAACCTCTCAGCGGGAGCCCGCTCGCCCCGCAACTCTTCCAGCAGGGCGACGATCGCGGCCATGATCCTGTCAGTCATCTCAGCGACCACGGCTGGGGTCGGCTCCTGGCCCACCAGGTCGGACAGGTCCACAGGCTCGCCCACGGACATGGTCACCCGCGTGCGGTGCCACAGGCGCAGCCGCTTCGAGTACGGCGGGAGCAGCTGCTGGGCCCCCCACTGGGCCGCGGGGATGACCGGGGCGCCGGTGGCCAGGGCGACCCGGGCGGCACCGGACTTGCCACGCATGGGCCACAGGTCGGGGTCCCGGGTCAGCGTGCCCTCGGGATACACCACCAGGCACTCCCCCGCGGCCACCGCCTGCACCGCTGCGTCGTAGGCACCGACGGCGTCCGGCGTCAGGCGCTCGACGGGGATCTGCCCGGCAGAGTTGAGGACCCAGGACACGAACCGGTTGACCTGGAAGAGGTTGGACTTGGCCAGGTAGCGCGGCAGCCGACCGTGTGCCATCACGAACTCCGCGGTGACCACAGGGTCAGCATGGGAGACGTGGTTGATGGCGAGGATGCAGCCGCCGGTGCTGGGAATCCGCTCGCCACCGCGCCAGGTCTGGCTGGTGAGGAGGAGCAGTCCGGGGCGCAGGATCGCGTTGCCCACGAGGAAGCCCCATCCCCAGTTCCGCCGCGACGTACCACCACGCACGCTTCGCCCCACCTCCCACCCACGGTGCCGGAGGGCAGGCGACCAACGAGCCCGAGGATGGGACGAGGTTACTCGCTTCGAGACCGGGGGCGATGGGAGGATCGACTCGATGTCTTCCTCTCGCTTCGTCGTCCTGGTGCCGGTGAAACCACCCCGGGTCGGCAAGTCCCGCCTCACGGGCCTTCCCGACGGGCTCCGGCGCGATCTCGCCGAAGCCTTCGCCCGGGACACGGTCGAGGCGGCCCTGGCGGCCCCGTTGGTCTCCGCTGTGCTGGTGGTCACCGACGACTCCGCGCTCGCGGCCAGCCTGGGCGCGAGTGGTTGCCACGTGCTCCCGGACGGGGTCTCGGGCGACCTCAACGCCAGTCTCGTCCAGGCCGAGGCGGAGGCTGCCCGGCGCTGGCCCGACCTGCGTCCCGCGGTGCTCTGCGCCGACCTGCCCGCGCTGGATCCGGAGAACCTCTCGGCAGTACTGGGCTCGGCGCCGCAGGGTCCGGCCTTCGTGGCTGATCGCGGCGGCCGCGGCACCACCCTCTACACCGCCCCGCACGAGGCGTTCGCACCGCACTTCGGTCCCGACTCACGTCGTCTGCACGAGGCAGCGGGCGCGGTCGAGCTGGTCGGAGCAGCCGACGGGCTGTGCCAGGACGTCGACGAGGCTGCGGACCTGGGCAGGGTGATGGTCCTGGGCGTGGGCGCCCACACCCGACGCGTGATGGGTCACGTGGCTGGCACAGACGCAGACAGACCCGCCCGGTGAGCCGGGCGGGTCTGCTCTCGAGGCGGAGACTGCCGAGCTAGGCCTTCTTCGCGGCGGCCTTCTTGGCAGGCGCCTTCTTGGCCGGCGCCGTGGTCTTGCTGGTCGCCGACGTGCTCGCCGCCACCTTCGCGGGCGTGCTCTTGGCGGCGCTCTTCTTGGCGGGCGTGCTCTTGGCCGCCGTCTTCTTGGCGGCGGTCTTCTTGGCGGGCGTGCTCTTGGTCGTCGTCTTCTTGGCGGCGGTCTTCTTGGCGGGCGTGCTCTTGGTCGCCGTCTTCTTGGCGGCCGTGCTCGTGGCCGCCGTCTTCTTCGCGGCCGTGCTCTTGGCCGCCGTCTTCTTGGCGGCCGTGCTCGTGGCCGCGGTCGACTTCGACGCCGTCTTCTTGGCGGGGGTGGCCTTCTTGGCCGGTGCGGCCTGCTTGGCGGTGGCCTTGGCCGGGGCAGCCCTCTTGGCAGCGGACCCCGCGACCGAGGTAGCAGCCGCGGCAGCGGCCCGGGCCGGCGCCAGGGCCACGGCGGGAGCGAGCTTGGGCAGCTTCTTGGCGCCGGAGACGATGTTCTTCAGGTCCTGCCCGGGCTTGAAGGCAGGCACCGCCTTCTTCTTGGCCTTCATCCGTTCGCCCGTCTGGGGGTTGCGGACCCACCGGGCGTCTCGGATGCGCTTCTCAAAGGAACCGAAACCGGTGATCGCGACCTTCTCACCCTTGGCCACCTCGCGGGTGATCGTGTCCAGGACGGACTCGAGAGCGTGGGACGCGGCCTTGCGATTGCCCTCGTAGCGTGCGGCGAGGGCATCGATGAGCTGTGACTTGTTCACTAGCTTCCCTTCCAATGAGCTGGCGGCCGAGCCCGTGCTCGACTATCTGCGGCTCACGCTAAGTAGTTGTGGCCCCTGCCACAATCACCGCGCCGTGTTGGGAGGAAGTTTTTCCTTACTGGGTTGCGGGTTTCCAGCTCGGCCGGCTCGACTCGAACGCGGTGATGGCGTCCTCGAAGCCCAACGTGATGCCGATGTCGTCGAGTCCCTCGAGCAACCGCCAGCGGGTGTAGTCGTCGATGTCGAAGGTCGCGACCACGGCCTCGTCCCCCTCGCCGGCACGCACCGTGCGGGACTCCAGGTCGACGGTGACCTCGGCTCCGGGAGTGGCCTCCAGGATCTGCCACAGCCGCTCCACGACAGCCTCGTCCACTTGGGCGGCCAGCAGGCCGGCCTTGCCCGAGTTGCCTCGGAAGATGTCGGCGAAGCGGGGCGAGATAACGGCCTTGAAGCCGTAGTTCTGCAGCGCCCACACGGCGTGCTCGCGCGAGGATCCGGTCCCGAAGTCCGGTCCCGCGACCAGCACCGAGCCGGCGGCGTACGCCGGCTGGTTGAGGATGAAGTCGGGGTCGTTGCGCCAGGCCGCGAAGAGGCCGTCCTCGAACCCGTCACGAGTGACGCGCTTGAGGTAGACGGCGGGGATGATCTGGTCGGTGTCGACGTTGGTGCGCCGCAGCGGTACGCCGACGCCGGTGTGGGTGCTGAACTTCTCCACGTCAGTGCTCCTTGCTCGAGGTCGACGTCGCCGGCGCCAGGTCGGACGGCGAGGACAGGGTGCCGCGCACGGCGGTGGCCGCCGCGACCGGGACCGAGACCAGGTGGGTGCGCCCCCCTTGCCCTGTCGGCCCTCGAAGTTGCGGTTGGACGTCGAGGCGCTGCGCTCCTGCGGAGCCAGCTGGTCGGGGTTCATGCCCAGGCACATCGAGCACCCGGCGCCTCGCCACTCCGCGCCGGCGTCGAGGAAGATCTTGTCCAGCCCTTCCGCCTCGGCCTGCAGGCGCACCCGGACCGAGCCGGGGACGACCAGCAGCCGGGTGTCGGGATCCACCCGGTGGCCCTCGAGGATGGACGCGGCCAGCCGCAGGTCCTCGATCCGCCCGTTGGTGCAGGAGCCGACGAAGACGGTGTCGACCTTGATCTCGCGCATCGGGGTGCCGGCCTCGAGACCCATGTACTCCAGGGCCTTGCGGGTGGTGAGCTGGTCGCCGGCGTCGGCGAAGTCCTCGGGCCGCGGCACCGTGGCACCCAGCGGGACGCCCTGGCCGGGGTTGGTCCCCCAGGTGACGAACGGGGTCATGGTCGAGGCGTCGAGCACGATCTCCTTGTCGAAGACCGCGTCGGGATCGCTCACCAGCGTCTGCCAGTTCTCGACCGCGGCGTCCCAGTCGGCACCCTTGGGCGCCTCGGGCTTGCCCTCGATGTAGTCGAAGGTGGTCTGGTCGGGAGCGATCAGGCCTGCCTTGGCGCCCCACTCGATCGACATGTTGCACACCGTCATGCGGCCCTCCATGGAGAGCTCCTCGATGGCGGTGCCGCGGTACTCGACGATGTAGCCCTGTCCGCCGCCGGTGCCGGTGTGGGCGATCAGCGTGAGCACCATGTCCTTGGCAGTGACGCCCTCGGGCAGGTGGCCGTTGATGGTGACGGCCATGGTCTTGGGCTTGGCCTGGGTCAACGTCTGCGTGGCCAGCACGTGCTCGACCTCGGAGGTGCCGATGCCGAAGGCGATCGCGCCGAAGGCTCCGTGGGTCGAGGTGTGGCTGTCGCCGCACACGATGGTCATCCCGGGCTGGGTCAGGCCCAGCTGCGGTCCGACGACGTGGACGATGCCCTGCTCGATGTCGCCCAGCGGGTGCAGCCGCACGCCGAACTCGGCGGCGTTCTTGCGCAGGGTCTCGACCTGCGTGCGGCTCACCGGGTCGGCGATCGGCTGGTCCCAGTTCAGGGTGGGGACGTTGTGGTCCTCGGTCGCCAGGGTGAGGTCAGGGCGCCGGACCTGACGACCGGCGAGACGCAGCCCGTCGAAGGCCTGGGGGCTGGTCACCTCATGGATGAGGTGGAGATCGATGTAGAGAAGGTCGGGTTCACCCTCCGCGCTACGGACGACATGTGCGTCCCACACCTTCTCGGCCAGGGTTTTGCCCACGACCTGCTCCTCTCGGTTCATCTGGCGGTCCGGTCTGGACCATCGCGAACACTACCTCTTGCATCCCATCCAATGAGACGGCAGTATTGCCATATGGACAACTCTAGTGGAGTCGGCGTTCTCGACAAGGCCGCCCTGGTGCTCGCCGCCCTCGAGGCGGGCCCGGCCACCCTGGCGGGACTGGTCGCCGGCACAGGCCTGGCTCGACCCACCGCCCATCGGCTCGCCGTCGCGCTGGAGCACCACCGCCTGGTGGCCCGCGACATGCAGGGACGCTTCGTGCTGGGCCCCCGGCTCGCCGAGCTGTCGGCAGCGGCGGGCGAGGACCGGCTGCTGGCCGCCGCCGGGCCCGTGCTGGCCCGGCTGCGCGACATCACCGGCGAGTCCGCCCAGCTGTGGCGCCGCCAGGGCGAGCACCGGGTCTGCGTCGCGGCCGCGGAGCGTCCCAGCGGACTGCGCGACACCATCCCCGTCGGCTCCCAGCTGACCATGCGCGCCGGGTCCGCGGCCCAGGTGCTGCTCGCTTGGGAGGACCCCGAGCGCATGCACCGGGGCCTGCAGAACGCGGCGTACTCGGCCACCGCGCTGTCCGGCATCCGTCGACGGGGCTGGGCCCAGAGCGTCGGCGAGCGCGAGCAGGGCGTCGCCTCGGTCTCGGCGCCCGTGCGCTCTCCCGGCGGCAAGATCATCGCCGCGGTCTCGGTCTCCGGTCCGCTGGAGCGACTCTCCCGGCAGCCTGGTCGCATGCACGCTCCCGCCGTGCTGGCCGCGGCCGAGCGGCTCTCGGAGTCGCTGCGCCGAGCAGCCGCGGAATGAGCTGGACCGTCGCCACGGTCGTGAGCCTGCTGGTGCTGGCTGCCGGGTACGGCCTGGCGCTGCTGCTGGCCACCGGGGAGGACGGACTGGGCGTCGGGCTGCTGCTCTTCGCCGGCTACGCGCTGGTCGCCCTGGTGTGGTCCTTCCTCGACGCCCGGTCCATCGGGTTCCTGCCCACGCTGGTGCGCTGGTGCGTGGTGGCGGTGGTGCTCGCCCCGGTCACCGGGCTGGCTGCTCAGGACGGCTCCTTCGACCTCGAGGTGTTCCTCGAGGACCTGGCCACCTTCGTCCCGTTCCTGCTCGCACTGATCGGGGTCCCGGCCGCGCTCGGGGCGGCCGCCGGGACGCTGCTGCGTCGCCGGCCCTCTGCCCCGTCGCAGGTCTGACCGGCGGCCCTCAGAAGAGCCCGTCGGTCTCCAGCCCCAGCAGCAGCTGCTTGCGCTCCAGGCCGCCCGCATAGCCGGTGAGGGCGCCGTTGGCACCGATCACCCGGTGGCAGGGGATGACGATCGGGATCGGGTTGCGGCCGTTGGCCAGGCCCACCGCCCGCGAGGCGGCGTTGGTGTGTCCCAGCCGTACCGCGATCTGCCCGTAGGAGGCCGTCTCCCCGTAGGGCAGGGCCAGCAGCTCCTTCCACACCCGCTGGGCGAACTCGCTGCCCTGGGGCGCCAGCGGCAGGTCGAACTCCTGCAGCTCTCGGCCGAAGTAGGCCCGCAGCTGTCGCACCGCCTCGGCCAGCACCGGGTGGCCGTCGTCGCGCTCCCCCAGGGCGCGCTCCCCCGGAGGCCGGAACGGCGAGAACTCGATGGCGACGATCGCGTCGTGCTGCTCCACGATGCGCAGCTCTCCGATTGGTGAGTCCATCAGGGTCCACATCTCAGGTCTCCTCGTGCGGTCGCGGTGCCGGGGTCAGGGAGTGCCACAGGTACATCTGCGCGTAGGAGCGCCACGGTCGCCAGCGCTCCGCGATCACCCGGGCCTGCCCGGGGTCGCGACCGAGGCGCCGCAGTGCGTCCCGGGTCCCGGTGTCGGTGGGCAGGAAGAGGTCGGGATGCCCCAGCGCCCTCATCCCCACGTAGTCGCTGGTCCACGGGCCGATGCCCGGTACGGCCAGCAGGGCGGCGCGCGCGGCGTCCCGGTCCACACCACGCTCGAGCCGCAGGTCGCCGGCCTCCAGGGCGGCCCCGAGCGCCACCAGGGCCCGGCCGCGTGCCCGGGGCATCGGCAGCTGCGCCGGGTCCAGCCTCGACAGTGCGGCAGGGTCAGGGAAGAGATGGGTCAGGCCCTCGACACCCGTCTCCACCTCCTGGCCGTGCTCGCGCACCAGACGGGCGGTCGTCGTGCGCGCCCCGGCGACGCTGACCTGCTGCCCCAGCACGGCCCGGGCCGCCAGCTCGCTGCCGTCCACGTGGCCCGGAACCCTCAGCCCGAGCTGCCGTTCCACGAGCGGACCGAGCACCGGGTCGGGGGCGAAGGCCTCGGCTACTGCCGTCGGGTCGCAGTCCGCGTCGAGGATCCTGCGCGTCCGCTCGACCGCCGCGGTCGTGTCCCGCAGGTCGAGGAGCGCGAAGGTGGCGGGCACGAACGCGGTGCCCGAGGAGGTCTGGTCGGTCAGGACGAGGCTGACCACGCCATGGCCGTGCGGGAGGCGCAAGGTGCGCGAGTACGTCGTCCCGCGGACGGTCTCGACCCCCGGCACGGCTCGTCTGGCGAGGAACTCCAGGAGTGCGCTGCCGGCGAACGGCGTCCGGACCGCCAGCCGCATGGCGATCCCCCCCGTGGCATCGCGGCCCGTCCCGCGGCGACCCCGCAGCTCGCTCGGAGAGGCGGCGTACACCTCACGCACGGTGTCGTTGAACTGACGGACGCTGGCGAACCCGGCCGCGAAGGCGACGTCGGAGAAGCCCATGTGAGTGCTCTCGATGAGGATGCGGGCGGTCTGGGCCCGCCGAGCGCGGGCCAGGGCCAGCGGGCCGGCACCCAGCCGGTGCACGAGCAACCGGTTGAGCTGCCGAGAGCTGTAGCCGAGGAAGTCGGCCAGGCCCTCGACGCCGGTGCGATCCACCACGCCGTCGGCGATCAGGCGCATCGCCCGTCCGGCAACGTCGGCAGCGACGTCCCACTCCGGGCTGCCGGGGGTGGCATCGGGGATGCACCGCTTGCACGCGCGGTATCCCGCGGCCTGCGCAGACGCGGCAGTCGGGTGGAAGCTCACGTTGCCCGGCGCTGGGGTGCGCGCAGGGCACGAGGGGCGGCAATAGATCCCGGTGGTCGCCACGGCGGTGTAGAAGACCCCGTCGAAGCGGCGATCCCGACTGCGCACGGCGCGGTAGCAGACTTCGTGGTCGAGCCCCTGCCCTGTCGGCGCGAGGTGCGTGGAGGTCGCCATGTCCCCATCCTGCCTCGGCAGAGGGTCCTGCACTAGCGGGATTCGGACAGGCCAGTGAAGCCGGCAGGGTCAGAGCCGCAGCTCGTAGAGCGCGTAGTCGCCGTCGTCGCCCGAGTGGCGGAACCCGGCCGCCTCGTAGAGCCGGCGGGCGGGATTGGAGGCGTGCACCCCGAGGGATGCCGTCCGGTGGCCGGCGGCCCCGGCATCCACCAGGTAGCGCTGCAGCAGCACGTTGCCGACGCCGCGGCGCCGAGCGTGGTCGAGCACCTGGATGGTGACCAGGAGCGCGGCGCCTTCGTGGGGCATCCACATGGCGAACCCGACTGTCCCCTCAGCATCCTCCGCGACGATCGTGCGGTCGAGGCAGCCGACCCAGAGCTCGAGGTTCTTGTCCAGGGCACGCGTCCACCCGGCCTCCGCGGCAGGCTCGATGTCGCGGATGTAGTCCCGCTCGGCACGGAAGACCATGGGCAGGTCGGCGGCAAGACCGGGCCGGATGCTCACGCTGGTGCTCACCACGTCGACGCTATCAACCCTGGCTGGTCGCCTGGGCTCACCCTCGGCCGCGCTGCCTCGTGGGGGAATGCCGGAAGGGGCCCTGCCCAGCGTCTCCGCTGGCCAGAGCCCCTTCCGAATGCTGTACCCCCGACCGGATTCGAACCGGCGCTACCGCCGTGAGAGGGCGGCGTGCTAGGCCGCTACACAACGGGGGCTTGCACGTTTGTCACCCGCAATTTCTTGCTGGCAACGGTGAGAAACCCTAGTCGAACTGCTGGTTCTCACACAAATCCTGGTCAGACCGGGATTTCGCTGGGATACAAGGACTCGAACCTTGACTAACTGAACCAGAATCAGTCGTGCTGCCAATTACACCATATCCCATGGTTTAGGCGCCTTTCGGAACCGAGGCGAAACGATACACGCGGCCGGGCGGAGCCACCAAAACGCCCCCCTCCACCGTGGTTCTCAGCCCCATCCGACGGGCGGCCCAGAACGCCAGCGCGAGGTAGACCAGCGACTGGGTGAGGGTGCTCGGCAGGCTCCACCAGGACCCTCCGGTGGGGGTCAGCGCGGTGCCGATGTCGCTGAAGGCCAGCGCCAGCCCGAACGCCACGAAGTTGTTCAGCACGTGCATGGCGATCGCCGCCTCCAGCCCGCCCGTGGCGATCACCAGGATCCCGGCCACGACCCCGAAGGCGAACCTGTCGAAGAAGACCGGCGGGTCCTGGCCGCCGTGTGCCAGGGCGAACAGCAGGGCGGGCAGCAGCACCGCCAGCGCCCGGGAGGCGAACAGCCCGCCGAAGGCCTGGGTCAGGTAGCCCCGGAACAGGTACTCCTCACCGGCGGCCTGCAACGGGGTGAGGAAGAGCACCACGAGCAGGAAGTCCCGCGTGGTGGTGGTGAAGTCGTTCACGCTCTCGCTGACCTCGCTCGAGGCGTCGGGCGTGGGCAGCGCCGCGGCGACGACCAGGGTGGCCACCAGGGCCAGGAACGCCAGGCCCAAGCAGACCAGGAAGTACCGCATGCGCAGCCCCGGACCCACCGAGGACAGCCAGCGGGGACGGAGCCCGTGCAGCGTCCTGCTCACCACCCACACCAGCGGGATGGCGCTGGCCAGCGCCAGGTTCAGGAACGCCAAGGTGGCCGGGGTCGCGTGGTCGGTGTCGGTGAGGGCGGCCATCGACTCCGCCACCGGCTCACCGGCCAGCGCATATCCCAGCGCGAACGCGGTGGACCAGAACAGCGGTGCCACGAGGAACGTCCCCAGGGCGACCGCCAGCACCCCCACGACGGGCCGCCACACGCCCCGGGGGCCACCCCGGTGCAGCTGGTGGTAGCCGAGCTCCTCTGGTGCCTGCGGTGCCTGCCTGGACCCGGGTGCGCTGTTGCTCACGGGGCCGGCTCAGGCCAAGGCGTCGTTCAGCCGGGCCATGGACCGCTCCCGGCCCAGCAGCTCCATCGACTCGAACAGCGGGGGCGAGATCTTGCGACCCGAGATCGCGATCCGGACCGGACCGAAGGCGAGGCGGGGCTTGAGGCCCCGCTCCTCCACCAGCGCCGAGCGCAGCGCCGCCTCGATCTCCTCCGTCGACCAGGTGTCCACCTCGGCCAGGGCCGCAGCGGCCGCCTGGACCACCTCGCGGCCGGCCTCGTCGATCACGTCGGTGCGGACCAGGCTCGCGTCGTCCACGAACAGGAACCCGAGCATGTCCACGGCCTCGGTGAGCTTGTTCATCCGCTCGGAGACCAGTGGCATGGCCAGCTCGAGCATCCGGGAGTCCAGGTCGCTCACCGGGTCCGAGACCACCCCGGCCGCCTTCAGGAACGGCAGCACCCGGTGGGTGAGGTCCTCGAGGGTGAGCAGCCGCATGTGCGAGGCGTTGATCGCGTCGGCCTTCTTCAGGTCGAAGCGAGCCGGGTTGGGGTTCACGTCGCCGAGCTCGAACTTCTCGACCATCTCCTCCAGGGTGAAGATGTCGCGGTCCGCAGCGATCGACCACCCGAGCAGGGCGAGGTAGTTGAGCAGGCCCTCGGGCAGGAAGCCCTTGTCCCGGTAGGCCAGCAGGTCGGCCTCCGGGTCGCGCTTGGAGAGCTTCTTGTTGCCCTCCCCCATCACGTAGGGCAGGTGACCGAAGGCCGGGGTCGCCTTGGCGACGCCGATCTCCTTCAACGCCTCGAACAGGGCGATCTGGCGGGGCGTGCTGGAGAGCAGGTCCTCCCCGCGCAGCACGTGGGTGATCTCCATCAGCGCGTCGTCCACCGGCGCCACCAGGGTGTAGAGCGGGTCACCGTTGGCGCGCGCCAGCGCGTAGTCGGGGACGAACTCGCTCTGGAAGGAGATCGTGCCGCGGACCAGGTCGTCGAAGGAGATCTCTCCCTCGGGCATCCGGAACCGCACGACGCTGGGACGCCCCGCGAAGGCGGCCAGCTGCTCGGCGCTCAGGTCGCGGCAGAAGCCGTCGTACCCCATCACCTTGGAGCCGCTGGCCTTGCGCCGCGCCTCGACCTCGGAGTTCTCGCAGTAGCAGTCGTAGGTGTAGCCGGTCTCGGCCAGCCGTGCCAGGACGTCGCGGTAGATGTGGCCGCGCTCGCTCTGCAGGTACGGGCCGAAGGGGCCGCCCACCTCGGGGCCCTCGTCCCAGTCCAGCCCCAGCCAGCGCATGACCTCCAACAGCGAGCGGTAGGACTCCTCGGTGTTGCGCTCCTTGTCGGTGTCCTCGATCCGGAACACGAAGGTGCCCCCGTGGTGTCGCGCGAACGCCCAGTTGAACAGCGCGGTGCGCGCCAGCCCCACGTGCGGGGATCCGGTCGGGGAAGGGGCCATGCGGACCCGTACCCGCGAGCCCGTGCTGCCGTCGTCCGTCGTTCCTGCCGAGACCGTCATCGCTGAGCCACCTTGTTCGTCAGAGTGCCGATGCCGGCGATCGAGACCTCGACCTCGTCACCGACCTGCATGGGGCCGACACCCGCGGGGGTGCCGGTGAGGATGACGTCGCCGGGGAGCAGCGTCATCACGCTGGAGACGTGCGCGATCAACGTCGGGATGTCGAAGACCAGGTCGGCGGTCGTGCCGTCCTGCACGAGGTCGCCGTTGAGGTAGGTCTGGATCGACACCCCGTCGGCGAAGGTCGCCGGGTCCAGGTCGGTCTCGATCCACGGGCCCAGCGGGCAGAAGGAGTCGAAGCTCTTGGCCCGGGTGAACTGCACGTCAGACTTCTGCAGGTCCCGCGCGGTGACGTCGTTGCCGATCGTGTAGCCGTGGATCACGTCGGTGGCCTTCTCCACCGGGACGTCGCGGCAGATCCGGCCGATGACCACGGCCAGCTCGCCCTCGTAGTCGACGCGCTGCGACTGTGCGGGGTAGAAGATCGGGTCACCGGGACCGACCACCGAGGTGTTGGGCTTGAGGAACAGCAACGGCTCGCTCGGCAGCTCGTTGCCCATCTCCGCCGCGTGGTCGGCGTAGTTGCGGCCGATGCCCACCACCTTGCTGCGCGGCAGCACCGGCGCGAGCAGCCGCACGTCGGAGAGCTTGTGCTCCTCCGCGAGCAGCTTGATCCCGACGTAGAGCGGATCTCCCGCCAACGCCACGATCGTGGTGTCCTCAGCGGGCTGGCCGAACTCGTCGACCTCCCCCGTCACGATGCCGTACTGCGGCTCTTCCCCGGTGGTGAATCTGGCGATACGCACCACCCGAGCCTATCCGCCTAGGCTGGGATCGTGCCCACGGCCACGTGCGACCCAGTTCTCGACGAGCCGACGTGGCGCGCCCGCGCGCAGGCGCACGCCGCACGGGTGGAGCCCTTCGTCGCCCCCCACCTGGCCCGCCGGGAGACCCGGGTCAAGCACCCCGTGCACGACTTCCTCTTCACCTACTACGCCCAGCGCCCGGCCCAGCTGCGCAGGTGGCACCCCGGCTTCGGGGTCGCCCTGCGGGGCGCCGACGAGCACGCCGGCCTGAAGGGATACCGGTGCGACGGCGACCTCGTCACCGTCGCCCGGACGTACGTCGACGGCCAGCGCGTCCTGCTCCAGACCCTGGCGAGGCTGCTCCGGTCGACGGCTGGGCGGGCACCTCAGTTCGGCTGCTTCGGCCTCCACGAGTGGGCCATGGTCTACCGGCTCCCCCAGGACGGCACCCGACACTCGGACTGGCCCCTGCGCCTGGGTCCCGACGGCACCGACGAGGTCGTCGAGGCGCACCGGATCAGCTGCTCGCACTTCGACGCCTTCCGCTTCTTCACCCCGCCCGCCCGGCCCCTCAACCTGCTGCAGCCCGCGCCGCACGACCGCGCCGACCTGGAGCAACCGGGCTGTCTGCACGCCACCATGGACCTCTACAAGCACGCCTTCCGGCTCACCCCGATGATCTGCTCGGACCTCGTGGCCGACTGCTTCGAGCTGGCCCGCGACGTCAGGGTGATGGACATGCGCGCGGCGCCGTACGACCTCTCCGGGCTCGAGGTGGACGGCCAGCCGTTCCTGCCGGTGCGGATCGAGACACCCGAGGGCAAGCAGGAGTACGTCGCGGCCCAGCGGGGCTTCAGCGAGCGCGCGGCGCCGCTGCGCGCGCGACTGCTCGCGGAGTGCGACCGGCTGCTCGCGCTGGCGCCCGTCCCGGCATGAGGGCCACCCAGCCCGGCGCCCAGACACCGGCTGCCGCAGCGGGTGGGGCCAGCCGGGAGCCGGGCCCCTGGCCGGGGCACTCGGTGCTGCAGGTGCCGGTGCCGCCGCTGGAGCCCTGGGTGCGCCGACGGACGGCGTACTACGACACCGACTTCCTCTCCCCCGACCCCGCGTTCACGCACGCGCACATCACTGCGCTCGGCCCGTTCCTGCCCCGGCACGACCCGCGGACCGCGACCCGCGTCACGCAGGTCGTGGCCCGGATCGAGCCCTTCGACTTCGTCCTCCGGCGGCTCGCGACGTTCCCCAACGGCATCGTGCACCTGGTTCCGGAGCCCGCCGAACCGTTCTCCCGCCTCACCGCGGCGCTGTTCGAGGAGTTCGACCAGTGCCCGCCGTACGGCGGCGCGTTCGGCGTCCCGCAGCCGCACCTGACGCTGGACGCGCTCTCCGCAGACGTCACCGAGGACTCAACCCGGACGTCCCTGGGCGCCGCCATACCGACCCGGTGCCGGGCCGAGCGGCTGGACCTCGCCTGGTACCAGGCGGGCGGCTGTCGGCTGCTGGACTCCTGGACGCTGGGCCAGACGGTGGGCCAGACGGTGGGCCAGACGGTGGGCCAGAGGGTGGGTCGGGACCCCGACGCCTCGGTCCCGGCCGCTCAGAACTCGTAGCCGAAGTCCCGGACGGAGGCGGCGAACAGGTCGGCGACCCGCTGCCGGGACTCGTCGTCGTAGAGGTCGCGGTAGTCGCGGCGGGGCCGCGCCGATCCCTTGGCCCGGGGCAGCGCCGGCTCCCCGGGCAGCCCCAGGTCCGACCACACCTGGGTCAGCTCCTCGGTGAGCCGCTCGTAGCGCAGCACCCGGTCGACGGCGACGGCGCCGCGGATCCGGTAGATCCGCTGGTTGGCGGCGAGCTTCTCCACCGACTCCTCCCAGACGAACTCCCCGAACGGCGGAGCGGTCCGGGCTCCGGGCCGCTCGCGGAACTTCCAGAAGTAGAGCGAGACCACGGTGTCCCAGGGGTTCCGCTCCACCGCAAACTTGAAGTAGTCGTTCCACACCTGCGCACCGACGACGTTGCGGACCATCTGGGCGCGCATGTGGTTGTAGGCGCGGCGCGGCAGCGGCGGGGCGTCGAAGTTCTGCGGCGGTCGTCCACCGGCGGCGGCCCGCAGCTGCTCGTCCTCGGGGCTGATCGCGGTGATCACGTCGTCGGGCCCGCAGATCTTGGACAGCGCGATCTCGACACTGGTGCCCGCGGTCTTCCGGGTCTTGAGGAAGATGAAGCGGTGCTGGTGCGACACGATCACGGCGGTCACTCTAGCCGCGGCTATCCTGCCCAGGTGCGACGCCGGCTCCCCATCCTTCTGCTGCCCGCCACTGCCCTCGCCCCACGGCCGGCTGCCGCGCCGGTGAGGCAACGATGACCGTCGAGGTGCACGAGGACGTCACCTTCAACGGCGACGACTGGTACGGCGACGACCTGGGCGCCACCCGGTTCGTGCGCTGCACCTTCAGCCAGGTGGACCTCAGCGAGGTGCGCACCTCGGGTGCGGTCTTCGAGCACTGCGTCTTCGACGGCTGCCGCTTCAACTCCTCGGTGCACCTCGCCTCCGCTTTCGTGGCGTGCGAGCTGCGGCGCTGCAGCCTGTTCGACGTGACTTTCGAGGGGTGCAAGGTGGTCGGCACGACGTTCGCCGAGTGCACCACCCGACCCATGCGGATCCTGGGCGGCCAGTGGCGCGGCTCCTCCCTGCGCGGGGCCAACCTGACCAAGCTGGACCTCTCGGGTCTGGACCTGCGCGAGGCGGATCTCTCCCTGGCCGACCTCAGCGGGACGCTGCTGCGCGGCACGCAGCTGGACGGCGCCAACCTGCGCGACGCCAAGCTGGTGGGCGCGGACCTGGTCGGCGCGTCGCTGGACCGGGTCGACCTGGCCGCGGCGCAGCTGCGCGGCACCAGGCTCGACCTCACCGGGGCGGTGCTGCTCGCGGAGCTGCACGGCGCCGTGGTACACCCGGGCTGACGCGCACCCGGATCCCGTCCAGGAGCAGCGCCAGCGAGTCGGTGAAGTCCGAGCTCTCGCTCGGCGCCAGGTCGATGGCGCCGACGCTGCTCGCCTGGAGCTGGGTCTGCTCCTCGGCCGTGTGGCCGAAGACCAGGTGGAGCAGGGCCCGGGCAGCCGTGGGCACCATCTGGTCCGGCAGCCCGCTGTCGGCCAGCGCCCCGACCATCGCGTCGTACGCCGCGCGCGCGCCGAGGCCGAAGGCGTGCACCGTGGCGACCAGCTCCGCGCCGTCGCGCCAGGCCAGCATGGCATCGCGCAGCTGCACGCAGACCGCCTGCACCTGGTCGTCCCAGGGGCCCTCGACCGGTGGCCGCAGCCCGCGCGCGAGCAGCTCGTCGGCCACGGCGCCCAGCAGCGACTGCTTGTTGGCGAAGTGGTGGTAGAGCGCGCTCGGCTGGACCCCCAGCTCCGAGCCCAGTCGACGCATGGTGAGGTCGGCCAGCCCGTACTGGTCCAGGACCTCGATGGCCCGCTCCACGATGTCGCCGCGGTGGTAGCGCATCTGACCTCCGGTCCGGTGAGGGTGCTCGCCGAGAGCGAGTGTGACGTGGCATACAGCGGTTGACGCACTGTGGGACTCAGCCTAACCTGAACGCCGTTCACCTGACCATCGTTCAGTTTCGCCTGGACGCCCGGCAAGAGAGTCCTCCCATGACCTCCGGCAACCGCCGCTCCAGCACCGACATCGCGCTGATCGCCGGATTCGCGGCGCTCATCTGCGTGTGCGCCATCCTGCCGTCGATCAAGCTGACGGGCCCGGTGCCGATCACCCTCCAGACCTTCGGCGTGCTGCTGGCCGGCGCCGTCCTGGGCGCTCGCCGCGGCCTCCTGGCGGTGCTGCTCTACCTCGCCGTCGGGGCCGCTGGACTGCCGGTGTTCTCCGGTGGCCGAGCGGGCCTGGCCGTCTTCCAGGGCCCGACCGTGGGCTACCTGGTCGGCTTCCCCCTGGCCGCCCTCTGCTGCGGGTTCCTGGTGCAGCGACTGCCGCGCAAGCAGGTCGCCACCTCCACTCCCCTGCTCTTCGCCGCCGGCCTGGTCAGCAGCGCCCTGTTCATCCACACCCTGGGCATGGCCGGCCTGGTCTGGCGCGCACCGATGAGCTGGTCGGCGGCGTGGGACACCGACAAGATCTTCTGGATCGGCGACGTGCTCAAGAACATCGCGATGGCCCTGGTGGCCACCGCGGTGCACCGCGCGTTCCCCGACCTGCTGGGCACCCGGCGTACCGGCGCCGAGAAGCCACGGGAGACCATCACCGCGTGAGCCGCATCGAGCTGGACCGCGTGGTCGTCACCGCCCCCACCACCGACGGCGAGCTGGTCATCGTGCAGGAGACGTCGCTGGTCCTCACCGAGCAGCGCATCGCCCTGATCGGCCCCAACGGGTCGGGCAAGTCCACGCTGGCACGGCTGCTCAACGGCCTGGTCACCCCCTCGGCGGGGCACGTGCGGGTCGGAGACCTCGACGCTGCCACGCAGGGCCGCGAAGTGCGTCGCCGCGTGGGCTTCGTGTTCACCGACCCCTCGGCGCAGCTGGTGATGCCCACGGTGGTGGAGGACGTCGCACTGTCGTTGCGCCGCGCCCACAAGGACAAGGAAGAGCGCCGCCGCGCCGCGGTGGCCGTGCTGGACTCCTTCGGGATCGCCGAGCTGGCCGACCGCAGCGTGCACGCCCTGTCCGGCGGTCAGCGCCAGCTGCTGGCGATCGCCGGCGTGCTGGCCTGCGACCCCGAGGTCGTGGTCGCCGACGAGCCGACCACCCTGCTGGACCTGGCCAACAGCCGGCTCATCGGGGACCTGCTGCTGGCGCTCCCCCAGCAGCTGGTGCTGCTCACCCACGACCTCGACCTGGCCGCGCGCTGCGACCGGGCCCTGGTGATGTCGCAGGGCCGGGTGGTCTTCGACGGGAGCGCGAGCGACGCGGTGGCGCACTACCGGGCGACAGCATGAGTCAGGGCACCAGCGCCCTGCTGCTGGGCAGCTACCGGCCCGGCCACACCTGGCTGCACCGGCTGCCCGCCGGCGCCAAGCTGGTGGGCCTGATGCTGGCCAGCGTCGTGGTGGTGGCGCTGCGCGGTCCCGGCACCGCCCTGGGCGCCCTCGCGGTCTCCGTCGCGGTCGTCGCCTCCTCCGGCATGGGACTGCGCCTCACGCTGCGCGCACTGCGCGGCATCCTGCTCGTCGCGCTGATGCTGGCCGCCTTCGCGGCCTGGCAGCGCAACTGGGCGCTGGCCGTGGAGCAGGTCGCCGACCTCGTCGCCCTGGTCCTGCTCGCCACGGTGCTGACGGCCACCACCGGCGTGGACGCGATCCTGGACGCCATCACCCACGGCCTGCGCCCCCTGAGCCGCGTCGGGGTGAATCCCGAGCGGGTGGCGCTGGCCTTCAGCCTGGTGCTGCGTGCCATCCCCACCACCATGGAGATCGCCCAGGAGACCAGGGCCGCGGCCCGGGCCCGGGGCCTGGAGCGGGACCCCCGAGCACTGCTGACCCCGATGGTGATCCGCTCGGTCGCGCACGCCCGGCACACCGGTGAGGCACTGCACGCGCGCGGCATCGGCGACGACTGACCGGGACGCCTCACCAGCCCGGAGGCCGACGGTGCGCCCAGGGGACAGCGGCCTCGACCTGGGCGGAGACCGCCAGCAGGAGCGCCTCCTCGGCGGGCCGGGCCGCCAGCATCACCCCGACCGGCAGTCCCGTCGGCGTCCAGTGCAGGGGCAGCGAGACCGCGGGCATCCCGGTCACGTTCCAGGCCGAGGTCCACGGGGTGAAGGCCTTCTGTGCCGCGAAGTCGGCGGCCGGGTCCGCGTCGTCGCGCAGCGCCCCGACCGGCAGCGGGGGTGAGGCCAGGGTCGGGGTGAGCACCAGGTCGTACGGCGCCAGCGCGGTCAGGGCCTGGGCCGCAAGCCGCCGCAGCTGCCCGATGGCCAGCCCGAACTCCGGCGCCGTGACCGCATGGCCTCGCCCGCTGAGCCAGCGGGTCAGCGGACGCAGCTGCTGCTCCCGGCCGGGAGGCGCGCTGGAGAGGGCGGTGAGCACTGCCCAGCAGGTCTCGAAGACGCCGACCGCGGCGCGGTCCAGCGGCACCGGCACGTCCTCGACCACGTGGCCCAGCGACTCCAGCAGCGCCGAGGCGTCCTCCCAGGCCTGCAGGCACTCGACGTCGACGTCGGTCTCGGCGATGATCGGGGCCGAGAAGCGCGCCACCCGCAGGCGTCCCGGGGCGGCGTCGCAGGCTGCCAGGAAGGTGGTGCTCGGCTCGGGAGCCCAGCTGGGATCACCCACCCGGCGCCCGGCCAGCACGTCGAGCAGGGCGGCCGCGTCCCGCACGGTGCGGGCCAGTGATCCCGCCGTGGCCAGACCCACCGGGTCGCCGTACATCGGGGCGCCACTGATCCGGCCCCGCGAGGGCTTCAGCCCCACGAGCCCGCAGCACGACGCGGGGATCCGGATCGAACCGCCGCCGTCGGAGCCCTGGGCCACCGGGACCAGCCCGGCGGCCACCGCGGCCGCCGCGCCGCCCGAGGAGCCGCCGGCCATGCGGGTGCGGTCCCACGGGGTCACCGCCGCCGGCAGGCCCTCGGGCTCGGTGTAGCAGGGTGAACCGAACTCCGGCGTGCTGGTCTTGCCCAGCCAGACCATGCCGGCGGCCTCGATGGAGCTGGTGACGTCGTCGGAGGTCTCGGGCACGTGGTCGTGGTAGGCCGCGGACCCGAAGGTCGTGCGCACGCCGGCTGTGGGGTTTAGGTCCTTGATCGCCGTGGGCACCCCGTGCAGCGGAGACCCACCACCGTCCGGGAGCGCCCGGGCGCGGGCGAGGGCCAGCTCTGGCACCCGGGTGACGAACGCGCCGACGGTGTCGGCCCGGGCCAGGTAGTGCTCCACGAGCTCGAGGGGCGACACCTCCCCGCGTCGTACCGCCGCGCCCTGCTCCAGGGCGGTCAGGTCGTGCAGCTCGGCCATACCGGCGACCCTATGCGCGCGAACGCCGGACCAGGACCACGGCCGCCGCAGCCAGGAGCAGCACCCCCAGGCCGCCGAGGGTCCACCACACCACCGGGGCAGGGTCGTCGCTCTCCACCGCGGCCTGGTTCGAGCTCTGGTCGGGCGTCTCGGACGTCCCCCCGTCCTCGGCGGCCGCGGCTCCCTCGTCGCCGGGCCCCGCCACGTCTCCGGCGTACTCGGGCTCTCCCTCGACCTCCCCCACCAGCTCGGCGGAGATGGTGACGGGTGCGGCGAACTGAGCGTCCTGCGCGCTGACCGCGCGGGCCATGCCGAGGGCGAAGTACTGGTAGCCGTCCTGGATGAGCGTACGGACGCCGGGCTGAGGTGACTCCACGTTGCGCACCCGGATCGGTGGCACCACGGCGGTCAGCAGGCGCGGCTCGCCACCGTTGTAGAACTCCGAGCTCCTGACGCCCTTGTCGGGCTCGTTGACCTGGGTCAGCCGCTGCCCGAGTCCGGAGTAGGAGTGGAGTGTGACGTGCGGGCCCTGGAGGCCCACCACCGAGGCTGCCTGCGGGTCGGTGCCCAGGCTGGCGCTGAGCCGGACCGCCTGGCCGTAGCCCGCACGCACCTTGTAGACCAGCACCTCCGAGGGACGGAGCGAGTCCGAGTACGTCGTACCGGGCACCAGCTCGGGCGCGTCATCGAAGTTGACCCCGCCCACCACCGGCTCTCGGGGGCCTGCCGTCGCGACGTCGACGACGTCGATCCAGTCACCCTCGTCCGCCACCGGACCCGGCAGGGCGTCGGCGTTCTGCACCGCGGGCTGGGTGCTCACCTGCAGGCGGTAGTCACCGACCCCGGCCTTGCTGGAGACGGCCGCGAGCAGCTGCGGAGCCGCCACGCACTCCTCACTGGCGAGCCGGGTCTGGGCGAACGGGTTGAAGGTGACAGCGGTGGAGGTCAGCGGCGTCATCCCGAGGACCTGCAGGGACTGGGCGTAGGAATGGGCACACCGCTGGCCGTCGGGGGTCAGCAGGGAGACGCTGACCACGGTGTTCCAGTTCTCGTCCCCCTTCGGCGGGCGCACCAAGGCCGAGAACGAGACCCCGCCCCCCTCGGGCCGGTCGACCAGGTAGTAGCGCAGACCCTCTTCGGGCAGGGAGGTGTCGACGTAGGTCCCCGGCTCGATCGGCAGGGCGTCCTGGGGGGTGGTGCCGCCCTCGACGCGCTCCCCCGTCAGCCGGAAGCCACGCAGGTCGCGGACGCTGACCTTGATCAGGCTGTTGGCCAGCTCGTCGGCGGACCCGGCGTCGTAGTAGTCCCCGTTGCCCGCACGCGCGATGCACTGCAGCGCCTCGCGGGCCTTGCCCGACACATCCAGGCCGACGACGTTGATGGCCAGGTCGACCCCCTGCTTGGCGAGCCGCTCCGCCACCTTGCACGGGTCGGGCTGGCAGGTCGGCTCCCCGTCGGAGAGGAGCACGATCGTGCGACGCTCACCCTCGGCCCCGGGGCCCAGGTCCTTGGCCGCCTCCCCCAGAGCGTGACCGATGGGGGTCTCGCCGTACGGCTGGTAGTCGGCGACGGCCGCGGTCAGCGCCCCACGGTCCAGCGGACCCACCGGCACGACGTTCTGGCTGTCGGTGCACGCGCCGGGCTTGCTGCGGTCGAAGACCTCGGCGCCGAAGACCCTGATCCCGACCTCGGCGTCCTCCGGGAGCTGCTCGACCACCAGGCCGAGCGCCTCCTTCGCCGCCTGGATCTTGGTCGTGCCGCCAGCCTGCTCCTTCATCGATCCCGAGGAGTCGAGCACCAGCACCATCCGGCCCGCCTCCTCCCCTTCGGCGACCGTGGCGTGAGCGGGCACCGGTAGGGCGAGCACGCTCACGCCGAGGCCGAGCAGGAGGCAGGACAGCAGCACGCGCGCGTGGGGCGGGGTGAGACTCGATCGCATACGCGCACCCTTCCCAGCGACAGGGAGGTTGAATCCTCCACCCCTGCCTGTGGACGGCCGGTCGAGACGGCCGGTGCCGGGATCAGACGTGGTGCCGACGCAGCCCGAAGGTGAGGCCGTCCACGAGAGCACCCCAGGATGCCTCGATCACGTTGTGACCCACGCCGACCGTCACCCACGAGGACTCGCCATCGGTGGTCTCGATCAGCACCCGGGTGATGGCATCGGTCCCGTGACCGGCGTCGAGGATGCGGACCTTGTAGTCGATCAGCTCGAACTTGGCGACCTCCGGGTAGGCCTGCGAGATGGCCGAGCGCAGCGCCTCGTCCAGGGCGTTGACCGGTCCGTTGCCCTCCCCGGTGACCACGAACCGCACCCCGGAGGAGACCAGCTTGACCGTTGCCTCGGAGACCGCCTCCTCGCCGCTGGGGAGCGTCTCGGTGATGACCCGCCACGACTCCACCTCGAAGTAGGAGGGGCGGCGACCCTCCACCTCCTCGACCAGCAACAGCTCGAAGGAGGCGTCGGCGGCCTCGAAGGTGTAGCCGGACTGCTCCATCGCCTTGACCCGGTCGGTCACCCGGGTGACGAGCTCGCGGTCACCGGAGAGGTCGAACCCGAGCTCGCGGCCCTTGAGCTCGATCGAGGCCCGCCCGGCCATGTCGGAGACCAGGAGCCGCATGTCGTTGCCCACGCCCGCGGGGTCCATGTGCTGGTAGAGGTCCGGGTCGACCTTGATCGCGCTCGCGTGCAGCCCCGCCTTGTGGGTGAACGCCGAGGTGCCCACGTAGGGCTGGCGGCTGGCTGGCGGGAAGTTGGTCACCTCCGCCACGGCGTGCGCGATCCGGGTCGCCTCGCGCAGCAGCCCTTCGGGCAGCACGGGCCGGTCCAGCTTGAGCTGGAGGTTGGCAACCACCGAGATCAGGTCGGCGTTGCCGGTCCGCTCGCCGTAGCCGTTGATGGTGCCCTGCACGTGGCTGGCGCCGGCCTCGACGGCGGCCAGCGTGTTGGCCACCGCGCAGCCGGTGTCGTTGTGGCAGTGGATCCCGACGCGGCCACCCGTGGTCTCGATGACGTCGTGGACCACGTCGGAGACCCACCCGGGCAGCATCCCGCCGTTGGTGTCGCACAGCGCAGCCACCTCGGCACCGGCCTCGTAGGCGGCGCGCAGCACCTCCAGGGCGTAGGACCGGTTGGCGCGGTAGCCGTCGAAGAAGTGCTCGGCGTCCAGGAAGACCGTCTGGCCCTCGGCTCGCAGGTGGGACACGGTGTCGCTGACCATCGCGAGGTTCTCCTCCAGCGTGGTCCGCAGGGCCAGCTCCACGTGCCGGTCGTGCGACTTGGCCACCAGGGTGACCACGGAGGCGCCCGAGTCGCGCAGCGCCGCGACCATCGGGTCGTCGGCGGCCCGGACGCCGGCGCGGCGGGTGGAGCCGAAGGCGGTGAGCCTCGCGTGGCGCAGGTCCAGCTCGGCCGCGGCCCGCCGGAAGAACTCGGTGTCCTTGGGGTTGGCGCCCGGCCATCCCCCCTCGATGTATCCCACGCCGAGCCCGTCGAGCTGTCGCGCGATGGTCAGCTTGTCAGCCACGGAGAGGTTGAGCCCCTCCTGCTGAGCGCCGTCGCGCAGCGTGGTGTCGTACACGTGGAACGAGCCCTGCAGGTCCATCACGACTTCTCTCGTCTGGTCTGTGCAACAAAAAAACCTCCCGTGGCACGGAAGGTTGCGCGTCGAATCAGCTCGACGCGCTAGCGAATGATCCCCTGCATCTGCATGGGGCCCATGGTGCCACGACCCACTGCCGGCGCCGGCACGATCTCGCGATCCGGCCCCGGTGGGTGAGCCCCGCTCACAGCAGGTCGGAGAGGCTGATCCCCTGCCACGGCGCCCCGGACCACGGCGCCCAGCTGACCTCCTGCTGCCCGGCCAGCGCCCAGAAGCCGGAGGCGGTCGCCAGCACCACGGCCGCCGCGACCAGCCAGACCACGGGGGTGGCCGCCAGCGGGGTCAGGACGCGGCGCACCGGCCGCCGTACCCGACCGCCGCCGGGGCCCAGCCACAGTCCCAGGGCGAACGCGCCGCCGATCACGCTCAGCGAGGTGCCGGCGGACAGTGCCACCGCGAAGCACAGCAGCGCGGCGGCCGCCCCGATCCCAGCGGCCCAGAGTCCCAGCAGCAGCGTCCCCGGGATCGAGGCCGCCAGGTGCCAGGGGGCGGCGAGGGTGAGCTGCACGCCGTCGTACCAGCGACGTCCCCGGAGCCGGCGCCGCTCCCCGGCCGCGGAGGCCGCCAGCGAGCCGCTGCGCAGCAGCCACACCACCAGCATCGTCACCGCGATCGTCACGTACGGCGCCACGGCGCTGGCCCCGGCCACTGCGGCGCCGAGGCCACCGAGCAGGGTCAGCCGGCGGGCACGCTCGCCCAGCCCGGTGTGCTCGGCCACCTCGGGCGTCTGGTCCCAGGGCAGCAGGTCCTCGACCGGCTCATCGCCCTCGCGACGATCAGCCGCGTACGCCCGGTCGTCGTACGCCCGGTCGTCGTACGCCCGGTCGTCGTGCGCCCGGTCGTCGTAGAGGTCGGCGCGCGAGTGGTCGACGAGGGTCGGGGTCTCGAAGCGGGCGGTCGGCTCTCTGTCCTCGGGCGCGGAGTCCTCGGGAGCGGGTTCGGCTGCCACCTCGGGCCAGGCCACTGCGACCAGCGGCGCGGTGAACAGGTCGTCGACGGGGTCCCACGGCCCGCTCGGGCGCCGGCCCTCCAGCCAGTCGAGCACCTCGGCCAGTACCGGCCGCCGTTCGGGTTCGGGGTCCAGGGCCGCCTGCACGACCTCGCGCAGCCGCTCGGGAAGACCGGAGAGGTCGTGCTCGCCGCGCCGTACCCGGTCCATGATGGCCATCGCCGGACCGCGACCGAAGGGCGCGCGTCCGGTGCCGGCGAAGGCGATCGTGGCCGCCAGGGAGTGGATGTCGGAGGCGGCGGAGGCGTCCTCGCCGTGCAGGATCTCCGGCGCCAGGTATCCCGGAGTGCCGATCAGCCACCCGGTCTGGGTCAGGCGCGGGTCGTCGGCCACCCGGGCGAGACCGAAGTCGATGAGCACCGGGGCCCGGCCCTCCATGAGCACGTTGGAGGGCTTGACGTCCCGGTGCAGCACCCCGGCGCCGTGGACGTCGCCCAGTGCCTCGACCAGGCACCGCGCGAACCAGTCGAGGTCGATGCCGGTGATCGGCCCCTCCTGCTGCACCGCGTCGTGCAGGGGGAGCCCGGGCACGTACCGGGTGGCGACGTAGGGGATCTCGCCCCACGGGTCGGCGTCGACGATCTCCGCCACCCGCGGGCTGCGGATCCGCGACAGCGAGGCGACCTCGCGGGCGAGCCGTTCGCGTGCCTCGTGGTCGCCCACGACGTGGGGTCGCATCACCTTCAGCGCGACCCGCCGGCCACCGGGGCGCTGCGCGAGGTGGACCACCCCCATGCCGCCCTCCCCGAGCCGGGCGAGCAGCCGGTAGCCGCCGACCCGCAGCTCGGACGGCGGGGTCGGATGACTGGGGGACGTGCTCACCCGCCGAGGTTAACCCGCTCGTCGCGGCCAGGTGGCCGCGACGCTCAGAGGACCCGGTGCATCCAGCCGAAGGTGTCGTCGGCGCGTCCGTACTGGATGTCGACCAGGGCCTGCCTGATCCGCATCGTCAGCTCGGTGCTGGACGGTGCCGAGACGTCCCCGCCGGCGGACTTCAGGGCGCCCACCGGGGTGACCACCGCGGCAGTGCCACAGGCGAAGATCTCCACGATCTCGCCCGACGCGATCCCCTCGCGCCACTCCTCGATGGCGACCTTGCGCTCCTCCACCCGGTGCCCGAGCTTGCCGGCGAGCTCGATGATCGAGTCGCGGGTGATGCCCTCCAGGATCGTGCCGCTCAGCTCCGGGGTGACGATGTGCCCGTCGGCGTGGACGAAGTAGAGGTTCATCCCGCCGAGCTCCTCGACGTACCTGCCCTCCTGCGCGTCCAGGAACACCACCTGGTCACAGCCCTTGGCCGTGGCCTCCTGCTGGGCGACGAGCGAGCTCGCGTAGTTGCCACCGGTCTTGGCCGCACCCATGCCCCCGCGCCCGGCACGGGTGTAGTCCTCGGCGAGCCACAGGGTGACCGGCTTGACCCCGCCCTTGAAGTAGGACCCGGCGGGGCTGGCGATCACCATGAACGTGACGTGGCGCGCGGGCCGCACCCCGAGGAACTTCTCGGTGGCGATCATGAAGGGACGCACGTAGAGGCTCTTCTCCCCCGCGGCGTCCGGCACCCAGCGCTGGTCGATCTCGATGAGGGCGTCGACCGCGGCGACGAAGTCCTCCACCGGCAGCTCGGGCAGGGCCAGCCGGACGCTGGAGCGCGCCATCCGCAGGGCGTTCTCCTCAGGGCGGAAGGTCCAGACGGACCCGTCCGCGTGCCGGTAGGCCTTCATCCCCTCGAAGGTCTCCTGGGCGTAGTGCAGGACCGCGGTCGCCGGGTCCATCGAGATGGGGCCGTACGTCGTGGTCCGGGCGCCGTGCCAGCCCTCCTCCGGCGTCCACTCGACGGTGAACATGTGGTCGGTGAAGTGCTCGCCGAAACCGGGGTCACCGAGGATCGCCGCGAGCCGGGAGTCCTCCACGGGTGTGGTCGAGGGCGTGGTGCTGATCTTCATGCTTCGCACGCTACACGCGCTCGGCGATGGCGTCGCCGACGGCTGCGGTGGTCCGGGTGGCCCCCTGGGAGCGGCCGGCGATGTCGGCCACCACGGCCTTCTCCACCCGGGCGGCGGCGTCGCCGTGCCCGAGGTGGTCCAGCATCAGCGCCACCGACAGGATGGCGGCCGTGGGGTCTGCCTTCTGCTGCCCGGCGATGTCGGGGGCGGAGCCGTGCACCGGCTCGAACATCGACGGCGAGGTGCGGTCGGGGTTGACGTTGCCCGAGGCGGCCAGGCCGATGCCACCGGTGATGGCGGCCGCCAGGTCGGTGATGATGTCGCCGAACAGGTTGTCGGTGACGATCACGTCGAACCGCGACGGGTCGGTCGTCATGTGGATCATCGCCGCGTCGATGTGCATGTAGTTGCGGGTGACCTCGGGGAACTCCTGGCCCACCTGCTCGAAGAGCCGCCACCAGGTCGATCCGGCGTGCACCAGGACGTTGGTCTTGTGCAGCAGGGTCAGGGTGCGCCGGGGCCGCTTCTGGGCCCGGGCGAAGGCGTCGCGGAGCACCCGCTCGACGCCGTAGGCGGTGTTGACGCTGACCTCGGTCGCGACTTCCGCCGGGGTGCCGACCCGGAGCGCGCCCCCGTTGCCGGTGTAGGGGCCCTCGGTGCCCTCGCGCACCACGACGAAGTCGACCTCGCCGGGGGCGGCGAGCGGGGAGGGGACGCCGGGGAAGATCCGGGAGGGGCGCAGGTTGACGTAGTGGTCCAGCGCGAAGCGCAGCCGCAGCAGCAGCCCGCGCTCCAGGATCCCCGGGGGAAGGTTGGGGTCGTTGGGCTTGCCGCCGACAGCGCCCAGCAGGATCGCGTCGTGGCCCCGGATCTCCTCGAGCACCGAGTCGGGGAGCACCTCGCCCGTCGCGAGGTAGCGCTCGGCGCCCAGGTCGTAGCGGGTGGTCACGAAGGTCTGGGGGGCCACGGCCTCGAGCACCTTGAGCGCCTCGGTCGTGACCTCGGGGCCGATGCCGTCGCCAGGGATGACGGCGAGGTTGGTCGGCGTGGGGAGGGAGGGGTTCATGGGACCGAGATTAGTTGTCATCGGGACGCTGACCGCCATTGTCTCGGAGGTCAAGCGCCCGTTGCAGCGCCTGGTGGTGCTGCTGGCTCTCCGGGTCGTGACGGGCCGGGCCCCACTCTGCGGGGTAGAGGTTGTACATGTGGCGCTCCTGCGCGGTGTGTGGTGCTGGCGGATGCTGCTCGGGGACGAGTCCCGTGCTCCGCGGCGGCTCCGGAGGCCGGGCCCACGGATCACGTGGGCGGCCGGACCATGACCCGGGCCGGCCCGGGCCCGGTGTGTCCGGGTCTGGCCGGCTGGTCTGGCGGGAGCGGATCGCGCTGTCGTGCCAGGAGGCGGACCGCCGCAGTGCAGTGAAGGACTGCTGGTCGAGGGCCGCGCAACGCCGAACTCCGCGGCGAGGTGGCCCTCTTCAGGCCTCGCCGCGGCAGCCGATGAGTACGAACACGCTCCGCATGATGGCGGAGACAGTACGCCGCCCTGGCGGACCCGGCCAGCACCTCGTCCCGGATGTCCACATTTCGGGACTGCTTTCCCAAGATGAGAGACTCGAATCATGAGCGCCCCTCCCTACCTCCCCGAGATCGTCGCCCGAGCGTTCGACGTCTCCCGCAAGGCGGGCTACGTGTCGTTCTGCCGCAACGAGACCGGGCGCCTGCTGGCCGCCCTGGCCGCGACCCGGGAGGGCACGATGGCCGAGTTCGGTACCGGCTGCGGGGTGGGCACCGCCTGGCTCCGCTCCGGCGTCCGCACCGATGCCCGCATCCTCACCGCCGAGCTCAACCCCAAGCTCGCCTCTGCCGCCGCCGAGATCTTCACCGACGACCCGTCGGTGGAGGTGTTCGCTGCCGACTGGTCGACCCTGAGCGGCAAGGGTCCGTTCTCGCTGCTCTTCCTGGACTCCGGCGAGCCGGACAGCGTGCGGGTCGACGTGGTCGCCGACCTCGTCGAGCCGGGGGGAATCGTGGTCCTCGACGACTTCACCCCGTGCGAGTCCTGGCCGCCGATCTACCTCGGCCGGGTCGACACCCTGCGCGAGCAGTGGCTGACCGACGAGCGCTTCACCGCCGTCGAGGTGATGATCGCGCCCGACGCGTCCGCCCTGATCGCCACCCGCCGCTGAGAGACGGACCCACGGGGTCCAGCCGCACGGTGAGCCACGGGAGCGCCAGCTGGGCCAGCGGTCCGATGGCGAGCGCGTACAGCACCGTGCCCAGGCCCAGCACCCCGCCGAGCACCAGGCCGAGGAGCACCACGCTCGCCTCGATGCCGGTGCGCACCAGCCGCAAGGACGATCCGGTACGCCGGGCCAGACCGGTCATCAGTCCGTCCCGGGCGCCTCGGCCCAGCTGGGAGCCGATGTAGGCCGCGGTCGCCAGGGCGTTCAGGACGACCCCGGCGAGCATCAGTCCGGCGCGAGCCCAGAGCGGCTCGGGCACGGACAGCACCGCCAGGGTGGCGTCGGCGGCCAGCCCCACCGCCACGGCGTTCGCGAGCGTGCCCAGGCCCGGCACCTCGGCGAGCGGGATCCACAGCAGCAGCACCGCGAAGCTCGTCAGCACCACCATCTGGCCCAACGTGACGGGCACGTGCCGGACCAGGCCCGAGTGCAGGACGTCCCAGGGCGCCAGACCCAGTCCGGCGCGGACCATCATGGCCAGGGACGCCCCGTAGAGGAACAGGCCCAGGGCCAGCTGCGTCAGGCGCCGGGTCATTCTGCCGGCTCGCAGCTGGTCCAGCGGCCCCAGGTCGCTGCGCAGCTCGGGTCGCGCCGGGGTCTCCTCGATGGTCACCGGAGCAGCGTCACCCAGATTGGCCTTCTGAAAAAGAGCCAATCGTGAAACGCTGGCCCCATGTCGTCCATCGGGTCCCGCCGGGTCGCCGCGCTCGTCGGCCCGTTCGACCGCTCGCCGGCCTACCTGGGCCTGGCCGAGCAGCTGACGCTGCTGATCGGGGACGGACGCATCCCGTTGGCGACCCGGCTGCCCTCGGAGCGCGAGCTGGTGGCCGAGCTGGGCCTGTCCCGGACCACGGTCACCCGCGCGTACGCCGTGCTGCGCGAGGCCGGGTACGCCGAGTCGAGACGGGGCGCCGGCACCTTCACCCGGGTCCCCGGTGGCCGGGAGCGCGCCCACGACCGGGCCCTGGTGCCCCGACCGGGCGGCGACAACGACGGCATCGACCTGGACTGCGCCGCCCCGACCGCACCGCCCGGCCTCGCGGCCGCCTACGCGCGGGCCATGCAGGACCTGCCCGCCTACCTCGGCGGCCACGGCTACTTCCCCTCCGGGCTCCCGGTCCTGCAACGTGCCGTCGCCGCGACGTACGACGCACGCGGCCTGCCGACCGAGCCGGAGCAGATCATCGTCACGCCGGGGGCCCTGTCGGCGGCGGCCATCGTCGCGCAGTCCTTCACCGGTCCCCGGGACCGGGTGCTCGTGGAGTCGCCGGTCTACCCCAACTCCACCCAGGCGATCAGGAACGCGGGGGCCCGGCTGCACAGCGCCCCGGTCGACCCCGACGGTTGGGACCTGGACACGATCGGCGCCGAGCTGCGGCGGGTCCGGCCCACGCTGGCCTACCTGGTGCCGGACTTCCAGAACCCCACCGGACTTCTGATGTCGACGCCGCAGCGCGCCACCTACGCCGCCCACCTGGCCGCCGCAGGCACCATCGCCGTGGTCGACGAGGCGCACCAGGCGCTGGCCCTGGAGGGGCAGGAGATGCCGTCCCCCTTCACCGCACTGGCCCCGGGCAGCATCACCCTGGGCAGCGCCAGCAAGACCTTCTGGGGAGGACTGCGGCTCGGCTGGATCCGGGCACCGCACGAGCACCTGGACAGGCTGGTGCACGGCCGCACCTCTCTGGACCTGGGCTCGCCGGTCCTCGAGCAGCTGGTGCTGACCCACCTCCTCGCCGCGCCGGAGGAGATGCTGGCCTGGCACCGGACCCGGCTGCGTCGGCAGCGGGACCACCTGGTCTCCGCGCTGCGCACGGCGCTGCCCCAGTGGCGGTTCCGGGTCCCCACGGGCGGTCTCGCCCTGTGGTGCCAGCTGCCGCGTCCGGGGGCGACCGCCCTGGCCGCGGAGGCAGAGACCCTGGGACTCACCGTCTCTCCCGGGCCCGTCTTCGCGGCCGAGGGTGGCCTCGACTCCTACCTGCGCGTCCCGTGGACGGCCGAGCCCGCGGTCCTGGATCGTGCGGTGGGCAGGCTTGCCCTTGCCTGGGAGCAGGTGCAGCGGTACGACGACCGCCCACGCGCCCGCCTCAGCCGCGCCCCGGAGGTCCGGCGGATCCGGATCGCCTGAGCCGGCGCGCCGGTCCCGGTCGAGCCCGGTCCCGGTCCTGGTCAGCCCAGGTCGACGGCGCGGACGGCCGCGGCGTCGATGGCCGTCTCGATGTCGCTCAGGGTCTCGGCCGGGATGACCGAGTCCACCGAGAGCGCCACCAGGGCGCTGCCGCCCTTGTCCTGCCGGGCGACCTGCATGCCGGCGATGTTGACGCCTGCGTCGCCCAGGATCTGGCCCACGGTGCCGACCATGCCCGGCCGGTCCTCGTAGGTGAAGAAGGCCAGGTGGTCGGTGGGCTCCAGGTCCACGGCGAAGCCGTTGACCTCCACGATCCGCTCCCGCTGGTTGATCCCCACCAGGGTGCCCCCGACCGAGACCTGGGAGCCGTCGGCCAGGGTGCCGCGGATGGTGATCAGGTTGCGGTGGTCGGGGCTCTCGGGGTCGGCGACCAGCCGCACCGCGGTGCCGCGCTCGGCGGCCAGGAGCGGCGCGTTCACGTAGGAGACCTGGTGCTCCACGATGTCGGAGAAGACACCCTTGAGCGCGGCCAGCTCCAGGACCTTGACGTCGAACTCGGTGATCTCGCCCCGGACCTCGACGTCGATCTGCTGGGCGACCTCACCGGCCAGGGCGGTGAAGACGCGGCCAAGCTTCTCGGTGAGCGGGATGCCTGGACGCACGTCCTCCGCGATCACGCCGCCCTGGACGTTGACCGCGTCCGGCACCAGTTCGCCCGCGAGGGCCAGCCGGACCGACTTCGCCACCGCGATCCCGGCCTTCTCCTGTGCCTCGTCCGTGGAGGCACCCAGGTGCGGGGTGGCCACCACGTTCTCCAGCTCGAAGAGCGGGGAGTCGGTACACGGCTCGTGGGCGAAGACGTCGAGGCCTGCGGCCGCGATGACGCCGGTCTTGAGCGCGTCGTAGAGGGCCGCCTCGTCGACGATGCCGCCGCGGGCGGCGTTGACCAGCACCAGGGAGGGCTTGGCCTTGGCCAGCTCGGGGGCACCGATGAGACCCATCGTCTCCGGGGTCCGGGGCAGGTGCACCGACATGAAGTCCGACTCGGCCAGCAGGGTGTCGAGGTCGACCAGGCGCACGCCCATCTGCGCGGCGCGCCCGGCCTGGACGTAGGGGTCGTAGGCCACCACCTTCATCCCGAAGGCGCTCAGCCGCTGCGCCACCAGGACCCCGATGCGGCCGAGGCCGACGATGCCGACGGTCTTCTCGTAGAGCTCGACGCCGGTGTACCTGGACCGCTTCCACTCGCCGTTGCGCAGTGCGGCGTGCGCCGGGCTGACGTGCCGGGCCGCCGCCAGCATCAGCGCGACGGCCAGCTCTGCCGCGCTGACGATGTTGGAGGTGGGCGCGTTCACCACCATCACGCCGTTCTGGGTGGCGGCCCTGACGTCCACGTTGTCCAGCCCTACCCCCGCGCGGGCCACCACCTTGAGGACCTTCGCCGCTGCGAGCGCCTCCTCGTCGACCTTCGTGGCCGAGCGGACCAGCAGCGCGTCGACGTCGGCGAGCGCGGCCAGCAGCTCGTCACGGTCGGCTCCGTTGCAGTGCCGGATCTCGAAGTCCGGGCCGAGCGCCTCGACGGTCGCGGGGCTGAGCTCTTCGGCGATGAGTACGACGGGGCGTGCGTTGGTCACAGCGGCGGTCCTCGGGTGATCGGGGAGGTGATCGGATCTGGGTCCCGCGGACGGATCGATGGTGACGCGGGTCGCACGACGCTGTGCCTCGGCCAGACTAGCCCACCTCACCGCTCGCCCGGCGTCGTCCCAGCGGCCGCGCCTGGCTCCCCACGGCTGGGTTTGACCCCCCGCACAAGGGGAAGGAACCCGTCGCCTGCCTAGCCCGAGGAGACACGATGGCTGACCCGACCGAGGACCTGCACGTCCTTCGGGAAGAGACCGACGTCCTGCTGCAGCAGAGCGAGGAGATCCGAGCACGTCTCCAGCCCGTCGAGGCCACTGACGCCACGGGCCAGGTGACGGTGGAGCACTCGCACCGGGTGCACGTCGGCCGCGAGCTCACCCCGGCCGTCATCAACGCGACGTGAGCACTGCTGCCCGCCCCGCACTGCGGCGCGCGGCCCTGATCGCCGCCGGCGGACAGGTCCTGCTCGTGGTCGTGATGGTGGTCGCTGCCCTCGATTCCGCCGGCGCCGACCGATCGATGTTCTGGGCGCTTGCGCTCAGCGCTCTGCTCGGCGCCCTGGCCGCGGCCCTCCTCAGCACGGCCGAGCAGCGCAGTGCGGAGGCCTCGAACCGGGTCAACCAGGCAGTGGTGGCCCTCGCGGTCGGGTTCTTCGCCGGTGCGGCCGCGGCGTTCCTCGGCCGCAACGCCCTGGTGCTCTGTGTGCCGGGCGCACTGCTCCTGGTCGACGGCATGCTGGTCGGCGCCGCCCGGAAGATCCAGAGCGCGCCCTCACCCGGGTGAACGGGAGGGCGGACTCGCTGCCTCAGCGCTCCTGGTCGGCGACGGTCCCGCGACGCGCGATCAGTGTCACCCCGAAGCCCAGCGCCAGCGCGACGAGCACGCCGAGGTTGGCGAGCGCCCACTCCCCCTCCTTGCCACCGAGCCCGAGCGGGCCGAGCAGGTAGCCCTGCCAGTTGTTCCACGACGCGTCGTCGGCGAACGAGTTGATCACCAGGCCCCAGCCGATGACCGAGGCACCGACCATGGTGGCGATCGAGACCCGGTCGAAGGCGCCGTACCTCCCGGTGGGGTCGAAGAGGGCCGCCTCGTCGTAGTCCTGGCGACGCAGCGCGAGGTCGGCGATGAAGATGCCGGCCCAGGCGGCGAGCGGCACGCCGAGCGTGATCAGGAAGCTCTGGAACGGGTTCAGGAAGCTCTCCGCCACGAAGACCACGTAGATGGTGCCCGCGGTGAGCAGCAGCCCGTCGATGAGAGCCGCTCGGGGCCGGGAGACCCGCACCCCCAGGGAGAGCAGCGTCAGCCCCGAGGAGTAGATGCCGAGCACGGCCCCGCTGACCAGCGCCAGGATCGCGGCGAGGAGGAACGGGACCAGGAACCAGGTGGGCAGCAGGGTGGCCAGGGTGCCGATCGGGTCGGCGGCGACGCCGTCCAGGATCTCGGTGGAGGACCCGGCCAGGGCCAGCCCGAAGCCGACCAGCAGGACCGGGGCGAGCGCCCCACCGAAGGTGTTCCACGCCACGATCGCGGGACCGGACGCGGTGCGCCGCTGGTAGCGCGACCAGTCCGCTGCGATGTTGATCCAGCCCAGTCCGAAGCCGGTCATCACCATCACCAGTGCCCCCACCACCTGCTGGGTGGACCCGCCCGGAACCGCACTGACGGCGTCCCAGTCGACCTCGTCGACGGTCAAGGCGATGTAGAGGATCGACACGGCACCGGTGATCCAGGTCAGCCACGACTGCATCCGCATGATGACGTGGTAGCCGGCGACGCTGGCGGAGACGATGAGAGCCGCGACCACGATGGCCGCGACGACCTTGGTCGCCGTGCCCCCGCCCCAACCCAGGCGGGTGAAGACGGTGGAGGTGGCCAGCACCGCCATGATCGCCAGGAACGTCTCCCAGCCGATCGAGACCAGCCACGAGATCACGCCCGGGAGCTTCTGCCCGGTGACCCCGAAGGCGGCGCGGGACAGCACCATGGTGGGCGCCGATCCTCGCTTGCCGCCGATCGCCACGAGTCCGCACAGCGCGAAGGAGGCGATGATGCCGACCACGGCGACCAGCAGGCCCTGGGCGAAGGAGATCCCGAAGTAGAGGATGAACGCCGCGTAGCTGAGTCCGAAGACGCTGACGTTGGCGGCGAACCAGGGCCAGAACAGGTCGGCCGGCCGCGCGGTCCGACTGGCCTCGTCGATGATCTCGATCCCGGTCGTCTCCACCCCGAGGCGGCGGGTCTCGTCCAGCGTCTGCTCGCTCATGGGGCCAATAGTGATGCACGCCGCATCGCCGGCTCCCGCCAGGGTCCACGTCGGTGCTGCCCGGGCCCCGAGGACCCGGACCGGATCAGACGGGGCAGCCGTCCGGCCCGCAGACGTCCCCGTCGCCGGTCGAGACCATCTCGATGCTGGGGTGCCCGTCGCGCCACGCCCGCTGGAGCACCTGGGTGAAGGCCTCGGCGGGCTGGGCTCCGGAGACGCCGTAGGCGGCGTCGACCACGAAGAACGGCACCCCGGTGGCGCCGTACGCCCGGGCCTGCGCGACGTCGGCGGCGACCTCGTCGGCGTACCGCTGGGAGGCCAGGACCTCCGCCACGCCGGTGGCCTCCAGGCCCGCCTGGTCCGCGACCTCGGCCAGCACGGTGTGGTCCGCGACGTTCCGGCCCTGCGTGAAGTACGCCGCGAGCAGCGCCTCCTTGAGCCGGCCCTGCAGCTCCGGGCCGCCTTCGTGCAGCGCCAGGTGCAGCAGCCGGTGGGCGTCGACGGTGTTGACGTGCAGGGTCTGGTCCAGGCGGTAGACCAGCCCCTCCTCGGCCGCGGCGGCCGACACCTGCTGCTGCATGCCCGCCACCCCCTCGGGGCTCTGGCCGTACGTGCGGGCGAGCATCTGCGTCGAGGTCTCGGTGGCCACCGCGGGGGCACTCGGGTCCAGCTGGTAGGAACGCCAGACCACCTCCACCTGGTCCGCGTGCTCGAAGGTGCTCAGGGCCGACTCCAGGCGCCGCTTGCCGATGTAGCACCACGGGCAGACGACGTCACTCCAGATCTCGATGCGCATGCGGTCCCAACCCCGGCCGGGCCATCTGTGTTCCCGGGGTCGGGTCAGGGCTGTCCCCGATGCCGGCCGGCACCGGGTCGCGGGAGCGTGGACACCATGATCACCATCGACTCCCTCACCAAGCGCTACGGCGACCACACCGCCGTCGACGACGTCACCTTCACCGCGGCTCCGGGCCGGGTGACCGGCTTCCTGGGCCCCAACGGGGCGGGCAAGTCCACGACCATGCGGGTCATGGTCGGCCTCACTCCCCCGACCTCCGGCACCGCGCAGGTCAACGGACGGCGGTTCGCCGACCTGCCGGACCCGGGACGGGAGGTCGGCGTGCTGCTCGACGCCTCCGCCCAGCACGCCGGACGCACGGGACGCGAGATCCTCGCCATCGCCCAGCGCACGATGGGGCTGCCCCGCTCCCGGGTCGAGGAGATGCTCGAGCTGGTCAGCCTCACCGAGACCGAGGCGGGACGGCGCGTGCGCAACTACTCCCTCGGCATGCGCCAGCGCCTCGGCATCGCCACCGCGCTGATCGGGGACCCCGCCGTGCTGATCCTGGACGAGCCGGCCAACGGCCTCGACCCTGCCGGCATCCGGTGGATGCGGGACCTGCTGCGCGGCTACGCCGACCGCGGCGGCACGGTGCTGCTCTCCTCCCACCTGCTGCACGAGATCGAGGTCATCGCCGACGACCTGTTGGTCATCGGCAACGGCCGGCTCGTGGCCCAGGGCACCAAGGCGGAGCTCCTCGCGGCAGCCGGCACCGTGGTCCGGGCTGCGGAGATCGACCGGCTGGCCGCGGCCCTGGCAGCCGACGGGATCGCCACCACCGCGTCCGGCGACGGTGCGCTCCGCACCGACGCGGACGCCTCCGCCGTCGGCCGGGTCGCCCTGGCCGCCGGTGTCGCCCTGACCGAGCTGAGGTCGGCCGACGGGGCCGGCCTGGAGGAGATGTTCCTCGAGCTCACTGCCGAGTCCCAGCGGGACACCACGATCGAAGGAGCCGCAGCATGAGCGCCGTCCTGGAAGCCGCCCCCACCACCCACGCCGGGTCGGACACGATCGTCCGGCCCTCGAGCATCCCGATGCGACGCCTGCTGTGGGTGGAGCTGACCAAGGTCTTCGACACCCGCTCGGGCTTCTGGCTGATCGCGAGCATCGGAATCACGGCACTGCTGGCCACCGCTGCGGTGATGGCCTTCGCACCCGAGTCGGACCAGACGTACGAGTCGTTCGCCGCGGCCATCGGGGCGCCGATGTCGGTCATCCTGCCGATGGTGGCGATCCTCGCGGTGACCTCGGAGTGGAGCCAGCGCACCGGGCTCACCACGTTCACCCTGGTGCCGCACCGCGGCCGGGTCCTGCTCGCCAAGGCGGCGGTGGCCGTGGCGATCGGCGTGTCTTCCATGGCCCTCGCCCTGGCCGTGGGGGCGCTGGGCAACCTCGTGGGGGCCGCGGTCGCGGGAGGCCCGACCGTGTGGGACATCCCGGCGGCCAACCTCGCCACCATCGTGCTGGCCAACGTGTTCTGCCTGCTGACGGGCTTCGTCCTGGGCGTGGTCCTCCGCAGCTCGGCTGCGGCGATCGTGGGCTACTTCGTGTTCGCCTTCGTGCTCCCGAACGCGCTGTTCCTGCTGGGCACCGTGCAGGACTGGTTCGCCGACCTCCAGCCCTGGGTGGACTTCTACTACTCCTACACGACGCTGTTCGAGCAGGTGCCGACCGCGCAGCAGTGGGCCCAGATCGGCACCTCGGGTCCTTGTGGCTGGTCCTCCCGCTGGCGTTCGGCATTCGGGGCGTGCTCAGGTCCGAGGTGAAGTAGCGCCGGGTCGACCCAGAACGCGACGAGCCCCGTCGCCCGGCTGGTGCCGGGCGACGGGGCGCGTGTCGTGCGGGTGCCGCGTCAGCGGGTGGCAGTGCCCTCGACGTAGTCGCTGTCGTGGCTCTTGACCCAGGCCATCAGCTTGCGCAGCTCGCGGCCGGTGGCCTCGATCGGGTGCTGCTCGCCCTTCGTGCGCAGCTCGTCGAACTCCGGCCCGTTCGCGTCCTGGTCCTCGATGAAGCGCTTGGCGAAGGCACCGTTCTTGATGTCCTCCAGCACCGCCTTCATGTTCTCCTTGACGTCCGGGGTGATGACCCGCGGACCGGAGACGTAGTCGCCGTACTCGGCCGTGTCGGAGACCGACCAGCGCTGCTTGGCGATGCCGCCCTCGTACATCAGGTCGACGATCAGCTTGAGCTCGTGCAGGCACTCGAAGTAGGCGACCTCGGGCTGGTATCCGGCCTCGATCAGGGTCTCGAAGCCGTACATCACCAGCTGGGAGGCGCCACCGCAGAGGACGGCCTGCTCGCCGAACAGGTCGGTCTCGGTCTCCTCGGCGAAGGTGGTCTTGATGCCGCCCGCACGCAGGCCGCCGATGCCCTTGGCGTAGGAGAGCGCGAGCTGCCAGGCCTTGCCCGTCTCGTCCTTCTCCACCGCGACCAGGACCGGCACGCCGCGACCGTCGACGTACTCGCGACGGACCAGGTGTCCGGGGCCCTTGGGGGCGACCATGAACACGTCGACGCCCTCGGGCGGGGTGATGTAGCCGTACCGGATGTTGAACCCGTGGCCGAAGACCAGGGTGTCACCGGGGGTGAGGTTGGGAGCGATCTCCTCGGCGTACAGCTTCCGCTGGTGCTGGTCCGGGGCGAGGATGACGATCACGTCGGCCTCCTCGGTCGCCTCGGCGGGGGTCACCACGCGCAGGCCCTCGGACTCGGCCTTGGCCCGGCTCTTGGAGCCCGGCTGGAGACCGATGCGCACGTCGACGCCGGAGTCGCGCAGCGACAGCGCGTGGGCGTGGCCCTGGCTGCCGTAACCGATCACGGCGACGTTCTTGCCCTGGATCAGGGTCAGGTCAGCATCGTCGTCGTAGAACATCTCAGCCACTTGAGGCTCTCCTTCTGGGGTGTGTATCTGGAAACTGGGGGGACGCGGGGACGCTCAGCCGACCGCGTCGGGCACGGGGACCGGCGTCAGCTTGGTGGTGCGCTCGGTGATCGAGCGCGCGCCGCGACCGATCGCCACTCGGCCGGACTGGACGAGCTCACGGACCCCGAAGGGCTCGAGCACCTTGAGGAAGTCGCTCAGCTTGTCGGAGTTGCCGGTGACCTCGATGGTGACGGCGTCGGGGGCCACGTCGACCACCCGGGCCTTGAAGAGCTGGACCGCGTCGAGCACCTGTCCGCGGGTCTCCACGTCGGCCCTGACCTTGACCAGGAGCAGCTCGCGGGTCACCGAGGCGGACCGCTCGAGCTCAACGATCTTGATCACCTCGACCAGCTTGTTGAGCTGCTTGGTGACCTGCTCGAGCGGCAAGCCCTCGACGTCGACCACGATGGTCATCCGGGACACCTCCGCGTGCTCGGTGGGACCCACCGCGAGGCTGTCGATGTTGAAGCCGCGACGGCTGAACAGGCCGGCGACGCGGGCCAGGACTCCCGGCTTGTTCTCCACCAGGACCGACAGGGTGTGCTTGCTCATCAGAGGTCGTCCTCGTCGAACTCGGGCGCCAGGTCTCGCGCGTACTTGATGTCGTCGTTGCTGGTGCCGGAGGCGACCATCGGCCAGACCATGGCGTCGCGGTGCACCCGGAAGTCCACCACCACGGGCTGGTCGTCGATCGCCATGGCCTTCTCGATGGTGGCGTCCACCTCACCCTCGGAGTCGCACGAGAGGCCCACGCAGCCGTAGGCGTCGGCGAGCTTGACGAAGTCGGGGATGCGACGGTCGGCCCCGGTGTGCAGGTCGGTGTTGGAGTAGCGCTCGTTGTAGAAGAGCGTCTGCCACTGCCGCACCATGCCGAGGGACTCGTTGTTGATGATGGCGACCTTGATCGGGATGCCCTCGATCGCGCAGGTGGCCAGCTCCTGGTTCGTCATCTGGAAGCAGCCGTCGCCGTCGATGGACCAGACCGTGGTGTCCGGGCAGCCGACCTTGGCGCCCATCGCCGCGGGGACCGAGAAGCCCATGGTGCCCAGGCCCCCGGAGTTGATCCAGGTGTTGGGCTGCTCGTACTTGACGAACTGCGCGGCCCACATCTGGTGCTGGCCCACCCCGGAGGCGTAGATGGCCTCAGGACCGGCGATGGCGCCGAGGCGCTCGATGACGTACTGCGGGGACAGCGTGCCGTCGGCGGGCCTGTCGTAGCCCAGCGGGTAGCGCCTCTTGATCCCGGCCACGAAGTCGACCCACTGCTCGTAGTCGCCGACCCGGCCCTGCTCGGCCTCGCCCCGCAGCGCCACCAGCAGGTCCATGATGACCTCGCGGGCGTCACCGACGATGGGCACGTCGGCGTGCCGGTTCTTGCCGATCTCGGCCGGGTCGATGTCGGCGTGGATGACCAGCGCCTGCGGAGCGAAGGAGTCCAGGTTGCCGGTGACCCGGTCGTCGAACCGGGCGCCCAGGCTGATCATCAGGTCCGAGCGCTGCAGGCCCGCCACCGCCGCGACGGTGCCGTGCATCCCGGGCATCCCCAGGTGCTGCGGGTGGCTGTCGGGGAAGGCGCCGCGGGCCATCAGGGTGGTCACCACCGGGATCCCGGTGAACTCGGCCAGGGCGAGCAGCTCACGACTGGCGCGGGAGCGGATGACGCCGCCACCGACGTACAGCACGGGGCGCTTGGCGGCCAGGATCATCTTGGCCGCCTCCCGGATCTGCTTGCTGTGCGGCCGGGTGATGGGGCGGTAGCCGGGCAGGGTCAGCTCGGCAGGCCAGGAGAAGTCGGTCATGGCCTGCAGCGCCGACTTGGCCACGTCCACCAGGACCGGGCCGGGACGCCCGGTGGAGGCGATGTGGAAGGCCTCGGCGACGGTGCGCGGGATGTCGGCGGCGTCGGTGACCAGGAAGTTGTGCTTGGTGATGGGCATGGTGATGCCCCGGATGTCGGCCTCCTGGAAGGCGTCTGTCCCGATCAGCGAGGCACCCACCTGGCCGGTGACGGCGACCATCGGCACGGAGTCCATGTAGGCGTCGGCCAGCGGGGTGACCAGGTTCGTGGCGCCCGGCCCGGACGTCGCCATGCAGACCCCGACCCGGCCGGTCGCGCTGGCGTAGCCCTGGGCGGCGTGCCCCGCGCCCTGCTCGTGGCGCACCAGGATGTGCCGGATGCGGGTGGAGTCCATCAGCGGGTCGTACGCCGGGAGGATCGCGCCGCCCGGAATGCCGAAGATGTGCTCCGCGCCCGCGTGCTCCAAGGAACGCACCAGGCTCTGTGCCCCGGTGATCGCACCGCCCTGCTCGCTCATCTACTCTTCCTCACTGCCCTGTTGTCCTGCGTGTGCCCAACAAAAAACCCCTCGGCCGGTGACGGCGACGAGGGGTGACGCGTGGTGCTGTGGACTCGAGGTCCTCAGCTCACGCGTCGCGTGCGTACAAGAAGGTCCGTGCGCATGCGCCTACGGTAGCCGCCGGGCCTCCCCGGCGCCTACCAGTGTGCCACGCGTCCCAGATGCTGGTACGGCGGTCCCACATGATGGCGACCCGAGGGTCGACGTCAGGGCAGGACCAGCTGCCCGACGTCGCCGGGGTTGAACGCGACCTCCCAGCGGAATCCGTCGGGGTCGGCGAAGTAGCCCGAGTAGCCGCCCCACTCCCGCTCCTGGGCGGCGACCACCGGGTCCGCCCCGGCGTTGCGGGCCTGCTCCAGCACCCGGTCGACGCCGTCCCGGGTGGCGCAGTTGTGCGCGAGGGTCACCGGGGGCACGGCACCGCGAGCCGGTCGGGCGCCCACCTCGGCGGCGAACGCCTCCTCGTCCCACAGGGAGAGCACCACCTTGTCGGCCACCTGGAACATCAGGACCTCGCCCGGCACGTCGACGCAGGGCTCCCAGCCCAGGGAGTCGAGGTAGAAGCGGCGGCTTGCGGCCAGCTCGGCCACCGCCAGGGTGATGAAGCTCAGGCGTTGGTCCACCCGCTGAGGCTCCCACATCGGCGGGGGCCGCGGGAGGCGCCGCCTGAGACAATCGCGCCATGCGCAGCGCCCTCCGCCTGACCACCACCGCACTCCCCCGCCTCTGGCGCGCAGCACGCGCCGCCGGGGCTGGGCACGCGGCCGCGCTGGACGTCGTGCTCGCCTCGGTGCTCGCCTTCTCCAGCGCCTCGCGGGCGCACCCGGGCGCCTGGCGGCGGCACAACGCCGCCCGGCACTTCATGTGGCAGGCCTACCTGAGCGCCCGTCACGGCGAGGCGCTGGCCCGTGCGGTGGCCGACGCCCACGAGACCGGCTCCGCGGACGTCGGCGACTCGGCCGTCGACCAGGCCAACAACCTCATCGGTCGCAGCTACGGGACCACGCACGCCGAGGACCTGCGCCGCACGAGGCGCTCGGCCACCTTCGCGAGACTGGCGGAGGTGGCCGAGACCAAGTGGTGGGCCCGCGAGCTCGGGGCCCAGCCGCTCGCCGACGGGTCGGATCCCCGCAACGCCGGGCGCTGAGCCCCGGTTTCGCTCCCGGGCCCCGCTACCGGCCGATCTCGGCGCCCACCCGGCCCAGGGACGGAGCCTGACGGCTGTTCGTGACGGTGGCGGAGCCGCCCGGCCGCAGCACCCAGGTGCCTGCGTAGTAGCCGTTCCCGGCAGCCGCCACCGTCGCGTAGAGGTAGGCGCCGGTGGGCGTCGCGGTGTTCGGGGCGAACGTCGTGTCCGTCACGTAGCGCGGGCCGACGTTGACGGCGTTCGCCTCGAAGACGCAGAGATGACCCGGATCGGCGTTGGGCGCCGACGCGGAGCCGGAGCACCCGGCCGGCACGGGGTCACCGAGGCGGATGTAGTGCGCGGTGGGCGCGACCGCCAGCGTGGCGCCGTAGGAGATCGAGTCCGAGACGAGGCTGCCGGCACCGTTTCCGGAGATGAAGTACGTGCCCCGGTAGGCCTGGTGCCTCGTCTCGAACCTCGAGTCCGACTCCGTGCGGGAGTAGAAGGTCGAGTCGGTCTGGCGCTTGGTGTAGTAGCGCCGGTTGGACTTGGCCTTGGTGTAGTAGCGCCGGTCGGTCTTGGGCTTCAGCTGCTGGTTCCAGACCCGGTTCCAGTTGAGCTGCGCCGCGGCGGTCGCCGCGTCCGTGAACGACGCGCCGGCCGGGGTGACGGCAGTGACGCCGCCGAACAGCAGGCCCAGGCAGGCGACCGCCGCCACGGCCGCGCGAGAAGGTGTGTGCTTCATGGGACTCCCCTTGCACTCCTGGGGCAGTCGGGGTGACCACCCCTCAACGGGAGTCTCCTCCGATGTGGTCTAGACCACATCAGTGAAATCGCGTAGTTCCCCCGACCGCGTCCTACCCGAAGCGCGGGTCACCCCAGGGTCTGCACCAGCGAGCGCTCGGTCCCAGCGACGGTGAGGTGCGCCTGGGCGCCGTTGACCAGCGGGAGGTACGGCGGCACGTGGCCGCACTCCACGTCGAAGACGATCGGCAGGTCGAGCATCCCGAGCGCGTCGAGGACCGCGGCGCGCTGGGTGAAGTCACCCGACGGCGGGGCCGAGGTACGCCCGATCACGATCGCGTTCGCGTCGTCGAACCAGCCGGCCAGGCGCAGGCCGTGCAGGTTGCGGCAGATCTCCAGGGCCGGGTCGTCCGAGGCCTCGAGATAGACGATGAGCCCCTCGTCGGCGTGTGCCCGGCCGAAGGCGGCCACGTCCCCGTAGGGAGTGCCGGCAAGGTTGGAGACCGTCTCGATGCACCCGCCGACGAGTCGACCCGTGACGTCGAGGCCACCGCCGCCGGCCACCTCCCAGGTCCCCCGCGCGTCCAGGTGGTACGCCGTGGGCGTGGGGTCGGTCTCCCAGTCGTCGAAGCCGCCGCTGCGGTAGCGCCCGGACGCGTGCTGGGCGAACGGCCCCGTCGCGGCCGCCACGTCGGTCCAGTGCAGCAGGCCGGGCGGCGGCTCGTAGGGGGTGTCCATCAGGTTCGCCCCGTGCAGGGTCGCCCACCCCAGCCCCAGCGTGATCGGCAGCATCAGCGTGGTGAGGTCGCTGAAGCCCACCAGCCAGGTCGGCTCCGCGGCCGCGAGCGCCTCCCAGTCCAGGCGGTCCACCAGGTCGATGGCGGTCTCCCCGCCCCACGGCGGCACCACCGCCCGGATGGCGGGGTCCAGCAGCATCGCGTTCAGCTCCGCGGCACGTCGGTCCGCCGACGCGCTCACGTGGCCGGCGTCGCCGCTGAGGCACTCGCCGAGCTGGACGTCGTACCCGCGGGCGCGCAGCCAGTCGACGGCGACGTCGAGGCGGGGACGAAGCGGCGAGGGCACGCCGCTGGAGGGACTGGTCACGCCGATGCGATCGCCGGGACGCAACGGGGACGGGTATCGGATCATCGGACCATCCAACCGCCTGCTGGCGGCTCTGCTCAATCGGGCTGCAGCAGCGCGCGCACCGACGCCAGCCCGCGGTGCACCTCCTCGAAGCTCGTCGAGAGCGGGGACAGCCCCACCCGCAGGCCGTGCGGGTCGCGGTAGTCCGGCAGCACGTCGTCGGCCCACAGCGCGGCCACGACCTCCCGCATCCGGGGATGGCTCAAGGTCACGTGCCCGCCGCGGCGCTCGGCGTCTCGGGGTGAGGCCAGGGTGACTCCCAGCGGGGCCAGCCAGGCGTCCGACAGGGCGACCGCATAGTCGGTGAGCGCCACCGACTTGGCTCGGACCGCCTCGATCCCGGCCTCCTCCAGCAGCGCCAGCATGTCCTGCATCGCCAGCATGCCGAGGATCGGCGGGGTGCCTGAGAGGAATCCGCGGATCCCGGCGGCGGGGCGGTAGCCCGGGCCCATCGCGAAGGGCTCGGCGTGCCCCATCCAGCCCTGCACCGGTTGCGCGAGGGTGCCGTGGTGGCGGGCCGCGACATACCCCAGGGCCGGGGAGCCCGGCCCCCCGTCGAGGTACTTGTAGGTGCAGCCCACCGCGAGGTCCACGCCCCAGGCGTCCAGCTCGACCGGCACGGAGCCGGCCGAGTGACACACGTCCAGCAGCAGCAGTCCGCCGGACGCGTGGGTCAGCTCCGCCAGGGCCGGCACCGGCGCCAGGTACGCCGACCGGTAGGCGACGTGGCTGAGCACCACCACGTTGGTCCGCTCCCCCAGCGCCTCGGCGAGCAGCTCGGGGGTGAGGCCCTCGTGCGCCGCCACCTCCACCCAACGGACCGTGCATCCGCGCTCGGCGGCGATCCCCTCGGCCACGTAGCGGTCTGTGGGGAAGTTGTCGGTGTCGACCACGATCTCGGTGCGGCGGGGGTCGCGGCGCAGCTGGGCGTCGACCCCGGCGCGCAGCAGCTTGTAGAGCCAGACCGTGGTGGAGTCGCTCACCGCCACCTGACCCGGCGCGGCGCCCAGCACCACAGGGCCGAGGTCGTCGCCCAGGGTGGTGGGCAGCTCCATCCACCGCTCGTCCCACCCGCGGATCAGCCGGGTGCCCCACTCCCCCGTCACGAACTCGGCCAGGCGAGCCGCGGTCACCGTCAGCGGGCGCCCCAGCGAGTTGCCGTCGAGGTAGACGAGCGGGCTCTGGGCGCCCACGAAGCGGGACCGCAGGTGGCTCAGGGGGTCGGCCTCGTCACGGGGGCCAGGATCCAGGTCGTCGTCGAGGCCCGTCCGGATCACGCCTCGAGCTCCTCGCGGCGGACCACGCGGGCGCCGGTGAGCCATCCGGAGGGGCGGTCCTCGGGCGGCTGTCCGGGCACGAAGGTGACCAGGTGATCCGGCGCCGCCCGGGGCCAGGGCGCGGTCAACGCGTGCAGCAGGGCACGCGGGCCCAGACCGGCCGCCTCCAGCAGGGCCAGCTCGCGGACGTTGAGGCCGGGCAGCGACGGCCCGTTGCCCAGGTCGGTGCCGTAGAGCACCTCACCGCCCACGGCGGCGAAGGCTGCCACGTTGGCCAGCGCCCTGGCCTGCTCCGGGGTCCGGGTACCCCGGCCGTGGATGTCGAGGGTGCTGATCCAGCGCATCCCTGCCCCCGCGCACTCCGCCAGCACGTCCGCCTCCAGCGTGTGGGTCCAGGGTGCGTGGGCGAGGGTGTCGACGCCGGCGGCCAGGGCCAGCTCCACCATGCCGGCGCCCTCCACGTGGGCGACCACGGGCAGGTCGTCGGCTGCTGCGACGACGGCCTGGCAGGTCGCCAGGTCGGGCACCGGCCCGGCCTCCCGGTTGAGCGCGACCTTGATGACCCCGGCGCCGAGCGCCCGCTGCTCGGCGACCGCGGCTGCTGCCTCGCGCGGGTGCGACAGCTCCCGGGCCGCGGCGCGAGGCGCCCATGGTCGCGAGGTCGGGTAGCCGTCGGGCTCGGTGAGGAACTGGCCGGCGAACTCCACGTGGACCGGCGCGGTCCGCGCCAGGTCGGCGATCTCCGGACCCCACCCCAGGTCGACCACGGCTCCGATGCCGGTGCCGGCGAGCCCCGCGGGATCGCAGAGGGCCAGATGGACGTGGTGGTCGACGAAGACCGGGTAGGCCGTCCCGGCCTCCCCGCGGTGGGTGGCCGGGGCGCCGGTCGCGTCCAGCGGGGTCACTGGAAGCTCACGAACCTGACGGCGGGCAGCTTGCGGCGCACCGCCCCGGCGCGCATCCGGGGACTGTCCTCGTCGTAGAAGAGCTTGAACCCCATCGCGAACTGCCGCGGGCGCGCCACCGCGTCGTACGTCGCCTGCTTCTGGGCCGGGGTGCCGAAGCCGTCGACGTGCTGCACCTCGGCGAGGTTGGGCCGGTCGGCGACCTTCTTGATCCGGCCCACCATCGCGGCCTGGAACTGGTGGAGCACGAAGACCTTCTGCGGCAGCGCGGAGGCCGCGGTGAGGTCGTCGAGCCACTGCGACACCTGGTTGACCTCCTTGGCGCGCACCGACCCGATGGACTGCCCGGGCACCTGGTCCGGTCCCATCCGCCACTCCGGGTCGAGAGCGAGCCCGACCCAGGGGTGCGCCAGGGCCCACTCCCAGCGCTTGGCGACCGTGAGGAAGTCCGAGCGCCCCGGCTGCAGGTCGAGCACCAGCAGCGCCTTGTTGCGCTGGGCGGCGTCGATGTACTCCTGCACGCGGCTGTGGAGCACGTCGTGGTTGTAGTCCCCGTCCGCACCCGGGATCGGGTCGGCCACCGTGGCGATCAGCTCGTAGACGGGCTGGATCCGCTCACTCTTGCGGCGGAACGGCTTGGCGGCCTTGCGCAGCCGGGAGTGCATCGTGTCCGCATCGGTCTCCCCGAGCACGCCGAGGGCGCCGGTGGCGGCGGTGCCGTAGTAGGCCACCAGGAAGCGCTTGCGGCCGAAGACCTTGCGACCCCCGCCCGGGAGCGCCGTGGTGCGGGCCGACGAGCGCTCGCCCGTCGGCGCCGCGGCGGGCTGGGCCGCGGTGGGCTGGGCCGTGGCGGCCCCTGCCGCAGGCTGCGCCGCTGCGCCCAGCGGCGCCAGCGAGGCCAGGGCCAAGGCTCCGGCCAGCAGCGGTACGGCGATCACGGACCTGGTCAGGCGGTTCCCCCGAGTCATGCTGCAGACCCTAGCCGCAGGCGGCACTCACCTGCCGATCATTCAGCTCTCACCGGGTCCGGGTCGTCGTCGAACGCCGTCAGGCCGTCGAGGCTGGTGGCGTTCTTCTTCCGGCGGTAGGCGACCACGCCCGCAGGTCCGCGTCTGTCCATGTTGGGGGTGAGCAGGTCTCGCTCGGCATCCAGGCTCATCAGCGGCAGCGCGTAGCCGCAGGAGTCGCTGACCCGCTGCACCTCGACGACGATGACCGCGCGAGCGTGCGGGTTGGGGTCGAAGAGCGCCGCCCACTCCGCGAAGTCGTCGTCGTAGCAGCTGACCACCCGGCCCCGACCGTGCAGCCGGACCACGTTGGGTGTCCGCTCGAACGAGCAGAACATCAGGGTGATCCGCCCGTTCTGCCGGACATGGGCGATCGTCTCCGCCCCGCTCGCGGTCAGGTCCAGGTAGGCGACGGTGTGCTCGTCGACGACGGCGAACGTGCCGGCCAGCCCCTTGGGCGAGACATTGACGTGACCGTCGTCCCCCGAGGGGGCGGTGGCCACGAAGAAGACCGACTGGGCCTCGACGAACGCCCGCAGGCGCCCGTCGATCCCCTGGTAGACCTTGCCCACGCCGTCCGCGTCAGCTCGTGACCGCGCCGTGCGCGGCGGACTGCACGACCTTGGCGTACTTGCCCAGGACGCCGCGGGTGTACTTGGGCGGGTTGGGGACCCAGCCGTCCCGGCGTGCCTCGAGGTCGTCGATCTGCACCTCGAGGGTGGCGTTGGCGACGTCGAGGGTGATCGGGTCGCCGTCGCGCACGAACGCGATGGGGCCGCCGTCGGCAGCCTCCGGCGCGATGTGGCCCACGCAGAGTCCCGTCGTACCGCCGGAGAAGCGGCCGTCGGTGATCAGCAGCACGTCCTTGCCGAGCCCTGCACCCTTGATGGCACCGGTGATCGCGAGCATCTCGCGCATGCCGGGGCCGCCCTTGGGTCCCTCGTAGCGGATCACCACCACGTCACCCGCCTTGATGGCCCCCTCGGTGAGCGCGTCGAGCGCCGCCCGCTCCCCGTCGAAGACGCGAGCGGTCCCGGTGAAGGTGGTGTCGTCGAACCCGGCGCTCTTGACCACGGCCCCCTCGGGCGCCAGGGAGCCCTTGAGGACGGTGATGCCGCCGGTGGCGTGGATGGGCTTCTCGAACGCGCGGAGCACCTCGCCGTCCAGGCCCTTGGGCGCCAGCGCCTCGAGGTTCTCCGCCATCGTCTTCCCGGTGACGGTGAGGGTGTCCCCGTGCATCAGACCGGCGTCGAGCAGCGCCTTCATGACCACCGGGATGCCGCCGATCTTGTCGACGTCGGTCATCACGAAGCGGCCGAAGGGCTTCAGGTCGCCGATGTGCGGGACCTTGGAGCCGATCCGGTTGAAGTCGTCCAGCGTCAGGTCGACGTCGGCCTCGCGGGCGATGGCGAGCAGGTGCAGGACCGCGTTGGTCGAGCCGCCGAGCGCCATCACCACGGCGATGGCGTTCTCGAAGGCGGGCTTCGTCAGGATCTGCCGGGCCGTGATCCCCTGGCGCAGCATCTCGACCACGGCCTCGCCGGAGCGGTGCGCGAAGCCGTCGCGACGGCGGTCCACCGCGGGCGGGGCTGCGCTGCCGGGCAGGCTCATGCCCAGGGCCTCGGCGACGCTGGCCATGGTGTTGGCGGTGTACATGCCACCGCAGGCACCCTCGCCGGGGCAGATCGCCCTCTCGATGCGGTCCACCTCCTCGCGGGTGATCTTGCCGGCCAGGCAGGCACCGACCGCCTCGAAGGCGTCGATGATCGTGACGTCGTTGCCGTCGACCTGGCCCGGCATCGTGGAGCCGGCGTAGAGGAAGACGCTCGCGAGGTCGAGGCGAGCCGCGGCCATCAGCATGCCGGGGAGCGACTTGTCACAGCCGGCCAGCAGCACCGAGCCGTCGAGGCGCTCGGCCATCATCACCGTCTCCACCGAGTCCGCGATCACCTCGCGGCTCACCAGGGAGAAGTGCATCCCCTCGTGGCCCATCGAGATGCCGTCCGAGACCGAGATCGTGCCGAACTCCAACGGGTACCCGCCGGCGGCGTGCACGCCGTTCTTGACGGCCTTGGCCAGGCGGTCGAGGGAGAGGTTGCAGGGGGTGATCTCGTTCCAGCTCGAGGCGACGCCGATCTGCGGCTTGACCCAGTCGTCGTCACCCATCCCGACCGCGCGGAGCATGCCGCGCGCGGCGGCCTTCTCGAGCCCGTCCGTGACGTCCCGGGAACGGGGCTTCATGTCGGGCTTTGCGGCGGTCTGCTGGTCGGTCTGGTCGGACGAGGTCATGGCGGCAAGGCTACGTCTTGACGACGACACGCCTCCTGCTGGTCTCAGGGCTGCGCCGCCGGAGGCAGCGTCTTGGCCATGGTCAGCTCGTCCCGGCCGTCGCGGACATGCCTCCGCTCCCCGGTGAACCGGTAGCCCAGTCGCTGGTAAGCGTCCCGGCCCGAGAGTTGTCCGCCATCACCCCGAGAGCCACGGTCGTCGCCCCGGCCTCTCGCACCACGGACTCACAGGCGTCGACGAGGGCCTCGACCACACCCGTGCCACGCACGCTCGGGGCGATCCACATGCCCGCCAGGCGCCAGTCCCCGTCGAGCTCGTAGGCACCAGCGATGCCGACGTCGAGCCCGTCCCGGCACGCCAGGAAGGTGGCCGGGCGTGCGGCTCGTCGGCGCCACTCCGCCTCGTCGAACCCCTGCTCCCTGGCCAGGCTCGAGCCGAACATCTCCGGGGACTCGGCCAGGGCTGCCAGGCGGACGTCTCGCAGACGCTTCCACCCCTGGGGCGCGATGCGGGTCACGAGGACCTTCCCGGACCCACCTCCGGTCGCGTCGTACGTCGGCTCCATGGGGGAATTGTGCCGGAGCGCCTCACTGGTCGGGCCACGGACTCGATCGAACACAGTTTTGTTTAGTGTCCCGTCATGTGAGATCCAGAGCGTTGGTTGTCGGTGGGCTTCGGTTGGCTGGAGGCATGACAGCGAGCGCGGTGCAGGGAGCCGGGGGTGGCCCCTGGGGGGTCTCTGGTGGTGGATGCGTTGGCGGATGCGCGGCGGGGTGTGGCGGCGGCGGGGACGCTGTCGGCGGGGTTGTTGGGGACCGGGGAGCTGTCGGCGGCGTTGGAGCAGGTGGCGGGGTTGGAGTCTCAGGCCACGGCGTTGCGGTTGGCGCTCTCCGCCGAGGCGCAGGCGCGGCGGGTGGCCGAGGACCCGGTCCATGGTGGGGCGGCGACGGCGACCGATGCCTGGTGGGCGGGGTTGTTGGGCTCGACGCGGGCCTCGCAGGCCGCGGGGGTGCGGTTGGGGGAGCTGTTGGCGACCAAGTACGCCGTCACGCGGGAGGCGTTCGCGGCGGGCCGGCTGCGGGCCGATCAGGTGCGGGTGATCGTGAACGCTGCGGAGCAGGCCCCGGCCCGCGCCACGTCCGGGCAGCTCGCGACCGCGGAGGAGGTGTTGGTGGGCAAGGCCACCGGGGAGGGGACCCGGTCGGGGCGGGGCATGAACGCCAAGAGGTTGCGGCAGGCGGCGCGGCGGATGTTCGACCCCGTGGACCCGGGGTTGGCCGATGAGCACGAGCAGGCGATGTTGACCCGGGAATGCAAGGGCGCCGAGGTGGAGACGTACCTGTCGTTGCATGACAACGGGGACGGGACGTGGTCGGGGCGGTTCCGGGTCCCGGAGCTGCACGGGTCGTTGTTGGACACGGTGCTGGGCCGGTTGACCAGCCCGCGGCGGGTGGGCCGGGACAGGACCGGGGCTCCGGTGGTCGATGAGACCGCTGCGGGGGTGGGGGAGAGTGTGTCGTTCCCCGAGCTGCAGGGGCAGGCATGGTGTGAGCTGATCGAGCACCTGCCCAGCACCGGGCACGCCGCAGCGACCGCCTCGGTGCTGGTCACGGTGGACCTGGCGGGGTTGTTGGACGGGCTCGGGGCGGCCCGGCTGGAGTCCGGGGTGCGGGTCACCGCCGGTGAGGCCCGGCGGTTGGCGTGCGAGGCGGGGCTGGTCTCGGCGGTGCTGGGGGGACGGTCCGAACCGCTGGACCTGGGCCGAGAACGCAGGTTGCACACCACCGCGCAACGCCGGGCGCTCTCGCTGGTCCATGACTCGTGTGCGGTCGCGGGGTGTGAGCGCCCGTTCTCCTGGTGCGAGATCCACCACCACCGGTTGGCGTGGTCCAAAGGCGGGCGGACCGATCTGGGCAACGGGCTTCCGTCGTGTGGACACCATCATCGTCGGGCCCACGACCCGGGCTGGGACCTACGCCAGCACCCTGGCGGCGAGCACCGCTTCCACCGCAGACGATAGGAGCGGCCACTGCCGAGCACCGGTCACCTCGCAGGCGAACCGACAGCTCAGTCGAGCACCGCTGCCCGGACGACCAGCACGTCGGGCAGGTCCTTGTGCACCTCCTGCCAGGTCTCCCCCTCGTCGGCGGAGGCCCAGACGGCCCCGTTGCGACCGCCGAAGTAGAGCCCAGCCGGGTCGAGGGTGTCGGCGCACATCGCGTCACGCATCACGGCGGCGAAGTATGCGTCTGGCAGGGACCCGGACCCCAGCTCGGTCCACGAGTCTCCCCCGTCGGCAGTGCGGAACACCCGGGCGTGACCGTCCACGGGCCACCGCGCGCCGGCATCGGCGATCGGGAAGACGAAGGCGGTGGCGGGCTTGCGCGGGTGCGTGACCATCGCGAACCCGAACTCCGAGGGGAGCCCGTCGGCGATGTACTCCCAGGAGTCCCCCTCGTCGTCCGAGCGGTAGACCCCGCCGTGGTTCTGCAGGAAGAGCCTCGCGGGGTCGACCGGGTCGCGCGCGACCTTGTGGACGCACTGCCCGAACTCGGGGAAGTGCCGGTCCCCCGGCATGAACTCGGCCTTGATCCCCTGGTTCGCCGGAGCCCACTTCGCTCCCCCGTCCACGGAGCGGTAGACCCCGCCGGTCGAGATCGCGGCCAGCACGGACCCCGGGTCGCTCGGGTGGGGAAGGATCGTGTGGAACGCCTGGCCTCCGAAGCCCTCTCCCCACTCGGACCGCTGGGGATGCTCCCAGAGCCCGCGCACCAGCTCGAACCTCTCCCCCCGGTCCTCGGAGCGGAATACGGCGCCCGGCTCGGTGCCAGCCCAGATCACCCCGTCCTCCACCCCGGGCACCAGCTGCCACACCCGCTCCAGCGCCGCCCCGGTGTCCTCGGGGAAGCGGACCGCGCCGTTCGGGGTCTCCTCCCAGGTCTGCCCGAGGTCGTCCGAGCGTCTGACCTGCGGGCCGAACCAGCTCGACGAGCAGCCGGCGAACAGCCGCGGGCGAACGCCCCTGCCGTCGAGCAGGACCGAGTAGACCTCCTCCATGGGGAAGTGCGGACCCGTCCACGACCAGTCGCGACGGGCTTCGTCGGAGGTGCCGATCCACAGGCCCTTGCGGGTCCCCACCAGCAACAGCGTCGTCGTCATCTCGTGCTCTCCCTCGATCCTCGATCCTCGCTCTGCTGCTCGTCGCCGGGGTAGCGGACGAGCGACTACTGCTGCGTCCGCTTGCGGAAGGCACGCAACGACAGCGGCGCCAGCACCGCGGTGAGCGCCACGGTCCAGATGAGCGTGGCCAGCACGGGGTGCTGCAGCGGCAGCGCTGCGTCCGCCGGGGCGGCGGCAGTGTTCCCCCACAGCTCACGCACCGCCTGCACCAGGGAGGACACCGGGTTCCACTCCGCGACGGTGCGCAGGAACGGGGTCATCTCCTCGGTCGGCGCGAACGCGTTGGAGAGGAAGGTGAGCGGGAAGATCGTGGTGAACATGACGCCGTTCACCGCCTCCACCGAGCGCAGGGAGGACCCGGCCAGGATGCCGACCCAGACCATCGCGAAGCCCCACAGCAACAGCAGTGCGTAGGCCAGCACCGCGTCCAGGAAGGAGCCTCGGATCCGCCAGCCCACGATGAGCCCGGTCAGCGACATCACCACGATGCCCAGGCTGGAGTGGATCAGCGAGGACAGGCTGCGCCCGACCAGCACCGCTGAGGGATGGATCGGCAGGGACCGCATCCGGTCCACGATGCCCTTGTCGATGTCAGCGGTCAGGCCGACGGCCACGATGAAGGAGGCGAACGCGATCGTCTGTCCCATGATCCCGCCCAGCAGCCACTCGCGGTAGCCGGACGAGGCCCCCTGCACCGCGATGGCCCCACCGAAGACGTAGGCGAAGAGCAGCACGAACATGACCGGCTGCACGGTGACGTCCATCAGCATCTCGGGCATCCGCTTGATGTGGATCAGGTTGCGCCGGGTGATGGCCAGGGACTGCTGCAACAGGTTGGTCTGGTGGATCTGCGGACGCTCCAACGAAGGCGGTCCTGCAGCGGGGCGCACGGTCTCGGTGCTCATGCGGACACCTCCTCCAGCTCGGACTCCTCGCCGGAGTCGGCGTCGCCGTCCTCGGCACGCCGCCCCGTCAGGTGCAGGAACACGTCGTCCAGGCTCGGCCGCTGCAGTCCGAGGTCGTCGAGCTCGATGCCGCTGGTGTCGAAGACGGCGGCCACCTCGGTGATGTCTCCCAAGCCCTGGGCGGGCGCGGTGAGCCGGCGGGCCGGCTCGTCCACGTGGACCGAGGGCACCACGCGACGCATCAGCTCCGCGGCGCGCCCCACGTCCACGGCGTGGGAGACGGTGACCACCAGTGCCGCCTTGCCGGAGGCGTCCTTGAGCTGCAACGGCGTCCCCTCGGCGATGATCCCCCCGTGGTCGATGACCACGATGTTGTCGGCGAGCTGGTCGGCCTCCTCGAGGTACTGCGTGGTCAGCAGCAGGGTCGTGCCGTCGCGCACCAGCTCGCGCAGCACGTCCCACAGCTCCACCCGGCTGCGCGGGTCCAGTCCGGTCGTCGGCTCGTCGAGGAAGAGCACCGGAGGCGTGGCGACCAGGCTGACCGCCAGGTCGAGCCGGCGGCGCATGCCCCCCGAGTAGGTCTTGACCACCCGGTTGCCGGCCTCGCTGAGCGAGAACCGCTCGAGCAGATCGTCGGAGACCCGCTTCACCGTGGCCCGGTCCAGGCCGTAGAGCTGACCGATCAGCCGCAGGTTCTCCCGCCCGGTCAGCAGCTCGTCGACGGTCGCGGTCTGACCGGTCAGCCCCATCGAGCGCCGTACGCCGCGAGGGTCTGCGACCACGTCGTGGCCCGCCACCCGCGCCGTACCGCTGGTCGGTGTGGTGAGCGTGGTCATCATCCGCACCGTGGTGGTCTTGCCCGCCCCGTTGGGGCCCAGGAGCCCCAGCACCGTGCCCGTGGGCACCGAGAAGCTCACCCCGTCGACCGCGACGGTCTCACCGAAGTGCTTCACCAGGTCCAGCGCCTCGATGGCCGGTCCCGTGGACTGATCGTGCTCTCGCATAGGCCTCTCCCCATCTCTTCCTAAAAGGAATAGTACGCTTGTCACATGCCAGCGCAAGACCTTCCGATCACCTCGTACGCCTTGATGGGACTGCTGACCTTCGGGGACGAGCTGACCGGCTACGAGCTCAAGCAACGGGCGGACAACACGTTGCGCTTCTACTGGCAGTCACCTGCGATGAGCCAGGTGTACTCCGAGCTCGCGCGGCTGGCCGACGAGGGCCTGCTGCACCGTCGCGGGCAGGGCCGCGGCACGACGTACACCCTGACCGCCCGGGGACGCCGGGAGCTCGAGAGCTGGATGGACGACACCGCTGCCGGGTTCCCGATCTTCAAGCACCCGCAGGCGCTGCGCCTGATGATCGGCCACCTCTCGGACCCAGGCCGCCTGACGAAGATGCTGGAGAGCTACCTCGAGGACGTGGCACGCGCCCGGGCGGACCTGCTCGAGGTGCGCGAGTCGCTTCGCGGGGCGGACGCCGCGGGCCAGCCGTTTCGCTACCCTTCCCTGGTGGCGGACTGGGGGCTGGCGCACTTCGAGAGCGAGAAGGCCATTGCCGAGCAGGTGATCGACCGGTTGCGCGAGGACGAGACGGTCGAGACCGTCACGCCCCCCACCGGGGACGAGGGGTGAAGCGGGCCGTCTGGCTCGTGCTGGCCGGCATCGCCTCTGTGCAGCTGGGCGCCACCGTGGCCAAGGACCTCTTCACCCAGGTGGAGCCCACCGCGCTGGTGTGGCTGCGGCTGACCGCCAGTGCGGTGCTGCTCCTGCTGATAGCCCGGCCCCGGCTGCGCGGACGAAGCCGGCAGGACTGGCTGGTGGTGGCGGGGTTCGCCGGCACCCTCGGCCTGATGAACTGGGCGTTCTACCAGTCCTTCGCACGACTGCCGCTGGGGGTCGCGGTCACCATCGAGCTGATCGGACCGCTCGCGGTCGCCCTGGCCGGTTCGCGTCGACCGCGCGACCTCATCTGGGTGGCCCTGGCCGCGCTGGGGGTGGTCGCGCTGGGCTGGGAGCGAGCCGACCTGGACCCGGTCGGCGTCGCCTTCGCCCTGGTGGCCGGCGGCTGCTGGGCGGCGTACATCCTGCTCAGCGCCCAGACCGGACGACGGTGGCCGGGTCTCGAGGGGCTCTCGGTGGCGAGCACGGGCGCTGCCCTGCTGCTCGCGCCGTTCGCCCTGGCCAGCGACCGGGCCGGCATCCTGAAGCCGGAGGTGCTGGCGCTGGGTGCGCTGATCGGCCTGCTGAGCTCGGTCATCCCCTACAGCCTGGAGCTGGTGGCGCTGCGCAGCCTGCGACCCGCCCTCTTCGGCATCCTGATGAGCATCGAGCCGGCCGTGGCCGCCCTGGCGGCCCTGCTGGTCCTGGGAGAGTCCCTGACCGGCCTGCAGTGGCTGGCCATCGCCTGCGTGGTGGCCGCCAGCGCGGGGGCCACCCGGTACGCCGACTCGACCCGCGACCGGGACACCGAGCTCCTGGAGCATCCGTAGGCGCGCTGGCACCGCTTTGTAGGGTGGTTCTCCCCTGCTCGTCTGGAGAACCGATGCCCAAGGCCCACAGTCCCGCGCCCCGCGTCCTGGCAGCCGCGGCCCTGGCTGCCGCGCTCCTGCTCGCCGGGTGCGGCACCGACCAGTCGGAGTCCAGCTCGGACGCCGGCCCGTCGGCGACTGCCCCAACCAGTGGCCAGACCAGTGGCCACACCAGCGGTGCTGCCACGCCCGAGCCCTCGGACGCCCCGAGCGCGCGGGGGCCGGCCCGCCCGAGCGTCACGGGGACGATCGCCACCGGCCTGGAGGTCCCCTGGGGCATCGCCTTCCTCCCCGACGGATCGGCGGTGGTCACCGAGCGGGACAGCGCGCGGGTGCTGAGGCTGTCGCCGAGGCGGGGGGCCTGGGACGTCTCGGAGATCGGCACGATCGACGCGGCCGACCCGGCCGTCGAGGGCGGACTGCTCGGGGTGGCGGCCTCCCCCGGCTTCGACTCCGACCGGACCCTCTACTTCTACGTCACGGCCTCCGAGGACAACCGCATCATGCGGGCCGAGCTGACCGACGGCGGTCTGGGCGCGGCCGAGCCGGTGCTCACCGGCATCCCCAAGGGCGCGGTCCACGACGGCGGGCGTCTCCTCTTCGGCCCCGACGGCTACCTCTACGCCTCCACCGGAGAGAGCGGTCAGCGCGATCTGGCCCAGGACCCGGAATCGCTCGGCGGCAAGATCCTGCGGATCACTCCCGACGGCGACCCCGCGCCCGGCAACCCCGACCCGGACTCGCCGGTGTGGAGCCTGGGGCACCGCAACGTGCAGGGGCTCGCGTGGGACGACCGGGACCGGCTGTGGGCCAGCGAGTTCGGGGACAGCACCTGGGACGAGCTGAACCTGGTGGAGAAGGGCAGGAACTACGGCTGGCCGGGGCTCGAGGGGCGTACGGCGGACAACCCCGGGGTCCCGGCCGAGGGGTTCACCGACCCGGTGGCGGTGTGGAGCACCGACGTGGCCTCCCCCTCCGGGCTGGCCTGGGCGGAGGGGTCGCTGTGGCTCGGCGCCCTGCGCGGCACCCGGCTGTGGCAGGTGCCGGTGACCGGGGACGGCGTCGGGCGGGCCAAGCCCCACTTCGTGGGCGACTACGGGCGGCTGCGCACCGTGGCCAGTGCGCCCGACGGCACGCTGTGGGTCACCACGTCCAACCGCGACGGACGGGGTACGCCGTCCTCGCAGGACGACCGGATCCTCCAGGTCACCCTGGCTCGCTGACCCGGACCACCACCGCGCGCCGGGCGACCCGCCGCAGCGTGGCGAGCACCGACGGTCCGAGCACGGCGATCGCCACCGCGTTGGTCAGCGCCCGACCGGTGTCCCATCCCCCGGTCGAGGTGACCAGCGTGTAGATCGCGAACCGGTGCAGGTTGTCCGCCACCGGTGCTCCGGCGACGAAGGAGAGCTCGGTGGCCTCGCGACCCGGCACCTCGATGCCGAGCATGAAGGGCCACCCCCACACGTTCATCACCAGGCCGTAGAGATAGGCCGACAGGATCCCGTAGAGCACCAGGACCACGATCTCGGCGCGGCCCGACAGCCGCCGCGGCAGCAGGCCGGCACCCATCCCGACCCACCCCGCCACCAGCATCTGGAAGGGCAGCCACGGTCCCACCCCGGCCGTGAAGAGCGCCGAGACGAAGAGCGACGTGGCACCCAGGATGAACCCGAAGGCGGGACCGAAGACCCGGCCGCCGAGGATCAGCAGGAAGAAGATCAGCTCCAGCCCGGCCACGCCGGCGCCGAGCCCCCGGGCGACGCCGTTGATGGCCGAGAGCAGCCCCAGGACCGCCAGCACCCGGGCGTCCATCCCGCCCTCGGTGATCTCCGCGAGCACCATCACCATCAGCAGCGGCAGCAGCGCCAGGAAGAGGAAGGGCGGATCCACCCGGGCCCCGTCCGGCACGTCCAGCAGGAACGGCCACCCCAGCATCATCAGTCCCAGCACCGAGACCAGTGCCAGCACGAGGGCGCTGCGCGGTCCGATCCGCACCGCGGTCATCCGGCGCTGCCCACCGTGGCCAGGGCTGCGGTCACCTGCCCGACCTGCAGCCACGGCGACCCCAGCACCTTGTGCACCTGTGGGGCGAACGACGGCGACTCGACCACCACCTCGAGCGTGGGCCCGTCGGAGACGACCTCGCCATCGGCCAGCACCACGACCTGGTCGGCCACCTGGGCCACGAACTCCACGTCATGAGTGGCCACCAGCACCGCGTGCCCCTCGTCACACAGGCTGCGCAGCATCTCGGCGAGGGCGCGCTTGCCCGGGTAGTCCAGGCCGCGCGTGGGCTCGTCGAGCAGCAGCACCGGCGGTCGGGAGACGAGCACCACCGCGACCGCCAGGGCCAGGCGCTGTCCCTCGGAGAGGTCCCGGGGATGCGTCCGGTCGTCGATGCCCGGGGCCAGCCGGTCGAGGATCTCGCGGCACCGGCCCGGGGCACCGGCGTCGGCGTCCGCGTCCGCGCACTCCTCGCCGACGGTCTCCAGGTAGAGCAGGTCGGCGGCGGTCTGCGGGACCATCCCGGTGTGGCGACGCCGCTCGGCCCTGCTCAGCGCGTGCGGGTCGGCGCCGTTGACGCGCACCCGGCCCGAGACGCGGCCCAGGCGCCCCTGGAGCGCCCACAGCAGGGTCGACTTGCCGGAGCCGTTGCGTCCCATCAGAGCGGTGACCCGCCCCGGAGCCAGGGTGAGGTCCACTCCCCGGAGCACCGGGGCGCGGCCGTGCGCCACCACGAGGTCGCGGGCGGTCAGCACGGCGGCGTCGGGAGTCTCGGCGCCGACGGGGACGGGCGCGACCCCCTCGCCGACGGTCTCCGCGAGCCGGGCGCTCAGCTCGCGGGCACGCCTGCGGGCATCACGCACGGTCAGCGGCAACGGCGACCACCCGGCCGCTCGGCCGAGCTCGACCAGGGGCGGGGCCACCGGGGAGTCCAGCAGCACCACCTGGGGCACGTCCACGTGCACCGTGCCGTCGGGGCGGAGCAGCACCATCCGGTCCGCGAACGGCACCACCCGCTCCAGCCGGTGCTCGGCCACCAGCACCGAGAGCCCCAGGTCGTGCACCAGCCTGGTCACCGTGGCCAGCACGTCCTCGGCGGCGGTCGGGTCGAGCGCGGACGTGGGCTCGTCGAGGACCAGCAGCCGAGGATGCATGGTCAGCACGGAGCCGATCGCCACCCGCTGCTGCTCACCCCCGGACAGGGTCCGCAGGTCCCGGTGCCGGAGGTCGGCGATGCCGAGGAGGTCGAGGGTCTCCTCGACCCGGCGGCGCATGGTCGCCGCGGGGAGTCCGAGCTGCTCCATCCCGTAGGCGACCTCCTCCTCCACGGTGTCGGTGACGAACCAGGCGGCCGGGTTCTGGCCGACGTACCCGATGTCGGCGGCCCGCTCCCGGGCCGGGCGCTCGATGATGCTGACGCCGTCCAGCAGCACGTCCCCGCTCAGGGTGCCGCCGGTGTACTCCGGGACCAACCCGGAGACGACGCCGAGCAGCGTGGACTTGCCGACCCCGGTGGACCCGGCCAGGAGCACCAGCTCGCCCTCCTCGATGTCGAGGTCGATGCCGGCGAGCACCTCACGCCCCGAGTAGGAGAACCGCAGGCTGCGCAGCTCGATCATCGGGGAACCTCCAGGGAAGCGGCGCGGGGGGCAGCACCGGCAGGGTTTGGTATCGGTGGCGCCGGGGGTCCAGCCGGCTGACGGTTCGCGACCGTGGGCGAGGAGGGTGCGACGAGCACCGGCAGCAGCGCGGCGAAAGGCACCAGCAGCGCCGCCAGGTCGAGGCCGGGCGCCGCGACGACCCCGGGGTGGGCCACCGCCATGCTGGCTCGCGCCACCCACATGAGGCCCAGGCCGGTGGCCATCCCGGACACGGCCACCAGGATCTCCTCGGCCTGCCAGCGGTCGGGGCGGTAGCGCGTGCGCTGCACGCGCCGGCCGGCACTGACCAGCGCGAGGATCGCGCAGAGAGCGCCGAGTGCCAGCATCGGCAGCCCGAGCCAGCGCGGCGTCGTGGTGTCCAGGAATCCGTAGACGCCGACACAGGTCCCCAGCAGCGCGGCCACCATCAGCGACCCGGAGACCCGGCGTTCCCCCGGCGTGGCGGTGCCGGTCCGGCCATAGCCTCGCGCGTCCATGCCGGCCGCCAGTGCCATGGACCGCTCGAAGGCGTCCTCGAGCACCGGGACCAGCAGCCGCCGCAGCCCCCGGACACGGCGCCCGCGCCGTCCCCCGACCGGCCCAGCCGCACTGCCCCGCAGCTCCTGGGCGTGCCTGACCCGCTGCACGCTGTCGGCCAGCTGCGGCAGCACCGAGACCGCGACCACCAGAGCGGTGCCGATCTCGTAGAGCGCCGGAGGCAGTGACTTCAGCAGCCGCTTGGGGTTGGCCAGCGCGTTCGCGGCACCGAACGCCAGCAGGATGCAGGCCAGCTGCATCCCGTCGTAGAGACCCGCCAGCACCGCCTCCCGGGTCACCGGTCCCAGCAGCCGGATGCCGGCAGCCCACTCGGGCAGCGTGATCGCCGGCAGCCGGAACAGCACGTGCCCACCGTCGACCCCGCCGAGCAGGATCCGGAAGAGCACCCGGATCACCACGGTGATGGCCGCCAGCCACAGGTACAGCCGGAACGCGCGCGCCCAGGTGCCGTCGCCGCGACAGCCCGCCACGACCACCCAGGTGACGGCGGCCACGAGAGCCAGCAGCCACGGGTTGGTCGTGGCCGAGGCGGCCGTCGCCAGTCCCGCGGCCCAGACCCACCAGGCCACCGGGTGCAGCTCCCTGGGCACGCGCATGCCTCAGGCCCTCCTGCGCCGCACGGTGAGGACCGCACCGGCGCCGAGCAGGGCACCCAGCGCGATCACCGGGACCCAGAGCGGGAGCGAGCCGTCATCGGTCTCGGTCCGGACCGAGCCCGCGTTCGGGTCGGTGTCCCCACCGGCGTCCACACTGTCCGCCGGGCTGAGTGCCGGCGGCTCGGCCTCGCCCGCACCCTGGTGCCAGGCCAGGGCGACGTAGCCGCCCGCGGGACTGCGCAGCGTGCCGGCACCGCGACTGGAGTAGACCCAGTCGCCATCGGCGTCGGCCCACCACAGGCTCCAGAAGGCGTCGGCGGGGGCGGCGTTGACGCACGGGTCGCCCGCGGGAGCCCACCCACCCGGCAGATGAAGCCCGGGTCCCGGGTGGCGTAGGTGAGGTCGAAGCCGGCGTCGGCGACGCTCTCCGAGGCTCGTTGGTCGACCACCGCCGGGTCGCACCCGGTGCGTACGGCGTCCTGGGCGTCCTCGGCCAGCTCGGCGAAGTCGACGACCACGGTGGTGCCCTCGGACGGACAGTCCGCAGCGGCCGCCGCCGGTCCGGCGGCGCCGACTCCCCCGCCCACCACGAGCAGGCTCAGACCCGCGCCGAGCAGGCGGTGGGCCAGACGGTGGGCCAGGCCGTACGCCGGGCGGTGGGTCACTCGGACTCCCCCGCCGCCGGGGCGGCGGCCAGGACCGGGAACGCCTGGACCCCGGCGACGACCCACGGCGACCGGTCGAGCGGGTCCGCCAGACCGTACTCGCGGCCCTCGGCCAGGCTCGCCTCGTCGTAGGCGAGTGCCCCGGTCTCCCCCGCCAGCTTCCCCAGCGACTCCTCGCCCGAGCCGTCGCCCTCCTGGGCGACCTGCAGGTCGCGGACCCAACCTGCTGCCCGGGCAGCCGCGTCGTCCTCGCCTAGCTCGAGCAGGGCCCACCCGGCCAGGCCCGTGGTGTTGGAGTTGGTCCCGTTCTCCGGATCGGCGAACGAGCCGTCGTCCGCCTGCTGGGCCAGGAGCCACTTGGTGGCGGCCGTCAGAGCGTCCTGCACCTGCTCGTCGTCCTCGGCGAGCGGGGCCAGCTGCACGGCGACCAGCGCGGTGGTGTCCGGAGCCTGCTCCGCGGGCAGCGAGTCGTCCGCGTCGCATCCCTGCTCGGCAGCACCCTTGGCGGCGAAGGCGAGGCGGAAGAACCCCTCCTCGCACTGCTGGGCCAGCAGGAAGTCGGTGACCGACTCGGCCCGCTCGCTCCCCACCGCGCTCAGGGCCGCGGCGGCGTAGGACTGGCCGATCGAGTTGGCGTAGTCGCCGAACTCCGACCGGTCCTGGAGACGGCCGGCGATCCGGCTCTTCGTGGCGACGCGGTCCTCGACCCGGGCCTGCAGGTCCAGGCCGCCGAAGTCGTGCGGGTCCCGTCCCTGGTCGACCGCCAGGCGCAGCGCCTTGGCCGACGCCCCGGAGTAGACCTCGCCGCCGGAGCCGACGTACGCCGGGAGCCCTTCCGCCACGGCGTCGGTGACGGCGGTGGCCTCCTGGGCCAGCAGGCCGGAGGCGGAGAGCCCGAGCACCAGGTCGATGCTGGAGCCGACGTCGACGCTGGTGGCGGTCTTGCCCTCGTAGGCGCTGGTGTTCTCCAGCAGGCCGTCGGCGTTGAGGTTGCCGACCAGCCAGTCCGCGGCCAGCTCGAGGGCGCGCGGGTCGCTCGCGCCGGTGCTGGCGGCGGGGGCGTTCGCCGGGACCGGGTCGGTCCCGCTCTCCGGGGAGTCGCTCCCACAGGCACTGGCCCCGACCGCGACCAGGACCAGCGAGGCGGCTCCTGCGGCGAACAGGCGAAGACGATCAGACATCTGTGTTCCTTCCCGCTGCTGACGGGTCGGTCCACACTGGGATCGAACCCGCCGTGTTCCACGACAGCGAATGTTCAAAACGCAGCACAGCGGGTGTTCCGGCTTGCACGTAATCAGACCGTGCCTACGGTTGCGGGTCAGCGCCGGACTTGGACCGGCTTCCCCCACCTGTGAGCGTGAGTGAGTCGCGACGGCTGCCGCGACGCACACACCTTACGCCTGCTCCCCGCGGACCCCGCCCGGGGTCCGCGGGGCGGGCTCAGGCCAGCTTCTCCAGGATCAGCTCGCGCACCCGGCCGGCGTCGGCCTGACCGCGCATCTCCTTCATGACCGCACCGATGAGCGCACCGGCCGCAGCCACCTTGCCGTCCCGGATCTTGTCGGCCACGTCCGGGTTGGCCGCGATGGCGTTGTCGACCGCGGCACCCAGCGCGCCGTCGTCGGAGACGATCGCCAGCCCGCGGGCCGCGACGATCTCCTCGGGGGTGCCCTCACCGGCCAGCAGGCCGTCGAAGACCTGACGGGCCAGCTTGTCGTTGAGGGTGCCCGCGTCGACCAGCTTCTGCACCTGCGCGACCTGGGTGGGGGTGACGCCCAGCGCGTCGATCTCGGTCCCGGTCTCGTTGGCGCGCCGGGCCATCTCGCCCAGCCACCACTTGCGGGCGGCCTGCGGGGTGGTCCCGGCCGCGATCGTCTCCTCGATCAGCAGCAGAGCGCCCGCGCCGACGGTGTCGCGCATCTCCAGGTCGGAGAACCCCCACTCGGCCTGCAGCCGCGCCCGCTTCTGGGTCGGGTTCTCCGGCAGCGTGCCGCGCAGCTCCTCCACCCACTCGCGCGACGGCGCCACCGGCACCAGGTCGGGCTCGGGGAAGTAGCGGTAGTCCTCGGCGTCGGACTTCTCGCGGCCGCTGGTGGTCACGCCGGTGTCCTCGTGCCAGTGCCGGGTCTCCTGCAGGATCGAGGACCCGGACTCCAGCACCGCGGCGTGCCGACGCATCTCGTAGCGCACCGCCCGCTCCACCGAGCGCAGCGAGTTGACGTTCTTGGTCTCCGTGCGGGTGCCCAGGCCCCCGGTGCCCTTGGGCGCCAGGGAGAGGTTGACGTCGGCCCGGATCGAGCCCTGGTCCATGCGGGCGTCGGAGACCCCGAGGGCGACGATCAGCTGGCGCAGCTGGGTGACGTACGCCTTGGCGATCTCGGGGGCCCGGTCACGGGCGCCCATGATGGGGCGGGTGACGATCTCGATCAGCGGGATGCCGGCGCGGTTGTAGTCGACCAAGGAGTAGTCGGCACCGTGGATGCGACCGGTGGCGCCACCGACGTGCAGCGTCTTGCCGGTGTCCTCCTCCATGTGGGCCCGCTCGATCTCGACCCGGAAGGTCTCCGGCTCACCGTCGGCGCCCTCGATGGTGACGTCCATGAAGCCGTCGAAGGCGATGGGCTCGTCGTACTGGGAGGTCTGGAAGTTCTTCGGCATGTCCGGGTAGAAGTAGTTCTTCCGGGCGAACCGGCACCACTCGGCGATGTCGCAGTTCAGGGCCAGGCCGATCCGGATGGCGCTCTCCACCGCCTTGCGGTTCACCGCCGGCATCGCGCCGGGCAGGCCCAGGCACGTGGGGCACACCTGGGTGTTGGGCTCGGCGCCGAACTCGGTCGGGCAGCCGCAGAACATCTTGGTGAGCGTGTTCAGCTCCACGTGGACCTCCAGGCCCATCGCGGGGTCGTACTTCTCCAGCGCCTCCTCGAAGGAGACCAGCTCGGTCGAACGCTCGTCGAGACCACTCATGCCGACGCTCCCTTCAGCTCAGGGGCGCGGTCGAGGATCGCACCACCCCACTTCTCCTCCAGCAGTGCCTCGACCGCGGCACCGACCCGGTAGAGCCGGTCGTCGGCCAGCGCCGGAGCCAGCACCTGCAGGCCGGCGGGCAGCCCGTCCTCGTCAGCCAGCCCGCTGGGCACCGAGATGCCCGGGGTGCCGGCCAGGTTGGCCGGGATGGTGGCCAGGTCGTTGAGGTACATCGCCAGCGGGTCGTCCAGCTTCTCCCCCAGCTTGAACGCCGTGGTGGGCGCTGTCGGGGAGACCAGGACGTCGACCTCGGCGAAGGCGGCCTCGAAGTCGCGCGCGATCAGGGTGCGCACCTTCTGGGCCTGGCCGTAGTAGGCGTCGTAGTAGCCGCTGGACAGGGCGTAGGTGCCCAGGATGATCCGGCGCTTGACCTCGTCGCCGAACCCGGCGTCGCGGGTGGCGCGCATGACCTCCTCGGCGCTCGGCGCGTCGACGCCCTCGGGGAGCACCCGCAGGCCGAAGCGCATCGCGTCGAACTTGGCCAGGTTGCTGGAGGCCTCGGCGGGCAGGATCAGGTAGTAGGCGGCCATCGCGTGCACGAAGTTCGGGCAGGACACCTCCACGACCTCCGCGCCGGCGGAGACCATGAGCTCGACCGCCTCGTCGAAGCGGGCCATCACCCCGGGCTGCCAGCCCTCGCCGCGCAGCTCGGTGATGACCCCGACCTTGACTCCGGTGAGGTCCTTGCCGGCGCCCACCCGGGCGGCCTCGACGAAGGAGGGCATCTCGGTGGGGATGGACGTGCTGTCCAGCGGGTCGTGCCCGCCGATCAGCTCGTGCAGCAGGGCGGAGTCCAGGACGGTGCGGGTGACCGGCCCAGCCTGGTCCAGGGAGTTGGCCAGGGCCACCAGGCCGTAGCGGGACACCCCGCCGTACGTCGGCTTCACGCCCACGGTGCCCGTCACGGCGCCCGGCTGGCGGATGGAGCCGCCGGTGTCGGTGCCGATCGCCAGGGGCGCCTGGAAGGAGGCCACCGCGGCGGCGGAGCCGCCACCGGAGCCGCCCGGGATGCGCTCCAGGTCCCACGGGTTGTGGGTCGGGCCGTAGGCGGAGTGCTCGGTGGAGGAGCCCATCGCGAACTCGTCCATGTTGGTCTTGCCCAGGATGGGCAGGCCGGCCTCCTTGAGCTTGCGCACCACGGTGGCGTCGTACGGCGGGATCCAGCCCTCGAGGATCTTGGAGCCGCAGGTGGTGGGCAGCCCGGCGGTGGTCAGCACGTCCTTGACCGCGATCGGCACCCCGTCCAGGTCGCTGAGCAGCTCACCTGCGGCACGGCGCTCGTCGCTGGCGCGGGCGGTGGCCAGCGCACCTTCGGCGTCCACGTGCAGGAAGGCCCGGACCTGGCCGTCGACCTCGGCGATGCGGTCCAGGAAGGCGGTGGTCAGCTCGACGCTGGTCACCTCGCCGGCGGCGAGGGCCTCGACCAGCTCGGCGGCGCTCCTGCGGGTCCAGTCCACAGTGCCTGCTCCTTCGTTGCTGCTCTGCTGGGTGCTCACTGCTCGTCCCCCAGGATCCGCGGCACGGAGAAGCGCTGCTGCTCCGAGGCGGGCGCCCCCGACAGGGCCTGCTCGGCGGTCAGGCCGGGCACCACGACGTCCTCGCGGAAGACGTTGGTCAGCGGCAGGGCGTGCGACGTCGGCGGGACGTCGGCACTGGCCACCTCGCTGATGGACGCCACCGACTCCAGGATCACGCTCAGCTGCGGGGCGAGGTGGTCGAGCTCGGCGTCTGACAGGTCGATCCGGGCGAGGTCCGCCAGGTGAGCGACCTCGTCGCGGGTGATTTCGGGCATGGAGCATCCTTTGCCAGGCGTGCGGGGAAGATCGGCTTCCATCCTATGGGCTGGGTCTGCGCGCCCGGCCGGTGGTCACCGACGCGCGCGTAGCCTCGGGGTACGCCCCTCGAGAGGACACCCGCATGCGTCGCTCCGTACGCCGTCCCCGTCTCGTCGCCGTCGCTGCACTGGTGCTGGCGTGCGCCTCGATCCCGCCCACCGCCAGCGCCGAGGACCCGGCCGGCGCCACCGAGGCCGGAACCTCCCGGGCCAGCAGGGCCGACGCAGCGGTCCCGCCGCGGCGGTACGTGGCTCTGGGCGACTCCTTCACCGCCGCGACCGGGGTGCCGGACCCGGATCCGGGCGGCCTGGTGTGCACCCGCTCGACCAGCAACTACCCCTCCGTGCTAGCCAGGTCGTGGCCCGGGACCGAGGTGGTCGACGTGAGCTGCGGGGCCGCCGACACCACCCACATGACCAAGCCCCAGCGTCCCTTCGGCGTCAAGGTCCCGCCGCAGTTCGACGCGCTCACCCCGGACACCGACCTGGTGACCATCGGGATCGGGGGCAACGACTTCGGAGTCTTCGCCGCCCTGATCTTCAACTGCTCCCAGCTGGCCAAGACCGACCGCACCGGGGCACCCTGTCGCGACGCCAACCGCAAGCCCGGTGGCGGTGACCGCCTGCGGGACCGGACCGACCGCACCGGCAAGCGCCTGATCAAGGTGGTCAAGGGGGTCCAGCGGCGCAGCCCGGAGGCCAGGATCCTGCTGGTGAGCTATCCACAGCTCGTGCCGCGCCGGGGAACCTGCGCCAAGCTCCCCCTGGCCAAGGGCGACTACGCCTACTCGCGCGGCCTCAACGGCCGGCTCAACGCGGTGATCCGTCGGGCGGCGGGCAGGACCGGGGCGGAGTACGTGAACGTGGCGCGCGCCAGTCGCGGGCACGACGTCTGCTCGGCAGATCCCTGGGTCAACGGCAAGGACAACACCGGCGAGGCGATCTTCTACCACCCGTTCGCGGTGGAGCAGGCAGCTGTCGCCGGGTTGATCCGGGCCAAGATCGCCAAGCCGCCTCAGAGCCCGTCCGGGCCCTCGGCCAGCAACCGCTCGAAGCCGGACTCGTCCAGGGTCGGGACCCCGAGCTGCTCGGCCTTGTCCGCCTTGGAGCCGGCGTTCTCCCCGAGCACGACGTAGTCGGTCTTCTTCGACACCGAGCCCGACGCCTTGCCGCCGCGGGCGATGATCGCCTCCTTGGCGGAGTCGCGGGTGAACCGCTCCAAGGAGCCGGTCACCACCAGGGTCAGTCCCTCCAGGGTGCGCGGCACCGACTCGTCGCGCTCGTCGGCCATGGTGACCCCGGCCGCCCGCCACTTCTCCACGATGTCGCGGTGCCAGTCGCCCTGCTCGCCGTCGAACCACTCGCGCACCGAGGCCGCGATGGTCGGGCCCACGCCCTCGGTGTCGGCCAGCTGCTGCTCGTCGGCGTCCCGGATGGCGTCCAGGGACCCGAACTCCGTGGCCAGGGCACGCGCCGCGGTGGGGCCGACGTGCCGGATGGACAGCGCGACCACGACCCGCCACAGCGGGGCCGCCTTGGCCCGGTCGAGGTTGTCCAGCAGCCGCTCGCCGTTCGCGCTGAGCACGCGCCCGGACGACGCACCGTCCAGCTCGGTCTTCTTGGCGGCTCGGGTGAACAGCTCGGTACGGAGCAGCTGGTCCCTGGTGAGGTCGAAGATGTCGCCCTCGTCGACGATCACCCCGGCCTGGAGCAGCGCCCCGGCGGCCTCGCTGCCCAGTCCCTCGATGTCGAACGCGCCCCGACCCGCGACGTGGAAGACGCGGTCCAGCAGCTGGGCGGGGCACTTGCGGTGGTTGGGACACCTCAGGTCCTTGTCACCCTCCTTCTGCTGCACCAACGTCGTGCCGCACGAGGGGCACTGGGTCGGCATGACCCACTCCGCGAGTCCGTCGGGGCGCAGTGGCAGCACCGGCCCGACGATCTCAGGGATCACGTCCCCGGCCTTGCGCAGGATCACGGTGTCCCCGGGGCGCACGTCCTTGCGCTTGACCTCGTGGGCGTTGTGCAGGGTGGCCCGCTCCACGGTCGAACCGGCCACCCGGGTGGGCTCCATGACGCCGAACGGCGTCACCCGGCCCGTCCGGCCGGTGTTGACCTCGATGGAGAGCAGCTTGGCGTTGACCTCCTCCGGCGGGTACTTGTAGGCGATCGCCCACCGCGGCGCCCGGCTGGTCGAGCCGAGGCGCCGCTGCAGGGTGACGTCGTCGACCTTGATCACCACGCCGTCGATCTCGTAGCCGACGATGGTGTGCCGGTGCTCCCCCACGTGCTCGATGAAGGCCTCGACCTCACCCAGCGTCGGCACCACCCTCACCTGGTCGGAGGTGGGCAGGCCCCAGGCACGCAGGGCGTCGTAGGAGCCGGACTGGGTGGCCGGCTCGAAGCCCTGCCGAGCACCGATCCCGTGGCAGACCATGCCCAGGGACCGGGTGGCCGTGACCCGGGGGTCCTTCTGACGCAGCGAGCCGGCCGCGGCGTTGCGCGGGTTGGCGAACAGCGGCTTGCCGGCGTCGGCCATCGCGGAGTTGAGCCGCTCGAAGGCCTCGGCGGGGAGGAACACCTCTCCGCGCACCTCGACCAGCTCGGGGACGGGGAACTCCTCGGTGCCGGTGAGCCGGTGCGGCACCGAGTCGATGGTCTTGACGTTGGGGGTGACGTCCTCGCCGGTCCGGCCGTCGCCGCGGGTCAGCGCACGGACCAGCCGGCCCTGCTCGTAGAGGATGTTAATCGCCAGGCCGTCCACCTTGAGCTCGCAGAGCAGGTCGGGCCCGGCGATCCCGTCGCGGGCCAGACGCGCGTACCAGGCCTGGACCTCCTCGAAGGAGAAGGCGTTGTCGAGGGACTCCATCGGCCGCAGGTGGTCGACGGGGGTGAACTCGGTGGAGACCGCGCCGCCGACCTTCTGGGTGGGCGAGTCGGGCGTGCGCAGCTCCGGGTGCGTCTCCTCGAGCGCCTCGAGCTCACGCATCCTCCGGTCGAAGTCGGCGTCGTCGAGGGTGGGCGCGTCCAGCACGTAGTAGCGCCAGCGCGCGTCCTCGATCTCCTCCGAGAGCGCCTGGTGGCGGTCGCGGGCATCCGGGGTGGCGGGGGTGACCTCGGGCGTGCTCATGACCCTAGTTTGCCGGGCCGCACCGACACCCGCGCTCCGGCGGGTCGGGACGGGCCGGTGAAACCCGCTTGTCCCCTCCGGGCTTCGGGCGTACCGTTCTCGGATGGAACGGAACCGTTTCGTTTCATCCACCTCACGAGAAGGACTCAGATGAACGCACCGGAGGAGGGCACCGCCGCCCGGCCGCGGGTCGAGGGGGACCGTGAGCAGGAGATCCTGCAGGCCACCCTCGACGTCCTGGCCGACCTCGGCTACGACCGCCTCACGATGGACGCGGTCGCCAGCGCCGCCCGCGCCAGCAAGGCCACGCTCTACCGGCGCTGGAGCAGCAAGGCGGCTCTGGTCGCCGAGGCGGTCTGCTCCCAGAAGACCAGGCCGCCGCTCCCCGACACCGGCACCCTGCGCGAGGACCTGCTCACCGCCTACTGCGGCATGGGCGTGCTGCGCGACCCCCGCGGCCTGGCACTGCTCGCCGCGGTCGTGACCGCGATGGGTCGTGACGAGGAGTTCGCCGAGATCTACCGGCGCGACTTCATCACGCCCAGCATCAAGATGACCGGGGCCCTCCTGGAACGGGCCGTCGCCCGGGGCGAGGCCCGTCCCGACCTCGACGTCTCGCTGGTCGCCCCGGCGCTGCCCGGGATCGTCCTGCACCGCGTCTTCCTGCTCGGCGAGGAAGCCACCCCCGAGCTCATCTCCCGGGTGATCGACCAGATCATCCTCCCGGCCGTCGCGCCGACCCCGAACCCGAAGGATTCCCATGGCTGAGACAGCCCTCGTCACCCCAGAGGTGACACCCCAGGAGCACCGGCGCCTGCGCTGGGCCCTGGTCCTCATCTCGCTGGCCCAGCTGATGGTCGTGCTCGACAGCACGATCGCCAACATCGCGTTGCCCTACATCGGCGACGACCTCGACATCACCTCGGCCAACCTCACCTGGATCGTCACCGGCTACGCGCTGGCGTTCGGAGGACTGCTGCTGCTCGGTGGCCGGCTCGCCGACCTCTTCGGCCGCCGCCTGATCTTCATCATCGGCGTGCTGATCTTCGCGGTCGCCTCGCTGACCGGCGGCCTGGCGCAGAACGAGGCGATGCTGCTGGTCTCCCGCGGCTTCCAGGGACTCGGTGCGGCCCTGGCCTCCCCCGCCGCCCTGGCCCTGATCACCACCACCTTCCCCGCCGGGAAGGAGCGCAACCGGGCGTTCGCCGTGTACGCCGCCATGTCGGGCATCGGTGCCGCGATCGGCCTGATCCTCGGGGGCTGGCTGACCGGCCTGGACCACCCGCTGGGCATCGCCGGCTGGCGGTACACGTTCCTGATCGTGGTGCCGATCGGGCTGCTCGCCGCCTTCCTCGCCCCCCGCTTCTTCCGGGAGTCCGAGCGTCACGCCGGAGAGCTGGACATCCCCGGCGCCATCACCGGGACCGCCGGCCTGCTCGGCATCGTCTACGGGCTCTCCCGCGCCGGGAACGCCTCCTACGGCTGGGGCGACGGGCAGACGATCGCCAGCCTGGTCGTGGGCGTGGTGCTGCTCGCGGTCTTCATCGGGATCGAGTCCCGCGTGGAGCACCCGCTGCTGCCGTTCCGGATCTTCCGCAGCCGCACCCGGGCGATCAGCTTCGTGGCGATGATGATCATGCCCGCGGCGATGTTCGCGATGTTCTTCTTCCTCAGCCTGCTGATCCAGAACGTCGTCGGCTACAGCCCGCTCAAGGCCGGGTTCGCGTTCGTGCCGTTCTCCATCGCCATGATCATCTCGGCGATGACCGCCTCCAGCCTGATCAGCCGGGTGGATCCCCGCTACCTCGCCGGCACCGGCACCCTGTTGGCCGCGGGTGCCCTCTTCGGGTTCTCCCGGATCAGCGTCCACGAGTCACCGTCGGCATCCCTGGCGGTGCTGCAGGGCGAGGCGCTCGGGGCCGACGTCAACTACTGGACCCACATCCTGCCGTTCGTGGTGCTGATGGCCCTGGGCATGGGCATGGTCTTCGTGCCGCTCACCCTGACCGCCGTGCACCACGTCCAGGCCGCCGACTCCGGCATCGGCTCAGGGGTGCTCAACACGATGCAGCAGGTCGGAGGGGCGCTCGGCCTGGCCACGCTCAGCACCGTCGCGCTGCACTTCTCCACCAACCGCGGCGAGGAGCTCGCGCCGGGCATCGCCGACGCCGCGACCCGGGCCGGTCTCGCCGAGCAGCTCGGACCCCGGTTCGAGAGCACCGTGTCCGAGCTGGCGTCGCTGACGGCGTTCACCGAGGGTGCCACCACGGCCTTCCTGGTGGGCGCCGGGATGGCGGTGGTCTCCTCGGTCCTGATCTGGATCGGGCTGGACGTCAAGCACGAGGAGCTGGCCACCGACGGGCCCGAAGGGGTCGGCGTCCACTGATCAGTGGCCGAGCTCAGTCGCCGAGCTCAGTGGCTGAGCTCAGTGGCTGAGCTCGCGGGCGGTCGCTCCGGCCAGCTCCAGGGCACGACGTGCCCAGGCCGGGGAGGCCCCCGCGAGCCCGCAGGACGGGGTGATCACCAGCTGGGTGGAGACCTCGTCCAGCCCGAAGCCGAGCATGTCCAGCCAGCGCAGCACCCGCTCGACCGACGCCTTCTCCGAGACCGGCTGCGCGGGCTCGGCGGTGGGGACCACGCCGAGGGCGACGCCCAGCCCCGCCTCCAGCGCCTGGCCGAGCTGGTCGTGGTCGGCGGCGTCGAGCTGGTCCAGGTCCACCGACAGCCCGCGCGCCCCGGCCCCTCGCAGCAGGTCCAGCGGCGTCCGGGCCGCGCAGCTGTGCACCCAGGGCTCGGCTCCGGCCCCGGCGATGGCGGAGAGCAGCTCCGTCAGCGTCGCCGACGCCTCGGGCAGGTCGACCTTGCGGTGCCGGCCCAAGCCGCTGGCCGTGGGCACGGAGGCCTCCAGGACGGCGGTGAGCGCCGGCTCGTCGACCTGCACGATGAGCCGCGCCACACCGGGGAGCCGACGTCGCAGGTCCGCGACGTGCCCGCGTACCCCTTCGGCCAGCGCCTGCCCCAGGTCACGGCGGGCACCGTGGTCGGAGAGCACCTTGTCGCCGCGGTGCTTCTCCACGGTGGCCGCCAGGGTCCAGGGTCCGGTCAGCTGGGTCTTGAAGTCGCCGACGTAGCCCTGGGCCAGCTCCTCGACCGTGTCCAGGTCCTGGGCCAGCAGGGAGCGGGCGCGGCGCAGGTCCACCCCCGCCGCGTCGGTGAGCCGCCAGCCGGCGGGCTGCAGGTCGGCGCCGAGTCCCTCGACCACGGCCAGCGCGCGACCGGTCATGGTCGCCGCCGCTCCGCGTCCGGGGAGCTCCGGAACGTACGGCAGCTCCCCCAGCACGCCGAGCACCGTGCGCACCGTCTCGGCGTACGTCCGTGCCGGGTCGTCGGTGCCCGGGCCGGGCATGGAGCCGATGCCGGTGGCGGTGCTCACACGCTCACCCGGCGGGTGGCCGAGATGGTCGCGGACCCGACGACCCGGGTGCCGGAGTAGATGACCGCCGCCTGCCCGGGTGCGATGCCCTCGGCCGGGTCGACCAGCTCGATGCTGACCGTCTCGCCGTCGGTCTCGACGACGGCGCGGTGCTCCGCGCCGTGTGCCCGCAGCTGCACGGTGCCCTCCAGCCGGGACGGGACCGTGCCGCACCAGCGCGCCCGGACGCCGTCGACGTGGTCCACCCCCAGTCGCTCCCGACCGCCGACGCGGACGTTGCCGGTGACCGGCTCGATGTCGAGCACGAAACGGGGCTTCCCGTCCGGTGCGGGCCGGCCCAGGCGCAGGCCTCTGCGTTGACCGATCGTGAACCCGTAGGTGCCCTCGTGGGTGCCCAGCACCTCGCCGGTGGCGTCGTCGACGATGTCGCCGCCCCAGGTGCCGGTCGAGCTCGGGGCCCGGTCCGCCAGCTTCTCGCGCAGCCACCCCGCGTTGTCGCCGTCGGCGACGAAGCAGATGTCGTGGCTGTCGGGCTTGTCGGCCACCAGCAGCCCGCGGCGCCCGGCCTCCAGCCGCACGTCCGGCTTGCGGGAGTCGCCGAGCGGGAACAGCGAGTGCGCGAGCTGCTGCTGGGTCAGCACCCCGAGCACGTAGGACTGGTCCTTGCCGTGGTCCACGGCCCGGTGCATCTCGATCAGGCCGTCCTCCCCGGTCCGGAGCTGGGCGTAGTGACCGGTGGCCACCGCGTCGAAGCCGAGCGCCAGCGCCCGCTCCAGCACCGCGGCGAACTTGATCTTCTCGTTGCAGCGCAGGCAGGGATTGGGGGTGCGGCCGGCGGCGTACTCGTCCATGAAGTCCTCGACGACGTCGGCGTGGAACCGCTCGCTGAGGTCCCAGACGTAGAAGGGGATGCCGATGACGTCCGCGGCACGGCGGGCGTCGTTGCTGTCCTCGATGGTGCAGCAGCCCCGGGCACCCGTGCGGTACGACGCCGGGTTGCGCGAGAGCGCCAGGTGCACGCCGGTCACCTCGTGCCCCGCGTCCACCGCCCGGGCCGCGGCCACCGCGGAGTCCACCCCGCCGGACATGGCGGCCAGCACCTTCACAGCGCTCTCCCGTAGGCCAGGCGGGCCCGTTCCACGGCCGGCCCGAGCGCGGCCACGGCGGCGTCCACGTCGGATGCCGTGGAGGTGTGGCCCAGGGAGAAGCGCAGCGAGTGGCGGGCCTGCACCGGGTCGCAGCCCATCGCCAGCAGCACGTGGGAGGGCTGGGGCACGCCGGCGGAGCACGCGGAGCCGGTCGAGCACTCGATGCCCTGGGCGTCGAGCAGCATCAGCAGCGAGTCGCCCTCGCAGTCGGGGAAGCCGAGGTGGGCGTTGCCCGGCAGTCGCTGCCCGGGGTCCCCGTGCAGGTGCGCGTCCGGCACCACCTCGCGCACCCGACGCACGAGCTCGTCGCGCAGCGCCCCCACCCGGGCGGCGTGCGCGGGCTGCTGCTCGATCGCGGACCGGACCGCTGCGGCCAGCGCCGCGATGCCGGGCGGGTTCAGGGTGCCGCTGCGGATGTCGCGCTCCTGTCCCCCACCGTGCAGCAGGGCGGTCACCGGAACCTCCCGGCGTACCACCAGGGCGCCCACGCCGTAGGGGCCGCCGAGCTTGTGACCGGTGAAGGTGAGCGCGTCGACGCCACTGGCCGCGAAGTCGACCGGGACCGCGCCCACGGCCTGCACCGCGTCGGTGTGCACCGGGATGCCGTGCTCGGCGGCGATCCGCACCACCTCGTCGACCGGCTGCAGGGTCCCGACCTCGTTGTTGGCCCACATCAACGAGATCAGGG